>JAZGVH010000002.1:0-1200000 GCA_039889245.1 Dermatophilaceae bacterium Soc4.6 | reverse complement strand
CGATGGTCACGCTCGTGCCCCTGGTCGTGATCACCGTCGACACCGTGCGCACCCCCTGGGCCCAGACGTCGGCGCTCGTCTTCCGCCCGCGCACGGTCGAGCTGCTCTCCAACACGGCCCGCCTCGTCGGCGGCTCGGTGCTGCTCTGCATCCTGCTGGGGGTCGGCGCCGCCTGGCTGGTGACCCGCACGGACCTGCCGCTGCGGCGCGCTGCGCACGTCGCGATGGTCGCGCCGCTCGCCGTCCCGGCCTTCGTCAACGCGTATGCGTGGTCGTCGCTCGTGCCCGGCGCCGACGGCTACTCCGGCGCCCTCGTCGTCGTCACGCTCTCCTACTTCCCGCTGGTCTACGTGCCCGTCGCGGCGGCCCTGCGCGGACTCGACCCCGCGCAGGGCCAGGCCGCGTCCGCGCTGGGGCTGACCCCGGCCGCGGTGTTCCTGCGGGTCACGCTGCCCCAGCTGCGGCCGGCGGTGCTGGGGGGCAGCCTGCTCGTGGCCCTGCACCTGGTGGCAGAGTTCGGAGCCCTCGCCCTCGTGCGGTTCCCGACGCTGAGCACCGCGGTCTACGACCAGTTCCGCTCGTCGTTCAGCGGGCCCGCGAGCAACGCGGTCGCGAGCGTGCTCGTGCTGGTCTGCCTGGTGCTGCTGGCGGGCGAGCTGGGACTGCAGGGACGAGCGGCCTACGCCTCGGTGGGTGGCGGTGCCGCTCGCCCACCGGCTCGCACCCCGCTGGGCGTCTGGACGGTGCCCGCGGTGCTCGTCCTGGCCGGGCTCGCCCTGCTCGCGGTCGCCCTACCCGTGGGCAGCGTGCTGCGGTGGTGGCTCGACGGCTCGTCGGCCACCGCGCAGGTGCCTGCCCTGCTCTCGACCACGGTCTCGACGCTCGGGCTCGGGCTCGCGGCGGCCGTCGCCGTCACGGTGCTCGCGCTGCCCGTCGCCTGGCTGTCGGTCCGGCGCCGCGGGGTGCTCGCCACCCTCGTCGAGCGCACCACCTACCTGGGCACGGGGCTGCCGGGCATCGTCGTCGCGCTCGCCCTGGTCACGGTCGGGCTGCGGGTCGTGCCCGCCCTCTACCAGAGCGCCGTCATGCTCGTCGTCGCGTACGCCGTGCTCTTCCTCCCGCGCGCCGTCGTCAGCCTGCGCACGGGTCTGCTGCAGCTGCCCCGGGGCGTCGAGGAGGCCGCCGCCACGCTGGGGCTGGGGCCGGTCGCGGTGCTCACCCGCGTCGTCGTCCCCGTGCTCGCGCCCGCCCTCGGGGCCGGGGCGGCGCTCGTCTTCCTCGGCGCCGGCACCGAGCTGACCGCCACCCTGCTGCTCTCCCCGCTCGGCACGCAGACCCTGGCCACGCAGTTCTGGAGCCACAGCAGCGCGGTCGAGTACGGCGCCGCGGCCCCGTATGCCGCCCTGCTCATCCTCGTCTCCGCCCCCGCGGCCTGGCTCGTGAGCCGTGGAGAGGGCACGGTGCCCGCGTGAGCTCCCCGACCCCCGCCATCGAGGTGCGTGGCCTGACCCACCGCTACCCAGGCGGTGAGCCGGTGCTGCGGGGACTCGACCTCTGCGTCGAAACCGGTGACGTGACAGCGGTGCTCGGCCCTTCGGGGTGCGGCAAGACGACCTTGCTGCGTGCGATCGCCGGCTTCCTCGTCCCCGACTCCGGCACCGTGGATCTCGCCGGCACGACGGTCTCCGGTGCCGGCCGCCCGGTGCCGCCCCGGGCCCGCCGCATCGGCTACGTCGCCCAGGAGGGGGCCCTCTTCCCCCACCGCGACGTCGCCGGCAACATCGCCTTCGGGCTCTCGGCCTCCGGCCTGCAGCCGCGCGCCCACCGGCACGCGGCCCGGGTCGACGAGCTGCTCGAGCTGGTCGGGCTCGACCCCTCACTGCGCGACCGGATGCCGCACCAGCTGTCGGGCGGCCAGCAGCAGCGGGTCGCGCTGGCCCGTGCGCTGGCTCCGGGCCCGTCGGTGATCCTGCTCGACGAGCCCTTCTCGGCGCTCGACACCGACTCGCGCCGCGAGACGAGCGCGGCGACGGCGGCGGCGCTGCGAGCCGGGGGAGTGACGGCCCTGCTCATCACGCACGACCCTGCCGAGGCCATGACGCTCGCCGACCGCATCGCCGTCCTCCAGGACGGACGGGTGGCGCAGCACGGCGCCCCGCAGGAGGTCTACGCGCGACCGGTCAGTGCCCGGGTCGCGACCACCCTCGGCGCAGCCAACCTCGTGACCGGCCGCGTCGTCGGCGGCCGGCTCGAGTGCACCCTGGGGTCGCTGTTGCTGGCCGCGGGAGCCGACGACGCGGCATACGGGACCGCGGTGGTGCGGCCCGAGGGTGTGGTCGTGCAGGCCGACCCGGTCGGCCGCGCCGTGGTGGTGTCGTCGACCTTCCACGGTCACGACCACGTGCTGCTGGTGAGGTTGGAGGGCGGTGAGGTCGTCACGGTGCGCGGTGCCTCCGTGGGGGCACCACCGGCGGGGGCGGCGGTGAGTCTCGCGGTGCCGGATGCCGTGCACCTCCTGCCCGGGGTCTGAGCCCTCGGGCCCGGTCGGATGCCGCCGAACGGACGCTTCCGTCGGCCCGTGCGGCTCGATCGGGCGAGGCGGCGCACGAGGTCACCGGGTCACCTGACAAAATCGGGCTGTGAGTGCTCTTCCCACCGCGCCGGTGACCGCCGTCGTCGACGCCGCCGCCCTGCGGGACAACGTCGCGGCCCTGCGGGCGCGCAGCGGGAGCGCCGACGTGATGGCGGTGGTGAAGGCCGACGGCTACGGGCACGGGCTGCTCACCGCAGCGACGTCGGCCCTGGCCGGCGGCGCGACCTGGCTCGGCGTGGCGCAGCAGTCCGAGGCCGTCGCGCTGCGCGACGCGGGTGCGGGCGGACGGGTCTTCACCTGGCTGCACGTGCCGGGCACCGACTTCGGCGCCGCGCTGTCCCGCGACATCGACCTCAGTGCCTCCGCTCGGTGGGACCTCGACGAGATCGCGGCCGCGGCCCGCGGCACCGGCCTGGCCGCCCGCGTGCACCTCAAGGTCGACACCGGGCTGGCCCGGGGCGGCGCCTACGGCGACGCCTTCACCGACCTCGTGCACCGCGCCCGCGCGCTCGAGGCGGAAGGCGCAGTCACCGTCGTCGGGGTGTGGTCGCACCTCGCGTGCGCCGACGAGCCCGGCTCGCCGGTCACCCGCCTCCAGCAGGAGGTCTTCGACGACGCCGTGCGGCGGGCCGAGGGTGCCGGGTGCCGCCTCGAGGTGCGGCACATCGCCAACTCGGCCGCCGTCGTGCTCGACCCGAGCCTGCACTACGACCTCGTGCGCCCCGGGATCGCCTGCTACGGGCTCACCCCCGCGCCCACCGTCGCGTCGTCGACCGACCTCGGGCTGGTGCCCGCGATGACGCTGACCGCCCGGCTCGCCCTGGTCAAGCGCGTGCCGGCCGGGCAGGGCGTCAGCTACTCCCACCTCTACACGACGGCCACCGAGACGGTGCTGGGCATCGTGCCGATGGGCTACGCCGACGGGCTGCCGCGGGCCGCGAGCAACGTCGGCCCGCTGTCGGTCGCAGGCCGACGCCACACGATCGCCGGGCGGGTCTGCATGGACCAGGTCGTCGTCGACCTCGGCCCCGACAGCGACGCCCGGGCCGGTGACGAGGTCGTGCTCTTCGGCGCCGACCCCACCGGGCCGACGGCTCAGGAGTGGGCCGACGCCACGGGCACCATCAGCTATGAGATCGTCACTCGGGTCGGGCCGCGAGTGCCCCGCCTGGTGACGAACCCCCTTGTCGCGTCAGTAGTGCGAGCCACGAGCACATCAGGAGCAGCGCCATGAGCCCGAGCACCCGAGGTCTCGTCGGCTGGGGGGTCGGGGCCGGCCTGGCCGTCTCGGCCACCGCCGTCGGCGTCGTCGCCGAGCAGATCCACCGTCGTCGAGGGCGTGCCCTCGAGACGGGTGAGAGCCTGGTCGCCGAGCCGTCGTCCGAGCTCGCGGTGCTCGCGTCGGACGGAGTGCCACTCCACGTCGAGGTCGACGACCCCGCCCCGGGGAGCGCGACGACCCGTGAGGTCGACGGTGTCGCCCACCCGCTTCCCACCGTGGTCCTCAGCCACGGCTACTGCCTGACCAGTGCGTGCTGGGTCTTCCAGCGCCGGGCGCTGACCCGGGCAGGCTACCGCGTGGTCGTCTGGGACCAGCGCGGCCACGGGCGCAGCGAGAAGGGCGATCCGGCGTCCTACACGATCGACCAGCTCGGCGACGACCTGCTGCACGTGCTCGCGCAGGCGGTGCCCGAGGGCCCGCTGCTGCTGGCCGGGCACTCGATGGGCGGGATGACCTTGCTGGGTCTCGCCCAGCACCAGCCCGACCTGGTGCGCGACCGCGTGGTGGCCGCAGCCTTCGTCTCGACCTCGCCGGGCGGGATGCCCCTGGCCGGCGGCGACCTCGCGACCTCGGTGGGTCGCGTGCTGCTCGAGCGGCTCGGCCCGAGCACGGCCGGCCTGTTCGCCGACCGGCCCCAGCTGCTGCACGGCCTGCTGCGGGCCAACCGCGACCTGTCGGAGTTCCTCGTCGAGCGCTACTCCTTCGCGTCGCCGGTGCCCCGCAGCATCGTGCGGCTGGCGGCCACGATGCTGCTCGGCACCGACCTGCGGGTCATGTCGTCCTTCACGCCCGCGTTCAGCGCCTACGACAAAGTGGCCTCGCTCGCCGCCTACCGCGGCGCGGAGGTGCTCGTCTTCAACGGCGAGAACGACGTGCTGACGCCGCCGAGCCACAGCGAGGCGATCGTCGAGGCGATCCCCGGCGCGGAGCACCTGGTGCTGCGCAACGCCGGTCACGTCATCATGCTTGAGCACCCCGACGTGCTCAGCCAGCAGCTGGTGACGCTGGGGGAGAGGGCCGTCCGGGCCGCGGCAGCCGGTCTGCTCACCACCGACAGGCCGCGCACACGTCAGGTCGTGACCAACGTCGACAAGCGGCGCCGCATCGACAAGGCCCGTGGTGACCGCCGGAGCCGGCGGGTCGGTGGGTCGTCGGATCGGAAGACGGCCCGGGCGCAGCAGGCCGAAAGTGGTTGAGCCGCAAGGGAACACGGTCGTTCTCTCTCTCGACCTGCCCAGTGCCGAGGCCACCCGCGAGCTGGGCCGAGCCCTCGGCGGCGCCCTGGGTGCGGGTGACCTCCTGGTGCTCACCGGTGACCTCGGCGCGGGGAAGACCACGCTCACCCAGGGCCTCGGCGAGGCGCTCGGAGTGCGCGGCCCGGTGACCTCTCCGACCTTCGTCATCGCGCGGGTGCACCCGTCGCTGGTCGACGGGCCGGCGCTCGTGCACGTCGACGCCTACCGACTCGGCGGCGCGCTCGAGCTCGACGACCTCGACCTGGACGCGTCCGTCGAGGAGTCGGTGACGGTCGTCGAGTGGGGCCACGGCCTCGCGTCGCTGCTGTCGCCCGACTACCTCGAGCTCGTGCTGCGCACCACCGCGGACCCGACCGATCCGCCCGAACCGAGCGACGAGACCGACGAGACCGACGAGACCGACGAGACCGACGAGACCGACGAGACCGACGAGACACCGCGGACGGCGACCCTCATGGCGGTCGGACCCCGGTGGGGGAGCCCGCCGGCCCGCGCTGCCCTCGAAGCCCTCGTCGCCCTCCAGGCCCTGGTCGCCCTCCAAGCCCCCGTCGTCCTGCCGCCCGCCCGAGGCTCGTGATGGCCCCGTGGAGCCCGCGCGGGCTCGTCGGGCTCGGGGTGGGGGTGGGTCTCGCGGTGTCCTCGACCGCGGTGGGCGTGGTCGCCGAGCGGGTCAACCGCCGCCGGGGCGAGGCGCTCGAGACCGGAGCCGACCTCGTGGCGGTGCCGACCCGCGAGGTGGCCGTCGTCACCGGCGACGGGGTGCCACTGCACGTCGAGATCGACGACCCGGTGGACGGCGCGAGCACCCACGTGCAGGTGAACGGCGTGAGCCAGCCTCGCCCCACGGTCGTCCTCACCCACGGCTACTGCCTCACGAGCGAGTGCTGGGTCTTCCAGCGACGGGCGCTCACGCGGGCCGGCTACCGCGTCGTCGTGTGGGACCAGCGTGGCCACGGGCGCTCCGAGAAGGGTGACGCGGCGTCCTGCACCCTCGAGCAGGTCGGCGACGACCTCGCGCGGGTGATCGCCAACGTCGTCCCCGACGGACCCCTGCTGCTCGGCGGGCACTCGATGGGTGGCATGACCATGCTGGCCCTCGCCGAGAGCCACCCCGGCCTGGTGCGCGAGCGCGTCGTCGCTGCCGCCTTCGTCGCCACCTCGGCAGGCGGGGCCCTGGCGAGCGCAGACCTGACCGCCAGGGTCGCACGCAGCCTGATGGAGCGCCTCGCGCCGGGCGCGGTGGCCCTGCTCGCCGACCGGCCCCAGCTGCTCCAGACCCTGCGGCGGGCCAACCGCGACCTCGCCGACCTCGTGGTCGAGCGCTACTGCTTCGCGTCGCCCGTGCCGCACCGCATCGTGCGTCTGGCGGGCCGGATGCTGCTGGGCGTCGACCTGCGGGTGATGTCGTCCTTCGCCCCCGTCTTCGACGACTACGACAAGGTCGCGGCGCTCGGCGCATACGACGGGGCGCAGGTGCTGGTCTTCAACGGCGAGAACGACATCCTGACCCCGCCGTCGCACAGCCAGGCCATCGTCGCAGCCGTGCCGGGGACGCAGCACGTCGTCCTGCGCCAGGCCGGGCACATCATCATGCTCGAGCACCCCGAGGTGCTCAGCCAGCAGCTGGTGGCCCTCGGGGAGCGGGCCGTGCGGGCGCCGGCCCCACCGACCGCCACTCACCGACTGCCCACGCTCCAGGTGGTCACCGATGTCGGCAAGCGGCGGCGCATCGAGCAGGCGCGGGTGGAACGCCGGCCCCAGCGCGCGCGATAGCCTTCCTCCCGTGCTCCTGCTCGCCCTCGACACGTCGACCACGGCGATCACCGTGGCCCTGCACGACGGGTCGGCGGTGCTCGCCGAGGTCACGACCCTCGACGCCCGCGGCCACGCCGAGCACCTGGCCCCGGGGATCGCGCGGGCCCTCGCGGAGGTCGGCGCGGCATCGACCGACGTCACCGACGTCGCGGTCGGTCTCGGTCCGGGCCCCTTCACCGGCCTGAGGGTGGGGGTCGTCACGGCCCGCACCTTCGCCCTCGCCGTCGGCGCACGGGTGCACGGCCTCAGCAGCCTCGACGCCCTCGCTCACGCCGCCGTGGCCGGGGGTGAGGTCCGGGACGGTGAGCTGCTGGTCGCCACCGATGCCCGGCGCAAGGAGGTCTACTGGGCGACGTACGGGTTCGCACCGTCGAGCGCGGGTGGGTTCTCCCGCCTCACGGACCCCGCTGTGAGCCGCCCGAGCGACCTGCCCCCCGAGGTCGCGAGGCTGCCCACCGTGGGTCGCGGACCGCAGCTGTACCCCGATGTCCTCGGCCGCGGCATCGCCGCGCTCCTCGACGTGTCGGGGGCCGCCCTCGCTGAGCTGGTCGTCGCCCGGCTGGCCGCGGCCGACGCCGTCGACGAGCAGGAGCCGCTCTACCTGCGACGCCCGGACGCGGTGCCGTCGGTGCCGTCGGTGCCGTCGGTGCCGTCGGTGCCGCTGGTGTCCGCCGTGCCGCCGGGGCCCTCGGGGTCGGCATGACGATGGTGACCGCTCGGCCCGCCGTGAGCCTGCGGCCGATGTCCTGGACCGACATCCCCGTGCTGACCGTCCTCGACGCCGAGCTCTTCGCCGCCGACGCCTGGCCACCGGCGACGTGGTGGGCCGAGCTCGCCGGTCGCCCACGTCGCGTCTACGTCGTCGCGACCGCCGCCGAGGGCGCGGTCGTGGGCTATGCCGGGCTGGACCTCGGCGGTGACGTCGCCGACGTGATGACCGTCGCCGTCGCCCCGCCGGCTCGGGGGACCGGGCTCGGCGACCTGCTCGTCACGACCCTGCTCGACCGGGCGGCGAAGTCGGGGGCGCAGGCCGTGATGCTCGAGGTGCGGGCCGACAACGAGCCGGCGCTGCGGCTCTACGAGCGGCACGGCTTCGACCGGCTCTCCATACGGCATCGCTACTACCAGCCCGGTGACGTGGACGCCGTCGTCATGCGGGCCCTGCTCGACCGGAGGACGCCGTGACCAGCCCATCGCCCGACGGGCCGCTCGTGCTCGGCATCGAGACCTCGTGCGACGAGACCGGCGTGGGGATCGTGCGCGGGCAGACCCTGCTCGTCGACGCCATCGCCAGCAGCGTGGAGGAGCACGCACGCTTCGGCGGCGTGGTCCCCGAGGTCGCGAGCCGGGCGCACCTCGAGGCGATGGTGCCCACGATCGAGCGGGCCTGCCGCGACGCGGGGGTGCGCCTCGCCGACGTCGACGCGATCGCCGTGACCGCCGGGCCCGGGCTGGCGGGCGCGCTCCTGGTGGGGGTCGCTGCCGCGAAGGCGCTGGCCGTCGCGCTGGGCAAGCCGCTCTACGGCGTCAACCACCTCGCCGCGCACGTCGCCGTCGACGTCGTCGAGCACGGCCCGCTCGCCGAGCCGACGATGGCCCTGCTCGTGTCCGGCGGCCACTCGAGCCTGCTGCTCGTGCCCGACGTGACCGCCGACGTGCGCCCCCTCGGGGCGACCATCGACGACGCGGCGGGCGAGGCCTTCGACAAGGTGGCTCGCGTGCTCGGTCTGCCCTTCCCGGGGGGACCTCACATCGACCGCGCCGCGCGCGCGGGTGACCGGGTGGCGATCACCTTCCCGCGGGGGCTCACCGCGGGCAAGGACCTGGTGCGGCACGAGTTCGACTTCTCGTTCTCGGGACTGAAGACCGCGGTGTCGCGCTGGGTGCGCGCGCGCGAGGAGTCGGGCCAGCCGGTGCCGGTCGCGGACGTCGCCGCGTCGTTCCAGGAGGCGGTGGTCGACGTGCTCACCCGCAAGGCGCTGCGGGCCTGTGCCGAGCAGGGCGTCGACGACCTGATCATCGGCGGGGGGGTCGCGGCCAACTCCCGGCTCCGTGCGCTGGCCCAGGAACGCTGCGACGCGGCCGGCGTCCGCCTCCGGGTGCCCCGACCGGGACTGTGCACCGACAACGGGGCGATGGTGGCGGCGCTCGGCGCCCAGATGGTCGCCCGCGGGCGGGCACCGTCCCTGCTCGGGCTCCCGACCGACAGCTCGATGCCGGTGCAGCAGGTGCAGGCATAGCAGGTGCAGGTGCAGGCGTAGCGGGTGCGGCGCCTCGGCAGTCGGCAGCGGGGTAGGACGTCGCTCCGGGCGGCGACCGTTCACCCCACCTGGTCGGGGTGAGACGTCGCTCAGCCGCAGGGGAGCAGCCCCAGGCCCTGCTTGAGCGCGAGCACCCGGCCCACTGCGGCCTCCACCTTGGCGGCGAAGGCGCGGTCGGCGGCATACCGGGTCGTGAGGGCCGACGCCATCACGGGGGCGGTCGCGCCGGAGGCGGTGAGCACGATGTCGCCGCCGGCGTCGACGAAGCGCGTGGCCCGCTCGCCGACCGGCACCGCTGACACCGCGCGGGCGGCGCCGACGTCGTCGGTGATCACGACGCCCTTCCAGCCGAGCCGTCCGCGCAGCAGGTCGGTGATGATCGGACGCGAGAAGACGGCCTGCGACTGCGCGTCGATGCGGGGATAGCGTGCGCTCGAGACCATGACCATCCCCGCGCCCGCTCGCATGCCGCTGACGAACGGCTGGAGGTAGGCGTCGGTCACGGTCGTCGTCTCGTCGGTGATGCCGGTGCTCGAGGTGTCGGTGTTGGCGACGATCCGGCCGATGCCGGGGAAGTGCTTGACCGTGGCGACGACCCCGCTGGAGCGCAGCCCGCTCGTGAAGGCGGCGACCGCGCGAGCGACGACGGCGGGGTCCGAGCCGAACTGCCGGTCGTAGCGCCCGATCGGCCCGTTGCCGCGGCCGAGCGACGCGGGCACCGTGTCGGAGACGGGGGCGAGGTCGACGTTGACCCCGGCCGCCAGCATCTCGCGCCCGGCCAGGGCGCCCACGGCCGTGATCTCGCCCGTCGACCGGGTGCCCGTGGACAGGGCCGAGGCCAGGGTCGAGAAGCCCGTTCCCTTGAGCTGCTGCACCTGCCCGCCCTCCTGGTCGGCGGCCACGAGCAGTCGCACGTCTCCGGTGCCCTGCGGCCCCGTCGCGTCCTGCAGGTGCGCCGAGGTGGCGTCGACCGTCTGCGCCCCGATCCAGCCACCGAGGTAGATCACGCCACCGAGGTGCTCACGGGTGATCACCGTGTCGAGCCCCGACGGCGCCGCTGACGGCTGGATGCCGACCATGAGCAGCTGGCCGACCCGCTGCGCGACGGTGAGCCGCTGCTGCACCCGAGCGGCGCAGGTGCCGGTCGACGTGGGCGTCGTGGGCGTCGTGGGCGACGTGGGCGACGTGGGCGACGAGGGCGACGAGGGGGACGTGCTCGGGGCCGCCGAGGTGGTGGGGCTCGCTCCGGTCGTGGGGGTCTCGGTCGTGCTCGCGGGCGCCGAGGTCGTCGGGGTGCCCACGGCCGTCGGCCCCGCCGCCTGCTCCGGCGGCGCGGCGCACGCGCCCACGACGGCGAGCACGGCAGCCCCGAGCGCCAGGCGGGCGAGGGTGCGCGAGGGGGGAGTCCGCATGGCCCGACGCTAACCGGCAGGGCTACCCGTGACAAGACGAGCGCGGACGGCCGGGCCACGGCATACGGTGGGGCGATGGGTCGTGTCGTCGTCGTCGGGTCGCTCAACATCGATCTCGTCATCCGCGTCGAGCGCATGCCGTCGCCCGGTGAGACCGTGCTCGGTGAGGACCTGCGGCGACTGGCGGGGGGCAAGGGGGCCAACCAGGCCGTCGCCGCAGCCGAAGCGGGCGCCGAGGTCGTGATGCTCGGGTGCATCGGGGGTGACGAGGCTGGTCAGGCCTACGCGCGCCGGCTCGTGGCGCGCGGCATCCGGCCGGCGTTGACCGTGGTCGACGACGAGACTACGGGCCACGCGATCGTCACGGTCGACGGGGGCGGCGAGAACGCCATCGTCGTCGTGCCCGGCGCCAACGGCCACCTGGGCGTCGACCAGCTCGGGCCGCTCGACGACGTCGGTCCGGGCGACGTCGTGCTGCTGCAGCTGGAGGTGCCGCTGCCGACGGTCGTCGAGGCCGCCCGCCGGGCCCACGCGCGCGGGGCGCGGGTGGTGCTCAACGCCGCCCCGTATGCCGCCCTGCCGGGTGACGTCGTCGCCCTCGCCGACCCGCTCGTCGTCAACGAGTCGGAGGCCGCGATGCTGGCCGACGGCGAGGGCCTGCCGAGCTCGCTTCTGGTGACCTTCGGGGGCGCCGGGTCGGTCTGGGACGGAGAGCGCGTCTACGCCCCGAGCCTCGAGCGCGTCATCGACACGACCGGCGCCGGAGACGCCTACTGCGGCGCGCTGGCCGCCGCCCTCGCGCGAGGGGCCGGCCGGTCGGAGGCGCTGCAGGCGGCCACCGACGCCGGGACGGTGGCGGTGCAGCGAGTCGGGGCCCAGACCGACCCTGCTCTTCGTTGAAACCGAATAAAACTGTCTAAAAGCGTTTAATATGGACAGGTGCGGCGCACCCGGTGCTGCGCCTCCTGACGAGGGAGCGTGGGCTCACAAGGGGGCGCCATGACGACGTATGCCACGGGCCGGCAGGCAGTCGAGCCGTCCGAGACGCCCCTGAGCGACCGGATCGCCGCTGGATTCGCCGCCCTGCCGAGCGCTGAGCGCGGCACCGAGGCCGCTCCCTACTGGACCACCTCGCTCGACCGGCCGACCGGGTTCACCCCGGTCGACCTCGGCGGCCCCAGCCCGGAGCGCATCGCCCACGGACTCTTCCTCGCGCCCGCCGCGGTGCCCGTCGGGGTGGCGATCGCCTTCACCACGGGACGCTCCGGCTCGGTCACCGTGCTGGCCGCCGTGGGTCTGGCGCTCGGTGCAGCGGTGCTCTACCGTCTCGGTGCCCAGACGATCAGCCGCCGTGGGGTGACCGCCGTCAGTGCGGTGGTGCTCGTCGGCGTGCTGCTCGAGGTCGTGGCCGTTGCCGCATCCGAGACGGCCACCCTCACCGGCGAGCGGGAATCCGGCCCCAGGGGTTTCGGCCTCGCCGTCGTGCGGCGGCTCGGTGACCCGACCCAGACCGGGCGGTTCCTGGGGGCGACCGCGATCCTGCTGCTCGTCGGGCTCGCCGTCACCGCAGGCATGCTGCTCTGGCTCAGTGCCGACGGTCTGGACGGGCGCGAGGACGACGAGGCCGACGACGTCGATACCGACGGTGACCACGACGCGAAGGAACAGGCCCATGCCACTGACGACTGCCACCTCCTGGCGGCGCTGCGTCTGCTGCGCGCCACGTCTCGGGCCGACCGGGCTGGCTGGCCCGGCCTCAGGACGGACGAACCAGCACGGCATACGGCTGACCGGCCAGCCGGGTGAGCACCAGGGTGCCCTCCTCGTCGCCGCGCAGCCGCAGCTGGCGCCGGACGGCGTCCGGCTCGAGTGAGACCCCGCGCTTCTTGATCGTCAGGCGCCCGATCCGGTGGTCGCGCAGCAGTGCTCGCACGGCCTTGAGGTTCCACGGCAGGGTTTCGATCACCGCGTAGCGATGGGCCCACGGCACCTCGACGACGGTGTCTCCGGTGACGTAGCCGACGCCCGCGTCGAGCTCCTGCCCGTCGACGAGGTGCGCCAGCGCCCCGGTGAGCCCGGCGCGGATGACGGCACGGTCGGGCTCGTAGAGCCAGGCCCCCAGGCCGGATCCGGTGCCCAGACCCGGCCCGGCGCGCAGCGGAGGGGGCGCACCGACGGCGTCGACCTCACCCAGCGAGACGGGGGCGACCCCGGGGCGGCAGATCAGGGCGGTGCGGCCGACGTTGCGCACCAATGGTCCCCACCACACGGCGCACTCGAGCACCTCGCCCGCCCACGAGGTCCACTGGGCCTCGGTGCCGTCGGGGACGGCGTGGTGGGCGAACGACGGTGACAGCTTGACCCCGGTCGCCGGCACCTGAGCGGCGAGCTCCTGCACCTGCGACCACGATGGCGAGATCGCCTCGAGGCTGAAGACCCTGCGTGAGCGGCCCTGCGCGTCGGCGGCACCCCGGGTGCGTCGGGCCGGGTCGAGCCAGAGCCCGGTATCGGTCAGCGCAGAGCCGCTGGGGAGCGCGACGTCCTCGACCCGGCCGTGCACGACCGTGGCGTCGGGCCAGTGGCGCAGGTTGACGCCGGCCACGACCGCGGTGACGTCGTCGCTCTCGATCGCGCGCACGCCGAGGTCGAGCCCGGCGAAGCCCATGGCGTCAGCGCCGATGCCGCACCCGAGGTCGTGCACCGTGCCGATGCCGGCACCGAGGTAGCGCGAGGCGTGGTGCGCGGCGACCTCGAGGCGGGTCGCCTGCTCGAGCCCGTCGGGGGTGAACAGCATCTCCGAGGCGAACTCGCCGAGCTTGTCGGTCGCCTTGGCCCGCAGTCGCGACTGGGTCAGCGCGGCAGCGACGAGCTCGGGTGCGAAGCCCGCGTCGCGCAGGCGCGTCTGGAGCGCGAGCTCGGTCGAGGCGTCGTACGGAGGGAGCGACTGCAGCAGCCCCCACCCCTCGCCGCCGACGAGCAGGCTGATCGAGGCGAGGTCCATCCGCCCATCCTCCCGTATGCCGTGCCCCGCCGAACCCAGTCGACGCAGCGTCCACGCACTCGGGCTCGTGGATCTCCTTGAGTCACGTCCGTCGACGCAGCGTCGAGTCGGGTCAGGTCAGGTCGTGCCGGTCAGCGGTGGCCGGCGACGGCGTGCGGGAGGTAGCCCGCCGACAGCTCCTGCAGCTCGTCGTCGCTCAGCTCGAGGTCGACCGCGGCGACGGCGTCGGCCAGGTGCTCCGGCTTCGTGACCCCGACGATGGGCGACGTGACGGCCGGCTGGGCCATCACCCAGGCCAGCGCGACCTGGGCCGGTGAGACGCCCCGGCGCTGCGCCACCTCGAGCACCGTGGCCACGACGTCGGCGTCCTCGTCGCGGTAGAGCGACCCACCGAACTCGTCGGTCTCGGTGCGGGACGTCTGCGTGTCCCACGCCCGGGTGAGGCGGCCGCGGGCGAGGGGGCTCCACGGGATGACACCGACGCCCTGGTCGAGGCACAGCGGCAGCATCTCGCGCTCCTCCTCGCGATAGATCAGGTTGTAGTGGTCCTGCATCGAGACGAAGCTGGTCCACCCGTTGACCTCGGCGACGTGCTGGGCCTTGGCGAACTGCCACGCATACATCGACGACGCCCCGATGTAGCGCGCCTTGCCGGAGACGACGACGTCGTGCAGCGCCTCCATCGTCTCCTCGATCGGGGTCTCAGGATCCCACCGGTGGATCTGGTAAAGATCGACGTAGTCGGTGCCCAGGCGGGTGAGCGACTGCTCGACCTCGTGCAGGATCGCGACCCGCGACAGCCCGGCACCGTTGGGGCCCGGGCGCATCCGGCCGTGCACCTTGGTCGCGATGACCACGTCCTCGCGCGGTGCGAAGTCGGCCAGCGCGCGCCCGGTGAACTCCTCCGACGAGCCACCGGAGTAGACGTTGGCCGTGTCGAAGGTGGTCACCCCGGCGTCGAGGGCGGCCTTGATGGTGTCGCGGGCAAAGGTCTCGTCCTTCACCCAGGGGTGGCCACCGCGGGCCGGGTCGCCCCAGCTCATGCACCCGACTGTGACGGCCGAGACCTTCAGGCCGGTGGCGCCGAGGTTGACGTAGCGCATCAGCTGCCTGCCGTCGCGGCGGCCTGACCGAGCGCCTCGAACTCGTCGTCGGTCAGCTCGATCGACGCGGCGGCGGTGTTGCTCTCGAGGTGGTCGATGCTCTTGGTGCCGGGGATCGGCAGCACGACGGGCGAGCGCCGCAGCAGCCACGCGAGGGCCAGTTGCGACGGGGTGGCGTCGTGGGCACGGGCCGCCTCGGCGAGCGGCCCGTCCTGCTTCGACAGCGCGCCGGTGGCGAGCGGGAACCACGGGATGAAGGCGATGCCCTGCTGGGTGCAGTGGTCGAGCAGCTCCTCGGAGGAGCGGTCGGTGAGGTTGTAGAGGTTCTGCACCGAGACGATGGTCGCGACCTCCTGGGCCTGCTTCAGCTCGGCGACGCTGACCTGCGACAGGCCGATGTGGCGGATCTTGCCCTCGTCCTGGAGGGCCCTCAGCTCGCCGACCTGGTCGGCCATCGGCACCTCGGGGTCGATCCGGTGCAGCTGGAGCAGGTCGATCCGCTCGAGGCCCAGACGGCGCAGGCCGAGCTCGACCTGCTGGCGCAGGTACGCGGGTCGGCCGACCGGGGTCCAGATGCCCGGGCCCTGCCGGGTCAGCCCGACCTTGGTCGCGATGACGACGTCGTCGGAGTAGGGGTGCAGGGCCTCGCGAAGCAGGTCGTCCGCGACCTCGGGGCCGTAGGCGTCGGCGGTGTCGAAGAGCGTGACGCCGATCTCGACGGCCCGGCGCAGCACGGCGACCGCGCCGTCGTGGTCGGCCGCAGGCCCCCAGACGCCCTCGCCCGGCAGCTGCATGGTGCCGTAGCCGAGGCGGACGACGGGCAGGTCGCCGCCGAGCGAGAAGGTGCCCGACGGGGCGGCGAGGTTCGTGGTGGTCGTGCTCATGGGTGGCTCCTTCGATCGTGGTCCCGGGGGCGGTCGTCACCCGGGTAGGTCCTCGTGCGTCAAGTCCCAGCGCCTCTCGGCTGTTCCCCGCGCCGCTCCTGAGGGCCGCTCGCCACGCTCGATCTGGCACTCGACTTGACCGAGTGCTAACTCGGCTCCTAGATTTGGGCTAGTTGGCACTCTCCCTGTGGCAGTGCTAATCAGCTCGATGGGTCGACCCCCGCGACGGCGACCCCCGAGCACCAGCCATCCATCCGTTTTCGACATTCCCGAAGGGGAGGTCAGCATCGTGTCGGTTTCCATCAAGCCGCTCGAGGACCGCATCGTGGTCAAGTCGCTCGAGGCCGAGCAGACGACCGCGTCCGGCCTCGTGATCCCGGACACCGCCAAGGAGAAGCCCCAGGAGGGCGAGGTCCTGGCAGTCGGCCCCGGTCGCATCGACGACAAGGGTCAGCGCGTTCCGCTCGACATCACCGTGGGCGACCGCGTGATCTACAGCAAGTACGGCGGCACCGAGATCAAGCACGGTGGCGAGGAGTACCTCATCCTCTCCGCCCGCGACGTCCTCGCCGTCGTCGCCTGACGATCGCCCTGGGCTCCGCCCACCGCACCACCTTCGTATGCCGGGTGCTCGCCTCTCGGCGCGCACCCGGCATACGTGTCTCACCCGTTACCCGCGTGCCGGCGTGCCCCGGCACTCCCGCACCGCACGAAACATGAAGAGGGACATCCATGGCCAAGACGCTGGAGTTCGACGACTCCGCCCGCAAGTCGCTGGAGCGCGGCGTTGACGCGCTCGCCAACGCGGTCAAGGTGACGCTCGGCCCGAAGGGTCGCAACGTCGTCATCGACAAGAAGTGGGGCGCTCCCACGATCACCAACGACGGTGTCACCATCGCCCGCGAGATCGAGCTCGAGGACCCGTACGAGAACCTCGGCGCGCAGCTCGCCAAGGAGGTCGCCACCAAGACGAACGACGTCGCCGGAGACGGCACGACGACCGCGACCGTGCTCGCCCAGGCGATGGTCAAGGAAGGCCTGCGCAACGTCGCGGCCGGAGCGGCCCCCTCGGCCCTCAAGCGCGGTATCGACAAGGCCGTCCAGGCTGTCAACGACCGCCTGCTCGAGAACGCCCGTGAGGTCGACGGTACTGCCGAGGTCGCGGCGGTCGCCTCGCTCTCGGCCCAGGACGAGACCATCGGCAAGCTCATCGCCGAGGCCTTCGACAAGGTCGGCAAGGACGGCGTGATCTCGGTCGAGGAGAGCTCCTCCACGGTCACCGAGCTCGAGTTCACCGAGGGCATGCAGTTCGACAAGGGCTACATCTCGGCCTACTTCGTCTCTGACCCCGAGCGCATGGAAGCCGTGCTCGAGGACTGCTACATCCTGATCAACCAGGGCAAGATCTCGTCGATCTCCGACGTGCTGCCGGTCCTCGAGAAGGTCGTGCAGTCGGGCAAGCCGCTGCTCATCGTGGCGGAGGACGTCGACGGCGAGGCCCTCTCGACCCTCGTGGTCAACAAGATCAAGGGCACCTTCAACGTCGCGGCCGTCAAGGCTCCCGGCTTCGGTGACCGCCGCAAGGCCATGCTGCAGGACCTCGCCATCCTCACCGGTGGCCAGGTCATCGCCGAGGAGGTCGGGCTCAAGCTCGACCAGGCCGGGCTCGAGTCCCTCGGACAGGCCCGCCGCGTCGTCGTGACCAAGGACAACACCACGGTCATCGAGGGCTCCGGCGACAAGGCCGAGGTCGACGCCCGCGTCGGCCAGATCAAGGCCGAGATCGAGCGCACCGACTCCGACTGGGACCGCGAGAAGCTCCAGGAGCGGCTCGCCAAGCTCGCCGGTGGCGTCTGCGTCATCAAGGTCGGCGCGCACACCGAGGTCGAGCTGAAGGAGAAGAAGCACCGCATCGAGGACGCCATCTCAGCGACCCGCGCGGCCATCGAGGAGGGCATCGTCGGTGGTGGCGGTTCCGCCCTCATCCACGCGGTCTCCGCGATCGACGCCCTCGAGCTCGAGGGTGACGAGGCGACCGGTGCCTCCATCGTGCGCAAGGCCGCGGTCGAGCCGCTGCGCTGGATCGCCGAGAACGCCGGTGTCCAGGGCTACGTGGTCACCTCCAAGGTGGCCGAGCTGACGCCGGGTCACGGCTACAACGCCGCGACCGGCGAGTACGGCGACCTGATCAAGGCCGGCGTCATCGACCCGGTCAAGGTCACCCGATCGGCACTGCGCAACGCCGCGTCGATCGCCTCGATGATCCTCACGACCGACACCCTGGTCGTCGAGAAGCAGGAGGACGCGCCGGAGCCGTCAGGCGCCGGCGGCCACGGCCACGGGCACGGTCACTGACCGGTCGGTAGCACCCAGCAGAACCCGCAGCACCCTCACCACGACGGCCCCATCCGGATCTCCGGGTGGGGCCGTCGCGGTGCGGGCGAACGGGGCGAGAAGGGGCCGTGCCCGCCGCTGAGCAGCAGACGGCCGACGCGGCCCCTTCCCACGGTGCCCTGCATCACCCGACCTGCGTGCAGCTCGCCGGTCGGGGGGACCCCTCACCCCCGGTCCAAGAGGGTGCGAGCCTGCTCCCCGCAGGGCGGGGGAGCGCCGCGCGTCGTCGTCGTGGAGCGTGACGGCGACGGCGGGGTCGGGGCTACGGGACGGGTCCCGGAGCGGTCAGCAGGTGGTCAGGACGCGGCGGCCACCCGGTCGGACCCCACGTAGATCTCCTCGCGGTCGTCCTGGGTGAGGCCACCCCAGACGCCGTAGGGCTCCTTGACGCGCAGGGCGTGCTCGCGGCACATCGAGAGCACCGGGCAGGAGTCGCAGACGGCCTTGGCGGCGCTGTCGCGGTCGCGGCGAGCAGGCCCGCGCTCGCCCTCGGGGTGGAAGAAGACCTCGGGGTTGACGCGGCGGCAGGAACCGTCGAGCTGCCAGTCCCACAGGTCGGCGACCGGGCCGGGTAGTCGGGAGATCTCAGCCATGGGTGTGCCCTTCGAGGTCTTCGGCCGTGCGCCCGAGGCGTGGTCGGCGTGAGCGGTGCCGGGGGGTGGACGACGCTGACCGCCCCCCCGGCTGGGCCGCCCCGGTGAGAGGACGGCCGATGGGATGACGCTAACGAGCAGATCCTCCGGCGCTGGTCGGGTGCAGGTAAGGATTTGACCAAGAAATGAGCCGGGAACCACTCAGGTTGCCCGTGGGAAGCTGCGGCGGACGACGTACGAGGGGGTGTCGGTGCGGCTCTAGAATCGGGCCATGACTATCGGCGCGTCTGACGTCCCCGCCCCGTTCGCCACGCTCGGGCTGACCTACGACGACGTGCTGCTCCTGCCCGGCGAGACCGACGTCATCCCGAGCGAGGTCGACACGACCAGCCGCCTGACCCGCGAGATCTCGCTGCGCATCCCGCTGGTGTCGTCGGCGATGGACACCGTCACCGAGTCGCAGATGGCGATCGCGATGGCCCGTCAGGGTGGCATCGGGGTGCTGCACCGCAACCTCTCGATCCAGGACCAGGCCTACCAGGTCGACCTCGTCAAGCGCACCCAGACCGGCATGATCTCCAACCCCGTGACGATCGGGGCCGACGCGACCCTCGAAGACCTCGACACCGTCTGCGGGCAGTACCGCGTGTCGGGTCTGCCCGTGGTCGACGGCGACAACCGGCTGCTCGGCATCATCACCAACCGCGACCTGCGCTTCACGCCCGTCGCGGAGTGGGCGACGACCAAGGTCGACGAGGTGATGACGCACATGCCGCTGATCACCGCCCCCGTCGGCACCAGCCGCGAGGACGCCACCGCCCTGCTGCGTCAGCACAAGCGCGAGCGGCTGCCGATCGTGGACGAGCAGGGGCGCCTCGCGGGCCTGATCACGGTCAAGGACTTCGTCAAGAGCGAGCAGTTCCCCCTGGCCAGCAACGACGGACACGGGCGTCTGCTCGTGGCGGCCGCGATCGGCTACTTCGGCGACGCGTGGGAGCGGGCCACGACGCTGGTCGAGGCCGGGGTCGACGTGCTCGTGCCCGACGTGGCCAATGGTCACGCCCGCCTGATGCTCGAGATGATCAGCCGGCTGAAGTCCGACCCGGCCACCCGCCACGTGCAGGTGCTCGGCGGCAACGTCGCCACGCGCGAGGGTGCGCAGGCGCTGGTCGACGCGGGGGCCGACGGGGTCAAGGTCGGCGTGGGCCCGGGCTCGATCTGCACCACCCGCGTCGTCGCGGGCGTGGGGGTGCCGCAGGTGACGGCCATCTACGACGCGTCACTGGCCACCAAGCCGGCCGGCGTGCCCCTGGTCGGTGACGGGGGGCTGCAGTACTCCGGCGACATCGCCAAGGCCCTTGTCGCCGGCGCCGACACCGTGATGCTCGGGTCGCTGCTGGCCGGCTGCGAGGAGTCGCCGGGCGAGCTGGTCTTCGTGAACGGCAAGCAGTTCAAGACCTACCGAGGTATGGGGTCGCTGGGCGCCATGGCCTCGCGGGGCAAGAAGTCGTTCTCCAAGGACCGCTACTTCCAGGCCGACGTCGAGAGTGACGACAAGATCGTGCCCGAGGGCATCGAGGGACAGGTCGCCTTCCGCGGCTCGCTGTCGGCGGTCGCCCACCAGCTCATCGGTGGGCTGCACCAGTCGATGTTCTACGTCGGTGCCCGCACCGTGCCCGAGCTGCAGCAGAAGGGCCGGTTCGTGCGCATCACCGCGGCCGGGCTCAAGGAGAGCCACCCCCACGACGTGCAGATGACGGTCGAGGCGCCGAACTACGGCTCGCGCCGCTGAGCGGGCCGCCCGCACCGGCGCCGGTGGGCCTCGAGCGGGCGCTGGCGCTCTTCGCCGTCCCCGTGGGCGACCGGGTGGCAGTGCGCGCCGCCGACGACGCCGTACGTCGTGACGCCGCCCTCGCGGCCTGGGTCGCGCAGGCGGCTGCCGCGCTCGTCGCGGCGATGGGCAACCCGTCGCCCGGCCCGTCCCTGCCGCCCCGCCCGCTCCATCTCCCGGGGGTGGCTGCCTACCTCCCGGTCGTGGCCTTCGTCCGGGTGCTGCCCGAGCTGTTGGCGGAGCACAAGCGGCGGGGAGTCACGCCCCAGGTCACCGCCGACACGCTGGCCGACGTCGGGCGGATGCTCGTGCGCAATCGGGCGTGGTGCGGTGAGGTGGGGCTCGGGGACGAGCTCACCAGCTGGCTGACGCGTCACGGGCACGGGGCGATCGTGCAGCTCGGGCGGCTGCAGTTCGAGCGGCGACGTCTCGTACCGGGGCCGGGCCTCGAGCTGCGACAGGCCGGGTTCCCCTGTGGGCCGGGTGATCTCGTGCTCGACCTGCACATCCCGGGTAATAGTGGACGCCTGCTGCCCGGAAGCGTCGACGCGTCGCTCGCGGCGGCGCGCACCTTCTTCCGCAAGCGCTACGGCGAGGAGCGGTATGCCGCCCTGGTCTGCCACTCGTGGCTGCTCGACCCCCAGCTCGTGGCGATGCTGCCCCCGTCGTCCAACCTGGTGGCATTCCAGTCGCGCTTCACCCTCGGGGGCGAGCCGGGAGACGGTGACCGGTCGGTGCGCCGGTTCCTCTGGGACGACGCGGCGACCCCATGGGCGCAGCTGCCCCGTGACTCGACCCTGCGACGCGCCGTCCTCGACCTGTGGGCCGGTGGCGGGCACTGGCACGAGCGCGGCGGCTGGCTCCCCTGGCGCTGACGCCGGGGGCGTCCGCGTCCCGGCGGGCAAGAGCCCACCCCGACGCGGACGCAAGGGTGGCACCCGCGGGCCGATAGCCTGTGCTCGTGACTGAGATCGAGATCGGGCGCGGCAAGCGCGGACGCCGGGCGTATTCCTTCGACGACATCGCCGTCGTCCCGAGCCGCCGCACCCGCGACCCCGAGGAGGTCTCGGTGGGCTGGCAGATCGACGCCTACCACTTCGACATCCCCGTCATGGGCGCCCCGATGGACTCCGTGATGTCGCCGGCGACCGCCATCGAGCTCGGCCGGCTCGGTGGGCTGCCGGTGCTCGACCTCGAGGGCCTGTGGACCCGCTACGACGACCCCGAGCCCTACCTCGCCGAGATCGCTCGGCTCGACCCCGCGACCGCCACCGCGCGGATGCAGGAGATCTACGCCGAGGAGATCAAGCCCGACCTGATCACGCAGCGGCTCCAGCAGCTGCGACAGGCGGGCATCACCGTCGCCGGTGCCCTGTCACCCCAGCGCACGCAGCAACACTGGAAGTCGGTCGTCGACGGTGGCTGCGACCTCTTCGTCATCCGCGGCACCACGGTCAGCGCGGAGCACGTCTCCGGCCGCGCGGAGCCCCTCAACCTCAAGCGCTTCATCTACGAGCTCGACGTGCCGGTGATCGTCGGGGGTGCGGCGGGCTACACCGCAGCGCTGCACCTGATGCGCACGGGTGCGGCCGGCGTGCTCGTCGGCTTCGGCGGCGGCGCGGCGCACACGACCCGCCAGACCCTCGGCATCCACGCCCCGATGGCCTCGGCCGTCGCCGACGTGGCGGCGGCCCGGCGCGACTACCTCGACGAGTCGGGGGGCCGCTACGTGCACGTCATCGCCGACGGAGGGGTCGGCAGCTCGGGCGACATCGTCAAGGCCGTCGCCTGTGGCGCCGACGCCGTCATGCTCGGCGCCGCCCTCGCCCGCGCGTCCGAGGCTCCCGGGAGCGGATTCCACTGGGGCCCGGAGGCGCACCACGGCCTGTTGCCGCGCGGCGAGCGCATCGAGATGAGCACCCAGGGCACGCTCGAGGAGATCCTCTTCGGCCCGAGCCACCTCGCCGACGGCACGACCAACATCATCGGGGCACTGCGCCGGGCGATGGCGACGACGGGCTACTCCGACGTCAAGGAGTTCCAGCGGGTCGAGGTCGTCGTCGCACCGTACGAACGCGCCTGACCCCACCCGGCGCAACGAGCGGACGTCAGTCGCGCCCGTAGATGTCGCGGGTGTAGACCTTCTCGGCCACGTCGGCGAGGTCGTCGGTGTGGCGGTTGGCGACGATGACGTCGCTGATGCGCTTGAACTCGTCGAAGTCGCGGACGACCCGCGAGTGGTAGAAGTCCTCGTCGTCGAGGGCCGGCTCGTAGACGACGACCTCGACGCCCTTGGACTTGATGCGCTTCATGATCCCCTGGATCGAGCTCGACCTGAAGTTGTCCGACCCCGACTTCATCACGAGGCGATACATCCCCACGACCTGCGGCTCCCGGCGCAGGATGTCGGTGGCGACGAAGTCCTTGCGGGTCGTGTTGGAGTCGACGATGGCGTGGATGAGGTTCTGCGGGACCTGGTCGAAGTTGGCCAGCAGCTGCTTGGTGTCCTTCGGCAGGCAGTAGCCGCCGTAGCCGAAGGACGGGTTGTTGTAGTGCGACCCGATCCTCGGGTCGAGACCGACCCCCTCGATGATGGAGCGGGTGTCGAGGCCGTGCATCGCGGCATACGTGTCGAGCTCGTTGAAGTAGGCGACCCGCATGGCGAGGTAGGTGTTGGCGAAGAGCTTGATCGCCTCGGCCTCGGTGGGGTCGGTCAGCAGCACGGGCACGTCGTCGTCGAGGGCACCCTCGACCAGCAGGTCGGCGAAGAGCTTCGCCGCGGCGGCGTCGCCACCGACGACGACCCGGCTGGGGTGCAGGTTGTCGTGCAGCGCCCGGCCCTCGCGCAGGAACTCGGGGGAGAAGAGCAGCGTCAGGCCGGGGTGGGTCTCCATGCGCGAGCGGGTGAACCCGACGGGGATCGTCGACTTGACCACGACGGTGGCCTGCGGGGCGATGCGCGCGACGGCGTCGATGGTCTCGTCGACCGACGAGGTGTCGAAGAAGTTGCGGTCGACGTCGTAGTCGGTCGGGGTGGCGACCACGACGACGTCGGCGCCGGCGCAGGCCTCGTCGCGGTCGGTCGTGGCCCGCAGGTCGAGCTCGTGGTTGGCCAGGTAGTCCTCGAGCTCGGGGTCGACGATGGGGGAGCGCCGCTCGTTGACCAGGGCCACGCGGCCGGCGTCGATGTCGAAGGCGACGACCTCGTGGTGGGCGGCGAGCAGGACGGCGTTGGACAGGCCCACGTAGCCGAGCCCCGCGACAGCGATCTTCATACGGGCATCCTAGGGGATACCGACAATTCGCCCAGTGAGACGAAGGTTACCGACGGTAGTGAGCGGGCCGTCGACGCCCTCACCGCCCGCGCGGTGTGCGCCCCCCGCCCCGAGTGGCCCACGACCACGACGCCGGCAAGAACTCCCTCTACGTGCGCGCCGACGCCAACCTCGACCGTGCGGTCAGCGTCGCCCTGCGCTGGGGCTTCGACATGGGCAGCCTGCTGTCGATGGACCAGGCCCATCGGGTGGCCGAGCACGTCGAGGACGCGCGCGCCAAGGGTGCCCGGGTCCTCACTTCCTCGGCGGGGCACCGATCTCCGACAGCCGCAAGACGGGGGTCATCGACGCCTACCAGCGCGTAGGGGGCTACCCCGGCATCCACGTGACCGACGGCGCCGCGGTGTCGGCCAATCTCGGGGTCAACCCGTCGCTGACGATCACGGCGCAGGCCGAGCGGGCCATGTCGCTGTGGCCGGTCAAGGGCGAGCCCGACCGCCGGCCGGTGCAGGGTGACGACTACGTGCGGCTCGAGCCGGTCGCCGCGAGCGAGCCGGCGGCGGTCGCGGGCTGACCCGTGGGCTCCGCGGCGGAGGTCGGGTCCGCGACGCCGACGGGAAGCGGACGGCGCCGACGGGAAGCGAGGCCCGGAGCGGGAGCTGCCGTCCTGCAGACCCCCTGGGCCCGCGGCTGCTCGTCTCCTGCTCCGGTCCTCGCCTCCTGATCCTCGAGCCGTCCTCCCTCCCCGGGTGCAACGGCCGTGGGACAGCGAAGGTCTCCCACCCCAGCCCCTGTGTGGGGCGGGACCAGGGGCCAGGTCCTCGTCTGGTGAGACGCGGGTCCGACTCCTCCTCCGACAGGAGTCCGCCGAGGCGGCGGAGGCTGATCGGGCGGTTGCGACCCGGTCGGCGTCCATCCTGTTGCCCAGTCATTCGGAGCCAACTGGCGCCCGGGTTGTGGGCAGGGACAGAAACGTTCATAACGGCGCAGGGAGGGGACCTGGGGTAGCGCAGGGGAGACCCGGCCTGTGACCGCTGGGTGCGTCAACGGGGTGATCCTTCGCTCCGGGGGGCGACGTTCTACCCCGGAACAGTGGGGTAGAACGTCGCGGGTCAGGGCGTGGCGGGAGCGGGCGCGGGCTCGTCGCGCCACGACCGCCACAGGGCGGCATACGCTCCGTCGGCGGCGATGAGCTCGTCGTGGGTGCCGATCTCGGTGACCACGCCGCCGTCGACCACCGCGACCCGGTCGGCGTCGTGGGCCGTATGGAGCCGGTGCGCGATGGCCACGACCGTGCGCCCCTCGACGACGGCCGCCAGCGAGCGCTCGAGGTGCCGGGCCGCCCGCGGGTCGAGCAGCGAGGTCGCCTCGTCGAGCACCAGCGTGTGCGGGTCGGCCAGGACCAGCCGGGCCAGGGCCAGCTGCTGCGACTGGGCCTGGGTGAGGGGCCGGGCGCCGCTGCCTACCCGGGTCGCGAGCCCGTCGGGCATCCCGAGGGCCCACTCGTCGGCATCCACTGCCGCGAGCGCCCCGACGAGGGTGTCGTGGTCGGCGTCGGGCCGGGCCAGCAGGAGGTTGTCCTCGAGGGTGCCGACGAAGACGTGGTGCTCCTGCGTCACGAGCGCCACCTGACCTCGCAGCTGCTCGAGCTCGAGGTCGACCAGCGGCACCCCGCCGACGTCGACGCGGCCCTCACGGGGGCCGTCGATCCCGGCCAGCAGCCGGCCGAGGGTCGACTTGCCGGCGCCCGACGGACCGACGACGGCGAGACGCTCGCCGGGACGCAGGTCGAGGCTGAGCCCGTGCAGCACGTCGCGGCCGGGTCGGTAGGAGTAGCGCACATCGCGCACGGCCAGCCGGTCGTCGGTGGGCGTCCGCCCGCTCGCGGCGCGGTCGGGTGGGACATCGGCGATGCCGATCACCCGGGCCAAAGAGGTGGCGCCGACCTGGATCTCGTCGAGCCACATCAGCAGCTCGTCGAGGGGCTCGCTCAGGGCCTGCACGTAGAGCGCGATGGCGGTCACCGTCCCGACGGTGGTGTGACCGCGGAAGACCAGCCAGCCGCCCCAGGCGAGGGTGGCGGCCACGGGCAGCAGGTAGGCGACCTCGACCTGCGGGAACCAGATGGTGCGCAGCCGCAGGGTGTAGACCTCGGCATCGAAGCAGTCGCGCAGGGCGTCGTCGGTGCGGGCGCGGCGGCGTCGTGACAGCCCCAGCGCGTCGACGGTGCGGGCCCCGTCGACGGTCTCGCTCACGACCCCGTTGAGCACGGCGTAGGTGGCGCGCTCGCGGAGGTATCCGTCGGGGGCCAGCCGCAGGTAGCGCCGGGTCGAGACGACGAGCAGCGGCACCCCGATGAAGAGCGGCAGGGCCACCAGCGCGTCGGTGAGCAGCGCGGCGACGACGGTGATGGACACCGTGACGACGGCGACGAAGATGGAGGGCACGCCGTAGCGCGCGACCTGCGAGAGCGCCTCGACGTCGTTGGTCGTGCGGGAGACGAGGTCTCCGGTGCCCGCGCGCTCGACGGTCGACAGCGGCAGCGACACCACCCGGCTCATGAACTGCTCTCGCAGCTCGGCGAAGACGTCCTCACCCATGCGGAACGACGCCCGCCGGGCGAACCACGTGACGACGGTCTGCACCACGGTCGCCACCGCCAGCACGACGGCCAGCCGGTCCACCGACGCGAGCGTGGTCGTGCCGCTCGTGACCCCGTCGACGAGCAGCCCGAGGATGCGCGGCGCAGCCAGCGCCGCGACGGCGGCCAGCGCGTGCAGGCCGACGACCGTGCCGAGGCTGCGCCGATGGCGGCGCATCAGGGCCACCGCGTGGGTGCGCACGGCGGCCGGCCCCGCGATCGGGAGCGCCCGCCCGGTCGGCGCCGGGCCAGGAGGGGCGGTGCTCACGCCGGCTCCCCCTCACCGCGGACGACGACCGCCCGGTAGGCCGGGTGGCTGCGCATCAGCTCGCGGTGCAACCCGCTGGCGGCGACCCGACCCTCGTGCAGCAGCACCACCCGGTCGGCGTGGTCGAGCACCAGCGGGCTCGAGCTCATGACCACCGTGGTGCGACCGCGCCGGGCGTCGGCGAGGCGCCCGGCGATGCGGGCCTCGGTGTGCGCGTCGACGGCGCTCGTCGGCTCGACGAGGACCAGCGTGTCGGCACCGGTGAGCAGTGCGCGGGTCAGCGCCAGGCGCTGGCGCTGACCGCCGGAGAACGACCGGCCTCGCTCCTCGACCTCGGAGTCGAGACCGTCGGGCAGGGCCTCGAGCACGTCGTCACCGCTGGCCACGGCCAGCGCGGCGAGGAGTGCCGCGTCGTCGTGCGTGCCGACCGGGTCGAGCTCGTTGCGCAGCGTGCCGCTGAACAGGCGTGGGTCGGTCTCGCTGACCACCACGCGTCGACGCACCGTCGCGACGGGCAGGTCGGTGAGGGCCACGCCGCCGAGGCGGACGCCGGCGGCGTCGAGGCCGAAACGGCCGAGGCGGTCGGCGAGGGCGGCGCTGTCCTCGGGGCGGGCCGAGACGACCACGGTGAGCAGCCCGGGGTCGACGACCAGACCGGTGCGCTCGTCGTGCAACCGGGCGTCGGGCCCCGGCTCGACGGCGGCCGCGGCCGCCGTCTCGCTCGCGCCCGTGCCCGTGCCGTGCTCCGGGTCGAGCTGGTCAGGCCCGACGGAAAGGATCGCGATCGTCTTCCGGGCCCCGATGCGGGCGCGGGTGTAGCGGTCGAGGAACTCGGTGGCCGTGCGGAGCGGGATGACGAGGAAGGCGGAGTAGCCGTAGAACGCGACCAGCTCGCCGACCGAGATCTCGCCCTCGACGGCGAACCGAGCCCCGAGCCAGGTGACGAGCAGGACGAAGAGGCTCGGCAGCAGCACCTGGGCGGCATCGAGCGCGGCCTGCATGCCCGCCACGCGGTAGCCGCTGGCGCGGACCGCCTGCGACTGCGCGGCATACCGGCGCAGGTAGGTCTCCTCGCCGCCGATGCCGCGCAGCACGCGCAGGCCGGCCACGGTGTCGGCGCCGAGGCCGATGAGGCGACCCGACTCCTCGCGCTGCTGCTCCTGGCGTCGCTGCAGCGGGCGCACCACGAAGCCGAGCAGCCCCAAGAGGGTGGGCACCCCGATCAGCACCAGCAGCCCGAGCGGGGCCGACGAGGTGAGCAGCAGGACGGCCACGACGACGAAGCTGACGATGGCACCGGCGAAGCGGGCCAGCACGTCGTAGACCCCGCCGACGCGCATGGCGTCGGAGGCCACGACGGCCACGACGTCACCGGCCGGGCGCTCGCGGAGCAGGGCCTCACCGGTGTCGGCGGCGTGCCAGCCGATGAGCTGGGTGGTGCGGAAGGCTGCGCGCATCCAGTTGGTCACGGCGAGCCGGTGGCGCATCACCCCGGCGAGGGCCGACGTCAGGCCCAGGCCGAGCAGCACGAGGCTCCACCGGGTGAGGGCGGCGCCGTCGCGCGCGACGATGCCCTGGTCGACCGCACGGCTGATGGCAGCCGGGAAGAGCGCCTGCCCGACCATCCAGACGACGCCGAAGCAGATGGCGACGACGAGCGTGGCCCACTGACCCCGGCCCACCCACACGAGGTAACGGAGGGGGCTGCGCAGGTCAGGGGCCCCGGGGTCGTCGTACGGAAGCCTCTGCACGGTGACTGAGGCTACGTCGGCCCACCGACAGGGCGAAAGCGGTTTTCCGGGGCCGGCCCGGCGGGGGCGTCAGAAGATGAAGAAGGTGTCGCGCGCGAGGAAGAAGCCCTTGCCGGTCGAGGCGTCGACGCAGGTCATCCCGATGCTCTCGCTGATGCACCCGACACTGCCGGACTGCGTGCGTGAGCCGTAGTCGAGCACCGTCGCGCCCTTCACCGCCGTGACGTCCTTGTTGCAGACCGCGACCGGCCCCGAGGCCGAGAACTGCACCCGCCCGATGTCGGTGGCGCCGCCCCCGGCCCCCGCACAGAAGGTGGGGGTCGGCGCGGCGATGCGCCCCTTCTGCAGCTCGCAGCCGCGCACCGTGCTCCCGGCGACGATGGAGCAGACGATGTTGCCGGTGGGGCTGGTGAAGGAGGTGGGGGCCGCCGGGTCGGCCGCGCCCGTCGCGAGGTGCCGCAGCCCCTCGTCATAGGTCATGGGAGGCACGAGGCGCGCCGGCGTCGTGCTCGGCGTCGGCGTCGGCGTCGGCACCACCGTGGGGGTCACCGTCACCGTCCCGTCGCCGCTCGGTGTGGTGGAGGTGCACGCCCCCACCCCGGACGCCACGACCAGCGCCAGGAGCGCGGGCGCGAGGCCGCGGCGAGGCAGGATGCTGCGGGGGCGGCGCTGGTCCCCGCTGGTGTCGGCCGTCATCCCCCCGAGGATTCCACAACCGGGTCGCCTACCCTGAACGGTGTGCTCCACACGATGCTCCGACCCCGCTGGCTGGGGCTGCTCGTCGTGCTCATCGGCATCATCGTCAGCTTCACCCTGCTCGGCCTCTGGCAGCTCTCGGTCGCCCGTGACGACGCCGCCAAGCAGGCGGTGGCGCAGGCGCCCCGGCAGCCTGTCGTGGCGCTGAGCGCACTGCTCCAGCCGCACTCGGGCTTCCCGGCGGTGGCGTCCAACCGGCGCGTCTCGGCCGTCGGCCACTACGACCCGTCGGGTCAGGTGCTCGTGCCGGACCGGCGGCTCGACGGGGCGACCGGCTCGTGGGTGGTCACCCCCCTGGTGGTGGACGAGACCGGCGCCCGGCTACCCGTCGTCCGCGGTTTCGTGCGGGGCACCAGCGCCCCTGCTCCCACCACGACGGGGCTGGTGACGGTCGTCGGCAGTGCCGCGCCGGGTGAGTCGCCCGACCCGACGACGCCGTCACTGCCCCCCGGCCAGCTGGGCTCGGTCGACCTCGGGCGCCTGGTCAACCTGTGGCCGGGCGACATCTACAACGCCTTCGTCTTCGCGATCTCCGAGACGCCCGACGCCAGCGCGGTCAGCACGGCCGCCGCTGACGGGGGAGCGGTGGCGGCGGCAGCGATCGTGCGCATCCCCCCGCCACCGGCGCCGAGCGGCCTCACCCTCCGCAACGCCGCCTACGCGCTGCAGTGGTGGGTCTTCGCGCTCTTCGCCGTCTACATGTATGTCCGCATGGTCCGCGAGGACCACCAGATGCGCCTCGCCGAGGCGACGCCCCCGACCCCACCCGCCAGCGCACCCACCACCGCACCCACCACTGCAGGAGCGTCCCGCCCGTGACCACCGTCCCCCACCGCACGGCACCCCCGGCCGCCATCCGCTCCGGCCTGAGGGCCTACCGGGTCCTGGCTGTGGCCTCCGGTGTGGCGCTCTTCGTCCTGGCCCTCGAGATCGTCCTGAAGTACGGCTTCGGTCAGAAGAACCTGCTCACGGAGTACTGGAGCCCGATCCACGGGCTGATCTACTTCGCCTTCGCCGTCTCGATCGCCAACCTCGGGCTGAAGGCGCGGTGGTCGATCGGCCGGATCGTGCTCAACCTGCTCTCCGGCTTCGTCCCCTTCGTGCCGTTCGTCGCCGAGCGACGTGTCACCGCGAGCACCGAGGCGCTGCTGGCCGCGCTCGAGGGCCCTGCCCACCCGTCCGGCGGCACGTCGGGGACCACCGTCCCGGGTCGGTAAACTCGCCGGGTGAGTGATGCCCTGCAGGCCAGTCCCGTCCTCGTCGTCGACTTCGGCGCTCAGTACGCCCAGCTGATCGCGCGCCGTGTGCGCGAGGCGAAGGTCTACAGCGAGGTCGTGCCGCACACGATGCCGGTCGAGCAGATGCTCGCGCGCAACCCCCGCGCGGTGATCCTCTCGGGTGGGCCGAGCAGCGTCTACGCCGACGGCGCCCCCTCGCTGGACCCGGCGCTGCTCGAGGCAGGCGTGCCCGTGATGGGCCTCTGCTACGGCTTCCAGGCCATGGTGGCGGCCCTCGGTGGCCGCGTCGCCCACACCGGCCGCGGGGAGTACGGCCAGACACCCGCGACGATCACCGACACGGGCTCCACCCTCTTCGACGGGCAGCCCGAGAGCCAGTCGGTGTGGATGTCGCACGGCGACGCCGTCAGCGAGGCACCCCCTGGTATGCGGGTCACCGCCTCCAGCGACGGTGCGCCCGTAGCGGCGTTCGAGGACGACGAGCGACGGCTCTACGGCGTGCAGTGGCACCCGGAGGTGCTGCACACGGCCTTCGGGCAGCGCACCCTGGAGGCGTTCCTCACCAAGGGCGCCGGCATCGCCGCCGACTGGACCCCGGCCAACGTCGTCGACGAGCTCGTCGAGCGGGTGGCCCGGCAGGTGGGCGCCGACCGGGTGCTCTGCGCGCTCTCCGGTGGGGTCGACTCCTCGGTCGCGGCCGCGCTGGTGCAGCGCGCGGTCGGCGACCAGCTGACCTGCGTCTTCGTGGACCACGGGCTGCTGCGCGAGGGCGAGGCGCAGCAGGTCGAGCAGGACTTCGTCGCAGCGACCGGTGTCGACCTCGTGGTCATCGACGCGCGCGAGCAGTTCCTCACTGCGCTCGCCGGGGTCACCGACCCCGAGGAGAAGCGCAAGATCATCGGCGCGCAGTTCATCCGCACCTTCGAGCAGGCGGCGCGCGACGTCGTGGCTGATCGGGGCGACGAGGAGCACCCGGTCAAGTGGCTGGTGCAGGGCACCCTCTACCCCGACGTCGTCGAGTCGGGCGGGGGTGAGGGCGCGGCCAACATCAAGAGCCACCACAACGTCGGCGGGCTGCCCGACGACCTGCAGTTCGGCCTGGTCGAGCCGTTGCGCGCGCTCTTCAAGGACGAGGTGCGTGCCGTTGGCCTCGAGCTGGGGGTGCCCGAGACGATCGTGTGGCGCCAGCCCTTCCCGGGGCCGGGCCTCGGCATCCGCATCATCGGCGAGGTGACCGCCGAGCGGCTCGAGATCCTGCGTCGCGCAGACGCGATCGCCCGCGCCGAGCTGTCGGCCGCCGGTCTCGACCGCGACATCTGGCAGTGCCCGGTCGTGCTGCTGGCCGACGTGAGATCCGTTGGTGTGCAAGGTGATGGCCGCACCTACGGTCACCCGGTCGTGCTGCGCCCGGTGTCGTCGGAGGACGCCATGACCGCCGACTGGACCCGCGTCCCCTACGAGACGCTGGCGAAGATCTCGACCCGCATCACCAACGAGGTGCGCGAGGTCAACCGGGTCGTGCTCGACGTGACGAGCAAGCCGCCGGGCACGATCGAGTGGGAGTAGGCCGCTCCCTACCGGCCGGTCGTCGGCTGGGTTCGCCGACGACGGGGGTTTTGCTCGGACCCTCCGAACGGCGTGCCGATAGGCATCGCGGGAGTGCGGGGGGACCGAAGGCGAAGGCGGCCCGATCCTGCTGGCGTACGAGCGCGACCTGTAGGTCTCCCAGTGGCGCGTCCGTACGCCGCCTGCGGGGGCTCCTGGATCCGGTGACGGCCTCGGTGAGGGAGACGGTGTGTCGGGTCCTGTGGGACGTCGTAGAGGGAGTGCTCTGCGTCGGTCCTCGTTCGGTCATCCAAAGCTGGCCCACCATCGGCAGGTGGGCCTTCAGCTTGGACACTCAGTGGATGTCGAGACGGCGGAACGTCAGGACCGTCGCACCGGTGAGGACGAGGCCCACACCGGTCAGCGCCCCCAGCTCGCCGACGCTCACCCCGTGGCTCAGCTGGCCGTCGCCCACCGCCCAGACGAAGGGCGAGAGCCACCGGATGCGGTGGACCACGTCGACCACCGGCGACAGCGAGCTGATGAGGTAGGCGCAGGCAGCGACTGCTCCCGCAGCGCCCATGGCGGCTGCGCGACCTCCGGTGACCGCGCCCACGAGCAGGGCGACGGCGCCGAGGTCGAAGGCCAGCAGCGTGAGCGCGATACTGAGCCCGAGCAGGTCCCCCCATGCGGGGTGCAGCCCGAAGTGCGGACCAGTCAGGCACACGGCGAACGAGACCACCGGGACGACGAGCGCGGCCAGCAGGAGGGTCAGCGCCTTGGCGGCGACGATGCGGGGGCGCGTCACCGGAGCGGTCGCCAGCAGGCCGAGCAGACCGTCGCCGTCCTGTCCGGCGACGGCCGCGGCCCCGTAGCCGATCGTGAGCAGGAGGGCCAGTAGGGGCCCGATGTTGGCGTACATGTTGGCGCTGAGCCAGCCCTCGGGTGAGGTGATCGACCCGGAAATCCCGAAGGCCGCCGCAGCACCCGGGTTTGCGGTGATGAGGGCGTCGAAGGCCGTGTCGTGCTTGAACGTCGGATAGACCGCGACGACGAGGAACAGGTATGCCGCCGTCCCGACGGCCGTGCCGAGGAGCATCCGGCGTCGGAGCCGCAGGTCGAGACGAACGAGCTCAGTGGGCATCGGAGTCCTTTCCGTAGAGCTGGAGGAAGAGCTTCTCGAGGTCTGCGGGCCGCGCGGTGATCGTGTCGGGCAGTAGCGCCGCGATGGCGGTCAGGACCGGCCCGGCCGCTCCGGTATGGGTGAGGTTGACCTGCCGCGGCGTGTTCACGTGCAGTGAGACCCCCGGTACGGACGCGAGCGGGCTCGCGTCGACGTCGTGGTCGAACGTGAGGTCGATGGTGCGCGGGGCGGCGGCGCGCAGCGCGGCGACGGTGTCGTCCACGACGATGCGCCCCGACCTGATGATGGCCACGTGCTGCACGACGCGCTGGACCTCGTCGAGGTCGTGCGAGGAGAGCAGGACCGTGCGTCCGTCGGCGACGGTCTCGCGCAGGAGTGGCGCGAACTCGTCCTGGACCAGCGGGTCGAGGCCCGAGGTCGGTTCGTCGAGGACAAGCAACCGGGGCCGGTGCATGAAGGCCAGGACGAGGCCGAGCTTCTGCTTGTTGCCCTTGGACAACGCCCCGACCGGGCGGTCGAGCACGGCGCCGAGACGCTGGACCAGCTCGTCGCCGTACTCCGTGTCGTGGCGCCGACGCATCCGGCGGAACGTCGCCAGCACCTGCGCCCCGGTCAAGCGCTCGGGCAGGCGCAGCTCGCCGGGGAGGTAGCCGACCTCGGCGAGGAAGGATGCGGAACCGGCCGCGGTGTCGTGGCCGAACACCCGGCACCGGCCACGGCTCGGGCGGTAGAGGCCCAGCAGGCAGCGGATCGTCGTCGACTTGCCGGAGCCGTTGGGTCCGAGGAACCCGAAGACCTGGCACGGCTCGACGACGAGGCTGACGTCGGCGACCCCGCGGTCCGCGCCGAACGTCTTCGAGAGGTGCTCGATGACGACAGGGTCCGCGGTCATGCTGAGCTCGCCGCCTTGGCGACGTCCAGGAAGCCCCGGACGAACTCGCGGTACACCGGAGAGGGGTAGGCGAGGTGGACCGCCGCGCGCACCGCGGGGCGGTCCAGCTCAGCGGCATACCGGAGCAGGCGGAGGCTCGCATCGGGCTCGATCCGGATCGCGAGGTCGACCGTACGGCGCACGAGGTCGCCGACCCGCTGGCGCACGACCTCCCACGGTCGCGGTTCCGAGTCGACGGCGAGCTGGTGACACTCCTCCCAGAGACGGCAGAGCTCGTCGAGGTCGTCCTCCGTCACCGCGTCGAGCAGGGCCGTGAGATCCGATGGCATCGCTCCGCGGTAGCACGCGAGCTCGAGCAGGTCACGCTCACGCGACATCGCCTCGTGCATCCCCGCGGGGAGCGGCCGCTCGATCAGAGCGGCATACACCCGCACGACGGGCGGCGGTAGCGGCGACAGCCTTCCGTGTCTCCTGACCCTCTCCAGCAGGATCTCGACCCGCTCGCGCTGGGCGGCCAGGACGGCTGTTTTCGCGTCGATCGATGAGAGCACGGCAGCAAGGTCCTCAATGACGAGGCTGCGTTCGTCGGTGCCGTCCGGCGGCATGAGCATGTGTGCCACCTCGGCCAGCGGTACCCCGGAGTCGACGAGCCACCGGATACGCATGAGCCGGGTGAGGTGACCGAACCCGTAGGCGCGCCAAGTGGTGGTCGAGGGAGGCACGGCTAGCAGTCCGAGCTGGTGGTAGTAGCGGATCGTTCGGACGGTGGTGTCCGAGAGGATGGCCAGGTCCTTGATGCGCATGACGACATCATCCGGTGTGACGTCGCGTCGCAGTCAAGGCTCTGATGAGGCCCGTCGTCTTCACCCGAGGCATCGCCGCCGCAGTGTGCCACCGGCTGAGTCGACGCAGGTCGAGGTCCGCCCAACCCCGACGGCGACGACTGGGTCGTCGAGCCGGTCTACGGCGCCCCCGGCGGCACGGGCCGAACCCCCTGGGCGGGCTGCACCGCGTCCTGACTCGCCACGGGTGGGTCCGGTCAGGCCGCCGCTCGAGAGAAGCTCCGCCCCGACCAGGTTTCCGCGGGCAGAACGGGTCTGAGCCACGCAGACCTGCGCCAGTCCCTGCCACAGGTCACCCTCCTCGGTCGGTGCCGCTTTCCACCGCGCCTCGAGGACCTCGTGGGCCGCGAAGGGGCGGCCGGCGTCGATGAGCTCTCTCGCCTTCTTCAGAGCCTCGTTCGGCGGCAGGGGTTTGCTCCGACACCGGCTCGACACCCTCAGCGCCACAGGGCAGCGGCCGACCCAACGCGTCACGAGGCCTCGCCTGACGAGCACGACCCTCAGTGTCCCGATCCCGCTCTGTCTCCGTCACCTCATCAGCCTGAGAAGAAGTGCAGATCAGGACCGGTATGTCTCCCGCGTGCGTCTCTTGGCCGCGTCAGCGGCCGTGTTGTGCCGCCGCGTCGGCCCGTCACTGACGCGTACCGATCTGCGTGGGTACGGAGAGCTGGGCTCACGGCAGGTGGCGGCCAAGCCACCGCAGTCCGGGGCCGACGACCGGCCGGTTGTCCCGGCCGGGGTCAACAACAGCACTGCGCACGCGCCGCACGATGTCGCGAGCTAGCCCGGCGGGACCGGTGCGTTGTCGGTCCTCGATCTCATTGGCCTGGCGTGCCACGAACCAGCCTTCGCTTTGGCCGGACTCTTCGTCTTGTACCGTGTCTCGGACGTCATCGGTTGCCTTCGCCCTGGTTCTGCTGTGCGATTCGCGCCAGCACATGCTCGCGTGGTGGCTGGTGGGCATGGACCTCGTGAAGGTGCGCCAAGATGTCGTCGGCCAGCGCTTCTGGGTCGTTGGCGACCAGTGGGTGCTTGCATCTGGGGCAGTGCATCGAAACGGGCACGTCCAGATCGTTGCACCCAGACGTGCCAGCTGCCAGGAGTGTCGGGTCGCCGGGCCGTACGCCGACAGAGATCCCGCCCTTGGCGTAGGACCCTGGACGGAAACCCGCTCAACTGCGCATTCCTGGGCCGAGGTCCGGTCGGCCCACAACGTGTGTCCGACCGGCCGCGAGTGCGGCCGTCCCCTTCTGCCGCGAGCCGACCGCCTTGATCGGGGCATTCAGGATGCGTTGTTGGAGGCGACGTACGACGTACTGGTTCAGGCTGAGGTGTTCTTCGGCGGGCTCGATGACGAGCTTGCACCGTTCCGGTGCGTCGGGTCATGTGGAGGGCGTTCAGCCGCGGGCGACGATGATGCCCAACACGACGAGCACCATGACGAGGACGAGCACCCCCAGGACGCCCACCATCATGCCGACACCGGGCCGCTTCTGCTTCTCGAAGCCCATGGCGCCCCGGTTGAACTGGCTCCACGCCGCCGCGCCGTCGAGGCTCTCGTCGCTCATTCGGGCCACGGCAGGGCGCCGCGCACCGCCCGGGATCCGGCCACGGCGGCCCCGTACGGTGTCGCGGCACGGGCCGACCGGCCGCGCCCCGTAGGGTTGGGCTCGTGCTGAGGACGACTGCTGCCGTGCTGGCGGGCAAGGCCGCCCGGGTCGCGACCCGCCTACGCGGTGGTGGCTCGGCGATGCCGGGGCTGGTGGCCGAGCGGGTCGACCCGCACTTCCTCACCCACGCGCTGTCCCGCATCCCCGGTGGTGTCGTGGTCGTCACCGGCACCAACGGCAAGACGACGACGACCAAGATGCTCGCCGCGATCATCGCGGCTCACGGACGCACGGTCTTCAGCAACCCGACCGGCTCCAACTTCACCCGCGGCGTCATCTCGTCGATGCTCGGCGAGATCCCGCTGTCGGGCCGCCTGCGAGCCGACGTCGCCGTGCTCGAGCTCGACGAGTGGCACGCGCTGCAGTTCGCCAAGGTCGTCACCCCCACGCACGCGTTGCTGCTGAACGTCGCTCGCGACCAGCTCGACCGCTTCGCGGAGATCGACACGACGGCCAGGCTGCTCGCCTCGCTCGCGTCGCAGACCAGCCGGGGCGTCCTGCTCAACCGCGACGACTCCTTCGTCGCCCGAGTCGACGGCACCCTCGCACGGGACGTCGAGATCCGCTGGTTCGGCATCGACCCGGCCGTCGCCGACGACCTGCCCCCCCTGCACGAGGCCGACGCTCGATTCGACGAGGCGCACGCGGTGCCCGACGTCACTGAAGCCGACGGACTGCTCCACCCGCACGACTCCCGGTCCTTCTCCGTGCTCTTCGGCGGGCAGGAGGTGGGTCCGGTCGAGCTGAAGCAGCGCGGGCTGGCCGCGATGATCAACGCGACCGCGGCGCTCACGACCGCGCGCATGGTGCTGGGCGCCGAGTTTCGCCCCGAGACCGCGCTCGCCGCCCTGCGCGCGGTCACCCCACCCTTCGGCCGCGGCGAGGTCATCGACGCCGACGGTCAGCCGCTCGAGCTCGTGCTGGTCAAGAACCCCGCCGGCTTCACCGTCGCCCTGGGCACCTACGGCGCCGAGCCGGTCACCACCATGATCGCGATCAACGACGACTACGCCGACGGTCAGGACGTGTCCTGGCTCTATGACGTGAGCTTCGAGTCGTTGCGCGGCAAGGGAGTTGCCCTCACGTCGGGCGTGCGCGGCTACGACATGGCCCTGCGGCTGCAGTACGACGACGTCGAGGTCGCCGAGGTGGAGCTCGACCTCGAGGCGGCCCTCGACCGGCTGCTGCGGGAGCACCCCGACGAGCCGCGGCGGATCTTCTGCACCTACACCGCGATGATGCGGCTGCGCCGTCTGCTCGCGGCCCGCTACGCCTTGGCGAACTTCGGCGAGGAGGCACCGGCATGACCAGCAAGGGACTGATCAACCTCGTCCACCTCTACCCCCGCGAGATGTCGATCTACGGCGACCTGGGCAACACCCGGTGTCTCGCCGCGCGGATCCGGCGTCACGGCTACGACGTGCGGGTGTGGGACCACCACCCGGGCTCGACGCTGCCCGACGAGCCGCACCTCTTCATGGGCGGCGGCGGCCAGGACTCCGGCCAGGGCCGGGTCGAGGCCGACCTCGTGGTGATCGCCGACCGGCTCCGGGGGCTCGCCACCGACGGCGCCCCGATGATCATGATCTGCGGGATGTACCAGCTCTTCGGCAACGCCTTCATCACCGTCGACGGGCAGGAGCTGCCCGGCCTCGGCATCCTCGACGTCACCACCCGCGGCAACGCCAAGCGGATGATCGGCGGGCTCGTGGTGCAGACCCAGTGGGGTGAGGTCGTCGGCTTCGAGAACCACTCGGGCTCAACACTGCTCGCGCCGGGCCAGGCACCCCTCGGCACCGTCCGGGCCGGCAACGGCAACAACGGCACCGACCAGACGGAGGGTGCGATGACCGGCAACGTCATCGGCTGCTACCTGCACGGCCCGGCTCTGCCGGCCAACCCCCGCCTCGCCGACCACCTCATCGGTGCGGCCGCCGAGCTCGCCACCGGTCGCCCCTTCGAGCCGGGTGAGATCGACGACCGGATCGCCGACGAGGCGCGCACCCGACAGGTGCGGCGGCTGCTCAAGACCTCGTGAGACCGGTCGCGCCGGGGCCTACGACTTGCCCATCCGGCTCTTGGTGACGGCGCCGATGAGGCGCTGGTAGCCGGTCGGGGCCAGGCGGGGCATCGCGTCGAAGACGCGGGCGTCGGCCCCGATCAGCACCCGTCGCCGGTTGCGCTTCACGCCCGCCACGATGACCTTGGCGGCCGAGTCGGCCGAGGTGAAGAACAGCTTCTCGAAGTCCTTGGCCGACGCCTCGGCGCTCTGCCCGGTGGCGGACACGAGGCTGTCGCTCATGCGAGCCGCCCTCGCGATGTTGGTCTTGATGCCTCCGGGGTGAACGCACGTGGCGGTCACCGGCGAGTCGGAGATGTCCAGCTCCTGGCGCAGCGACTCGGTGAAGCCGCGAACGGCGAACTTGCTGGCGTTGTAGCCGCTCATGAACGGCTGCGCCGTCAGCCCGAAGACGCTCGAGATGTTGACCACGTGCCCCTCACCGGACGCCTCGAGGTGAGGCAGGAAGGCCTTCGTCCCGTGCACGACACCCCAGAAGTTGATACCCATGATCCACCGGTAGTCGGTCATGGAGATGCCGGCAACCGTGCCCGAGAGCGCGACGCCGGCGTTGTTGACGATCACGTTGACCCGTCCGTGGTCGGCCACGACGGCGTCGGCCCAGTCGAGCACCGACTGCTCGTCGCTGACGTCGACGACCGCCGTCGTCACCCGCACGGGCAGGTCGGTCAGCAGCCGCCCGGTCTCGGCCAGCCCATCGGCGTTGACGTCGGACAGCGCGAGGTGCGCGCCCTCGAGCGCGAAACGTCGGGCCAGCGCCCGTCCGATGCCGGAGCCGGCCCCGGTGATGGCGACGACCTTGTCGGTGAGGTGCTGCACGAGGGCCTCCTGGGTGCGATGGGGCGGCGGCGCCCGGTTCGACAGCCGCATCTGATGACGGACGTCGTCAGAGTAGGGGGTGCGGTCAGGCCGCCCGCCCGGGTGTGAGCGAGGTCGCCGATCCGCCGGACCCATCCGGGCGCATCCAGGCCCGGAGGGGAGTCACAGGCCGTCGAAGACGTCGCGGGCGACGGCTCGGCCAGGCGGGCGGGACGGGTCGACGAACCACTCCCGCCCGAAGACCAGGTCGTAGAGCGGGCGGGGGATGCGCAGGAACGCCGCGAGGGTGCGGTCGGCGCCGCCGTCGACGGCGGCCTGCGACGCGTGGGCCCGCATCGACGCGCGTTTCTGCCCGGCATACCGGCGCACGGAGATGCGGTGGGTGATCTCGGCCCGCGGGCTGTAGGCCCGCTCGAAGGACGTGATGTCGAAGTCGGGCGGGAAGTGGTAGACCCTCGCGGCCAGCCGGATGCCGCGCAGGATCTCGTTGCGGGGCACGGTGGCCTGGAGCACCCGCCGCGTGCCGGCCAGCTCGGCCGCCCGCGCCCCGACCTCGTGCACCCGCACGTGGTCGCGGTGGCCGTAGCCGCCGTTGCGGTCGTAGGTGAGCAGCACGTCGACCGACTCCTCGCGCAGCAGCGCCGCGAGCCGGTCCGCCGCCTCGTCGACGTCGGCGGCGATGAACCGCTGCTTACCCGGGGGGTCGGGCAGCATCTCGGGGCCCATCCCGCTGTCGGCGTAGCCGAGGTACTCCACCCGGTGCACCCCGAGCGCCCTGGCGCTGGCGTGCAGCTCGTCGAGGCGACGGCTGCCGAGCCCCTCGGGCGCCTCGCGGAAGTCGGCCGACGTCAGCCCCAGCTCGCCGTCGGTCGCCACGACGACCACGACCCGGTGCCCCTCCGCGGCGGCCCGGGCCAGGGTGCCCGCGGTGAGCAGGGCCTCGTCGTCCGGATGGGCGTGGAAGGCGAGCAGGGTGTGCGGCACCCGCCTCATCCTGCCGCATGACCTGCCCGTCATATGCTCGACGCGTGAAGGTCGCCCTCCTGTCGGACTGCTTCCTCCCGCGCCTGGGGGGCATCGAGGTGCAGGTGCACGACCTCGCCGTGCACCTGGTCGAGCGCGGTCACGAGGTCGAGGTCTTCACCGCCACCCCCGGCACGCACGGTGAGAGACGAGGGCGCACGGCGGTCGTCGACGGGCTCACCGTGCACCACCACGCCCTGCGTCTGCCGTGGGATCTGCCCGTCAACCCGTTGGCACCGTGGGCGATGCGCGGTGAGCTCGCCGGCTTCGACGTGGCCCACGTCCACATGGGGGTGGTCTCGCCCTTCGCCGTCGACGCTGCGTTCCTGACGATGCGGATGGGCCTGCCGACCGCGATGACCTGGCACTGCATGCTCGACGCGATGACCCCGGTCGTGCGCCGCCTGGGCGTCGTGCGACGGTGGGCCGCCGCCGGTCTCGCCATGAGCGCGGTCTCGGACGTCGCGGCCGCACCCCTGCGTCGCATCCTCGGTGACACCGCACCGGTCGCCCTGCTGCCCAACGGGATCGACGTCGCTGCGTGGACGCCGCGACGCACCGCTCCGGGAGACGGCGTGGTGCGGGTGGTCACCGCCATGCGCCTGGCCCGCCGTAAGCGGCCGGTGCCCTTCGTGCAGCTCCTGCGACGGGTGCGCGACCTCGTGCCCGCCGACGTGCGCCTCGACGTCGAGGTGCTCGGTGAGGGCCCCGACCGCGCCCCGGTCGAGCGCTATCTCGCCGAGCACGGCATGACCTCGTGGGTCCACCTGCCCGGCCGCGTCTCCCGCGACGAGCTCAGGACGCGGTATGCCGCCGCCGACGTCTACGTCTCGCCCGGCGCGCTCGAGTCCTTCGGCATCGCCGCCCTCGAGGCCCGCACGGCGGGTCTGCCCGTGGTCGGTCGGCAGGGTTCTGGCCTCGGCGAGTTCGTCACCGACGGGGTCAACGGCTACCTCACCCGCGACGACGACGACTTCGCCGCCGCGCTGGCGAGGCTGGCCTCGGATCCCGCCCTGCGGGAGCGGATGCTTCGCCACAACCTCGAGCACCCGCCGGCCCAGGGCTGGGCCAGCGTGGTCGACGCCGCCGAGGGCGAGTACGCCCGCGCGGTCGCGGGGGCTCGTCGATGACGATCCTCCCCCGGGTCCCGCAGGCCGAGATCCATGTCGACGGACTGCTCGACGGCGAGGGGGCCGTCACCTTCAGGCTCGCCCACGGCGAGCTGCCCGACGTGGGGCTGCGCTCCCGCGGCTGGGAGCCGGTCAGGCCGAGAGACGTTGTGGGGCAGGCTGATCCACACGAGCTGCGACTGGTCTACGACGTGCGTCCGCGTGGGCCCGAGACGACGGGGGCAGGGCCGGACTCGGCCTCGGTCTCGGTCTCGGCCTCCGAGGTGACCTCGGCGCGGGCGATCGCTCGCGACGCCGACCTCGTGGTCGCACCGGGCGAGGCGGCCGTGCCCTACCAGCGGGTGGCGGCCTACGCCATCGTGACGAGCGCCCGGGGGGTGCTGCTCGCCCGGTTTGCCGGCTCCACCAACGCGGCGGGGGAGTGGGGTCTGGTCGGGGGTGGTGTCGACCCGGGCGAGCTGCCGCTCCAGGCGCTGCACCGCGAGGTGTGGGAGGAGAGCGGGCAGGTCGTCGAGGTGACCGGGCTGGCCACCATCACCAGCAGCCACTGGGTGGGCCGAGCGCCGCACGGGCGGCTCGAGGACTTCCACGCAGTGCGGATCGCCTACTGGGCCAACTGTGCCGAGCCCACCGACCCGGTCGTCCACGACGTCGGTGGCACCACCGCCGAGTCGGCCTGGGTGCCGGTCGCCGACCTCGACTCCGTCGGGCTGGTCACGAGCTGGGCGGTCGAGCTGCCGCGGCTGCTCGCCTCGCGGGCCTGAGCACGGCCACGCTCTCAGGGTCGACGTCGAGCCATCCCGATGACCCCGACCAGGGCGCAGGCCACACCCACGGCCACGAGCAGGAGCGGGCCGTGGCGCTCGAGCGAGGTCACGGAGGCGACGCCCGTCAGCTGCTCGACCACGACGACCGACGCGACGCCCATGAGCAGCAGCCCGAGCAGTGCCAGCCCCCAGTTGGGTCCGGTGGGGCGGGCCCCGGCCTCACGGTGCGGCGGGTGGGTCGGCTCGGATCCCGGGGGCGCTGCCCACACCGGTGCGTCCTGCGGCCCGTCGGCAGGACCGCCCCAGGCCCTCGGTCGCTCGCTCATGTCGCCCCTCCGGTCGGTGTCGGCCCGGGGGCCGGCACCACGGTGATCTCGAGGTCGCCGGCCATGAGGTCCGCGACGATCGTCACCGACGTCGGCCCCTTGCCCACCTCGATGCTCGACTGCTGCCCGACCTTCTCGCGCACGCCGTTGACGGCCAGGTCGCCCATGCCGAGGCTGGGCTTGATGGTGGCCCTCACGCCCGCCGGCACAAGCACCGTGAGGTCGCCGAGCCACACCTTCACCTCGAACTGCTGACCGGCGGTGGCTCCCCGAAGGTCGAGGCGCCCGTCACCGAGCCCGACGACATAGCCTCCAGCCGGCTCGGGCTCGCTCGCCCTCCAGCTGCGGTCGTCGGCGCCGGTCGAGAAGACGAACGGGGGCACGGACGCCGACGCGACGGTCGCCGCGGTCAGCGCGACGGCCAGCAGCCCGGTGACACCGGCCCGCCGTCCGAGCAGCCCGATGAGCAGCAGGGCGAGGCCGACCCCGGCCAGCGCACAGCCCAGGGTGAACGGCACCTGACCCAGCCCCGCCGGCACGCTCCCGCTGGATCGCAGGTCACCGTGCACCTCGGTCGCCACCGCAGCACCCGCGATCCCGAGACCGACGGTGAGCAGCAACCCCAGCACCCCGGCCCGCCGACGCTGGGCCCGCGGTGGCGCCAGCGCCCCGGTCGGGGGCGACACGGCTCCGGTGCGCCCCGGCCCCATGCCGTATGGAGTGCCGTGGGCCGCCGCGGCGGCCGGGTCACCATAGGCCGGCACGGGTGCAGCCAGGGTGGGCGCCGGTGGGGGCGCGGCATACGGGGTGGTGGTCGTCGGCGGGGTCCAGACGGGGATGCTGCCGGTGGTGCGTGTCGCGGTCCTGCGCCGGGAGCGGTAGAACCAGTAGAGCAGCGCGGCGACCGGCAGCACGGACCACCAGGCCCGGCCCCCGTCGAGGTTGCCCAGCACGAGGGCGGCGACGAGCACGAGGAGCCCGACGCTGCGCTTGTCGCGCTGTCGCACCGCCCGCTCGGCGAGGATGCTGCCCTGGGCGTCGGGCAGGAGGGCCCACGCGAGCGCATAGAGCGGCACGCCCAGACCGCCGAAGATCGCGAGGAGCACGAAGCCCGCTCGCACGAGCACGGGGTCGACGCCGAAGCGCACGGCGAGGCCCCCGGCGACACCGGTCAGCCACCGGTTCTCGTCGGAGCGCGCGATGCCGAGCCCGCGCAGCCACGCCCACAGCCCCTCCTGGCCCCTGCGGCCGGGAGCAGCCGCCGGGTCGGGGGGAGGCTGGGGTGGCGAGGTCACGTTCCCATCCTGCGGGACGCGTGGCCTCCGGACGATGCGGGTCGACCCTGAACCCACCCTGATGCCACCCCGGAAGACGGGCTGCCGGGGCCGCTGCGGGCCCCTGATGGGTCAGGATGGAGGGGTGAGCCAGACCGAGCACCTCCCTGGGGTCCCACCGACCCCTGGGCCGGTGCACGCGCCGGGCGCTATGGGCGCTCCGGGCGCTCCCGCGGCTCCCCTCCCCGGCCTGGCCCCCGCGCCGCCCCCGCCCGCCCGGCTCTACCGCTCGACGTCGGACCGCTGGCTGGCCGGGGTGTGCGGAGGCGTCGGTGCCCACCTCGGCATCGAGCCCGGTCTCGTGCGGCTCGTGATGGTGGTCGCGGTCATCGCCGGCCCGGGCCTGCCCGTCTACGCCTTCCTGTGGGTGATGACGCGGCCCGACACCCGCGCCCCGGGTGGGCCCGCGGCCGCGGTCCGGACCGACCGGCGCCCGCTGGGCTACGGCCAGGTGCTCGTCGTCGTCGGCGTGCTGCTCGGGCTGGTCGGGCTCAGCTGGGGCGGGCCCCTGGCTGCGGCGGCCTCGCACCTCAGCCTCGTGGTCCCTGTCGTGGCCGTGGCTGCCGGGGCCTTCCTCGCGTGGTCCCAGCTCGACGACACCGAGCGGGTGGGCTGGCGTCGCCGGTCTCGTCGCGGCAAGGTGCTCGCCGTCGTCCTCCCCGCGGTCGGCGTGTCGCTCGTGCTGGTCGGGGTGGTCGCGCTCTTCACGCAGGGACAGGGGCTCGCGGCCGCGACGACCAGCGCCGTGGCTGCGCTCGCCGTGCTGCTCGGGGCCGTGGTCGTCGCGGCCCCGTGGGTGCTGCGGCTGGCCCGGGGGCTGCAGCGTGAGCAGAGCGAGCGGATCCGGGCCACCGAGCGCGCCGACATCGCCGCCCACCTGCACGACTCGGTCCTGCAGACCCTCGCGCTCATCCAGCGCCGCTCGGACGACCCGGCGACGGTCGTGCGGCTGGCCCGCTCGCAGGAGCGCGAGCTGCGCACCTGGCTGTATGCCGATCGCGTGCAGTCGGGCGACACGATCGCGGCGGCGGTCGCGGCGGTGGCGCACGAGGTCGAGGACGACCACGGGGTGCCGATCGACCTCGTCGTGACTGGCGACCAGCCGCTGGACGAGGGCGGCTCGGCCCTGGTCAAGGCCGCCCGCGAGGCGATGCTCAACGCCGTGCGCCACGGCGCGCCGCCGGTCTCGGCCTACGTGGAGGTCGGGCCCCACGGGGTGGAGTGCTTCGTGCGCGACCACGGCGAGGGCTTCGACCTCGACGAGGTCGGTCCCGACCGCCTCGGCGTGCGCCAGTCCATCCTCGGCCGGATGGAGCGTCACGGCGGCTCCGCCCGCATCCGCCACCTCGAGGGCGGCACGGAGATCGAGCTGACCCTCCCGCCGCACCCGCAGACCTCCGGCGACCACGCCGGACGACCCGAACCCGAAGGAACCCCCTGATGCCGCAGCCCATCCGTCTCGTGCTCGTCGACGACCACCGGATGTTCCGCTCCGGGGTCAAGACCGAGCTCGACCTCGCCGTGACCGAGGTCGTGGGCGAGGCGCCCGACGTCGACTCGGCCATCACGGTGATCAAGGACGTGCGTCCCGACGTCGTGCTGCTCGACGTGCACCTGCCGGGTGGCAACGGCAACGGTGGGGTCGACGTCATCGGCGGCTCGCGGGGGATCGAGACGGCGAGCGGGCAGCCGGTGCGCTTCCTCGCCCTGTCGGTGTCGGACTCGGCCGAGGACGTCATCGCCGTGATCCGGGCCGGGGCCCGGGGCTACGTCACCAAGACGATCAGCGGCAACGACCTGATGACGGCCATCACCCGGGTGGCCGACGGTGACGCGGTCTTCAGCCCGCGCCTGGCCGGCTTCGTGCTCGACGCGTTCGGGGCGGCTGCGGGCGAGATCGCCGAGGTCGACGAGGAGCTCGACCGGCTCTCCACCCGCGAGCGGGAGGTCATGCGCCTCATCGCCCGCGGGTACCAGTACAAGGAGGTGGCCAAGGAGCTCTTCATCTCGGTGAAGACGGTCGAGACCCACGTCTCGGCGGTGCTGCGCAAGCTGCAGCTCTCGAGCCGTCACGAGCTGACGGCCTGGGCCATGCACCGCCGCATCCTCTGACCGCCTCCTGCCCGTCGGCCGGTCGTCAGCCGGGTGGTGGGCACCTTCTGCGTCTCCAACGACGTCGTCACCACCATCGACAAGAGCTGCTGACGGCGGCCCGGCGCCGGGCGCGGAGGTCCTCGTGCCCGGCGCCCTAGGCTGAGGCCATGTCGGTCGCCACGAACCTCGTCCTCGTCCTCCACCTGCTCGGCATGGCCGCGATCCTCGGTGGCTGGTTCGCGACCCGCTCGTCGCCGCGGCTGCACCCCGCGGTGCTCTGGGGTGCGCGCGCGCAGCTCGTGACGGGCCTGGTCCTGGTGGGCCTCGTCGAGGCGGCGAACGACCCGACCGACCCGCCGAACCACCCCAAGATCGGGGTCAAGCTGCTCGTCGCCCTCGGCGTGCTCGCCTGCGTCGAGATCGCCAACGCCCGCCAGAAGCGGGCCGGGCTCGAGGTCTCCCCGGGGGCCGCGACCGGGGTCGCGACGGGAGCCACCGCGACCACCACGATGGCGGCGGTGGCCGCTCCCCTCGTGCAGGCCGCGGCCGGCCTCACCCTGCTCAACGTGCTCGTCGCAGTCCTCTGGACCTGACCCTTCACGATCACCGCGGTGTGGTGGCCGACGGCAGCAGCAGCAGCTTGCCCGTCGTGCGGCGCCCCTCGAGGTCGTCGTACGCCGTGGCCGCCTCGGCCAGCGGGTAGCGTCCGCCCACCTCGATGCCCAGGTCGCCGGACGCGAGCGCGCCGAGGACCTCGCCGGCGCGCCAGGTCAGCTCCTCACGGGTCGCGATGTAGTCGCCCATCGTCGGGCGGGTGAGGAAGAGCGAGCCGCCGGCGTTGAGGCGCTGGATGTCGAAGGCGGGCACCTGGCCCGACGCACCACCGAAGAGCACGAGCATCCCGCGGAGGCGCAGCGCCTTCAGCGAGGCATCGAAGGTCGTGCGCCCGACGCCGTCGTAGACCACGTGCACGCCCTCACCGCCGTTGGCCTCGCGCACCGCGGCCGCGAGGGACGCCGAGTCGAGGTCGGTGTAGTCGATGACGTGGTCGGCGCCGAGGTCGAGCGCCTTCCGGGCCTTGGCCGCCGAGCCGGCCGTCCCGATCAGCCGGGCTCCACGGGCCTTCACCAGCTGCACGAGCAGCTGCCCGACCCCGCCGGCCACGGCGTGGGCGAGCACGGTGTCGCCGGGCTGCACGGCATACGTGCTCGTGACGAGGTAGTGGGCGGTGATGCCCTGGAGCATCGCGGCGGCGGCCGTCTCGAGGGCGAGACCGTCGGGGACGGGCACCGCGACGGCCGCGGGCATGCGCACGTGGCCGGCGGCGCTGCCGGGAGCCGCCGCCCAGGCGACGTGGTCGCCGACCCGGAGGTCGACGCCGTCGCCGACCGCCTCGACGGTGCCGGCCCCCTCGCTGCCCAGCACGAAGGGGAGCGGGAGGGGGTAGACCCCCTGACGCTGGTAGACCTCGATGAAGTTGACCCCCGTGGCGGCCACCTCGACCCGGATCTCGCCGGGGCCGGGCGCGCCGACCTCACGCTGCTCCACGGTGAGCACGCTGGAGTCACCGGTGCGGGGGACGACGAGGGACGGGGTGCGGACGGCAGCGGTCATACCCGTGACCCTAGGTCCGCCGGCGACATAACTCTATGTTTGGTGTCCCATAACGTAAGACGCGCACGGAAAGGCCTTGAACCAGAAGGCCCGGCCTGTTGCACTGGAGCCATGCAGACGGTCACGAGGCGAATGCGCGAGGGGTATGCCGCCACCCCCGCCATCTCGTGTCGCCCCCGGCGTCGCTGCTGTCGCGGCTGACCCCACCCTCGGCCCGCTTCCCTGCGCCCCCGCGCCCCGACCGCCCACGGACACCCGTGGATGCCGGTCCGCCCCCTGACCTCGCGTCTCGATCCTCCTGCCTGACAAGGAACGTCGCTCATGCCGACCAGCACGCGCCACCGCGCACTCGTCCATTCCTCCGCCCCCGACCTCGAGCGGCTCGCTCGTCGCTACGCGCTGAACCCCAACCTCGGTGTCCTGCTCCCCGACGAGGGTGAGCGCACCTGGGCCCGCCTGGCCGACCACGACGGCGCCGAGGTCTGGCTCATCTCGTGGCCGGAGGGGGGCGAGACCGGGTGGCACGACCACGACGGGTCGCTCGGGTCCTTCGCCGTGGCGTCGGGGGCGGTCGTCGAGCAGACCTGGGGCGGCGGGCGCGTGCACGCGCGTCGCCTGGTCGACGGCGAGTCCCGGGCCTTCGGGGAGTCGCACGTGCACAACGTGCGTGGCGCCGCCGCCGGCCGCTCGCTCACCGTCCACGCCTACGCCCCGAGGCTGACGACCACGACGTCGCACGAGCTGGCCGCCGACGGTCCACGGGCCGTCTCCGCGACGCACGAGGGAGCGGACTGGTGACCGTCGTCGCCGCGCTCGGCTCGTCGACAGACCGTCGTCGATCGAGTGCGATCGCCTGGGAGACAGGCCTCTTCGCGTCACCGGCCGCCGTCGCCCCGGTTGCGCCGACCGGCCCGGACGTCACCGTCGACGACCTGGTGGACGAGGCCCGGCACGCCTACGAGCGGGTGTCGGCGCGCGCTGCCTACCAGGCTGTGCTGCACGGGCGGGCCGTGATCGTCGACATCCGGCCCGCGGCCCAGCGTCGAGCACAGGGGGAGGTCCACCCCGACCTGGGGCCCGTCGTGATCGAGCGCAACGTGCTCGAGCGGCGCCTTGACCCCCGCAGCCCGGCCCGGCTGCCGTGGGTCGAAGACGAGACCCGGGTCGTCGTGCTCTGCCAGGAGGGCTACGCCTCGTCGCTGGCCGCCACCAGCCTCGCCCGGCTCGGGCTTCGGCACGTCACCGACGTCGAAGGCGGGCTCGCGGCCTGGCGCGGGGCCGGGCTGCCGGTGGCGTGACCCGGGCCCGGGTCGCCAGACCCCGAAGATCGTCGAGAAGTGGTGAGCGGCCCGGCCGCCGACGGCTGGTCGGCCTCTCCGCCCTGGGGTGGAGACGGCCCGCTAGCCCCCCACGCGCACGAGCCCCGCCTCGTAGGCGAGGACCACCATCTGCACCCGGTCGCGCAGGTCGAGCTTGCGCAGCACGGCGCCGATGTGGGTCTTGACGGTGGCCTCGGCGACGAAGAAGCTCGCGGCGATCTCCTGGTTCGTCAGCCCCTGGCCCACGGCCACGAGCACCTCGCGCTCCCGCTCGGTCAGCGGCTCCAGCCGTCTCAGCGCCGAGGCGTATGCCGTGTCGTCACCCCCCGGTCCCGGGTCGCCGCCGCCTGCACCAGGGAGCGCGTGGACGAAGGTGTCGATGAGTCGCCGCGTCGTGCTCGGAGCCACCACGCTGTCGCCCCGGTGGACCGCGCGGATGGCGGCGAGCAGGTCGGTCGGCCCGGCGTCCTTCAGCAGGAAGCCGGATGCCCCGGCCTGCAGGGCAGCGAAGGCGAACTCGTCGAGATCGAAGGTGGTGAGCACCAGGACCCGTGGCGGATCCGGTTGCGTCAGTAGACGTCTCGTGGCCTCGACCCCGTTGAGGCGGGGCATCTGGATGTCCATCAGCACCACGTCGACCACCAGGGCCCCGGGGCCGGTCAAGGCGTCGAGGGCGGCCTGGCCGTCGGCGGCCTGACCGACGACCTGCATGTCGGCGGTGGCGTCGAGCACCATCGCGAAGCCGGCGCGCACCAGGGCCTGGTCGTCGACGAGGAAGAGCCGCACCGGCGGCGCCGGGCTGTCGGTCACGGACGTGCTTCGGACCAGTGCAGCGGGAGCGTCGCCACCACGCTGAAGCCACCCTGCGGTCGACTGCCGACGAGGAGGGTGCCCCCCGACGAGGTGACCCGCTCGCGCATGCCGACGATGCCGTGGCCGTCGCCGTCGTCGCGGGAGGCCCCCCCGACCCCGTCGTCGGTGACGACGACGCGAAGCAGCCCGGGCAGGCTCAGCACCTCCACGTCGGCCGTCGCGTCGGGGCCGGCGTGCTTGAGCACGTTGGTGAGCGACTCCTGGATGACGCGGTACGCCGCGAGGTCGACGTCGCGGGGGAGCACTTCGAGCAGGGCGGGCGGTGGCACCTGCGTCGTGACGGCGAGCCCCGAGGAGCGCACACCGTCGACGAGGGAGTCGAGGTCGGCCAGGCCGGCCAGGGGGCTCAGGTCGACCGCGGCGCCGTCGTCGCGCAGCACCCCGACCAGGCGGCGGGTCTCGGCCAGGGCCGACCGGGCGGTGCCGGCGATGGTCTCGAGGGTGACTGCGGCGTCGGCGCGCTCCCAGCGGGAGGCGTGCTCCGCGGCATACGCTCCGCCGTCGGCCTGCACCACGACGACCGAGAGGGAGTGGGCGACGATGTCGTGCATCTCGCGGGCGATGCGGGCCCGCTCGTGCTGGGCGGCGATGAGGTCGCGCTGGTCGCGGTCTCGCTGCAGCAGGGCGTTGCTCTCGCTGAGCTGGGCGATGATGCTCTCCCGGCCCCGGATGATGTTGCCCACGACCCAGGTGAGCATCACGAGGGTGGCCAGGGCGAGCGCCGAGAAGGCCTTCGCGCCGAGCGTGGCGTCGGACCCACCGAGGCGCAGGGCACCGAGGGCGGCGCCGAGCAGCCCGCACGCGAGGGCCACCAGCCGGGTGCGGAACGACGCGACGTGGGCGGCGACCGTGTAGACGACGTAGACCTCGGCCACGTTGGCGGGAAGCAGCGTCCCGACCAGGGTGAACTGGGCCAGGCCGACGACCACCATCGCGCCGAGGACGGCGACCGGCCACCGCCGCCGCACCACGAGCAGGGCGAGCGAGACCAGGCTGAAGACCTCCGCCGCCAGCCCGAGCCCGGCCGCCGTCGAGACCAGGCCGAAGGACAGGTAGAGGGCCACCGCGAGGGCCGAGTCGACGACGGTGGGGTGCGCGCGGGTCCAGGCGTAGAGCCGCGTCGTCAGCATGGACCCAGCGTAGGCGCGTGGCCCCGTGCTGTCGGCCGCCGGTCGTAGGCTGCAGGGGAGATGAGCACCCTCTTCGACGACCTCGGCCTGCCTACGCCTTCCGCGCCCCCTCGATCAGCCGCGCGCCGCGCGCCCTCCGAGCCTCCGGCCCGGGGGGGCCTGCACGACGTCGACGACGCCGGGCTGCCGCTGTGGGCGACCGGCGACGGGGAGGCGCCCGACGCGGCCGGCGACGCGCGGGCCCGGGCCGAGGAGCTCCTCGAGGGGCTCAACGACCCGCAGCGAGAGGCGGTCGTCCACGAGGGCCCACCGCTGCTGATCGTGGCCGGCGCCGGGTCGGGCAAGACGCGGGTGCTCACCCACCGCATCGCCTGGCTGCTGGCGGCACGCGGGGCCCGGCCGGGCCAGGTCCTCGCGATCACCTTCACCAACAAGGCCGCCGGTGAGATGAAGGAGCGGGTCGCGCAGCTGGTCGGCCCGGCGGCCAAGGCGATGTGGGTGCTGACCTTCCACTCGGCCTGCGTGCGCATCCTGCGTCGCGAGGCCCACCGGCTCGGGCTCAAGTCGACCTTCTCGATCTACGACGCGGCCGACAGCCAGCGGCTGATGGCCCTGGTGCTGCGCGACCTCGACCTCGACGCCAAGCGCTACCCCCCACGATCCTTCTCGCACGCGGTCAGCAACCTCAAGAACGACCTCGTCGACGAGGAGACGTATGCCGCCCGGGTCGCCGAGGACGGCAGCCACCACGACCAGCGCGTGGCCGAGGCCTACACGGACTACCAGCGGCGGCTGCGGCAGGCCAACGCGATGGACTTCGACGACCTGATCATGTCGACGGTGCACCTTCTGCAGGCCTTCCCCGAGGCCGCCGAGCACTACCGCCGACGCTTCCGCCACATCCTCGTCGACGAGTACCAGGACACCAACCTCGCGCAGTACCAGCTGGTGAAGGAGCTGGTCGGACCTGCGCTGCCCGACGACGCCCCGGCCTATGCCGTGCCGCCCGGTGAGCTGTGCGTGGTCGGCGACGCCGACCAGTCGATCTACGCCTTCCGCGGCGCGACCATCCGCAACATCGTCGAGTTCGAGCAGGACTACCCCGACGCGCGCACCATCCTGCTCGAGCAGAACTACCGCTCGACCCAGACGATCCTGCGCGCCGCCAATGCGGTGATCGCCCGCAACGAGAACCGGCGGGCGAAGAACCTGTGGACGGCTGCCGGCGACGGGGCGCAGATCATCGGCTACGTCGCCGACAGCGAGCACGACGAGGCGGCCTTCGTGGCCCGCCAGATCGACGACCTGGGCGACAAGGAGGGGGTGCGCCCCAAGGACGTCGCGATCTTCTACCGCACCAACGCGCAGTCGAGGGCCTTCGAGGAGGTGCTGGTGCGGGTCGGCATGCCCTACAAGGTGGTCGGCGGCACGCGCTTCTACGAGCGCAAGGAGATCAAGGACGCGCTCGCCTACCTGCGGGTCGTGTCCAACCCGCTCGACACCGTCAACCTGCGGCGCATCCTCAACACCCCCCGGCGCGGCATCGGCGAGCGCGCCGAGGCCTGCGTCGCGCAGCTCGCGGAGCGCGAGCGCATCCCGTTCGTCGCGGCCCTCGGGCGTCCGGAGGACGCCCCGGGCATCGCCACCCGCTCGGTGGCGGCGATCAAGGTGTTCACCGGGCTGCTCGAGCAGCTGCGCGAGGTCTACGACACCGGCTCCGGGGTGGCCGGTCTGATCGAGGCGGCCGTCGAGCAGAGCGGCTACCTCTCCGAGCTGCGGCGCAGCCCCGATCCGCAGGACGAGGGACGGGTCGAGAACCTCGCCGAGCTCGTCGAGGTCGCGCGCGAGTTCGACGAGGAGCGGCTCGAGACGGGTGAGGAGGCCTCGCTCGAGGACTTCCTCGAGCGGGTCTCGCTCGTGGCCGACGCCGACCAGATCCCCGACGGCGCGCCCGGTGCCGACAACGGCGTCGTCACGCTCATGACCCTGCACACCGCCAAGGGGCTGGAGTTCCCCGTCGTCTTCCTCACGGGGATGGAGGACGGCACCTTCCCTCACCTGCGTTCGCTGGGTGAGCCACGCGAGCTGGAGGAGGAGCGGCGCCTGGCCTACGTCGGCATCACGCGAGCCCAGCAGCGCCTGCACCTGTCGCGGGCCGCGGTCCGCTCCGCGTGGGGCTCGCCCCAGTACAACCCCGCCTCCCGGTTCCTCGACGAGATCCCCGACGGCCTCGTCGACTGGCTGCGCACCGACACGGCGATCGACGCGGCGCGCACGAGACGACCGATGCCGGGCTCGGCGATGTCGTCGCTGGCCGCCCGACGGGAGTCCTCGAGGGCGGGCAGCAAGACGGTCGTCCTCGTCGCTGCCGGTGACCGGGTCTCGCACGACTCCTTCGGCCTGGGCACCGTGCTGCGGGTGGAGGGTGAGGGTGACAAGGCCATGGCCCATGTCGACTTCGGTGACGAGACGGGCACGAAGCGGCTGCTCCTGCGCTACGCCCCGCTCGAGAAGCTGTGACCCACGGCGGCTGAGCCGCCGTCAGTCCGTGGCGGTCGTCGGGCCTGTCGACGAGCGGTGGCCGGGCATGTTGCCGTGTGCGGTCAACCACGGGACGGGGGACACGGCCGATGCCGGGGTGTTGTCGCTGCGCAGGTGGATCTCGATGTGCGCGTGCGGGCCGGTGGAGTGACCCGTGTTGCCAGAGCTGGCCACCACCTCACCCGGCGTGACCGCGTCGCCCGTACGCACGGTCAGTCGCGAGTTGTGGGCATACCAGCTGATCGTGCCGTCCCAGTAGCGGATCTCGACCTTGTTGCCGTAACCACCGGACCAGCCGGCGAAGATGACGGTACCGCTCGACATGGACTTGACGGGGCTGCCCACGGGCAGGGCGAAGTCCTGGCCCGCGTGCATCGTGCCCCACCGCATCCCGAAGCCGGACGTGAGCGTGAAGCGCACGTCGACCGGCGTGACCCAGCGGTGCGCCGTGGCCAGAGCGGTCGCGGCCTTGGCCGCAGTGGCCGCCCTCGCGCGGGCGGTCACCTGCGCCGCAGGGGGAGGCGAGGTGCGGGTGCTGCTCCGGGCGGCGCGCTCGGCGGTGGGGCGTTGCAGGGCGAGCAGTCGGGTCTTCGCCTCGAGGACGCCCTGCTGGGCCGTTGGCTCGCTGGGCCCACCGGGCACCTGCTCCGTGGTGGCCGCGACCACCGGCAGGGGGGACACCGGCGCCGGCGCGGCGCCCAGGTGCGCGCCCGTCGTGGTCAGCACGATGGTCGCGGTGGTCGCGGTCGGGAGCAGGACGCCCGTGCCGATCAGACGGGGCACGGGGTGCGTGCCCGGTGCCCGATGTCGGCCGCTCGCACCTGGAGTCGCGCGCACCGACGAGGTGCCCTGCCCGCGGTGTCGGCCGGAGTGCTTCTGCTTCGTCACGTTCGGGAGGACCTCGGCCTGGGGAGGGGGGTCGGCCAGAGCGCGCTCGGCCGGGGGACGGTGGTGAGAACCTATCGTGATCGATTCGTGATCACAATAAAGCAGCAGCGAAAGTCGCCCGTGCTCCGGTGGATGTCACCCACCGCAGCGGAGCTCTGCGGGTCTCAGCGTCGTCACGGGGTCCGCGACGGTCGCACCGTCCTCGTCGAGGTGGGCCAGGGCCTGCGAGATGCCGCGCACCACCGACGACATGATGGGGATGCTCGTGTGCCCCACCCCCCGCAGCAGGATGTTGGTGACGGTGAGGTCCGGGTGGTCGAGGGCAGCCGTCCGCTGGGGGAACATGATCTGGTCGAGGTCGGACCAGTAGCAGATGAAGCGCGTGCGGCACCCGGGAGCGGGCAGGGCGAGCTCCTTCATCAGGGGGCTCCCCGGCCGCAGTTGGCGGGTCAGGGTGCCCGGCCAGGCATAGGCCGACAGCGTCCCGGCGTGGGGGCTCCCGAGCGTGACGAGGGTGTGCACGCGCTGGTCACCGCCGAGTCGGGTGACGTAGTAGCGGGCGATCAGCCCGCCCATGCTGTGGCCGACGACGTGGATCCGCTCGTAACCGGTCCGGGCGACGATGGCCTCCACCTGCTCCGCGAGCCGGGCGGCCGCCACCCGCACGTCGCCGGTGAGGATCGAGTAGTTCATCGTCGACACCTGGTCGAAGCCCCGGTGCCGCAGGCCGCGCCGCAGCAGGGTGAAGACGGACTGGTTGTCGATGATGCCGTGCACGAGCAGGATCGGGGTGCCGGCCGCCTCGACGTCGTTGACCAGTCGCCCCCGCTGCAGAGGGGCCAGGTGCTCGATGCGGTAGCCCGAGCCCCGCTCCTGGCGCCGTTCGGCGGCGAGACCGAAGGGGTAGAGCGCCATGTGCGTCGAGATCCACAGGCCCTCGACGACGACCCCGGCCAGCCCCGTGGGCGTGCACAAGGTGCGCACCGCCCCCTCCACCACCGCTTGCACGACGCCGACGGTGCTGAGCGCGGCGCCGCCTGCGCGCCGGACCACGGATCCTGCCCCGGTCGCGGCGCCCACCAGACGGTCGAGCAGCCCCTGGTCCGGGCTCGACGAGCCCCCTCCGTCGGTCATCGAGGCGTCGTCCTCCCGAGGGCGCAGGGGGAGGTGGTCGAGGGCCGACATGGTGCATCGAGCGTAACGGCGAGTCATCGCGCCCACACGAGATCTGCTGGCTCTCCCGTCGGTCAACCGAGAGCGGGAGGTGGATCCTCGGCCACCCGACAGGTGCTCAGGTCGCGTCCGGGCTGCACACAGGCTGGGTCGGCCGGACGGAGCCCACTGGTCGCCGTGAAGCAAGCAGTGGCTAGTCATCGCAAACGGCCGTCAGTGGACGAGTGGATTGTTCGCGCATCGTAAAGTCTTGGCAAAGTCCGTTGGTGCCCACGGATTAAGCAGACACGATGGTCATACACCGAGCGGCCCATCCCCCCAGTGGGCCGACGGTGGAGTCGGACAGCTGGACCGGTCCGTCACCCCGCCTCCCCCCCGACGGTGTGACGGCGCCGCACAGATCATGTGCCGCGGTGGTGGCAGCCACCCGCAGCGTCCGACGTCACGCGGTGTGGGGTGGGCCCAGGGCCCACCCCACACCGAGGCTTTCTCCCTGACTGTCGGGCCGGACGCCTCGAGAGCCACCGAGAGCCTCGAGAGCCCCCGAGATCGCGCAGAGCCCTGCGTGTCTGCGGGCCTCTTCAGGCGCCTGGCCTACCCTCACGACATGCCCCACCCTCGGCCGTTCAGACCGCTCGCTGCTGGTGGGGGTCCGGCCGCCTGCGCCGTCACGCTCGCAGTGCTCCTGGTGGCCGCCTGCACCGGCAGCGCCCCGGCTCCAGGGGCGGGATCCTCGGCGTCCTCGGGGAGCTCGGCAGCCGCGTCGACCTCTGCCCCCCCGACGAGCTCTTCACCGTCCCGCCCGACGACCGCCGCGCCCACCCGGCTGGGTGGTGGGCCGGTCCTCGCGGCGAAGATCGACAACACCAGCGCGTCGCGCCCCCGGGTCGGCGTCGGTCGGGCCGACGTCGTCTACGTCGAGCCGGTGGAGGCGGGGCTGACCCGGCTGCTCGTCGTCTGGTCCTCGTCGATGCCGCCGCAGATCGGCCCTGTGCGCAGCGGCCGCGAGACCGATGTCGACCTGCTGGCCAACTACGGCCGGGTGGCGTTCGCCTTCTCGGGTGCGTCCGCGGGGACGCTCGCGACCCTCGGGCGTGGGCGTCAGGTCAACCTGTCCAACGACGCGTCTGCAGTCGGCTTCTTCCGCGCGGGCAACCGCTATGCCCCGTACAACGTCATCGGGGACACGCGTGCGCTCCTCGCCCGGGCCGGTGGCAGCGTGCGACCGGTCGACCCGGGTTTCCGGTACGGCGCCGCAGCGGCCGGCGGGGCCCGGGGGAGCGTCGTGCGCACCGCGTGGGCCGCGTCGCGGATCGAGCTTCGCTACGACCCCGCCCGCCACCGATACCTCGTCACCACCGACGGCCGCGCCGACATCGACGCGGACGGGTCGCAGCACTCGGCGGCGACAGTCGTGGTGCAGCACGTCTCGACGACGCTGTCGGCCAACACCGACGTCAACGGCGTGCACAGCCCGCTGGCCACGGTCGTCGGTCGGGGTGCGGTCGACGTGCTGCGCGACGGGCGGGTGTGGCACGGCACCTGGAGCCGGTCGTCGGCGGCCGCACCCACCGCGTTCGTCTCGGGCACCACCACCCTGACGATGGCGGCCGGCCCCGTCTGGGTGCTGCTGGTGCCGACAGGCCAGGCCGTCACCATCGGCTAGTGCCGCTTGATCCCGGTGCTCCTGGCCGGGCAGCGACTACCGGCGGGTAGGGGTGAGATTGGTCCCACCGGCCCCCCGTGGCTCGCCAGGCTGGTCCCGGTGGCCGATAGGGTCGCAGGGTTCAGGGGCGCGGCCCGGATCAGGGCCCGGCGCCCCCCTCTCCCGATTTTGTCGATGATGGGACGTTGATCCGTGGATCTCTTCGAGTACCAAGCGCGCGACATGTTCGAGGCGCACGGGGTGCCTGTGCTGGCCGGTGTCGTCGCCGACACCGTCGACGGCGTCAGGAAGGCGGCCGAGGACATCGGCCCCCTCAGTGGCGGGGTCGTGGTCGTCAAGGCCCAGGTCAAGACCGGTGGCCGCGGCAAGGCCGGCGGCGTCAAGGTGGCCAAGAACCCGGACGAGGCCGCCGCCGCCGGTGAAGCCATCCTGGGGATGGACATCAAGGGCCACACCGTCCACCGCGTGATGATCGCGCAGGGCGCGCAGATCGCCGAGGAGTACTACTTCTCGGTGCTGCTCGACCGGGCCAACCGCAGCTACCTCGCGATGTGCAGTGTCGAGGGGGGTGTGGAGATCGAGCAGCTCGCGGTCGAGCGCCCCGAGGCCCTGGCCCGCGTCGCCGTCGACCCCAACACCGGCATCGACGAGGCCAAGGCCCAGGAGATCGTCGACACGGCCGGCTTCGACGCGGAGACCGGCGCCAAGATCGTGCCGGTGCTCCAGCGCCTGTGGGACGTCTACCAGCAGGAGGACGCGACCCTCGTCGAGGTCAACCCCCTGGTCAAGACCACCGACGGCGACATCATCGCCCTCGACGGCAAGGTGACGCTCGACGAGAACGCCGGCTTCCGGCACGCCGACCACGCCGCTCTCGAGGACGTCGCCGCGGCCGACCCGCTCGAGGCGGCGGCCAAGGCCAAGCACCTCAACTACGTCAAGCTCGACGGTGACGTCGGCATCATCGGCAACGGTGCGGGCCTGGTGATGTCCACCCTCGACGTCGTCGCGTACGCCGGTGAGTCCGTGGCGGCCGACCAGGGCCTGTCGACCCCTCCCAAGCCGGCCAACTTCCTCGACATCGGTGGTGGCGCCTCGGCGCAGGTCATGGCCGACGGCCTGGGCATCATCCTCGGTGACGAGCAGGTCAAGTCCGTCTTCGTCAACGTCTTCGGCGGCATCACCTCGTGCGACGCCGTCGCCAACGGCATCGTCGGCGCGCTCGACACCCTCGGTGACTCGGCCACCAAGCCGCTCGTCGTGCGCCTCGACGGCAACAACGTCGAGGAGGGTCGCCGCATCCTTCAGCGACGGAACCACCCGCTCGTCACCATCGAAGAGACCATGGACGGCGCGGCCCGCAAGGCCGCCGAGCTCGCCGCAGCGGCGAAGTAAAGGGCAGGGACCAGTAACCATGGCAATCTTCCTCACCAGTGACTCCAAGGTCATCGTCCAGGGCATGACCGGCTCCGAGGGCATGAAGCACACCCAGCGCATGCTCGCCTCGGGCACCCAGGTCGTCGGCGGTGTCAACCCGCGCAAGGCGGGCGACAAGGTCGACTTCGACGGCGGTGTCACCATACCCGTCTTCGGCTCGGTCGCGGAGGCGATCGAGGCCACGGGGGCCGACGTCACCGTCGTCTTCGTGCCCCCGGCCTTCGCCAAGGCCGCTGTCGTCGAGGCGATCGACGCGGCCATCCCGCTCTGCGTCGTCATCACCGAGGGGATCGCGGTCAAGGACACGGCCGAGTTCTTCGCCTTCTCGAAGGACAAGGGCACGACCCGCATCATCGGCCCGAACTGCCCGGGCCTGATCAGCCCCGGCGCCTCCAACGCGGGCATCATCCCCGCGTCGATCGCCGGGCCGGGTCGCATCGGCCTGGTCTCGAAGTCGGGCACGCTGACCTACCAGATGATGTACGAGCTGCGGGACTTCGGCTTCTCGTCGGGCGTGGGCATCGGTGGCGACCCGATCATCGGCACGACGCACATCGACTGCCTCGAGGCCTTCCAGAACGACCCCGACACCGACGCGATCGTCATGATCGGCGAGATCGGGGGCGACGCCGAGGAGCGGGCTGCGGCCTACATCAAGGAGCACGTGACCAAGCCGGTCGTCGGCTACGTCGCCGGCTTCACCGCCCCCGAGGGCAAGACGATGGGCCACGCCGGTGCCATCGTCTCCGGCGGGTCCGGCACGGCCGCGGGCAAGAAGGAGGCCCTCGAGGCCGCCGGGGTCAAGGTCGGCAAGACGCCGTCCGAGACCGCCGACCTCATGCGCGAGATCATGAAGGGCATCGGCGCGACCGCGACGGCCTGATCGACGCCGCGCCAGCCGCCAGCAGCGGCCAGCGTCCGCGTCCCGGTGCGGAAGAACCCGCCGGGACGCGGACGCAGTTGTGTGCGGGCGGCGCGTCGGCTCGGCTTCATGCCGACCAGCGGCGACGATGGAGACCTCATGAGCCTCCTCGACCGCGCCCTGACCCGCCGACCCGGATCCGTCGGTGGCGACGGTGGCGCCGACCGGCCACGGGTGAGCGGTCTCGCGGTGGAGCTGCTCCTGCCCGGAGCCCGGACGGCGCTCGCGACCTGGCTGCTGCTGGCCCTGCCGGCCCTGCTCGCGTGGGTGGTGGCCCCGCTCTCGAGCGTGTCGTGGCTCCAGGCCCTCGGGGTCGCCTCGGCTGGCTGGTACCTCGGGCACGGTCTGCCCGTCTCGGTGGGCGGCACCTCGGTCGGCCTGGCCCCCCTGGGCCTGACCGCCCTGCTGCTGCTCATGACCACCCGCTCGGTGCGGCGGCTGCTCGACGAGAGCGAGGCTGCCGCTCGGGGGACCACCTGGCCTCGGCTGCTGGTGCGCCGACTGCTGCCGGGCTACGCGCTCGGCTACCTCGCGGTGGCAGTGACGGCCTGGCTCACGACCCTGGCCGGCTCGGCCCGCCCGTCGGTGCTCGTCGTCCCGGCCGCGCTCGGGGTGCCGCTGGTCGCGACCCTGGTCTGCCTGGTGCGCCGACACGGTCGTGGGGAGGCAGCCCCGGTCATCGGTCCACTGCTCGACCGGGCCCCGCGGTGGGTCACCCGGGCCATCGGGCCCGGGGTCTGGGGGGCCGTGCTGCTCGGAGCCGCTGGGCTCGTCACGGTGGTCGTGGCCCTTGCCGCGCGGTGGGGGACGGTGACGGGGCTCCATACGGCCCTCGATGCGGGCGTCGTCGGCGGTGCGGTGCTCGTCGTCGGGCAGCTGCTCGTCGTGCCCGACCTGGCGGTGTGGGCGACGGCCTGGCTCGTTGGGCCCGGCTTCTCGCTCGGCGAGGGGGCGTCCGTGACCCTCTCGGGGGCCCAGCCCGGACTCCTGCCCCTCGTGCCGGTGCTGGGGGCGCTGCCTGCTGGCGGTGAGCTGCCCGGTTGGGTCGTGGGCCTGCTCGCGCTACCCGTGGTCGTGGGCGCCCTCGTGTCCTGGCTGGCCTGCCGCCGCCTGGCTCGGCTCTCGGGCTGGCGCACCAAGCTCGAGACGGCGGTGACGGCCTGTGTCGTCACCGCGCTCCTCGTGCTCGTCGCCAGCTCGCTGGCCAGCGGGTCGCTGGGCGTGCAGCGGCTGCAGCACGTCGGTCCGAACCCGTGGCTGGTCGCTGCCTGTGTCCTCGGCGAGCTGCTCGTCGGCGCCCTGGCCCACCTCGGCGTAGACCGTCTCCTTCAACGCCGCTGACCCGATCCACTCGACGCGGCGTCGACCTACCCGACTCAGGGTGCGCGGGGCGTCGACGCCGTCGACGCCAGTCCGGGATGTCCGTGGGGTGGGCACTCACACCCGACGGGTGCCGGTCGGGCGGCGCAGCCCGGGCTCGCACCGGCCCTCGTGGCTAGTCTCTTCGGTATGCGGGTGACGGCGGTGAGCGCGGATCCCCGCCGGACTGGTGCCCGAGACGTCTGGGCGAGGGCGTTGCTGGGCCCCGCGCTCCTCGGTGTCGCTCTCGGGGCCGTGAACTCGCTGAGCAACGTCTTCGGGTCGGCCTACAGCCCGCACAGCCTCAGCTCGGACGGCATCCCGCCCCTCGAGGTCCTCGGCGCCCTGCTCGGCACCCAGTGGGCGTGGCCGGTGGCGGCCTTCGGCATCGGGTGGTGGACCCGTCGGTCCCTGCTCGGCAGCCTCGCCGGGGTCGTCGGTCTGGTGGCGGCAGACGTCACCTACTACTGGTCCGATGCCGTCAGCGGCTTCAGCGGCGGTCTGGACGTCTTTGCCATGCGCTACTACGCGGTCCTGGCCGTCCCGGCCGGGCGGGTGATGGGCCTGCTGGGTGCCCTGGCGCGACATGAGCACGGATGGAGCCTCGTGCCGGGCCTGGCGGCACCGGCCTTCGTGATCTGGTTCGGCACCCAGACCGGGCCGCTCGTCGTCCTGCCCTGGCCGGAGCGGATCACCGGCGCATTCGTGGTCGTGCTGACGGTCCTGCTGCTCGGGCGCTGGCTGCGTCTCCCCTGGGTCCGCCGGTCGGCTCAGAGCCGCTGAGGTCGACTGCTGTTCTCACGTCGGCCGAGCCCACCGACTCCGAGTCGACCGGGGGGAGGGGCGCCGGTGACCAGGGATGCGGTTGGTCGGGCACGCGTCTGCGGCTCGGTAGGCTGAGGTCCCGTGAGCGCCGAGCACCCCACCCCCCCCGCGCGAGCGGTCGTCGTGCTCGTCTCGGGCTCGGGCACCCTGCTGCAGGCGCTCATCGACGCCACCCACGACCCGTCCTACGGGGTGACGATCGCGGCGGTGGGCGCCGACCGCGAGGGGATCGAGGGGCTGGCCCGCGCGACCCGCGCCGGCATCCCGACCTTCGTCACGAAGGTCGGCGACTACGCCACCCGCGACGAGTGGGACGTGGCGCTCACCGCACAGGTGGCGGCCCACGACCCGGTGCTCGTCGTCTCCGCCGGCTTCCTCAAGCTCGCCGGACCAGCGTTCCTGGCCCGCTTCGGCGGTCGCTTCCTCAACAGCCACAACGCCCTGCTGCCGGCCTTCCCCGGCATCCACGGGCCGCGTGACGCACTCGACCACGGCGTCAAGGTCGCCGGCGCCACCCTCTTCGTCGTCGACGAGGGCATCGACACCGGCGCGATCGTCGCGCAGTGCGTCGTGCCCGTGCTCGACGACGACACCGTCGACACCCTCACCGACCGCATCAAGGACGCCGAGCGTCCCCAGCTCGTCACCTGCGTGGGCCGGATGGTCCGCGACGGCTTCACCATCCGCACGCGAAAGGTCACCATCCCGTGAGCACCCCCGTCCCCTCCTCCGGCGAGACGACCGGCCAGACCACCGACGGCCGCCGCCCGGTCCGCCGGGCCCTCGTGTCGGTCTACGACAAGACCGGCCTGACGGACCTCGCGCTCGCGCTGCACGAGGCCGGCGTCTCCATCGTCTCCACCGGCTCGACCGCCGGCGTGATCGCGGGCACCGGCGTGCCCGTGACGACGGTCGAGGAGCTCACCGGCTTTCCCGAGTGCCTCGACGGCCGGGTCAAGACCCTGCACCCGCGCGTGCACGCCGGCATCCTCGCCGACACCCACAACCCCGACCACCTGCGCCAGCTCGACGCGCTCGGGATCGAGCCCTTCGACCTCGTCGTCAGCAACCTCTACCCCTTCCTCGAGACGGTGCAGTCCGGAGCCACCCCGGACGAGTGCGTGGAGCAGATCGACATCGGCGGGCCGTCGATGGTGCGCGCCGCAGCCAAGAACCACGCCAGCGTCGCGATCGTCACCAGCCCCGAGGCCTACGCGCAGGTGGTCGAGGCGCTCGGCGCCGGCGGCTTCACGCTGGGCCAGCGCCGGCGGTTGGCCGCCGAGGCCTTCGTGCACACGGCGACCTACGACGTGGCGGTGGCCAGCTGGATGGGCAGCGTCCTCACCGACACCGGCGACGGCGCCGCTTTCCCGGCCTGGGTCGGTGCCACGTGGGACCGCCAGTCGGTGCTGCGCTACGGCGAGAACCCGCACCAGCAGGCCGCGCTCTACCGTGGCTGGCGCACCGGCATCGCCTCGGCCGAGCAGCTGCACGGCAAGGAGATGTCCTACAACAACTTCGTCGACGCGGACGCCGCCGTGCGCGCCGCCCACGACCACGGTGACCTCCCGACGGTCGCGATCGTCAAGCACGCCAACCCCTGCGGCATCGCCGTCGGTGACGACGTCGCCGACGCCTATGCGAAGGCACACGCCTGCGACCCGGTCTCAGCCTACGGCGGCATCATCGCCACCAACCAGACCGTCACGCTGGCCATGGCCCGGGCCGCGCAGGACGTCTTCACCGAGGTCGTCGTCGCGCCCGACTACGAGCCCGCCGCGCTGGAGCTGTTGCGGGAGAAGAAGAACCGCCGCCTGCTGCGCCTGCCTGCCGGTATGGAGAGCCAGCGCGACCACATCGAGATGCACCCCATCAGCGGTGGCATCCTCGTGCAGACGGCCGACCGCATCGACGGCGTGAGCGAGGGCGGCGGCGACGACCCGACGCGCTGGCTGCTGGTGAGCGGGGCGGTCGCCGACGAGTCGCTCCTCGCCGATCTCGTCTTCGCCTGGCGCTCGGTGCGCGCCGTGAAGTCCAACGCGATCCTCCTCGCGAAGCACGGCGCCTCGGTCGGTGTCGGCATGGGCCAGGTCAACCGGGTCGACTCCTGCCGGCTCGCGGTCTCCCGGGCCGGGGCCGAGCGGGCGGCCGGATCGGTGGCGGCGTCCGACGCCTTCTTCCCCTTTGCCGACGGGCTCGAGATCCTGCTCGAGGCCGGCGTGCGGGCGGTCGTCGCCCCGGGTGGCTCCATCCGCGACGACGCGGTGATCGCCGCTGCCGACGCGGCGGGCGTGACGATGTACTTCACCGGCACCCGGCACTTCTTCCACTGACCGGCCGCTGCCTGTCCTGGCGCGGGGCGCGGGCGTGGCAGGATGCGCGGGTGACGGCACAGATCCTCGACGGTGCGGCGACCCTCGCGACGATGAAGCAGGAGCTGCGTCGGCGGGTGGACCGCCTGGTCGAGGTGGGGGTGGTGCCCGGCCTGGGCACCGTGCTCGTCGGAGACGACCCCGGCAGTGCGTGGTACGTCGGGGCCAAGCACAAGGACTGCGCCCAGATCGGCGTCGCCAGCCTCCGGTACGACCTGCCCGCCACGGCCACCCAGTCGCAGGTGGAGGCCGTCATCGACGACCTCAACGCCGACCCCGCCTGCACGGGGTTCCTCGTGCAGCAGCCGACCGGCCTCGACGAGATGGCCCTGCTGTCGCGGGTCGACCCGGCCAAGGACGTCGACGGGCTGCACCCCACCAACCTGGGCTGGCTCGTGCTCGGTAAGGACGCGCCGCTGCCCTGCACCCCGATGGGGTGCCTCGAGCTGCTACGCCGTTACGACGTGCCGCTGGCGGGGGCCGAGGTCGTCGTCATCGGTCGCGGCCTGACCGTCGGCCGCCCGCTCGGCCTGATGCTCTCGCGCCGCTCCGAGAACGCGACGGTGACCCTCTGCCACACCGGCACCCGCGACCTCGCGGACCACGTGCGTCGGGCTGACGTCGTCATCGCCGCCACGGGCGTCCCCGGCCTGGTCACGGCCGACATGGTCAGGCCCGGGGCCGCCGTCCTCGACGTCGGCGTCTCGCGGGTCGACGGCAAGGTCGCCGGTGACGTGGCTGCTGACGTCGCCGAGGTCGCAGGGTGGCTCAGCCCCAATCCCGGCGGAGTCGGCCCGATGACCCGGGCGATGCTGCTGCGCAACGTCGTGGCCGCCGCCGAGAGGCAGGCCGGGCTCGCGTGAGGAAGTGGCGCGCCCTGACGGGCCTCGGGCCCTGGTGGCTGGTGGCCCTCGTCGTCGCGGGCGGACTGACCGCGGTCGCGATGGGCCACATCCGCAGCGGAGGCTACGTCGCCGCTGGTGGAGTCGCCCTGGCGGCCGTGCTGCGGGCCGTGCTGCCCGCCCCCCGCGGCGGTGGGCTCGAGATCCGCTCCCGCTGGCTCGACGTGCTCATGCTCGTCGTCGCGACGGCAGCCCTCGTCGCCGTCTTCACCCTCGTGCGGATCAGGATCCCGCCCGTCTGACCAGGGACGGCCGACCATGCGTCGATCCCCTGCCGCGAAGCGCACGGCAGGGGATCGACGACGGTGTGTGGGGGCCCCTGAGGCCTCAGCCCAGGAGACTCAGCCCAGGAGACTCAGCCCAGGAGGCCGAGGCCGCGCACGGCCTCGCGCTCCTCCTCGAGCTCCTTGACGGTGGCGTCGATGCGGGCGCGCGAGAAGGCGTCGATCTCGAGACCCTGCACGATGCTCCACCGTCCGTCCTTCACGGTGACGGGGAAGGAGGAGACGATGCCTTCGGGCACGCCGTACGAGCCGTCGGACAGGACCGCCATCGAGGTCCAGTCGCCCTCGGCGGTGCCCTCGACCCAGGTGCGGGCGTGGTCGATGGTGGCCGACGCCGCCGAGGCGGCGGACGAGGCACCGCGGGCGGCGATGATGGCGGCCCCGCGCTTGGCGACGGTCGGGATGAAGTCGTTCTCGAGCCAGGCCTGGTCGTCGACGGCCTCGGCGGCGTTGCGGCCACCGACCTCGGCGTGGAAGAGGTCGGGATACTGCGTGGCCGAGTGGTTGCCCCAGATGGTCATCTTGCGCACCTCGGTGACGGGCACGCCGAGCTTGGCCGCGAGCTGGCCGATGGCGCGGTTGTGGTCGAGCCGGGTGAGGGACGAGAAGCGCTCGGACGGGATGCCGGCCGCGTTGGTGAGGGCGATGAGGGCATTGGTGTTGGCCGGGTTGCCCGTGACGGTGACGCGGATGTCGTCGGCGGCCACATCGGCGAGCGCCTTGCCTTGCGGGGCGAAGATGCCGCCGTTGGCCTCGAGCAGGTCACTGCGCTCCATGCCGGGACCGCGAGGGCGTGCACCGACGAGCAGGGCGTGGTTGACACCGTCGAAGACCTTGGTCGGGTCGTCACCGATCTCGATGCCCGCGAGGGTCGGGAAGGCGCAGTCGACGAGCTCCATGACGACGCCCTCGAGGGCGGACAGGGCAGGGGTGATCTCGAGCAGTCGCAGCTCGACCGGGGTGTCCGGGCCGAAGAGGTCGCCGCAGGCGATCCGGAAGAGGAGGCTGTAGCCGATCTGGCCGGCTGCGCCGGTGACGGCGACCTTGACGGGTGTGGTGCTCACGGGGTGGGACCTTTCGCACGGGCTGGGGGACCGGCTCGCGCCGGCGCGCATCGAGAACCGTTCGAAACTATCAGCCCAGGTCAGCCCCGCGCGGTGGGGCCCGAGGTGGCGGGCGCTCGATCACTCACCCGGGCCGCCGCCGACGTCGACGTTGCTGCGGTCGATGCCCGTCATGGCCTCGAACGACCACCCGGCGAGCACCGCACCCACCACGGGGGCGACCCAGAAGAGCCAGAGCTGCCCGGGGGCGCCGTCGCCGTTGAAGAACGCGACCGCGGTCGAGCGGGCAGGATTCACGCCCGTGTGCGACAGCGGCAGCGAGACGAGGTGGATGACGACGTAGGCGAACCCGATGGCAAGCGGCTCGAATCCGTTGGGAGAGTAGGAGGTCGTGGCCCCGAGAACGACGATCACCAGCAGGGCGGTCAGCAGGATCTCGGCGAGCAGCACCGCCCCGAGACCTGCGCCGACGGGGGAGTGCTCGCCGAAGCCGTTGGCGTCGAGCTGCCCCGTCGCCTGCGCACTACCGAGGATGCTGCGGGCCATCCCCCACACCACGGCCCCGGCGAGCGCGCCACCAACCACCTGGGCGGCGATGTAGAGCGCGACCTCGCGCAGGTCGTCGAAGCGTCGGGCCGCCCAGAGGCCGAGCGTCACGGCAGGGTTGAAGTGGCCGCCGGAGACGCTCCCGACGGCATACGCCATCGCGACGAACGCGAGGCCGACCGCGAGCGCGATGCCGAGGTTGCCGACCCCGACCTGGGCCGGGGCCGGGTCGGTGATCCCCCCGGAGTCGGTCTGCCGCAGCCCGAAGACGGCGGTGCCGACCCCGGCGAAGACGAGGAAGAAGGTGCCCACGGCCTCGGCGCCGAGGCGCTTGCCGAGGGGGCGGACCAGGGTGGCGGGCGACGTCGGCGTCGCCGCGGCCGCGGGGGGCGCGAGGCTCATGCCGGGAGGCTATCGCCCGCGGACGCCGTGACGGTCGACACGGGTCAGGCGGATCCGACAACTATCTTGACGTCAAGATAGACGATAGGCTGCGACCCTGGACGTCGGCGCCCCCGCGGGCGCGGCCACCACCCGAGATCCCCGCGAGAGCAGGAGCGACACCACCCATGAGCACGATCATCTACACGCTCACCGACGAGGCGCCGCTGCTGGCGACGTACTCCTTCCTGCCGGTCATCGAGGCGTATGCCGCGGCCGCCGGCGTCGAGGTCGAGACCCGTGACATCTCGCTCGCGGGACGCATCATCGCCACCTTCTCCGACCTGCTGCCGCCCGAGCAGCGAGAGGCCGACGCGCTCGCCGAGCTCGGCCGCCTGGCGACCACGCCCGAGGCCAACATCATCAAGCTGCCCAACGTCTCGGCCTCGACCCCGCAGCTCAAGGCTGCTGTCGCCGAGCTGCAGTCGCAGGGCGTCGCGCTGCCCGACTACCCCGACGAGCCCACCACCGACGTCGAGCGCGACGTGCGCGCCCGCTACGACCGGGTCAAGGGCTCTGCGGTGAACCCCGTTCTGCGCGAGGGGAACTCCGATCGTCGTGCTCCAGCCTCGGTCAAGGGCTACGCCCGCAAGCACCCTCACTCGATGGGTGCGTGGAGCGCCGACTCGGCGACCAACGTCGCGACCATGGGCAGTGACGACTTCGCGTCGAGCGAGCAGTCGGTCACCCTCGCGCAGGACGACACCCTGACGATCCGCTTCGTCGGGGCCGACGGCACGACGACGTCGCTGAGGCCGGACCTGCCGGTCCTGCGCGGCGAGATCGTCGATGCGACGGTCATGCGGGCCGCGGCCCTCGACGCCTTCCTCCAGCAGCAGGTGGCGCGCGCGAAGGCCGAGGGAGTGCTCTTCTCCGTGCACCTGAAGGCGACGATGATGAAGGTCTCCGACCCCATCATCTTCGGCCACGTCGTGCGCGCCTACTTCGCCGACGTCTTCGCCCAGTACGGCGCCGAGCTGCTCGCCGCCGGCCTCGACGGGAGCAATGGCCTCGGGGTCGTCCTCGACGGGCTCGCCGGGCTGGAGCACGGAGCCGAGATCAAGGAGGCGTTCGACCGTGGGCTCGCACAGGGCCCGGCCCTCGCGATGGTCAACTCCGACAAGGGGATCACCAACCTGCACGTGCCGAGCGACGTCATCGTGGACGCCTCGATGCCGGCCATGATCCGCACCTCGGGCCACATGTGGGGCGCCGACGGAGCCGAGCACGACACGCTCGCCGTGCTGCCCGACTCCTCCTACGCGGGGGTCTACCAGGTCGTCATCGACGACTGCCGCGCCCACGGCGCCCTCGACCCGACGACGATGGGCTCGGTGCCCAACGTGGGCCTGATGGCCCAGAAGGCCGAGGAGTACGGCTCGCACGACAAGACGTTCGAGATCACCGCACCCGGTCGGGTCGAGGTCGTCGACTCCGCCGGCACCGTGCTGATGACGCACGACGTGCAGCCCGGCGACATCTGGCGCGCCTGCCAGACCAAGGACGCACCCGTGCGCGACTGGGTCAAGCTGGCGGTCACCCGCGCCCGCGCCTCGCAGACCCCGGCGATCTTCTGGCTCGACTCCTCGCGGGCCCACGACGCGCAGGTGATCGCCAAGGTCAACGCCTACCTGCCCGAGCACGACACCGAGGGTCTCGACATCAGCATCCAGACCCCGACCGAGGCGACGGCGACGTCGTTGGAGCGGATCCGCCGGGGCGAGGACACGATCTCGGTCACGGGCAACGTCCTGCGCGACTACCTCACCGACCTCTTCCCGATCCTCGAGCTCGGCACGAGCGCCAAGATGCTCTCCATCGTGCCGCTGATGAACGGGGGCGGCCTCTTCGAGACGGGGGCCGGCGGGTCTGCGCCCAAGCACGTGCAGCAGCTCGTCGAGCAGGACTACCTGCGGTGGGACAGCTTGGGCGAGTTCCTCGCTCTCGCAGCGAGTCTCGACCACCTCGGCACGGCCGAGGGCAACGACCGGGCTCGGCTGCTCGGAGCCGCGCTCGACCGGGCGACCGCGACGTTCCTCGACGACAACAGGTCGCCCGGGCGACGGCTCGGCACGCTCGACAACCGGGGCAGCCACTTCTACCTGGCGCTCTACTGGGCCCAGGAGCTGGCCCGACAGGACGAGGACGCAGCGCTCGCAGCGGCGTTCGCCGAGGTGGCCAACTCGCTGGCCGCACAGGAGGACACCATCACCGGTGACCTGCTCGCGGTGCAGGGGCACCCCGCCGACATCGGTGGCTACTACCGGCCCGACCCGGTGAGGACCGCGGCCGTCATGCGCCCCTCGGCGGCCTTCAACGACGCACTCGACGAGCTCAGGGCTCGCAGCGCCACGCTCTGACCGGGGTCGCCGCTGACCGTCGGCGCACCCGCCTGACCGAGGGCCCATCACGTCGACGGACGTGGTGGGCCTCTCGGCATCGTGCCGGCCGGTGTCTCGGTAAACGAGATACGCGCCCGTCGAGTGGTGCTGGTGGACGGATAGAACCAACTAATTCTTTTTTTCCTACTGATGGCGCTATGCCCGTTATTGAAGTAACGTCCGCGTTACACCCAAGACGGGAGCTCATAGACAATGTTCAAAAAGCTCATGGTGACGGTCACGGCGCTCGCTGCGGCCATGCTCACCCTCACCACCACGGCCGGGACGGCACAGGCAGATCCTGCGATCCCCGGCACCTACAACACGGTCCGACCCACGCGTCTGCTCGACACGCGGGCCGGCCTGGGCACCACGAAGATGCCGCTGGCGGCGGGGGGCACGCTGTCGTTCGACGCCGTCTCCGGCCTTCCCGGCCCGGTCGGCTCGGTCGCCCTCACGGTCACGGTCGTGCGGCCGGCAGGAGGCGGCTTCCTCACCGTCTACCCGACGGGAGTGACGCGACCGCTCGCGTCCACCATCAACTTCGTGCCCACCCGCACGCTCGTCAACTCGACCGTGGTCCCCGTCGGGACCGGCGGCAACGTGAGCGTCTACAACGGGTCCAACGGCACCGTCGAGGTCATCGCTGACATCACCGGCTGGTGGACCGCGGGCACTGTCGACCCGGGCACCGCCGGTGCGGTCAACACGATCTCGCCCGCGAGGCTCTACGACTCCAGGATCTCGCCGGGAGTCCCCGCACGGGCGCGGGTCACCACCAAGGTGCCGGTGCTGGGGCACGGCGGCGTGCCGTCGAGCAACGTCTCGGCCGTGGTCGTCAACGTCACGGTGACCTCACCGAAGGCCGCCGGCTACCTGACCGGTGGCTCCGAGGCCCCGCAGGCCGGCTCCCTCCTGACCGCGACGCTCAGCTTCCAGGCCGGTGCGACCCGCGGCAACATGGCGGTGCTCCCGCTCAACCCTGACGGCACGGTCGCGATCTACAACGGCTCCTCCGGCACCAGCCACATCGTGGTCGACGTCATGGGCTACTTCAACGACGGCCCTCCCGCCGCCGACGGCGCCCTCGTGCCGACCACGGTCTACCGGGCGGCCGACACCCGTCGGGAATCGGCCGGCCCGATCCCCGCGCTGACCACCCGCACGATCCAGCTCCTGCCCAACGACGGCACGGCCCTGATCTTCAAGGCCCTGGCGGTCAACATCACCGTGACCCGCCCGCAGTCGGCGGGGTTCATCACGGCCTGGGACGGTGCGACCCCCCTGCCGCCGACGGCAAACAACAGCTTCCGCTTCGGTGAGGACGCCGCCTCGGCCACGCTCGTGCCGATCAACCCCGACGGCACGATCACGGTCTACAACGGCTCCTTCGGCACCCTCGACGTGGTCGTCGACGTGAGCGGCTTCGTGCTCACCGACCTCACGCTCAACGTGGCCAAGACCGGCGTCGCCAAGGCGAGCACCGCGTCCGTCCTCGCTGACGCGATCGCCCGGGCCAAGGCCTTCGCGGCTCGCCACTGAGCCCTCGCACCACTGCCCGCGGCTCGCTCCCGATCCGCGCGGCCTCGCACCCCAAGCAGGAGGAAACCCATGTATGAAGCTCCTCGTCGAGGATTCCTGAAGGTCGCCGGTGCCGGCGTCGCCGCCGCCGGGGCCGCCTCGGTCACCGCGGCCTCCGCCTCGGCCGCCACGCCCATGACCGTCCCGGCCGGCGCCGAGGGCGCCCTGGTCGCCTACATCACCGACGTCAAGCGGGGCGAGATCTCCGTGATGGTCGAGGGTCGCGAGGTGGTCATCACCGACCACGACCTCGTGGCGCGCCTCGCTCACGCCATCCACGCCCGCACAGGCCACAACCCGGCCTGACCGGTCCTCTTCCCACGACGCGAAAGGCTCCAACCAGCATGTCCTCGCACCGCGAAGCACCAGAGATCTCCAAGGACCCGGCGGCCGACAACACGGACGTCTACGCCTTCGTCGACACCTCGGACCCCACCAAGGTCAACCTGATCGCGAACTTCAACCCCTTCGAGCTGCCGTACGGCGGGCCGAACTTCAGTGAGTTCTCCGACGACATCCTCTACACGATCAACATCGCCAACCGGGGTACCGCCCTCCCCGACATCAGCTACCAGTTCCGGTTCACCACCACGATCCGCAACCCGGCGACGTTCCTCTACAACACCGGTCCCATCACCAGCATCACGAGCACCGCCTGGAACCGGCCGCAGACCTTCACCCTGACCAAGGTGGTGCGGGCCAGCAACGGCGCCGTCACCTCGTCGGTCCTGGGCACCAACCTGCTGGTGCCGCCGTGCAACGTCGGTGAGCGCAGCACGCCCAACTACCAGTCGACCTACGGGTCGGCTGCCGTGCAGAACCTCGGTGGTGGCCGCAAGGTCTTCGCCGGCCCGCGGTCCGACCCGTTCTGGGTCGACCTCGGCAGCATCTTCGACCTCGGTGGGCTGCGACCCCTGAATGCGAACCACCTCATCCCGTTGCCGGTCATGGCGGGGATGAACAACCTGCAGGGGCTCAACGTCCACACCATCGCCCTGCAGCTGCCCATCACCGACCTGTCGCTCGGAGGGACCGTGCCGTCGGACAAGACGGCCCCCACCTCGGTGATCGGCGTCTGGTCGAGCACCTTCCGCAGCCGCGGCCGGCTCTTCGACTCGACGACGGCGAAGTACAAGCCCTTCGGTGACAACGTGCAGGTCTCGCGCCTGGGCAACCCCCTGTTCAACGAGGTCCTCAACCCGATGGCCGTCAAGGACAAGTGGAACACCTCGGTGCCCAGCGCCGACGCGACCTACGTCAACAACGTCGACCAGCCCGAGCTGGCGCGGCTGCTGCCCGTGCTCTACCCCGGGGCCTTCCCGAACCTCGATAACTACAACGGCACTGCGCGGGCCGACCTCGACGCGATCCTGCTGACGGGCATCCCGGCCTCGGTGCTGGGCGGGGCCTTCACGACGTACACCGGCCCGACGAAGGCCGACATGCTGCGGCTCAACCTCGCCGTCCCGCCCACGGCGGCGGGCAGCGAGAACCCCCTCGGGGTGATCGCCGGAGACAACGCCGGCTTCCCCAACGGGCGCCGACTCATCGACGACGTCGTGACGATCGAGCTCCGGGCCGTCGCGGGAGCGACGATCCCGCTGGTCGACCCGACCTACACCGTCGACACCGTCGTCGCCTCGGTGGGTGACGGGTCGAGCTACACCAATGCTCCACTGCTCAACAACTTCCCGTACGTCGCACCGCCGGCCAGCGGCTACCTGACCACCCCGGGCACGCCCGCGGTGAGCGGGTCCCTCCGGGCCCGCAAGGGGGTCCGCGGCTGACCCACCCGCTCGTTGCGTCCGCGTCCCGGTGGGTAACAACCCGCCGGGACGCGGACGTCTGCGGTGACGAGGCGGCGCCGCTGCCCGGGAGATCACGCCCTGAGAGACTGCTGTCGTGAGCGATGCAGCCCCCACGACCGATGCCGACGTCCCGGCCTACTGGCGCTCGTTGGGGCTGCCCGGGCTGGCCGACATCCACGTGCACTTCCTGCCGCCCTCGATGATGGCCAAGGTCTGGGCCTACTTCGACGACGCCGAGCGTCACTACGGCCAGGCCTGGCCGGTGCACTACCGGCTGCCGGAGGACGAGCGGCTCGCTCGCCTCCGGGCGCTGGGTCTGCGCGGCATCCCGTCGCTCACCTATCCCCACAAGCCCGGGATGGCGCGATGGCTCAACGGCTGGTGCGCCGACTTCGCGGCTCGCGTGCCCGATGCCGTGCCCAGTGCCACCCTCTACCCGGAGGACGACGTCGCGGCCTACGTCGCGCAGGCCCTCGCCGGGGGTGCCCGCCTGTTCAAGATGCACGTGCAGGTGGGCGTCTTCACCCCCGACGACCCACGCCTCGACGCCGCCTGGGAGCTGCTCGAGCAGGCGCAGGTCCCCGTGGTGGTGCACGCCGGCTCGGCGCCCAAGCCGGGCGAGCACACCGGTCCGGCGCCCATCGCGAGGGTGCTGCGGCGCTTCCCGCGCCTCGTGCTCGTCATCGCCCACCTCGGGATGAGCGAGTACCACGCCTTCGCCGACCTCGCCGAGGCCCACGCCGGGGTGCACCTCGACACGACCATGGCCGGGACGGACTACGTCGAGGCCATCGCCCCCATGCCCCGCGACTACGTGCCGAGGCTGGCCGGTCTGCGGGACAAGGTCGTCCTCGGTTCCGACTTCCCCAACATCCCCTACCCCTACGCGCACCAGCTCCGGGCGCTCGACCGGCTCGGGCTCGGGGACGACTGGCTCCGAGCGGTGCTGTGGAGCAACGGGGCCCGCCTCATGGGGCTAGACACCGGTGGCACGGCCGATATCGGCGAATCCCCCCCCATTTCCTGACCAAACCTTTACCTTTGACACAGGAGCCGAGAGGGGTCGGCGCCACTGTGTCCACGTCGTGAACGCAGACATCGCCGTCGGCGTGGGGCCGAGGCCGGTAGTGGGAGAGACCATCGTGCGCAGCGCAGCTGGGCGAGGTGCCGCAGGGGCGGCACTCGTCGGAATGACCTTGTCGATCTTCGGGGCCATCGCCCCCTCCGTGGCCGCACCGGCCACGACGACCTTGCCGGCGGGGCCAGCCCTGTCGCTGACCGCTGACACCTCCTGGTGGGGGACCAACGGGCGCGTCGACGACATCGTCTCCGACGGATCGTCCGCCTGGATCGCGGGTGGCTTCGACTACGTCGGGCCCACCACGGGCCGCGGTGTCCTCGTCGACACCGCGACCGGCGCAAAGCTCTCCGGCGACTCGGTCCGGGTGGACGACCCCGTCCGGGCCGCGGTGCCCGACGGCGTCGGCGGCTACTACCTCGCCGGGTCCTTCGTCCGGGTCGGCACGGTGCGTCGCGACGGCCTGGTGCACATCGCCGCCGACGGCAAGATCGACCGCTCCTTCGCCCCCAAGCTGACCGGCTCCGTCTTCACCATGGCGCGCGTCGGTGACGTGCTGGTGGTGGGTGGCGACTTCACTGCGGTCAACGGCACCACCGCGAGCCGGCTCGCCGCGATCGGGTCGGACGGCCAGCTCGTGCCCGGGTGGTACGGCGCGACGAACGGTCCGGTCTACTCCCTGGCCGTGGCCGGTGACTCGGTCTACGCCGGAGGCTCGTTCAGCACGGCCGACGGCGCGAGCCGGGGCAACCTCGCGCGCTTCACGCTGAGCAACGGCGCCCTCGAGTCCTTCAACCCCCGCACCAACGCCGCCGTGCGGGCCATCGACCTGATCCCGGGATCCTCCCGTGACTCCGACAGCATCATCGTCGGCGGCGACTTCACCAGCGTCTCCACCTGGTTGGGTTACCCGCGCAACCACGTCGCCGTCGTCAGCGGCAACAGCTCGCTCAGCTCGTGGGCCCCCGACGTCAACGGCGCCGTGAGCTCGCTGCAGCTGACGCCCGACGGCACCTCGTTCGCCGTCGGAGGATCCTTCACCTCGGTCGACAACACGTCCCGCACCGGGGTCGCGCAGATCGCCACCGGCGGCTCGGTCCTGCCCTTCGACGCTCAGCTGGCCGGGTGCCAGCTGCCGCACGTCACCAAGAACGCCAACCAGTACGTCCCCTGCAGCACCGACGTCTCGACCGTCGGCTTCTCCGACGACGGATCCACCCTCTACGTCGGCGGGCTGTTCACGACGACGCAGGGCGTGGTGCGTCACGACGCGGCGTCCTACGACCTGACCTCGGGCGCGGTCACCGCGTGGGCACCGATGCCCTCGGCCCGGGTCCGCGCCATGCTGCCCCTGCCGGGTGGCGTGGTGCTCGGGGGTGACTTCACCAGCGTGGGGGGGCTCTACCGGCAGGGACTGGCGAAGATCGACCTCGCCACGGGTCAGGCCGACCCGTCCTTCCGCGCCGACACCGACAACCTCATCGTCGACATCGAGCTCGACGCGACCAAGCAGTCGCTGTATGCCGGTGGCTCCTTCCGCACGGTCAACGGACTCGCGCGCAACAAGGTCGTCAAGGTCTCGGCTGCCACCGGGGCCGTCGACCCCGCCTTCCGTCAGGGCGCGAACAAGGACGTCTACTCGCTCGCCGTGCGCGGCGACTCCGTCTACCTGGGCGGCATCTTCACCAAGATCGGACAGGTGACCCGGATGCACGCGGCGAAGGTCAGCGCGGTCACCGGCGCGGCCGACCCCTCCTGGGTCGTCAACACGACCGGGGGTGGGGGCGCCGCCAAGGGCGGTGGCGTCTTCTCGGTCGCCGTGACCGCCGACGCGTCCCGCGTCTTCCTCGCGGGTGGCTTCAACAACGTCAACGGGAGCGGCACGACCGGCGGGATCATCGCCGTGGACGGCGCGACGGGCGCGGTGAACCCCTCTCGGCTCGGCGGGGTCGAGGGCTGCGCCTCGACCGGCACCTTCATCATCCGCCTCTATCTCAGCGATGACGGTCAGCGCCTCTACGGCGGCGACATCTGCCCCGACCGCATCTACCAGTGGGATGCCGTCAACCTGGCCGCGTCGCGCACGGACGGGCTGCTGTGGAAGTCGTGGTGCAACGGCGGTATGCAGGGTCGTCTCGAGGTCAACGGCCACTTCTACTACGGCTCCCACGGTGGGGACAAGGGCAGCGGTGGCCGCTGCTGGGCCTCACCCGCCAATCACACCGACGTCGCCCAGCAGCGCTACATGGTCTTCGACGCGGCCGGCGGCTCGCTGCTCGACTACGCCCCGACGTTCGACACCCCGATGGGGGTGTGGGCCTTCGCGAGCGTGCCGGGCGGGATGCTCGTCGGTGGTGACTTCTTCATCGCCGGTGACCGCCACACCCAGCAGCAGGGGCTGGCCTTCTTCCGGGGCACCCCCTGACGGACGCGTCTCGTCGTCGGGGTGGTGTGGTTTGATCGGCTCTCGAGTGGCAACGGCGCACGTCGAGGAGTGAAGTGGACACTGTGGTCTGGAGCGCTGTCGGCCGGGGGACGGCAACCATGGTTCTCGCCACCGCCGTGGTCGTGGTGGCAGCGATGGTCGGTCCGTCGCGGTCCGATGCCGTCAGCCTGCCGAGCCTCCCGGCCGGCCCTGCGCTGGCCGCCACCGCTGACCCCTCCTGGTGGGTGACCAACGGGCGTGTCGACGACATCGTCACCGACGGCCAGTCCGCCTGGCTCGCCGGAGGGTTCGACTACCTCGGGCCCACCACGGGCCATGCCGTGGTCACCGACCCCTCCTCGGGGCGGCGCACCTCTCCGGCCGGGCTGCAGGTGGACGGCGTCGTCGAGGTGAGCGTGGCCGACGGGGCCGGCGGGTACTACCTCGCGGGCTCGTTCGCTCGCGTCGGCGACCTGCGCCGCGACGGTCTGGCCCACGTGCTGCCCAACGGTCGCCTCGACCGGGCCTTCAACCCCAAGGTGGTGGGCGGCATCCACGCCATGGTGCTGTCGGGGGGCCGGCTGGTCATCGGCGGGGACATCACCAGCGTCGGGGCCACGCCGGTGACCCGTCTGGCCGCGGTCGACACCTCGGGGCAGCTCGTCGCGGGGTGGAGAGCGACTGCCGACGGCTCGGTGCGCGCGCTGAAGCAGGTCGGCGCCAGCCTCTACGTAGGTGGCTCCTTCTCGACCGTCGACGGTGTGCCCCGAGCCAACCTCGCTCGGCTGACCCTGGCCTCCGGTGCCCTCGAGGCGTTCGCTCCGCGGACCAACGGGCCGGTCCGAGCCATCGACGTCGTAGTCGGCTCGACCCGTGACAGCGACGTCGTCGGGGTCGGCGGAGACTTCACCACCATCGCCACCACGGCCGGCACCGCGTCCCGGTCGCGCCTCGCCAGCGTCACCGGGGCGGGCTCGGTGCTCGCCTGGGCTCCGTCGGTCTCCGGCACCGTGTCGGCGCTGGCCTTCTCGCCCACCGGTCAGCAGGTCGCCGTGGGTGGTGGCTTCACCTCGATCGCCGGCGTCCCGCGCACCGGAGTGGCGGTGCTCGGCCTCGACGGCTCCGTCGGTCTCTTCGACGCCCGGCTCGTCGGGTGCCAGCTGCCCCACACCGTGAAGAACACCAACCAGCTGGTGCCGTGCCCCACCGGGGCGACCACTGTCGCCTGGTCGGCCGCGGGCAGCACGCTCTACCTCGGTGGGCTCTTCACCACCACCCAGGGTGCGCTGCGACACAACGTTGCGGCCTACGACGTCGCGTCGGGCGCCGTCACCGCGTGGAGCCCCATGCCGTCGGCGACCGTCCTGACCGTGAACCCGATGCCGCAGGGCGTCGTGGTCGGGGGGAAGTTCACGAGCACCGGCGGCGTCTACCGGCAGAGCGTGGCCAAGATCGACCTCTCGACCGGGCGGGCCGACCCATGGTTTGCTGCCGACACCGACAACATGGTCCTCGACCTCGAGCTCGACCCCGCGCGCACCTCCCTCTTCCTGGCCGGGTCGTTCCGCACGGTCGACGGCGTGACCCGCAACAAGGTGGCCAAGGTCTCGGCCAGGACCGGGGCCCTCGACACGTCCTTCACGGTGGGCGCCAACAAGGACGTCCAGTCGATCGCCGTCCGAGGCGACTCCCTCTACCTCGGAGGCCTCTTCACCAAGATCGGTCAGGATCCGCGGTCGCATGCAGCCAAGGCCAGCGCCGTGACGGGCGCGGCCGATCCGACCTGGCGGGCCGACACCAGTGGTCCAGGCGGAGTGTGGAAGGGCGGGGCGGTTTTCAGCGTCGCCGTCTCCGCCGACGCCTCGCGGGCCTTCCTCGCCGGCGGTTTCACGACCGTCAACGGGCAGTCGGTCGACGACGGGATCATCGCGGTCGACGGTCTCACGGGAGCGGTCAACCCCTCGCGGCTCGGGGGTCTGCTCCAGCTGCCCACGGTCAGGTGCGCCAGCTCCTTCATGACCAACCTCCAGCTGAGCGACGACGGGAAGCGGCTCTACGGGGGCGACCTGTGCCCCGACGGGATCTATGCCTGGGACGCCGTCGGCCTGGCGACCACCCGCCCCGACGGCCTCCTGTGGACCACGTGGTGCAACGGCGGGATGCAGGGCAAGCTCGAGGTCGGCGGCCGCTTCTACTTCGGGTCGCACGGTGGCGACCGTGGGCGAGGGGGCTTCTGCTGGGTCTCCCCGTCCAACCGCACGTCCGTGGTCGCCTCGAGGGCCATGGCCTTCTCGACGGGCTCGGGCGAGCTGGAGGACTGGGCTCCCTTCTTCGACAGCCCCATGGGCGTCTGGGCCTACGCCGTCGTCCCGCAGGGGCTGCTCGTCGGGGGCGACTTCACCGTGGCGGGCGACCGCAGCTCACCGCACCAAGGTCTGGCGCTCTTCCGCGGCACCCCCTGACGTCATCGGGTTCGGCGGACCCGCATACCGTCGGGGGGTGAGCGACCCCGCGGCCGTCGACGCCCTGCCCCACCCGGCCGCCAGCGGCACGTCCGGGGTCGGCAGTGGCGTGGTGCTGGCGGCCTCGAGCGCGGCGTCGGTGCAGTTCGGTGCGGCCCTGGCCGCTCGGCTCTTCCCGGTCGTCGGTCCGCTCGGCACCGTCGGCCTGCGTCTGTCTGCGGCGGGGATGGTGCTGACCCTCGTCATCCGGCCGTGGCGTCGTCGCTGGAGCCGGGCCGAGCTGGGGGCGGCGGCCGTCCTCGGGCTGGTCTTCGCCGCGATGAACACCTCGCTCTACCTCGCCCTCGACCGGCTGCCCATCGCCACCGTGATCACCCTGGAGTTCCTGGGGCCGCTGACCCTGGCCATCGTCACCGCCGGCGGGTGGGCGGTGCGGGTCTGGGCCCTGCCCGCCGCAGGCGGGGTGGCGCTGCTCGGCGGTGGTCTCACGGCGGGCGACCTGGTCGGGGTCGTCCTCGCCCTCACCGCAGCAGCCTGCTGGGCGGCCTACATCGTGGTCAACGGACGGATCGGCCGCACCGGCACCGGCCTGGCGGGCCTGACCGTCGGCACCCTGGTGGCAGCCCTCATCGTGGTCCCGGCCGGGGTGGCGTCGGCCGGCACGGCGCTCCTGCACCCGGCCGTGCTGGCGACCGGGCTGGCCGTCGGCGTCCTCTCGAGCGCGCTGCCCTACAGCTTCGACCTGCTCGCGCTGCGCCGCCTGCCCACTGCGGTCTTCGGTGTGCTCACCAGCCTGAACCCCGGGATGGCCGCGCTGGCAGGGTTGCTCGTCCTGAGGCAGGCCCTGGCGTGGCCGTCGCTGCTCGGCATCGGGTTGGTGACCGTCGCCAGCGCAGGAGTGACCCTCGCGCCCCTCGCACGACGCTCCGGCCCTCCGGGCTGAGGCGGCTCAGCCGAGGCCGCGCACGCGCCGCAGAGAGGTCTCGGGGTTCACCGTGCGGGGTCAGGACTCGCGCCCTGCCGGCGGGCCGGCGGTGACGGTGAAGCAGTCGGGTTCGCGCAGGTCGCGGGCCACGAAGGCGGCGGTCACCGCAGCCTCGACGGCCTCCGCGGCGTCGGCCCGCACGAGAGCGATCGCCGAGCCGCCGAAGCCGCCCCCGGTCATCCGGGCGCCCAGCGCGCCTGCCGCGACCGCGGTCTCGACGACGAGGTCGAGCTCGACGCACGACACCTCGTAGTCGTCGCGCAGGGAGGCGTGCGAGGCGAGGAAGAGCTCACCGACTGCGGCGAAGTCGTCGGCGCGCAGCGCGGCGACACACTGGTGGACGCGCTCGATCTCGCGCACGACGTGGCGCACCCGCGCCCGGGCGACGCCGTCGGCCAGCCGGCCCAGGGCGTCGTCGAGGGTGGAGGGGTCGACCTCGCGCAGGGTCTCGACGCCGAGGGTCGAGGCTGCGGCCTCGCAGGTGGCCCGGCGGTCGGCGTACTGGCCGTCCACGAGGGCGTGCTCGGCCCGGGTGTCGACCACCACCAGGGACAGCCCGTGGGCAGCGAGATCGAAGGGCACCGGGGTCACCTCACCGGTGCGGCAGTCGAGCAGGGTGGCGTGCGCAACGACCGAGCGCAACGAGGCTGCCTGGTCCATGCCGCCGGTGGGCGCGAGGGCGATGTCGTTCTCGGCCCGCTGGCACCACGACGCCAGGGTGGCGCGGCCAGCGTCGTCGGCGAGCAGCCCGAGGCCCAGCAGGTCGCTCGCGGCGGCGGCCACGCAGCACTCGAGGGCTGCCGAGCTCGACAGCCCCGAGCCCAGGGGCACGTCGCTGGTGAGGTGCACGTCGGCTCCGGGGAGGGGGTGCCCCGCCTGGCCGAGCGCCCAGGCGACGCCGGCGACGTAGGACGCCCACCCACCCGGGCGCTCGGGGGAGATGTCGTCGACGCGCACCTCGACCACCTCGAGGGTGTCGACGCCCGGCAGGGGCTGGCCCGGTCGGTCGCTGCTGACGCGCAGGAGGCCGTCGTCTCGCAGGCGGACCGCAGCCCGGGTGCGCTGCGGGAGGGCGATCGGCAGCGCCAGCCCCCCGTTGTAGTCGGTGTGCTCGCCGATGAGGTTGACCCGCCCGGGGGCGCCCCACACCCCGGACGGCTCGCCGCCGACCACCGATCGGAAGCGCGCGGCAGTCGTGGGGGCGTCAGGCACGGGCCCCACGCTACCGACCGTGGGCCCCGCGTCGGGCGAGCTGCCCGCCCCGCGGCGCGTCGGTCGGGCGTCGGTGTCCGGCCAGACCCGTGTTGTCCCCCTCTGGCCACCTGACACAATGGCCGCCATGTCTGCAGCCCGGGTCGACGTCGACTCCGACCCCGACTCCAGTCCCGGCTCCGGCGCCCAGGTGATGGGGGTGTCCATACCGGTCCCCGCGCCCTGGGGCGAGCACCTGCAGGCCAAGCGCGCGTCCTACGGTGACCCGCTGGCGGGGCTCGTGCCGACCCACGTCACCCTCCTCGGGCCGACCGCCGTGGCGGCGCAGGAGATCGACGACCTCATCGCCCACCTGGTCGCGGTCGCCGAGTCGGTCGAGCCGTTCACCATGGTGCTGCGCGGCACCGGCACCTTCCGCCCGGTCTCCGACGTCGTCTTCGTGCAGGTGGCCCGGGGCATCTCGGGGTGCGAGCTGCTGCAGCAGGCGATCGCGACCCCACGCTGGGCCGGCGAGCACCTCACCTACCCCTACCACCCGCACGTGACCGTGGCGCACGACGTCGACGAGCGTGCCCTCGACCTGGCCTTCGACGACCTGGGCGACTGGTCCGCAGCCTTCGAGGTGACGAGCTTCCACCTCTATGCGCGAGCGGTCGACGGCACCTGGACGTCACGTCGCCGGTTCGGCCTGGGCGGGGTCCCGGACACCTCCGCGTCGGAAGCGAGCACCCCCCGATGAAGAGCCTCCTGAAGCCGATCATGGCCGTGTGGACCAGGATCCAGGCCACGAAGGGGTGGAAGGCGTGGAGCCGCTTCGGTGAGTCGCGGGGCAACCTGCTGGCGGCCGGCATCGCCTTCTACGGCTTCTTCTCCGTCTTCCCGGCGGCCGCTCTGGCGGCCGCGGTCTTCGGTCTCGTGCTGCGTGGGCGTCCCGACCTGGTCGCCAGCCTCACCACCGCAGCCAGCTCGTCGCTGCCCGGGGTGATCAAGACCAGTGCGCGCCCCGACGGGCTGATCGCGCTGTCGGCTCCGTCGGTCTCGGTGGTGACGGTCAGCGGTCTCGTCGGTCTCGTGGGCCTGGTCCTCGCGGGCACCGGCTGGGTCGGGGCGCTGCGCGACGGCATCCGCACCGTGTTCGGCATGTCGGGCGCCCCGGGCAACGTCGTCACCGTCAAGCTGCGCGACCTCGGTGTCTTCGCCTCCCTCGGTCTCGCGGTCGTGCTCTCGGCCGTTCTCACGAGTGCGAGCGGTGCGCTCGGAGGCATCTTCGAGGGGGTGCTCGGCGCCACCCTGAGCAGGCTCGTGGTCGGGGCGGTCGGCATCCTGGTCGGGCTGGCCGTCGACTTCGGCGTGATGCTCGTGCTGTTGCGTGTGCTGTCCGGTGTGCCACTGTCCTATCGCGACCTGCGGGCGGGCGCCCTCGTCGGGGCGGTCGGGCAGGGCATCGTCAAGATCTTCGCCGTGGCCCTGATCGCCAACGCCACCAAGAACCCCCTCCTCGGCTCGGTGACCCTCGTCATCGGCTTGCTCTTCTGGCTCAACCTCATCGCCAAGCTCATCCTCGTCGGGGCGGCCTGGGCCGCCAACGACGCCGAGGTCGAGCTCTCGCGGCTCGAGGCGCTGACCGGTGAGTCGGTCAGTGACGACGAGGTGCGTGCCTATGCCGTGCGCACCGGTCGCGACGCCGCTCTCGGCTCGCTCGCCCCGGCTCCGCCACCCCGGGGCGCCCTGTCGGTCGTCACCCCGACGGGGGCCCCGGCCATCGCCGCCCGCCGGGGTCAGCTCCCCCGCGGGCGCGAGGCCAGGATCGCCGCGGCCGACGCCCGCGCGTCCGAGCGGCTGGCCGCGGCCGACACCGCCTCGAGGCGCGGCCGGGCGACGGCGGGGCTGCCCGACTTCGGTCAGCGGGCCCAGGACCGTACGACGATCACCGCGGGCGCGGTGCTCGGGGCGACGGTCGCGATCGCGCTCGCCTCGGCGGGTCGCACGCTGCGCGCCGTGACGAGTCGCCGGGACTGACCCGGCGGTCGGCGGGCGAAACCCGCTGGAAACAGGGCCCTCGTATGCTCCGGGGCAACGGCGACGCGGGGAGGTCCGATGGTCCACGACAGCCGAGAGCCCGAGTCGTCCACCCCGGACGACAGCACGTCGTCACCGCTCGCGGGCTTCCGCATCGCGGTGACGTCCGACCGGCGCAGCGCCGACCTCGTGTCGGCGTTCGAGCGGCGGGGAGCCTCGGTCCTGCACGCGCCGGCGCTGCGGATCGCGCCGGTCGACCACGACGACGTCCTGACGCAGGACACCCGGGCGGTGATCAAGGCCCGCCCCGACCGCGTGGTGGTCACCACGGCGTACGGCATGCGCCGCTGGATGGAGGCGTCCGATGCGGTCGGGCTCGGCGACGAGCTGATGAAGGTGCTCGCCGCCTCGCGGATCATCGTGCGCGGGCCGAAGGGGCGGGGCGCCGTGCGGGCTGCCGGGCTCGACGACGACGGAATCGCGGTCGACGAACGCACCTCCACCTGCGTCGACATGCTGCTCGAGCGTGGCGTGCAGGGGCTGACCGTCGCGGTGCAGCTGCACGGCTACGCAGACGTGGACCAGCTGCGGCGGCTCGAGGCCGGTGGTGCGCGGGTCATCACCGTGGCGCCCTACCGGTGGATGCCGCCGCACGACAGTGAGCGGCTCCAGCGGCTGATCGAGGCGGTCTGCGCCCGCCAGGTCGATCTCGTCACCTTCACCAGTGCGCCGGCGGTCGACGCCCTGGTCAGCACGGCCGGCGAGCTGGGCTGCGCCGACGAGCTCGTCGACGCCATGCGGGTCGACGTGGTCGCTGCGGCAGTGGGCCCGGTGACGGCACTCCCGTTGCAGGAGCTGGGTATCGAGCCGATCGTGCCCGAGCGCTTCCGCCTCGGCGCGCTCATCAGGATCGTCTCCGAGCACCTCTGCACCGAGCGGGTGATGAGGGTCGAGACGGCCCTCGGGCCGGTGCAGCTGCGCGGGTGCTCCGTGGTGCTGGGTGACCAGTCGGTCACCCTGGCCCCGGGGCCCCTGGCCATCTTCAAGGCCCTCGCCGTCGCGGGGGGCGCGGTGCGCTCCCGCGACCAGCTGATGGCGACCATGCCCGCCGCGGCCGGGGCCGGGGCCGAGCACGCGCTCGACGTGGCCATGTCGCGGCTGCGGCAGTCGTTGCCCGACGCCGGCCTGGTGTCCACCGTGATCAAGCGCGGCTACCGGCTGACGGTCTAGCAGCTCGGGCCCGGTGACGGCCCAGGGCGCCCGCCACACCTCGAAGATCTTCGAGCGGGGGCGATGTTTGGGCGGGAACGGTCGCCACAACTCGAAGATCTTCGAGCGGGGGCGATGTTTGGGCGGGAACAGTCGCCACAACTCGAAGATCTTCGAGCGGGGGCGATGTTGGTCGGGAACGGTCGCCACAACTCGAAGATCTTCGAGCGGGGGCGATGTTGGTCGGGAACGGTCGCCACAACTCGAAGATCTTCGAGCGGGGGCGATGTTGGGGCGGGAACGCCCGCCACAACTCGAAGATCTTCGAGCGGGGGCGACCTAGCCACCGGTATCGCCCGCTCCCTAGGCCTGTTCGGACCAGCCGACCTGCACCAGACCCTCCTCGACCCGGACGGCATACGTCGGCAGGGTGATCCGCTCGTCGTCGAGCGCGCGCCCGTCACGCAGCGAGAAGACCTGCTTGAGCAGGGGTGAGGCGATCGTCGGCTCACCGGCGCGGTCTCCGGTCAGACCGCGCGACATCACGGCCGCTCCGGTGTAGGGGTCGAGGTTGCCGACCGCCTGCAGCGTGTCGTCGTCCAGCAGGAAGAGCGCGACCTGGCGCCCGTCGGGCAGCAGCACCGCGACCCCTCGTCCGGGCACGAGCGCCGCGAAGGCGCACGCGGGCACCCAGTAGGCAGATTCGTCGGACGTCGCCGTGCGGCGGTCCTGGTCGATGATGGTCACGGAGTGCTCCTTCGTCGGATGCGCACGGGGTCGTCGGGTCGGGGTCGTCGGGACGGGACAGGTGGTCAGGTGTCGTCGCGGGGTGCCGGCATCCCCAAGAGCACCGGCACCCGGCGACCACTGCTGTCGTCGAAGGCGATGGTCGGGTCGGGCTCCTGCGGGGCGTTGATGAAGGAGACGAAGCGCGAGAGCTTGACCGGGTCGCGCAGCACAGCGGCCCACTCGTCCTCGTAGCCCTCGACATGTCGGGCCATGGTCGCCTCGAGGTCGTCGGCGATGTGCAGCGAGTCGTCGCAGACGACGGCCTTCAGGTGCTCGAGCCCGCCCTCCATCGCCTCGAGCCACGCAGCCGTGCGCTGCAGTCGGTCGGCGGTGCGCACGTAGAGGATGAGATAGCGGTCGATGTAGCGCACGAGCGTGTCGTCGTCGAGGTCGGAGGCCAGCAGCACCGCGTGCTTCGGGGTCGTGCCGCCGTTGCCGGCGACATAGAGGTTCCAGCCCTTCTCGGTCGCGATGATGCCGACGTCCTTGCCGCGGGCCTCGGCGCACTCGCGGGCGCAGCCGCTCACGCCGAACTTGATCTTGTGCGGCGATCGCAGCCCCCGATATCGGTGCTCGAGCGCGACGGCCATCCCGACCGCGTCCTGCACGCCGTAGCGGCACCACGAGGAGCCGACGCACGACTTCACCGTGCGCAGCGACTTGCCGTAGGCCTGTCCCGACTCCATGCCGACGTCGACGAGGCGCTGCCAGATCGCCGGCAGCTGCTCGACCCTCGCGCCGAACAGGTCGATGCGCTGGCCCCCGGTGACCTTGACGTAGAGCTCGAAGTCGCGGGCGATCTCACCGATGACGATGAGCTGCTCGGCGGTCACCTCGCCACCAGGCATCCGCGGGACGACCGAGTAGGTGCCGTTCTTCTGGATGTTGGCCAGGAAGTGGTCGTTGCTGTCCTGCAGCGCGGCCTGCTCACCGTCGAGCACGTGGTCGCTGCTGGTCGAGGCCAGGATGGAGGCGACGGTGGGCTTGCAGATCTCGCACCCGGTGCCGGTGCCGTAACGGGCGACCAGACCGGAGAACGTGCGGGTGCCGGTGGACGCGACGATCTCGAAGAGCTGGGCCCGCGACTGGCTGAAGTGCTCGCACAGGGCCGTCGAGAGCTCGACGCCGGCGTCGACGAGCAGCTTCTTGACCGTCGGCAGGCATCCGCCGCAGGTGGTGCCGGCGGTGGTGCAGCCCTTGAGCTCGGCCAGGTCGCAGGCCCCGTCGGCGATCGCCGCGCAGAGTGTGCCCTTGCTGACCCCGTTGCAGGAGCAGATGATCGCGTCGTCGGACAGCGACCCCGTCAGGTCGACCCCGCCCCCGTCGGGTGAGATCAGGACCGCGGGATCGCCGGGCACCTCTCGCCCGACGAAGGAGCGGAGCGTCGTGTACGCCGCCGCGTCACCGACGAGGATGCCGCCCAGGAGCGTCCTGGTGTCGTCCGAGAGCACGAGCTTGGCGTAGGTGCCACGGGCTGCGTCGCTGTGCACGATCTCCAGGGCGCCGGGCGTCACGCCCATGGCGTCGCCGAAGGAGGCGACGTCGACCCCGAGCAGCTTGAGCTTGGTGGACAGGTCGGCTCCCGGGAAGGTGGCCTCGCCGCCCAGCAGGCGGTCGGCGACGACCTCGGCGGTGGAGTAGCCGGGGGCCACGAGGCCGTAGCACCGGCCCTCGACGGCGGCGCACTCGCCGACAGCCCAGATCGCGGGATCGTCTGTCGCACAGCCGAGGTCGGTGAGGATGCCGCCGCGCTCGCCGACCGCGAGCCCCGACTCGCGGGCCAGCAGGTCGCGGGGGCGGACCCCGGCGGAGAAGACGACGAGGTCGGTGGCGATGGTGCTCTCGTCGGAGAGACCCACGAGCAGACCGTCGCCGTCGGGAGCCTGCGTGATGGACGACGTGCCGACGCCGGTGTGGACGTGCACGCCGAGGTCACCGATGAGCCTGGCCAGCACCGCGCCACCGCCGCTGTCGACCTGCAGCGGCATCAGCCGGGGCGCGAACTCCACGACGTGCGGCTCGAGGCCCATCAGCAGCAGGGCGTTCGCGGCCTCGAGCCCCAGCAGTCCTCCTCCGACGACGACACCGGTGGCGGTGCGACCGTCGGCGGCTGCCCTCAGGGCCGCGCCATCGGCGGCAGCCCGGATGCCGTCGAGGTCGTCGAGCGTGCGGTAGACGAAGCAGGCCGGGTGGTCGTGCCCCGGCACGGGCGGCACGAAGGGGGCCGACCCGGTGGCGAGGACCAGGGCGTCGTACGGCACGGTCTCGTCGCCCGTCGCGGTGGTCACGACGACCTCGCGGGCCTGCCGGTCGATGCGTGAGGCGCTGGCCCCGAGCCGGAGCTGCACGTGGGGGTCGCCCGCGTAGTCGTTACCGGCGAGCGCCAGGAGGGAGCGGTCCCACGCGCCGACGTAGGACGACAGCCCCACGCGGTCGTAGGCCGGGTCGCCCTCCTCACAGAGCACGACCACCCGCCACCGTGCTTCGGCGTCACGCGAGCGCAGGGCCTCGACGAAGCGGTGCCCGACCATGCCGTGGCCAACGAGGACCGCTGTGCGCTGGGCGTGCTCGCCAGAGGTAGGGGTGGGGGGCGGGGCGTGGGACATCACGCGGCTCCTTCGCAGGGGGTGGGCTCGGGTCGGGTGGCGGTGGCTGAGCTCGAGGACGCGGCGGAGCTGGGTGACTCGTCGGGCTCGCTGCTGAGCAGCCACGAGCAGAGGCCGTCGACGGCACTGGAGCAGCTGCCGCAGCCGGTCGTCGCCCGGGTGGCGGCGGCGATCTGCGGGCGGGAGGTCGCTCCGGCGCGCCAGGCGCCGACGAGGTGCGCCTTGGTGACGGTGTTGCATCGGCAGATGACGACCGAGCCGGGCATCTGGGCCAGGCTGGCCGCATCGAGGACCGGCCCGAGGGCGGATCGGCCCAGCAGGAGGGCGACCCGGTCGACGGGCACCGGGTCGCCGGTGTCGAAGAGCTGCGTCACCGCCCCGGTCACGTCGCCGCCACCGAGCAGCACGGCGCCGACCACCCGGTGGTCACGCACGACGAGCTTGGCGTAGTGCCCGCGCCGGGGGTCGGCGACGGTGACGACCTCGTGCTCGTCGTCGTGCAGGTCGGCGCCGACCTCACCCATGCAGGTGAGGTCGATGTCGTGGACCTTGAGCCGGGTCAGCGCGGCGGTGCCGTCGTAGCGGGCGGTGACGTCGGCTCCCGACAGCACGTCGGCCAGCACCCGGGCCTGGTCCCAGCCGGGCTGCACGAGCCCGTAGACCTCGCCGCGGTGCTCCACGCACTCGCCGACTGCGTGCACGTGCGGCACGCTCGTCGCGAGCCGGTCGTCGACGACGATCCCGCGGGCGATCTCGGCACCGAGGGAGGCCGCGAGGTCGGTGCGCGGGCGCACGCCGGCGGCGAGCACGAGCAGGTCGCAGGGCAGTGCGGAGCCGTCGTCGAGCACGAGGCGGCGTCCGTCGGGCGTCACCTCGAGGGAGGCGGCCCGGCGCCCGAGCACGAGCTCGGCACCGGTGCGGCGCAGCACGGTGGCGAGGATGCGTCCCCCGTCGGCGTCGACCTGACGCTCCATCGGGCGGCTGCGGGGGTGGACGACGGTCACGCGCAGGCCGCGCAGGAGCAGGCCCCTCGCGGCCTCGATGCCGAGCAGGCCGCCGCCGACGACCACGGCGTGGGTGGCGCTGGCGGCGGCGGCGACGAGGCGCTGGCAGTCGTCGAGCGACCGGAAGGCGACGACGCCGGGGGCGCGCAGGTCGGCGCCCGTCACCGGCGGCACGTGCGAGGTGCTGCCGGTGGCGAGCACGAGCTCGTCCCAGCGGAGCAGCTCCGCGCTGTCGGCGAGGGGGAGACCGTCGGGGGTGACGCAGCACACGGTAGCGGTGCGGTGGGTCGGGTCGACCGCCGTGACCCGCCAGCCGGGGCGGACGTCGATGCGGTGGGCCGCCCACCAGCCGTCGGGCTTGAGCCGGGTCTCGCGCGGCGTGATCGTGCCGGCGACGACGGTCGAGAGCAGGATGCGGTTGTAGGCCGCGTGCCTCTCCTCCCCGATGACGGTCACCCGCAGGGCGGCGGCCTCGGGGTCGCGCTGGCGGAGCTCCTCGGCGAGCCGGGCGCCGGCCATGCCGTTGCCGACGACGAGGACGTGACGGGGGGTCATGAGGCGCGCTCCAGTCGCACGGCGCAGACCTTGAACTCCGGCATCCGGCTCGTCGGGTCGAGCGCGGGGTTGGTGAGGTGGTTGGCGGTGTGCTCGCCGCTCCAGTGGAAGGGCAGGAAGACGGTGTCGGCGCGAATGTCGTTGCTGCACCTCACTCGAGCGAGAGTGCTGCCCCGGCGGCTCACCACGCGCGCGGGGTCTCCATCGGCCAGTCCGTGGCGGACTGCGGTGTCGGGGTGCACCTGCACGAACATCTCCCCGGCCGCGGCGTCGAGCTCGGCGACCCGGCGGGTCTGAGCGCCCGACTGGTAGTGCTGCAGCACCCGGCCCGTCGTGCCGATGAGCGGGTAGGCGCTGTCGGTCACCTCGGCGGGGTCGCGGGGCACGGTGGCGACGAAGCGGGCCCGGCCGTCGGGGGTGTGGAAGGCGTCGAGGAAGAGGCGGCGGGTGCCCTCGGGGCGGGCCGTCGAGCAGGGCCAGTGCAGGGTCTCCCCGTCGTCGAGGCGCTCCCAGGTCACGGCTGAGTAGTCGGCCGGGCCGCCGGCGGAGGCCCGGCGCAGCTCGTCGAAGACGGTGCGGGGGTCGGTGGGGAACCGCTCACCGGGCTGGCCGAGACGCACGGCGAGGTCGTGCCAGACCTCGAGCTCGCTGCGCGCCTGACCCGCGGGCGACAGGGCGCGGCGCCGGCGCATCACGCGCCCGTCGAGGCCCGTCATCGTGCCCTCCTCCTCGGCCCACTGCAGGACCGGCAGCACGACGTCGGCGAGGGCGGCGGTCTCGGAGAGCACGAAGTCGCACACCACGAGCAGGTCGAGCGCAGCGAGGCGCCCGGTCACGTGGGTGGCGCGGGGGGCGGAGACGACGGGGTTGCTGCCGTGCACCATCAGCACGCTGGGCCCGTCGTCGGTGCCGAGGGCGTCGAGCAGCTCGTAGGCGCTGCGGCCGGGACCCGGGAGGTCGTCGGGGTCGATGCCCCAGACCTCCGCGACGTGTGCGCGGGCCGCCGGGTCGTCGATCTTGCGATAGCCCGGCAACTGGTCGGCCTTCTGGCCGTGCTCGCGGCCACCCTGGCCGTTGCCCTGGCCGGTCAGGGTGCCGTAGCCGGAGCCCGGGTTGCCGGGCAGGCCGAGCGCCAGCGCCAGGGCGATGAACGCCGTGACGGTGTCGGTGCCCTGGGCGTGCTGCTCCCCACCCCGGGCACTGAGCACGTAGGCGCCCCGCCCGGTGTCACGTGCCTTCGCCAGTCGCTCGACCGTGTGCCGCATACTGGCCACGGCGACGCCGGTGACGCGCTCGGCCCGGTCGGGGGTCCATTCCTGGGCAAGGGACCAGACGTCCTCCCAGCCGGTGGTGCGGGCCTCGATGAACGACCGGTCGACGTGGCCGTCGACGACGGCGAGGTGGATCAGGCCGTAGGCCAGGGCGGCGTCCGTGCCGGGCCGCACGGGCAGGTGCAGGCCGCCGCCGCCGAGCGCCCGGGCGGCCGTGGCGGTCAGGCGGGGGTCGGCGACCACGAGACCACCGGCGTCGGCAGCCCTCGACAGGTGGGTGAGGAACGGCGGCATGGTCTCTGCGGGGTTGGCCCCGAAGAGCAGCACCGCGTGGGCCGATCCCAGGTCGGTGACCGGGAAGGGAAGCCCACGGTCGAGGCCGAAGCAGCGGATGCCGGCGGCCGCGGCAGCGCTCATGCACCAGCGGCCGTTGTAGTCGATCTGGCTGGTGCGCAACGCTACCCGTGCGAACTTGCCCAGCTGGTAGGCCTTCTCGTTGGTGAGGCCACCGCCACCGAAGAGAGCCACCGCGTCGGCGCCCCGGGTGGCCTGCGCCGCTCGCACACCGTCGGCCACGAGGTCGAGGGCCTCGTCCCACGTCGCCTCGACGAGCCTGCCGTCGCGCCGGACGCGCGGCGTGGTGACCCGACCGCGGTGGCGCAGCAGCTCGGGGCTGCTCCAGCCCTTCTGGCAGAGGCCGCCCCGGCTGTTGGCGAAGCGGCGTGGGGTGACGGTGAGGTCACCGGGGGTGGAGCCGGTGAGGGTGATCGCGCACTGCAGGCCGCAGTAGGGGCAGTGGGTCGCGGTGGTGGGTGACGGCATATGGGCTGTGCTCCTCGCTCAGCTGGTGCTGCGGGCCGGTGCCGGTGCCTCGACGAGGTCGCCGTGCGACTGGCGCACGTAGCGCACGTAGGTGATGACCGCGGCCAGCACGTAGAAGGCCAGGAAGATCCAGAAGGCCGTGGTCGCCGACGTCGACGTGAGGTAAGACTGGCGCAGGACGATGTTGATGACGAAGCCGCCCAGGGCTCCGACCGCGCCGGCGATGCCGATGAGGGCGCCCGACATCGATCGGGACCAGTGCGTGCGCTGCTCGGGGGAGCGTCCGGGGAGCATGCGCGACTTCCGCTCGAAGATGCTGGGGATCATCTTGTAGACCGAGCCGTTGCCGACGCCCGAGAGCAGGAAGAGCGCGATGAATCCGGCGATCAGCGCGGTGAGCTGGGCGTCGTCGGCCGCACCCGTGGTCGCGTCGTCCGAGACGCCCGCGGCCACGAGCACACCGGCGGAGACCACCATGCCGACGAAGGTCCAGAAGGTGACGCGGCCACCACCGACGCGGTCCGCGAGCTTGCCGCCGGCGATACGTGAGACCGAGCCGAGCAGCGGCCCGACGAAGGCGATCTGGGCCGCGTGCAGGCTGGCCGCACCGGACTGGGCTGCCGTGGGGGCCGCGCCGCCGGTGAGCTGGGCCGTGAAAACGATGTTGAGCACCTGGGCGAAGGCGAAGCCGAAGCCGATGAACGAGCCGAAGGTGCCGATGTAGAGCAGGGAGATGAGCCACGAGTCGCCATGGGCCAGCACGTCCTTCATGGCGCGGCCGTTCGACGTCTGGTGGTCGAGGTTGTCCATCTTGAGTGCGGCGCTGATGCTCACGGCGACCAGCAGCACGAGGTAGACCGCGCAGACGACCTCGGGGCGGCGGTTGCCCAGCGAGGCGATGACCAGGAGGCCGACCAGCTGGACGGCCGGGACCCCGATGTTGCCGCCGCCGGCGTTGAGGCCGAGGGCCCAGCCCTTGAGCCGCTGCGGGTAGAAGGCGTTGATGTTGGTCATCGACGACGCGAAGTTGCCGCCGCCGAGCCCGGCGAAGGCCGCCACGACGCAGAAGGTCGTGAGCGAGGCGCCCGGGTGCGTCACCAGCCACCACGTGCCGAGGGTCGGCACGAGCAGGGCGATCCCGCTGAAGACGGCCCAGTTGCGGCCACCGAACCTCGCCGTCGCGACGGTGTAGGGGATGCGGAGCAGGGCCCCGACGAGGGTCGGGGTGGCCACGAGCACGAACTTGTCGGCGGCGGTGAAGCCGTAGACCGCCTGCGGCATGAAGAGCACCATCACCGACCAGATCGACCAGATCGAGAAGCCGACGTGCTCGGTCGCGACCGACCAGATGAGGTTGCGCCGGGCGATGTCCTTGTTGCCGGCCTCCCAGGCGATCGTGTCCTCGGGGTCCCAGTCGGTCAGGTGGTGCGAGCGGTTGGGGCGAGTCAGGAGGGACGGCGCGGGCGCCGTGGTCTGGGGGCTGTCGTCCACCGCGGTCACGGGGAGTCTCCTTTGTTGGCAGAGGTCAGGGGCGAGCTCTGGCACCACCTTGACCACCCCGTGTTTCCGCCGCGGGCTGGCGTCGTAACGCTCCGCGCACGTTCCCCTCACCCGGCGCGGGCCTCACCGTGAGGTCGGGGGAGGGTGAGGCGGGGGAGCGGATGACGCCCCCGGGCGTCAGATGGCGCCGATGAAGCCGCTCCACGACCAATCACCCCGGTGTGGCACGGGAGGGTCCGGCAGTCAGCCGGATCGGGGCCGTCGGGCCCGCAGGACGAGCCCCCCGACGCCGAGGAGGGCGGCGAGGGCGGCCAGCCCTGCGGCATACGGGAATCGGGTGGTGGGGTCGGCCGAGGGGACCGGCCCGCGGGCGCTCACCGGCACCTCGGCGGGATCACTGGTGGGGGTGCTCGTCGTGAGGGGGGTCGGTGCAGCCGCGGGGGATGGCGTCACGGGGTCGCGCCACTCCGGGGGTTGCGGGACGCCGGGGTCGACGAGGGTCCCGACCGGTCGCAGGGCGGTGCGGTGGGCGAAGGCCCAGTCGAGCAGGGCGGCGGTGGGCTTCCAGCTGGGCACCGTGACGCCGCCCATCTGCGTCACGAGCAGGGTGCGGCCGCCGCGGGTCGCGGTGCCGACGAAGGTGTGGCGGGCGCCGGTGGTGTAGCCGTTCTTGACTCCGGAGACGCCGGGATAGTGCTCCATCAGCGGGTTGTGGTTCTGGATCTGGAACGGCGTCTGCTTCTTGCCCCGCGGGTCGGTGCCCCCGGGAAAGAGGTAGCTGCGGGTGGTGGCGACCCGCCGATAGTCGGGGAGCTTCATGACAGCTCGACCGATGAGCGCGAGATCGTAGGCGCTGGAACGCTGCCCGACCGCATCGAGACCCGAGGGATCGACGGCGACGGTGTCCCAGGCGCCGAGCCCGGCGGCCGCCGCGTTCATGGCCGCGACCGTCTTGGCCCGCCCCCCGTAGGCGTCGGCCAGCGCGTAGGCCGTGTCGTTGCCGCTGACCATCACGAGCCCGAGGAAGAGCTGCCCGACGCCGTATGAAGCTCCCTCGACGAGCCCCACCCGGGTCCCCTCGGCCAGCGTGGCGGCCTTCGAGGCGCGCACGATGCGACCGGGTGGCAGCGCGGGCATCGTCACGAGGGCGAGGAGGGTCTTGATGGTGCTGGCGGGCAGGAGCAGGGCGTGCGGGCTCTTGGCGGCGAGCACCTCACCGGTGTCGAGGTCGCTGACCGTCCAGGCGACGTCGGTCGTCGCCGGCGGGTCGGGCACCGTCGGTGGGGCGTCGATGACGAGGCCGGTCGCAGCCAGGGCTGGGCCACCCACCGTGTGCTCGGGGGCGATGACCGGCCCGGGCTGTGGGGTGGGGGGGACGAGCTGGCAGACCGGGGTCACCGGAGCAGCCGGTGTGCGACCCAGGGCGCTCGGGTGTGGGGAGGGCACCGACGGCGTGGTCGGGGTCGAGCCCGACGGACAGCTCAACGGCGTCGGGTCCGCAGCCCGGGCGGGCTGCATACCGGCTGGGGCGAGGGCGAGAGTCACCACCAGGGCGGCGCCCGTTGCCGTCAGGCGGGGTCGGGCTGCGCGGGGCGGACGACGCGTCATGGTTCCCCCACCCTCGACAGCGCAACACGACGCGGCCGGGGAAGGGGGAACCTGCTGGGGGCAGGTGGTCAGCGGCCGTGACGCATGGCCGTGCGGAGGTCCTTGTTGAGCGTCGAGATGACGTCGAGCGGGATCTCCTTGGGGCAGGCGCCGGCGCACTCGCCGATGTTGGTGCAGCCGCCGAAGCCCTCGTGGTCGTGCTGGCTGACCATCTTGACCACGCGGGCGTCCCGTTCGGGCTGACCCTGCGGGAGCAGGCCGAGGTGGGTGACCTTGGCGCCCATGAAGAGCATTCCGGAGGCGTTGGGGCAGGCGGCGACACACGCGCCGCAGCCGATGCAGGCGGCGGAGGCGAAGGCCTTGTCGGCGTCGTCCTTCGGCACCGGCACCGCGTGCGCGTCGGGGGCCGCACCGGTGTTGACCGAGACGAATCCGCCGGCCGCGATGATGCGGTCGAAGGCGCTGCGGTCGACGACGAGGTCCTTGAGCACCGGGAAGGCGTCGGCGCGCCACGGCTCGACGGTGATCGTGTCGCCGTCCTTGAAGGTGCGCATGTGCAGCTGGCAGGTGGTGGTGACCTCGGGGCCGTGGGCCTGGCCGTTGATCATCAGCCCGCACATGCCGCAGATGCCCTCACGGCAGTCGCTGTCGAACGCCACCGGCTCCTCGCCCTTGAGGATGAGGTCCTCGTTGAGCACGTCGAGCATCTCGAGGAACGACATGTCCTCGGAGACCTCGTCGAGCTGGTAGCCGTGCAGGCCTCCGGGGTCCTGGGGGCCGTCCTGGCGCCAGACCTGAAGGGTGATCTTCACTTGTAGCTCCGCTGCTTGAGGTGGACGTAGTCGAAGACGAGGTCTTCCTTGTGGAGGACGGGGGCGCCGTCGTCGCCGCCGAACTCCCAGGCCGCGACGTAGGCGAAGTTGACGTCGTCGCGCAGCGCCTCGCCCTCCTCGGTCTGGCTCTCCTCGCGGAAGTGCCCACCGCAGGACTCGCGGCGGTGCAGCGCGTCGATGCACATCAGCTCGCCGAGCTCGATGAGGTCGGCCACGCGGCCGGCCTTCTCGAGGCTCTGGTTGAGGGTGTCGGCCGCGCCGAGCACCCGCACGTTGCGCCAGAACTCGTCCTTGAGGCCGCGGATGAGGTCGATGGCCTTGAGCAGGCCGGTCTCCGACCGCTCCATCCCGCAGTACTCCCACATGACGTGGCCGAGCTCCTTGTGGAAGGAGTCGACGGTGCGCTCGCCGTTGATCGACAGGAGCGTCCGCAGGCGGTCGTCGACCGAGGTCTTGGCGGCGACGACGTCGTCGTGCGTCTCGGTCACGGTGGGGTAGGGCCCGTGGCTGAGGTAGTCGCGGATCGTGTTGGGCAGGACGAAGTAGCCGTCGGCCAGACCCTGCATGAGGGCCGAGGCACCGAGGCGGTTGGCGCCGTGGTCGGAGAAGTTGGCCTCACCGGCGACGAAGAGCCCCGGGATGCTCGACTGCAGGTCGTAGTCGACCCAGAGGCCACCCATCGTGTAGTGCACGGCGGGGTAGATGCGCATCGGCACCTCGTAGGGGTTCTCGCCCGTGATCCGCTGGTACATGTCGAAGAGGTTGCCGTACTTCTCGGCCACCCAGGCCTGGCCCTGACGACCGATGACCTCGGCGAAGTCGAGGTAGACGCCGCGGCGGAAGTCGCCGACGACCGGGCCGACGCCGCGACCCTCGTCACAGACGTTCTTGGCCTGGCGCGAGGCGATGTCGCGAGGCACGAGGTTGCCGAAGGCGGGGTAGATGCGCTCCAGGTAGTAGTCGCGGTCCTCCTCCTTGATCTCGCGGGGGTCCTTGTCGCAGTCCTCGCGGTTCTTCGGCACCCAGATGCGGCCGTCGTTGCGCAGCGACTCCGACATCAGTGTCAGCTTGCTCTGGTGCTCTCCCGAGACCGGGATGCAGGTCGGGTGGATCTGCGTGTAGCAGGGGTTGGAGAAGTAGGCGCCCTTGCGGTGGGCCCGCCAGGTGGCCGTGACGTTGCAGCCCATCGCGTTGGTCGACAGGTAGAAGACGTTGCCGTAGCCGCCGCTGGCCAGCACGACCGCGTCGGCGAGGTGGGTCTCGACCTCACCGGTGACCATGTCGCGCACGATGACGCCACGGGCCCGGCCGTCGACGACGACGAGCTCGAGCATCTCGTGGCGGGTGTGCATCTCGACCGAGCCGGCAGCGACCTGGCGCTCGAGGGCCTGGTAGGCGCCGATCAGCAGCTGCTGGCCCGTCTGGCCGCGGGCGTAGAAGGTGCGCGAGACCTGCACGCCACCGAACGAGCGGTTGTCGAGCAGGCCGCCGTACTCGCGGGCGAAGGGCACACCCTGCGCGACGCACTGGTCGATGATGCTGGCGCTGACCTCGGCGAGGCGGTAGACGTTGGACTCGCGGGAGCGGAAGTCACCCCCCTTGACCGTGTCGTAGAAGAGGCGGTAGACCGAGTCGCCGTCCTCCTTGTAGTTCTTCGCAGCGTTGATGCCGCCCTGGGCCGCGATGGAGTGCGCGCGGCGCGGGGAGTCCTGGTAGCAGAAGGTCTTGACGTTGTAGCCCGCCTCGCCGAGGGTCGCGCTCGCGGCGCCACCGGCCAGGCCGGAGCCGACCACGATGACCGTCAGCTTGCGGCGGTTGGCCGGGTTGACCAGGGCAGCCTCGAACTGCCGCGTGCGCCAGCGGTCCTGGACCTCGACCTTGGGCGCCTTCGTGTCGGCGATGGCCTCGCCGTCGCGGTAGAGGCCGTGGGCGATCCCGGCGTTCTCGAGCGTCTCGGGCGAAAGAGTGTCAGTCATGGTGCGGTTCCGATCCATGTGCCGTGTGTGGAGGACGACTACTTGATGACGCCGACGAGGACGAAGACGGCCGGGAGGATGAAGCCTCCGGCGATGACGACCGCCAGGGTCTGGCCGAGGAGGTTGGCGTTACGGCGGGCCTTGGCGGTGCCGGTGAGGCCGAGGGTCTGGCTGGCCGACCACACGCCGTGACGCAGGTGCATGAAGAGGGCGACCATCGCCAGCGCGTAGATCACGAAGCACCACCAGACGCTGGGCTGGAAGGCCGACACGTAGCGGTCGTAGGGGGAGGCCTTGCTGCCGTTGACGTTGATGGTCTGGGTCGTGAACTGCAGGATGTGCCAGACGATGAAGAGCAGCAGCGTGACGCCGCCCCAGCGCATGAAGCGCGACGAGACGGTCGCGACGACAGCCTTCTTCACCTGGTACTTCGTGGTGCGGGCGTTCTGCGCACGGCTCCACAGGTAGAAGGCGGAGTAGACGTGCGCGACCAGCGAGCCGATGAGCACGGCGCGGGTGATCCAGAGGAAGCCGCTGTACGGCAGGATCGGCGTCAGCAGCGTGCGCAGGTGCTCGGCGTAGTCGTCGTAGGCGGCCCTGCCGGCAAACATCTTGAGGTTGCCGTACATGTGCACCAGCACGAAGGCGACGAAGACGAGGCCCGTGACCGCCATGACCAGCTTCATCGCGATGGTCGTGCGCCGGGCGGTCGTCGTCGGAGTCGTCCGGGCGGTGCGCGTCGTGCGGGGGGGAGTCGAGGTGGCCACCCACCTACTTTAGTTCCTGCCGTGTGGGACGGCTTGTCGGGTGGCCCACCTCGATCCTGTGCCATTTATCTCGTTACCCGCGCGTAGGCGCGGGCCCGAGCAGGCTCAGGTGAACAGCTTCACCGCCGTGGTGAGGGTCTGCACGACGCCGTAGGCCAGGGCACCCACGACGAGCACCCACGAGAGCGCCAGCCGAGCCGTGCCGGGGACGGCTCCTCGACCCGCGACGTCGACGGCGGCAGCGCTGCTGGCGTGCACGTCGGCCGAGGCGTGGAAGCGCTCCGCAACGGGCCGGATGAGCAGGTTGGCGACGAAGCCGACGGCCAGCACCCCGACCATCGTGAGCAGGGCCGGGCGGTAGGCGTCGGCGGTCAGCGTCCCCGGCTTGCCCTCGGCGTCGAGGAAGCCGTTGACGATCAGCGGGCCCACCACACCGGCGGCCGACCACGCGGTCAGGAGACGTCCGTGGATGGCGCCCACCTGGAGGACGCCGAAGAGGTCGCGCAGGAAAGCCGGTGCCGTGGCGAACCCGCCGCCGTAGAACGAGATGATGAGCGCCGCGAAGAGCACGAAGAGCCCTGTCGCGCTCGGCCCGACGAAGGCCAGCAGCAGGTAGAGCACGATGCCGCCGCCTAGGTAGAGCACGTAGATGTTCTTGCGCCCCACGAGGTCGGAGGTCGTCGACCAGGCGAAGCGTCCGGCCATGTTGAACAGCGAGAGCAGACCGACGAACCCGCCGGCCGCGGCCACGGCGACGGTGGACTTGCCACCCGCGCCCCGGAAGAAGTCCTGGATCATCGGGCTGGCCTGCTCGAGGATGCCGATGCCGGCCGTGACGTTGCAGAAGAGCACGACCCACAGCAGCCAGAACTGCGGCGTGCGGATCGCGTTGGCCGCGGTGACGCCGGCGGTCGTGACCATGGCGTCACTCCGCACGGCTGCGGGCTCGAAGCCGTCCGGCTTCCAGTCGCTCGCCGGGACGCGGATGTTGGCGACACCGAACATCATGACCAGGAAGTAGATGACGCCCAGGGTGACGAAGAGCAGGGTGAGGGCGTGCCCGCTGGCCAGGGACGACGAGACCGACGGCTTGTAGGCCGGGTCGTAGGCCGACAGCAGCTGCCGCGACAGCGGGCTGGCGATGAGGGCCCCGCCGCCGAAGCCCATGATGGCCAGACCGGTGGCCAGGCCCGGCCGGTCGGGGAACCACTTGATGAGGGTCGAGACCGGCGAGATGTAGCCGATGCCGAGACCGACACCGCCGATCACGCCGTAGCCGAGGTAGACCAGCCACAGCTGCGTGGTGGCGATGCCGAGTGACCCGACGAGGAAGCCGAGGCCCCAGGCGCAGGCGGCGACGAACATCGCCTTGCGGGGGCCGTTGCGCTCGACCCACGTGCCGAGCACGGCAGCCGAGAGGCCGAGCATGACGATGGCGATGGAGAAGATGACGCCGATGGCGGTCTGGCTCGCGCCGAAGTGGGCGACGAGCGAGGTCTTGTAGACGCTGGTGGCGTAGACCTGCCCGATGCACAGGTGCACCGCGAGGGCCGCCGGTGGGATGAGCCAGCGGCTGTAGCCGGCAGGAGCGATGGTGTGGCGCCGGTCGAGGAAGGCGAGCGGGCCCGAGGGGCCGTCGTCGGTGGGGCTCGGTGTGGGGCCGGTGGCGGTGGTGCCGCGACTCATGGGGTGTCCGTCCTGGGTGGGGTGCGACCGGAGTGGGGTCGACGCGCCATATGGGAGGACGGGGCGTCGTCGCCGGTCGGGACACGCTAACCCCAACCCGCCGCCTTCGCCGACCTGCGTGGCCTAGCGTGAGGGCATGACCATCAGTGGGGGAGCAGACGGTACGTCGTCCGAGCAGCACGCGGTGGGAGCGATCGACGGGTTCTGGGCCGTCGTCCCTGCGGGCGGTGCCGGCACGCGCCTCTGGCCGGTCTCGCGCCGCACGTCACCGAAGTTTTTGCGCGACCTCACGGGCGCGGGGCGCACGCTCCTGCAAGGCACCTACGACCGGCTCGCTCCACTGGCCGGCGAGCACGTCGTCGTCGTGACCGGGGTCGCGCACGCCGAGGCCGTGGGGGCCCAGCTGTCCGGTGCGGTCGAGCTCGTGGCCGAGCCCACCCCGCGTGACTCGATGCCGGCGATCGGGCTCGCCGCAGCCATCGTCGAGCGACGCGACGCCGACGCGGTGATCGGTTCCTTCGCCGCCGACCACGTCATCGGCGACGTGGACGACTTCCACGCCGCGGTGCGGGAGGCGGTCGCCGTGGCCCGCACCGGCAAGGTCGTCACGATCGGGATCACGCCGACCGAGCCGGCCACCGGCTTCGGCTACATCCGCGAGGGCGACCTGCTCGGGGTCGACGGGGCACCGAGTGCCCGAGCCGTGGCCGAGTTCGTCGAGAAGCCTGACGCCGAGACGGCTTCTCGCTACCTCGCCGAGGGCGGGTTTCGTTGGAACGCAGGCATGTTCGTCGTGAAGGCATCGGTGCTGCTCGACGTGCTGGCGTCGGGGCACCCGCAGATGGCCGCTGACCTGCGGGCCATCGCGGCCGAGCCCGAGCGGCTCGCCGAGCTGTGGCCCGGCCTGACCAAGATCGCCATCGACCACGCGGTGGCCGAGCCGGCGGCCGCCGCCGGTCTCGTGGCCGTCGTGCCGGCGGCGTTCTCGTGGGAGGACGTCGGCGACTTCTCCGCGCTCGCGCAGATGCTGCCCGAGGCGACCGACCGTCCCGGGCTGCGGGTGGTCGGCGAGGCCGCCGACGTGCTCACGGTCGACGGTGGGGGTCTCGTCGTCACCGGCGGCCGGGTCGTCGCCGTCGTCGGGCTCGACGACGTCGTCGTCGTCGACACGCCCGACGCGCTGCTCGTGATGTCGCGCGAGCGGGCCCAGGACGTCAAGAAGGTCGTCGAGCAGCTGACGGCACAGGGGCGCACCGACCTCACCTGACCGAGAACGTGAGGGTGTCCGTCGGCTATCCGTTGACGAGATCGCGTCGCCGGAATGCACCGTCTGCGGCGAGACACAGGCCACCAGCGAACAGCAGCAGCAACCCGATCGGCGTCGTCGGCACGGTGCCACCAGGTGGGGGGGACACGTGCACGAAGGGTGACAGCCCGATCACCGGCTGCGGCACCCGCAGCAGCGGGCCGAGCTCGCCGAGGACCAGGAAGACGGCCAGCAGCGCCCACGCGGCGACCGTGGCGCGGGGCAGTGCCGCATACAGGAGCAGGGCGAGTCCGCAGGAGACCCACACCGCCGGGACCGGGGCCAGAGCGGCCGGCAACAGACGGCTGAGCGCGGTCCCGGGGCCACCGCTCGTCGTCGTCGCGAGCCCCGTGCCGACGACGAGCAGCAGCAGTGCGCTGCCACCGAGCGAGACGGTGGCGTGGGAGACGAGCAGCGCCCGCCGGGTGACACCGGTGGCGATCAGCTGCTCCGCGTGCTGCTCGACCTCCTCGGAGTGCAGGCGCAGGGCGGCGGCGAGGCCATAGGCCGCAGCACCGATGGCGAGGAGGTGCAGCTCGACGCCGACGAAGACGTCAGCGAGGCTCGACGCACTGCCCCCGAGCTGCTCGAGCACCTGACGGACGGAGTCGTCGGTGACGAACGAGTCGGCGCTGCCGGCGACCGCCCCGAGCACCACCCCCAGCACCCCGTACGCCACCACCCACCCGAGCAGCAGGCCGCGCTGCAGCCGCCAGGCCAGGGCGAGGGGGGTGCGCAGGGAGGCGGCGGCAACGACCGGCCCGGGGCGGGTGGGCAGCAGCCCTGCTCCGAGGTCGCGGCGCTCCAGCAGCCCGACGGCCACCGCCACCAGCGCTGCTGACCACGTGACGCCGAGCAGCAGGACGCCGACGCGATCGTCGCCGAAGGCGCCCACCTCCTGCGCCCACCCGACGGGTGAGACCCACACGAGCCAGTGCAGTGGTGTGGTGTCGCCGACGGCGCGCACGAGGTAGGCGCCGCCGAGCACGGCGTACGCGAGGCCGGCGCAGCCGCGGGCGGTGCCCGCGACCTGCGCCGCCACCGCTGTGACTCCGACGAAGGCCACGCCGGTGGTCGCCCACGCGGCACTGAAGGCGAGCGAGCCCCGCAGGCCCAGACCGGCGCTCGCCATGGAGAGCCCGGCGGCGAGCGAGACGGCGGCGACCACCGCGGTGGCGAGCAGCACCGCAGCCGTGAGCGGTGCGCGGCGGCCGATGGCGCCCGCGCCCAGCAGCTCGGTGCGACCTGCCTCCTCGTCGGCGCGGGTGTGCCGGGTGACGAGGGTGACCGCCAGAGCGGCGACCAGCATCGCGCCGATCGTCAGCGTCTTGAAGGCCGCGATCGAGTCGGGGTTGGTGGCGTCGATCGGCCCGTACATCGCGAGGACGGCGGGGCTCGCGACGACCGCCCGCGCCGCAGCGAGGGCGGCGGCGGGCTCGGGGTAGAGCGCCACCGTGGCGCTCGCTGAGCCTCCGGCGAGGGCGACGAGCAGCACGGCCGTCACCGGCACGAGCACCCGGTCGCGCCGCAGGGCGAGGCGCGCCAGGGCGACCGTCCCCGCGTAGGTGCTCACGACCCCTCAGGCTCTCGGTAGCGTTGCAGGAACAGGTCCTCGAGCGTCGGCGGCTGCGCCACCAGCGTCCGTATGCCGCGCCGGCCCAGCAGCTCGAGCAGCCCACCGAGGTGGGTCGTCTCGACGGCACACTGCAGGCGCTCGCCGTCGACGACCACGCCGATGACGCCGGGACGGGTCTGCACGATCGCGACCTCGCCCGGCGTCAGGGCCCGCTCGAGCGTGGCGTCGAGGGTGGTGCGGGTGAGGTGGCGCAGGTCGCCCAGCCGCCCGGTCAGGACGGTGCGTCCGGCGCGGATGATGCTCACCCGCTCGCACAGGGCCTCGACCTCGCCGAGGATGTGGCTGGACAGGAGCACGGTGCGGCCGCGCGCCCTCTCCTCGCGGATGCACTCTCGAAAGACGTTCTCCATCAACGGGTCCAGGCCGGTCGTCGGCTCGTCGAGGATCAGCAGCTCGACGTCAGAGGCGAGGGCTGCGACGAGGGCGACCTTCTGGCGGTTGCCCTTGGAGTAGGCCCGGCCGCGCGTGCCCGGATCGAGCTCGAAGCGCTCGAGCAGGTCGGCGCGTCGGGTCTGGTCGAGGCCCCCTCGGAGCCGACCGAGCAGGTCGATCACCTCCCCACCAGAGAGGGTCGGCCAGAGCGTCACGTCACCCGGCACGTAGGCGAGGCGTCGGTGCAGGGTCGGGGCCTCCGCCCACGGGTCGCCACCCAGGAGTCGGACGGTGCCGCCGCCGGCCCGCACCAGGCCGAGCAGGATGCGGATCGTGGTGGACTTGCCCGACCCGTTGGGCCCGAGGAAGCCGTGGACCTCGCCCTGCTCGACCCGCAGGTCGAGGGCGTCGAGGGCCACGCTGCGCCCGAACGACTTGCGCAGTCCCTCGACCTCGATGGCGGTCATGTCTCGGACCCTAGACCCGGTGGTCTGCTCGACTCCATGCTGTCCGTTTTGCTCCCCTCGGTGGGTGAGGAACCGGTCAGGTGGGTGCCGGGAAGACCAGCTGACGCGGCATACGACGGCGGAGCTCCACCGCGTCGGCGATGAGCTGGCGCACGAGGTGGGGTTCGGTCATGACCATCTCCCAGCTGAAGCGCAGCACGAGCCACCCGTCGACGACGAGCCGGTCATACCGGCGGCAGTCGCGGTCGAGGGCCTTCCGCTTGCCGTGAAACTCGAAGCTGTCGGCCTCGAGCACGATGTGCAGGTCCTCGTCGGCCAGATCGACCGCGAAGTGCGCCCGCCCCGCGCGGCCCCGAGTGGTGATGCCGAGCTGGGGCACGGGCGCCCACCCCGGGACCGTCGTGGCGATGGACCGCAACACGCTCTCGAACGGGTTGGCGGCCCGGGGGTCGGCGGCACGGGCGACCATGAGCACCCGCCGCCGCTGTTGCACAGGTAGCCGTCGGGTGGCGAGCTGGACCTCGCGTGGCGTGAGACCGGCGCGCCACGACGAGTCGAAGACCGTGAGCGCCTCGTCCCACGGCAGGTCGAGGCAGCAGTCGATGACGGTGCGTACGGGGGAGGTGACCCAACCGTCGACCACCTCGTCCGCCATGAGGTCACGTCGGTGCGAGATGGCCTGCGAGCGCTGGCTCGTGGTCAGGCGCCGAGCCCGGTGCACGGTCACGTGCGGCCGGTCCGGCACGATCTCGAGCGGCCAGCCCCAGTGGCTGGCGGCTGAGGTGTGGCTCGCGACCGCGGTCAGCCCCGCCGCGGTGCGTCGCGCGGTCTCGGCAGTGGGGAGGGCGTAGCGGCCGCCTCCGACGCGCAGGACCAGGGACTCGGCCACGGCGGCGTGGATGTGTCGCGAGTGCACGACCGACCGCAGGTCGCGCCACCGCATCACTCCGCCGGCACGTGTGAGGGCTTCGACTGCGTCCATCCGGCGAGCGTGCCGCAGGTCGGCGGACCGCCGGTCCGGATATCCACAGGGCTGGTCTCCCTGACACCCACCTGTCTGACTTGTCCGGGTGCGACCGGGGAGGAAGTGGACAGGGGGGTGCCGGGAAGACCGGCGCGGGTCGGACGGGCGGGTCGGGCGGCGCGGGTCAGGCGGGGCGGGCCCCGTCGGAGGTCGCCGCGGTGCTCCCGGCGGCGACGCCGGCCGCGAGGGCGTCGCGCGGGGTCGCGAGCGAGAAGCGCGTCGCCAGCAGGCCGGCGTTGAACGCGTCACCTGAGCCGGTGGAGTCGCGGCACTGCACCGGCGGGGCGGGCACGTGCAGGGGCTCGGCGCCCCGGGAGAACCAGCGGGCGCCGTCGGCGCCGTAGGTGGCCGCCACCGCGCGGACGTGGCTCAGCGCGAGGTCGGCCCCGCCGAGGGCCTCGAGCTCGATCTCGTTGGGCAGCAACAGGTCGACGCCCTCGACCCACGACCAGAACGTCTCGACCCCGGCCTCCAGCACCATCTCGGCCGACTGCGGGTCGACCGACGTCGTCCACCCCCGGGCCCGGGCCTGCTCCAGCGCGGCCAGCCCGGCCGCGCGGGAGGAGGGGGCCAGCAGGACGTAGCCGCTGAGGTGCAGGTGGGGACGGTAGAGGGGTCCGGCCTGCGGTCCGGCGAGCGCCTCGGGTGGTGGCGTCAGGTCGAGGTCGCCGACGGCGAGGACGGCCGCCGCCCCCCGGTCGGAGAGCATGGTCCGCCCGCCCTCGGCGTCGACGAGCACGACGACGGTGCACGTCGGCAGGGTGGCGTCGACGGCGAAGCGGCAGGTGACCCCGGCGGCCTCCAGAGCCGCGCGGGCGGCGCCGCCGGCGACGTCGTCGCCCACGCGCGAGACGAGGGCCACCGGCACGCCGTGCGCCGCGAGCCAGGCCGCGGTGTTGGCCCCGGCTCCGCCGGGAACCAGCCGGATGTCAGCCGGAGACTCGCCCCCGTCGGCGACCGTGGACCGCGGCCGGGTCAGGACGTCGACGCCGGTGTCGCCGACGACCACGAGCGCGCTCACGACATCGCCGCCAGCTCGACCGCCACCTCGCCGGCCAGGCCCGCGTTGGCCAGCACCAGCTCGATGTTGGCCCGCAGGCTCTCGCCTCCCGAGTGGTCGTGGAAGAACTCGAGCAGCCGTGGGGTGACGTCCTTGCCGGTCACCCCCTCGCTCGCGAGCAGCGCCAGGCCCTCGGTGACGAGTCGGTCGTGCAGCACCCGGTCGACCTGCCGGTCGACGGGCAGCGGCTGCGCCAGCACGACCCCCGCGGAGTCGGTCGCGAGCAGGCTGCGGGCATGGGCGACCGCGGCCGCCTCATGGGCGGACTCCACCCGCCACGGAACGGTGTGGCCCGAGTCGGCCAGATAGAATCCTGGGAATTGATGAGTGCGAAAGCCCAGCACTGGCACCGACATCGTCTCCAGCGTCTCGAGGGTGCCGGCGACGTCGAGGATCGACTTCACACCAGCGCAGACCACGAGCACCGGTGTCGAGGCGAGCACGCCCAGGTCGGCCGAGACGTCGAAGGTCTCGGCGGCGCCCCGGTGCACACCCCCCAGGCCACCGGTCGCGAAGACCCGGATCCCCGCCCGGTGCGCGAGGGCGGCGGTCGACGCGACGGTGGTGGCGCCGGTCAGCCCCATCGCCACCGCCACCCCGACGTCGCGCACGCTGAGCTTGAGCACGTCGTCGTCCCCGCAGATCCGGTCGAGCGCCGCCTCGTCGAGGCCGATGTGCACCCGGCCGTCGACGACGGCGACGGTCGCGGGCACCGCACCGGCACCGCGTACGGCGTCCTCGATCTCACTGCCCACCCGCAGGTTGTCGCCTCGGGGCAGGCCGTGGGCGAGGATCGTGCTCTCGAGGGCGACCACCGCTCGCCCTGCGGCGAGGGCGTCGGCGACCTCGGGGGTGAGGGTGGCGGGCAGGGGGCTCGTCATAGCCGGAGCGTATGCCGTGCCGACCCCGACGCTAGCCTTGGCTGCGTGACCCGACCGGAACCTCGCCCCACCCTCCCGGCCACCGTCACCCCGACGATGCCGCCCGCTGACGACCTCGAGACCGCCCTGCTGGCGCTGCGACGCGACCTGCACGTGCACCCCGAGCTCTCGCGGCAGGAGACCCGCACCACCCGGCTCGTCGCGGAGCACCTCGAGGCGGCGCGGATCCCCGTGCGCCTCCTGCCCGGCACCGGACTGACCGCCGACATCGGGCCGGCCGACGCGGCGTACCGGGTGGCGCTGCGGGCCGACCTCGACGCGCTGCCGCTGACGGAGGCAACCGGCCTGCCCTGGACCTCGCAGGTGGCCGGCGTCTGCCACGCCTGCGGTCACGACGTGCACACGGCCGCGGTGCTCGGCGCGGGGCTGCTGCTGGCGGCGCAGGCCGACGAGCTCGCCGGCCGGGGGCTCGCGGTGCGTCTGGTCTTCCAGCCCGCCGAGGAGGTCATCCCCGGCGGGGCCCACGACGTGATGGCCGCGGGCGCGCTCGAGGGGGTCGACCGCATCCTCGCCGTGCACTGCGACCCCACCATCGACGTCGGCGAGGTCGGCCTCAAGGTCGGCGCGGTCACCGCCGCCGCCGACGCCGTCGAGGTCACGCTCACCGGGCGCGGTGGTCACACCTCGCGTCCCCACCTGACCCAGGACCTGACGTATGCGCTGGGCAAGGTCGTCACCGACGTGCCGGCCGCGCTGTCGCGCAGGCTCGACCCGCGCGCCGGTGCGGCCCTCGTCTGGGGGGCGGTGCACGCCGGCGGTGCGGCCAACGTCATCCCCTCGACGGGCACCGCCGTCGGCACCCTGCGGATGCTCGACGCGCAGGTCTGGACCGGGGTCGGGCCGCTGCTGGAGGAGATCGTGCACGCCGTGGTCGCGCCGTACGGCGTCACGGCTCGGGTGAGGCACACGCCCGGAGTGCCGCCCGTGGTCAACGACGTGGGTGCCATCGAGGCCCTGCGGGCCGGCGTGCTCGCGGCCGGTGCAGCCGAGACGCACACCGCGCAGTCGCTGGGCGGGGAGGACTTCGCGTGGTATCTGGGGTCGGTGCCCGGGGCGATGGCCCGGCTCGGCACCCGCGCTCCGGGGGGCCCGACCTACGACCTGCACCAGGGGGACATCGTCGTGGACGAGCGGGCGGTGATGCTCGGCGCGAGGCTGCTCGCCGGGGCGGTGCTGGCGGGGCGCTGACCCCGCACGCCCCCGCGCCCCCGCGCCCACCCCCTGCCGCCCCCTGTAACGGTTGGGTGAACGGAGCCGAGACCGGCTCGTGGGGCCTGGTCGCTCCGGTAGTGTCGCGACGTCCGGGCGCCTCGTTGGTGCTCTTCAGATCGTGGAAAAAGGAGAGCGCTTTGCGTTCATCGATGAAGGTTGTGGCGGGAGCATCGCTCCTGGCGATGGGTCTTACGGCGTGCGGGAGCAGCACGTCCACCGGGACGGGCAGCGCCTCGGGCACCGGGGCCCCGGCGGCCGGTGGCCTCAAGGTCGGCATGGCCTACGACGTGGGCGGGCGCGGCGACCAGTCGTTCAACGACGCCGCCGCGGCGGGCCTCGACAAGGCCAAGACCGAGTTCGGCGCCGACTCCAAGGAGGCGGCCGCCACCAACGGCGAGTCCGCCTCGGCCCGGCAGGAGCGGCTCCAGCAGCTCGTCGACGCCGGCTACACCAACATCGTCGCCGTGGGCTTCGCCTACGCCCCGGCCGTGGGCAAGGTCGCCAAGGCCAACCCCGACGTGAAGTTCGCCATCGTCGACGACGCCTCGCCCGACTCGGCCGGGGCCAACGTCGACCAGATCACCTTCGCCGAGAACGAGGGCTCGTTCCTCGTCGGTGCGGCGGCCGCGCTCAAGTCGACGACGGGCAAGATCGGCTTCGTCGGTGGCGTGCAGACCGACCTGATCAAGAAGTTCGAGGCGGGCTACGAGGCCGGTGCCAAGGCGGTCAACCCGGCCATCAAGATCGACGTCAAGTACCTCACCCAGCCGCCGGACTTCTCCGGCTTCTCGTCGGTCGACAAGGGCAAGGCTGCGGCCGACGGCATGTACCAGGGCGGCGACGACATCGTCTTCCACGCGGCTGGAGGCTCCGGTGGTGGCGTCTTCACCGCGGCGAAGAACGCCGGCAAGCTCGCCATCGGCGTCGACTCCGACCAGGCGCTCACTGCTGCTCCCGACGTCCGCGACGTCATCATGACCTCGATGATCAAGAAGGTCGACGTCGCGGTCTACGACTTCATCAAGTCGGTCAAGGACGGCTCCTTCAAGGCCGGCAACAACGTCTACGACCTCAAGGCCGGCGGTGTGGACTACTCCACGACCGGTGGCAAGGTCGACGACATCAAGGCCAAGCTCGACGCCTACAAGGCCCAGATCATCGCCGGCACGATCAAGGTCCCGGTCACGCCCGGCTCCTGATCGCTCTCGGGCAGCCGTCCGCGAGGCCCGGGCTCGACACACTCCGTGTCGCCCGGGCCTCGCGCCGTCCGCCCGGCCACCTCTAGGTTGGAGAACGTGTTGACGCCCAAGTCGCCTGCCGTCGAGCTCACCGGGATCACCAAGCGCTTTCCCGGCGTGGTCGCCAACAAAGACATCGAGATGTCGGTCGCGCGAGGCACGGTGCACGCCATCGTCGGTGAGAACGGCGCGGGCAAGTCGACCCTGATGAAGATCCTCTACGGCGTGCAGCAGCCCGACGAGGGCACCATCGCCGTGGACGGCACGGTGCTCACCCTGCGCAGCCCCACCGACGCCATCAGGGCCGGCATCGGGATGGTCTTCCAGCACTTCATGCTGGCCGACAACCTCACGGTGCTCGAGAACGTCGTGCTCGGGGCCGAGAAGCGGCACGGCATCGGTGACGCAGCGCGCGCGGAGATCTCGCGGATCAGCGCGTCGTACGGGCTGGGGGTGGACCCCGACGGGCTGGTCGCCGACCTCGGCGTCGGCCATCGTCAGCGCATCGAGATCCTCAAGGTGCTCTATCGCGGCGCGCACATCCTCATCCTCGACGAGCCGACGGCGGTGCTCGTGCCGCAGGAGGTGGACGAGCTCTTCGGCAACCTCGCCGCCCTCAAGGCCGAGGGCCTGACCGTCATCTTCATCTCGCACAAGCTCGACGAGGTGCTCAAGGTCGCCGACGAGATCACGGTGATCCGCCGTGGCACGACCGTGCGCACCGTCGACCCGGCCACCGTCAACGCCCGTCAGCTGGCCGAGCTCATGGTCGGCTCCGAGCTGCCGTCGCCGAGCACCGAGGAGTCGACGGTCACCGACCGGGTCGTGCTGTTGCTCGAGCACGTCTGCCTCGCAGGGGCCCTCGGCAACCGGGCCCTCCTCGACGACATCAGCCTGACCATCCACGCCGGCGAGGTGCTCGGCATCGCCGGGGTCGAGGGCAACGGCCAGGCCGAGCTGGTCGAGGTCGTCATGGGGATGCGCGACGCCTCCTCGGGCACGGTCTGCCTCGAGGGCACCGACATCACCCACTGGGCCGTGCGCGAGATTCGCGAGGCCGGCGTGGGCTACATCCCCGAGGACCGGCAGCGTCACGGCATGCTGCTCGAGGCGCCGCTGTGGGAGAACGTCATGCTCGGTCACCAGACGCAGAAGCCCGCCCTCGGCGCCGGGGGAGTCCTCGTCGACGTCAAGGCGGTCCAGCGCGAGACCGACGAGATCGTGCGCGACTACGACGTGCGCACCCCGTCGATCTACGTCTCCGGCGAGTCGCTCTCGGGCGGCAACCAGCAGAAGCTGATCATCGGGCGCGAGATGCGCCAGCACCCTCGCGTGCTGCTCGCGGCCCACCCCACGCGCGGGGTCGACGTGGGCGCGCAGGCCGCGATCTGGGGTCACATCAAGCAGGCCCGGCGCGACGGGCTGGCCGTGCTGCTGATCTCGGCCGACCTCGACGAGCTGATCGGCCTTTCCGACACGGTCCGGGTGATGCTGCGGGGGGCGCTCAGCGGCGACTTCGACCCCGACACCGTGACCCGTGAAGAGCTCGGGGCCGCCATGACCGGTGCCGCCGGCGTCGACGCCCCGGCCGACCAGCCCAGCACCGGCAAGGACCTCGGATGAAGCGCCTCGACTGGCGTCGGGCGGGCCTCGGGCTCGCGGCCCCCGTGCTCGCCATCGTCGTCGCCTTCGTCGTGACGACCGCGATCCTCCTGCTGGCGCAGGACCCCGTCGGGGCGGTCTGGGGACAGCTGCTCAAGGTGCCGCTGCCGCGCCAGATCGTATCTGTCGTCAACGCCGCGACGGTCTACTACATCTCGGCCGTGGCGGTGGCCATCGGCTTCCGGATGAACCTGTTCAACATCGGGGTCGACGGGCAGTATCGCGTGGCGTCCTTCGCTGCCGCCGTCTTCGCGGGCCAGGGCTGGCTGCCCGGCTGGCTGAACATCGCCGTCGCGCTGCTCGTCGCGATGGCGTCGGGCGCCATCTGGGCCGGCATCGCGGGGCTGCTCAAGGTCGGCCGTGGGGTCTCCGAGGTGATCGCGACGATCATGCTCAACGCCATCGCCACCTACCTCGTCTCCTTCCTGCTCGGCAAGACCGCGGTGAAGGTCCAGGGCAGCAACGCCACGAACACCAAGGCCCTTCCTGCGGACTCGCGGGTGCCGGGGATCTCGGTGGACGGGCTGCTCGCGACGCCGAGCCAGGTCTACGGGCTCATCGTGCTCGCGGTCGTCGTCGGCCTCGCCTACTGGTTCGTGCTCGAGAAGACCCGCTTCGGCTTCGACCTGCGTGCCACCGGGCGGTCGGAGACGGCGGCCGTGGCCAGCGGGGTCAACGTCAAGAGGATGGTGCTGACCTCGATGATGCTCTCCGGAGCGGTGGCGGGGCTGGTCGGGATGCCGCTGCTGTTCGGGCAGGACTACCTCTACGGCGACACGGTGCAGTCGGGGCTGGGCTTCGCCGGCATCGCCATCGCGCTCCTCGGCCGCAACAACCCGGTCGGCATCGCCTTCGCTGCCCTCCTGTGGGGTTACCTCGACCAGCAGAGCAACGGGCTGCAGATCGCGGCGGGGGTCTCCGACCGTCTCGTGCTCGTCATCCAGGGGGTCATCGTGCTGTCGGTCGTCATCGCCTACGAGCTGGTGCGGCGGGCGGGCATCCGGATGGAGCAGCGACGCGTTGCCCGCGAGCTGGCCGCCGGTGACGGCCTCGCCCCCGCCACCCAAGGAGTCCCGGCATGAGCACGACCACGCGGCCGGAAGCCCCCGCCACCGGGCCGACCTCGGCTCGCGTCACGACTGGTCGCCATCCCTGGTGGTTCTGGCTGGCCGTCGTCGGTGGCGCAGTGCTCGTGCTCGCGACGGTGCGGGTCATCACGGGAGCCAACGACATCGACTCGGCCGGTGCGCTGGCGGCGGCCATCGCCCTCGCCATGCCGATCGGTCTCGCCGGGCTCGGCGGCCTCTGGAGCGAGCGCGCCGGCGTGGTCAACATCGGTCTCCAGGGGATGATGGTCCTCGGCACCTGGGGCGGCGCGTTCTTCGGCTACCACTACGGCCCGTGGGTCGGCATCCTCGGGGCGATCCTGCTCGGGGTCGCCGGCGGGGCGGTGCACGCACTCGCCACGGTGATCGTGGGCGTCGACCACATCGTCTCCGGGGTGGCGCTCAACCTCCTCGGCCCCGGGGTGGCGTCCTACCTCGCGGTGCGCACCTTCAGTGACCTGCCCGGTGGCGGTCCGACCCAGTCGCCCCCCCTGGAGAAGCTGCCCGCGCTCAGCATCCCGGGCGTGGGTGACGCGCTCACGTCGCTCGAGAGGTCGCACACCTGGCTCGTCGCCGACCTCGCCGGCATCCTGCGCGCGCTGACGACCAACGTCAACGTGCTGACCATCATCGCCATCGTGCTGCTCGTGGGCACGTGGTACATCCTGTGGCGTACCCCCTTCGGTCTGCGGCTGCGCTCGTGCGGCGAGGCCCCCGAGGCCGCCGAGACCCTGGGGGTCGACGTCGTCCGCTACAAGTTCGTCGCGGTCCTCATCTCCGGGGGGATGGCGGGCCTGGCCGGCGGCTTCCTCGTGCTCGTCGCCTCGAACCTCTACCGCGAGGGGCAGGAGGGTGGGCGCGGCTTCATCGGCCTCGCCGCGATGATCTTCGGCAACTGGCGTCCCGGCGGCCTCGCCGGTGGGGCGGTGCTCTTCGGCTACACCGACGCGATCCAGCTGCGAGGCAGCGCCGACGTCATCCGCGCCTTCCTGCTGCCCGTCGGGATCGGCCTGATCCTGTGGGGGGCCTGGCAGCTGTGGCGCCGCCGGCAGGGCAAGCCGGTCACCGGTGTGGTCACCGTCGTCATGGGCGTGCTGGCGATGGTGTGGTTCCTGCTCACCTCGCGCGTGCCTGACGAGTTCACCGGCATGACGCCCTACGTCGCGACGCTGCTCGTGCTCGCCTTCGCCTCGCAACGGCTGCGGATGCCCGCGGCCGACGGCCGGGTCTACCGCAAGGGAGAGGCCGGATGACGTCGCACCCGGAGCACGCCTTCGGCATCGTGCCCGACGTCGACTGGGAGTCGTTGCGGCAGCAGGCGATCGAGGCCATGGGTCATGCCTACGCCCCCTACTCCGACTTCCCCGTGGGGGTCGCCGGGCTGGTCGACGACGGTCGGGTGGTCGTCGGGTGCAACGTGGAGAACGCGGCCTACGGCGTGGCGCTGTGCGCCGAGTGCGGCATGGTCTCGCAGCTGCACGTCGGGGGCGGCGGACGGCTCGTGGCCGTCGCCTGCGTCGGCCGTGACGGCGAGCCGCTGATGGCCTGCGGCCGGTGCCGCCAGCTGCTCTGGGAGCACGGTGGGCCCACGTGCCTGGTGCTCACCCCCGAGGGGGTCCTGCCGATGAGCGACCTGCTGCCGCAAGCCTTCGGCTCGCACGACCTCGACGCGGCGCGGCGCGACGACGCCTGACCCGCGGTGGTCGTGGTGCGTGCGGCGCCCGCGCCTCCGCGGCTGCGTCGGCGATGATGGGGTCATGAGCGCACAACCGTATGAGGCCTTCGACGCTGTCGACGTCATCGTCACCAAGCGCGGCCGGGGCGAGCTGAGCGACGGCCAGATCGACTGGGTCGTCGACGCCTACACCCGCGGGGTCGTCGCCGACGAGCAGATGTCGAGCCTGGCCATGGCCATCCTGCTCAACGGCATGACGCGGCGGGAGATCGCCCGGTGGACAGCGGCGATGATCGCGTCGGGTGAGCGGATGGACTTCTCGTCGCTGTCGCGCCCGACCGCAGACAAGCACTCGACCGGCGGCGTCGGCGACAAGATCACCCTGCCGCTGGCGCCGCTCGTGGCGGCCTGCGGCGTCGCGGTGCCGCAGCTGTCGGGTCGGGGTCTGGGCCACACCGGGGGCACGCTCGACAAGCTCGAGTCGATCCCCGGGTGGCGCGCCGGGCTCACCAACGCCGAGATGATGGCCCAGCTCGACGGTGTCGGCGCGGTGATCTGCGCGGCCGGCGACGGCCTGGCCCCGGCCGACAAGAAGCTCTACGCCCTGCGCGACGTGACCGGCACGGTCGAGGCGATCCCGCTGATCGCCAGCTCGATCATGAGCAAGAAGATCGCCGAGGGCACGGGCGCACTGGTGCTCGACGTCAAGGTGGGGTCGGGCGCCTTCATGAAGGACGTCGCGATGGCCCGTGAGCTCGCCGAGACGATGGTGGCGCTCGGCACCGATGCGGGCGTGCGCACGGTCGCGCTGCTGACCAACATGCAGACCCCCCTGGGGCTCACGGCCGGCAACGCCCTCGAGGTGCGCGAGTCGGTGGAGGTGCTCGCGGGCGGCGGCCCGCCCGACGTCGTCGAGCTGACGCTGACGCTGGCCCGCGAGATGCTCGCCGCAGCCGGTCGCGCCTACGTCGACCCGGCCGACGCACTCGCCGACGGACGGGCGATGGACGCGTGGAAGGCGATGATCCGTGCTCAGGGCGGCGACCCCGACGCGGCGCTGCCGACCGCCCGCGAGACCCACGTCGTGCTCGCCCCGGCCGACGGGGTGCTCACGCGGCTCGACGCCCTGCAGGTGGGCGTCGCGGCCTGGCGGCTCGGGGCCGGGCGGGCCCGCAAGGAGGACCCGGTGCAGGCCGGCGCAGGGGTCGAGATGCACGCCAAGCCGGGGGCGACCGTGCGCGGGGGCGAGCGGTTGCTGACGCTGCACACGGACACACCGGAGCGCTTCGCCCGCGCTCTCGAGGCCCTCGACGGCGCCTTCACCATCGCCCCCGACGGGTCGCGCCCCGACCTGCTCCCGCTCGTCATCGACCGCATCAGCTGAGGGGCGCGCACTCGACGGCAGCGTCGACGCGCTCGACGTGAGGCCAGCGCTGATTCAGGTCCGTCGACGCTGCGTCAGCTGGGCCCGGGGCGCCTCACCGGCGGGGATAGGCTGACGTCGTGATGCCTGACCTGACCGACGACGTGCTCCGACGGGCTCCCAAGGTCGTGCTCCACGACCACCTCGACGGCGGGGTGCGGCCCGAGACGGTCGCCGACCTCGCCGGGCAGGTCGGCTGGCAGCTGCCCGTCGAGGGGGCCGACGCACTCGCGGCCTGGTTCCGCGACAGCGCCGACAGCGGCTCGCTCCCGCGCTATCTCGAGACCTTCGACCAGACCCTGGCCGTGATGCAGACCCGCGAGGGACTCTTTCGCATCGCCTCCGAGACGGTGCAGGACCTGGCGGCCGACGGAGTCGTCTACGCCGAGAGCCGCTACGCGCCCGAGCAGCACCTCATGACCGGGCTCACCCTCGACGACGTCGTCGAGGTCGTCAACGCGGGCTTCCGCGACGGTGAGGAGCGTGCGGCCGCGGCCGGGACGCCCATCCGAGTGATGGCGCTGCTGACGGCGATGCGTCACGCTGCCAACAGTCGCGAGATCGCCGAGCTCGCGGTGCGCTACCGCGACGACGGCGTCGCCGGCTTCGACATCGCCGGCGCCGAGGCGGGCTACCCTCCCACCCGCCACCTCGCGGCCTTCGAGTTCCTGCGCCGAGAGAGCGCCCACTTCACCATCCACGCGGGCGAGGCCTTCGGCCTGAAGTCGATCTGGGAGGCGCTGCAGTGGTGCGGCGCCGACCGCCTCGGCCACGGCGTACGGATCATGGACGACATCACCATCGAGGGGCTGCCGTTCGACCAGTGGCTCGCCGCGGCGGTGGCGGGCGGCGTGACGTCCTACGACGGGGTGGACCTGGGCAGCGTCTACCTCGGCCTGCTCGCCGCCTACGTGCGCGACCGACGGATCCCGCTCGAGATGTGTCCGAGCAGCAACCTGCAGACCGGCGCCGCCCACTCGATCGGCCTGCACCCCATCACGCTGCTCAAGCGGATGCGCTTCCGCGTCACCCTCAACACCGACAACCGGCTGATGAGCGGCACGACGATGACCCGCGAGGCGAGCCTGCTCGCCGCCGAGGCCGGCTGGGACCTCGCCGACCTGCGTTGGGTCACGGTCAACGCGATGAAGTCGGCCTTCCTGCCCTTCGACGAGCGCCTCGCGCTCATCGAGGACACCATCAAGCCGGGGTATGCCGCGTTGGGCCTGCCGGCCTGAGACCAGCGACTACCTCAAGCCCCTCAGCGCCAGGGGGTGGGCGACAGCGGGTCGGGCACGAGCAGCCGGCGCCGCAAGAGGTCGTCGCGCTGGAGCCGGTCGAGGTCACGACGGCGGCGGTCGGCGACCACGGCGGCCAGGACGTACTCCTGGTGGTTGCCGGGTGGGGGTGGCGGGGACACGTAGAGAGCGACCTCGTCGAGCAGCGACGACCCCATGGCCTCCCGGGCCTGCGGCGTCATCGAGGACGCGGCGGGCAGGAACGTGCGGATGGACATCGCCAGCGGATCGGGCAGCGCGCCGATGTCGGCGTTCCACGCCCAGTGCGCCAGCTGCGGGGGCATCGGCACCGGCGGGGCGAGCTGGGCGCTCACCCGGTCGCGGACGACGTAGGTCCCGGCGACGAGGTCACCGATCCGCTTGCCCCGCTTGCTGATCACGCAGCAGATGACCGCCGGGACCCCGTAGAAGAGATAGACCTCGAGATAGCGCAGCAGCCCGCGGGCCACCGCGTGACGGAAGGAGATCGGCCCGCCGTCGTCGCGCACTGCCCGCAGACCCACGGCCATCTTGCCCGGCGTCCGCCCGCGGGTGACGGCCTCGAAGCCGATCGGCAGGGCCACGAGCACCAGCACCGTCGAGACAAGGACGACCGCCGACGTGAGGGCGTCGTCGATCTGAGCGGTGAGCGCGCCGACGAGGGTGAAGACGCCGAACGTCAGGCCGAGGACGATGACGTAGTCGATGATGCCCGCGAGGATCCGCGGCCCGATGGAGGCCGGGGGCAGGTCGATCGCGACGGCCTCGCCGGTCACGAGGTCGTCCTCGCCCACGCCGACGGTCAGGCTCGTCTGGTTGTTCGTGCTCATGACACCCCCTCGCCGGTCGCGACGCAGCGGCCGCGAGACCCTCCCGAGGATAACGTGCACCACCCCCACGGGGGGGTGGCGGCATACAGTGTGGTCGTGGACCTCGACGCCTATGTCGTCGCGCACCAGCACGAGTGGGCGCGTCTCGACCAGCTCACCTCGCAGCGCGGCAAGCTGTCGGGGACCGAGGCCGACGAGCTGCTCGACCTCTACCAGCGGGTGGCGACCCACCTGTCGGAGATCCGCACCCGCTCACCCGAGCCGACCCTCGTGGGCCACCTGTCGTCGCTGCTCGCGAAGTCACGGCTGCGCTCGGCCGGCACGCGCACCTTCACCTGGGGCGAGGTCGTGCGGTTCGTCACCACCACCTTCCCGGCGGCGCTCTACCGCACGCGGCGCTGGTGGGTCACGACGCTCGCGGTCAACGTGGTGCTGGCCTTCGTCATGGGGTGGTGGTTCGTCGCCCACCCCCAGCTCGAGCAGTCGCTGATCTCGCCGCAGGAGGCCGACCAGCTCGTCAACAGCGACTTCGCCAGCTACTACTCCGAGTATGCCGCGGGCTCCTTCGCGCTGAAGATCTGGACCAACAACGCCTGGGTCGCCGCCCTCTGCATCGCCTTCGGCGTCTTCGGCGTGCCGGTGATCTACCTGTTGTTCACCAACCTGCTCAACGTCGCGGTCATCGGGGGGCTGATGTGGAGCCGCGGGCGGGCCGACCTCTTCTTCGGGCTGATCCTGCCGCACGGGATGCTCGAGCTGACCTCCGTCTTCGTCGCCGCCGGGGTGGGGCTGAAGATCTTCTGGGGCTGGGTCGAGCCCGGCGCTCGCACGCGGGGGGAGGCCATCGCGCAGGAGGGGCGGGCGGCGATGTCCGTGGCGCTGGGTCTGGCGCTCGTGCTCTTCGTGACGGGCATCATCGAGGCCTTCGTGACACCCTCACCACTGCCGACGTGGGCCCGGATCGGCATCGGGGCGGTCGCCGAGACCGCCTTCTTCACCTACGTCTTCACGCTGGGCCGCTGGGCGGTGCGCCGGGGTGAGACCGGTGACGTGGCTGCGGCCGACCGCGGCGCGAGCGTCCCGGTCGTCTGACCCCCCGCTCTCGCGTTCCGAACGAGGGAAACCCGCCGTTTCGGCACCTCGGGGGCGTCAGTAGGGCGGGTTTCCCTCGTTCGGAACGGCACGGGGGGGCACGGTCTCCGGCTACAGGAGGCCTTGGCTCTTCAGGAGCAGGTAGTGGTCGGCTAGGCGGGGGGGCAGGTGCTCGGGGTCGGCGTCGATGACGGTGACGCCGAGGCGGCCCAAGGTGGCGGCGGTGCGCTGACGCAGGGCGAGGGTCCGCTCGGCGGCGGCGGCGTCGTAGGCCTCGGCGTGGGTGCCGCGGCGGGCCGCCATCGCGGTGAGCTCCGGGTCGCCGACGGACGCGACGACGACGCGGTGGTGGGTCGTCAGGGAGGCCAGCGTCGGCAGCAGCGTCTCCTCGACGGCCGACGGCTCGAGCGCGGTGAGCAGCACGACGAGGGCCCGACGGCGGCTGGTGTCGGCGACCGCAGCGGCCAGGGTGGGCCACGACGCCTCGAGCAGCGCCGGCTCGAGCGGCGACATCGCCTGCACCATCTCGGCCAGCAGCGACGTGCGGTTGGTCGACCCCACCCGGGCGCGCACCCAGCGGTCGCCGGCGATGAGGTCGACGCGGTCGCCGGCGCGGGACGCGAGGGCCGCGAGCAGCAGCGCGGCGTCCATGGCGCTGTCGAGCCGGGGCATGTCGTGGACGCGGCCGGCCGAGGTGCGTGACGTGTCGAGCACCAGGATCACGCGCCGGTCGCGCTCGGGCTGCCAGGTGCGCACGACGGTCTGCTGCCGCCGGGCGGTGGCCCGCCAGTCGATGGAGCGCACGTCATCGCCCTCGACGTAGTCGCGCAACGAGTCGAACTCCGTCCCCTGGCCACGGATGCGCACGGCCGAGCGCCCGTCGAGCTGGCGCAGCGCGGCCAACCGCGAGGGCAGGTGCTTGCGGGAGCCGAAGGGAGGCAGCGCCCGGATGGAGCCACTGACGTCGAGCGACCGCTGACGGGCACCGAGGCGCAGCGGGCCGAAGCTGCGGATCGTCACCCGGTCGGCCAGCCGGTCGCCGCGCCGGGTCGGGGTGAGCGTCGTGGTGAGGCGACGGCGCTCGCCGCCGGCGAGCGAGACCCGGTGCCGGTCGACCACGACCCCGGCCGACGGCTGCCACGCGTCGCGCACGACCGCCCTCAACCGCCGTCGCCCGGGGTTGGTCAGCAGCAGGCTCGAGGTGCCGCTGTCGCCGAGCCGCACCTGGGTGGCGGCCTCGCGCACGATGCCGAGCCGGCGCGGGCTGACGGCGAGCACGATGTCGACGACGGTGAGCACCAGCGTGAGGGCGACCCAGGCCAGCACGACCTGCCGGGTGGGCTGCACGACGACCGCGACGACGCCGAGCAGCAGCAGCACGGGGAAGCGCCAGCTCACCGCCACGGGCGGACCTCCGGACGGTGGCGGCTCATCGCGGGACGGGTCATCGGGGGACGGGGACCGAGCCGATGGCGCTGGTGAGCACCGATGCGACGCTGACCCCCTCGAGCTCGGCCTCGGCCCGCAGGGAGAGCCGGTGGGCCAGGGTGGCCTGGGCGAGGGCCTTGACGTCGTCGGGGGTGACGTAGGACCGGCCGTTCATCCAGGCCCAGGCCCGCGAGGTCGCGAGCAGGGCGGTGGCGCCGCGGGGTGAGACCCCCAGCGAGAGCGACGGGGCCTGCCGGGTGGCCCGGGCGATGTCGACGATGTAGGCGGCGACCTCGGGAGCGACCTGCACCCGACGCACCGCCTCGACGCCGGCCGCGAGGTCGTCGGGCCCGGCGACCCGCTGGATGCCGGCTGCACCGAGGTCACGCGGGTCGAAGCCGCGGGCGTGGCGCTGCACGACCTCGATCTCGTCGTCACGGCCGGGCACCTGCAGCACCACCTTGAGCATGAAGCGGTCGAGCTGGGCCTCGGGCAGGGTGTAGGTGCCCTCGTACTCCACGGGGTTCTGGGTGGCGGCGACCATGAAGGGCGACGGCAGCAGACGGGCGGATCCCTCGACCGAGACCTGCCGCTCCTCCATCGCCTCGAGCAGCGACGCCTGCGTCTTGGGGGGCGTGCGGTTGATCTCGTCGGCCAGTAGCAGGTTGGTGAAGACCGGCCCCTCACGGAAGACGAAGTCGCTCGTCTTGCTGTCGAAGATCAGCGACCCCGTGATGTCGCCGGGCATCAGGTCGGGGGTGAACTGCACCCGCTTGGTGTCGATCGCCAGCGCCGTGGCCAGGGTGCGCACCAGCAGCGTCTTGGCCACCCCGGGCACGCCCTCGAGCAGGATGTGGCCGCGGGTGAGCAGGCAGATGATGATGCCCGAGATGGCGGCGTCCTGCCCGACGACGGCCTTGCCGACCTCGCGGCGCACGGCCAGCAGGGCCTCGCGGGCCTGGTCGCCGCGGGGTTCGGGGCCCCCGGCAGGAGCCGTCTGAGACGTCGGGGCCGGGGCGTCATACGGCTGCGGCACCTGGCCGTAGGGCTGCTGGTCGCTCATGTGCGGCGTACTTCCTTCTCGAGGGTGGCGAGCTGCCCGGCCAGGCCGACCAGCTCGTCGTCGGTGACGGGTGGGGGTCCGGCCAGCAGGTAGCCCACCTCGGGCTCCGGCCGGCCGGTGGCGACGGCGGTGGCCCGCACGAGCACGCCGACCTGGGCCCCGGGGGGTAGGCCGAGGTAGCCGGCGAGCCGACGCCGGGTGGCTTCCTGCAGCACCTGACCCGCGCGACCGCTGTCGCGCGCCTTGCGGTAGAGACGGCCGCGGCTCTGCGTGGTCTCGATGGCCTGCACGACCACCGGCAGCGGCTCGCGCACGAGGCGACCGAGACGTCGGCCGCGCCAGAGCATGAGACCGAGCACCGAGACCGCGACGAGGGCGAGGGCGGGCCCGAGCCACGGCGGCAGCAGCTGACCGGTGCGCGAGCGGTCGGTGGTCGGGATGTCGCTGGTCGACGGGACGTACCAGACCACCCGGGCCGAATGACCGAGCGTGCGCAGCACCACGGCGGCGGCGTCGGCCTGGTCGATCTCGTCGTTGCTGATCGCGGTCCGTGAGCCGAGCAGCACGAGCGGTGCGTGCTCTTCGGTCGCGGGCACCGAGAGGTAGGTGGAGTAGCCCTCGGGGTCGGTCCAGCAGCCGCTCGCCGACACGTGGACGGCGTCGCCAGCGGCCGGCCGGTAGCGGTAGCCGGCCTCGGAGTGGGCCAGCTGCTCGTCTCGGCGCACGTCGCCCCCGTCGCAGCCCGTGGGCAGGTCACCGGCCTGGTGCAGCGTCGTCGTCGAGCCGATGGCGGGGTCCAGGTAGCGCAGCACGAAGGGCTCGGGTGCGACCAGCACCACGCGCTCGGCGTCGATGCTGGCACCGGCCAGGATCTCGACGGTCTCGCGCGCGAGGTCGTCGGTGCGGGTGAGCAGCACGGTCGTGTCCTGGTCGATGCCGGCGGACTCGAGCTCTTGCTGGCCGCGGGCGACGTCGACCCGCACGCCCTGCTCGACCAGGACCCGCGCCAGCGCCTGGGCACCGTTCACGGTCGGGTTGCGCGGGTCGAGCGGCACCGTCGTGGGCGCCGTCTCGGCCCGCGAGGTCATCAGCACGCCGACGAGCACGACGAGCAGCGCCACACCGCTCCACACCAGCAGCCGCCGGCGGGTCGAGGCCCTGGGGGCGGGCGGTGCGGCGGGCGACAGGTCGGAGGGAGCGCCACCGCCGACACCCTCGGCGGCGGGTGCCGACACCCCCGGCGGGGTGCGGAAGAGCGCGCTCACGCGCCACCCCCGGTCGTCCAGACCGAGCCGGGACCGTCGTCGGAGGAGGGCCGCCCCGGCGCGGGACGACCGGCAGCCGCCCCGGATCCGGTCCCGGCACCGACGAGCTCACCCGGGGCGAGCGGTGAGGAGGGCGCGCCGGGGACGGAGCGGTCACCGGGCAGGGTGGGGTCCGGCCCGGCCGCCCGGGGCCGGTCGGGGAGCACCGGCCGCGCCCGCCGCAGCGCCTCGTCGGTGGCGACCACGTCGTCGGCGTCTGCCCGAGTGGCGGACAGGTGCCCGTAGGCGACGGCGTCGAAGCGGTTGGTCGCCCGCGTGACGGCATCGGCGTGGCCGGGGAAGACCGCCCGCAGCTGCTGACCGATCTCGTGGGCGGTCAGGGCCGGAGCATCGGTGAGCAGGGTGCGCGCGTCGGCCTCACGGGCGATGGCGCGCACGGTGTCGAGGACGGCGTCGTCGTGGCGCCCGTCGCGCAGCGCCTGGGCGACGCGGGCGCGCAGCTGGGCAGCCGTGAGGGTCGAGTCGCCGAGCACGGCGGTCGAGGCCGACCCGACGCGTCGCTCGCGCCGGACCCTCGTGGCGAGGACGACGAGCCCGGCCACGACGAGCACGGCGAGGCCGGCGATGACGAAGGGTGGAAAGCTGAGGGTGCCGCCGCCCTGCGGGTTCTGCAGGTCGGTGAGTCGCCGGCGCAGCCAGTCGACCAGCTGCTGGAGCAGCGAGCGTCGGTCGCGGTACTCGTCCTTGGCCAGCTCCTGCTCGACCCAGCGGCGCGCCTGGCCGGGGTCGGGGTCGAGGCCGGTGGGGCGCAGCGGTAGGAGGCCGAGCACCCCCACAGACCCCAGCACGCCCACAGACCCCAGCGCCCCGACGGCCCTGACCTGCGCGACGTGGCCGGCGGTGCTGACGCGGGCGGCGAGGCAGGCGCCCAGACCTCGGGGGTGGAGGCCGCTCACGGGCGCAGCCCCGGCGCGCCCGAGGCGGCGCGCTGCAGGGTGACGTCGAAGCCCTCACGACGCATCCGGGCGTCGACGTAGAGCAGGGCGACGGCGCTGCCGACGAACGGCGTGACCACTGCCGACGCCACCAGCGTCGTGAGGTTGGTGCCGAGCAGGAGGGCGACGTCGAAGGCGGTGTTGTCGTAGCCCACGACGGCCACGACGGCCACGGTGACCAGGCCGAGCACGAGGCCCAGCACGCCGAAGACGAGCCCGGCGATGGCGCTGACCACCGTCATGGACCCGGCGATGCGCCAGAAGCCCCGGCGCGAGAGGCTCCAGCTGCGGCGCAGCGCAGCCCGCACGCCCCGTCGCTCGAGCACCAGCACCGGACCGGCGAGACCCGTGCGCCAGACGACGAGCGCGACCCAGCCCAGCGTGGCCACGAGGGCGAGCACCCCGCTGGCCACGACCACACCACCTGGTGCGTCGGCCACCAGCGTGAGGGCGACGACGGCGCCGAGCCCGGGCAGGACGGCGACCACGAGCAGCATCGCGTCGAGCACGAGCAGCCGCCACAGGCGGGGCCGCACCTCCGTCCACGTCTCGCGGGTCGTGGTGGGCTGCCCCATCACGGCCCGGGACACGGGGACCGCCAGGGCGCCGCAGAGGACGAGCACGGCATACGACACTCCGAGGAAGAGCAGGAGGCCGGCGGCCTCGGGGGCGGACGCGACGCTGCCCAGGCCCGCCCCGGAATACCACGAGCCGCTGGAGACCAGGCCGGCGACGATCACCGCAGGGGCGCACGCGAGGGCGACCGTGACGAGGGTGGCGCCGAGGATCGGGCCGGGGCTGCGGCGCACGTGCTTGGCGGCGCCGTCGAGCAGGTCGGCGACCGACAGCGGCCGCAGCGGGATGATGCCGGGCTTGTGAGCGTTGGTGAGGAGCGGACGCTGCGCGCCGGGGTGGCGTGAGCTCAGGCCACCGGGAGGCAGGTAGCTGGGCGGCCGCGACGGACCCGTGTCGGTCGGCGGACCCGGCGGGGGACCGAACCCGCTCACGAGCGGCACCCCCGAGGTCGTCGCGACACCGTCCCCCCTGTCATCGGGCTGGCCACCGCCTGACGCGCTGCCCCCGCCACGCCGTCAAGGTATCAGCGCCCACCGACACCGGCCGGTCGGAGGCCCGCAGCGTCAGGCACGGGCGCCCGACGCGGCGGGCAGGAGGGCCGCCTGCGTCTCGTGCGGGGTGGCGCAGACGGCGCCGAGCGACTCCATGCGGGCCACGACCGCGGGCTCGGCCCGACACAGGGCGAGGCCCCGACGCACGAGCACGTGGGGGGCCTTGCGCCGCTCTGAGAGGTCACGGACCAGCCGCAGCACGAAGGTCACCCATCGCCCCCGACGCACGCACCATGCCGTGTGCAGCAGCCCCGCCTCCCGCAGCGGCGCGATCGCCTCGGCGGCGAAGATGCCCTCCGCGACGACGAGGGCGCCCGGCGGCAGTCGCACCGTGCCGCCACCGACCCGGCGGGAGGTGGCGATGTCGTAGGACGGCACCGCCGCCTCACCCGTCTCGACCAGCTGCTGCAGCGCGCGGACGGCGGCCTCGCCGTCCCAGGAGGCGGGGTCGTCCCAGTCGACGAGCCGGGCGCCGCCGCCGAGGTCGACGACGGGCAGGGCCGGGTCGTCGCCGTCGCGGTAGAAGTCGTCCAGCCGCACGATCGGCCACCCGTGGGCCTCGAGCAGGCGTGCGGCGAGACGGGACTTGCCCGCGCCGGAGGGGCCGGCGAGCACGACGACCCGCGCGGTCACCGTCACCGGCCCTTGGGGTGCCAGACGGTCTTCGTCTCGAGGAAGGCGCGCACCCGTGACAGCCCCGGGTCGTCGGCCCAGTCGGGCTCGAGCGCGGCCGCTCCGGTGCCGGCCGGGCGCAGTACGCGCTTGAGGTTGTCGGCGGCTGCGGCCTCGAGGTCGCCCCACGTCACCCCGGCCGCGTCGGCTGCCCCGGCCAGGTCGATCGCGTTGACGTCACGGTGCGAGGCCAGGGTGGGGGCCAGCTCGGCGGTGCGGCCGGTGACGAGGTTGACCACGCCGCCGGGCACGTCGCTGGTGGCGAGGCACTCCGCGAGGGTGACCGCAGGGAGCGGACGCTCCTCGCTGGTGGCGACGACGACGGTGTTGCCCGAGCAGATGGCCGGCGCCACGACGCTGACAAGCCCGAGGAGCGAGGAGCCCTGCGGCGCGAGGACGCCCACGACCCCGGTGGGCTCGGGAGCGCTGATGTCGAAGTAGGGACCCGCCACGGGGTTGAGGCCACCGAGCACCTGGGCCAGCTTGTCGGTCCACCCGGCATACCAGACCCAGCGGTCGACGGCGGCGGAGACGACGGCGCGGGCCCGCGCCGGGGTGAGGCCCTCGGCGGCGGCGACCTCGACGGCGAGCTGGTCGGCCCGCCCCTCCATCACCTCGGCGACGCGGTAGAGCACCTGCCCGCGGTTGTAGGCCGAGGCGCCGGCCCAGCCGGCGAAGGCGCCCCGGGCGGCGACGACCGCGTCGCGGACGTCCTTGCGCGAGCCCTGCGCGGCGTGGGCGAGGAAGTGGGGGGCGCGGCGGCCTGCGGGCGCCGAGTGGACGGCATACGAGCGGCCCGACTCGCTCCTCGGGAAGGCCCCACCGATGTAGAGCTTGTAGGTCTTGCGTACGTCGAGGCGCGAGTCTGCCTGTCGTGCAACGGTCTTGGTGGGGGTGACACTCATGCCTGGTCTCCGGTCGTGACGTAGCCCTCGAGCCCGTGACGGCCGCCCTCGCGGCCGTAGCCCGACTCCTTGTAGCCGCCGAAGGGTGACGTCGGGTCGAAGCGGTTGAAGGTGTTGGCCCAGACGACACCGGCGCGCAGCTGGTCGGCGGTCCAGAGGATGCGTGACCCCTTCTCGCTCCACACCCCCGCCGACAGTCCGTAGGGGGTGTTGTTGGCCTTGGCCACCGCCTCCTGCGGGGTGCGGAAGGTGAGCACCGACAGCACGGGCCCGAAGACCTCCTGCTGGGCGATGGTGTGCGCCTGGGCGACACCGGTGAACACTGTGGGGGGGAACCAGAACCCGCGCTCGGGTAGCTCGCACTCGGGGCTCCAGCGCTCGGCCCCCTCGCGCTCGCCGATGTCGGAGAGCTCGCGGATGCGCGCCAGCTGGGCGGCGGAGTTGATCGCGCCGAGGTCGGTGTTCTTGTCGAGCGGGTCGCCGACGCGCAGGGTCTGCAGCCGCCGCTTGAGACGGCGGACGACCTCGTCCGCGACCGACTCCTGCACCAGCAGCCGCGACCCGGCGCAGCAGACGTGACCCTGGTTGAAGAAGATGCCGGTGACGATGCCCTCGACGGCCTCGTCGATCGGGGCGTCGTCGTAGACGATGTTGGCGGCCTTGCCACCGAGCTCGAGGGTGGCCCGCTTGCGGGTGCCGGCGATCGAGCGGGCGATCTGTCGGCCCACCGCGGTCGAGCCGGTGAAGGCGACCTTGTCGACGCCGGGGTGCTCGACGAGGGCCTGGCCCGTGGTCCCCGCGCCGGTGACGATGTTGACGACTCCCGCTGGCAGGTCGGCCTGCTGGCAGATCTCGGCGAAGAGCAGGGCGGTCAGCGGGGTGGTCTCGGCCGGCTTGAGGACGACGGTGTTGCCGCACGCGAGCGCAGGTGCGATCTTCCACGCGAGCATCAGCAGCGGGAAGTTCCACGGGATGACCTGCCCGACGACACCGACCGGGCGGGGGTCCGGGCCCAGCCCTGCGTAGCCCAGCTTGTCGGCCCACCCCGCGTGGTAGAAGAAGTGCGCGGCGGCCAGGGGCACGTCGACGTCGCGTGACTCCTTGATGGGCTTGCCGTTGTCGAGGGTCTCGAGCACCGCGAGCTCGCGGGACCGCTCCTGGATCAGGCGGGCGATGCGGAAGAGGTACTTGCCGCGGTCGGCGCCCGACATCCGGCCCCACACCCCGCGGTAGGCCGCCCGCGCGGCGCGCACGGCCCGGTCGACGTCGGCGGCGCCGGCGTCGGTGACCTCGGCCAGCACCTCCTCGGTGGCGGGGTTGACGGTGCTGAAGCTGCCGCCGCCCTGGCCCTCGACGAAGACGCCGCCGATGAAGAGCCCGTAGGAGGCCTGCAGGTCGACGACGGCACGCGACTCCGGTGCCGGTGCGTACTCGAGCTTGCCCATGGTGTCCCTTGCGTCCTAGCGTCGGTCAGTCGGTCGACACGTCGTCGGTGCCGGCGTAGACCCCGGTGGTGAGCTTCTGTCGCTGCCGGAGCAGGTCGGTGAGCAGGCCGGAGGCGCCGAAGCGGAACCAGGCGGGATCGAGCCAGTCGTCGCCGGCGATCTCGCTGACCAGGACGAGGTGCTTCATCGCGTCCTTCGTGGTGCGGATGCCGCCGGCCGGCTTGACGCCGACCTGCGTGCCGGTGAGGTCGCGCCAGTCGCGCACGGCCTCGAGCATCACCAGCACGACCGGCAGGGTGGCGGCCGGGGCGATCTTGCCCGTCGACGTCTTGATGAAGTCGCCACCCGCGAGCATGGCCAGGTAGGAGGCCCGTCGCACGTTGTCGTAGGTCACGAGCTCGCCGGTCTCGAGGATCACCTTGAGGTGGGCCGACGTGCCGTCGTCGCGCACGCAGGCCGCCTTGACGGCGACGATCTCGTGGAAGACCTCGAGGTAACGCCCCGAGAGGAACGCCCCACGGTCGATCACCATGTCGATCTCGTCGGCTCCCGCGCGCACGGCGTCGCGGGTGTCGGCGAGCTTGACCGGCATGCTGGCCCGGCCCGAGGGGAAGGCGGTCGCGACGGCGGCGACGTGTATGCCGCTGTCTCCCAGGGCCGCTCGCGCGGTGGCGACCATGTCGCCGTAGACGCAGACGGCGGCAGGGTGCGGGGTGGCGCGGTCGCCCGGATCGGGCACGAGGGCCTTGGCACACAGCGAGCGCACCTTGCCGTGGGTGTCGTTGCCCTCGAGGGTGGTCAGGTCGATCATCGAGATGGCGGTGTCGATGGCCCAGGCCTTGGCGGTGGTCTTCAGCGAGCGGGTGCCGAGACCAGCCGCGCGGGCCTCGCACCCGACCTGGTCGACCCCGGGCAGGCCGTGGAGCCAGCTGGTGAGCGCGGCCCCGGTGAGCCTCGAGACACCGAGCACCTCGCGCGCAGTGGCGGTGGCGTCACCCCGGGCGGGAGCCGGGGCGTCGTCCTCGACGTTGCCCTTGACGGTGGTGGTCACCGGGTGAGTCTATGGCGCGTGAGACGATGGCCGGACCGACGCCTCCGTCGAGAAGCGGCTGCGCGCCGCCGAGAACCACAGAGCACAGACCCTCCTGGAGCGACCCGAATGGCCAGCAACACCGCCTCGACGCACGCACTGCGCACGCTGCGTCAGCGCGGTTCGATCGTGCTCGGCGTGGTCGCGATGGTGTGCGGCTACGGCCTCGCGCTGTGGTCGCTCGTGGGGGGCGAGCCATCGGCGGTCTTCATCGCCGCGATGGCCCTCGTCGGCAGCGGCGGCTGGGTCTTCTTCGTCCGGCCCGCCCTGGTCATCAGCCTGCACGGTCTGCACGTCAACAACCCGCTGCGCCGCACCGTGGTGCCGTGGGCACAGGTTGCCGACGTGGGCACGCGGTGGAACCTCGAGATCTACCACGGGGAGCGACGCACCGCGGCGTGGGCGATCGCGTCGCACGTCGAGCGACCGCGCGGCTCGGGTCTGCTCAGCATGGTCAACAGCCGGCTGGCCGGCGCCGACACGGCGCCCCCGCCCTCGAAGGGCGTGACCGTCCACACGGCTGCCCAGTCGGTCGAGGTGGCCCGGCAGGAGTGGACCGAGATGGTGCTCGATCGGCGGCCGGAGGTCTCCGCCGAGGGGGAGGTCGAGCGGTCGTGGGACTGGGTCGACCTCGCGCTGCTCGCGGTGCCGTTGGCGGTGCTCGTGGTCGCCCTGGTGGCCTGATCTCTGTCGACACCGGTGTTGGTGCCCTGCATGGGCCCCATATCGCCCGGTCTCGGACAGAATGGTGGGCATGTCGAAGACGCCCCATGACAACCCGGACCAGCTGGCCAGGATCCAGCTCGTCCTCCTGCCCGGCGAGCTGATCCTCGCCGTCTACGACGGGTCGGGTGGCAGCACCGGGATGGTGGGCCTGACCGACCGGCGGGTCATCGTGCAGGACAACACGTTCGTCGGTGGCAAGTCGGGCATCACGAGCCTGCCCTACAGCCGCATCCAGAGCGTCTCGTTCATCCTCGACCGGGCCACCGCGCTCAGGGCGGCGTCGAGCTCGGTCGTCTCGATCCAGGTGCCCGGCCAGGCCTTCGAGATCCAGTTCCGGGGTGAGGAGCAGGCGCGGCACACGCACGACGTCGTGCTGACGCACCTCGTGCACGGCTGAGCAAACGGCTGCGGTGAGGGCGGCCCGGCCCGTAGCCTGCCGGTGGCCTGGTTGACGACCGCCGATGAGCGGCGGGTGTTGGGTGACCGCTCAGGGGATCGAGGGGGAAGTGACCATGGCGTGGTTCAGGAGCGACCGGTGCGCCGGCGGCCACCGGGCCCCTGCTGGTCGTCCCCACCGTGACCGGCACGGACTGCGGTCACGGTCTCTACGCCAGCTCGTGGGAGATCCCGCCGTGCGGGCGTCCTTCACCAGCGCCCCGGCACCGGGCCGGACGGTCGTGGTGCAGGAGCAGCGGCTCGTGCTCGACGACCCAGCGGGCACCCAGGACTCCGGTGTCGTCGCCACGATCGGGGCGTTCGTCCCGGTGTGGTCGACGTCGTACCCGGCGGGGCACAGCACGGGTGAGCCGCTGGTCGTGGATCTCTACCAGCCGGTCGCCACGCACACGGAGTCGTTCCTGGCCGGGATGCCGCTGACCGCAGGCCCGCACACGGTGACCCTGGTGACGACCACGCCGAACCCGGCCAGCCGCGACGTCGTCGACCACGGCGTGAACGACCACGGGAGCTCGATCGGGATGGACTTCGTGCGAGTCACCTGGCTGGGGGCATGACCAGGGCATGACCGTGGGACCCCGCGCACCGAAGCGCCGACCCAGCCGGAGGCCGCGGACGAACCTGCTGGTGTCCGGCCCCCCACCCCCACCGGTCGCGTCCACGACTACCTTCACCGTTCTGGTGTCCCTGTGCGCTGCGCCGGGGTGCTTCATCCCGGTTGTGGCCCAGATCGCTCGCCACAAGTCGAAGATCTTCGAGTTCTGTCCAACCTGGGACGACGTCGTCCGCCCCTAGACGGCGCAGGAGTCCCCGTCGCAGGCCCCGGCGTCGGACGACCCACCTGCGGTCACCGCAGACCCGGCCAGCACGGTCAGGGGCGAGCGCTCCACCCACGCGCGGTCGAGGGCGTCGAGCACGACGTCGGACGACTGCGCCCCCGAGATGCCGTACTTCCCGTCGATCACGAAGAACGGCACACCGTTGATGCCGTAGGCCCGCGCCTGCGCCTCGTCGGCGCGGACCGCGTCGGCATACCGGTCGGAGGAGAGGACGGCAGCGACCTCGTCGGCGGGCAGGCCGATCTCGACGGCGTGCGCGGTCAGAGCCGCGTGGTCGGACGGCGGCGACCCCTGGGTGAAGGTGGCGTGGTCGAGGCGCTCCTTGAGCGCGTCCTGCACCCCGTGCTCTCGCGCGAGGTGGAGCAGGCGGTGGGCGTCGAAGGTGTTGCCGGGGCGGGCCAGCTCGAAGTGGAAGTCGAGGCCCTCGGCGGCCGCGGTCTGCGTCATCCCGTCGATCGCCTCCTGCGCCTGCGCCAGGGGCATCCCGTACTTCGAGGCGAGCCGCTCGACGTAACGACCCGGCTCCGACCCACTCGGCGCAGCCGACGGGTCGAGCTCGAAGCTGCGCCACACCAGCTCGATGTCGTCACGATGGTCGAAGCGCGCCAACGCGCCCTCGAAGCGGCGCTTGCCGATGTAGCACCAGGGGCACACCACGTCGGACCAGATCTCCACAGTCATCGTCACGAGCGGTGCAACCGCGCAGGACACCCGGCCATTCCGATGCGTCAGGGTTCCTGGCTGGAGGACAGTGGTCGGTCGGCGGCTGCCGGTCGTGCGGCCTACGAGAACGGGGGGCCTCGTGGTCGACGTGATCATCAGTGGCGGAGGCCCCACCGGGCTGATGCTGACGTGCTCAGCCTCACCCGTGTCCCGAGCGAGCTGCTCGCGCGCGGGCCCGGTCCGCAGGCCGTGCGCCGGCTGCTGACCGAGCTGATGGACCTCGAGGACGTCAGTCGTCTCCTGGCCGAGAAGATCACCGGGATCGGGGTCCGCTACGACGTCGGCGACGCTCCCGCGCTGCTCGGCAGACGGTTGCGTGACCTCCCCCTGTCTCGGGGACGCCTCTACGAGCTCGGTCGCGCAGGCTGCGGGCTCCTGCTCGACCAGACCGGCGAGCTGTCCGTGACCGCCTGGACGGGTCGGGTCGACCTCGTCGTCGACGTGAGCGGTGAGCTGGACCCGCCCGCGGTCCTGCGACGCCCGGACGGACGTCGTCTGGGCCGGCGAAGACCAGGACGACCTGCTCTGCCACCTGCCGACGTGGTTCGGGGCCGCGTCCGGGGGGTCAGGACTCGACCAGTCCCTCCAGCACCCCGCGCACTGCGGCGAGCCGGTCTGATGCCGTACGCCGTGCTGCGGCGAGGGCCGTTGCGCGGTCAGCAGGACGGAGGTCGACGGCTTCGACGCACTCGAGGTAGACCTTGACCTTCGGCTCCGTGCCGGAGGGGCGCACGATGACGCGGGAGCCGTCGGCGAGCCACCAGCGCAGGCCGTCGGTGGGCGGCAGCCCGCCGTCGCCGCGGGCGAGGTCGTCGACCTGGGTGACGGGGGAGTCGCCGACCTCGGTGGGCGGCGCGGCCCGCAGCCGCCCCATCAGCTCGTCGGTCTGCGCGAGGTCGGTGACCCGCACCGAGAACGAGTCGGTGGCGTGCACGCCGTGCGCCACCGCGAGGTCGTCGAGCACGTCGAGCAGGGTGCGGCCGTGCGCCTTGAGGGTCGCGGCCTGCTCGGCCAGCAGGAGGGCGGCGCTGACGCCGTCCTTGTCGCGCACCGTGTCGGGGGCGACGCAGTAGCCGAGCGCCTCCTCGTAGCCGTAGGCCAGCCCGGGCACGCGGGCGATCCACTTGAAGCCGGTGAGGGTCTCCTCGTGGGCGACGCCAGCGGTGGCGGCCATCGCGGCGAGGAGGCGGGAGGAGACGATCGAGTTGGCGAGCACCCCGCCCTCGGGGATGCCCCGGGCGAGCAGGTGGGCGCCGAGCAGGGCGCCGACCTCGTCACCGCGCAGCATCCGCCAGTCACCGACCGAAGGGTCGAACACCGCTGCCGCACAGCGGTCTGCGTCGGGGTCGTTGGCGATGACCAGGTCGGGTGAGACCTCGCGGGCCAAGGCCAGTGCGGCGTCGATCGCACCCGGCTCCTCGGGGTTGGGGAAGGCCACGGTCGGGAAGTCGGGGTCGGGCTCGGCCTGGCTCGAGACCGCCTGCGGCACAGGAAAACCGGCGCGCTCGAACGCGGCCAGCACGACGTCGTTGCCCACTCCGTGCAGTGACGTGTGGACGAGCGTGAGGTCGCGGGGGGAGTCGAGGGAGACGACGCGGCACACGGCATCGAGGTAGTCGTCGACGACGTCGTCGCCCAGGGTGTCCCACCCGTCGTCGGTGAGGGCGATGTCGGCAGTCATCTCGATCACGTCGATGTGCGCGGCGATCTGGGCGTCGACGGGCGGCACGATCTGGCTGCCGTCGCCGAGGTAGACCTTGTAGCCGTTGTCCTGCGCCGGGTTGTGGCTGGCCGTGACCATGACGCCGGCGTCGGCGCCGAGGTGGCGGATGGCGAAGGCCAGCAGGGGTGTCGGCAAGGGGTGGGGGAGCACGTCGGCCCGCCCGCCGGCCGCGACGACGACCGCCGCGGTGTCACGGGCGAAGACGTCGGAGCTGTGGCGCGCGTCGTAGCCGACCACCACCATCGGCTCCGCCATGCCACCCTCGGCCTGGAGCCACGACACGAGGCCCGAGGCCGCGCGCAGGACGACCGCGCGGTTCATCCGGTTGGGTCCGGCACCGAGCGCGCCTCGCAGGCCTGCGGTCCCGAACTCGAGCATTCCTGAGAAACGATCAGCGAGGTCGGCGGCGGCGGCCGCGTCGCCGGTCCCGGCGTTGCTCAGCACGTCGCTCAGCTCGGCCCTGGTGGCCGGGTCAGGGTCGTCGTCGATCCAGGCGCGGGCGCGGTGCAGCAGGTCGCTGAGGTCGGGGGTGGACGGCATGCGGGGGGCTCCTGGATCAGACGAGGCGCAGGACGACCTGCGCCAGCAGGTCTCCGCAGCGCTCGGCGGCGGCCTGCCCGGCCTCGAGGACCTCGGCGTGCGACAGGGGCTGGTCGGAGATGCCGGCCGCGAGGTTGGTGACCAGCGAGATGCCGAGCACCTCGAGACCGGCGTGGCGGGCGGCGATGGCCTCGAGGGTCGTCGACATGCCGACCAGGTCGGCGCCGAGCACGCCGGCCATGCGCACCTCGGCCGGGGTCTCGTAGTGCGGCCCGCAGAACTGCGCGTAGACCCCCTCGTCGAGGCTCGGGTCGACCTCGTGCGCGATCGCCCGCAGCCGCGGGGAGTAGAGGTCGGTGAGGTCGACGAAGGTCGCGCCCTCGAGCGGCGAGGTCGCCGTCAGGTTGAGGTGGTCGCTGATCAGCACCGGGGTGCCCGGGCCCCAGGCCGGGTTGAGGCCGCCGCAGCCGTTGGTGAGCACCACGGTGGAGCAGCCGGCGGCCTTCGCCGTGCGCACCGCGTGCACGACCGCCCGCACCCCGCGGCCCTCGTAGTAGTGCGTGCGGGTGCCGAACACGAGCGCGCGCTTGCCGGTGTCGCCGATCGCGACCGAGCGCATCTCGCCGGAGTGCCCGGCGACGGCCGCCTTGCGGAAGCCCGGCACCTCGTCGTTGGGCACGGTCGCGAGGGTCGCACCGATGCGGTCCGCGGTCTGGCCCCAGCCGGAGCCCAGCACGAGGGCGACGTCGTGGCTGGCTGCGCCCGTCCGCTCGGCGATGACGGCGGCGGCGGCGGCAGCGACGGTGAAGGGGTCGGTCGCCGGGTCGTCGAGGTCGGGGGTGCTCACGGGAGGCGACTCTAGTCGGGGCGGCGCGCGCGGAACGGCATACGGGCTGGTGGGGGCGGGGCTGGTGCGTCAAGTGGACCCGCCCGCCCCGCCCCACCGCGTGACCGGCTCCTCGGCCGGCGGTGGTTGGATGGATGGGTGAGCTCACACAGTTCGACGGTCGTCATCCTCGGCGGAGGTCCCGGGGGCTATGAGGCCGCGCTGGTCGCCGCCCGCGCCGGTGGGCAGGTCACCGTGGTCGACCGGGACGGGCTCGGCGGTGCGTGCGTGCTCACCGACTGCGTGCCGAGCAAGGCGCTTGTCTCGACCGCGGCCTTCATGGGTGGGCTGCGCACCGGTGACGCCCTCGGCGTGCGCGACGCCGCCGAGGCCCGGGTCGACCTGCGCGCCGTCAACCACCGCATCCTCGCTCTCGCCAGCAGCCAGAGCGGTGACATCCACCGCAAGCTCGCCGCCGACGGGGTGCGCATCGTCACCGGCAGCGCGACCCTCCTGGAGCCCGGCCGGGTGCGGGCGCAGTCCGCCGACGGCACCACGGAGGACATCGCCGCCGACGTCGTGCTCGTCGCCACCGGCGCCACGCCGCGGGTGATGGCGAGCGCCCAGCCCGACGGTGAGCGCATCCTCACCTGGCAGCAGATCTACACCCTCACCGAGCTGCCGCGCCACCTCGTCGTCGTCGGCTCCGGCGTCACGGGCGCCGAGCTCGCCCATGCCTACACCGGGCTCGGCGTGCCGGTCACGTTGGTCTCCTCGCGCGACCGGGTGCTCCCGGGGGAGGACGCCGACGCCGCCGGCGTCATCGAGGACGTCTTCCGCCGCGACGGGATGACCGTGCTCGGGCGCTCGCGGATGGCCTCGGTCGAGCGCACCCACGACGGGGTGCGGGTCACCCTCGAGGACGGCCGCACGGTCGACGGCTCCCACGCCCTGCTCGCCGTCGGCTCCGTGCCGCAGACCGCCGGCCTCGGTCTGGAGGAGGCGGGCGTCGAGCTCAGCCCGTCGGGCCACGTCGAGGTCGACACCGTCTCGCGCACGTCGGTGCGCGGGGTCTACGCCGCCGGCGACTGCACCGGGGTCCTGCCGCTCGCCTCGGTCGCGGCGATGCAGGGCCGCATCGCGATGTGGCACGCCCTCGGAGACGCCGTCGCCCCGCTGCGCCTCAGCCACGTGTCGGCCAACATCTTCACCTCGCCCGAGATCGCCACCGTCGGCATCAGCCAGCAGCAGATCGACGAGGGCGCGACCGACGTGGTGGTCAACACGATGCCGCTGTCGACCAACGCGCGGGCCAAGATGGACTCCTTCGAGGACGGCTTCGTCAAGGTCTTCTCGAGCAAGGGCAGCGGCATGGTCGTCGGCGGGGTCGTGGTCGCGCCCCGCGCCTCCGAGCTGATCTACCCCATCGCCATCGCGGTGCAGAACCACCTCAACGTCGACCAGGTCGCCTCGACCTTCACGGTCTACCCGTCGATGAGCGGCTCGATCGCCGAGGCGGCGCGCCGCCTCCACTGACCACCCGACCCTCCGGTACGGAGTGCCGTCCGCCGGGTTGGCGCGCTCAGGGCCCGGTCGGTGGGTCGCCGGGCGGCTGACGCCGCAGGTCGGGGTCGTTGTCGGGGGTGAACTCGGTCCGGTCGGCCCAGCCCTCCTCACGGGCCCATCGCTCGCGCCGCTGGCGGGAGAGGCTGGAGCGCAGCCGACGCCACAGCGGCCACGCCACGGCCACGAGGGCGACCAGGACGACGAGCCCACCCCAGTTGAAGCCGGACGACGCGGTGGTCGCCGTCGGCAGCAGGGCGGCGGCGGTCATGGTCAGGAGTGTAGGCAGGGAACCGCGGGTGAGTACGGTGCGGGGATGAGCACGGAGCCTGCGACCGGTCCTGACGTCCCCGCCTCCAGCCCACCCGACCTGCGGGCCCAACCTGACCTGCCCGACCCGCCGGAAGAAGCCGACCCGCCGGAAGAAGCCGACCCGCCGGAAGAGCCCGCGGCACCCCCGTTCGACCGGGTGCGCGACTTCCTGCTCGGCTACCCGGCGCGCCCGGACGCCCCCGACCCGCAGGGCTGAGCGCCTCACGCGACCCCCTGCGTCCGCTGCGAGGAGGGTTCTGACCCACCTCGAAGCGGACGCAACGAGGGTCAGGCGTCGACGGGGGCCGCGTCCTTGATCTCGGCGATCACGGCGCCGCTGGTGACGGTGGCGCCGACCTCGGCGCTGAGTCCGGTGACGATTCCGGCCTTGTGGGCGTTGATGGGCTGCTCCATCTTCATCGCCTCGATCACGACGACGGTCTGGCCCTCCTGCACCGTGTCGCCCTCGGCGACGGCGATCTTCACGACGGTGCCCTGCATCGGTGCGGTGAGCGCGTCACCGGAGGCGGCGGCCGACGAGCCTGACCCGCCCGCGCGGCGCGGCGCCTTCTTCCGGGCGCCCGAGCTGCCACCGCTGGCGCCGCCAGTGAGCGACAGGCCGCCCGGCAGGGACACCTCGAGACGGCGGCCGCCGACCTCGACGACGACGGTCTGGCGCTCGTCGGCCTCGGCTGCGGGAGCAGCCCCCCCGGCATACGCCTCGATCTGGTTGTCGAACTCGGTCTCGATCCACCGCGTGTGGATCGTGAAGGGCTCGTCGGGGTCGGCCGGTGCGAAGGCCGGGTCGCGCACGACGACGCGGTGGAAGGGCAGCACGGTGGGCATGCCCTCGACGACGAACTCGTCGAGTGCCCGTCGGGCCCGCTCGATCGCCTGCTGGCGCGTGGCGCCCGTGACGACGAGCTTGGCCAGCATCGAGTCGAACGCGCCACCGATGACGTCGCCCGACACGACACCGGAGTCGACGCGCACGCCGGGGCCGGACGGCTGCACGTAGCGCGAGACGGTGCCCGGGGCGGGCAGGAAGCCGCGCCCGGCGTCCTCGCCGTTGATGCGGAACTCGATCGAGTGCGCATGCGGCGTCGGGTCGTCGTAGCCGAGCGCCTCGCCGTTGGCGATGCGGAACTGCTCGCGCACGAGGTCGATGCCGGTGACCTCCTCCGAGACCGGGTGCTCGACCTGCAGCCGGGTGTTGACCTCGAGGAACGAGATGCGCCCGTCGACCCCGATGAGGAACTCGCAGGTGCCCGCACCGACGTAGCCCGCCTCGGTGAGGATGTCCTTGCTCGCCTTGACCAGCTCGGCGTTCTGCGCGTCGGTGAGGAACGGCGCCGGCGCCTCCTCGACGAGCTTCTGGTTGCGGCGCTGGAGCGAGCAGTCACGGGTCGAGACGACGACGACGTTGCCGTGCGTGTCGGCGAGGCACTGGGTCTCGACGTGCCGCGGGTGGTCGAGGAAGCTCTCGACGAAGCACTCGCCACGCCCGAAGGCGCTGATCGCCTCGCGCACGGCCGAGTCGAAGAGCTCGGGGATCTCGTCCATGGTGCGAGCGACCTTGAGGCCGCGCCCGCCGCCACCGTAGGCCGCCTTGATCGCGACCGGCAGACCGTGCTCCTGCGCGAAGGCGATGATCTCGTCGGAGCCCTCGACGGGCTCCTTGGTGCCCGGCACCAGCGGGGCCCCGGCCTTGGTGGCGATGTGGCGCGCCTTGACCTTGTCGCCGAGCGAGTCGATCGCGCCGGCGCCCGGGCCGATCCAGATCAGCCCGGCGTCGACGACGGCCTGGGCGAAGGAGGCGTTCTCCGAGAGGAACCCGTAGCCCGGGTGCACCGCGTCGGCGCCCGAGCGCCTGGCGACGTCGAGCAGCTTCTCCTGCACGAGATAGCTGTCGCCGGGGGTGCTGCCCCCCAGGCTGAAGGCCTCGTCGGCCTCGCGGACGTGGAGCGCGTCGCGGTCGGGCTCGGCGTAGACGGCCACCGATGCGTAACCCGCGTCCTTGCACGCGCGGGCCACACGGACAGCGATTTCGCCTCGGTTGGCGATCAGCACCTTCGAGATCTGCGACATGCTCCGGACTCTAGCGTCGAGTGGGCCGGCGGCGGAGTCGAGCCCGGTCGGGCCAGGCGCGAGCCTCGTCACACCCCCGTCACGCACTCAGGCGAGGACCTCGGTCACGACCACCCAGAACCCTTCCCGCAGCGCGCTGCGGGCCTCGTCGGGCACGTCGTACTCGCCGATTCGCGCCGAGAGGTCGGTAAGCAGCGTGCGGTCGAGGTCGGGCGGGATGAAGGGCCGTCCGTCGAGCAGGCGCCGGCGGTCGTCGGCGCTCGCCGTGGCGGCCCAGGTGCCGACGACCTTGCGGCACACCGACTCCACGACCTCGGGGTCGTGAGCCGGAGGGCCGAGCAGGTAGCCCGACGAGCCGTTGCTGGAGCTGGAGTAGACGACCGGCGGACGCTCCGGCGCCGCTGACGCCGCAGGCACCACCGGCGTCCGGGGTCGCGGCCGCGCCAGGTCGGCCGGCGACGGCACCGGCGACCCGGGTGGCGCGGGGGCCGGGGTGGGGCGGGACGGCGCGGGGTCGGCGCCGCCGTCGGCCACCGGTGCCGAGACCTGGTCGCCGCTGCCTCCGGGCATCCCCGGGGCCTCCCCTGGCTCCTCGGCCCGTCGGCGCACGTGCACCGTCGCGTCGAGCAGGGCGGCGTCGACGATGTCGATGCCGTCGGACTCGCGGATCAGGTGGTGCGAGACCCCGTGGGGGCGCCCGTTCGCGTCCGGGACCGCGAGCACGACGACCTGCACACCGTGCGACTGCGCCTCCTCGACGGCCTCGGTGAGGTCGTCGTCGCCGGAGACGAGATAGGCGACGTCGACGACCCGCCCGCGGCTGTGCGAGGCGAGGTCCAGCCCGATGCGCAGGTCGACGCCCTTCTGGTCGCCGTTGGGCGAGGTGCGACCCAGCCGCAGCTTGACCCGGGGCAGCATGCCGATCGCGTTCTGCTCGGGGCTGGGCCCGCCCGAGCCGCGCAGGCCGGCGTCGTACCAGTGGATGCGCAGCACCGGCAGACCGCTCAGCCGCTCCGCCTGGGCGATGAGACCGGGCACGAGGTCGGGATAGGAGACGACCACCGCACTGCGCAACGACGTGCCGGTCACTCGCGTCGCGAGCGAGGCCACGAGATAGCCCACGTCGACGTAGATGGCGCAGTGGGACCTCATTGCCACACACTGCCATGTCGGGCGCGCTGGCGAGGGGATCTGGCGCTACCCCGGTCCACCGGCCGGCTGGGCCGGCGCGCGCCGGGCCGCCGGGTGCACCTTGTCGAGGGTGATCGGCAGGTCGGTGACCCGCACCCCGGTCGCGTCGAAGACGGCGTTGGCTACGGCCGCCGCGGTGTCGATGCCGGTGATGCGCGCCCGAGCTGGGGGCGGCACCGGCGGGAGCGGGCGAGTGGTTGCGCGACCAGCTCGAGCCCGTGGTGGCCGCGCTGCTGCGGGGTTTCCGGTCCGACTGAGCCTGCTCGGTGTGGGGCGTTGAACGCACCCAGGGGTGAGGAAATTTCCCGTCGTCTCGTGAGGCGGTCGCTGCCGACGCGCGGGCGTCAGCGGCATACGGTGAAGTAATGACTTCAGTCCCCACCGTCCCGCTCAAGACCCCCACCGGCACGCTCGACATCCCGCAGCTCGGCTTCGGCGTGTGGCAGGTCGACACCGGTGACGCCGTCCCCGCCGTCACCGAGGCGCTCAAGGTCGGTTACCGGCACATCGACACCGCCGCGGCCTACCAGAACGAGGCCGAGGTCGGCCAGGCCCTCGCCGAGAGCGACGTCGAGACCTCCGAGGTCTTCGTGACCACGAAGCTGTGGAACGACAAGCAGGGCTTCGACTCCACGCTCGCCGCCTTCGACGAGTCGATGACGAAGCTGCGGCTCGAGACGCTCGACCTCTACCTCATCCACTGGCCGGTGCCGAAGAAGGACGCCTTCGTCGACACCTGGAAGGCGATGCAGCAGCTGCGCGACGAGGGCCGCATCAAAGCCATCGGCGTCTGCAACTTCCAGGTGCCGCACCTGCAGCGGCTGCTCGACGAGACCGGCGAGCTGCCCTCGATCAACCAGATCGAGCTGCACCCGCACCTGGTGCAGCAGGAGCTGCGCGACTTCCACGCCGCCCACGGCATCGTCACCGAGGACTGGAGCCCGCTGGCGTCCGGTGGCGACGTGCTCACCGACGAGACGATCGCCGCCATCGCGACGGCCCACGACGTGACCCCGGCCCAGGCCATCCTGCGCTGGCACCTGCAGATCGGCAGCGTCGTCATCCCCAAGTCGGTGACGCCCAGTCGCATCGCCGAGAACTTCGACGTCTTCGGCTTCGAGCTCACGAGCGACGAGGTCGAGCAGATCACGGGGCTGGACAAGCACTTCCGCACCGGGCCCGACCCCGACGAGTTCAACCTGGGCGCCTGACCCCTCCCGCGTTCCGAAGTAGGGAAACCCTGCGTCCTGGCCCTCCACGAGGCCCGGACCGCAGGGTTTGCCTACTTCGGAGCACAGTGGGGGCGGGCCTAGGCTGCGGGGCATGGCCAACCAGTGCGAGATCGAGCCCGCCGTGCAGCGCGACTTCAGCACGAGCATGTCGTACAGCGACTACCTCGGCCTCGACACGCTGCTGGCGTCGCAGCACCCGCGCAGCGACCCGCCCCAGCACGACGAGCTTCTCTTCATCGTGCAGCACCAGACCTCAGAGCTCTGGCTGAAGCTGCTGCTTCACGAGCTGCGTTCTGCCCGTAATCTGCTCGCGTCCGACGACCTCCCGCCCGCGCTGAAGCGACTGGCCCGGGTCAAGCGCATCCTCGAGGTGCTGACCGAGCAGTGGGCGGTGCTGGCCACCCTCACCCCGAGCGAGTACGCGCAGATCCGCCCCTTCCTGGCCACCAGCAGCGGATTCCAGTCGTGGCAGTACCGCGCGGTGGAGTTCCTGCTCGGCAACAAGAACGCCGAGATGGTGACGGTCTTCGATCACGACCCGTCTGCGCACGCGCTGCTCACCCAGCTGCTGCACGAGCCCAGCCTCTACGACGAGTTCCTCGCGCTCCTGGCGCGCCGCGGTTACGTCGTTCCGGCTGCCGTGCTCGACCGGGATCGGTCGCTCGCGCACATGCTGGACGAGCGGCTGGTCGAGGTCTTCGGCGCGGTCTACGCCGACCCCGCAGCCCACTGGGGGGTCTACGAGACCTGCGAGGAGCTCGTCGACGTCGAGGACCTGGTGCAGCAGTGGAGGTTTCGCCACCTACAGGTCGTGCAACGCACCATCGGCCACCAGCGCGGCACCGGCGGCAGCAGCGGGGTCGACTTCCTGCGCCGCGCCCTCGACCTGACCTTTTTCCCCGAGCTCTACGCGGTCCGGTCCCGCATCGGCACCTGACCCCGCCTGACCCCTTATTGCGCTCCAAACTAGTGTCCTGCACCTGAAATTCGCAAGATAAGTAGTAGACTTGTTCTCATGGCGAGAACGGGCCGACCCATGACCGAGCTGACCCTGGCGCAGGACGAGCGTGAGCAGCTGGTGCGATGGTCACGGCGGGCGAAGTCGTCCCAGGCGTTGGCGTTGCGATCCAAGATCGTCCTGTCCTGTGCGGGTGGCGCGAACAACAAAACCGTTGCGGCACAGCTGAACTGCTCGGAAGCGACGGTCGGGAAGTGGCGTCGCCGTTTCGTCGCGGAGCGCCTGGACGGGCTGGGAGACGAGCCGCGACCGGGTCGACCACCCTCGATCAGCGTCGATCAGGTGGAGGAGATCGTGGTCGCCACGTTGGAGTCGACCCCGACGAACGCGACGCACTGGTCGCGGGCCTCGATGGCCCAACGCTCAGGCCTGTCCAAGACCACGATCGGGCGGATCTGGAAGGCCTTCGAGCTCAAACCCCACCGGGTCGACGGGTTCAAGCTCTCCAAGGACCCGTTGTTCGTGGAAAAGGTCTACGACGTGGTCGGCCTCTACCTCGACCCGCCGGAGAGCGCGGTCGTGCTGTGCGTCGACGAGAAGAGCCAGGTCCAAGCCCTGGCTCGCAGCAGCCCGGTGCTGCCGATGATGCCCGGGATGCCCGAGCGCCGCACCCACGACTACGTCCGTCACGGGGTGACCAGCCTGTTCGCCGCGTTCAACATCGCCGACGGCACCGTCATCACCTCGATCCACCGACGCCACCGGGCGATCGAGTTCAAGAAGTTCCTGGCCAAGATCGACACCGAGATCCCCGACGACCTCGACGTGCACGTGGTCTGTGACAACTACGGCACCCACAAGACACCAGCCATCACCGCCTGGCTGGCCCGGCATCCCCGCTTCCACATGCACTTCACCCCCACCAGCTCCAGCTGGCTCAACCAGGTAGAACGCTGGTTCGGGTTCATCACCGACGAACTCATCCGCCGCGGCAGCCACACCTCCGTCCACGCCCTCGAGGCCGACATCCGCGCCTGGGCCACGGCATGGAACGACAACCCCCGCCCCTTCATCTGGACCAAACCCGCCGGAGAGATCCTCGAATCCATCGGACGACTTCTCACACGCATTTCCGGTGCAGGACACTAGGGAAACCCTTGGTTCTGTGAGCCTCGGACTCACAGAACCAAGGTTTTCCCTAGTTTGGAACGCGGTCAGGGCGGTGGGGGGTGGGGGGTGGGCGCCGGGGTCAGTCCCGGTCAGGGACTCGCAGCAGGAGGTTCCGCACCGTCCACCGGCCGATCTTCAAGCCCTCGTCTGTGCCCAGCTGCGTGGCGTGGCGGAAGTGGAAGCCGATCCAGATCCGAGACTCGGCGTTCTCCTGCGCCGCCTGGGTGAACGAGGTGAAGTGGTGCAGGATCGGGTGGGCGGAGCCGCAGGTCCCGGCACCGGTCAGGGGGTGGCTGCGGCGGAGGCGGCGGACTTGAGGCGGACCTGGCGCTTGATCCGGCTGAGCATGGCGACCATGCCCCGCAGACGCAGGGGGGAGACGGCCTCGGCGAGGCCGAAGCGGTACGGAGCGTCGTCGGGCACCGCGAGCACCTCGGCGGCGGTCAGCCCGTCGAGCCCCTCGTGGAGGATGCCCGCGAAGCCGCGCGTCGTCGGTGCCTCGGGCGGCGCCTGGAAGAACAGGTTGACCACGCGGTCCTCGTCGGACCCGCCCTCGCCGACCTCGACCAGGAGGAACAGCGGCGACTGGCACTCGTCGACCCGCTCGAGCCGGTCGGGCTGGTCGCAGTAGCGCGCGGGCAGGTCGGGCAGCCCGTCGCTGAACTCCAGCAGGAGCTGGAGCCGGTCGCGCGCGGTCACGGCGCCGAAGTCCTCCGCGATCTCGGCCAGCGCCGTTGGTAGCGGGGCCTGCTCGCTCACATCCGTCACCTCACTCACCTACCGGTCACTTCTCGACGGGCACGCGCACGGCGTTGCCCCACTCGGTCCACGAGCCGTCGTAGTTGCGCACCTTGTCGAAGCCGAGCAGGTGGGTCAGCACGAACCAGGTGTGCGACGACCGCTCACCGATGCGGCAGTAGGCGACCACCTCGTCGCCCGGCTTCAGGCCCTGCTCGTCCTGGTAGAGCGTCTCGAGCTCGGCGCGGGACCGGAAGGTGCCGTCCTCGTTGGCTGCCTTCGCCCATGGCACCGACTTCGCGCCGGGGATGTGCCCGGCGCGCATCGCGCCCTCCTGCGGGTAGTCGGGCATGTGCAGCAGCTCACCGGAGAACTCACCGGGGGAGCGCACGTCGACCAGCGGCTGACCGAGGTGGGCGAGCACGTCGTCCTTGAAGGCGCGGATCGGTGCGTCGTCGCGCTCGACCACGGGGTAGTCGACCACCTCGGGCGTCGGCACCTCGCGGGTCATCTCGCGACCCTGTGCCACCCAGGCCGCCCGACCGCCGTCGAGCAGCCGCACGTCGGCGTGACCGAAGAGGCTGAACACCCACAGCGCGTAGGCCGCCCACCAGTTGCTCTTGTCGCCGTAGATGACCACGGTCGTGTCGCGGCCGATGCCCCGCTCGCCGAGCACGCGGGCGAACTGCTCGCCACCCACGTAGTCGCGCACGAGGTCGTCGTTGAGGTCGGTGTGCCAGTCGATCTTGAGCGCCCCGGGGATGTGGCCGGTGTCGTAGAGCAGCACGTCCTCGTCGGACTCCAGCACCACGATCCCCCCGGGGGCACCGACCGCGCCGGCTGCGACCTGCTCGGCCAGCCAGTCGGTCGTCACCAAACGCTCGGGGTGGGCGTACTCGGCGATCTTGGGGTCGCTGCTCGCAGTGCTCATGGCCGGTCACCTTCAGGTCAGTGGATCAATCGGGTCGTCAGGTCCCAGCCTCGCACGCCCGACTTCGGCGCCCGCGGCGGCTCCTGCCGAGGCCAACACCCCACGCCCGTCCCGTATGCCGCGCCCCCGCACCTCAGCCCCGGCAGCCGTCGCGGCCGTGGGCAAAAGCACCGGCGTCCGGGCCCTATGCGGTGCGCGCCCGTCGGTCTAGCGTCGGTGGTGCCCGCCATCCACGCCGTCTCGCAGAGGAGCCTCATGCCTGCTCGGTCCCGCCGTTCCGTGTTGTCGACCGTGGCCTCCGGAGCCGCCCTGGCGGCGGCCGCTGTGGGAGCGGGCGGGCCAGCCGCGGCGGCCGCGTCCGGCAGCGGGCACCGCCGGATCTCGTTGGTCGGGCGCGGGTTGCGGCGCCTCGACGTCCGTCCCGCGACGGTGCCCGGCCCGCAAGGGCACGCGGTGGCCGCCGTCGAGCTGCCCCGGGCCGGCGACCGCTGCGTCGTCACCGCAGTCGTCACCACAGCGACCGGTGACGCCGGCACCTTCCATGCCGACGTCGTCGCGCTCGTCGACCACGGCCGGTCACCCGAGCTCGGCGCCGCGATGACCTACGAGCAGCACCTGCTGACGCTGCCTGACGGGACCATCGCCGGCACGGGCACCACCGACCGCCGCGGCCGCGGCACGTATGCGGTCGTCGGTGGCACCGGCACCTACGCCGCGGCCCGCGGCACCTACCGCGTCGAGCTGCGCCGCCTCGACCTCGGCGGCGACGGGCACGCCCACTTCGACCTCGCCCTCGACACCCCCGACACCCCGCACAACCCCGACCAGTAAGGACCGCACCGTGTCCGTGACCATGAGCCTCAAGCTGACCGGGATCCCCGGAGGCTCGACGACGATCCCGGGCTCGATCGACGTCCTCGCCTTCTCCTGGGGGGCGTCCTCCCCGTCGTCGGCGGTCGGCGGGGCTGGCAAGCCCAGCATCCAGGACCTCAGCGTCACGGCCTACATCGACCAGGGCACGGCGGTGCTGACGCAGAAGATGCTCCTCGGCGCGGCCGTCACGAAAGCCGTGCTGACCGTGGCCCCGTCGACCCTGAGCCAGCCGACGGACACCTACACGATGACGACCGTCTACGTCACCTCGGTGAGCCTCGGCGGCTCCGGCGGGGAGGACCGGCTCACGGTCAACTACTCCTTCGACTTCGGCCAGCTCGACTTCCTGCTCGCAGGCAAGCACGTCACCTGGAACCTCGTCACCAGCACCCCCTGACGGGTCAGCGCATGTTCCCCGTGTGCCCGAGCGAGAACCGGCCCGGCTGCGGCCACACGAGCAGCCCGTGCGGGCCGGCGTCGACCGGGATCTCGTGCGTCACGGCCCCCGTCGTCGTGTCGAACACGTAGACCATCGAGCTGTAGCGACCCGAGAGCCACAGCTCGCTGCCGTCGGCGGAGACGCCCCCCATGTCGGGCGATCCCCCGCCGGGGATGTGCCACAGCGCCTTCTGCTTCAGGGTCGCGGCGTCGAGCACGGACACGCTGCCCTCGTCGCGGTTGGACACGTAGACCTCGCGGGCGTCGCGGGAGACGTAGATGCCGTGGGCACCCTTGCCCGTGTGCACGAAGCCGGTGACGGTCAGGGTGGTCGCGTCGACGACCCAGATCCCGTTGCGCAGCATGTCGGCCGCCAGGAAGTGCCGCCCGTCGGGGGTGAGTCGCACGTCCTGCGGCATCGCCGTCGCCCCGGGTCGGAGGAAGCCGGCCGGCCCCCCCATCGCGCGGGCCGTGCCCGCGTCGGTCGCCCCGGGGGTGGCGACCAGGTTGAGGTCGATCGTCTTCACCACGTGCGTCAGGCCGGGGTCGATGACCACGAGCACCCCGGAGAACTCGCAGCTGGCGACCATCGTGCGCAGGTCGGCGGTGAAGTCGGCGTGGTTGACGCCGTAACAACGGACCGGCACGTCGCGCACGGCCGCCATCGTGTGGGCGTCGCGGACCTCGAGCGCCCGCGCGCGCTCGGCCATCACGATGGCGTACCTCCCGTCGGGTGAGAAGTAGAGGTTGTAGGGGTCGAAGACGTCGACCGGCGTGCCGAGCCGGCCGGTCCGCGGGTCGATGGGCGTCATGATGTTGCCGGTGTCGCTGTTGACCCACAGCGTCGTGAGGTCGTGCGACGGCACGACGTGCTCGGGCGAGCGGGCGACCGGGTATCGGGCGATGACCCGGTAGGTGCCCGGGTCGATGACCTGCACGGTGCTGGCGACCTGGCTCGGCACGTAGACGAGCGGCCGGGCCGAGCGAGCCGGCCCGGTGAGCAGTCCGGCGCGGTCTGCCGCATAGGGCAGAGGGGTGGTGGGGGTGACGACTGCCGCGGTGGCGGGGGCGCTCAGCTCCGGGAGGGTGGTGGTCGGGCCGAGGGCCGGGGACTGCGCCGGCGACCCGGTGGAGCAGGCTGCGAGGCCCAGGGCCACGAGCGCGGCGACCGCCCAGGTCGTATGCCGCCACCCGGCTGCCGTCGTCACGCCGATCCACCGAGCAGCTCGGTCACCGTGACCGCCCGCAGCCCGCGTGCCGCGAGCGAGTCGAGCAGCCGGGGTAGTGCCGAGAGCGTGCCCGGGTGGCCGAGGTGGAGGCTGACGATCGCGCCGGGGTGCAGCGCCGCGGTGACGGTCGAGACGACGGCGTCGGCACCCGGGTCGGTGTAGTCGAGCGAGTCGATGTCGTAGGAGACGCTGCGGTGGTAGCCGACGGCCGCCGCCGCGGCGCGGATGGTGGGCGTGCTCGTCGGCGTGCCCGAGGGGCGGAAGAGCAGCCCGGGCCGTCCGACGGCAGCGCTCACGGCGTCAGCCCCCCGGCGCACCTCGTCGGTGGCGGCGGCGAGGTCGAGCCGGGTGAGCACGGGGTGGCTCCATGTGTGGTTTCCCAAGGCGTGTCCCGCCGCGACGATCTCGTGGCCCAGCGACGGCGTGGCGCTCAGCCACGTGCCGACGGCGAAGACTGTGACGCGCGCTCCCCGGGCGTGGAGCAGGTCGAGCACGGCCTGCGTGGTCGAGACGTCGCCGGCACCGTGGAAGGTGAGGGCGGCGCCGGTGCCGGTCGTCGGTCCGGAGGTGATGTCGCCCCCGGGAGTGAGCAGGAGCGACGGGGGTGTGCTGCGCGGTGACGGCGGCGCGCTGCTGGCGGTGGGTGGGGGCGCGGCGCTGCGTGACGGGTGCGTCGTCGTGAGCGTCGCCGACCCCTGCTCACCCGCTGCGGCGCAGCCCCCGGCCACGAGCGCTGTGCCGGCGGCGATGCCGGAGACGAGTGCTCGGCGGGTCAGGCTGGCGTCGCGTGGGTCCACGAACCGAGCATCGCACCCGCACCCCCTCGGATCGGGCCCCCGGGGGAAGTGCTCGTGAGGTTGCCAGCAACCTCACGGCTGGCCGGGAGGTGCCCGACCGGGTCCGTCAGCCCAGCCGCCCAAGGTCGTCGCGGCACCGCGTCTCGAAGGTCTCGAGCTCCGCGAGGGCCTCGTCGAGGTCGCGCCGGCGCTGCTCGAGGTCGGCCCGTCGGTCGTCGATCTGGGCGAGGACGTACTCCAGCTGCGAGCGGCGGCCGCGGGGGGCGTCGTACAGGTCGATGATCGTGCGGATCTGCTCGAGCGGGAAGCCGAGGCGCTTGCCGCGCAGGATGAGCGCGAGTCTCGTGCGGTCGCGGCGGCGGTAGACCCGCTGGGTGCCACGGCGCTCGGGGGTGAGCAGCCCGAGGTCCTCGTAGTGGCGCACGGTGCGGTGGGTGACGTCGAAGTCGTCGGACACCTGCGCGATGGTCCATGTCTTCTCGCCCCGACGGCCGGTCGTGGTGGACGTAGTGGAGGCGTGGGTCGCAGCAGTGGCGGTCGCCGGACTTGTCATGAGGGCGATTCTGCTTTACGTTGACGTCAACGTCAAGATTGACGTCCACGTCAAGCAGAACGGGTGAGGGACCGCATGTTCGAGCTGAGCAAGGACCACGAGGACTTCCGGGCGGTGGTGCGAGAGTTCGCGCAGGCCGAGATCGCGCCCCACGTCGGCGACTGGGACCGCGACGCGCACTTCCCCGCCGACCTCGTGCCCAAGATGGGCGAGCTCGGCCTCTTCGGCCTTGTCGTGCCGGAGGAGTACGGCGGCTCGGGCGAGGGTGGCGGCGGCGACTTCACCGCCCTCTGCGTGGCCATCGAGGAGCTGGGCCGGGTCGACCAGTCGATCGGCATCACCCTGTCGGCGGGCGTGGGCCTGGGCATCAACCCCATCCTCAGCTACGGCAGCGAGGAGCAGAAGCAGCGCTGGCTGCCCGACCTCGTCGCGGGGCGGACCCTCGCCGGCTTCGGGCTGACGGAGCCGGGCGCCGGCTCGGACGCGGGCCACCCCCGCACCCGGGCGACGCGCGACGGCGACCACTGGGTCCTCAACGGCGCCAAGGCCTTCATCACCAACAGCGGCACCGAGATCACCTCGGTGGTCACCGTCACCGCCCGCACCGGGGAGAACCCCGACGGCTCGCCCCAGGTCTCGGCCCTCCTCGTGCCCGCGGGCGTCCCGGGGTTCATCGTCGAGCCGCCCTACCGCAAGCTGGGCTGGCACATCAGCGACACCCACGGCCTGACCTTCGAGGACTGCCGCGTGCCGGCCGACCACGTGCTCGGTGAGCCGGGGCAGGGCTACCGGCAGTTCCTCAAGACCCTCGACGACGGCCGCATCGCCATCAGCGCGCTCGCCCTCGGCTGCGCGCGGGCCTGCCTCGAGCTGGCCACCGACTACGCCGGCACTCGTACGGCCTTCGGCCGTCCGATCGGCGCCAACCAGGGTGTGTCCTTCCCGCTCGCCGACCTCGCCGTCGACGTCGAGGCTGCCCGCCTGCTCACCTACAAGGCCGCGTGGCTCAAGGACGAGATGGTCGCCGGTCGCCGCTCGGTCGGAGAGGTCAAGCAGGCCGCGTCGATCGCCAAGCTGCACTCCACCGAGGCCGCGATGCGCGCGACCCGCGTCGCCACACAGGTCTTCGGCGGCAACGGCTTCATGGAGGAGTACCCCGTGGCCCGCTTCTACCGCGACGCCAAGATCCTCGAGATCGGCGAGGGCACCTCCGAGGTGCAGCGCATGCTCATCGCCCGCGGCCTCGGGCTCACGGCGTGAGCGCCGCCCCCACCCCACCCCGCCCTGCCGGTATGCCGGGGGGCCCCGACCCGCGCGTCGGGGCGGTCCGCGAGCGTCTCGCAGCGGCCTACGAGGCCTCGGCCAAGCCGAGCGACACGGCCCGGGCCAAGCTCGACAAGCAGGGCAAGATCGCCGTGCGCGAGCGGGTCGACCTGCTCCTCGACGACGGCTCGTTCGTCGAGGACGGACGTTACGCCAACAGCCGCAGCCCGGGCCTGCCGGCGGACGGCGTCGTCACCGGCCGCGGCACGGTCGACGGTCGGCCGGTGCTGGTCATCGCCAACGACCCGACCGTCAAGGCGGGGTCGTGGGGGGCGCGCACGGTCGAGAAGATCGTGCGGGCCACGGAGACAGCACTGCGCGAGGAGCTGCCGGTCTTCTGGTTCGTCGACTCCGCGGGCGCGCGGATCACCGACCAGGTGGAGATGTTCCCCGGGCGCCGCGGGGCCGGTCACATCTTTCACAACCAGGTCGCGCTGTCGGGGCGGGTGCCGCAGGTCTGCTGCCTCTTCGGCCCGAGCGCGGCCGGCGGCGCCTACATCCCGAGCTTCACCGACATCGTGATCATGGTCGAGGGCAACGCCTCGATGTATCTCGGCAGCCCCAGGATGGCGCAGATGGTCGTCGGGGAGACGGTCTCGCTCGAGGAGATGGGCGGTGCGCGGATGCACTGCACCGTCTCCGGCTGCGGCGACCTGCTGGCCCAGGACGACGTCGAGGCGATCGAGCTGGCCAAGCTGTACTTCTCCTACCTGCCCTCGACCTGGCGCGAGAAGCCCCCGTCCTACGGGCCGGAGCAACCGGCCACCGAGCTGACCCGCGAGGTCGTGCCCGAGCGCGAGTCGGTCCCGTTCGACGTGCACGAGGTCATCGACGGGCTCGTCGACGACGAGTCGTTCTTCGAGATCAAGCCGCTCTTCGCGCCCGAGCTGGTCATCGGTCTCGGCCGGATGGCCGGCGAGAGCGTGGGCATCGTCGCCAACAACTCGATGGTCAAGGGCGGGGTGCTCTTCACCGACAGCGCCGACAAGGCGACCCGCTTCATCTGGCTCTGCGACGCCTTCAACATCCCGCTGGTCTACCTCTGCGACGTGCCGGGCTTCATGATCGGCACCGAGGTCGAGCGGCAGGGCATCATCCGCCACGGCGCGAAGATGGTCTCGGCCGTCGCGTCGGCGACCGTGCCGCAGTTCTGCGTCGTCGTGCGCAAGGCCTACGGCGCCGGCCTCTACGCCATGGGCGGTCCCGGCTTCATGCCCGATGCGACCATCGCCCTGCCCACCGCCCGCATCGCGGTCATGGGGCCGGAGGCCGCGGTCAACGCCGTCTACGCCAACAAGATCGCCGAGATCGAGGCGGCGGACGGGCTCGAGGCGCGCGACGAGTTCGTCGCCCGGATGCGGCGGGAGTACGAAGAGGACGTCGACCTCGAGCGCCTCGTCGCCGACCTCGTCGTCGACCAGGTCGTCGAAGCCGAAGAGCTTCGCGGCGAGCTGCTGCACCGGCTGAAGTACGCCGCGGGGCGCGACCGCAGCTTCTCCGACAAGCGGCGCGCGGTCACGCCAGTCTGACCGCGGGCCCGGCGCACCGTAATCTGGGGGCAGCGGTCGAGCCGGGGGCCGTCCGTCCGTCGCCTCAGGAGCTCAGTCATCGCCACCGCCACCAGCACGCTCGACCGGGTCACCCACCGCCTGCCCCGACCGGTGCAGGCGGGAGTGCGCGCCTTCCGGCGGGTCACGCCCGGGCCCTCGCCGACGCCGGCGCCCACCGTGGCCGCGCTCGAGGACGACCAGCCCTGGTGGCGCCGCTTCGGCATGTGGTTCCCGCTCGCCGTCTGGCTCGCGACGCGGCTGACCACCGCGGTCATCGGCGTCGTCGCGGCCCGCAGCGAGATCTCGCTCCCGGCCTCCAACGGCATCCTGCGCATCATGTTCCCCGTCGACACCGCTCCGGGCTACTGGACGGTGATGAGCAACTGGGACGGGCAGTGGTACCAGCAGATCGCCACCCACGGCTACCCCCAGGTGCTGCCGCGCACCGACGACGGCCTGGTGGACATGAGCGCGTGGGCGTTCTACCCCGTCTACCCCGGCATCGTGGCCGGGGTCATGCGGCTGACGGGTCTGCCGTTCGCGGTCGCCGGTGGGCTGGTCAACGTCGTGATCGGGGGGGCGGCGATGGTGCTGCTCTTCCGCCTGGTCGACCGGGCCGTCGGCCGCTGGGAGGCGGTCGTCGCGGTCGTCGGGGTCTGCACCTTCATCTCGGCGCCCATCCTGTCGGCCACCTACACCGAGTCGCTCGCCATCCTCGTGGTCGTCTCCCTGCTCATGCTCCTGCGGGCCCGGCGCTACTGGTGGGTCGCGGTCGTGCTCGTCGTCCTCGCCCTGAGCCGCAACATCGTCGCGTCGATGGCGCCCGTCATCATCACCCACCTCGTCGTGCGGTGGCGCAGCGAGACCGACGAGACCCTCCCGCGTCGCACGAAGGTGGGGCTCGGCCTGCTGGCGCTCTGGGCCGGGGCGCTCGCGGCGCTGTGGCCCGCCATCATCGGCGTCGCCACCGGGGTACCGACCGCCTACACCCAGACCCTCGCGGCGTGGAAGGTCGGCAGCGACCTCAAGCTCTACTCTTGGTGGACCTACCTGGTGCTCGCCTACGGGTGGATCGGGCCGGTCTTCGGCCTCGTGGCCGTGGGCGTCTTCGCGTGGTTCATGCTGACCCACCGCACCTGGCGCTGGGGCCCCGAGATCTGGGCCTGGGCCGGGGCCTACCCGGCCTACCAGCTGCTCGTGACCAACAGCGGGCCGTCGCGGCTGCGCTACGCGATCCTGGCCTTCCCCTTCACCCTGCTCATCGCGTGGTTCCTCCAGGTGAGGTGGTGGCGGCGCTGGCGGGTGCTGTTGCTGTGCCTGGTCGCCCTGCTCGGAGTAGGACAGCAGGCGTGGTACGTCGGCAACTACCTCGTCGTGAGCCACCTCGACGGCAACATCTACTACCCCTGACCCGGGATCGCCGCCCGGCTCTAGCGAGCCGGGCGGCCGACCGCTCGCGACCACGACGTGAACGACCGCACCGGAGCTGGTCGCGGCCGCACCAGCCACGGCCACGGGTGCACCTCGACCGGCCGGACCGCGCGGGCGCGGGTGGCGAACCCGGGCACGGGCGCGTGCGTGACGGCGAGCGACCGGCCGGCGAGCTCGTCGGCCACGGCGCCGCGACGCACCTCGACGTCGCGTCGGGTGGCGAGGTCGCCGAGGGTGTCGGCGAGGAAGACCAGCCGCTTGCCCGACAGCCGCAACCGGGTGAGGAGCGGCTCGTCGAAGACGAAGACGACCGGGCGGTCGTCGTCCGCAGCGAGGGCGGGGTCGCCGTCGCCGAGCGACTCGGCGGTGAGCCAGACCTGATCGGCGCCCGAGCCCTCGACGGTGGAGGGGCCCGCAGGGATCTCGCCCTTGCCGAGGTCGGGCCCGTCGGCGGCGGCGAGCTCGCCCGTCGGCGGCCAGTCCTGCACCGGGCAAGCATCCGCCAGCGGGCACTCGCGGCAGAGCTGGGGTGCGCGCTTCTCGACCTGCCAGCGGCTGAAGCCGTAGGGCTTGCCCGAGCCGGTGCCGACGGTCCACTGCCAGCCGAGGCGGTTGGCCGCCCGCGACCCGTCGACCAGGTGGGCGAAGAACCGGTCCTCGCCCTCGCGCCAGTCCGCCCCGGCGCGCACGGCCCACTGCGACGCCATCCACATCCGCGTCTGGTTGACCAGCCAGCCGTCGGTGGTCAGCTCGGCGGTGGTCGCCTGCATGCAGCGCATCCCGTCGGGCCACGGGTCGTCCCACTGCTGCGCCGCCCGCGGCTGCTCGTGGCGCAGGGGGGAGGCGAGGGCTGGGCCCGTGCGCGCGTAGAGGTGCCGGGCATACTCCTGCCACAGCAGCTCGTCGCGGTAGCGGTCGCGGTCGGCCGCCGGCGCGTCGGCGACGGCATCCCAGGCCTCGCGCAGGGTGACGAGGTGGTGCCGCAGGTAGGGCGACATGCGGCTGGCGCCGCGGGACCCGACCGGCAGGACGTTGCTGCGGCGGCGGGCGTAGCCGGTGACGTCGAGGCTCGCGAGCGCCGAGTCGGCGGCGGTCTGGCCACCGAAGAAGGCGCTCCTGGCGACACCCTCCGCGCCCTCCAGCGTCAGGTCACCGAGGTGCTCGGCGACCCAGGTGGGGGTCTCGTCGCCGGGCGGGGGCGGGGGAGGTAGGCGCATGAGTCTGTTCTACCCGCCGGCAGCGAGCGGGTCATGTGTGGTGCGGCACCGGCCGGACCCCGATCCCCCAGGTGTGCCGACCCTGGGGGGCACTGCGGTGACGCTCGGTACCGTGGCCGTGGCCGGCACATAGCCGGACCCGGCTGCCGTGCGGTCGGCATCACCGACGCCGTCGTCATCGCCGTCGTGGTGGCCGGGTCGCCTCGATCGTCAGCGGCAACGTCTCCGGTCCACTCGTGCTCGCCACTCCCACCCTCTTAGCGCTGGCCGTCGGTCTGGTGATGGTCCACGTCCTCGTCCCACGGCGATCACCGTCTTCGCGACCGATGTGGTCGTGGTCGGCCAGCGCAACCGGACGCAGCGGGCTCAGGTCGAGACCGGGGCCGAGCAGGTCCTGAGCACCGACGCGGACCGGATCTCGACGCTCGTCGCGGCCCTGCAGGAGGCGGGCAGCGGTACCGCCGAGGTCTGGATCACCGACTCGGCCACCGGCGACCGTGTGCGCTCGGCCCTGCGCGCGGCCGGGATCGAGGTGACCGCGAGGCGTGACCGTGCCACCGCCGAGGCCCAGTTCGACAACTGCGCCTCGGCGTGGGGTCTCGAGATGGCGCTGACACCGAGGTGAGGCTCGACGAGGGCCACCTCACGGTCGTCCGTGAGGGACCGCAACGCCCCTGACTGGCAGGGCCTGCGTCACGAGCCGTCGCGCAGGTCCCCGAGCGTCGTGGGCGTGAACCGCACCTGAGCGAAGGTCGCCGTGCAGCCGTCGCCGGTCGGGGCCTGGACCTCGAGCCCGAGCCGGTGCCCGGTGACCCCGTCACTGCCCTGCCCGAGCGCGAAGACGCGGACCAGCTCCCAGACCTGCCCGTCGAGCGAGGCGTGGAAGGCGTGGACGCGGCCGATGCGCGAGATGCGCAGCCACACCTGCTCGCCCTCGACGACGAAGCCGTTCGCGTCGTCGGACGTGCCGCGGGTGACGACGGAGACGACCATCGGCGCCCCGGAGGGGGACTGCTCGAAGCAGAGCTTGGCCCAGTGGGTCTCGTCGAGCCAGACCAGCAGCACCCCGGCGTCGAAGCGGGCGACGAAGTCGACGCCGACCCGGGCGCTCAGCTGGAAGTCACCGGCCGGCGGGTCGCCCAGCAGGGTCACCGCGTTGAGCATCGACTCGGCGCCCACGGTGTGCTCGCCGCCGGGGTCGACGAAGAGGTCGGTGTGGCCGGGCGCCGTGGCGACGACGACGCCGACGTCGTCGACGCGCCACGCGTCGACGGCCGAGGGCGTGAGGACGAACGGCACGCCGGGCAGGTCGATGACGGTGCTCATGCCGACGCGGCCACGACATCGGCCGGGCCCACGACGTCGAACCAGCCGACGCCGACCTCGAGCAGGAGCTCGCGCAGCAACGGGAGCGAGAGCCCGACGACGTTGTGGTGGTCACCCTCGACCGCGGTGACGAACGCCCCGCCCAGCCCGTCGACGGTGAAGGCGCCGGCGACCAGCAGCGGCTCGCCGGTGGCGACGTAGGCGTCGATCTCGTCGTCGCTGAGGTCGGCGAAGTGCACTGTGGTGGAGGCGGTCGCGCCCATCGTCGCGCCGGTGCCGCCCTCGTCGGCGTCGCGCTCGTCGCGCAACCAGTGACCCGTATGGAGCACCCCGCTGCTGCCGCGCATCTGCCGCCACCTCTGCACCGCCTGGGCCGCGTCGACCGGCTTGCCGTGCACCTCACCCTCGAGCTCGAGCACGGAGTCGCAGCCGAGCACGAGGGTGGAGGTCTCGACGTCGGCGGCGACGGCCTCGCACTTCGCGCGGGCCAGGAGGAGGGCGACGTCGGCGGGCTCGAGCTCTCCATACGTCAGGCGGGCGCTGGCGACGGCGGCGTCCTCGTCGACGTCGCTGACCACGACGGTCGGCTCGATCCCGGCAGCGCGGAGGGTGGCGAGCCGGGCGGGAGAGGCGGAGGCGAGGATCAGGGGCGTACGGGCGCTCATGCCCCCGACCCTACGACTCCACCCTGCGTCAAGTCGGCGAGGTGGGGGGAAGGGGGGCAGCGTCAGGGCTCGTCGAGGAAGGCGTCGACGACGGGAGCGAGCTCGCCGGCCTCGGTGATCAGGCCGAGGTGGCCGCCGGAGTAGACGTGCAGCCGGGAGTGCGGGATGAGGGCGGCCTGCATGCGGGGGTTGGCCACCGGGATGATCGGGTCGTCGTCGCCGCCGACCACCAGCGTCGGCTGCCGGATGAGGCCGAGGAAGGGCAGGCTCGCCCAGCCGTACATCGCCGCCAGCTGGTAGTAGTAGCCCGTGCGCGGTCCCGACCGCGAAACGCCGTGGAGCAGGGCCTCGCCGGTGCCCGGGTTCTTGCGGGCCGACCCGCCGTAGATCGTCGAGGCGACCTTGGCGGCATATCCGGGGTCGCGGTGGCGTCGCGGCGTCGACATGATGCGCAGCACCTTCGGGCTGGCCGGCACCATCATCCAGCCGGTGCCCGTGGCGACCAGGACGACCTTGCGCACGCGGCGCGGCGACTGCGCAGCCAGCTGCTGGGCCAGGCCGCCGCCCCACGAGAAGCCAAGCACGTCGAACTTCTGGTGACCGAGCTTGGCCATCATCGCCGTGACCCACGACGCCAGCTGCGCGATCGTGTAGGGGAACGGCGGCAGGGCGCTGCCCCCGACTCCGGGCACGTCGAAGCGGATGACCCCGCGCTCGGGGTCGAGGGCGTCGACGAAAGGCTGCATCGCCTCGAGGCTGACCCCGATCCCGTTGCACAGCAACAGCGGTGGGGCGTCGGTGAAGCGGCCGACCCCAGGGCGTACGGAGACGCGCGCGGTGATCGTGCGCACCGTCACGTTGCGCATCGTGTCAGGAGCTGACGCGGACACGGGCGCCTCAGCGGTCATGGACGTAGGTGCCGGGCGCGGCGCACAGCGGCTCGTGGGTGGCGTTGCCCAGCTTGCGCGGACGGCGCCGCTCACCGCCTGCGCGGTCGGCGAGCCAGGCCGCGTAGTCGTCCCACCAGGTGCCCTTGACCTTCGTGGCGCCCTCGAGCCAGGCCTGCGGGGTGGACGGGTTGTCGGTGGCCGTCTGGTAGCTCGCCTTGGGGTTGCCGGGCGGGTTGACCATGGCGGCGATGTGCCCGCTGGTCGACAGGATGAACTTCGTGGTGCCGCCGAAGAGCTGCGTGGTGGCGTAGCACGACTCCCACTTGCAGAGGTGGTCGGCGATGCCGGCGACGACGTAGGCGTCGACCTCGATCCGGCCGAGGTCGACCGGGGTGCCCAGCATGGTGGCGGCATCGGGGTGGACGAGGGCGTTGCGCAGCGCGAGGTCCATGAAGTCGCGGTGCATCGCCGCGGTCATGCGCACGGGGTCGGCGTTCCAGTAGAGGATGTCGAAGGGCTTGGGGGCGTGACCCATGAGGTAGTTGTTGACCCAGTAGTTCCAGATCAGGTCGTTGGGTCGCAGCCAGGCGAAGACCTCGGCCAGGGCCCGCCCGTCGAGGTAGCCCTTGTCCTTCGACGCCTGCACCCCGGCGGCCGCCGTCTTGTGCGACAGCAGCGCGCTCGTCACCCCCGCCCGCTCCTGGTCGATCACCGTGACCATGAGGCTGAAGGCGGCGACCCGGTGCAGCTGCCCGGTCGCGGCGAGGTGGGCCAGGAGCATCGACGAGATCATGCCGCCGGAGCAGATGCCGAGCACCGAGGTGCGGTCCTGCTTGGTGATCTCCTCGCACGCGGTCATGGCCTCGAGGATGGCTTCGCCGAAGGTGTCGAGTCCCCAGTCGGCGTGCCGCACATCAGGATTGCGCCACGAGATGCAGAAGACCTGCTGCCCGCTGGCGACCAGGTGCTCGACCAGGCTGCGCTGCGGGGCGAGGTCGATGATGTAGTACTTGTTGATCGTCGGCGGCACGATCAGCAGCGGCACCTGGTGGACCATCGGCGTCGACGGGGTGTACTGGATCAGCTCGAAGACGCTGGTGCGGAGCACGACCTGGCCCGGGGTGACGGCCAGGTCGTCCCCCACGGAGAACGCGTCGGCCTCCACCATGGACGGCACCCGTGGCGGCGTCGCGAAGTCACGGACCAGCCGCCGCGAGCCCTCCAGCAGGTTGCCCCCGCCGGTGTCGAGGGTGCGCTTGAGCACCTTCGGGTTGAGCAGCGGGTTGTTGGTGGGGGCCGCCGCCTCGACGAGGTTGTCGACGATGAAGCCCATCTTCTCGCGGTCGGTCCAGCCCAGGCCGGCGTCCTGGACCAGGCCGCGCGCCGCCTCGCCCACCGCGAGGTAGCTCTGCATCCCGCGCTTGAAGAGCGGGTTGCGCGACCACGCCTCCTCGGCGAACCGCCGGTCCTTCGCGGTGGGGGCCAGGCGCGAGGCGCCCCGGCCGATCCGGGCGAGCTCGGTGCCGAGGGTCAGCGACCGCTTCGCGACCGCCCGAGGGTGGCGGACCAGGCCCGCACCCAGCTTCAGCGCCGACAGGCCGGGCACGAAACGCCGCACCGGGCTGCTGGCCGCGTCGGTCAGCAGCATGTCGAGCGGGGTGGACAGAGCCGCCGAGACGGCCCCGTCGTCGTCCGGGTCCTGATCCGTCGCACCGGCCCGCTCGTCTCGGGTCGCCGCACTCATACCGTGGTCCCGGACGGCGCGTCGGACGGCGTCTCGGACGCTGGCGCCGAGACCTCACGACGCAGGATCTTGCCCGTCGGCCCCTTGGGCAGGGCGTCGACCAGCCAGACGTGACGGGGGTACTTGTAGGCCGCCAGCCGCTCCTTGGCGAAGGCCTTGATCTCGTCGGGCGTGACCTGGTGCCCCTCCTTGAGGGTCACCGCGGCCGCGACCTCCTCACCGAGGCTGTCGTGGGGGACGCCGACGACGGCGACCTCGGCCACCGACTCGTGCTCGTAGATCGCCTCCTCGACCTCGCGCGGGTAGACGTTGTAGCCCCCGCGGATGATGAGGTCCTTCTTGCGGTCGACGATGTAGAAGTAGCCGTCCTCGTCGGTGCGGGCCATGTCGCCGGAGCGGAACCACCCGTCGACGATCGCCTCGGCCGTGGCCTCCTCGCGGCCCCAGTAGCCGCGCATCACGTTCTCACCCTTGATCGCGATCTCGCCGACGGACTCGGGCGTCCCGCCGGTGACGTCGTTGCCGTCGTCGTCGATCAGCTTCATCTCGACCCCGCGCACGGGCACCCCGATCGAGCCGGGCCGGCGCTCGATGTCGGGGCGGTTGAATGACGCGACCGGCGAGGTCTCCGACAGTCCGTAGCCCTCGAGCACGATGCAGCCAAAGGCCTCCTCGAAGCGGCGCATCACCTCGACGGGCATCGCCGACCCTCCCGAGATGCAGGTCCGCAGGCTTGCCATGTCGGCGGTCGACGCACCGTCGGAGTGGAGCATGCCGGCATACATGGTGGGCACCCCCTCGAAGACGGTGACCCGGTCGCGGCCCACGACCTCGAGCGCCTTGCCCGCGTCGAAGCGGGGGATGAGGGTCAGGCAGGCTCCGGCGAGCACGGCGGCGTTGAGCCCGCAGGTCAGGCCGAAGCAGTGGAACAGCGGCAGGCAGCCCATGACGACGTCGTCGGGCGTCAGCTCCACGAGGGTGTCGCGGGTCACCGCAGCGTTGCTGCGCATGTTGGCGTGGGTCAGCTCCGCGCCCTTGGGCTGCCCGGTCGTGCCCGAGGTGTAGAGCAGCACGACGGTGTCCTCGTCGTCGCGCTCGACCATCCGCTCGTCGGGCTCCCAGTCGGCCAGCAGCTCGGTGAACTGGTGCAGCCCCACCGTGATGCACTCGATGCCCACGGTCTGCGCGGCCGCGGCCGCCTCGGTCGCCATGTCCTCCCACGCGAAGATGAGCTTGGCTCCGGAGTCCTCGAGGTAGTACTGCACCTCGCGGGCCTTGAGCAGGGGGTTCATCGGCACGACGACCGCGCCAGTGGCCAGCGCGCCGTAGAAGGCGATGGGGTAGCCCGGCACGTTGGGCAGGACGAGCCCGACCCGGTCTCCCGGCTCGATGCCGCGGTCGACCAGCAGGGCGGTCACCCGTCGGGCCGCGTCCTGCAGCTGCGTGTAGGTGAGCGTCGTGTCATCGAGGCGCACCGCCGGACGGTCGCCGTGCTCCTGGGCCGTCGTGGTCAGGTTGGTGGCCAGGTTGGTCACGAGGAGCCTCTCGTCGATGAGTAAGCGCAGCCTGCCGTACGGCGGGACGCCCTCCCACCCTATGTCTCGGTCGGGGACGGAGGCGAGAGCAGGAGGTCCTGACCGCTAGCCCAGCAGCTCGTCGGCGTAGCACCAGCGCCAGGCCTCGCCCGGCTCGATGCTGCGCATGACCGGGTGGCCCTCCTGGTGGAAGTGCCGCTCGGCGTGGCGCCCGATCGAGGAGTCGCAGCAGGCGACGTTGCCGCAGGCCAGGCACATCCGCAGGTGCACCGGCTGCAGTCCCTCGCGCAGGCAGTCCTCGCAGCGGTCGGGGTGCTTCGGCCCGACCCGACTGGTGGCCTGCGCCAGGTGCTCGCAGTCGCCTCGTTGGGGCTCCGGCGTGAGGATCGTGCGGTCCTGGAGCCGCTCGTCACGGGCCTCGCTGCCGGCGAGCATCGACTCCTCGAGGTCGAGGCTGCGCATCACCTCGTCGAGCACCTCGTGGTCGATGGTGCCGGTGCCGCGCAGGTCGAGCACCTCCTCGCGCTCGGCGACGAGCATGGTGCGCCGCAGCCGGCGATAGGTCTCGTTGGGGCTGGGCTCGTCCTCGCGGTCGACCCCGAGCCGTTCCCACGCGAGGTCGGTGCGGCGGCGCCCCTGGGTGCGCAGCTGGTCGACGATCTCGTCGGGGGTGGTGGGGTCGATGCACTCGTCGAGGGCGGCCTGCCCACGGGCCACCGCCTTCTGGATGACCGTGGCCGCCTGGAGGGCGTCCTCGCGCGGGTCCGGCCCGTAGACGCCGAGCGCCCGGGCGAGCAGGGGAAGCGTCAGCCCCTGGATCGACAGGGTGCCGACGGTGACGACGAGGGCGATGAAGACCAGCAGCTCGCGGTGCGGTGTGGTCGACGGCAGGAGGAAGGCCGCGGCCAGCGTCACCACCCCGCGCATCCCCGCCCACGACAGGATCAGCCCGGCCTTGAAGGAGCCGCGACGGGCGCCGGTCGAGGTGAGCCGCAGCAACACGCTGACCGACAGGATCCAGACGGGGCGCAGCAGCATGACCGTGACCAGCACGAGCAGGGCCAGCAGCACCGAGCGGCCCAGGCCGAGGGTCGAGTCGGCGACGGCCACGATGATGGCGTGGCTCTGCAGGCCGATGAGCAGGAAGACCGCGTTCTCGAGGAGGTACTGGATGGTCGTCCAGTTGAGCCGCTCGGCTGTGCGCGACTGCGCGGTCTGCACGAGAGGCGCCTTGTGCCCGAGCAGGATCCCCGCGACCACGACCGCCAGCACGCCCGAGGCGTGCACCGACTCGGCGGGCAGGTAGGCGATCCACGGGATCATGAAGGACAGGGCCACGTCGGTGGTCGTGTCGGTGATCCGGCGGCGGACCCAGGCGAGGGCGTAGGCGACGACCAGCCCGATGGCGATGCCACCGACCGCGGCGACCAGGAAGTCGCCGCCCACCTCCGCGAGGCTGACCGAGCCGGCGATGCCCAGGATCGCGGCCCGCACCGTGACCAGGGCCGTCGCGTCGTTGAAGAGCGACTCACCCTCGAGGATCGTGACGATGCGCCGGGGGAGCCCGATGCGCCGCGCGACCGCCGTCGCCGCCACGGCGTCGGGCGGGGCGACGATGCCCCCGAGGGCCAGGGCCGCGGCGAAGGGCACGTCCAGCAGGCGCCAGCTCACCAGCGCGACGCCGAAGGCGGTGAAGACCACGAGACCGACCGAGAGCAGGCCGATGACCCGCTTGTTCTCGCCCAGGTCCACCAACGACGTGCGGATCGACGCGGCATACAGCAGGGGCGGCAGGATGCCGAAGAGGATGACCTCGGGGCCGACCTCGATCTCGGGCACCCACGGCACGAACGAGGCCAGGATCCCGACGCCGGTCAGGACCAACGGGGCCGACAGCTCGAACCGCCGGGCTCCAGCGGCCACGACGATGACGGTCGCCGCGAGGGCGAGCAGGACGAGGGCGGGTTCCACGGGGTCAGTGTGTCAGCCGAGTGTGACGCCCCGGCTCGTCAGGCTTCGTGCTGGGCGCGGTGGATGCCACTGAAGACCTGGGCCACGGCGGGCGGTGCCGACCTCGGCACGTGGTCCATGAGGTGCCGGCGCACCGACGCCACGTGAACCGCGGTTGCGGTGGCGGACGGCCAGGCCTCGGCGCTCCCTCGGCTGGATGCGGTAGGTGATGACGCTGGCCCCGGTGCCGAGCTGCGGCGCGAGGTGCCCCCTCGACAGACCGTGGGGTCGGTGACCGCTCGGGCCGGCCCTCAGATCTCGCCCAGCACCGCCTCCCGCAGCGTCTCGAGCCCGACGCTGCCGACGTCGAGGGCCCGGCGGTGGAAGGCCTTGGGGTCGAAGGCGTCTCCCTCGCGGGTGCGGACCTCGTCGCGCAGCTGCAGCCAGAGGCGCTCGCCGATCTTGTAGGACGGCGCCTGCCCGGGCCAGCCGAGGTAGCGGTCGAGCTCGAAGCGCAGCCAGGCCTCGCCCTGGTTGGCGTGCGCCTGCAGGTAGGCCCAGGCCTTGTCGTAGGTCCAGTCGCCGCCGCCGACCTCGGCAGGCGCCTCGAAGCCGCAGTGGACGCCGATGTCGATGACGACGCGGGCGGCGCGCAGCGACTGCCCGTCGAGCCAGCCCATCCGGTTGCCCGGGTCGTCGAGGTAGCCCAGCTCGGCCATCAGCCGCTCGGCGTAGAGCGCCCAGCCCTCGCCGTGACCCGAGATCCAGCACTCGAGCCGCCGCCACCTGTTGAGCAGCGCGGAGCGGTAGATGGTCTGGGCGACCTGGAGGTGGTGGCCGGGGACGCCCTCGTGGTAGACGGTCGTGAGCTCCTTCCACGTGCCGAACGAGGTCTCGCCCCTCGGCACCGACCACCACATCCGCCCCGGCCGGCTGAAGTCGTCGCTCGGGCCGGTGTAGTAGATGCCGCCGGTGTCGGTCGGTGCGATCATCCCCTCGATGGTGCGCACGGGCTCGGGGATGTCGAAGTGCGTGTCGGCGAGGTCGGCGATGGCCCGGTCGGCCGTGGTCTGCATCCAGGCCCTGAGGGCCGGCTTGCCCTCGAGGCGGTAGGCCGGGTCGGCGTTGAGCAGCCCGATGGCCTCCTGGATGCTGGCGCCGGGGCGGACCCGGTCGGCGACCTCGCGCATCGCGGCGTCGAGCGTGGCGACCTCCTCCTGCCCCCAGCGGTAGGTCTCCTCGAGGTCGACCTGCGCCCCCACGAAGTGCCGCGACACCAGCCGGTAGCGCTCGATGCCGCAGGCGTCGGAGGCCGGAGCGGCGGGCAGTAGCTCGTCGCGCAGGAACACCCCCAGCTCGTCGTATGCCGCCGCCGACGAGGCAGCCGCGACCCTGACCGCCTCCGCGGTGGTGGACCTCGCACCGCCGGCCACGGCCATCGTGGGCTGCCGGGCGAACCACCCGTCGGCACCGACCAGCTCGGCGACCTGCGCGAGGCAGGCCTCGACCTGGCGGACGGGGGTCACCAGGCCCCGGGCCTTGGCGGCGGCGAGCGACTCGCGGTAGCCGGCGACGGCGCCCGGCACCGAGAGCAGGCGCGCGGCGATGGTGACCCACGCAGCGTCTCCGTCCTGGGGCATCAGGTCGAAGACGTCGCGGATCTCCTGCAGGGGCGACGCGAGGACGTTGAGCGACATGGCCTCCACCCCGGCGGCGTGCAGCTCCTCGGCGAGGCCGAGGCGCTCGCGCATGGCCGCGACCGTCACGCGGTCGATGTCGTCGACCGGCGTGGCGAGGTCGAGCTGCTGGAGCGTCGCCTGCCGCAGGTGCGAGCGGGCTTCCTGCCCGGCCGGCGAGAAGTCGTCGATCTCCTCGTCGTGGCCCGGGATGCCGAAGGTGGTCGCGGCGATGGGGCTCAGGGCCACCACGGCGTCGAAGTAGGCGTCGGCGACGGCGTCGACCGCGGTCGAGGCACGGGTGGTGGCGGCAGACGGGTCGGCGGGGGCGGTGGAGGCAGTCGTCTCGGTCACGTCGGGAACGTATCGCAGCCGTTCCCGCCGTGTCCGCCGTTGCCGCGGACCGACACCCAGCGCAGCTGCTCCTGCTCCGGCGCACGTCGGCGCGCTCCGCTCCCGGCCCTACCGGCGCGACCACCGTCACGTTGTTGGCCTGCGCCGACGACGCCTGCCCGGTCTAGGGCGGCGGGAGGTCGTCGCTCATCGGCGTCGAGGTCGGGTCGCCGACGACCTCCGGCACGATGAGGTAGCCGCCCTCCGTGCGCTCCACGCGCAGGAGGGTGCCGGGCGGCAGCTCGTCGCGCAGGTGCACGGGGAGGGGGACGGACCCGTCGGCCGTGACGACGGCATACTCCTGACCGCTGCGTCCCTCGCCGCCGATACGGCCGTCGCGGATGGTCACGGTGCGGGGCAGACGGTCGGCCACCTCGGGGTCGTGGGTGACGACCACCACGGTCGTCCCCTGGGTCGCGTTGACCTGCAGCAGCGCGTCGAGGACCCGCTCGCGGGCGACGTGGTCGAGGGCGCTGGTGGGCTCGTCGGCGAGGAGGACCGCGGGCGCCGGGGCGATGGCCACCGCCAGGGCGGCCAGCTGCAGCTGACCCTGCGAAAGACGTTGGGGGCGTATATCGCCGAGCTCACTGGCCCCCACGAGGTCGAGGACCTCCTCGACCCCGGGGACCTGCGCCCCGGCTCGGGCGGCCTGCGCCCGCGCGAAGGCCAGGTTGTCGCGGACGGTGAGGTAGGGCAGCAGGTTGCGCCGGGCACCCTGGAGCAGGAGCGACGTCTCGCCGGCCTGGTAGGCGTCGAGCTGACCGGCGGTGAGCGCCGACAGCTCGTGGTCACCGACGAAGATCTTGCCGGCGCTCGGGCGGAAGAGACCGGCGAGCAGCGAGAGCAGGGTCGACTTGTCGGAGCCCGAGGGGCCGAGCAGGCCGACCACCTCACCGGCCGCGACGCGCAGGTCGACCCCCGTCAGGGCGGCGACGTCGTGCCCCTCGGACCGGTAGAGGTGCACGAGCCCGACGGTCGTGATGGCACTGGCGCGGCTCATCCGTCCCCCCGCAGCGTCTGGGGGTCGGCCCGTCGGGCGGCCCGGTGGCTGGTGACGACTCCGACGGCTGCGAGGGTCGCCAGCCCCACGACCGTGGTGAGGAGCGAGGGGCCCCAGGCCGTGGACAGGTCGACCGGGTAGGTCGGCGGCGTCGAGGTGAAGAGCGGCACCAGACCCACGGCGGCCGGCGCCGACCACAGGCCGACGGCGGCTCTGAGCAGCCCCGAGACGACGATCACCGGGGCGGTCTCGAGCTGGGCGAGCAGCGCCGTGCTGCGCGGGTGCTGGCCCACGAGCCGCAGGGCCGCGTAGTCGCGGCTGCGCGCACGCGCCGACGTCGAGGCGAGCACCACGAGTCCGACGGCGGCGACGAGCAGCGCGAGCAGGCCCACGGCGAGGGCGAGCTGGAGGCTCCTGGCGGCAGCCGTGCGCCCGTAGGCCGCGCCGACGGCCCCGGCCTGTCTCGTCGAGACGACGGAGAGGCCCCGCTCACGCAGGCTGGACGCCAACCCGGCGAGGGCGACGACGTCCGTGGTGTCGACATAGGCCTCGAGCACCGCCGACCCCCCGCCCCGCCACCCCTGGGTGAGGAGGTTGTCGAGGTTGACCAGGCTGGCCGCCGCCGGGCCCCCCGGCACGAAGCTCACCTGTCCCTGCGAGCTCAGCAGGAGGGCGCTGCCGTCGACGTAGCTGCCGGCGAAGGTGGCCCCGGGGCTGCTCGGGGAGGACGAGCGCGTCGTGAGGGCGGGCACGACGTCGGGCACGGACGCGTGCGTGAGGAAGGAGCTGTCGAAACCGTTGGTGGTGTAGACGAGTCGCAGGGCGCTGTCACCGCTCGGACCTCCGGTGACAGCGGCGTCGTCAGGGCTCGCGTCGCGCCACGAGCCGGCCCCGCCGACGTCGACCGGTCGGCCGTCGACCGTGAGCCGGGTGAGCGTCAGCCGTCCGGTGACCGAGGCCGAGCCGCGTGGGGTGAGCACACCGACACCCGTCACGCGGCACCCCGTCGCGCAGTCGAGCGTCGCCACCTGGTCGGCTTCCACGCCTGCAGCGGGGAGGGTGCCCAGGCCCAGGGACGCCACGGTGCCGTCGGCGTGCACGACGCGGAGCCCGACGACCAGGTCGGTCGGGGCCGCCTGCAGCACAGGTGGCACCAGGCGTTGCGCAGACGCCTCGACGTGGTAGGCGATGCGGCTCCCGGTGACGACGAGGGGCGGGACCGTGGGCGCAGTCAGCCGGTCCAGGGGCAGGGCGGCGGGCGCCACACCCGGCCACAGGGCGATGCGACGAAAGGCGGCGGGCACCACGCCCATCGTCGTGGTGGCCCCCTGCGCCGTGGGGGAGAGCACGGCCACCGGCGTCAGGTGGGCACCCGTCGGGTCGATCGCGCGCAGGGCCGACGTCACGGCGGTGAGGTCGCCTGAGTCGAGCGTGAGCAAGCTGGCCGCGCCCACCTCGGCGGCACCCCGTCCGGTCCAGCTCCGCGAGCCGACCGCGAGCGCGTCGGCCGAGACGACGGCGATGCTGAGGGCGACCGTGACGACGGGGACGAGCCACCGGGTCGTCGCCCGGCGACTCGAGGTGAGCAGGGCCACGCCGGCGGTGGCCCGGCCGTGCCGCAGCAGCCACCGGCCGGCCGCGGCGAGGGCCCGCACCAGCACCCTGGCCGCCACGACGCCGACGGACAGGGCCAGCAGGCTGGGTGCGACCTGACCGACGGCCCCACCGACCGAGCCCGTGACCAGGGCGACGAAGGCGGACAGCGCCGCGGCGACGAGCATGGCCTCGAGGATCCCGAGACGCACCGCCGTCCGACGCGGTGGGACGCTGCGCAGCAGGGCGGCGACGGGCTCGAGGCTGACCCGTCGGACCGAGAGCACGGCCAGACCCGTCATGAGGACCAGTGCCGCGCCGAGGGCGACGACGGCCCCGACCGGCATCTCGTACGGAGGGTCGCCGGAGAGCACCGTGTGCCGCGCGACAGTGGTGCCCACGACCGCGAGCAGGGCCCCGAGAGGGGCGCCGAGGAGGACTGGTGGCAGCGTCTCGCCGAGGAGCAGCCGACGGGCGCCGCCCGCCCCCCGACCGCGCAGCCGCGCGACGGCGACCTCGGCTCGTCGCTGGTCCGCCGCCGCGACGAGGACGAGCCAGAGGACGCACCCGATCAGCAGGGCGATCTGGGCCATGAGCAGGGGCACGGTGACCGCAGCCTGGGCGGTGCCGACGGCCACCTCGTCGGCGATGACCGGCAGACCGGTGCTCGCGGACACCGTCCGGGCGACCTGGGTCTCGGCGCGCTCGGCACCGAGGGGGTAGCGCACCAGGTCGCGCACGGTCGAGGCGAGCGGCCCGATCGTGTCGACGTCGACACGACCGGTGACGAGGGACAGGTCGACGGCATACCGGGGCTCGAACCAGGGTGTCGGACGGCCGTCCGGCCCCGCGACCGTGTCGGTGAGGGTCGCCCTAGGGGTGAGCATCGTGTCGTAGCCGGCTCGCTCGGCAGCCGGCCCGGTGAGGGCGTCGTCGGGGAAGGTCGGCCCGGCGAGGGGCTGGTAGACCCCGACGACCCGCGGCTGGAGGGAGCGCAGAGGTGCCGACCGACCACCCTGTCGCGAGCCTCCGCGGTCCGGACGCCCGCGGCGGTCCGCCCCCGGCGCTCGCGGCCAGCGGCATCGTCGTCGACACGGCGGAGCGTCGGGTCCTGGCGGGTGTGGGCCTCGTCCTGGCGCCCGGGTCGTTCACAGCGCTCACCGGGGCGTCAGGGGCGGGCAAGTCGACGCTGCTGTGGGTGCTCGCCGGGGCGCTGCGCCCCACGAGCGGCACGGTGTCGTGGGCCGGGAGGGCGGTGGGCGACCACGATGCGGCCACGCGCGCCGGGGTCCAGCTCGTGCCCCAGGGAGTCGCGCTCGTGACTCCCCTCACGGCCCGGGAGAACCTCGTCGCCCCGCTCCTGCTGCAGGGGGTGCCCACCGCCCAGGCGTATGCGCGGGCCGACCTGGTGCTCGAGCAGATCGGGCTCGGCGACTGCGGCGACCGCCTCGCCGAGGAGCTGTCGGGTGGCCAGCAGCAGCGGGTCGCCGTGGCGCGTGGCCTGGCGCTGCAGCCCGATGTGCTGCTGGCCGACGAGCCGACGAGCGAGCTCGACGCGGCCACCCGCGATGTCGTCGTCGCGCTGCTGGCCGCTGCGGCCACGGCCGGGGCCGTCGTCCTCCTCGCGACCCACGACCCGTGGTGCGCCGACCAGGCCGAGGCCGAGTACCACCTCGACGACGGTCGGCTGCGTCGGGTGCGCTGACCGCGAGGTCAGACGACCGGGTGACCGTACGCCGTGGCGAGCGCCTCGAGGTCGGGCACCCCGAAGCGCTCGATCGCCGCGCGGAAGTGCAGCGCCTGCGTCGGGGACCGCCGCTCGAGTCCGGCGGCGAAGCGCTCCGGGTCGTTGATCTGGGGGACCTTGGAGTGGAACCGGTCGGCGTAGCAGAGGATCTGCGCCTCGATGGTGCGTGGGAGGTAGTCGCGGTGGGGCAGGGGCCACGGGGTGCCGCCGTCCTCGCCGGTGATCTCGGCACGGCTGAGCCCCATCAGCACGTGGGTCTCGACCGCCTGCCACAGCGGCTCGGGCAGCCCCTCGTCGGCGAGCAGGCGTGCGCCGATGAGCGCGTGCAGCGGGTAGACGCGTGGGCTCGGGATGGTGCCGTCCGGCTGGTAGAGGACGTAGGTGCCGATGTCGTGCAGCAGGCAGGCCGCCCGCAGCAGGGCGCGGTCGACCGGCTCGTCGATCCGGCCCGCGCACCAGTCGGCGACGTCGGCGACGACGTGGCCGTGGGTGAGCACGAGCTCGAGCACCGGCTCGCTCGGGGCATAGCGTGCGTGGAGCGCCCGCACCGTCGCGTCGTCGGGGACCCCCGCCGCCCGACCGGCAGCACAGTCAGCACCGGCAGCACCGGCGCTCAACGAGCCTGGCTCGTGCTGCTCATGTTGAAGTCGGCGACGCGCACAGGCGGCATCACGGCCCGGGTGAAGTAGTCGCCCCACTCGCGCGGGTAGCACCGCTCACTCCTGCCGACCTCGGTGATCCGGTCGAGGACGTCGAGCGGCGACTCGTTCCACCGGAAGTTCGTCACCGTGCCCACCACCTCGCCGTCCTCGACGAGGTAGACGCCGTCTCGGGTGAGGCCGGTCTGCAGCAGCGTCTGGGGGTCGACCGTGCGGATGTACCACATCGTCGACAGCAGCAGCCCGCGCGAGGTCGACGCCACGAGGTCCTCGAGCGACACTGTGGCGCCTGGCTGCTCGAGCACGAGGTTGTCGGTGGCGACGCCCATGGGGGTCTGGTGCCCGGCGGCCGCCGAGCGGGCGGCATACGCACGGCTGCCGGCGAGGGAGGTGAGGACGCCGCCGCGGAGCCAGTCGTGCCGCCCCAGGGCCAGGCCGTTGTCGAAGACCGACTCCGCGCCCGTGGAGGCCGGCACCACGGCGAAGGGGGCGGCCTCGATGCCAGGGTGGTGAGGGTCGGCATACAGGTCGAGCGGCAGGCGGGCGAGGCGGTCGCCGACGCGCGAGCCACCACCCTTGCGGGAGAACGCCGACCGGCCTTCGTCGGCGGCCTTCGCTTCGGCCTCCCAGACGGCGTAGACCAGCAGGTCGGCGATGCAGGTGGGCGGCATGACCGTCTCGTAGCGGCCGGCCGGCAGGTCGATGCTGCGCGCGGCCCAGCCCAGCCGCTTGGCCAGCTCGGCGTCGGCGCCGAGCACGTCGGCCTCCGAGGGGTCGCGCAGGGTGAAGCCGAGATAGCTCGAGGCCGACCAGTCGGCGTTCTTGGCGTTCATCTCGAGCCGGCCGGTCGGCTGCACGTGACGCAGCCGCAGGCCGGTGGAGGTGCCGAGGTAGGTGGTGTCGACGACCTGCTCGGCAAAGCCGAAGTGTTGTCTGCCGGCTCCTCCGGCACGGAAGACCTCGCCGAGGTCGCGGGCGACGGCGTCGAAGGCGCCGATGCTCGTGGGCTCGGGCCCGAGCGTGAAGTCCGATCCGGCGCCCGCTTCGGCAGGCGTCACCAGGGGGGCCGCATCGGTGGCGGGGTCGCCGGCGCGGGCGGCGGCCTCGGCCACCGCGACGAGCGCGACCACGTCGGCGACGTCGACGACGGTGCGACCGACGACGCCCGAGGCGGTACCGCCGGCGCCCCCGCTCACTGCGGCAGTCGCGACGACCGTGACCGAGCGCGAGCCCATCTCGCCGTTGGTGGTGAGCGAGGAGTTGCCCCAGCGCAGGTTGGCCTCGGAGCGGTCGGTGACGATGACCACTGTGCCCTCGGTGGTCGCCGCGGCGAGGGCTCGCTCGACGATCTCCTGAGGGCTGCTCAGTGGGCTCGAGGTGCTCATCAGTGACCCGCCTCCTGCACGGTGTTGAGGATCCGCACGCCGCGGAAGAGGGCCGCCGGCGTCCCGTGGCTGGCGGGGGAGACCTGGCCCGGCTGGGCCTTGCCACAGTTGAGCACACCCCCCCGGTAGAAGGTGCTGGGGCCGCCGACCGCCTCCATCGAGCGCCAGAAGTCGGTCGTCGTCGCCTGGTAGGCGACGTCGCGCAGCTGCCCGGCGAGGACGCCGCCCTCGATGCGGTAGAACCGCTGCCCGGTGAACTGGAAGTTGTAGCGCTGCATGTCGATCGACCACGAGTTGTCGCCGACGACGTAGATACCGTCCTCGACCCGGGAGACGAGGTCGTCGACCGTGCCGCCCTGGGGGTCGGGCTGGAGGCTGACGTTGACCATCCGCTGCAGGGGCACGTGTCGGGCGCTGTCGGCATACGACGAGCCGTTGCTGCGGCCGAGGTCCTTGAGGGCGGCCATCGCCCGGTCGGTCTGGTAGCCGACGAGCACGCCGCCCTTGACGATGTCCCAGGACTGGGCCTCGACGCCCTCGTCGTCCCACCCGACGCTCGCCAGGCCCCAGTCGGTGTTGCGGTCACCCGTGACGTGCATCGCGGGGGAGCCGTAGGCGAAGTGGCCGAGCTTGTCGAAGGTCGCGAAGCTCGTTCCGGCGTAGGCGGCCTCGTAGCCGAGCACCCGGTCGAGCTCGGTGGCGTGACCGACCGACTCGTGGACGGTGAGGAAGAGGTTGGACCCGTCGATGACGAGGTCGTAGTCACCCGCTCGCACCGACGGCGCCTTGACCTTCTCGGCCAGCAGCCCGGGGATGCTCGCCACCTCGTCGGCGAGCCCGGCCTGCGCCGAGAGGACGTACTCCCAGCCTGCCGCCGCGGGGGGCGCCAGGGTGCGCATCGACTCGAAGCCGCCGGTGGCGCGGTCGAGGGCCGTCGCCGACAGGCTGGGCTGCAGCCGCACCCGGGTCTGCGTGGTGCTCGTGCCGAACGAGTCGGCGTAGAAGACGTTCTCCCGCGCGCTCTGCACGCTGGCGCGGGTGAAGTCGACCCCGTCCCCTGCGGCGAGCCGCTCGGACAGGTCGACGAGGGTCGCGACCTTGTCGCGGTCGCTGACGGTGAAGGGGTCGATCTCGTAGGGCGAGCTCCACTGCACGTCGGCGTGCACGGGCTCGTCGGCCAGCACGACGCGCTCGGTCGAGAGCGGTCGGCTCACCTGCGCCACGGCCACTGCCCGCTCGGCCAGTCGGGCCGCCTCCTGAGCCGTCAGGACCAGCCCGGCGGCGAAGCCCCAGCTGCCGTCGTGCACGACCCGCACCGCCAGCCCGACGTCGTCGGACGTCGACGACGTCTCGAGCTCGAGATCCGACAGCGCGAGGTACTGCGACCGCTGCGAGACGACCCTCAGCGCGGCGTACTCCGCCCCCAGCTCGCGCGCCCGGGTCAGCGCCGCGTCAGCCAGCGCCGACAGCGGCAGCGCCAGGAACTCCTCGTGCACACCAGGCATGTCACTCCTTCGGGTCCGAAGCACCCAACCTATCCGGCTGACTGGCCCCGGCACCCATAGCCACGGCGTCGCCGCGGGGATGATCACATCGGGCGGAGCGGTGGGTCCGGCGGTCGCGACCGCCGGGATCTTCGCCCGCCTCCGGGAGCGGCGCCGCAGCCGCTCCTGACCGGCTCGTTCGGCCACCGTGCGGCGTGGCGACGGTCGGTGTGGGTGCGGCCCGGCCGTCAGAGCCGGGGCGGCTCGATCGTGCGAGGCGTGAGTCCCAGCCCGCGCACGTGCGCGGCGATCTCGCCGAGCGACGCGACCCATGACGAGGGGTTCGCGACGACATGCTCCATCAGCGCCTCGAGCGCGCGGGCCCGCGCCGGGCGACCACTCAGGAAGGGGTGGTTGGTCAGCACCCAGCACCCGCCTTCGGCGGTCATCGCGTCGTACTCGCCCTGCCAGAGCTCGCGCGCCTTGGCCGGGGTCTCGATCAGTCCGCTGCCAGAGATCTCGGGCAGGTAGCAGTACTGCTCCCAGTCGTCGAGGGCCCACTGGATGGGGATCTCGACGAGCGACTGCTGCGCCCCTGGCCGGATCGCCAGCTCGTAGGGCACGTCGGCGTCCATCAGCGTCGAGTCATAGAGGAACCCGCGCTCAGCGAGGAGGGCAGGGGTGCGCCACGAGAGGTCCCACATCGGAGCGCGGTAGCCGACGGGGCGGACGCCCGCGACCTGCTCGAGGGCCGCGAGGCCGCGGTCGAGGGCGGTCTCCTCCTCCTGCTCGGTGAGCCCCGACGGCTGCTCGTGCAGGTAGCCGTGGTGGCCGATCTCGTGACCCGCGGCGACGATGTCGCGCACGACGTCGGGGTAGCGGTGGGCCGTGTACCCAGGCACGAAGAAGGTCGAGCGCACCCCGTGCCGCTCCAGCATCCGCAGCAGACGCGGCACACCGACGAGCGGTCCGTAGGCCTGATGGCTGATGATGCCCATTCGCTGCGCCGTCTGCGGGGCCCCCCACAGGACGGCCGACTCGGCGTCGAGGTCGAAGGTGAACGCCGCTGCGGCAGAGTGACCGTCGGGCCACTCAAGTGGTCCGGCGGGCACGCTCACGAGCGGCCCCCGGGTGGCTGCTGCTTCAGGGCGAGGATGGTCACGAGCTCGTAGGCGACGTTCGCGGCCGCCACGGCTGTCACCTGCGCGTGGTCGTAGGCCGGTGACACCTCGACGACGTCGGCGCCGACCAGGTCGAGGGAGCTCATTCCGCGCAGCACCGCGAGCAGCTCGCGGCTGGTCATGCCCCCGGCCTCCGGTGTCCCGGTAGCGGGGGCGAATGCGGGGTCGAGCACGTCGATGTCGATGGAGACGTAGACCGGCGAGTCACCCACGCGTTCCAGCACCCGCTCGAGCACCCCCTGCACACCGATCTGCTCGATGTCGCGGCAGTGCACCACGGTGAAGCCCAGCTCCTCGTCGTCGAGCAGGTCCTGCCGGTCGTAGAGCGACCCGCGGATGCCGACGTGGGCCGAGCGGCCCTTGATGACGAGCCCCTCCTCGGAGGCCCGGCGGAACGGTGTGCCGTGTGTGTAGGGCGCACCGAAGTAGGTGTCCCAGGTGTCGAGATGGGCATCGAAGTGCACGAGAGCCACCGGGCCGGCGACCGAGTGGACGGCTCGCAGGGCGGGGAGGGCGATGGTGTGGTCACCACCCAGTGCCACGAACGAGGACCCCTCTGCAAGAAGCCCCTTGAGGCCCTCCTCGATCTGCGTGAGCGCCTCGGTGACGTCGAAGGGGTTGCAGTCGACGTCGCCGGCGTCGACGACCTGGGCCAGCTCGAACGGCAAGGCGTCGAGGGCCGGGTTGTAGGGGCGCAGCAGCCGGGAGGCCTCGCGGATGGCCGCCGGGCCGAACCGCGCGCCGGGCCGGTAGGTGACCCCTGCGTCGAACGGCACCCCGACGACGGCGACGTCGTAGCGCTCGACGTCCTCGAGGCGTGGCAGCCGCGCGAAGGTGGTCAGGCCGGCATACCGCGGCACGGTCCGGGCGTCGACCTGGCCGAGGCCGCCGTGGGGCTGTCTGACGTGTGGTTCCACCACGATGTGGCTCCTTGGTGTCGTTGGGTCAGGGCTGGGTCGGGGCTGGGCGGGGGCGTCAGGCGCGCGACCGGGTAGACCCGCCGTTGGCCTGGAGCACCTGGCCGACCATCGAGGACATCGACGGGTCGGCCAGCAGTGCGACCACGGCCGAGATCTCGTCGGGACGGCCGATGCGCCCCAGCGGGATCTGCGCGCCGTAGACGGCGTGCATGGCCTCGAGCGTGAGGCCCGCGTCCCGGGCATCCACCTCGAGCTGCGGCGTGTCGACCACGCCGGGCGCGATGGCGTTGACCACGATGCCCTCGGGAGCGAGCTCGCGCCCCAGGGTCTTGACCAGGGAGATCAGCCCGGCCTTCGAGGCCCCGTATGCCGTGGCCCCCGGCCAGCCGGTCACACCCCACTCGCTGGAGATGACGACGATGCGCCCCGCGCCGCGCCGGCGCATCCCCGGGAGCACCGCCTGCACGAGCCAGAGGGTGCCACCGAGGTTGGTGTCCACGACCTTCCACCACTGCTCGAGGTCGGCGTCGACCAGGGGGCCCATGGTCATGAAGGCGTGGTTGGCGACCAGGACGTCGACGTCACCCACCCGCTCGGAGACGTGGGCGACGAGGGCCAGCGCCTGCTCACGGTCGGACACGTCACCCGGGGCAGCGATCCCGCCGATCTCCTGCGCCAGCGCGGAGAGGGCGGGCGATGCCTCGCGGTCGTTGACGGCGACCACGGCACCGTCGGCGGCGAGCCGCCGGGCATGGGCTGCGCCCATGCCCTGGGCGGCGCCGGTGACGAGGGCGACCTGCCCGTGCAGTCGGCCGGTGCTCGTCGAGGGTGCGGGAGCCACTCAGATCACCGCCCCGGCGTTGACGTTGACGACCTCGCCGACACAGAAGGTGCCCTCGTCGACGAGGAAGGTGACGCAGCGCGACACCTCGTCGGGTCGCACCAGCCGGCCCGCCGGCAGGGTCCGTAGGTAGGAGGGCTCCCGCCACGGCGAGTCCGGGGCGAGCAGTGGGGTGTCGGTCGGGCCGGGGGCCACGACGTTCACCCGAACGCCGGAGGGGGCGACCTCGGCGGCGAGGCTGCGCGCCAGGCCGATGACGGCGCCCTTGGCGGCTGCGTAGTGCGCGTCGTCCGCCCCGCCCCCGACCGCGAGCTCGCTGGAGACGGCCACCACGGAGCCAGCGCCACGCGCGATCATGCCGGGCAGCACGGCTTTGGTCAGGTGCAGCAGGCCGCCGACGTGCACCCTCACCATCCGGTGCCAGGCCTGCGGCGTGATGTCGCTGACCGGAGCCATCTCGTAGTGACCGGCCACCGATACCGCGGCGCCGACCGGCACACCGAGGCTGACCTCGGCCTGTCGAACGGCCTGCGCCACGGCGGCGCCGTCGGTCATGTCGACCACCGCCGAGAAGGCGCAGCCGTCGACCGGAGCGAGGTCGAGACCCGCGACGAGCCAGCCGAGGGTGGTGAGGTCGTGCGCCACGGCGCGGCCGATGCCGCTGGCGGCGCCCGTCACCACGGCCAGGCCCGCCGGGACCGGCGCGTGAGTCGAGGCTGCCGGCGTCGTCATCGCGGCGTCGCGGTCAGGGCGTCGGCGGCCTCGTCCTGCGCCTCGTCGTCCTCGACGACCGACGCGGCGCTGATACGACCTCGCACCGAGGCGTAGATCGCCCCGCCGACGACGGCCAGCACGCCGATGATGACGAACACCGACCAGTCGAGGTAGCGCTGGTCGTAGACCAGCCGCGGCCAGGCGATGTTGAGGAACTGCAGCAGGGCCCAGACGGTGGCGACGGCGGTGACGGGCACCGTGGCCCGGCCGAGGCTGAAGGGCCCGGCCCGCCACCCTCCCCGCAGCTGGACCACGAGCGAGCCGACGAGCGGGAAGAGGAAGGCGAAGAAGAACCCGCCGGCCGAGAAGTTGACCATCAGGGTGTAGACGTTGGACGCGAGGTTGCTCAGCAGGAAGAGCGCCGCGCCGATCACGGTCGTGACGAGCAGGGCGGCCACGGGGATGCGCTGGCGCTCGCTCAGGCGCGTCAGCAGCGACGACGCGGGCAGGGCGCCGTCGCGGGCGTAGGACCAGATGATGCGCGAGGCCGAGGTCTGCAGGGCGAGGAAGCTGGCCAGGAAGCCGATGACGAAGAGGACCTCGACGGGCTTGGCGATGCCGGTGCCGAGCTGGGAGGTGAGCGTCGACGTCACGGGGTCGGCGTCGGCACCGCTCGTGACCGCTCCGAGGTCGGGGATGGCCAGGATGATGGAGAGGCTGGCGTACATCACCACCGCCGCGATGATGGTCAGCGAGAGGATGACCGCCTTGGGCAGGTTCTTGCGGGGCTCGTGGACCTCCTCGGCGATGGCACCGGCGCTCTCGAACCCGACGAACGAGAAGCCGACGAACGCGAGCGCGACGAGGAAGGGGCCTGAGAGCGACAGGTATCCGGGGGTGTCACCTCCACCGCTGGTCAGCACGCTGATCGGGTTGTGGCGGTGGAAGAGCAGGAGCCACGTGCCCAGGCCGATGGAGCCGACGACCTCGGCGATGATGCTGCCGGTCATGAAGACCTTCAGCGCCGTGCGGCCGACGAGGTTGAGCACCGTGCCGAGCACGAGGATCACGAGAGCGATGAGGGCCTTCTGGCCGGCGCTGGCGTTGTCGATGCCGATGATGCTGGCCAGGAACCCGGCGGCACCGAGGGCCACGGTGGCCATCGCGATGACGAGCGTCCACAGGTATGCCCAGCCGGCGAACCAGCCGTAGCCGGTGCCGATGAGGCGCCGCGACCACTGGTAGATGGAGCCCTCGAAGGGCCAGCGGGAGACCAGCATCGCGAACACGAGGGCCACGAGCATCTGCCCGAGGAACACCACCGGGAAGGCCCACCAGAACGACGGGCCGGCGGTGCTGATGGCGAGCGCGAAGATGCCGTAGAGCGCCACGATCGGCGAGATGAAGGCAAAGGCGAAGGTGAAGGACGACCACAGCGAGAACTCGCGCTTGAGGGTGTGGTCGGTCAGTGGCAGCGGCGGGGCGGTCGACACGGGGGTCCTCCTGGGCTGGGTTGGGCCATGGTGTCAGCGGGGGGGTGGCCGTCCACAAGGTCTGCGCCGATATTCGGGGGCCTTGCACGGGGCTCGTCGGTCCTCCTTGTGGGAACCTCCAACGACGGCGGTCCGGTCGGGGTAGTTTCTGGCCATGACGACCCCCCTCACGCTGCGCGTCCTCGTGGCGGTGGCGGGTCTGCGGCTCGGGGTGGACGTCGGCGGCCCGTCGCTCGAGCGGGAGGTCCGGTGGGTCCACGCGACCGAGCTGCCCGAGCCCGGCCCCTACCTGCGGGCCGACGCCCTGGTCTGCACCGTGGGTCTGTCGTTGACCTCCGTGGGAGCCTGTCGGTCCTTCGCCTCCGCCGTCGCGGCGGCGGGCTGCGCCGGCATCTGCTTCGGCACCGGCGATGTGCACGACTCCATACCCCACGCCCTGCTCGAGTCGTGCCGCACGCACGGTCTCGCGCTGCTGGACCTGCCGCCGGGTGTGCCCTTCCATGCCGTGGCGGAGCACGTCGAGCAGTGGCGGACGACGGCCGCCGACCGTGACGTGGCCCGGGTGCGCGAGGTCGAGCAGGTCGGGCAGCTGATGGCGCTCGTGGCCGAGGGCCTCGCCGACCCCCGCGCGCTGCAGCCGGCGCTGGGGCGGGCCGGGCTGGCCGAGGCGGTCACGCTGACCGTCTCGGCGTGGCCGGCGGGCAGTGTCACCCGGCTGCTCGAGCACCTGCCCACCGCGGTGCTCGGTGACACCGGGACGCTGGTCTTCGCCGTCACGGCGACGCCGCAGTCGGCGCGGGCCGCCGCCGAGTCAGCCCGGCTGCCCTGTGGGCTGAGCGGCGAGGTGCCCGCGCGGTCGCTCTCCCGGGCCCTCGCCGACAGCCGGGCGGCACTCGACCTGACCCACCGCGGTCGTCGGGTGGTGGGGGCCGAGGAGCTCGCGACGTTCGAGGGGTTGATGGAGCAGCTCCCGGCCGCCGTGCTCGCACCGTTCGTCGACCAGGTCGTGCGCCCGCTGCTCGAGTCGGATGCCCGCCACGGCACCAGCCAGGTCGAGACCCTGCGAGTCTTCCTGAGCAATGACGGGTCACTTCAGCGCACAGCGAGCGAGCAGTTCCTGCACGTCAACACCGTGCGCCACCGGCTGCAGCGGGTGCACGAGATCACGCACCGCAACCCGCTGCGGTTCGCCGACCGGGTGGCCCTGGCCGTGGCGCTGTGGGCGGCTGACCACCCCGAGCGCCCCTAGCCCGAGGTGCGCCCGCGTGTCTGCGGTCAGGACAGGTCGGTGGGGAGGGGGGCTCGCTCAGCTCGGCAGGCCGGAGGCGCGCCAGCCGCCGCGGGACGGACCGTAGGCGCTGCGGAGCCGCCCGCTCGGCGAGCTCCACCGCGACCCCACCGGGGGTGGCGCCGGCTCGTTGCCGGACGCCGCCGCCGTGAGGACCGCGACGAGGGCGGCCAGCTCATCGTCGGTCGGCCATCCGGAGACCACTCGGATCGCTGGGGCCACCGCCACAGGTGACTCGGGCTCCGTTGCGGCAGAGTCCTGCTCGCCCTCCCCGGTCACAGCGGGATGTTCCCGTGCTTCTTGGGCGGAAGCGTCTCGCGCTTGGTGCGCAGCGCGCGCAGGGCCCGGGTGACGTTCATCCGGGTGTTGGACGGCGTGATCACCGTGTCGACGTAGCCGCGCTCGGCCGCGATGTAGGGGTTGGCCAGGTGCTCCTCGTACTCGCGGACGAAGGCCTGGCGGGCCTTCTCGACGTCGCCACCCGCAGCCTCGGTGGCGGCGATCTCCTTGCGGTAGAGGATGTTGACCGCCCCCTGCGCGCCCATGACGGCGATCTGGGCGGTGGGCCAGGCGAGGTTGATGTCGGCGCCGAGGTGCTTGCTGCCCATGACGTCGTATGCGCCGCCGTAGGCCTTGCGGGTGATGACCGTCACCATCGGCACGGTCGCCTCGGCGTAGGCGTACAGGAGCTTGGCCCCGCGGCGGATGATGCCGTCCCACTCCTGGTCCGTGCCCGGCAGGAAGCCCGGCACGTCGACGAAGGTGAGCACCGGCACGTTGAAGGCGTCGCAGGTGCGCACGAAGCGGGCGGCCTTCTCGGAGGCGTCGATGTCGAGGCATCCGGCGAACTGCATCGGCTGGTTGGCCACGACCCCGACCGACATGCCGTCGACCCGGGCGAAGCCGATGAGGATGTTGGGTGCGAAGAGCGGCTGCACCTCGAGGAACTCCTCGTCGTCGACGATGTGGCGGATGACCTCGTGCATGTCGTAGGGCTGGTTGGGTGAGTCGGGGATGCAGGTGTCGAGCCACCGGTCCTCGTCGGTCACCTCGAGCACCTCCTCGCCGCCGCCCTCGTAGGCGGGGGGTGCGTCGAGGTTGTTGGACGGCAGGTAGGACAGCAGCGCCTTGACGTAGTCGACGGCGTCCTGCTCGTCGGAGCCCATGTAGTGCGCGACCCCTGACTTCGAGGTGTGCGTGCGGGCCCCACCGAGCTCCTCCATGGTCACGACCTCGCCGGTGACCGTCTTGATCACGTCGGGGCCGGTGATGAACATGTGCGAGGTCTGGTCGACCATGACGGTGAAGTCGGTGATCGCGGGGGAGTAGACCGCGCCACCGGCGCACGGCCCCATGATCAGCGAGATCTGCGGGATGACACCCGAGGCGTGCACGTTGCGGCGGAAGATCTCGGCGTAGAGGCCGAGGGCGACGACTCCCTCCTGGATGCGCGCGCCGCCCGAGTCGTTGAGGCCGACGACCGGGCAGCCGATCTTCATCGCGAAGTCCATGACCTTGGTGATCTTCTCGCCGAAGACCTCGCCGAGCGACCCGCCGAAGACCGTGAAGTCCTGGGCGAAGACGGCGACCTGGCGACCGTCGACCAGCCCGTACCCGGTGACCACGCCGTCGCCGTACGGCCGGTTCTTCTCCTGGCCGAACGCGGTGGAGCGATGGCGGGCGTACTTGTCCATCTCGATGAAGGTGCCCTCGTCGACGAGCATCGCGATGCGTTCGCGCGCGGTCTTCTTGCCGCGTGCGTGCTGCTTCTCGACGGCCCGCGTGCTCCCGGCGTGCGCGACCTCGGCCACCCGGCGCTTGAGGTCGGCCAGCTTGCCGGCGGTGGTCGTGAGGTCGACATCGGTCATGGCGGGCAGCCTAGCCTTGGGTCCCATGACTCGACTGGTGGAGCCGGACCGTCTGCGTGCGTCGTTGGTCACGTCGTCAGGCGGGCCTGCAGGCAGCCCCTGGGTCGAGCTCGAGCACCACCGCACGACCGCGTCGACGAACGCCCGCGCGCTCGAGCTCGCCCGGCCCGGCCTGGTGGTCCTCGCCGACCACCAGAGCGCCGGTCGCGGACGGATGTCCCGCGCCTGGGAGTCCCCGCCCGGCGCCTCGCTGCTGCTCACCGCCACCGTGCCGCTGCCGGCGGTCGGTGCGGGCTGGCTGCCGCTGCTCACCGGGCTCGCCGTGCAGCGGGCCGTGCGCGGGGTCTGCGGGCTCGAGGCCGTGCTCAAATGGCCCAACGACGTGCTGCTGCCTGCCGAGGACGACCGCAAGGTGTGCGGCATCCTCTGCGAGGTCGGTGGGGCCACCGACTCGGCCCGGGGCGCGGTCGTCGCCATCGGCATCGGCCTCAACGTCGCGCAGGGTCGCGACGACCTCCCCGTCCCGACGGCCACCTCGCTGGCGCTGGCCCGGTCCGCCATGGGCGGCACCGACAGCACCGACGGCACCGACGGCACCGACGGGATGGACCTGACCGACCTCGCCGCTGCCGTCCTCACCCACCTCGGCCAGGCCTACTCAGCGCTGACGGGGGGTGGGCCGGCCGTCGCTGGTGAGCGGGCGGCCTACCGGCAGGCCTGCTCGACCCTGGGCCGGGAGGTGCGGCTGCACCGGCTCGGGGCGCCCGACGTCGTCGGCACCGTCGTCGAGGTCGACGACGAGGGCCGCCTGGTCATCGACGTCGGTGGGGTGCGCACCGCCTGGGCCGCGGGTGACGTCGTGCACGTGCGGCCCGCCCGGTGAGCTCCCGGTGAGAGCCCGGTGAGCTCCCGGTGAGCGCACTCAGCACCCCGTACGGAGCACGGGGGGCGGGGGAAGGTGACCGCGGCCACTCGCGGTTGGCATCATGGGGCCCGTGAGCGACACGTCGGGCACCGAGGGCGAGGAGAGTCGGTCCCTGGGTCGGCGACGCCCCTCGGACTCGCTGCCGGCCGACCCGGACGCCGACGACATCGCCGCCGCCCTGCTCGGGCGGCCGCGGACCCTCGCCCGTCGCGACGTCAGCTCGGGGGCCAACGTCTCGCTGCTGAGCGCGCGGAAGATGTGGCACGCGCTCGGGTTCCCCCTTGTCACCACCGACGACCCGCTCTTCACCGAGGCCGACCTCTATGCTCTGCGCAGCGTGGCCCGCATCGTGCGCGAGGGCGACATGGACGAGACGATGGTGCTCAGCCACGCGCGTGCCTTCGCCCGCACCGCTGACCGGCTCGCGGCGTGGCAGGTGCAGCTGGTGGCCGAGTCCCTGGCTCCCCCGGGGGAGCGGGAGGACGACGCCGACGCGGTCGGGCCGCTGGCCGTGCCGGACGTGGCGAGCGCGAAGGCGGTGGCCGTGCGGGTGGTCGACCTGGTCGACGAGCTGGAGCCGCTCCTGGTCTACGCCTGGCGCAGGCACCTGACCGACGCGATCTCGCGGATGCTCTCCGACGCCGAGCCGAGCGTCGACGAGCACGGGATGTGGCGCCACATCGGTTTCGCCGACCTCGTGAGCTTCACGTCGCTGGTGCGGCGGCTCTCCGAGCGCGAGCTCGCCGAGCTGGTCAAGCGCTTCGAGGTGCTGACCTCCGACATCGTCACGGCGCACGGGGGCCGGGTCATCAAGACCGTGGGCGACGAGATCCTCTTCTCCAACCGCGAGGCCGCCCCTGCTGCCGCGACCGCCCTCGACCTGGTGGACGCGATGACCGGCGACGACGTGCTGCCCGAGGTGCGCGTCGGCCTGGCCGCGGGGCCGGTGCTCTCGAGGCTGGGAGACGTCTTCGGGGTGACCGTCAACCGCGCGGCGCGGCTCACCTCGATCGCCCACCCGGGGGGCGTCGTCATCGACAGCCAGATGGCGACGGCCCTCGACAGCGTCTCGGGCTTTGCGCTGCGCCCGATGCGTCGGCGGGCGCTGCGGGGGGTCGGCCAGGTCAAGCCCTACGTGCTCGGCCGCTCCAGTGGTGAGACCCGGCGGTTCGGCGTGGACGACGAGCGCGGCGCGGCGGCGACCGACCGGTCAGCGGGCAACCCCAGCGCCAGTCACCTAGGCTCTGGCCCATGACCCGAGTCTTGCTCGCCGAGGACGACCCGGCGATCTCCGAGCCGCTGGCGCGCGCCCTGCGACGAGAGGGCTACGAGGTCGACGTCCGGCCCGACGGCAACGCGGCGCTCGAGGGCGCGCGTGACAACCCCGACCTCGTGGTGCTCGACCTCGGGCTGCCCTTCGTCGACGGGCTCGAGGTCTGTCGACGCCTGCGCTCCGACGGGCGCACCTTTCCCGTGCTCATCCTCACCGCCCGGGCCGACGAGGTCGACACCGTGGTCGGGCTCGACGCGGGAGCAGACGACTACGTCACGAAGCCCTTCCGGCTGGCCGAGCTCCTGGCTCGCGTGCGGGCGCTGCTGCGGCGCACCCCGACCGACGTGACCTCCACCAGCGACCTGCTGCGCATCGACCCCGAGGCGCGGCGGGCGTGGTTCGACGAGGAGGAGCTGCACCTGACCGCCAAGGAGTTCGACCTCCTGCGGGTCCTGGTGCGCGAGCAGGGCAAGGTGGTCTCGCGTGAGCAGCTGATGCGCGAGATCTGGGACACGGCGTGGTTCGGGTCGACCAAGACCCTCGACATGCACATCAGCGTCCTGCGCAAGAAGCTGCACGACGACGCCGCGTCGCCGCACTTCATCTCCACCGTGCGCGGCGTGGGCTTCCGCTTCGAGCGGCCCGAGGGCTGACGGCGTGAAGCGCCTACTGCTGCATACGTCGCTGGTCGCCGTCGTCGTCGCCGTGGTGGTGACCGCCGCCCCGCTGATGGCCTTCGGGGCGTGGTTCGTCGGCTCCGACGCCGCGCTGACCAGCTGGGGCGAGAAGTCGAGCGGGGTGCGGGTCCTCGAGCTGCTGGGGGTGCTGCTGCTGCTCGCCGTCGTCTGCGTGGGCGTCACCCTGGCCCTGGTGGCGCGGTCGGCGGGCTCGCTCACCGGGCCCATGGAGCTGCTCGTCGAGTCGGCCGAGCGGCTCGGGCAGGGGCGGCCGGACGTCAAGGCGTTGGAGTCGGGCATCCCCGAGATCGACCGTGTCGGAGCAGTGCTCAGCCGCAGCGCGCGCGACGTGACCAAGTCCCTGGCGGCCGAGCGCGACTTCGCGTCCGACGCCTCGCACCAGCTGCGCACCCCCCTGACCGCGCTGCTGATGCGGCTCGAGGAGATCTCCGAGACGGCTGACCCCGAGGTCGTCAAGGAGGAGGCCAACATCGCCATCGACCAGGTGGAGCGCCTCACCAAGGTCGTCGACGACCTACTCATGCGCAGCCGCCGCAGCAACGACGCACCGCGCCCGGAGGTCTCCCTCGACTCGGTGATCGCAGCGCTGCAGCGCGAGTGGCAACCGGCGTTCGAGCAGGCCCGGCGCAGCGTGCGCGTGCACGGCGAGCGCGGGCTCGTCGTCAAGGCCACCCCCGTGGCCCTCAGCCAGGTGCTGAGCACCCTGCTGGAGAACTCCCTCGTTCACGGGCGCGGCACCGTCGAGGTGCAGGCCCGTCGCAGCGGCCCGTCGGTCGTCGTCGAGGTGTGTGACCAGGGCGAGGGGGTGCCAGCGACGATCGCCCCGCACATCTTCGAGCGCTCGGTGAGCAGCGGCCGGGGCGACAGCACCGGCCTCGGACTGGCCCTGGCCCGCGACCTGGCCGAGTCGAACGGCGGGCGCCTCGACCTGATCTCGGCCCGCCCGGCCCGCTTTGCCCTGTTCCTGTCCGAGGCCGAGCAGCGCTGAGTCGACCCGGCCGTGTGCCGCCTCCCGGCTCAGGTCCCCCGAGTCGCCGTCAGCGGTCGCCCGGCGCCACGTCTCCCGGCTCCTCGGCGACGAACACGAACCGGCGGTAGGCCCAGAAGCGCAGCAGCGTCGCGATCCCGATCCCGATGATGTTGTTGACGTTGACCGCCAGCCGCGACGTCCAGTCGAGCAGGTCGTGGGTGGCGTTGAGGTAGCCGGTCGAGATCAGCAGCCCCACGGCGTTGACCGCGAAGAACAGCAGGGCCTCATGGTGGGCCGCTCGGTTGCGACGGTGCCGGAAGGTCCACATCCGGTTGCCCACCCACGCGAACGACGTCGACACGACGCCCGAGATGATGCGCGAGGTCGCGAGGTGCCCCGCCATCGGCCCGTAGAAGAGCATGTTGAACAGCACGAGGTCGATGGTGAACGCCCCGGCACCGATCACCCCGAACTTCGCGACCTCGCGCCAGAAGATCGACGCCAGCTGCCGTACCCGGCCGACGAGACCCGGCCGGGCCGCGACCGGGGGCACGGTCTGTGCGTCGCCGCCGGCGATGCGCTGCTCACTCACCCCCCGAGCGTACGGGGCCAGCCTGCGAGCCGTCTGCTTCGCGGCTCTGGCTAGGCTGCTGTCCCGTGAGCGCCCCTCCCGACCAGCCCATGCGTACCCCCGGCGGCTTCCCGGTGGTAGGTGTCATCGGCGGCGGCCAGCTGGCCCGGATGATGCAGGGCCCGGCCGCCGAGCTCGGTGTGCAGCTGAGCGTCCTGGCCGAGGCCGTCGACGCGGCCGCCGCGCTCGTCGTGCCCCACTCACCGGTCGGCGACCACACCGACATCGAGACCGTGCGAGCCTTCGCCGCCACCTGCGACGTCGTCACCTTCGACCACGAGCACGTGCCCGCGGCGGTCCTCGCCGCGCTGCAGGCTGACGGGGTGGCCCTCCATCCGCGGCCCGAGGCCCTGCACTTCGCCCAGGACAAGCTGGCCATGCGCGAGCGGCTGACCGCCCTCGGCATCCCCTGCCCGCGCTGGGCCAAGGCGACGAACGTGGCCGAGGTCGAGGCTTTCGCGGCGCAGGTGGGCGGCCCGTTCGTGGCCAAGACCCCCCGCGGCGGCTACGACGGCAAGGGCGTGCGGGTCGTCGACGACGCGGCCGAGCTCGAGGACTGGCTCGCCCTGGTCGGCCAGCCGGGCGGTCTGCACGAGGGCATCCTGCTCGAGGAGCGGGTCGCGTTCGCCCGCGAGCTCGCCGTCCTGGTCGCCCGCAGCCCGATGGGCCAGGCCGCTGCCTGGCCGGTCGTCGAGACGGTGCAGACCGACAGCATCTGCACCGAGGTGCTCGCCCCCGCGCCCGACCTCGACCCCGACCTCGCCGCCCGGGCCACGGCCGCCGCCCTGAGGATCGCCGGTGAGCTCGACGTCACCGGAGTGCTGGCGGTCGAGCTCTTCGAGGTCGCCGACGCCACGGGGGCCCCGGCCTTCGTCGTTAACGAGCTCGCCATGCGACCGCACAACAGCGGCCACTGGTCGATGGACGGCGCGGTGACGGGCCAGTTCGAGCAGCACCTGCGGGCCGTGCTCGACCTGCCGCTCGGCGACCCCCGCAGCCGCTCCCCGTGGACGGTGATGGCCAACGTGCTCGGCGGCACCCGCGAGGGCGACGAGGAGCTCTACCCCGCCTACCTCCACGTCATGGCCCACGACCCGGCCGTGAAGGTCCACCTCTACGGCAAGGCAGTGCGGCCCGGCCGCAAGATCGGGCACGTCAACGTCAGCGCCACCACCGCCGACGGCCTCGCCGACGCCCGCGAGCGCGCGACCCACGCCGCCGACTACCTCGGAGGAGCCATCCGTGAGTGAATCCCCAACTGTGGCAGCGACACCCGTCGTCGGTCTCGTCATGGGTAGCGACAGCGACTGGCCGGTGATGCAGCTCGCCGCTGCCGCGCTCGACGAGCTGTCCATCCCGTACGAAGCCGACGTCGTCTCGGCCCACCGGATGCCCGCCGAGATGCTCGCCTACGGCCAGCAGGCCCACGAACGCGGGCTGCGCGTGATCATCGCGGGCGCCGGCGGGGCAGCCCACCTGCCCGGCATGCTCGCCGCGGTCACCCCGCTGCCGGTCATCGGCGTGCCCGTCCCGCTGGCGTACCTCGACGGCATGGACTCGCTGCTCTCCATCGTGCAGATGCCCGCCGGGGTGCCGGTCGCGACGGTGTCGATCGGCGGCGCGCGCAACGCGGGGCTGCTCGCCGCCCGCATCCTCGGGGCCGGAGAGGGACCCGAGGCGGCCCGGCTCCGCGAGGCGATGCTCGCCTTCCAGGCCGACCTGCGCGACCAGGCGCACGCCAAGGGAGCCGCGCTGCGCGAGCGGGCGCGCCGCACCTGACGCAGGGGCCCGTGCGCGACATAGTGTGGAGCGCGGCTCACCCGCCACCCTCGACGACCAAGGAGATCCCCGTGCGTTTCGGTCTGTTCATCCCGCAGGGCTGGCGGTTCGACCTCGTCGGCATCGACCCCGGGCAGCACTGGGGCACGATGCTCGGCCTGGCCACCCGCGCCGACCGCAACCGCGAGTGGGAGTCGATCTGGGTCTACGACCACTTCCACACCGTGCCCGTGCCGTCCGACGAGGCGACGCACGAGGCGTGGTCGCTCATGGCGGCGTATGCCGCCGCCACCTCGCGGGTGCGCCTCGGCCAGATGTGCACGTGCATGGCCTACCGCAACCCGGCCTACCTCGCGAAGGTCGCCGCGACGATCGACGTCATCTCTGGCGGTCGCGTCGAGATGGGCATCGGCGGCGGGTGGTACGAGCACGAGTGGCGCGCCTACGGGTACGGCTTCCCGTCGGCCGGCGACCGGCTCGGCGCCCTGCGCGACGGCGTCGAGATCTTCCGCCAGATGTGGACGTTGGGCAAGGCGACCCACGACGGGAAGCACTACCAGGTCGACGGCGCGATCTGCTCGCCGCGGCCGCTGCAGGGCACCGAGGTCGCCGGGTCCGCCGAGAACGGCATCCCGATGTGGGTGGCCGGCGGTGGCGAGAAGGTCACGCTCAAGATCGCGGCGAAGTACGCCGACTACACCAACTTCGACGGCACCCCCGAGACGTTCGCGCACAAGAGCGAGGTGCTCAAGGGTCACTGCGACGCGATCGGCCGCGACTTCGGCTCGATCGTGCGCAGCGCCAACTACAACGTGATCATCGGCCACAGCGAGCGCGAGGTGCAGGACCGGCTCGACTGGCTCGTCGACCACTACCTGCGCGCGGGCGTCCCCGACGAGATCGTGCGCGGCCAGATCGAGGGCATGAAGTCCAGCCCCACGGTGGGCACGCCCGAGCAGATCCTGCACAACCTCACGGCGCTGGAGAAGCAGGGCATGACGTACGCCATCACGTACTTCACCGAGGCGGCCTACGACACCAGCGGCATCGACCTCTTCGAGAGCGACGTCATCCCCCACCTGCAGCCGCGCCGGTGAGCACGGCGACGCAGAAGTGGTCACCGACGGCGGTGCCCGACCAGTCGGGCCGCACGATCGTCATCACCGGGGCCAACTCCGGCATCGGTCTCGAGGCGGCGAAGGTGCTCTCCCACAAGGGTGCTCGCGTCGTGATGGCCTGCCGCAACCCCGGCAAGGCCCAGGCCGCGCAGCGGGAGGTGGGCGGCGCCTCCGAGGTCGCCCAGCTCGACCTGGCCGACCTGGCGTCGGTGCACGCCTTCGCCGACGGCCTCGACGGCGGCACCGGGTCGATCGACGTGCTCGTCGACAACGCCGGTGTCATGGCGCCGCCGCTGTCGCGCACCGTCAACGGCTTCGAGTCCCAGCTGGGCACCAACGTCATCGGCCACGCCGCGCTCACCGCGCTGCTGCTGCCGCGCGTGACCGACCGGGTGGTCTGGCTGTCGTCGCAGGCGCACCGCATGGGCTCGATCGACCTCGCCGACCTCAACTGGGAGCACCGCGCCTACCGCCGGTGGCCGGCATACGGGCAGAGCAAGCTCGCCGACCTGATGCTCGCCTACGAGCTGCAGCGGCGCCTCACGCTGGCCGGATCTCCGGTGCGCTCGGTGGCCGCCCACCCCGGCTACAGCTCGACCAACCTGCAGAAGGGCATGGGCGGGTCGTTCCTCAAGCCCCTCCAGGATCTCGTGGCCAAGGCGGGGATTTTCGTCCAGACCGCCGAGGCCGGCGCATGGCCGACCCTGATGGCGGCCACCGACCCCGACCTGCCCGGCGGCTCCTACGTCGGTCCGTCGGGGCCCGGTGAGATGACCGGTGGGCCCCGGCTGGTGGGGTCGAGCGCGGCGTCGCGTGACGCCGGCGTGCAGCAGGCGCTCTTCGACCAGGTCGAGGAGCGCTCGGGAGTCTCGTTCGGGCTGAAGGGCTGACGCGGGCGTCCCGCGCCGGGGTGAGACGACGCACACCCGCGTGGTGGGTCCGCCAGGAGGTCCCCGGCGTAGCCTGCAGGGGTGAGCACAGCTGCGCAGGACATCTACCCCCTCTTCGCCATCTCCGAGGACCACGAGGCCATCCGTGAGGCCGTCCGAGCGGTCGCGGAGAACAAGATCGCGCCGTATGCGGCAGCAGTCGACGAGGACGCGCGCTACCCGCAGGAGGCGCACGACGCGCTCGTCGCGAGCGACTTCTTCGCCCCGCACGTGGGCGAGGAGTACGGCGGCGTCGGGGCCGACGCGCTGGCGACGTGCATCGTCATCGAGGAGGTCGCTCGGGTCTGCGCGAGCAGCTCGCTCATCCCGGCGGTCAACAAGCTCGGCTCGATGCCGGTCATCCTCGGCGGCAACGATGCCATCAAGAAGAAGTACCTCACGCCGCTCGCTGCCGGGACCACCAGCTTCTCCTACGGCCTGTCCGAGCGCGAGGCCGGCTCCGACACTGCGGCCATGAAGTGCAAGGCTGTGCGCGACGGCGACGACTGGGTGCTCACGGGGCAGAAGTCCTGGATCACCAACGCCGGCATCTCGGAGTACTACACCGTGCTGGCCGTCACCGACCCCGACGGTCGCCGCGGGGCGAACATCTCGGCCTTCGTCGTCGAGAAGTCCGACGAGGGCTTCACGTTCGGCGAGAAGGAGCGCAAGCTCGGCATCAAGGGCAGCCCCACCCGCGAGCTCATCTTCGACCACGTGCGCATCCCCGGCGACCGCATCGTCGGTGTCGAGGGTGAGGGCCTCAAGATCGCCCTGCGCACCCTCGACCACACCCGCATCACCATTGGTGCGCAGGCCGTCGGTATCGCCCAGGGCGCGCTCGACTTCGCGCTGGGCTATGTCAAGGAGCGCTCGCAGTTCGGCAAGCACGTCTCGGAGTTCCAGGGCATCCAGTTCATGTTGGCCGACATGGCCATGCACCTCGAGGCTGCCCGCCAGCTGGTGTACGTCGCGGCCGCCAAGTCGGAGCGCAGCGACGACGACCTGACCTTCTTCGGCGCCGCAGCCAAGTGCTACGCCGCCGACATGGCGATGCAGGTGACCACCGATGCGGTGCAGCTGCTCGGTGGTGCCGGCTACACCCGCGACTTCCCCGTCGAGCGGATGATGCGCGACGCCAAGATCACCCAGATCTACGAAGGCACCAACCAGGTGCAGCGCATCGTGATGGCCCGCCAGCTCCTCACGTAACGCCGCCTGGGTTCGGGGCGCGGCTCGGCCCTGTCCGGCTCGTGGACACGGCCCGTCCGGCTCCCGGGCACCAGGTGACATCCGTGCCTCCCGGTGAGAGGGTGAGGTCACAGGGCGTGGCGGGTCGGGGAGTCTCCCCGGATGTCGGGCGCCGCTCGAGGCAGGGATGCGTCGCTCGACGCATCGCTGCACAGGGAGTGGCAGATCCAGTGGTCGTGTTCTTCGTCATCGGGGGCGTCGGGGTCGCCGTTCTGCTCCTGTCGCTGGTCGCCGGCGACGTGCTACCCCATCACCTGCTCGACGCGGTCGAGGGTGCCGACGGCTACCTGTCGACCGCCGCTCTCGGCGGCTTCGCCGGAGCGCTCGGTCTCGGAGGGGCCACGACGCTCGCCGCCGGCGGACCCACGTGGCTCGCCGTGGTCGTCGGGGTCGTGATCGGGCTGGCCGTCGGCGCCGGCGCCGCCGCCCTCGTCCGATCCCTGCGCGGGGAGCCGGAGGAACGCCCCGGCAACACCGCCGACCTCGTCGGCGCCTCCGGCACCGTGGTCTCGGCGATCCCCGCTGGTGGCTACGGCGAGGTCTCGGTGACCGTGCGCGGTTCCCGCCGCAAGCTGAGCGCCCTCGCCGACCTCCCGCTCGGCGCCGGCGCCTCGGTGCAGGTCACCCACGCACTGTCGTCCAATGCCGTTCGCGTGGCCCGGTCCGGGCCCCAGGACGCGCCCCGTTCCTGACGCCCTGACCGCTTCGGCAGGGCTCCGCTCAGACAAGAAGGTATCCCGTCATGCCCGTCTCACCGCTCGTCATCGGAGTGGCAGGACTCGTCGTCCTGCTGGTCCTCGTCGTCCTCGTCGTCGTCAGCCGCTACAAGGTGGCCGGTCCCAACGAGGCGTTCATCGTCACCGGTCGCCGGGGCAAGACCTCACAGGACCTGTCCGGCCAGAAGGTCGTCACCGGCGGCGGCGTCTTCGTCGTCCCCTTCGTGCAGCAGCTCAGCCGGATGGACCTCTCCAGCCGGCGCATCACCGTCAACATCCGCGGCGCGGTCAGCCGGCAGGGCATCAAGCTCAACGTCGACGGCATCGCCATCGTCAAGGTCGGCGGTGACGAGGACGCCATCCGCGCTGCGGCGCAACGCTTCCTGTCGCAGCAGGGCCAGATCGAGGTCTTCACCACCGAGGTGCTCGCGGGCGCCCTGCGATCGATCGTCGGCACGCTCACGGTCGAGGAGATCATCCGCGACCGGGCCAGCTTCGCCACCCAGGTCGCCGACGTCACCGAGTCGGCCCTCACGGGTCAGGGCCTCGTGCTCGACACCTTCCAGATCCAGGACGTGACCGACGACGGCACCTACCTGCAGGACCTCGGCCGGCCGGAGGCCGCGCGGGTGCAGCAGGACGCCACCATCGCCGAGGCCGACGCGCGACGCACCGCCGAGCAGCGCAAGATCGCGGCGGAGCAGGACGTCGTCGTGGCCCAGCGGGTGCTGGCGCTCAAGCGCTCCGAGATCCAGGCCGAGACCGACGCAGCGGCCGCCCAGGCGGCCGCCGCCGGCCCGATCGCCGAGGCGGCCAAGCAGCAGGAGGTGCTGACCGCGCAGGAGCTCGTGGCCCAGCGCCGCGCGGTGCTCACCGAGCGTCAGCTCGACTCCGACGTGCGCAAGCCCGCCGACGCCGCCCGCTACCGGGCCGAGCAGGAGGCCGAGGCCAAGCGGGTCTCGAGCATCGCTGCGGCACAGGCGTCCTCGGAGTCGGCTCGCCTCGAGGGCGAGGGCGAGCGGGCCCGCCGTGCGGCCCTGGCCGACGCCACGCGCCTCGAGGGTGAGGCCACCGCCTCGGCGACGCTCGCCACCGGTTCCGCCGAGGCGGAGGCGATGTCGAAGAAGGCCGACGCCTACCGGGAGTACTCCCAGGCCGCCATCCTGCAGATGGTCGTCGACAAGCTGCCGCTCGTGGCGAAGGAGCTGGCCGCGCCCATGGCCGCCATCGACAAGCTCACCGTCATCTCGTCGGAGGGAGCAGCCGCGCTGCCCAAGGCCGTGGTGTCGAACTTCGCGCAGGTGCAACAGCTGGTCAAGGACGTCTCGGGCGTCGACCTCGCCGGTCTCGTCGGGTCGCTCGTGTCCGGGGCGGGCTCCACGCCTCGCCCGCGCGCCGCCCGGCCCGAGCTGCCACCGCGCACCAACGGCAGCCAGCCGGCCGTGGCACCCCGTACCGAATCGGAGACCGAGGCCGACGCGGACCCCCGCCCCTGACCCCCTGACCCCCTGACCCCCTGACCCCGTGACGGCCTCGACCGTCACGGGGCTGCCGGGCCACGGTGGGGGACCAAGGTCCCGTGCCACCGGTGGGAGGTCGCGAGAGGGTCGGGTGACCCACGTCCTCTTTCGGTAGATGGAGCCCCCAGACATGACCGGTCCCACCCTCGAGCCCGACCTCCTGCAGCGGATGGACCGCTACTGGCGGGCCGCGAACTACCTCTCCGTCGGCCAGCTCTACCTCTACGACAACCCCCTGCTGCGCCGCCCGCTCGCCCTCAGTGATGTCAAGCCGCTCACCGTCGGGCACTGGGGCACGACGCCGGGGCAGAACTTCGTCTACGTGCACCTCAACCGCGTCATCCGCGAGCGCGACCTCGACATGTTCTACGTCGCCGGCCCGGGTCACGGCGGCCCGGCGCTCGTCGCCCACACCTACCTCGAGGGCTCCTACAGCGAGCTCTACCCCGACATCAGCCAGGACGAGGCCGGTATGAAGAGCCTCTTCACCCAGTTCTCCTTCCCCGGCGGGATCTCGAGCCACGTGTCGCCCTCGACCCCCGGCTCCATCCACGAGGGCGGTGAGCTGGGCTACTCGCTCAGCCACTCCTTCGGTGCGGTGCTCGACAACCCCGACCTCGTGGTCGCGTGCGTCGTCGGTGACGGTGAGGCCGAGACCGGCCCGCTCGCGACGTCGTGGCAGTCGACCCGCTTCCTCAGCCCCGCCACCGACGGTGCGGTGCTGCCGATCCTGCACCTCAACGGCTACAAGATCGCCAACCCGACGATCCTCGCCCGGATCAGCCACGACGAGCTGGTGGCCTACTTCCACGGCAACGGGTGGGAACCGATCTTCGTCGAGGGCGACGACCCGGCGACCATGCACGAGCTCATGGCCAGCGCCCTCGACCTCGCGCTCGACCGCATCACCGCCATCCAGGGCGCGGCCCGCGAGCCCGTGGCCGGGGCCACCCCGACCGGGGAGCGGTGGCCCATGATCGTGCTGCGCTCACCGAAGGGCTGGACCGGGCCCAAGCTCGTCGACGGTCTGCGCAACGAGGGCAGCTTCCGCTCGCACCAGGTGCCGCTGCTGGTCGACGCCGACCACCCCGAGCACGTGGCCCAGCTCGAGGAGTGGCTGCGCAGCTACGGCCCCGAGGAGCTCTTCGATGAGGGCGGCACGCTGCTGCCCGAGCTGGCGCAGCTCGCGCCGGAGGGCACCCGGCGGATGGGATCGAACCCGCACACCAACGGCGGCCTCCTGCTGCGGCCGCTGCGGATCCCCGACTACCGCGTCCACGCCGTCGACGTGCCGGCGCCCGGGTCGGTCGAGGCGCACGACACGGCGGTGCTGGGGGAGTTCCTGCGGGACATCATGGCCGCCAACCTCGAGACCTTCCGGGTCTTCGGCCCCGACGAGACGCAGTCCAACCGGCTCGGCGCCCTCTTCGAGGTGACCGACCGGCAGTGGGAGCCACGGCTGCAGGAGGGTGACGAGCAGCTGGCTCCATCCGGCCGGGTGCTCGACTCCATGCTGAGCGAGCACCAGTGCGAGGGCTGGCTCGAGGGCTACCTGCTGACCGGTCGGCACGGCCTGTTCAACTGCTACGAGGCCTTCATCCACATCGTCGACTCGATGTTCAACCAGCACGCCAAGTGGCTCAAGGTCACCAAGGAGCTGCCGTGGCGGCGCGACATCGCCTCGCTGAACTACCTGCTGTCGTCGCACGTCTGGCAGCAGGACCACAACGGCTTCACCCATCAGGACCCGGGCTTCCTCGACCACGTGGTCAACAAGAAGGCCGACATCGTGCGGGTCTACCTGCCGCCGGACGCCAACACCCTTCTGTCTGTTGCCGATCACTGCCTGCGCAGTCGGCACTACGTCAACGTGGTCGTCGCCGGCAAGCACGCCATGCCGCAGTGGCTGACCATGGAGCAGGCGCAGGTGCACTGCGCCCAGGGCATCGGCATCTGGGAGTGGGCCGGCAACGACAAGGGCGTCGAGCCCGACGTCGTGCTCGCCGCATGCGGTGACACGCCGACGCTCGAGGTGGTCGCCGCCGCAGCCATCCTGCGCGAGCACCTGCCCGAGCTCAAGGTGCGGGTCGTCAACGTCGTCGACCTCATGCGGCTGCAGTCCGAGAGCGAGCACCCGCACGGGCTCTCCGACGCGGAGTACGACTCGATCTTCACCCGGGACAAGCACATCGTCTTCGCCTTCCACGGTTACCCGACGCTCATCCACCGGCTGACCTACCGGCGCACCAACCGTCACCTGCACGTGCGCGGCTACGTCGAGGAGGGCACGATCACCACCCCCTTCGACATGCGGGTGCAGAACAGGCTCGACCGCTTCCACCTCGTGCAGGACGTCATCGACCGGCTGTCGCAGCTCGGTGCGACCGCAGACCACCTGCGGCAGACCATGTCCGACAAGCTCGTGCAGCACTCGCGGTACATCAACGCGCACGGCACCGACCTGCCGGAGATCCTCGACTGGGAATGGAGCGCCTCTTCCTGACCGCCCGCAGGGACACAGACGGGTCCACGTCGTCCGGCTCCGAGCCCGGGCGACGTGGACCGTTGGTCCTGAAGGGGTCGGGGGTTCTCAGCCGACCTCGACCCCAGGCCCCGTCGCGACCCCGCCGAGTGGCGCCGGGGTGAGCGCGGGCCCGGGGGCAGCCTGCGCTGCGGCGGTCTCGCGGGCGAGGAAGGCTCCGAGCCGAGGATCGCGCGGATGTCGAGGTTGATCCGGTCGGTCTCCGAGAGCGTCTGGTCGAGAGTGTGCTGGCCGACGACCTTGCGCAGGGTCGTCTGGGCGACCTGGTCGATCGCGCTGCAGACGTTCTCGATGGCGACGACCGACCTCTCGGCATCGACCACCTTGAAGCAGGCGACCGCCGAGACGTCCACGCTGACGTCGTCCTGGGTGTTGATGCCCTGTGACTGGGTCGGCATCGTGACGATGCACAGCGAGACACGGTGGAGCACCTCGATGAAGGGGATGATCAGCCGCAGGCCGAGCCCGCGCTCGCCGACAACCCGGCCGACGAGCGGTGTGGTCACGGGCCGGCGTGCGCGAGAGGGGGAGGTGGTGTCGTGCCGTGGATGACGAGCACCGGGCAGGTCGCGTGCTGCGTGCACGCGGCGCTGACCGACCCCAGCAGGAGGCTGGTGAACCCGCCATGGCCACGGCTGCCGACCACGAGCATCCGGGCGGGGGCGCTCAGCTCGAGCAGGACCTGGGCGGTGTTGCCCTGCACGACGCGGGACTCGCACCAGACGGGGAGGTCGTCGCCGAAGACCCGCTTGAGGGCCCGGTCGAGCGCCTCCCGGGTCAGGGCATCAGGGTCGTAGTCGGTGGGCAGGGCACCCCATCCCTCGCCCATCAGCCCGAACGCGGTCGTCGGCTGCCAGACGGCGACGACGTCCAGCGTGCTGCCGGTCGCCTCGGCAACGAAGCGCGCCCACTCCAGCGCAGCCAGGCTGGGATCGGACCCGTCGACCCCGACGACCACCCGGTCGTCGACGACCGTCGCGGCGGTCATGCCGACACCAACGGCTGTGGCGAGAGAGACGCCAGAGCCCGTCCGCGGTCCTCCGGCTGCCGGGCGAGGACCCTGATCCGGTGACGCCGGGTGCACGCGTTCACCCTCTGGAGGAGGTGGTGCACCGACATCGTGTCGGCCGCGGGCGCGGTGTCGACCACGACGAGCGACGAGTCGCGTCGGCGACCGTGACGGGCGAACCAGACGGTGCCCATTGCGGGGTCGGAGGCGGCGGGACAGCTGTCAGCGCACTGGTGTCCGAGCTGCTGCAGGACAGAGAAGAGCGTGGTCGATGAGGCGAGGGCGGGGGGTGTGGGCAGGAAGGCGGTCGTCGACATGGAGGCTCCTTCAGGAGGCGCACGCACAGCTGAGCCCGGCACGGAGCAGTGGCTGCTCCCGGGCTCGGCGGCGGGCGGCCGAGCTTCTCCGGATTGGCTGTGTTCCCAGCAGGGCCAGGGTACGACAAGCCGTCGCCACGCACCCGGGACCAATGTCCCCCTATCGCTGGCGACCTCCTCGCGATCAGGACAGGACGGTCCAGGGGGTCGGGCCGGACGACCGGGCCAGGCCCCGCTCGTTCGGATGGCGCGCGAGGACCCGGATCCCGTCCTTCCTGGTGCACTGGTTGACGCTCTGCAGCAGGCTCTGCGCCGGCGCCCTGGCCACCCCGGGGCCGAGGTCCACCACGAGGAAGGACGACGCCCGTCGCGGGTTGCGCCAAGCGAACCGGACGGCGCCCACAGCGGGGTCGGACGCGGCGCAGTCGCTGACGCACGGGTGGCCGAGCTGCCCGAGGACGGCGCACAGCAGGGTGGCCGATCCGGGAGCAGAGGCCAAGAGAGGGCGGGGGTCCGGGCTCAGAGCTCGGACAACAGCCGCTCGGCCGCCGCCGCCAGGTCACCAGGTGCTCCCGCGGCTCGCTCCAGGAGCTCAGCCGCCGCCTTCTCGGGTGTGAGTCCCTGCGCGAGCAGGGCGCCCATGGCCTGGTCGACCGATGACGCCCGCGCGATCGAGCTGCCCTGGAGCTCGTCGGTCCGGCCGAGCCCCAGGTGCTGGTCGACCTCCACCTCCCCGAGGGGCGTGCCCGCGAGCCAGGCCAGGTCGGCGGCGAGGTCGACGAAGGCTCCGGCGTTGGAGGCATACAGCACGATGTCCACGTCCCACCCGGGGAGATCAGGCCCGTCCGTCGTCCTCGACCCGGCCGGCGGGCGCAGCGGGAGCAGCAGCGAGGAGCCGATGAGGAGGTCGTCCGCCGTCCGGCCATCACTCCCGGGGAGCGTGCTCATCGTGAGTGATGGGGTCGCGCGCACCCCTGGGGAGGACGGTCCCTGCAGGACGAGGCTGAGGCCGAGGTACGACGTCACCGAATCGGCTGCACTGACCTCGAGCGCGGTCACGGCACCGACCAGGTCGTGCCCCACCGGGTCGACGGGATCCTCGAGGGTCCGCGACAGCCAGATCAGGTCGCGGGCGAAGCCTGGGGTGCTCACGGGCTCGCCTCCACCGGCGCTCCCGAACGCGGGGTCGACTCGCCTGGTCCTCGGGCAGCGGGGTTGCCGTCCATAGCGAGAGCCGGTGGGCAGGGGTCAGGACCCGTGCAGGGGAGGGCTCTCGCGGCTCACCGTACGGCATGGGCGGTCGCCGACCGGCCGCTCACCCGTCGGCGTCGCGGGCGCGGGCGCGGCCGACGGCCTCGTCGACGATGCGCTGCGCCACGTCGACGAGCTTGGTGTGCTCCCGCTGGCTGATCTCGCGCAGCCGCGCGAACGCCTCGTCGCTGGTGCCTCCGCGGCGCGCCCGCAGGACCCCGATGGCCTGGTCGATGACGGGACGGCTGGCCAGCGCGGTCTGCAGCTGGAGCGTGAGGGCCTGCGCCTGGGCGAGCACCTGGGCGTTGTGCACGGCCACCGCGGCGGGGCGGGCGAAGTGCTCACCGATGTCGGTCGCGAGGTCGTCGAAGACGTCCTTCGCGCGGGCGTAGACGTTGATCGCGCCCACGACCTGCCCCGGGAGCAGCAGCGGCAGCGACAGCGCGCTGTTGATGCCCAGGCGGCCGACGCGAGGGCCGAAGCGTGGCCACATCTTCTCGCCGCCGAGCGAACCCGAGCGCACGGTGCGCCGCTCGAGGGCGGCGGTGATGCACGGGCCCTCGTTGAGGGTGACGTACTGGATCCGGTCGATCTCGGCGACGAACGGGTGGCTCGCGGCCAGCGCCTCGACCCGGTTGTCGGTGCGGTCGACCCGCAGCAGGGTCACGCCCGCACCGTCGGCTCCCGGGATGGCGTTGGCGGCGAAGGTCGCCACCTGCTCGAGCACGCCATCGAGACCGGTCGCCCCGCTGACCAGTCCGGCGAGGTTGGAGAGGCTGACCGCGAGGTCCTCGTCGTCATGCACCCGTTGTGAGCGCTGGGGATCGGCGGAGCCGTCGTCATCGGCGCGATGGTCCGTCATCTCGTGAGGCTCCTCAGCAGGGGACCCGGTCGGTGCGAGCCCTGATGGCGCTCACGGACCCCGTCCATACCCCGAGAGTAGCCCGCCGCGCGTAACCCACGGTCCCGCGGCCGGGACCTTCGCCCCTACCGCCGCCCCGCGCGGGGGGGCAATCGTCGGGAGGGGACCCATCCACCGCTCCATGAGCGCACCACGAAGGACCACCATGCACGTCGGCGTCCACACGGACAACCACATCACCGGCCACGAGGGGCTCATCGCGAGAGTGGCGTCCGAGGTCGACTCGGTGCTCGCTCCCCACGAGTTCCCTCTGACGAGTGTCGAGGTGCACCTCGCCGACGAGAGCGGTGGGCGGGAGACTGCACACGACATGAGGTGCATCATCGACGCGGTCCTCGAGGGCCAGCCCGCGGTGGTCGCCACCCACCATGCCGACACCCTGGACGAGGCGGTCAGTGGTGCGGCCCACAAGCTGGCGCACGTGCTGGAGAGCCGCCGGGGCCGGCGGAGCGGGCAGGCGGCGCGTCGACATGCCTGACGCGCCGACGGAGCCGACCCCGCCGACCCTCTGCCTGCTCAGCGAGGTCGGCGAGACCGTCGACCATCGGGAGAACGACGTGTATTCACCGTTTCTCGCCGAGGACTTTCACTATGCACTCGCCGAGGACTTTCACTATGCACAGGTCCCGTACGTGCGGTGGACCCTGTAGTCTCGACGTGCTGGAGATCCAGCAGGTCCGGAAAGGGACCGGCCGTCCGCTGCCGGTCCCAGGAGCACTCGCCCCGAGCCGGACACCTCGGTGATCATCTGTCGACAGGATCACCATGCACCCTCCTACCTCTTCCTCGTGGGCCGTCCACGGAGCGCGTCCCAGCCTCGCCGGCAGGCGCCGGGCGTCGGTCCGGTTCGCCTCCGCGCCGGTCATGGTCTGCGCGCTGCCCGATCTGTCGCTGGTGGAACCGCACTCGGGGCGGGCTCCCCGGACCGCCGCCTGGCTCAGCTTCGACGACTGGATGGGGGGCGAGGGTCTCCTCGAGATCTGAGCGACGACGCACCGTCCCCACGGTCGCAGACGGGGTCGGCGGCTGCGCCCAGACAGTTGTCGTCACCGCAGGAAACCGGGTCGCCACCGTGGGTGGGCACTCCTACAGTGGTGTAGCCATGCAGGACTTTCCGCCCGTCGTCCGGGCCTACCTCGACCCTTCTGCCAACCCCTCGGCAGAACCCTCGGCAGAGCCCGCTCCTGATACCCCCGCGACGCGCAGCCCAGGGGCGTTCCTGGTGTGGATGGCCGGCCTGCAGGGCCGCCTCTTCATCGTCGGACTGGGTGTCGCGCTGGTCTGGATGGTGCCGCAGGCGCTCGGTCCCTGGCTGGTCGGCAAGGCCATCGACTCCGGCATCGCGGCGGGTGACCCCGGCGGTGCCACCCGATGGGTCGTCGTCCTCGCCGCGGTGACCGTCGTCGGCGCGGCGAGCGGCGTGGTCTACCACACCCTCATCGTGCGGCAGTGGCTCGTGGCGCTCTACGGCACGACCCTGCTCGTCACCCGCAAGACCCTCCAGCTCGGTCACGTCTCGTCCCGGCGCACGCCTACGGGCGAGGTGCTCTCGGTCTCGGGCAGCGACAGCGACCAGTTCGGGGCCTTCTTCGAGGTCAGCTCGCGGGCGTTCAGCCAGCTCGTGGCCTACCTCGCCGTCGCGGGCATCGTGCTGGCGACCTCGGTGCGGCTGGGCCTGCTGGTGCTGCTGGCGGCGCCCCTGCTCGTGCTGCTCGGCGCCCCGCTGCTGCGGCCGATGCAGCGCTGGCAGCAGGTCGAGCGCACCCGCTCCTCCGACCTGACCTCGCAGGCGACCGACATCGTCGCGGGCCTGCGGATCCTGCGCGGCATCGGCGGCGAGGACACCTTCGGCGACGGCTACGCCCAGCAGTCCCAGTCCGTACGACGGGCCGGCGTCGCCGCCGGCTGGTGGCAGGCCGCCGTCGACGCCGTCGGGGTGCTCCTCTCGGGCGGGTTCGTGGTCGCCCTGATGGTGCTCGGCACCCGCGAGGTCGTGGCGGGCCGGCTGAGCGTGGGCCAGCTCGTGAGCTTTCTCGGCTACGGGCTCTTCCTCATCCAGCCGATGCGCACCTTCGTCGAGTTCGCCCAGAAGTGGACGCGCACGATGGTGTCGGCCCGCAAGGCGGTCGTGGTCCTCGGCCAGGAGACGCCCTGGCAGGAGCCGGCCGCGCCGCGCGAGCTGCCCGTCGGCGGCGAGCTCGCCGACGAGACCTCGGGGCTCGTCATCGCCCCCGGGCGCCTGACGATGGTGGTCTGTGCCGACCCGGACGTCTCCGCGGCCCTGGCCGACCGGGTCGGCCGCTACCTCGTCCGCGACGTCGACGCGCGGGTCACCCACGACGTGCCCGAGGGGCTGTCACGTCGAGCGGCCCGCGACGAGCGACGTCGCCGAGACACCGCCCGCGCCGAGCAGGTGCGGCGGGACGAGGCCCAGGCCCGCGGTCACTGGGGGGTGAGCATCGGCGGCGTCGACCTCTCGCAGGTCCGGCTCGCCGACGTCCGACGCCACGTGCTGGTCAGCGACGCGTCCCCCCACACCTTCGCCGGCACGCTGCGCGAGGCAGTGGACCCGCACGGTCGGCTCACCCGCGAGCAGGCCGAGCATGCCCTGCACACCGCCGCGGCCGAGGATCTCTTCAGCGCCCTGCCCGGCGGGTGGCAGGGCGAGATCGACGAGCGCGGGCGAGGGCTGTCGGGTGGCCAGCGCCAAAGGCTGGTGCTGGCCCGGGCGCTCGCCGCCGACCCCGACGTGCTCGTGCTCGTGGAGCCCACCTCGGCGGTGGACGCCCACACCGAGGCCCGCATCGCGACACGGCTCGGAGCCCACCGCCTCGGTCGCACCACCGTGGTGATGACGGCGTCGCCGCTGCTCCTGCACCACGCGGACGACGTCGTCCTGCTCGACGAGAGCGGGGCCGTGCGTCACCGGGGCACCCACGACGACCTCATGGCGAGCAGCTCCGACTACCGCTCGGTCGTCGTGCGCGGCGACGACGTCCCGGACGGACCCTCGCCTCGTCACCGCGTGGAGGTGTCGTCGTGACGGCCCGGTCGCCGCTGCCTCCCGACCTGGCCGCCGAGTCCCTGCGCACCTGGGACACCGGGCCCGTGGCGCCCGCCGTCCCCCCGCAGCTGGAGCCGCCGCAGGACGCCTCCGCTTCCGAGCGCGTCGAGGCGCTGCGGGCCCGGCACGCCCTGCGCGAGCGCCGGGCCCGTGACTTCGTGGCCGACTCGATGAACCCCCGCAAGGGGCTGCCCGTCGCGCCCGCCCGCGCCGTCATCGCCTTCCTCGGGGGGCTGCTGCGCGACCGGCGCGGTGCGGTGGCGCTGGTCCTGCTCGGCAACGGGCTGGCCGCGGTGTGTGCGCTGCTGGTGCCCCGCCTGCTCGGAGCCCTCGTCGACACCACGGTGTCGGGTCTGCGCGACGGCACCGGCGAGGCCACCCTGACGGCCGCCACCTCGACGGCCGTGGTCGTCGCGGCCCTCGTCGTGGCGCAGTCGGTCCTCACCCTGCTCGCGACCGGCTTCAGCGGCGTGCTCGGTCAGGGGCTCCTCGCCGCCGCCCGCGAACACGTCGTGCGGGCGATCCTGCGGCTGCCGCTGTCGCGGGTGGAGGCCGCGTCGTCGGGTGACCTCGTCACGCGGGTCACCCGCGACGTGGGCACGATGAGCGACAGCGTGCGCTGGGCCCTGCCCCAGACCGTGGTCGCGGGCACCACCGTCGTGCTCACGCTCGTCGCCATGGTCACCAGCTCGTGGCTGCTGTCCCTGCCGTCCCTCGTCCTGATGTCGTTGTCGCTCGTCTCGATCCGGCGCTACCTCGTGCGGGCTCCACGGGGCTACCTCACCGAGGGAGGCACCTACTCACGGATCAACTCCACCCTCACCGAGACGGTCGAGGGCGCCCGGACGGTCGAGGCGCTGGGGCTGCAGGGTGCCCGCCTGCGTCGCGGTGAGGACGACATCGCCGTGTCCTCCCAGGCCGAGCGCTACACCATGAACCCTGCGCAACCTGATGTTCGCCGTCATGGACCTCGCCTTCAGCCTGCCCCGGGTGCTGGTGCTCGTGATCGGTGCGGCAGGGGTGCCCGCAGGGTGGGTCACCATCGGGCAGGTCACGACAGCCGTCCTCTACGTCGAGGCGCTGTGGGGTCCCTTCGACCTGCTGGTGCACACCGTCGACCGGGTCCAGGTCGGGGTGGCCTCGACCACCAGGCTGCTCGGCATCGCCACGGTGCCACCCGACCGGGTCGAGGGACCCGACCGCCCCGAGGGTGCCCACCTCGTCGGCGAGGACCTGCGCTACGCCTACCGCCCCGGGGTCGACGTGCTCCACGGCATCGACCTCGCGCTGCGGCCCGGTGAGCGGCTCGCCGTCGTGGGGCCCAGCGGGTCGGGCAAGTCGACGCTGGGGCGGCTGCTCGCCGGCATCCACGGGCCCCGCACCGGGTCGGTCACCGTGGGCGGTGTCGAGCTCACGGCGCTGCCGCTCGACACCCTGCGGGCCGAGGTCGCCCTCGTCACGCAGGAGCACCACGTCTTCATCGGCACGCTGCGCGACAACGTCGCCCTCGCCCGCGGCGACAGCGATGACGCGCAGATCTCCGCGGCGCTGCGGGCGGTGGGCGCCTCGACCTGGGTCGACGGCCTCGCTGGCGGGCTGGCGACCAGGCTCGGCTCCGGCGGGCTGGAGCTGACGCCGGCCCGGGCGCAGCAGGTGGCGCTCGCCCGGCTGGTGCTCGCCGACCCCCACACCATCGTGCTCGACGAGGCGACCTCGCTCATCGACCCTCGCACGGCCCGCCAGCTCGAGGGGTCGGTCAACGCCCTGCTGGTCGACCGCACGGTCGTGGCGATCGCCCACCGGCTCCACACGGCCCACGACGCCGACCGCATCGCGGTGGTCATCGACGGTGCGGTCGCCGAGCTGGGCAGCCACGACGAGCTCGTGGCCCAGGACGGCGAGTATGCCGCGCTCTGGCGGGCGTGGACCTCGTAGGCTCGAAGCTGCCCTGCCGTACCCGCGCACCCCGAGGGGCCCGCTACCGACCCGTGGTCCCCGCGGGCGCGACGGTGAGGGGCTTGTCGTTCTTGAGCATCGTGAAGAGGGCGAGGGCCCGGGGGGTGTCCCACTTGACCGCCAGCCCGGCGTTGGGGGTCTGGTAGCCGGGGTCGGCGACGGGCACGACGAGGGACAGCGTGTCCCCGCCGTCGACCCCGCGCAGCGCCTGCAGCACGCGTACGGCGTCGGTGAGCTGGGTGTCCTTGCCCACGACGAGACCGGAGGCTGCCGCGTCGGCAAAACCCTTGTAGCGCCACGGGATCAGCACGGTCGAGGGCGTGACGGCCTTCTTCATGATGGCGCCAAGGAACTGGCGCTGGCGCTCGGCCCGGCCGATGTCTCCGCGGGGGTCGGACTTGCGGGCGCGCACGTAGCCGAGCGCGGTGGCGCCGTCGAGGGTCTGGCAGCCCTTCTTGAGGTTGATCGCGGCGTCCTTGTCTTTCATGTCGAACGGCACGCACACGTCGACCCCCCCGAGGCTGTCGACCACGCCCGCGAAGCCACCGAAGCCGATCTCGACATACCCGTCGAGGTGGATACCCGTGACCTGCTCGATGGTCTGCTCGAGCAGCTTCGGGCCGCCGAACGCGTAGGCCGCGTTGATCTTGTTGCTGCGGTAGCCGGGGATCGGCACGTAGGAGTCGCGGGGGATCGAGATGAGCGCCGACTTCCCGCCGTCCTGCGGCACGTGCACCAGGATGATCGAGTCGGTGCGCTGCCCCTCGACGGCTCCGCCGGCGTTGAGCGCCTTGACCTGCTCGGCGCTCAGGCCCCCGCGGCCGTCCGACCCGACGAGCAGGTAGTTGTAGCCGGCGGTGTCTGCCGGTCGGTCACCGGCGGGGGTGTCGTCGGCGCGGGTGACGTGGCCCCAGGCGGTGAAGGGCACCCACACCATGAAGGCGACCCAGGCGACGAGCAGGAGCAGCACGAGCATGACGAGCGCCCGGGTCCGGCGACGACGTCGGGACGGCCCGCGTGGCGCGGGGGGCTGGCTGGGGGGCGGGCCCGTGGGTGCCGCGCGGGGATCGGGCCGGGTGGCGCGGGTGGGGCGGGCGGCGCGCGGGGGGCGGGGGTCGGCGTCTCCCCGGTCGTAGCCGGCGTCCTCGGGGTAGAGGGTCCCCGCCGGTGCCCGTCGCACGGCACGACGGGGGTCAGGACGACGGGGCGCGTCCGCGGGCCGGCCCGGTCGCCGGGTGTCGACGACGAAAGGCTCGTCGGCCCCGCGTCGGGGCACCTCGGCAACGAGGTCGTCGTCCCACTCCCGCTGCTGGGGGATGGGGCGAGCCTCGTCGTGGCCACGGTCGCGGCTGCTCACGGGCGATCGGGTTCCTTCGTCGGCGACGGGTGGGCAACCCCGCCATGGTGCCATGCCCAGCGGTGAGTCTGCGCCGCCCCGCGCCCTGACGGCGCGCCGCGCCGGCCCCGCTAGAGTCGCCGTCATGGACAAAGTCGTTCCCGATGCCGCGGCCGCCCTCGACGGGCTCACCGACGGCTCCTCGCTCTCCGTCGGCGGCTTCGGCCTGTGCGGCGTGCCCAGCGTGCTCATCGCGGGTGTGCTCGACTCGGGGGTGACCGACCTCGACGTCTTCTCCAACAACTGCGGCGTCGACGACTGGGGCCTGGGGATCCTGCTGCGCGCCAAGCGGATCCGCCGGATGGTCGCCTCCTACGTCGGGGAGAACAAGGAGTTCGAGCGCCAGTACCTCAACGGTGAGCTGGAGGTCGAGCTGTGCCCCCAGGGCACGCTCGCCGAGCGGCTGCGTGCGGGCGGCTCCGGCATCCCGGCCTTCTTCACCCCGACCGGCGCCGGCACCCAGGTGGCCGAGGGCGGCATGCCCTGGCGGTATGCCGCGGACGGATCGGTCGCGATCGCGTCACCCCCCAAGGAGACCCGCGAGGTGATGTGGATGGGCCAGAGCCGCACCGTCGTCCTCGAGCACGCGATCGTCGCCGACTACGCCCTGGTCCGCGCCTGGAAGGGCGATCGGCACGGCAACCTCGTCTTCCACAGCTCGGCCCGCAACTTCAACCCGCCAGCGGCGATGGCCGGGCGACTGACCGTCGCCGAGGTCGAGCACCTCGTCGAGCCGGGCGAGATCGCCCCGGACGACGTGCACCTGCCCGGCATCTACGTGCAGCGCGTGCTCGAGCTGACACCGGAGCAGGCCCAGGACAAGCGCATCGAGAAGCGCACCGTGACGGCGGCGCCCGCCGGTGTCGGACAGGAGGTCTGAGTCATGGCGCTCACACGAGAGCAGATGGCCGCCCGAGCGGCCGCCGAGCTGCACGACGGCGACTACGTCAACCTGGGGATCGGGCTGCCCACCCTGGTGCCCAACTACGTGCCCGACGACGTCGAGATCGTGCTCCAGTCGGAGAACGGCCTGCTCGGGGTCGGGGCCTACCCCGCCGACGCCGATGTCGACCCCGACCTGGTCAACGCCGGCAAGGAGACGGTCACCCTGCGCCGGGGGGCCTCCGTCTTCGACTCCACGACGTCGTTCGGGATGATCCGCAGCGGCAAGGTCGACGCGGCCATCCTCGGTGCCATGCAGGTCTCCTCCGCCGGTGACATCGCCAACTGGATGATTCCTGGGAAGATGGTGAAGGGGATGGGCGGCGCGATGGACCTGGTCCACGGGGCCCGTCACGTGATCGTCCTGATGGAGCACGTCGCCCGCGACGGGTCGCACAAGATCCTCGACGAGTGCACCCTGCCCTACACGGGCCGCCGGGTGGTCCACCGGATCATCACCGACCTCGCGGTGCTCGACGTCACCCCTGACGGCCTGGTGCTGCGCGAGCTGGCCCCGGGGGTCGACGAGGCGCAGGTGCGCGCCAAGACCGGGCCCGACTTCACGGTCGACCTGACCTGACCCCTGCGTCCGCGTCGTGGTGGGCAAGAACCCTCCGCGACGCGGACGCAGTGGTGGGGGTCGGTCACGACCGTGCGTCGACGGTCACTCCCTCGGAGGTGCTGCGGGCGGTCTGGTCGGCAGCGCCACCGCGCAGCAGCACCACGGATCCCTCCGCCGCCCAGGCCGAGAGCGCGAGGGGCAGCACCTGCGACAGGGGACCGTCGAGCAGGACCCGGGGGCGTGACCCCCACTGCGGTGCAGCCGTGACCAACCCCCCGTGGGGGGTGCTCACGTCACGGACGAGCAGGCCGGCGTCGTCGGGCTCGGCTGCGTCCCACGGGTCGAAGACGTCGCCGTAGGTGGCCAGCTCGCGGGCCTCGTCCACCGCGCCCGTCGGCGTGTCGGGGTGGCTGCGGGACAGCATCGGCAGGGACACCAGCACCGAGGGCCCCTGCGCCGCGGCGACGACGGAGACCTCGTCGGAGACCACCACGTCGCAGTCGGCAGCGAGAGGGAGCGCTTCGCCACTCGGGGCAAGGCGCACCGTGGCACCGACGCTCCATACGGCGAGAGCCCAGTAGAACGCACGCCAGTGCGTCGGGAGGGCCAGCAGCACACGTGTCCCACGCCCCGCGTCGAGCTCGTCCTGCAGGCAGTTGCCGGCCTTCGCGACCCAGTTGCCGAGGACCCGCGCCGAGAGCTCGACGCGCTCCCCGGCGCTCGGCCCGGGCCCGTCGTCGTAGCACGTCAGGCGCGGACGGGTGCTGTCGGAGCGCAGCATCGCGGCCAGGAGACCGGGCGGCAGGAGAGCGGGGGGAGAGGGTGGCACCCTGCGAGCGTAGGGGGCCTGACCGTGGGGCGCGGCCCGGCGGGTCGCAGCAGCTGGGGACCGGCCTTCGCAGGTGGCGGGGTTAGGCTCCGGCCATGCGATCGACCGGCGGTGATCTCGTCTCCTCGGCCTTGCTGCGGGTCGTCGTCGCGAGCCCCTCGCAGTCCCGGGGGGGTGCGGCCGCGGCCCACGCCCGGAGGCTCGTCGCGACCCTGCGTGATGCCGGCCACGAGGTCACCGTGGTCTCGCCCGCGAGCCGGCACCTCGCCTCGGGCCCACCCGGTGCCCGGGGCGCACGGGGTGCCACCTGGGCGCGCACCCTGCGGCGGCTGCGCGAGGCCGACGCGATCCTGCTCGTGCACGCCGGCGCCTCCTCGGTGCCCGGCCAGCTCGCGCTCGTGCGGGGGCTGGGCGCACTGCTCGGGTCTGACGGGGACGGGCCCGGGTCGGCGGCGCTGGTGCTGGTGGCCGGTGAGCCCCTCACGCGCTCGTCCCACGGAGCAGCTCGTCGCCTGACCGAGTCGCTCGTGCGCCGGTGCGACGCCGCCTTGGTCCACGACCACGAGCAGGCTTTCGCCGCAACGGCGCTCGGGGCCCGTCGGGTCTGTATGGTGCCGCTGCCCGGCGGGACGTCGCCCTCGGCTCCGGCCGACCTGTTCTCCCCCGGCCGTTCCGCGCCCGTCGGCGTCGGGGTCGCCGCGGGTCGCTCGGGCCCGGTGTCGAGCTGGCGGCGCCCCGGGCGTGGAGTCGGTGGCACCGGCGCCCAGTCGAGCGACACCGGAGCTGACCCGGCCGACTGGCCGGTGCTGCCGGCCGACTGGGCGCGCTACGTCGGTGCCATCGAGACCCTCGCTGCCCCCCTGCCTCCGGTCGAGCCGCTCGAGGGCGCCGACGAGCCGTCATCCTCCGCGAGCCTGACCGGGGGGCACCCGCGCCGGGGTAGGGGGGTGTCGGGTGCCTCGGGCACTGCCCGGGCCACCGCCCGTGCGATGGGCGCCGCGGTCGTCGCCCGCGTCCGGCTCGCCCGGGCCGGGAGGGTGGCCGCGCGCCCGGTCGTGGCCCTGGCCCGTCTCGACCTGCCTGACTGGGTCGTGCCGACCGACGTCCTGCTCGACCCTCTCGACGCGGACGACGCCCGGGGGGTGGCCGTCGGCCTCGGCCTGCCCACGGTCGCCGACACCACCAGCGCCTGGGCGGCGCTCGGCGCCCTGGTGGCGGTGGTTCGCCTCGTCGACGACGGACGGCGCTCTGCGGTCATCGTGCACGAGAGCGCCAGGAGCGGCGCTCCGGGCGAGGGCACGAGCGACGACACCGGAGACGACACGAGCGCCACGTCGCCGTTCGGTCGGTGGGCGGCCGCGGCCGGGTTCGCGCCGGTCGCGCTGGGGCTGACGGACCCCGACGCCCCACTGGCCGACCTCGACCTCGACCTGGCGTCGCTCGATGCCGTCGTGCGGATCCACCCGGACGGCTGCGACGCCGACGACGTCGACGAGGCCGTGGGTCAGGCCGCGTGGGCCCTGCGCCGGGGCGGGATCCTCGTGGTCACGGTGCCGCTGGCTCGCGCGGGGGTGGCGGGCGCGCTGACCCCGGCCGACCTGCGTGGGGTCGTGGCGCGGGCCCACGCCTGCGGCCTCGCCCTCGTCGGAGACCTCGACGGAGATCTCACCGCACGACTGTCCACCGCCGCGTCGGCGGCGAGGACGACCGCGGGAGCGGACGACACGGCATACGGGTTGGCGCGGCTGGTTCTTCGTCGTGCCTGAGGGTCGTCGGGCCCGCGTCGTCGCCGTTGCCCGGGTCGTCATCGCCGTCGTCGTGCTCGCGGTGGTGGTCTGGGGGGTCGTGCGCAGCCGCGACGAGATCGTCGTCGCCCTGCGGCGGGTCGACGCGCTCTCGGTGGTGCTGGCCACCGGGTTGGCCGCCGCGGGCACCGGGCTGACCATGGTGGGCTGGCGGGTGCTCCTGGCTGACCTCGGGTCGCCGCTGCACCCCGCGCCGGCGGCGAGCATCTTCTTCGTCGGCCAGCTGGGCAAGTACCTCCCCGGCTCGGTGTGGACCGTCGTCGCCCAGGCCGACATGGCCGCGCGGCTCGGGGTGCCCCGCCGCCGCACCGGGGTCGCCGGGCTGGTGGCGCTCGGCATGTCCGTGCTCACCGGGCTGCTCGTGGCCGTGCCCGCCGTGCCCTACCTCGTACGCGGGTCCGGACTCGGTCTCGAGATCGTGCTCGGGGTCGTGGCCGTCCTCCTGCTCGGGGTCTGTTGGCCGCCCGTCCTGGGCCGGCTGGTCGCCGTGGGTCTGCGTCTGCTGCGCCGCGAGCCCCTCGAGCACGAGCTGTCGGCACGGGCGGTGCTGCTCACCCTCGGGTGCTACGCCGCCAGCTGGCTGTGCTTCGGTCTGCACACGCTGGTCCTGGCGCGGGCTGTCGGCCTGCGGGGCGGAGCAACGGCCGCGCTGACCGGCTACGCGCTCGCGGGTGTCGCCGGCATGGTCGCGGTCGTGCTGCCCGCCGGGCTCGGTGCGCGCGAGGGTCTGCTGACGCTGCTGCTAGGGCCGTGGCTGCCGGCGGGCGGGGCGGTGGCGGTGGCCATCCTGTCGCGGTTCGTCGTCACGGTGGTCGACCTGGCGGTGGCGGGCCTCGGCTGGGGCTACGGGCGGCGGCACCGGCTGCTGACCGACGAGCACACCGACGAGCACGACGACCCGATGGCCTCGGGTGCGGCCCCGGTCCAGCCCGGTCGCTGAACCCGCCGCTGAACCCGGCCGCTGAACCCGGCCGCTGAACCCGGCCGCTGAACCCGGCCGCTGCGGCGGGTCGCTGTGCCGGATCGGGAGCCGGATCGGGGGACCGCTGTCGGTGGGGCGGGGCAGACTGGCGTGGTGACGCCACACCGACCCGCGCCGCCCTCGGCTGCGGAGCCGCCGGTCACGCCGGTCGCGCCGCTCGCGCCGGTCGCGCCGGTCGCGCCGGAGCTGACCCGTGACTGGGTCTCGCCGCGGGCGGTCGCGCTGGGCCAGCTGGTGGGCACCTTCCGACGAGGGGCCGGCGACCCCACGTGCGTCCTGGGCGCCGGAGGGCTCGTGCGCGCCTTCCAGACGCCGCAGGGGCCGGCCACGCTGGCGCTGCGGGCGCGGGCGCCGCTCGGACTCGTCGAGGGGCGGGCGTGGGGTCCCGGCGCTCAGTGGTCGCTCGACCAGCTGCCGACCCTGCTCGGTGACGACGACGACGTCGAGGGCTTCGTGGCCCACCACCCGCTGGTCGCCGAGGCCTGGCGCCGGCACCAGCACTGGCGGGTGCCGCGCAGCGGGCTGGTGGTCGACGCCCTCGTGCCGGCCGTCATCGAGCAGAAGGTCACGGGCAAGGAGGCGTTCGGCGGCTACCGCGCCCTGGTGACGCGGCACGGCGCCCCCGCCCCCGGCCCGTATGCCGCCCACGGCCTGCGCGTGCCCCCCACCGTCGGGCAGTGGCTGGCCATTCCCTCGTGGGAGTGGCTGCAGGCCTCGGTCGACCACCAGCGCTCACGCACCGTCATGGCGGCGCTCCGGGTGGCCGGTCGGCTCGAGCAGTCGGTGGGCCTGCCGCCCGAGCAGGCGCGCGCGAGGCTGCGGGTCGTGTCGGGCGTCGGCGTCTGGACGGCGGCCGAGGTCGCGCAACGGGCGCTCGGCGACCCCGACGCGGTGAGCTTCGGTGACTACCACGTCGCGAAGAACATCGGCTGGGCCCTCACCGGCAGCGAGGTCGACGACGCGGGGCTCGCCGAGCTGCTCGAGCCCTATGCCGGCCACCGCTACCGCGTGCAGCGCCTGCTCGAGCTCGCCGGGGCCTTCCGCCCCCGCCACGGCCCCCGGATGGCGCCGCGCACCCACCTGCCGCGTGCCCCGGGGGCGCGCCGCGCATGAGCGGGCGTCTGCCCGCGTGCGCGTCCCTCACCCCTGGCGGTCGACGACCTCGAGGGTCAGGCTGCCCTCGGCCCGTGCCCCCAGCTCGCCGTGCAGCCACTCGCCGTGGAGGGCCACGAGCAGGCGGCCGACGACCAGGCCCAGCTCGACCGGGTCGTGGTGCGAGACGATGACGCGGTAGGTGACCGAGCCTGTGGGGAGGGCCGACGACGCGGAGACCTGCCCGACGTCGACGCCGGCGTCGGCCGACGCCATCAGGGCCACGGCCACCGCCCGGCCGACCCGCGTGCCGACGTCCTCGGGCAGCGCGGAGGCGATGCCGACCATCGCCGCCTCTGGGCTGCCGGGGGTCACCCCCAGTGCAGCCCGCACGGCCTCGGCCCGGCCGAGACCGAACCAGTCGCTCGGCCCGGTGCGCACCAGCGAGCCTGCACCGGCTGCCGTCCCAGCCGCCGTACCCTCACCACCGGCCCCGTCCTGCCCCTGGTCCGGATCCGGCACCAGCGACGCCACCAGCCCGCGCACGTGGGCGACCGGCACGGCATACGTCTTGCCCTTGACCAGGTCTGCCGCGGACGCGACCTCGTCGGCGACCGCCCGGCTCGTGACCTCGAGCGGCCGCCCGTCGGCGTCGGTGCCGCCGCGCAGGTCGTCGGCCACGACGAGGCCGTGGGCTCCGAGCGCGAAGTCGGTCTGTCCCACCCGCCAGGCCCGTCCCGCGGTGTCGCTGAGCACCACCCCGAGCCGACGCACCCCGCTCGCGTTCACGAGCGCCGCGTGCAGGTCGCGGCACACCGCATCGGGGTCGTGGGGGAGCACGAGCAGCAGGTCGAGCCCACCCGTGTTGGACGCGTCGACCCCGGCGGCCGCCATCACGGGACCCGACCGCGCCTTGACGACCTGGGTCGTGCGGCCCGCGGTGCGGCGCTCGGCGACGACCCACTCGCTCTCCGCGGCGACGAGCGCCTCCCTGGCCCCGTCGGCGTCACCCGAGCCGCTGGGCACGCTCAGGCCCATCGCCTTGGAGGCGACCTTGCTCGACACCACGAGCACGTCACCGTCCTGCAGCGCGAGGCCGTTGGCCGTCAGGGCCCCGAGCACCAGCAGTGCGAGGTCGTCGCCGGTCGCCACCTCGGGCATGCCCGTCAGCGGGGTGACGACCAGGGCGGTCATCGGGTCGACGACAGGCGGGCGCCGAGGTCGATGGCGGCCGCCGCGATGTCGGCGGTGTCGTCGACGCTGGTCATCAGCAGCGGCCTGGCCTCGACGGTCAGCCGCGGGGTCGAGGGCACCGTGCCCTCGTCCTCCTTCGCGACCAGCCAGCCGTCGAGGAAGTCGGCGTAGAGGCCGGCCACCGCGGCCGTCGTCGACTCGACGCCGATGGCTGCGAGGCAGGCGTCGGCGTGACCGCGCACGGGGGCACCCGAGATGAGGGGGGAGACCCCGACGACGGGCGCCCGGCACCCGCGCAGGGCGTCACGCACCCCCGGCACGCCGAGGATGATGCCGATGGAGACCACGGGGTTGCTCGGGGGCAGCAGCACGAGGTCGGCGTCGCGGATCGCGTCGAGCACGCCCGGGGCGGGCGTGGCGGCGTCCATGCCCGCGACGACGAACTGCGAGGCGGGCACGGCAGCCCGCATCCGCACCCACCACTCCTGGAAGTGCACGGCGCGTCGCCCCTGCTCGTCGTCGACGACGACGTGGGTCTCGACCGGCGTGTCGGTCATCGGCAGCAGCGTGACCCCCTGCTCGGGCAGCCCCCACCGCTGCGCCAGCCGAGCCGTCACCTGCGAGAGGGTCAGCCCCTGCCCCAGCCACAGCGAGCGGGTGACGTGCGTGGCGATGTCGCGGTCGCCCAGCCCGAACCACTGCGGCTCGACGCCGTAGGCCGCGAGCTCCTCCTGCACGGAGTGCGTCTCGTCGGCTCGTCCCCAGCCCTGCCCCTCGTGGATGCCGCCGCCCAGCGTGTAGAGCACGGTGTCGAGGTCGGGGCAGACCCGTAGCCCGAAGAGCGTGATGTCGTCGCCGGTGTTGCCGACGACCGTGACGGTGCTGCCGGCGAGGTCGGGGGTGCGGTCGAGGTGGCGGAGCAGGCCGCGGATGAAGCGGGCTCCGCCCACCCCGCCGGCCAGGGCGGTGATGCGCATACCCCGAGTCTGTCAGCCGCGTCCACCAGCCCCGGCAGCGGACCTCGGCGTTATCAGGGGGACTCTGTGGTTGGCAAATATCAGATCTCGCCTTGACAGGGGGGCAATGACACGCGTGTAATTTCACTCAGGTCCCGCACCGATCAGGCATAACCGGTCGAACAGGACAGTCACACTACGTGCAAGTGCAGGCACAAACAGGGTCGAGGAGGTTGCCGTGCACGAGCTGATGCTCATCACAGAACGATCACCATCCACACCGCTCACGGCGGTCATGTCATTCACGCAGGACGCGCTGGGTCAGGACACTGACGAGGGGCTCACCTGGCAGGAGAGGTCGCTCTGCGCGCAGACCGACCCGGAGGCGTTCTTCCCGGAGAAGGGCGGCTCGACCCGCGAGGCGAAGAAGGTCTGCGTCGGCTGCGAGGTGCGGGCCGAGTGCCTGGAGTATGCCCTCGAGCACGACGAGCGCTTCGGCATCTGGGGCGGTCTGTCGGAGCGCGAGCGCCGCAAGCTCAAGAAGCACGCGGTCTGAGCGCGCCGCCGGCGCGCTCCCGTCTCCCGTGACAACCATCGCTCCTCCGCCGCTGCCCGCACCCGCACGCACCCCGGTCCCCCCGGCCGGGTCGCGGGTCGTGGCCGTGCTGGTGCTCGATGCCACGGCCGCCGACCCCGGGCGACTCGAGTCGGCGGTCGACGCGCTCGTGGGTCAGGACCGCCGGCCCGACCGGCTGGTCGTCGTCGCCGCGCCCTCGGCTCCGGTCGACGCGCTGGACCGCGTCCTCGCTGACCCGGTCCTGCAGGCGGCGTTCGCAGACCTCGAGGTCATGGGGCAGGGCGCCGCCGGCGAGGGAGTCGTAGGGGCCTTCGTCCGGGCGATCACGGCCCACGCGGGCCGCACCGACGGCGAGTCGACGAACGAGGGGGCAGTCCTCTCCGACCCCGAGACCGGTCCCGCCACCTGGTGGTGGCTCCTCACCTCGGCCTGCGCCCCGCTGCCCGGGGCCCTGGAGGCGCTGCTCGGGGGAGCCCGCAGCTCCCGTACGGCGGGCATCGTGGGACCCAAGCTGCTCGACTGGGACGACCCGCGCCGGCTCGTCGAGATGGGGCAGCAGCTGACCCGTGGCGGCCGTCGCGTCGACCGGCCGGCCCACGGTGAGCCCGACCAGGGCCAGTACGACGAGCGCACCGACGTGCTCGCGGTCTCGCTGCCCGGGATGCTCGTGCGCAACGACGTGCTCACCCAGCTGCAGGGGCTCGACCCCCACCTGGGCGAGGCCGGCGCCGGGCTCGACCTCGGGTGGCGAGCCCAGCTCGCGGGCCACCGCGTCGTCGTCGCCCCCGCGGCCCGGGTGCGGCTGGCCATGCCCGGTGGCGCCCTGCACCCGAGCGTCGAGGCCGACCGCACCCGTTCCGACGAGGACCTGGTCCATCCCCCTCCCGCGGGCGACGACACCGGCCGGGCGACGACCACCGGCGTCCCCACCAGCACACCCCGCTGGCTGGTGGCTCGTCGCGGAGCCGCCCGGCGGGCGGCCCGCCGGGTCGCCCTCACCCAGTGCGCCTGGTGGGCTGCACCCTTCCTCGCCGTCTGGGTGGCGGTCAGCAGCGTCGTGTCGGCCCTCGCCCTGCTGCTGCTCAAGCGGCCCGCCCACGCGTGGCTCGAGCTCGGTGACCTCGGCGCCCTCGGGCACCCGGTGAGTGGCCTGCGCGCCCGCTGGCGAGGGCGGCGCACGCGCCGGGTGCGCCGCAGCGACCTCGACCCCGTCTTCGTCGGCACCCGGGCATCGCTGGCCCACACCTGGGACGCCGTGCAGGACGCGGTCACCCTCGAGCGCTCGCGCCGGTCGGCCTCGACGACCACCGTCCAGACGGGGAGCGAGGCGACGGAGACCGGACCGGTCTCGGAGGAGGCCGAGGACCTCACGGTCCTGCCCGCCTCCGTCCCCCAGCGTCTGGCCACGCACCCCGGCACGCTGGCGGTGCTGCTGTCGGCGGCCGCCGCTGCGGTGGGCCTTCGCGACGCCGTCGGGGGCGGCCTGCTCGACGCTCGCGGGTCCGGACTCACCGGGGGTGAGCTGCTGCCGGTCACGACGGGCTCGTCCGGCCTGTGGCACCTGTGGCGCGACTCGTGGCACGGTGCGGGTCTCGGCACGGGTCAGGACGCCGGGCCCGGTGTCGGCGTGCTGGCCGGCCTCACCTGGCTGACCGAGCACCTGCCGTATGTCGCCCAAGGTCGCTCGTCGGCCTCGGTGACCCTGGCCTGGCTCCTGCTCGCCGCGATGCCGCTGTCGGCCCTCACCGCCTACCTCGCCGGTCGTGTCGTCACGCGGCGACAGTGGCTGCGCGGGCTCCTGGCCCTGGCCTGGGGGGTGAGCCCGGTGCTCACCGCCGCCGTGGCCGGTGGCCGGCTCACGGCGGCCCTGGCCCACGCGCTGCTGCCGCTGGTGGTCGCCGGCTTCGCGGCCGCCGCCACCCGCCGGGGGTCGTGGACCTCCGTGTTCGCCACCGCCCTCGCGACCGCCCTCGTCGGGACCCTCGTGCCGTTCGACCTCGCCGTCGCCAGTCTCGCCGGACTGGTCCTGGCCCTGGCCGGACGCGGGGGCCGCGCCCGGGTCAAGGGCCTGGTGCTCGCCGTCCTGCCCGTCGCGCTGCTGGGCCCGTGGGTGATGCAGGTGGTCGACGACCCCCTCGTGCTCCTGTCGGGTGCCGGTCTGCTCGACCCCGGTCTGTCCCCGGCCCCTGCGGCCGACCCGTGGCTGGTGGCGCTCGGCTTCGCCCAGGGTGGGGTGGGAGTGGTCCACGCCCTCCTGCTCGCTCCGCTGGTGCTCGTCGCGGTCGCCGGGCTGGCCCGCCCGCCCCGCCCCGGGCGCAGCGGGGCGCTGGCCGCCCTGACCGTGCTCGCCCTCGTGGGTCTGGCCGCTGCGCTCGGCGCCCCCCGGCTCGTGGTGGGCGCCGCCCTCGATGGCCAGGGCGCACCGGTCGCCGTCACGCCGTGGGCCGGCATCGGCACCGACCTGTATGCCGTCGCCCTCCTCGCTCTGACCCTCACGGCCTGGCGCGTGGTGCCCACCCCGCGCGACCGCCGCGACGTGCGGGCCCTGGTCGCGGTCGCGGTAGCGGTCGTCGTGGCCACCGGGGTCGTCGGCGTCGGCGCCCTGGCGGCCCGCACCGGTGTCACGAGCCTGGCCGTCGGCAGCGACGGCCTGCCGGCCGTGGCGGTCGAGCAGGCGCAGGGTCCCGACGCCAGCAGGCTCCTCGTGGTCAGCGCCGACGGCGCCGGCGTCACCTTCTCGGTGGTCGGCAGCGAGCCCGGCCCCCCGCTGCGCGACCTCGTCCCTGCCCCGACGAGCGCCGGTGGTCCGGCTGTCGCCGCCGCCACCGATCCCGGCATCGGTGACGTCGTCGGGGGCCTGGCCTCCGGCACCATCGACGACGTGACCGGCCCCGGTCTGGGCACGTTGCTCGCCGACGTGGGCGTCGGCTTCGTGTCGCTGCGCTCCGACCCCTCGGGCACGCTGGCCCGCACGCTCGACGCCGCACCCGGCCTCGCTCGGCTCGGCACCACCGACGGTCAGACCCTGTGGCGGGTGCAGCCGCAGGAGCCGGCGACCGCACCAGGCCGGTCGGCGTCCGCCCCCCGGGCGCCGGTCGCTCCGGCCCGGGTGCGGATCACCACGTCCGCCGGCGACCCCCTGCTGGCGGTGCCCGTCGACGGCCCGCACGCGGCCGTCGACACCACGGTCGCCGCAGGACCGGCCGGACGGCGCCTCGTGGTCGCCGAGTCGGTGGAGTGGTCACGCGCCGCCGTGGTGCGGATGGACGACCGGGTGCTGTCACCGCTGCGCGGCGTCGACACCCCCACCTACGACCTGCCCCCCGCCGGTGGGCACCTCGTGGTCGACCTGCCCGCGGCCCGCGCGCGCTGGTCCATGGGTCAGCTCGTGCTGCTGCTGGTCGTGCTCTTCCTCGCCATCCCGTTCGGCACCCGTCGCTCGAGGAGCCTGACGTGACCCCCGACCAGACCCCCGATCAGACCGTCGCCCGGGCCCCCGGCACCCCCGTGGCCCACCGCCCGCACCGGTGGGTCGGCCTGGTGCGCGCCGTGGTCGTGATGGGCGTCGGCGCGGGACTGGTCGTCGGTGCCAGCCGGGTGCCGGGTGTGGCCCAGCTGGCGCCCGTGGCGGTCGCCGCCGCGGCCGGCACCGCGCGGGAGCGTCCGGTCGCGACCGCGTCCCTGACCTGTCCCGGCCCCGAGACCGAGGGCGTCGCCGAGGTCCCGGCGGCGTCGGGCACCACGACGGTCTACGCCGCCACGGCCCCTCGTGAGGCCCTCGGCGATGTGGCTCCCAGCGCCGGCGCGGGCCGCCTGCAGCTGACGCCGGCCGGCAACGACACGGCTGCCGCCCCGGAGGCCGCCGCGGTCGCGGCCGCCCGCGGCGGTGGGGTGCGTCAGACGGTCTCTGGGGCCACGTCCGTGCAGGTGAGCGCCAGCGGCTCGCTCGCGCCGGGTGCCGTGGCCCTGCAGACGTGGCTGAGCGAGTCGGGTGACCAGCGCGCTCTCGTGGCGACCCCGTGCCTCGCCCCCCGGGCCGACCTCTGGCTGGTGGGCGGCGGTGGCGAGACCAGCCGTCGCGAGCGCATCGTGCTGGTCAACCCCGGCGCCAACACGGTCACCGCCGACGTCAGCGTGCTCGGCACCGACGGTGAGCTGCAGACCTCGGGCGGGCGCGACGTCGCGGTGCCACCCCGGGGGCGCACGACCCTCGTGCTCGACGCGCTCGTCGGTGCCGAGGCGACCCCCGTCGTGCACGTGACGACCACCGGCGGCACCGTCGCCGCGGTGCTGTCCGACAGCTGGGTCGACGGGGCCGTCGGCCGCGGCAGCGACGACGCGGTGCCCAGTGCCGCCCCCAGCACCGAGCAGGTCATCCCCGCGGCGGCCATCGCCGGGCCGGCGATGCTGCGCATCGCCGTGCCGGGTGAGCAGGAGGCCGTCGTGCAGACCCGCCTGCTCACAGCCGACGGGCCGCGCCCGCTGCCCGCATCAGCGGTCGTGCGCGTCCCGGGCCGACACGTCATCGACATCGACCTCTCGGCGCTGCCGGCCGGTCGCGACGCCATCCAGGTGCGGGCCGACCAGCCCGTCGTCGCCGGCCTGATGACGCAGCGCCGAGCCGCGGCAGCCACGTCGCAGTCCGACTTCGCGTGGACGACCTCGACCCCACCGATCTCGGCCGTCGCCGGCACCTTGGTGCCGCCCGGTCTCGACGGGGGGCTCACGCTCGCCGCCACCGGGGCGGCGGCCACCGCGACGGTCACGGTGGTGAGCGCAGCCGGGGCGGTCACGCGTCGTGCGGTGACAGTGCCCGCAGACAGCACGCTCTCGCTGCCGCTCGCGGGGCCGAGCCAGGTCTGGGTGACGCCGCAGTCCGGCACCCTCCGCGCGGGCGTCGACCTCGTGGCCCGCGTGGCCGCAGGCGCACCGGGGCCGCTCTACACGGCCTACGGGCTGCCGTCGGCCGTCGTGACGGCCACCCAGGTGCCGGTCCGCCGCATCGGCTGACCCGCACCGAGTGATCGGCTGACGGCGTCAGTCCTCGGGGCCGAGCTCGGGGTCGAGCTCGTCGGGGCGCACCCCGAGGAGCGCGGCGAGCTGCTCCGTGACCACCTCGGCCACGAGCGCGGTGAGCTCGCGCTGCCCCTGCACCCGGGTCTCGACGGGCCGGCGGTAGACCACGACCCGAGCCGGTGCCACCTTCGACGCGGGGAACAGACGGCCGAGCGGCACCTCGGCGTGCTCCCAGGGGGCAGGGTCCGACGGCGGCACGTCCTCGACCGCGAGCTCCACCGCCGGGAAGGGCGCGCCCCAGCGCTCCTCGAGGCGGGCGGCCGCGTCGATGACGAGGTCGTCGAAGCCCTCGGCCCGGGTCGCCATCGCCGGCACCGGTGGCCACGCCAGCGGCCCCCGGCGCCCGCGCCCGTGCCGGTCGCGCCCGGCCTTCCGGGATGCCGGCCCGCCGGACCGACGACGGTCGGGAGGCGCGGCGTCGCTGCGAGGAGAGCCCACACCTTTAGCCTACGGCGTGGCCCGGCGGGATCGTCGCAGCGACGAACTACAGTCAGCACGTGGGTGTGTCGCGACAGTGCAGCAAGACCGGGTGCGCCGGGCCGTCGGTGGCGACCCTGACCTACGTCTACCGCGACTCGACCGCGGTGCTCGGCCCGCTCGCGACCTACGCCGAGCCCCACACCTACGACCTGTGCGCCCGGCACGCCGAGCGACTGACGGCCCCGCGGGGCTGGGACGTCGTGCGCCTGCAGGGTGACTACTCACCCCCGCCACCCAGCACCGACGACCTGCTGGCCCTGGCCGACGCCGTGCGCGAGGCCGGCCGACCTCGCCGCGGCGACCGTGCCGGCGGGGTCGCCACGGCGTCGGGTGAGACCGCCGCCCCCGGCACCCAGCGGCGCGAGGCCGACTCCGGTGCCGTCGAGGTGCACCGCCGAGGCCACCTGCGCGTGCTGCGAGACCTCTGAGCGAGCCACCGACCGTCCCGCATCCCGGGTCGTCACCTCGGGCCGACCCACCTCGCCTAGGCTCGGGGTCGTGACCTCCCGACGCCTGTCCGACTTCATCAAGGCCTACGACGTGCGCGGCCTCGTGCCCGAGCAGCTCGACGCGGTGGTGGCCCGGGCGATCGGGTCGGCCTTCGCCGAGGTCGTCGCCCTGCCCGACGGGGCCGAGGGCATCGTGATCGGTCACGACATGCGCCCGAGCTCGCCCGAGCTGAGCCGGGCCTTCGCCGAGGGCGCCGCGGCCCGCGGCCTCGACGTGACCCTGATCGGACTGTGCTCCACCGACGGGCTCTACTACGCCAGCGGCGCGCTCGACCTGCCCGGCGCGATGTTCACCGCCAGCCACAACCCGGCGCAGTACAACGGCATCAAGCTCTGCCGCTCAGGCGCCCGGCCGGTCGGTCAGGACTCCGGTCTGCGCGAGATCACCGACCTGGCCCAGTGGAGCCTCGACCGCGGCGACCTGCACGAGGGCGTCCGCCCCGAGGAGAGCGCGACCCCCGGCACGATCCGCGAGCACGACCTGCTCGGCGACTACTCCACCTTCCTGCGCGGACTGGTCGACCTGGGCGGCATCCGACCGCTCAAGGTCGTCGTCGACGCCGGTAACGGCATGGGCGGCCACACCGTGCCGGCCGTGCTCGGCACCGGGGCGGGCCTGCCGCAGCTGCCGCTGACGATCGAGCCGCTCTACTTCGAGCTCGACGGCACCTTCCCCAACCACGAGGCCAACCCCCTCGACCCCAAGAACCTCGTCGACCTGCAGAAGGCCGTCATCGAGCACGGCGCCGACATCGGTCTGGCCTTCGACGGCGACGCCGACCGGTGCTTCGTCGTCGACGAGCGCGGTGAGCCGGTCAGCCCCAGCGCCATCACCGGGCTCGTCGCGGAGCGGGAGATCGCCCGTGCCGTGGCCGACGGCGCCGACGCCGCCGACGTCGCGGTGGTCTACAACGTCATCTCGTCGGTCGCCGTGCCCGAGGTCATCGCCGAGCAGGGTGCGCGCGGGGTGCGCAGCCGGGTCGGCCACTCCTTCATCAAGGCCACGATGGCGACGCAGGACGCCGTCTTCGGCGGTGAGCACTCCGCGCACTACTACTTCCGCGACTTCTGGTTCGCCGACACCGGCATGCTCGCGGCGATGCACGTGCTCGCCGCGCTCGGCGAGCAGGCAGGCCCGCTCAGCGCGCTCACGGCCTCATACGACCGGTATGCCGCCTCCGGCGAGATCAACTCGACCGTCACCGACGCGCCGGCGGCCACCACGCGGGTGCGCGAGATGGCGGTGTCGCGCGGCGGGACGACCTTCGACGAGCTCGACGGCCTCACCGTGACCCACGCGGGGACCGACGGCGAGCCGATGTGGTGGTTCAACGTGCGCTCGTCCAACACCGAGCCGCTGCTGCGGCTCAACGTCGAGGCTGCCGACCGTGGCACGATGGAGACGGTCCGCGACGCCGTGCTCTCCATCATCCGCGCCGGCTGACCCCACCCGCACCCCCCCTCCCGAAGCAAGGAACTCATGAGCTCCCCGACCACCGACTGGCCGCGCTCGATCCTGCGCTGCCCCGCGTGCCACTCCGAGCTCGCCGACGGCACCGGCCCGCAGGGGCCCGAGCTGCAGTGCCTCGACACGACCGGCGGCGACTGCGCGCTGGCCTACCGCATCGACGACGGCGTCCCGGTCCTGCTCGTGCACGAGGCCCGCGCCACCAGGGCCTGAGCTCACCAGGGCCCACCCGGACCCACCCAGCCGTCCACGCACCCCCAGCAGGAAGGCGAGCGCCGTGCCCCACTTCGACGACAACCTGGTCGACGACGAGGCCGCGGTCGCGCGTCTCGACTCGCGCGGCACCCTGCGGGCGCTGGCCGGTGCCGGCGCCCAGGTGCGCCACGCGCTGGCGCTGGCCGAGGAGGCCGGCATCGAGCAGGTCGCCGGCGGCGACCGACCCCGCTCGGTCGTCGTGGCCTCCCTCGGCGGCTCCGCGATCGTCGCCGACGTGCTCGAGCTGCTGGCCGAGCCGGGGTCACCGGTGCCGGTCAGCGTGCGACGCAACGTGCCCCTGCCGGGGTGGGTCGGCTCGCTCGACCTCGTCGTCGCCGTCTCCCAGTCGGGGCGGGCACCCGGCCCGCTGGCCCTGGCCGCCGAGGCGGCGCGTCGCGGTGCGTCGCTGCTCACGGTGGGGGCGCCCGACTCACCCCTGTCCGACGTGTGCGCCCGCGCCCGGGGCATCCACGTGCCCACCCCGCCCGGCCTCACGTCGTCGCGCACCGCCCTCTGGGCGATGCTGACCCCGGTGGTCCTGGCCGCGCACCGACTGGGCATGCTCGAGGCGCGTCCGGCGGTGCTGGGCGCCGTGGCCGACCGGCTGGACGAGCAGGCCGAGCTCTTCCGCCCCAGCAGCGACACCTTCGTCAACCCGGCCAAGTCGCTGGCCCTCGAGCTCGCCGACGGGGTGCCGCTCGTGCTGGGCGACGGTCCGCTCGCCGGTGTCGCCGCCGCCCGGTGCGCCTCGATGCTCGCACGCACCTCACGGGTGCCGGCGACCTACGGCGAGCTGCCCGATGCCGCGTCGCAGGTGGTCGCCTGCTTCGACGGGCCCTTCAGCGACGCGGGGGTGGCCCGGTCGGCGGGCCTCGGTGCCCGCGGGGTCGGTGACATCTTCGCCGACCCGTTTCTCGACGGCCCGCCGACGCCCCGGCTGCGTCTGCTGATGCTGCGCGACACACCCGCCGACGCCATCCTGCAGCCGGGGGAGCGCTCCGCCGTGCGTCGCCTCGCCGACGCGGTGGTGCGCACCGCCTCCGACGCCGGGGTGCGGGTGAGCCAGCACGACACCGCCCCCGGCCACCCGCTCGAGCGGCTCGCGGGACACATCGCACTCACCGACTTCGCGGCGACCTACCTCGCCCTCGGGCTCGGCGCCGACCCCGGGCTCTCGCCGCACGTCGCCGACCTGCGCGACCTCACCCGCGAGTAGCACCCTTGCGTCCGCGTCGCGGAGGGTTCTTGCCCACCTCGACGCGGACGCCGGCGCTCGAGATCAGGCCGGCTGGGCCAGGCGCAGCACGCGGGCGCCGCGCAGGGCCGCGAGGTCGGCCCCCGACACGAGCAGCTTGCTCGTGCGCCGGCCGCTACCGACGACGACCAGGTCGGTGGCGGCCACCGCGTCGTCGACGAGCACCGGCCAGTCGCTCGGCAGGCCGACGGGGGTGATCCCACCGAACTCCATACCGGTGAGTGAGACGGCGTCGTCGTGCGGGGCGAAGGAGCACTTGCGCACGTCGAGCGTCTTGCGCACGACGCCGTTGACGTCGGCGCGCGTGGTCGCGAGCACCATCACCGCGGCATACGACGTGCGCTCGCCGCGTCTCCCGGCGACGACGACGCAGTTGGCGCTCGCCTCCGGCGACACGTCGTAGGTCGTGCAGAACATCGCGGTGTCGGCCATCGCCCCGTCGATCACGGCGACGCGGGCTGACGGCAGTGTGGCGGCCACCGCCGCGACGGGAGCGGCCACGAGGTCGAGGTGGTCGAGCAGAGGCAGCCACTCGAGGATGCCGGTCGCAGAGCTCATGGGTCGACGCTAGCCGACGGCGCTGCTCAGCCGGTGAGGTTGGTCGCGCTGGCGGGGGCACCCAGCAGCCGGGTCTGCGGGGTCGCGCCGACGACGGTCCAGCGCAGCTGGTGGATCAGCGCGTCACCGAGGGGGCTCTGCGTCGGCAGCAGGGCGAAGCGGGCTCCGGACCGGCTCAGGGCGTCCTGCCACCCCGGGCGCGCGTCGAGGGTGTCGACGTAGGTGCGCACGTAGTCGACCGTGTAGATCTCGGTGCGCCCGTCGATCGCTGGGCGGAGGTTGGGGTGGGCCCAGAGCAGCCACCCCCCGAGCGCGTAGGCGTCGTAGACGACGGTGCCGTCGGGCAGGGCCGCCAGCTGGCGGTCGAGGCCGACGGGCACCTGCTGGGCGACCCCCGAGCCGGTGGCCAGCACCAGGACGACGGAGGCCAGGCCTCCGGTCGCTGCTGCGCTCGCGAGCGCACGGCGGCTGACGCGACGCGTCGGCACCACCGACTGGAGGGTCTCGGCGACGAGGGGGGCGATCACGAGCGCGCCGAGCGCGATGGTGCGGCCGTAGAGGAGGGTGAAGAAGAGCGCGACGCACCACAGGAGCACCCGGGTGGCTCGGACGGGCGCCGGACCGACGGCCCAGCCCACGGCGACCGCCACGATCGCGAGCAGGGTGACGGCGTATGCCGGGGAGCTGAGCGGGGTCGGGAGGTACTCGCTGACGAACTGGGCATAGTCCGAGACCTGGAAGGGCACCAGGAGCAGCCGGGGGCCGACGGGCGTCACGAGGGAGATGACCAGGCTCGCGACGGGGACGGCGATCAGCCGAAGCAGCTCCCGTCGCGACAGCGGCGACGTGCGGCGACGCTCGACGCCGATGCCCAGGACGACCACGAGGCCGATGGCCGGCCCGAGGAACCAGAAGCCGTGCGAGCAGGCCCACGCCCAGGTCAGGGGGATCAGCCACCACCGCGGTCGGCCGTCCTCCGCCGTGTCGAGCCAGGCGCCGAGGGTGGCGACGACGAGGATGAACGACACCAGCTGGGGTCGCGGGCCGAGTCCTCCGCTGGCACCGACCACGGCCAGGGCGACGGCCACCGCGGTGGGCAGTGCGCTGGCCCGACGACTCGTCGTGGCGACGAGGGTGACGACCAGGACGACGAGCGTCGCCTGCCACAGCGCGACGACGGCGACCAGCCCGGCTCGGGCCGCCAGCGCCAGCGCCACCTCGGGGGCCCACTCGTGCAGCACCCAGGGATTGCTGCTGAAGGGTGTCCCGCTCGCGGCCGAGGTGAAGCTGCCCGAGGCGAGCAGCTGCTCACCGGCGCGGATGTGCCAGAACGTGTCCGGGTCGGAGACGCCCGCACGGGTCTGGGTGGCCAGCGTCAGCGACACCCCGGCGAGGACGACCCAGGGGACCCAGCGGGTGATGCGGTCGCTGTCCTCGAGCGGCGTCATGGACCCAGACCATAGCGAGCCACGCTCTAAACTCCTCCCATGTCGACGCAGGGCGGGACCAGGGCCATCTACGCAGCGCTGGGGGCGAACGCGGGCATCGCCGTGACCAAGTTCGTGGCCTTCGCCCTCACGGGCAGCAGCTCGATGCTCGCCGAGGGAATCCACTCGGTGGCCGACTCCGGCAACCAGCTGCTCCTGCTGCTGGGGGGCAAGCGGGCGCGGCGTCAGGCGACCCCGGAGCACCCCTTCGGCTACGGGCGGGAGCGCTACTTCTGGGCCTTCGTGGTCTCGATCGTGCTCTTCAGCGTCGGTGGTCTCTTCGCCCTCTACGAGGCGTGGCACAAGTTCCAGAACCCTGAGGGCATCGAGAGCTGGGTGTGGGTGCCCTTGGTGGTGCTCGTCGTGAGCATCGGGCTCGAGGGCAACTCGTTCCGGACGGCGATCCGCGAGGCGAACCCTCTGCGGGGCGGCCGCAGCTGGCCGCAGTTCGTGCGCAGCGCGAAGGCCCCCGAGCTGCCCGTGATCCTCCTCGAGGACCTGGCTGCCCTCGTCGGGCTGGTCTTCGCCCTGCTCGGGGTGGTCCTGACGATCGTCACCGGCAACGGTCGGTGGGACGCCGCCGGCACCGGCCTGATCGGGCTGCTGCTCGTCGTCGTCGCAATCGTCCTGGCCGTCGAGATGAAGTCGCTCCTGCTCGGTGAGGCGGCCTCGCTCGAGCACGTGCGGGCCATCGAGGCGGCCGTCGTAGGCACCGACGGGGTCGACCGGCTCATCCACCTGCGCACCCTGCACGTCGGTCCGGACGAGCTGGTCGTCGCGGCGAAGGTGGCCGTGACCGCCACCGACACCGCGCAGTCCGTGGCCACGACCATCAACCGGGCCGAGCTGCACGCGCGGCAGGCGGTGCCCGACCTGACGCTGCTGATGTACCTCGAGCCCGACATCGACCACGGCGCCGACGCCGAGCGGCCGAGCTGGGACCCCGACGCCCCCTCGCAGGGGTGACGACGCCGAGCCCGGCGCGCCGGGCTGGTGCGACATCTTGCCGGACCGGCGGTAGACTGGGTCTGCCGGCGTGGGTGATACCCCGCGAGTACGCAGTGCCCAGATGGGCTACGCCGGGTCAGCACACCTCACTCAATCGCAACGGAAGCAGTTTTCCCATGTCCTTTGACTTCAAGGTTGCCGACCTGAGCCTCGCCGAGGCCGGCCGACACCAGCTCCGACTGGCCGAGCACGAGATGCCCGGTCTCATGGCCCTCCGCGAGGAGTACGGCGACGCGCAGCCGCTGAAGGGTGCCCGCATCGCCGGGTCCCTCCACATGACCGTGCAGACCGCCGTCCTCATCGAGACGCTCACCGCCCTCGGCGCCGACGTGCGCTGGGCCTCCTGCAACATCTACTCCACCCAGGACGAGGCGGCCGCCGCGGCCGTCGTCGGCCCGCACGGCACCGTCGACGACCCCCAGGGCGTCCCCGTCTTCGCCTGGAAGGGCGAGACCCTGCCCGAGTACTGGTGGTGCACCGACCAGATCCTCGCGTGGCCCGGTGGCGGTGGCCCCAACATGATCCTCGACGACGGTGGCGACGCCACGATGCTGGTCCACAAGGGCCGCGAGTGGGAGATCGCCGGCCTCGTGCCGGCCACCACCGACGAGGACTCCGAGGAGTTCGGCGTCTTCAAGGAGCTCGTGCGGGCCACGATGGCGCTCGATCCCACCCGGTGGACCAACGTCGCCAAGGACATCAAGGGCGTCACCGAGGAGACCACGACCGGTGTTCACCGGCTCTACCAGCTCGCTGAGACCGGCGAGCTGCTCTTCCCGGCCATCAACGTCAACGACTCGGTCACCAAGAGCAAGTTCGACAACACCTACGGCTGCCGCCACTCGCTCATCGACGGGCTCAACCGCGCCACCGACGTGCTCATCGGCGGCAAGGTCGCCGTCGTCTGCGGCTACGGCGACGTGGGCAAGGGCTCGGCCGAGTCGCTGCGCGGCCAGGGTGCGCGCGTCATCGTCACCGAGATCGACCCGATCTGTGCGCTGCAGGCGGCCATGGAGGGCTTCCAGGTCGCCCGTCTCGACGACGTGATCGGCCGCGCCGACATCTTCGTCACGACGACCGGCTGCTACGACGTGATCAGCGCCGACCAGATGACCAAGATGAAGAACAAGGCCATCGTCGCCAACATCGGTCACTTCGACAACGAGATCGACATGGCCGGTCTGGCCAAGGTCCCCGGGGTCACCAAGACCGAGATCAAGCCGCAGGTGCACGAGTGGACCTTTGCGTCCGGCTCGTCGATCATCGTGCTGTCCGAGGGACGCCTGATGAACCTCGGCAACGCCACGGGTCACCCGAGCTTCGTGATGAGCAACTCGTTCTCGAACCAGACGATCGCCCAGATCGAGCTCTTCACCAAGACGGCCGACTACGACAAGCAGGTCTACGTGCTGCCGAAGCACCTCGACGAGAAGGTCGCCCGGCTCCACCTCGAGGCCCTCGGCGTCGAGCTCACGGAGCTGAGCAAGACGCAGGCCGAGTACCTCGGCGTCGACGTGGCCGGGCCGTACAAGCCGGAGCACTACCGCTACTGAGCGCGACCTGACTCGCGCTCGACGCGATCGCGTTCATACTGTTGGTGATGGCGTCCTCCACCCCCTGGGAGGGCGCCATCGCCGCGTCCCGCTGAGCCCGAGGATCGCCCGTGTCGGGCGGACCCTCGTCCGAACGGCCACGATCTGCCCTGGATCTGGGGGTCGGGCCCTGTGCTTCACGTGTCGGTCCTACTGTGGAAAAGACCTGTGACGGCTCCTGACCCCCGAGGACCTCGTGCTCTCCCTCCGCACCGCGACCGCGCACTCACGTCCCACGGCGCGAGGGCACCTGCTGCGCGGTGAGCGGACCCGCGGCGCGGCGGCCGTCGAGGCCGCCCTCGTGCTCCCCGTGGTCATCGCCCTCTTCGTCGGCATCGTCGAGTTCGGGCTCATCTTCAAGGATGCGCTGGCCATCTCCTCCGCCGTGCGAGCGGGCGGTCGGATGGCCTCGGCCGAGCCGTTGAAGAGGGCCTTCGCCACCGATGCGGCTACCCAGGTCGGCCTCTCGATGGCCGCGGTCAACACCACAGGAGCGGCGACCCTCTACGTCTACGACCCGGACCTGTTTCCCGAACCGCTGAAGAGCTGCAACGGCAGCAGCTCGGGCTGTCTGACGTTCTCCTGGAGCGCCGCGGCGGGGAAGTTCGGGATCCCGAGCGGCGCCTGGGACAAGTGCAACTCCCTCTCGACCAAGGTGGCTCTCCTGTTGTCCGTCCAGCACAAAGGGATGACCAGCGTGCCCTACGCGTCACCGACGCTGACCGAGAAGGCGGTCTTCGCCTTCGAGCCGACCTCGACGACGGCCCTGTGCCAATGACGCGGCTGCCGTCACGTCGTCGCGACAGCGGCGTGGTGGCGATCCTCACCGCCCTGCTCATGACGACCTTCATCGGCTTCTGTGCCATCGCCGTGGACGTCGGGCACTGGTATCTCGTCAAGCTGCAGACCCAGAAGGCCGCAGACGCCGCAGCGCTCGCTGGTGTGGTCTACCTGCCCGACAACGTCGCCGGCGCCATGACCGTGGCGACCCAGTATGCGCAGGACAACGGCTTCGGGGTGTCCGCCACGACGAGTGTGACGACGACGCGGGTCCCCGGCGACCCGGGTCGGCTCTCGGTGACCGTGTCGACGACGGTGACGAACTTCTTCACCGGGCTGTTCGGCCTCCCGACGTCGACGATCTCGAGCAGGGGGGACGCCGCCTACGCGGGCCCCGTCTCGATGGGCAGCCCGTGCAACCGGATCGGCAACGACCCCGATGCCACGCCTGCCACCGGGTCATCCGCCTGCTCGGGTCTCGGCACCGGCCGGTTCTGGGCCGGTGTCAGTGGTGAGCGGACCGACAAGCAGAACGGCGATCCCTACCAGTCGACGCTCTGCACCGGAGCCACGTCCGACAACTGCCCGGCGGGCACCAACACCGACTACACGGCGGAGGGCTACCTCTACAACATCACCGTGAAGACCGCGGGGGCCACGCAGATCGAGATCTTCGACCCGGACTTCGTGGCCACCGGCAACCAGTGCGACTCGACCAACCTCGATGGTGCGACCGCGGCAAGAAACCCGTTCGTCAAGGACGCAACCGACGCAAACAACCGCTACGGCAAGGGCAACTCGGCAAACAGCGGCTGGTGCACGGGCGACACCAACAACCTGATCGGGGGAGCCACCAAGGAGGTCATGCAGACCAGCTACTCGGTCCTCGGCACCCAGGGGGGCGCCAACATCGCCGACCACACCCCCATCGACAAGTGCACGAGGACCTGGACGGGCTTCGACGGGGCACTGTCCGCCGCCCTCGACCAGAAGAGCCCGGGCTACAACGTGGGCGTCGCCGAGAGCTTCCGCCGCTGGGTCCCGCTCTGCACCGTCAGGGGAGCGGGGACCTACATCCTCAAGGTCAACGGAGCCGGCGGCAACGCACAGAACCACTTCTCGATCCGCGCGGTGGGTGGCGACGTGGAGACCACCACGGTCTCGGGCCGGCAGCGGCTCGGTATCTTCACCAGCGACGACAGCCCCGGGACGACGTTCTACCTCGCCCGGGTGCCCAGCACCTCCGCCGGTCAGACCCTGGTCGTGCGCTTCTTCGACGTGGGCGACGCCAAGAACGCCGGGAAGATGACCATCAAGCCCCCCTCGGGCAGCGTCGGCTGCCGTCAGTACGACGTCAGGGACGCCCCGATCGGCAGCCTCGACCCCTGTGCGATCACCACGTCCACGTCGCTCAACGGTCGCTGGATCACGCTACGGGTCCCGATCCCCGCGACCTATGACTGCAACGACTCCAACAACGCCGCGTGCTGGTACACCGTGTCCTTCGACTACAAGGGTGCCGTGCCGACGGACACCTCGGCCTGGACGGCCGCGATGGACGGGCAGGCCGTCCGTCTGGTCAAGTGAGATCGGCAGCCCTCGGCACCGTCTGCACCCTCCCGCCGCCGGGCTGTGTGAGGATGGCACGGTGGTCCCGGTGCCGGTGCCGGGGCCGGTGCTAGGCAGAGGAAGGGTCCTGACGTGAAGGGTCGCGTACTGGTCGTCGACGACGACCTCGCCCTGGCGGAGATGCTCAGCATCGTCCTGCGGCAGGAGGGTCTCGAGGTGTCCCACGTGGCCGACGGGTCGTCGGCCCTGGCCGCCTTCCGCGAGGCCCGTCCCGACCTCGTGCTGCTCGACCTCATGCTGCCCGGCATCGACGGTATGGAGGTCTGTCGCCGCATCCGCGCCGAGTCGGGCGTGCCCATTGTCATGCTCACCGCCCGCACCGACACCGTCGACATCGTCGTGGGGCTCGAGTCGGGCGCCGACGACTACGTCGTCAAGCCGTTCAAGCCGCAGGAGCTCATCGCGCGGGTGCGCGCACGACTGCGCCGGGGCGACGAGCCCGAGCCCGAGCGCCTCGACATCGGTGACCTGTCGATCGACGTCGCGGGTCACTCGGTCAAGCGGGGCAGCGAGCCACTCTCGCTCACCCCGTTGGAGTTCGACCTGCTCGTCGCGCTGGCCCGCAAGCCGTGGCAGGTCTTCACCCGCGAGGTGCTCCTCGAGCAGGTGTGGGGTTACCGCCACGCCGGTGACACCCGCCTGGTCAACGTGCACGTGCAGCGTCTGCGCAGCAAGATCGAGCACGACCCCGAGCACCCCGAGATCGTCGTGACGGTGCGCGGGGTCGGCTACAAGGCCGGGCCCGCGTAGGGCTCATGGCCGATCGTCAGACCGCCCCTCGGGCCGTCCTCGTCGGGGCCGGTCGCCGGGTGGTGCGCCTCGGACGCGGTGTCCGCCGTGGGTGGCGTCGGTCGCTGCAGTTCCGCGTGGTCGCGGTGACCATGGTGCTCGGCCTCGTCGTGCTCTCCATCGTCGGCAGCTACCTCTACCAGCGTGTTGCCGACGGGCTCGTCGACGAGCGCCGGCTCGGGGCCCAGGCCGAGGTCATCCAGCTCGCCGGACGGGTCGAGACCAGCTTTGCCAGCACGGACCAGACGACGGGCGACGGGCTGCTCACCGTGGCCCAGACCGCCATCCAGAGCATCGCCGGCACCGAGCGCTCCCGCTTCACGATCCTGGCCCGCGACGGCCGGAACACCAACAAGGACATCATCCTGCAGCCCGTCGTCTCGGGCGACGTCGGCCTGCCCTCGGTGCCGCCCGAGCTGCGCCAGGCCGTCGCCGACAACCCCCGCACCCAGCAGACGCAGATCATCACCATCCAGCTGCAGGGCGACAACGAGGTCACCCCGGCGTGGGTGATCGGGCAGCAGATCAACACCGGCGCCACCGGCCTCGGGTCCTACGACCTCTACGTCATCTACCCCATGACCCGCGAGCGCGACACCCTCACGCTCGTGGGCCGCACGTTCCTCGTGGGCGCCGTCGTGCTCATGTTCCTCATCGGGGGAGTGGCCTACGTCGTGACCCGCCTCGTCGTCACCCCCGTGCGGCGCGCGGCCGAGGTGGCCGAGCGCTTCGCGTCGGGCGTCTTCAGCGAGCGCATGCGCGCCCGCGGCGAGGACGACATCGCGATCCTCGCCCAGTCCTTCAACGAGATGGCCGCGAGCATCCAGCAGCAGATCGGCCAGCTCGAGAACCTCTCCCGCTTCCAACAGCGCTTCGTCTCCGACGTGTCCCACGAGCTGCGGACGCCGCTGACGACGATCCGGATGGCCGGCGACCTCATCCACGACTCCCGAGCCGACTTCGACCCCCTCGTGGCCCGGTCGTCAGAGCTGCTGTGGGGCGAGCTCGACCGCTTCGAGTCCCTGCTCACCGACCTGCTCGAGATAAGCCGCTTCGACGCCGGGGCCGCCGTGCTCGACCTCGAGCCGACCGACCTGCGGGTGACCGTGGGCCGAGTCGTCGACTCCGTGGCGAGCCTGGCCGCGCGCCGGGGCAGCATCCTGCAGGTCGACGCCCCCGACGACCCCTGTCAGGCCGAGATCGACTCCCGTCGGATCGAGCGGGTGCTGCGCAACCTCCTGGTCAACGCCATCGAGCACGGTGAGGGGCAGCCGATCGAGGTGCGCATCGCCCGCGACGAGGACGCGGTCGCGGTGACCGTGCGCGACCACGGGATCGGGCTGAGGCCGGGTGAGGGGGCCATGGTCTTCAACCGCTTCTGGCGGGCTGACCCCGCGCGGGCCCGCACCACCGGCGGCACCGGGCTGGGCCTGGCGATCTCGCTGGAGGACGCCCGGCTGCACGCCGGGTGGCTGCAGGCCTGGGGGGCTCCCGGAGAGGGCTCCTGCTTCCGCCTGACCCTGCCCACCGTGGCCGGCCAGGTGCTGAAGGCCTCGCCCCTGCCGCTCGGCGTCGGCGGCGTCATCGGCGTGGTCCCCTCGTCGGGATCGACCGCGCCAGCCACCGGACCGGGGGCGCGGTGACCCCCCTGCGTGGTCTCCGGGCCCGGCCGGTGCTGGCCCTCGTCACCTGCGCCACCCTGGCCCTGTCCGGGTGCGGCGGACTGCCCACCTCGACGACGGTGCAGGCCGGCCTGCGGGTCGACAAGCAGGTCGACCAGCGGGCCCGCGTCGTCGTCAGCGCCCCCATCAAGGGCGCCACCCAGGACGTCATCGCCCGCGACTTCATCCGGTCGGGCGCCTCGTTCCAGGAGACCGACGAGAACCAGCAGGCGGTGGGCCGGGCCTATCTCGCTCCCACGTCGGTCGACCGCTGGCAGCCGACGTCGTCCGTCACCGTCTACGACGCGGCCGTCGGTCTGGCGATCGACCAGCTGCCCGCCGACCAGCTGCGCCTGACCGTCACGGCGGTCGCGAGCATCGACACCACGGGCCACTACACCGAGCTGCCGCCCGGCACGACGCGCTCGCTGGTGCTGTCGATGGTGCGCGCCGACGGGGAGTGGCGCATCGACCTGCCCCGCGAGGGCTTCGGGCTGTGGCTCAACACCGACGACTTCGACCGCGTCTATGCCGCCTACGACATCAACTACGTCGTGGCGGGCACCCAGCGACTCGTCTCCGACCTGCGGTGGTTCCCCGCCGGGTCACGGGTGGCCACCTCGCTGGCGAGAGCCCAGATCGGGCCCGTGCCCGCCTACCTCGACGGGGTCGGTGAGACGGCGGTGCCGCCCACGGCCCAGCTGGCCGTCGACGCGGTCGAGGTGGATCCTGACTCGGGCCGGGCCACGGTGGTGCTGACCGACTCGGCCCCGACGCTCGAGCCCGAGCGACGACGGGCGATGTGGGCGCAGTTCGTGGCGACCCTGCTGCAGATCCCTGCCATCGCGTCCGTGAGGCTGCAGGTGGCGTCGATCGGGGACATCCCCGTGCCGAACCTCCCACCCGAGATCACGAGCCTGACCACGCTGGGCTACACCCAGGCACCCACCCCGGCGCTCACCGTGGGTGCCGTGAGGCGGGGTGACTCGGTGCTCGCCCTCGACCCGCAGTCGGTCGACGACCCAGCAGCGGCACCGGCCGGGGCACCCCTGCCCGGCGCCCCCGGCCCGACGCGGGTGTCGAGCGACTACACCGGGCTGGCCCTCTCGGCCGACGGCACCGACCTCGCTGCCGTGGCCCGCAGTCGCCGCGAGCTGGTGCGGTGGCGTGACGGGGTGCCTCACACGGCGCCCAGCCTCGGCATCGACCTCACCGACCCGGCCTACGACACCGCCGGCCGGCTCTGGGTGGCCGGAGTCGCCGGCGGGGTCGCCAGGGTCTGGACCCTCCCCGCGACGACAGCCGCCGTCGGCGCTGCGGCGGTCGTCCGGGTCGACTGGCTGGGGGGACGACGGGTCGTGGCCCTGCGGGTGTCACCCGACGACACCCGGGCCGCCGTGATCTCGAGCAAGGCCGACGGCAGCGACCGTCGACTCGACCTCGCCGGCATCCAGCGTGACGGGCGGGGACTGCCCCTTGCGCTCGCGGACCCCTATCGGCAGGGTCAGCCGCTGCTCGACCTGGCGTCGGTGGTCTGGCTGTCCCCCGACGACGTCGCCGTCCTGGCCCGTGAGAAGCGCGGCGCCCCCCTGCGACCCTTCGACGTGCAGATCGGGGGAGGGGTGGGGCTGCGTCGCTACGGGAAGGTCACGCTCGTGCCGCCGGTGCCCGCCGGGGTGCGGCTGACCACGCGGGGCGGGGTGGCGGGGCTGGTGATGCAGACCGGCCCCCTCGCGGCGGACGGGACCGGCGTCCAGCTCAGGGTGGGCGGGCGGTGGCAGCCCCTGGTCGGGGTGAGCGACCTCGTGGTCGGCGGACTGTAGGCGTCGGCGCATCCAATGTGGGGAACATCCCCTCATCCCCTCGACCCAACGTCCGGAGTCCTCCTCCATTCGGCCGACTTCAGCCGTCCGGGGCACCCGACGCCGGGGGTCGCTGTGTCAAGGTATCGCTGATCCTCCTTGGGGGGAGGATCGCGGGGGGCCCCGCTCCTTCACCCACTGATGCCGTCAGAAAGGTCACCCGACCATGCTCCAGGCCTTCGTCCACCTCAAGGTCCGCCTCGCCACTCGCGACCGGGGCGCCACCGCCGTCGAGTACGGCCTGATGGTCGCCGGTATCGCCGTCGTCATCATCGGGCTCGTCTTCGGCCTCGGCAAGACGCTCGGAAACTTCTTCGGCACCGTCAACACCACCCTGACCAACAAGGGCTGACGACCAGCCCGTCTCAGGGCCGGCGGCCTCCAGGTCGTCTGTGTGGCTCGGCACCCTCACCGTTCGTGCTGGACAGGAGGGTGCCGGGCGAAGTTCGTCCCCTGGCCGCTCCGATGCTGGCCCCTCCCCTCCCGAATAGGCGGTCCTCCCATGAAGGCTCGAGTCGCCGTCGTCGTCGTGGCCGCCCTGGTCGCCCTGGTCGGGGTCGGGGCGCTGGTGCTCTACGCCCAGGGGGCGAACTCCCGCGCGGTCGCCGGAGCCCGGCCCCAGCAGGTCTACGTGGCCGACAGGGTGGTGCCGGCCGGCACCTCCCTGCAGGACGCCGTCAACCAGCGCCTGCTCAGCCGCACCAACCTGCCGGCCGAGTCGACCCCGCAGGGCGCCCTGACGCAGGTCACGGCGCAGAACAAGGACCTCGTGGCCGTCAACGAGATCCAGACCGGCGAGTTCGTGCTCTCGACCCGCTTCCAGCCGCAGGCGGTGGGGGCGCAGGCCATCTCGGTGCCCAAGGGCACGGTCGCCGTCTCGGCCGAGCTCAGTGACCCGGCCCGGGTGGGGCAGTTCCTGACCCCCGGCTCGCACATCGTCATCTACGACACCTTCGACAAGCCGGGCAGCGCCGGTCAGGTCACCCCCACCACGGAGGTCCTGCTGGAGGACGTGCTCGTCATCGCCGTGGGGTCGGCGTCGCTCTCCCCGACGGGTGGCGATGCCCAGTCGACGGACGCCAAGGCCGGCACGGTGCCGGTCACCGTGGCCCTGCCGCCCAGCGACTCCACGCGACTCGTGCACGCCATCCAGACCGGCAAGCTCTATTTCGGGCTCCGGGGCTCAGGGGTGGACCTGTCGCAGAGCGGCTCGGTCTCCGACTCGTCCCTCTTCCCGTGACCAGCCCACCCACCACGCACTCCACGCCAGTGAGGGCCACGACATGACCATCCTCTGGGACACCGACCCCCGCGCGTCCGAGCACTACACCTACGCGCTGGGTGCCGGGTTCGTGGTCGCGGAGTCGGGCGTGTCCATCACCCGCACCCTCGCCAGCACGCCCGCCGAGCTGCTCGTCGTCATCGGCCCCGACATCGACCTCGATGCGGCCTGCCAGGTCATGGAGACCGTGCGGGTCGACCGTCCCGAGGTGGGCATGATCCTGCTGCGCAAGCGGCTCGACGTCACCGTGCTCGGCTACGCCCTGCGGGCCGGCGCCCGCGAGGTGGTCGCCTCCGACGACCTGGCCGCGCTGGCCGACGCGTGCCGACGCAGCCTCGAGCTCTCGGCCCGGCTGCGCAGTGCAGCGGGCAAGGGGCACGAGGAGACCGGTCGCGTGATCACCGTCTTCTCGGCCAAGGGTGGCGTCGGCAAGACGACCATGTCCACCAACCTCGCGGCCTACCTCGCCTCGTGCGGTCACCGGACCCTGCTGATCGACCTCGACCTCGCCTTCGGCGACGTGGCGATCGCCATGCACCTCGACCAGCAGGCCAACAAGACCATGGAGGAGCTGGCCGCCATGGCCGGTCACCTCGACGAGGGCGGCCTGGCCTCGGTCCTCACGATCCACCAGCAGAGCGGTCTCGAGGTGCTGTGCGCCCCCACCAACCCGAGTGGAGTCGAGCGCATCCCCACCGCCACGGTCACCGAGGTGCTACGAGTGGCCCGTCACCTCTACGAGTTCATCGTCGTCGACACCCCGCCGGCCATCACCGACCACGTGCTGGCCGCCTTCGACCTGAGCGACTCCATCGTGCTCATCGCGACGCTCGACATCCCGGCGCTGAAGAACCTGCGGGTCACCCTCGAGACGCTCGACCTGCTCGGCAGCCCGGCCGAGGCGCGCATCGTGTGTCTCAACCGCTCCGACGCCAAGGTCGGCCTGAGCGCGGCCGACGTCGTCACCGCGATCCGGCACGAGATCGCCGTGATGGTGCCGGGCAGCGTCGACGTGCCGGCGGCGGTCAACCACGGCAACCTGATGACCCTCGACCAGCCCAGGCACCCGGTGAGCCTGGCCATCCGCGACCTCGCCGACCGGTTCATCCGCGCGCAGGGCTCGCAGCTGGCCGCCTCGACGGGCCGGACGCCGAGCGCGGCGCCCGAGACGGGTGTGCGGCGCCGGTTCAGCTGGGGGGGCAAGCGATGAGCCTCGCCGACCGCATCGACAGCGTCCGCCGGGCGGCGCTGCCGGTGGGGGCCGCCACCGAGCCGATGCCGGGGATGACTCGCGCGCCCGTCACCAGGATCGACCCCTTCGCGACGGTCAAGGCCAACGTGCACCGGGCCCTCGTCGAGCAGCTCGGACCGCAGCTCTACGACGTCAACCTGCCGGAGGACGTGCTCGAGCAGAAGGTGCGCACCTCGCTGCAGTCGGTGCTCGACCTCGAGGAGACCCCGCTCTCAGCCAGCGACCGGTCCAGCATCGCCCAACAGGTCAGTGACGAGATCCTCGGCCACGGACCCCTCGAGGCGCTGCTGCGCGACCCCGACGTCACCGAGATCATGGTTAACGGCGCCGAGCAGATCTATGTCGAGCGTGGCGGTCGCATCACGCTCGCTCCGACCCGCTTCACCAACGAGAGCCACCTGCGGCGCACGATCGACAAGATCGTCGGCCGCGTCGGTCGCCGGGTCGACGAGTCGAGCCCGATGGTCGACGCGCGCCTGCCGGACGGCTCCCGCGTCAACGTCGTGGTGCCGCCGATCGCCCTCGACGGGTCGATCCTCACCATCCGCAAGTTCTCGCCCGATCCCTTCACCGACCAGGACCTCATCGCCTTCGGCACCCTGACCCCGACCGTGCGCGACTTCCTCGCGCTCTGCGTGGCCGGTCGCCGCAACATCCTGATCTCCGGCGGCACCGGCTGCGGCAAGACCACCCTGCTCAACGTGCTGTCGAGCTTCATCCCCGACGACCAGCGGATCGTGACCATCGAGGACGCGGCCGAGCTGCAGCTGCGGCAGCGGCACGTCCTGAGGCTCGAGTCGCGCCCGCAGAACTCCGAGGGCCGCGGCGAGATCGCCGTCCGCGACCTCGTGCGCAACGCCCTGCGGATGCGGCCCGACCGGATCGTCGTGGGCGAGGTGCGCGACGGGGCCGCGCTCGACATGCTCCAGGCCATGAACACCGGACACGACGGCTCGCTCACGACGGTGCACGCCAACAGCGCCCGCGACAGCCTCTCGCGGCTCGAGACCATGGTGCTCATGGCCGGCATCGACCTGCCCGTCCGGGCCATCCGCGACCAGGTGGCCAGCGGTCTCGACCTGGTCATCCAGCAGTCGCGCCTCAAGGACGGCTCCCGGCGCATCGTCGGCATCAGCGAGGTCGACGTGCTCGAGGGCGACACCATCACCCTGCAGGAGCTCTACACCTTCGACTACGCGCGAGGCCGTGACGAGAACGGCCGTTTTCTCGGCTCGCTCGTCCCCACCGGGCTGCGCCCACGATTCTCCCAGGAGCTCGCCGAGCAGGGAGTCGACCTGCCCGGGCACCTCTTCGCCCGGAGCCGGTGACCGCGATGACGCCCCCGCCCCCGTCGCCCGCCCGAGCCCGGTCCGGCGCCGCACCACTGCCGCTAACCGTGGCGCTCTCGGCGCTCTCGCTGCTGGTCATCGTGCTGCTGGGCGGGCCAACGGTCGCGGTCGCCGCCGAGGCGCCCGCACCGACGGCGGCCCTGTCGACGGTGATCGTGAGCAGCGACGGCACCCTCTCCGGCAGCCTGACCGTGCCTGGGGTGCTCGACGGTGGGGCCTCCTCCCTGACGGCGAGCATCGGGTCGACGCCGATCCCGGTCAGCGCTCAGGTCGTGGCCCCGTCGGCCCGAGGGGTCATGCTCGTGCTCGACACCAGCACCGCGGCGGGGAGCCCCGGCCTCGACGCCATCCGCGCTGCGGTCGACGCCTACCTGAGCGCCGCGCCGCGCGACCTGCTCGTGGGCGTCATCGGCTACGACGCCTCGGCGCGACTCGCCATCGCACCCACGCTCGACCGCAACGCGGTCCGGGCGGCGGCCGGCGCGCTGGTGGCGCGGCTCGGGCGCACGACGTACGACGCGCTCTCGATGGCCCTGACCCAGCTGGGAGCCGATGGTCAGCGCACGGTGCTGCTGGTGACCGGCGGAGCCGACCTCGGAAGCGCAGCGACGCTCGAGCAGGTGACCACCGGGCTGCGGACCGCGGGGGTGACGACGCGGGTGGTCTCCTACCAGGGCCACCCGGCGAACCTCGGTCCGCTGGCCCAGGTCGCCACCGACGGAGCCGCGGGCGTGGTCCCGGCCGGTGACGCAGCCGCCCTCGTGTCGACGCTGACCGCTACGGCTCGGACCGTCACGACGCAGGTGCGCTGGAGCCTGCGCACGAGCGACGCGCAGTACGGCAGCCAGCAGGTCGTGCTCTCGGGTGCGAGCGGTGGCACCCGCTTCGCCGCCTCGGCGCCCGTCGACCTCGGTGCGGCTCCGGTGGTGACGAACGCCCCTCCCGCAGCGCTGGCGACCCCGGCACCCTCTCTCGTCCTCGGCCTTCCCCTCACTGCGGTCCTGGCGCTGGTCGCCGTCGGCCTGGCCCTGGCCGCCGTGGTCGTGGCGCTGACCGCCCCGGCCTTCTCGTCGCGCGGGTCCGTGCGCGCCCGCGAGATCAGCCAGGCCTTCGACGCCCTCCCCGACGAGCGGTCGCGCCCCGGGGCCTTCGCCGAGACGGTGGTGGCATTCGGCGACCGGATGATGCGCGACCGTCAGTCGACCGGCACGACCGTGACCCTCATCGAGCGGGCCGACCTGCCCTTTCGCGCCGGGGAGTGGTGGGTCGTGCGCGTGCTGTCGGTCCTGGTCTGCGGCGCGCTCGGTGGCCTGCTCCTCAGCCGCGTCCTCGTGGCGGGCATCGTGGTCGGGGTGGTCCTGGGGCTCCTCGCGCCGGGCCTCGTGCTGCGGCGCCTGGCCGACCGACGCTCCGAGGCGTTCGACCAGCAGCTGCCCGACGTCCTGACCCTCATGGCGAGCAGCCTGCAGACCGGCTTCTCCTTCCTCCAGGCGCTGGACGCCGTCTCCCGCGATGCGGCCCAGCCCGCGGCGAAGGAGTTCAGCCGCACGATGGCCGAGACCCGCATCGGGGCCGACGTCGACGAGGCCCTGGGGCGGCTCGGCGGCCGGATGCGCAGCGGCAACATGGAGATCACGGCGATGGCGGTGCGCATCCAGCGGCAGGTCGGCGGCAACCTCTCCGAGACCCTGCGCACCACCGCCGCCACCATCCGCGAGCGGCAGGCGCTCGCGCGGCACGTGAGGGGGCTCGCGGCTGAGGGTCGCCTCTCCACGTGGATCCTCGCGCTGCTGCCGATCGTCATCTTCCTGGCGACGCTCTTCCTCAACTACGACTACATCTCCGTCCTGTGGAACAGCCTCATCGGAGCGGGGATGCTGGTCTACGCCGTCAGCTCCCTCACCCTCGGGGTCTTCCTCATGGGACGCATGGCGAAGGTGGAGATCTGATGGGCGCCGCACTGCTGCTCTGGGGCGGAGCGCTCCTGCTCCTCGGGGGGCTGGGGGTCGCGGCCTACGCGCTGCTCGGCACCGAGTCACGGGGGGTCGCCCGCAGCCTCTCGATGATCGAGGACCAGGTCTCGCGCGACGAGGTGGCCACGCACGAGCTGGATGCCGGGCAGCGCTTCCTCACCCCCCTGGCTGGGCTCGCCAGGCGGGCCGGGGGCCGGCTGGCTCCGTCCGGCAGCGTCGTGCGCCTCGCCCGCAACCTCGAGCTGGCTGGCAACGCCCCGGGGTGGACGGTCGACCGGATCCTGTCGCTGAAGGGGGTCGGTCTGGTCGTCGGCCTGGTCGTCGGGCTGCTCTTCGTGAGCAACGGGCTCGCCGGTGTGGTGATGATGGTGGCCCTCGCGGTCGGCGGCTTCTTCGTCCCCGACCTGCTGGTCTACAACGCCGCGATCAAGCGCCAGGAGAAGCTGCGCCGGGGGCTCGCCGACGCCCTCGACCTGCTCACCCTGTGCGTCGAGGCGGGTCAGGCCTTCAACGCCGCGCTCCTGCAGGTCAGCCGCTCGGTCGGGGGACCGGTCTCGGCCGAGCTGGGGCGGGTGCTGGCCGAGATCCAGATCGGCAAGAGACGGGCCGACGCCTTCGCCGACCTGGCCGGCCGCACGACGGCCCCCGAGATCCGCACCTTCGTGACCGCGATGACGCAGGCCGACCGGCTGGGCGTCCCCCTGGGCTCGGTCCTGCGCGGCCAGGCCAAGGAGATGCGTCTGGTGCGCCGTCAGGTGGCGGAGGAGAAAGCCCAGAAGGTACCGGTGAAGATCCTCTTCCCCATGCTCCTCTTCGTCTTCCCGGCGCTCTTCGTCGTGCTCCTCGGCCCCGGCATCATCCAGATCATGCGGAGCTTCGCCTCGCTCTAGCGGCCGTCGGCAGGCGGGACGGCGCCGTGAGCGGGCGGCCGGTCAGGACTTGATGAGCCCCGACCGGATGGCGGCCATCACCGCGCTGGCCCGGTTGTTGGCCCCGAGCTTGTCGTAGAGCTTGGCGATGTGCGTCTTCACGGTCGACTCGCTCATGTAGAGCTGCTTGGCCACGGCGGCGACCGAGTCGCCGGCAGCCAGCCGGTGCAGCACCTCGGTCTCGCGCACGGTGAGCCGCGGGTGGTCGGGATTCGCCTGCCGGCGCAGGGCTCCGGCCAGACCGGCCGCGGTGAATGACTCGGGTGCGGAGGCCGCGTGCTTGACGGCCGAGATGACCTCGTCGGCGGAGCCGCTCTTGAGGACGAGCGCGGAGGCCCCGGCGTCGAGCGCCTCGAGCAGGGTGTTGTCGTCGTCGTGCATCGTGAGCACGACGATGCCCAGGCGTGGCCGCATCTCGCGGGTCTGTCGCACGAGGTCGAGGCCCGACCCGTCACCGAGGGACACGTCGACGACGAGCACGTCGACGCTGGTGGAGCGCACGAGGGTCATGCCCTCCGCGAGGCTCGAGCCCTCGGCGACGACCTCGATCGAGCCGTCGGAGGTGAGCAGGAAGTTTATCCCCTGTCGCACGAGCTCGTGGTCGTCGACCAGCATGACGCGCAGGCGGGGGGAGGTCACGAAGGAGTGCCCCTCGTGGGAAGTAAGGCTCATCATGAGGGTTGGGGCACCTTCTCGTTGACGTGTACGGGGGAGGTCGAGGTGGACGGTGTCCGGAAGGAGACGAGCAGGTCGAGGCCGTGGCTGTTGTCGACGACGATCTCACCGCCCGCCGCCATCACCGGGTGGTCGGCGAGGGTGCCGGCCGAGAACGTGGTGCGACCGTCGTGTCGCATGCGCAGCGTGGCGTCCGGTGCCACGACACTGAGGTCGACGTCGACGCCGCGCGCGCCACCGTCCTTGGCGTCGGTGAGCACGTCGAGGAAGAGCTGGTAGAGCACGGTCTCGACGCGGGCGGGGAGGCGGAAGCCCGACTCGTCGAGGCGCAGGCTCACCACCACCTCGGCCGTCGTGCCGAAGGACTGCAGACGCGAGGTCATAGTGGCGCCGAGACCCCGCTCGGGGCGCACCGAGACCCGCAGGTCGGAGATGTGCGAGCGGAGGTCGCCGAGGATGCGCCGCAGCTGCCCGCGGGCCGCCTCGAGCATCTGCTCGCTCTTCTCGGGTGGCTGGGTGTCGCGGGTGCGCGCCATGAGGTCGAGGTGGAAACCGAGGGCGACGAGCTCCTGGGCGATGCCGTCGTGCATCTCGCGGGCCAGCCGCTCCCGCTCCTCGAAGCCGGCCCGCTCGCGCAGGCTGGCGAAGGACAGCGCGACGCCGATGACGGGCGCGTGCCGCTCCACGGTGCTGTGCAGCAGCTCGAGGTCCTGCGGGGTGGACGGGGCCACGGCCATCACGTCCTGGACCAGCACGCCGACCCGGGTGCCGCCGGTGGCCACGAGCGGCACCGCGCGCACCTCCCGGTGCAGCTCGGGGTCCCACACGGTCACCGGACGCCCGCTGCGCCAGGCCTGGCCCACCGCACCGGGATCCGTCAGCGGGTCACCCCACGGCACCCGTTCGGCGCCACGCAGGGCCAGCGGCACGGGGTGGTCGTCGGGGCCGCCGACCAGCACCGCCGACCGGGCCATGGGGCCGGGTCGGCCGAGGGTGTCGAGGAGCAGCTCGGCCGAGGTGGCGGGGTCGAGACCGCCCTCGAGGTCGTTCGTCAGCGCCTCGAGGCGGCTGAGCAGGGCGGCGGCCTCGTCGGCCGCGGGGTTGGCGGGGGCCTCGAGCAGGACCAGGGGCCGGGTCGAGCGGTGCACCCAGACGCCACCGATGCCGGAGATCACGGCGACGACCACCCAGCGCACGTCGAGCATCACCGAGCCGAGCGTGCTCGGGCTGGCGAGCAGTCGCACACCGACCGCCACGATGCCCCAGGCGCCGGCCGCAGCGGCCAGCCCATCGCGACCCCACTTGGCACCGGCCCGGGTGAAGGGGATCACGACCAGGGGGATCGCGCTCGGGCCGGCGAGCAGCCCCAGTGCTGCGACCAGCGTGCACGCCGCGGTCGTGGCCCGGGCGACCCGCTCGCGTGGGGCCCCGTCGGCCGGGTCGGAGTAGAGCAGCAGGGCCGTGGCCAGGTCGAGCACGACGACGAGCCCGATCCACGGCAGCACGGTCAGACCCTCGGTGCCGATCCCCGACACCACGAGGACGACGAGGGCGACGAGCAACCGGAAGCCGGTGCCGCTCGAGAGAGTGCCGAACCGCCTTGTGTCGCCCACCTCGCTCCTCGCTCCCGTCACTCGACCCTATGTCGCGTCGTTTGTCTGGTCTGTCCGGGTCGTTCGTCGTCCCTGTGGAGTCGATTGTGTCGCGTTTCGGACGTTCGGGGGGACGAACGGGGCATGTGTCTCGGGAATTTCCCCCGTCCGGTCCCTGATCGTGGCCCATCGGGCGACAGACTGAGCCCATGCAGCCCTTCGGTGCCGTGCTCGACCTCGTGGTCCCGCGTGCCTGCGGCGGCTGCGGTTCGCCCTCGTCGCTACCGCTGTGCCCCTCCTGCGTGGCCGGGCTGGACCGGGTGCGCTGGCCGTCCCCACGGGTCGTCACGCCCCACCCCAGACCGCGCGGCCTGCCACCCACCGTGGCGGCGGCCGCCTACGCCGGGGTGCTGCGGCGGCTCGTGACCGCGCACAAGGACGAGGGCCGCCGCGACCTCGCGCCCGTCCTCGCCGGGCTGCTGGCCGCGAGCCTCGACGTGCTCGTGGTGCCGGGCACGGTCGTGGTGCCGGTGCCGTCGTCCCGCTCGGCCCGCCGTCGCCGGGGGGACCGGCCCCTCGACCACCTCCTGCGGCTGGCGGGCCGGAACGTCGCGCCCGGTGGCGCCGGGGTGGTGGTCGTCGACGCGCTGCGCGCGGTCCGGGTGCTCGCCGACCAGTCGGGCCTCGACCGGGCCGGGCGGGCGGCCAACCTGCGAGGGGCGTATGCCGTGCGACCGGGCGACCGGGGTCGGCTCGAGGGGCGAGAGGTCGTCCTCGTGGACGACGTGCTCACGACCGGGGCGACCCTCGCCGAGGCCGCCCGGGCAGTGCGGTGCGCGGGTGGCGAGCCGGTGGCCTCAGCCGTCATCGCCGCGACCCGGCTGCGCGGGGACCGGCCGGCGACACCGCATCCGGTGTCTGCGCCCGACCGTTCGGCCCTTCCGCCACGGGACGCGGAGGACTAACGTCAGGAGCTCAGTCCGGTTCGTCCCCCAGCACGATCGGAGGTGGTGTCAGGTCACGAGGCCTGCCCGGCCGTCTCGCCGAGTACCCCCACCACCAAGGAGGACTACGTGGACATTGTCGTCACCGGGCGCCACGCCCAGGTCACGGACCGCTTTCGCGCGCATCTCGAGGAGAAGCTCGCCAAGGTGCCCCAGCTCATGCCGAAGGTCACCAGGGTCGACGTCGTCGTCACCCACGAGCCCACCACCACCGACTCCGAACGCGTGGAGATCACCTGTCACGCCAAGGGGCCCGTCATCCGGGCCGAGGCGTGCAACGTCGACAAGTACGCGGCGCTCGACACCGCCATCGACCGGCTCCACGAGCGGCTGCGCCGGGTCGGCGACCGTCGCCGGGTCTCCCGCGGACGCCGGGCGCCCGAGTCCGTCGCGCGGGCCACGGGTCGGGCGGCGACCGCACCGCTCGACGTGCGCCGCGACGACGTCGTGTCGGAGGCCGAGCCCTCGACCCCGTTCGCCGACACCCCGATCGAGGTGCGCGAGAAGGTGCACGAGAGCGCGCCCATGTCACTGGAGGAGGCCCTCGACCGGATGGAGCTCGTCGGGCACGACTTCTATCTCTTCCACGACAAGGACACCGACCGGCCGAGCGTGGTCTACCGCCGCCGGGGCTGGTCCTACGGCGTGCTGCACCTCGAGGTGGCTGGCGCTGGGGTGGCTGGTGAGGCAGGCGGGGCGACTGCGGCGGAGACGACCCCCCGGGGGGTCCCCGAGCCGGTCGGCGCCGGCCGACCGGCCTAGCCCCCGGACCACGACCCGGACCGCGGGGTCGACCGGCGCCCGAGCGCGCCGGTCGACCCCGTCGTGAGCGGGGCGAATCGTGCAATGATTCCCACTATGCACCCCGTCACGAGCCCCGGCACCGGCACGTCCGGGGCGAATGGCGAGCCGTCGGCTCAGCGCGAGGGAATCCGGGTGCTCGTCGCCGACGACCACGTGCTGTTCCGCCGCGGTCTCGAGATGGTCCTCCAGCAGGAGGGTGACATCGAGGTCGTCGGAGAGGCCAGCGACGGCGCCGAGGCCGTGGCCCGCGCCGAGGAGCTGCTGCCCGACGTCATCCTCATGGACGTGCGGATGCCCAAGATCACCGGCATCGAGGCCTGTCTGTCGATCAAGGAGCTCGTGCCCTCGAGCAAGATCCTCATGCTGACCATCTCCGACGAGGAGACCGACCTCTTCGAGGCGGTGCGGGCCGGCGCCAACGGCTACCTGCTCAAGGACGTGCCGGGCGAGGAGATCGCCGCCGGCATCCGCGCGGTGCAGAGCGGGCAGTCGCTCATCTCGCCGTCCATGGCCTCCAAGCTGCTCGCCGAGTTCGCCCAGATCAGCCGCAAGGACGCCGAGGCGCCCAACCCGCACGCCCCCAAGCTCACGGTGCGCGAGGTCGAGGTGCTGCGGCTGGTGGCCCGAGGCATGGCCAACCGCGAGATCGGCACGGCACTGTTCATCTCGGAGAACACCGTGAAGAACCACGTGCGCAACATCCTCGAGAAGCTCCAGCTGCACACCCGCATGGAGGCTGCGATGTATGCCGTGCGCCAGAACATCATCGACCCGCGCCAGCACTGAGGCCACAGGAGCGCGGGCCCGTGGTCACGCGGCGTCGACTGACCCTCGCGCAGGCCCGACGGGTCGCCATCACGGCCCAGGGGCTCGCCCGGCCGCGACCCGCCTCGGGCAGCGTCGGCAGCCGTGACCTTCAGCGGGTGGTGGACACGGTCGGCATCATCCAGATCGACAGCGTCAACGTGCTCACCCGCAGCCAGTACCTCCCGTTCTTCTCGCGGCTCGGTCCCTACGACCCGGCCCTGCTCGACCGGGCCCGTGACCGCGCGCCGCGCCGGCTCGTGGAGTACTGGGCCCACGAGGCCAGCCTCGTGCCTCCGGCCACCTGGCCGCTCCTGACCTTCCGGATGGAGCGGGCCCACGACGAGGCCTGGGGTGGCATGCGCCGGGTCGCGCGCGAGCACCCCGGTCTCGTCTCGGCGGTTCGGGCCGAGGTCGAGGCGGCCGGGCCGATGACCTCGCGCGAGCTCGAGGCGGCCCTGGCCCCCGAGCAACCACGCCAGACCGGCCACTGGGGGTGGAACTGGTCGCTGGTCAAGATGGCCCTCGAGCACCTCTTCTGGGCCGGGGAGATCTCCTCGGCCGGTCGCACGACCTCTTTCGAGCGGCGGTATGCCGCGCTCGCGGCAGTCGCCCCTCCCGCCGTGCGGGCGGCCTGGCTCGACCCGACGCTGCGTCCGGACCACGACGCCGCGGCCGTCGAGATGGTGCGCATCGCCGCCCGTGCCCACGGGGTCGCGAGCGAGCTGTGCCTGCGCGACTACTTCCGCCTCAAGGCGGTCCAGGTGCGCCCGGCCATCGCCCGGCTCGTCGCCGACGGGGAGCTGGAGCCCGTGGAGGTGGTGGGCTGGCGGCGTCAGGCGTGGCTGCACACCGGCGCGAGGGTGCCGCGCAGGGTGGCGGCGCGGGCGCTGCTGAGCCCCTTCGACTCCTTCGTCTGGCAGCGCGACCGCGTCGAGGAGCTCTTCGGCTTCCGCTACCGGATCGGGATCTACACCCCGGCCGCGCAGCGCGAGCACGGCTACTACGTGCTGCCCTTCCTGCACGGCGAGCATCTCGTGGCCCGCTGCGACCTCAAGGCCGATCGGGCCGCCGGCGTGCTCCGGGTGCCCCAGGTCTCCTGGGAGCCCGGCAGCACGCCGGCCGACCACACGGCCCTCGAGGCCGAGCTGGCACTGCTGGCGCAGTGGCTGGGACTGACCGGCGGCCACCGGCACGCGGTGCCGGCGTGACCTCCGACGCCGTCGTGGCGGTCGTGCCCGCCTTCCACCCGGGGCCTGACCTGCCCGCGCTGGTGGCCGACCTGATGACCCAGACCGGGGGTCGGGTGGTCGTGGTCGACGACACGGGTGGTGCGGGGGACTCCGCTCTCGACGGCGTGCGAGGTCTCGGCGCGCTGGTCCTGCGCCACGAGGGCAACGCGGGGATCGCGGCCGCCCTGACGACCGGGGTCGCGGCCGGCCGCGCACGGTGGCCCGAGGTGGGCGCGGTGCTGACCGTCGACCAGGACTCGCGGCTGGTCCCCGACCACCTCACCCGGCTGCTCGACGCGCGCGCGCTCGCGCAGCGAACGGGGGTGCGGGTGGGCCTGGTCGGGCCGCAGGAGGTGCAGGGGCTGCCGAGCCGGGCGGCGCGCCAGCGCGGCGGGGTGCTGCTCGGCCGCGAGCCCGTGCAGTCGGGGCTGCTCGTGCCCCTCGAGGTCTGGGACGAGGTCGGGGGCGTCGACCCCGACCTGTTCATCGACGGCGTCGACAGCGACCTGTGGCTGAAGGTGCTCGACAGCCGTCGTCAGGTCGTCGTCGCGCCGGGGCTGCGGGTGGCCCACCGGTTGGGAGCGGCCGAGCCCCTCGTCGTCGCCGGCCGCCGTCTGCGCTGGCGGGGTCACGCCCTCGAGGTGGCCGTGTCGGCGCCCTTCCGCTCCTACTACCTCGTGCGCAACCGGCTGCTGCTCACCGGGCGCCACGGGCGCCGTCACCCGGTGTGGGCGGCCGGTCAGCTCGTGGGCCTCGCCCGGCACCTGACGCTCACGATGCTGCTCGACCCGCAGCGTCGTGGCGAGCGCCTGGGTCACATGAGGGCGGGCCTGCGGGACGCCCGACGACGTCGTGCCCACCGGCCACGACCGCCGGGGCCCTAGCTCACGGATACTGACGGCCGCCTTTCGCCCATTGAAAGAACCGTTGTCCCCGGGAGGGCCGACCCGGAGAGTTGCGTCCAACCCTGGTGGTCAGGTCACGACGACGTGAACGAGAGACCGAGGCAGCCATGACCCTCATCGACCCCCAGGCCTTCGACGGGAAGATCCACCACGACGGCGGGTGGGGACGCTGACCCCGAACGGCGGGCACGCTCGATGAGGCTGAGCACGCTGTGGTCGACGTCGAAGGCCGAGAGCATCGCCAGCACCTTGTGGGTGACGCTCGTGGACTCCACGAGCCCATGGTCACGACCGGGCAGCTGCGGGTACCTGGCACCGAGGACGCACCGGAAGGGGATCCGGCCGGTGGCGCTAGCGAGGTGGCCCGGCGTCGGGTCCGGAGACACCTCCGCCGCCGTCCTCCCCGTCGCCTGACCTCGCTCCCTGGTCGGAGGTCGACGCGGCCCGGCGGTCGACGCGCCCGTCAGAGGCGAGCAGCTCGAAGTAGGCCCCGTCGCTGAGCGTGCCGTCGGTGCGGCGCCAGGCCTGCCGGTCCTCGCCCCAGCGGCGGAAGCCCACGCGCTCGAGGGTCGCCTGCGAGGCGAGGTTGTCGGCGTCCGTCCCGGCGTGCAGGCGGGTCAGGCCGAGCCCGCCGTCCGGTACCGGGGCGAAGGCGTGTTCGAGCACCGCCGCCAGGGCCTCGGCCACGTAGCCGTTGCCTCGCGCACCCGGCACGAGCCAGTAGCCGACCTCGGCGTCGAAGCGGCCGGGGAGCGGCGCCAGCCGAAAGAGGGTGAGGTAGCCCAGGGCGCGGTCACTCGTGCGGTCGGCGACGCACCAGGCCAGGCTCTCGCCGGCGTCCTGACCGCGCCGCTGCCTCGCCAGCCAGGCTGGGTAGGCCGCGGTGTCGGGGTGGGCCGCCGCCGGCAGGAACCGTCGGCTGGTCTCGTCGGGGCCGTCGTCCGGTCCCGGCGCGTCGTCGTCGCGGTAGGGGCGCAGCAGCAGGCGCGTCGCCTCGATGACGGGCACCTCGAGCGGCTCGACGGCCTGCTGCCCACGGTCGTCGTCAGCGGTCACCTCCAGCAGCAGCCCCGCCGAGTCAGCGGGCCCGGTCGGTCCGACGCCCCGGAAGCCAGCCCGCCGCAGGAGCCGCAGCGCCAGCCGGTCGTCGGCGCCGACCCGCGCCTCGACCCGGGCCAGACCGAGGCCGCCAGCCGCCGGCGCCGACAGGGCATGGGTGAGGACGGCCTCGAGGGCGGTCCGGGCGACGCCGCGTCCGCGCTGGTCGGGGGACAGCCAGCCGTCGAGGGTCGCGGAGCCGCCGGCCGCCCAGTCGCCGTTCGCCACCAGCTGCACCGACCCCACCACGGCGTCGGACGCCGTCGGGGTCGTGACCGCCCACGACAGCAGCTCGCCGACGGCCTCGAGGGCGAGCCGTCCCGCGTGCCACGCGGCATACGACGGGGGAGTGGGGCCCCAGCCGACCGGCACCGACTCGGCGTCGTCCTCTCCCCAGGCCCGCAGGCTCACCGGGGTGCGCCCCGGGTCGCCCGTCAGCGACGGGGGGCGCAGCCAAAAGGTCGTGGGCTCGAGCGGGTCGCCGGGGGCGAGCGTGCCGGCCCAGCTGTCGCGCAGGACCCCCCGGCGCAGGACACGGGTCTCACCGGGGGCGATCGCGAAGCCCGAGCGCCACGCGACCCGGCGCGAGGCGACGTTGCCGGCGGCCGCGTGCCAGAGCACGAGGGGGCAGCCTGCCGCGAACGCGTGGGCGACGACCAGCCGGGTCGCCCGGGTGAGGTGACCTCGTCCGCGCAGGCCGGGATGGGCCGCGAAGCCGATCTCGCGCACCCCCTCGCCGCGGTGGCTGAGGTCGACCAGGCCGGCGAAGCCGCCGTCCACCTCGACCGCCCACTGCCACCGCTCGTCGCTGGCCCACCCTGCTCGCGCCAGCGCGAGGAAGTCCTGGGCGTCTCGCAGGGTGTAGTCGGGCGGGATGGTCAGGGACCACCGCTGGACGAACTCGTCGCGGCTCTGCTCGACCACTGCCCCGAGGTCGTCGTCGCGCAGCTCACGCAGGATCACCGTGCCGTCCTTGAGCACGGGGACCTGTGCCTGCCGGCTGCCACTCATCACCCCACCCAACCAACCCCGCCAGGCCACGGCAAGTGCATCGGCCCCGAGAGGGAACGAGCGCCGGGAGGCCATCCGTTGGGCGGGTGCGACGCCACCGACTAGCCTAGAGCCCGGTCGTCACCTCACCCAGCGCACGTCACGAGCAGGAGTTTTCACGTGGTCAAGGTCTTTGAGAAGCTCCTGCGTGCCGGTGAGGGGCGGGCGATCAAGAAGCTCGAGGCGGTCGCGGCCCAGGTGGCCGCTCTCGAGGAGGACTTCGAGAAGCTGAGCGACGACGACCTGCGCGCAGAGACCGACGTCTTCAAGAAGCGGCTCGCGGAGGGCGAGACGCTCGACGACCTGCTGCCGGAGGCCTTCGCCGCGGTGCGGGAGGCGGCGCGCCGCACCATCGGCAAGCGCCACTTCGACGTGCAGATCATGGGCGGCGCGGCGCTGCACCAGGGCAACGTCGCCGAGATGAAGACCGGTGAGGGCAAGACCCTCGTCGCGACACTGCCGAGCTACCTCAACGCCCTCTCGGGCAAGGGGGTGCACGTCGTAACCGTCAACGACTACCTCGCGGAGTACCAGTCCGAGCTGATGGGTCGCGTGCACCGCGCCCTGGGGCTCGAGACCGGCTGCATCCTGTCGTCGATGACGCCGGAGCAGCGGCGGGCCGAGTACGCCAAGGACATCACCTACGGCACCAACAACGAGTTCGGCTTCGACTACCTGCGCGACAACATGGCCTGGTCTCCCGACGAGCTGGTGCAGCGCGGGCACAACTTCGCGATCGTCGACGAGGTCGACTCCATCCTCATCGACGAGGCGCGCACCCCGCTGATCATCTCCGGCCCGGCCGAGGCCGCGACCAAGTGGTACGTCGAGTTCGCGCGGCTGGCCAAGCGGCTGACCCGCGGCGAGCTGGAGTCGGGCGAGGGCGACTACGAGGTCGACGAGAAGAAGAAGACCGTCGGGGTGCTCGAGTCGGGCATCGAGAAGGTCGAGGACATGCTCGGCATCGAGAACCTCTACGAGTCGGTCAACACCCCGCTCATCGGCTACCTCAACAGCGCGATCAAGGCCAAGGAGCTGTTCAAGCTCGACAAGGACTACGTCGTGATGAACGGCGAGATCCTCATCGTCGACGAGCACACCGGCCGCATGCTGGCCGGGCGCCGTTACAACGAGGGAATGCACCAGGCCATCGAGGCCAAGGAGGGGGTGGAGATCAAGAACGAGAACCAGACCCTGGCGACGATCACCCTGCAGAACTACTTCCGGATGTACTCCACCCTCTCGGGCATGACCGGCACCGCCCAGACCGAGGCCGCCGAGCTGAACTCGATCTACAACCTCGGGGTCATCCCGATCACGACCAACCGCCCCATGGTGCGCATGGACCAGGCCGACCTCGTCTACCGCACCGAGGAGGCCAAGTTCTCCGCCGTCGTCGACGACATCGCCGAGCGTCACGACGTCGGTCAGCCGGTGCTCGTCGGCACGGTCAGCGTCGAGAAGAGCGAGCGGCTCTCGCAGGAGCTGCGCAAGCGCGGCATCGCCCACAACGTGCTCAACGCGAAGTTCCACGAGCAGGAGGCCAGCATCATCGCCGACGCGGGCCGCCAGGCCGCGGTCACCGTCGCCACCAACATGGCCGGTCGTGGCACCGACATCATGCTCGGCGGCAACCCGGAGTTCCGTGCCGTGGCCGAGCTGCGCGCCCGCGGCCTCGACCCGGTCGACACCCCGGACGAGTACGAAGCCGCGTGGGACGAGGCCCTCGAGCAGGCGGAGGCGGCGGTCCAGGCCGAGCACGACCAGGTCAAGGACCTCGGGGGGCTCTACGTGCTGGGCACCGAGCGGCACGAGTCGCGGCGCATCGACAACCAGCTGCGCGGCCGCTCAGGTCGTCAGGGCGACCCGGGGGAGTCACGCTTCTACCTCTCGCTGCAGGACGACCTCATGCGGCTGTTCAACGCCGCGATGGTCGACCGCTTCATGACCACGGCCAAGATGGAGGACGACGTCCCGATCGAGTCGAAGATGGTCTCCCGCTCGATCGCCAGCGCGCAGAGCCAGGTCGAGGGACAGAACTACGAGATCCGCAAGAACGTCCTGAAGTACGACGACGTCCTCAACCGGCAGCGTCAGGTCATCTACGAAGAGCGTCGCCAGGTCCTCGAGGGTCAGGACATGGAGGAGCAGATCCGTCACTTCGTTAACGACGTCATCGACGGCTACGTCGCTGCCGCCACGTCTGACGGGTATGCCGGCGACTGGGACCTCGAGCAGCTGTGGACCGCGATGAAGGGCCTCTACCGGCCCATGACGGTGACCATCGACGACCTCGCCGAGCAGGCGGGTGGCCACGGCCAGATCACGCCCGACCTGCTGCGCGACGAGCTGAAGTCGGACGCCCACCGCGCCTACGACCTGCGCGAGGAGACGCTCGGCACCGAGGTCATGCGCGAGGTCGAGCGGCGGGTCGTCATGTCGGTGCTCGACCGTCGCTGGCGTGAGCACCTCTACGAGATGGACTACCTGCAGGAGGGCATCGGCCTGCGGGCCATGGCTCAGCGTGACCCGCTCGTGGAGTACCAGCGCGAGGGCTTCCTGCTCTTCGAGGCGATGATGGAGGGCATCAAGGAGGAGTCGGTCGGCTATCTCTTCAGCGTCGAGGTCGACGTGGCGCCGCCCGCCGACGCCCCGCTCGTGGGCGGGGCCCCGATGGCGGTGGGCGACCTCATGGGGACGCTCGCTGCCGGTGCTGCCGGTGCTGCCGGTGCTGACGACAGTGAAAGTGACCTGGGCGCTGGCGAGGGCCCGCAGGACGCGGCCGTGGGTGGCGCGGCCGACGAGTCGCACGAGGCCCGCCCGGTGATCACGGCCAAGGGTCTGCAGGGTGGGCCCACGGCACGGCGCCTGACCTACTCGGCGCCGAGCGATGACGGCGGCGTCGAGGAGCGCGTGGTCGACGACTCTCCGCAGGTGTCCGAGCCGGCCAACCGGGTGGAGCGACGCACCTCGAAGAAGGGGCGTCGCCGCGGGAAGTAACGGTCAGCCGACGAGCAGCTCGGTGACCACCCAGCGGCCGTCGAGGCCCTCGAGCCGCAGGGCGACGGCCCGCACCCGCCCGCCGGCGATGACGACGAGAGCGGCCTCGGCCACCCCGTCGGCCGGCTCGCAGACACGCAGGTTCAGCACGACGGGGGGCCGACCCCCACGCAGCCCGCGGCGCACGGCGACGAGCGACCGGCGGGCCACCACGGCATACACCTCGGCGGTCGTCCACCGCACCACCTGGGTCGCGGGTCGCACGCCCCACATGACCTCGACGAGGGCCTGGCCGATGCTGCGGGCGAAGGCCTCGGCCAGGGGCAGGTGCTGGCGCGTGGTCGGCTGACGATCGAAGTAGTGGTCGTCCTCGGGGTCGGCCAGGGCGAGCACGCCCTGCACGTAGCTGCTCGGTGCGGTGGGCGTCTCGAACGCCTCGTCCGCCGTGATGCGGGCGGGCTCCCGGCGGGGGATCGGCGTGACCCGGAGCCGTCTGGACCCGGCGGCCGACGGGCGTGTTGCCGGCACGACGCTCACCGTCCGGTCTCGGAGGTCTCGGAGGTCTCGGAGGTCTCGGAGGTGGGTGGAGGCGGGGCCAGCGCCTGACCGGGCACGATGCGGTCGGGATCGGCACCGATCACCGCCCGGTTGGCGGCGAACCACCTCGGCCACTCCTGGCTGATCGCGCGAGGCTCGGCCCCGGGCCCCAGCTCGGCGGCGGCGATGTCCCACAGGGTGTCTCCCGCCGCGACGATGAGCGATCCCGTCGACGACCCCGCAGACGTGGTCGAGCGGGGCGCGGGCCGGCCAGCCGGCGCGGCCGCGCGAGGTGTCCGCGGTGCCAGGACGCCCAGCCCCGGCCCGGCCACCCGGGTGGGGGCGACGGCAGAGGACGGGGGTCGCGTGGCTGTCCGGGGGTCGGCCGTGACGGATCCGCGGGATGCGCCGGCCGGGACGGGTGCGGCGACTGGTGCCGGCGCCGCCCAGGGGTCGGCCGGGGAGGTCGGGTCGGCGGGACGGGACGTCGCGACCGCGACCGGGGGGAGCAGGTCCGGAGACAGACCTGCCGCGGCTGCCGGCACCGAGCCCGGGGTCAGGGCATCCGGACCGGCGTCGGTCGCGGACCATGCGGTGGGCGCGAGCGAGCGCAGAGGCCCGGCGGGTGTCGCCGCCAGTGCCGGCACCGCTCCGGAGACGACGATCGTTCCCCCGAGGACGGTGGCGGCCACCCGGCGCACGAGCTGGGGACTGACGCTCTGGCTCATCCGCCGGGCGCAGGAACCGAGCTGACCGGGCAGGGCCGCCCCGAGGCTGACGAGGAATCCTGCCCCCAGCCAGACGCAGAGCGCGCACCCCAGACCGGCCACCAGCGCGACGAGGGCGTCGGCGGGTGCACCGGGCCCCGGCCCCGCCAGCGCACCCCAGGCCTGCAGGGTGACGCGGGCCAGGGCGACGCCGAGGACCCCTGTCACACCCGACACGAGGGCTGCCGCCACGAGCGCCCTCGAGAGGTGTCCGGCGCGGTCGACGGCGGGGTCGGGCTGCTTCACGGATGGGCTCACTCACGACTAGAGATTGATGTGTGCTGCTATTTGATTCCGTTTGCGTGTGGATGTCAAGAAGAGCGGGCCGCGGTCCGCCGACGGGTGGGAGGATCGGGCGACCGTGGACAGAGCGAGCGGCGGACCCGAGCGGGCCGTGACCGGAAGGGGACCGATGCGCTGGGACGAGCTCTTCGCCGACCTCGAGGGGCGGTGGCACGCCCAGGAGCAGCTCGACCTCGAGGCCGAGGTGGCTGACCGCACCCGCCGGGAGCGCGCCCTCGTCGGGCTGCAGGAGCGGCTCGTGGCCGCCGTCGGGTCGGGGCCGGCCGAGCTCCGGGTGGCCGGGGCCGGGCCCGTGCGGGGCGTCGTCACCGATGTCGGCAGCGACTGGGTGCTCCTGATGGAGCCTCAGGAGCAGGCGGTGCTGGTGGCCTTCCCGGCGCTGCGGTGGATGACGGTCCCCACGGGGCGGATCCAGCCGCTCGGCGCCGTGGCGCGCACCTTCGGGATCGGCGCGGCCCTCCGGGCGATCAGTCGTGACCGGGCCGTGGTCGACGTGGTGGACCTCGACGGCGGCAGCCTCACCGGCACCGTCGATGCGGTGGGACGAGACCTGCTCGACCTCGCCGAGCACCCGGCCGACCTCGTCCGCCGGCCCGAGAACGTGCGGGCGGTCAGGTCGGTGCCCTTCGCTGCCCTGGCTCTGGTGCGTCGACGGCGGTGACGGCGGTGACGGCCCAGCGCACCGGGGGGTGGAAGCCAGGTGTGCTCAGGCCAGCTCAGGCGTGGGGATCGTCCTCGTCGGTCGCGCCGGTGCCGAAGGGATGGGCGGCGACGAACTGACGCGTCTCGGTGTACATCCGGGCAATGTAGGTCTCGAGCTCGCTCGCCTCGACCCGCCACTGGCCGCGGCCTCCGACCTTGATGGCCGGGAGCTCTCCGGACCGGACGAGGGCATAGGCCTGCGCGGAGGAAATGTTGAGCACCTCGGAGACCTCGGTGAGCTGGAGGAAGCGTTTGGTCGTCATCGTCGGCGGTCCTTGGTCTGTGGGCGAGGAGGCGGAGTGATAGCCAGCGACCGGGCGACATCGGGAGGAAAAGCTCGGTCCGGTCCCTCACGCCTCGGTCACCGTCCGACCGCCCCGAGACCTGTCTCGCTCATCTTGGCACAGGTCGCGGGTCGCACCCGGTTGTCCACAGGCTCGTGCGGAGTGGGTGCGTTGCGACGACGGCTCCGCCATGATGGTGCCCGGCCGGTGACGACTGGCCGCATCGTCGACGATCGCCCGGGCAACGGGTCAGAGGGGGACCATCCGTGAGTGAGCTGCCCACGCCCAGGGCGTCCCGGCTGCAGCGTCCGTCCTGGCGCGACTCCCGCCTCGTGGCGGGGGTCCTCATCGTGCTCGCCGCTAGCGCGATCGGCGCCAAGGTCGTGGGTGCGGCCGACGACACGGTGCCGATGTATGTGGCCGCCACCGCGATCAGGCCGGGCGACCGGCTCACGGCCGCCAACCTGCGCCGCGTGGACGTGCAGCTCGGTGACACCGGGCGGCTCTACCTCGCGGCCGCAGCGGGCGCCCCGGTCGACGGATGGGCGCGCACCGCGGTGGCGGAAGGTCAGCTCGTGCCGTCGGGGGCGGTCGGCCAACGGTCCGACATCGACGTCCAGCGGGTCGCGGTGAAGGTCGACAGCACCTCCGCTACCGGGCTGGTCGCCGGCTCGGTCGTCGACGTCTGGGTGAGCCAGCGTGACCCGGCGACCACGCAGGAGCGGTATCTCGCCGCGAAGCGCCTGCTGCTGGGCGTGACGGTCGCCGACGTGCCCGCCACGGGCTCCGGCTTCGGCGGCGCCACCTCGTCGACCGCTGTCCAGATCCTCGTCCCGCGTGAGCGGGTGGGTGAGGTGATCGGGGCCGCCGACAGCCTCTCGCGCCTGACCCTGGTCCCGGGGCCGGGCGGGACCGCGGGCTCGTGACCGGCGTTCTGGTCGCGGTCGGTCCTCGGTGGGACAGCCGGCTGGCGACGACGGTCGAGGCGGCGCGTGACCTCGAGCTCGCCCGCCGGTGCGCCGACCTGGCCGACCTGCTCGCCGCTGCAGCATCCGGTCTCGGCACGGCCGCCGTCGTCTCCGGGGACCTGCGCGGGCTCGACCTGACGGCCGTCTCGACCCTACGGGCATCGGGGGTGGCCGTCGTTGGGGTGAGCGACCCGGTCGACGAGGGCTCCGAGCGTCACCTGCGCCAGATCGGGGTCGACGTCGTCGTCCCGGCCGACGTCGCGGCCGCCGACCTCGCCGAGTCCGTGCTCGCCGCCTCAGCGGCGCCCGGGGGAGCGGGCGCACCGGCATCGGGCCGCCATGAGGCTGCCGGCGTCGTGTCCTCAGAACGCGTGGTGACGCCCAGCGCCTTCCCTCCCGTGCCCGAGGCCGAGCCGCAGGAGCCGGCTCGCGTCGTCGCCGTATGGGGCCCCTGCGGTGCCCCCGGCCGCACCTCGGTCGCCGTCAACCTCGCCGCGGAGCTGGCGCTGCTCGGGGTGCCGACGCTGCTGGTCGATGCCGACACCTATGGCGGCAGCGTGGCCCAGGTCCTCTCCCTGCTCGACGAGGCGCCGGGCGTCGCGGCGGCCGCTCGGGCCGCCGAGCAGGGCACACTCGACCTGCCGGTCCTGGCCCGGCTGGCCCCTGAGGTCCTGCCCGGCTTGAGGGTGCTCACCGGTCTGCCGCGGGCGGACCGGTGGCCCGAGCTGCGCCAGGCCGCCCTGGAGCGGGTCTACGACGTCGCCCGGTTGCTCGCCCGGGTCGTGGTGGTCGACTGTGGCTTCAGCCTGGAGGACGACGAGGAGCTGAGCTACGACACCCGAGCCCCGCGGCGCCACGCCGCCACGCTCACGAGCCTGGCCACGGCCGACACGGTCGTGGCGGTCGGCGCGTGCGACCCCGTGGGCCTCCAGCGACTGGTGCGAGGCCTGCAGGAGCTCGGCACCGTCCCGAGCGGGGAGGTGCTGGTCGTCGTCAACCGTCTTCGGGCCGGAGCCGTCGGCCCCCGACCCGCGGAGCACGTCACGGCGGCCCTGCAGCGGTTCGCCGGCGTCGTCCCCGCCACCTTCGTGCCCGACGACCCGGCGGCCTTCGATGCCGCGCTGCTCCAGGGTCGCGTGCTCGCGGAGTGCGCACCCTCGTCGCCCGCCCGGGCCGCCCTGCGCACCCTGGCGGCGACGCTCGGCGGCGTCGATGTGCCGTCCAACGTCCGGCGCAGAAAGCTCATCACCAGATAGAGCGCATATGTCCGATTGATAGGTTGATGTAGGCCTTTCGGGACGAGCCTCGCTCGCGTCGACGACAGCACACCGGCTGGTACCCCACCCGGCCGATGTCTCTCGAGCTCCACACCCCCCTCACCCCGCCCGGTCAGCGCCTGGGCCCGCGTCCCCACGCGGTGCCGCGACCCGTGCGCCTCACACGATCGTCCCGGGACCGATGGCGACCCACGTCCCCCACCCGCTCGACCCGTGGCCCCCTGCGAGGTCGATGGCTGTTGCGCGAGACGGGCACCTGCGTTGAACATCCCCACGATCGCGCGTCACCTCTGCCAGGCGGCCCGTGCCGTCCGGGTCGCCGGGACGCTCGGCCCCGTCATCGCCCTGACGACCGTCTTGGTCCTGCCCGTCGACGCGCCGGTTCGGTCACGGGGGCGCCGCCCTCCGGTGACCCACTCCCCTCCATCCGGGCCCCGGATGAGATCCTCCTAATACCAGCCGGGCGCGACGTTCGACCCCGCCTCGCTTCTGACACGATGTGGCTGTGCCGGACCGACTGACCTCGCTCGACGCGTCGTTCCTCTACCTCGAGGGGCCGACGACCTTCATGCACGTCGGATCGGTGATGGTCTTCGAGCCGGCTGAGCACGGCTTCGCGCACGAGACGCTGCTCGCCCTCGTGCGGGACCGGATCATCGGCTACCCCCGCTTCCGGCAGAAGGTGCGCGAGGTGCCGGGCGGGCTGGCCAACCCGGTCTGGGTCGACGACGAGACCTTCGACCTCAGCTACCACGTGCGACGCTCGGCACTGCCCCGGCCGGGCAGCGACGACCAGCTGCAGGAGTTCGTCGCCCGGATCCAGTCGCGCCAGCTCGACCGGCACCGCCCGCTGTGGGAGGTCTATCTCATCGAGGGCCTCGAGCACGGGCGCTTCGCGATCGTCACCAAGACCCACCACGCGATGGTCGACGGCGTCAGTGCCGTCGACATCTCCCAGCTGATCCTCACGTCCGAGCCGACGCCGGTGCCCTCGCGGCCGGACCCCTGGCGGCCCCAGCCCGAGCCGACCGACCTCCAGCTGGTCGGTGACGCGGTGCTCGACCAGGTCTTCGCGCCGGGGCAGGCGGTGGAGTCGATCCTCGAGGGCGTCAACGAGGCGCGGGCGATCAGCGGCCGGGTCGTGCGCGGGCTCGGGTCCCTGGCCACGACGGTCGCGCGCGGTGCCGCCCGCCCGGCCCCCGTGAGCCCACTCAACGCCGAGGTCGGCGCGGCGCGGCGCTTCGTCATGGTGGGCACCGACCTGGCCGACCACCGTCTGGTGCGTGCGCGGCTCGGACGCGGCGCCTACGCCGACGACGTCAGCGTCAACGACGTCGTGCTCGCCACCCTGGCCGGCGCCTTCCGCGCCTGGCTCCTGACCCGCGGCGAGCCCGTCGGGCCCAGCACCGTCGTCAGGGCCATGGTGCCGGTGAGCATCGAGGGAGGCGACGGGGGCGACAGGGGCGACGGGGGTGGCAGCCCGGGCCATCGGCTCACGGCCTGCTTCGTCGACCTGCCCGTGGGCGAGCCCGGCGCCTCGATGCGGCTGCACCAGATCGCGTTCGCCATGCGCCAGCAGATCGAGGGCGGTCAGGCGGTGGGCGCCGGGCGGCTCGTCGGTCTCGCCGGCTTCGCCCCACCGACCCTGCACGCGCTGGGGGCGCGTCTCGGCTCGGCGATGTCCCGTCGCCTCTTCAACGTCATCATCACCAATGTGCCCGGCCCGCAGTCCACCCTGTATGCCGCGGACGCGCCGATGCTGTCGACCTTCCCCGTCATGCCGCTGGCCCGCGGCCAGGCCCTGGCGATCGGGCTCACGTCCTACGACGGCGGGGTGTACTACGGCCTCAATGCCGACCGCAACTCCATGCCCGACGTCGACGTCCTCGGTCAGAGCATCGTCGACTCGCTCGCCGAGCTGTCCGACAAGCCGGACGGCAGCCGGTGAGCCCTGCGGCGGCGGCTGCGGTGGGCCCCCGTCGAGGCCTCGTGATCGGGGGTGGTGGGGTGCTGGGGGCGGCGTGGGCCATCGGTGCGCTGGCCGCCCTCGAGGAGTCGCTCGGTGTCTCGGTCGACTCGTTCGACGAGCTGGTGGGCACGTCGGCAGGGTCGGTCCTGTGCACGATGCTCGCGGCCGGCGTGAGTGTCGACGACCTGCGCACGCACCAGCTCGAAGGTCACGTCCGCCACGGCCCGCTCGCGGGTTTCGAGTGGGACTACGAGCGGGCCACCGAGGGTGACCGCCCACCCGCGCCGAGAGCGGGCCTCGGCTCACCGGTGCTGCTGCGCAAGGGGATTCGCGAGCTGAGGCAGCTCCCCCCGACCGCCGTCCTCGCGGCCTTCCTGCCCGAGGGGCGGGGCAGCCTCGACAGCGTGGGGGCCATGGTCCGCCACGTGCAGCCCGAGGGGTGGGTCGCGCGCCCCGGCCTGTCGGTCGTGGCGTTCGACTACGACGCGGGCGTGCGGGTGGCCTTCGGCCGTGAGGGGGCACCCGTCGTCGACGTCGCCGACGCCGTCATGGCCTCGTGCGCCATCCCGGGGTGGTACCAACCCGTGCGCATCGGCGAACGCCGCTTCATCGACGGCGGCACCTGGTCGTCCACCAACCTCGACCTGCTGGTGGGGTGCGGTCTCGACGAGGTCTACGTGCTCGCGCCGCAGGTGTCGTTCGAGACCGACGCGCCCGCGCAGCTGGTGTCGCGGCTCGAGCGCCAGTGGCGGACCAGGGTCACGGCCAAGGCACTCAAGGAGATGAACGTCGTCCACGCTGACGGGGCCCAGGTCACGATGGTCGGCCCCGGTCGTGAGGATCTCGAGGCCATCGGGGGCAACCTGATGGACGTGACGCGGCGACCCGTCGTCGTCGAGACGTCGTTGCGCACCTCGCGGGTCGCGCTCGCCGATCCCGCGCCCGTACGCGGACGCGCCTGACCGCGCAGCAGGACTACCCTTCGAGCGCCCGGTCCCCCCAGGCCCTACCCCTCCGACTCTCCAAGGAGCCCCGTGCACCAGTGCCGTGTCTATCTCCCGCTCCCCCCCGACGCGATCCAGATGTGGTTGGGCGGCAACGAGATGCGCATCGCTGACGGCTTCGCGGTGACCGAGTGGCTCGAGCGCGCTCACCCGACCGAGGACGAGGAAGGGCTCGAGTACCTCGCGCTGATGGCTGCCCGGGACGCTGCCGTCGTCGCCCGTGACGGCTCGGACCGGCCGCTGGTCATCGCCGCCGCCGACCTCGACTCGCCCGACGTCGACGTCGCCCCGTCGACCTCGGGGATCGCGGCGCACGTGGGCGTGCGGGGCGTCGTCTCGCGCCGGCGGATCGTCGCGCTGCACGTCGAGGAGCCCCCCGCGGGGAGCCTGGCCGAGCCCGACCTGCTCTGGTACGACGTCACCGAGCTCGCCGAGGTCGCACGTCTGGCGGGCGCCTGACCCCCGGGGTCGTGCAAGAGTGGGCGGGCGAGCGCCCGTCGTCCGCCCCTGCCCCCGAGTCTCTACCCCCAGGAGCCCACACCACATGGATGCCGTCACCTCGGTCCCTGTCCCCGCCAACGAGCAGGTGCTCGACTACGCACCCGGCAGTGCCGAGCGTGCGGACCTCGAGCTAGCGCTGGCTGCACTGGGGGGGCAGCAGCGTGAGCTGCCGCACACGATCGGGGGACGACAGGTCGTCGGCTCCGGTTCCGAGATCGACGTGCGGCAGCCGCATGCCCACCGCAAGGTGCTAGGCACCCTGCGCAACGCCACCGTCGGCGACGCGCAGGCGGCCGTGCAGGCGGCCAAGGACGCCGCTCCCGGCTGGCGCGAGCTGTCCTTCGACGACCGGGCGGCGATCTTCCTCAAGGCAGCCGATCTGCTGTCGGGCCCGTGGCGCCAGACCCTCAACGCCGCCACGATGCTGGGCCAGGGCAAGACCTGCTACCAGGCCGAGATCGACGCGGCCTGCGAGCTGATCGACTTCTGGCGGATCAACGTGCACTTCGCCCGCCAGATCCTGGCCGAGCAGCCACCGCTCAATGCGAAGGGCGTGTGGAACCGCACCGACCACCGGCCGCTCGAGGGCTTCGTGCTCGCCATCACCCCCTTCAACTTCACCGCGATCGCCGGCAACCTCCCGACGGCTCCCGCCCTCATGGGCAACACCGTCGTGTGGAAGCCGTCACCGACGCAGGGTCTCGCCGCGCAGCTGACGATGGAGCTGCTCGAGGCGGCCGGGCTGCCCGACGGGGTCATCAACCTCGTCACCGGTGACGGCCTCGACGTCGGCCGGGTCGCCCTCGCCGACCCCGACCTGGCGGGTATCCACTTCACCGGTTCGACACCGACCTTCCACTCGCTGTGGCAGCAGGTGGGGGCCAACATCGCCTCCTACCGCACCTATCCCCGTCTCGTGGGTGAGACCGGCGGCAAGGACTTCGTGCTCGCGCACCCGTCGGCCGACCCCGACGTCCTGCGCACCGCCCTGATCCGCGGGGCGTTCGAGTACCAGGGGCAGAAGTGCTCGGCCGCGTCGCGCGCCTATGTGCCGGCGTCGCTGTGGACGCAGATCAAGGACGACCTCGCCGACCTCACCAACGGGCTCCCGCAGGGCGACGTCACCGACTTCTCCAACTTCCTCGGGGCCGTCATCGACGAGCGGTCGTTCGCCAAGAACGCGGCGGCCATCGACCGGGCGCACGCCACGGCAGGCATCGACGTCGTCGCCGGGGGCACCTACGACGACTCGCAGGGCTGGTTCATCCGGCCCACGGTGCTCCAGATCGCGGATGCGAGCGACGAAGCCTTCCGCACCGAGTACTTCGGTCCCGTGCTGGCCGTCCACGTCTTCCCGGACGACCGCTACGACGCCGTGCTCGACCAGATGGAGGGTTTCGCGCCCTACGGGCTGACCGGGGCGATCATCGCGACCGACCGGGTGGCCATCGCCGACGCCACCCGCCGGCTGCGCTTCGCGGCGGGCAACTTCTACGTCAACGACAAGCCCACCGGCGCCGTCGTCGGCCAGCAGCCCTTCGGCGGTGGGCGCGCCTCGGGCACCAACGACAAGGCCGGCGCGGCTCAGAACCTCCAGCGGTGGACCAGTGCCCGGTCGATCAAGGAGACCTTCGTGCCAGCGACGCAGCACGCCTACCCGCACATGGGCTGAGGGAGGTCCGATGTGCGGCGCCCTACGTCGAAGATCGTCGACGTAGGGCGAAGGTGGCACCCGACGCAGCGTCGAGCTCGCCCCACGTCAGCGCGACCGCTCAGGCGCCGAGCCACTCCATGCCGGTCTGGTGCTCCTTGTCGATGGCGTCGCGGACGGCCGGCTCGGCGGCCTTCTCGATCTTGCCCCCGATGAGCATGACCCTGGCCTTGAGCTCGCCGTCGACGCGGATGACCGAGCCGGTGCCGTGCGGCTTGAGGGTGATCGTGCCGGTCATGCCGACCGGCAGGTTGCCGTCTCCGATGTCGACGGTCAGCGTGCCGTTGCGTGACCCGTCACTCGCCGGGGCCTCCCAGAGGTAGGTCTCGACGACCACGATCTGCGGCCCGATCATCGAGCGCACGAAGTCGGGGAAGTCGTCCGTGGGCATGACGCGCCGCGCGACGATGCGCGTCCTGCCCCCCTCCTGCACCACCGACTCGGAGTGTGACAGCGGGTGCGATGCCTCGCACTTCTTCGCCTGGAAGGCCGGGTCGGCGACCATGACGGCGACGTCCGCGGGGGACGCGGGGTACTCGAAGCTCTCGCTGATCTTCATGGCGGCAACGGTATCCGCACCACGACCGCGGTGATGCCCAGGCTGACCGGTCTCACCGCGTGTCTCCGCTCACCCCGCTCAGCCCAGGGAGCCTCGCACCCCCGCCGCTGTGCGCTCGAGCTCGTCACGCCCACCCTCGAGGCTGCGCCGCAGGCTGCCGCGGGCGCGAGCGACCTGCGAGGCCAGCCGCTCGGAGCGGCGCTGCAGGTCGGGCATCGCCTCGAGCCGGGCGCGGGCGGTGTCGGGTGCGGCAACGCCCCACGGCTCGACGACCCGCAGCCCGTCGAGCTCGAGCCCCGCGGCCCGAGCGGCCCGCTCGATCCGTTGGGCCTCCTGCCCCATCGCGGCGAGCTCCTGGGCGTAGCGCTGAAGAGCCGCCCCGGCGGCATCCAGGCGCACGGCCACGGCCTCGAGGGTGGCGCGGTCGCGCTCGACCAGCAGGGGGTCGAGGTGGTCTCGGCGCCGGCTCCGCCCGCTGCCCCGCTGCTGCTCGACCACCTCGGTGTGCAGCGCGAGCAACGTGGCCGCCCTCGAGCGCAGCTCGGCACCGAGCTGCGAGCAGCCCGACGGGTCGCCGGCGACGGCCGTGCTCACCAGTGCCACCCTCGCGGGGGCAGCTCGACGGAGGGCAGTCGCGCACCCACCGGCCCTGGGTCCGGGCCCCGCTCGGCTGACCCGTCGCCGTCGTCACCCGTGGCGAGCGCCTCGCCCGTCACCTCGGCCAAGGCGCGGAGAGCGTCGACCGACTGCTCCACGAAGGCGTCGACGGCCCGTCCCGTGGTGTGGTCGCCGGTGTCGGGCACGTGCTGCAGCAGGGCATCCGCGGCCTCCAGCGCGGCCCGCCGCACATCGGTCAGGACCTGTGCGGTGCCCGTGGCGGACCCGGGTCGCCCCGAGCCGGGAGAGCTGGTCACGTTGCCAGCCTAGGGGAGATCGGCCTACTGCCCCGAAAGTTCTCCACCGGCCGCCGGCGCCCGTGGCCTCCCCGGCCGAGGGGGGGAGCGCGGCGTCGGCGGGTCGGCGATAGTGTCGTCAGGTTGGCTCCCGACGACGTGGGCCACATTCCCGAGGTGAGGAAGCACGACCGCGATGTCCGCGTCACTGGACCTGTCACGCACCCAGCAGCTGCGCGCTGCGTCAGACCTGGGGGGTCCGTCCGCAAGGGGGAGCAGCGGTGAGGGGCTCTTTCCTGCCGGCTCCCTCGAGGCCTTCATCCAGCGCTACTACCGGCACGTGGCCACCGAGGACCTCCTCGCCCGCGACCCCGGTGACCTGCTGGGCGCCGCGCTGTCGCACCGCGAGCTCGCCTCCGTGCGCCCGCCGGGCACCGTCGACGTCTGCGTCCTCAACCCTGACGCCGCCTCCGACGGCTGGTCGAGCGGGCACACGGTCGTCCAGGTCGTGACCGACGACCGGCCGTTCCTGGTCGACTCGGTGACGGCTGAGCTGACGCGCCGCGGCCGCACGATCCACCTGCTCGTCCACCCCCAGCTGGTGGTCCGCCGCGACGCCGACGGCACGCTGCTCGAGGTGCTCGACAGCGACCCGGTGCCCGTCCCCGAGCCCGGCACGAGCACCGAGTCGTGGATGCACCTCGAGATCGACCGGGTCGGCTCCGACGACGAGCGGGCGGCCATCGCCACATCCCTGCGACAGGTGCTCGCCGACGTGCGCGACGCCGTCGACGACTGGCCGCGCATGTGGGCGCGGTGCGCGCAGATCGCCGGGCAGCTCCGCGCGCAACCACCCGCCGGGGTGCCCACGGAGGAGGCGACCTCGACCGCTCGCTTCCTCGACTGGCTGGCTGACCACCACTTCACCTTCCTGGGCTACCGCGAGTACGTCCTGACGGGTGAGGGGGGCGACGAGACCCTCGAGGTCGTGCCCTCGACGGGTCTCGGCATCCTGCGCGAGGCCGGGCCGGCCTCGCCGACGCCCCGCACGCCGTTGACGCCCGCGGCCCGGGCGAAGGCCCGCGAGCGGCAGCTGCTCATCGTCACCAAGGCGAACTCGCGCGCCACGGTTCACCGCAGCGTCTACCTCGACTACGTCGGCATCAAGACCTTCGACGACCAGGGGGCGGTGACCGGCGAGCGACGCTTCCTCGGACTGCTCGCCTCCAGTGCCTACACCGAGTCGATCCTCGGCATCCCGATCCTCGACGACCGCGTCAACGAGCTGCTCGAGCGGGCCGGCTTCTCGGCCGACAGCCACTCGGGCAAGGACCTGCTCGAGGTGCTCGAGGGCTACCCACGGGACGAGCTGCTCCAGACCCCGACCGACGAGCTGCTCGACACCACCCTCGAGGTGCTGCGGCTGCAGGAGCGACGACGCACCCGCCTGTTCCTGCGACAGGATGTCTATGGCCGGTTCATGTCGTGCCTGGTCTACCTGCCGCGCGACCGCTACAACACCTCGGTCCGGCTCAAGATGGAGGCCATCCTGCGCCGCGCCTTCCACGCGAGCAGCATCGACTTCTCCACCCGCGTCGGCGAGTCCGCCCTGGCGAGGCTGCACTTCGTCGCGCGGGTCGCGCGCGGCGAGAGCGTGCCGAGCGTCGACGTCGCCTCCCTCGAGTCAGCGATCGTCGACGCCACCCGCACCTGGGAGGAGGACCTCGCCGAGGCCGTCCGGGCCGACCTGGGTGAGGAGACCGGCGCCCGTCTCGTCGGGCTCTACGGACGGGCCTTCCCCGAGGCCTACAAGGAGGACTTCCACCCGCGCGTCGCCGTCGCCGACCTTCGCCGGATGGAGAGCCTCGACACCGACGAGGCGGTCGAGCTCAACCTCTACCAGCAGCCCGGGGCCTCGGGCGACGACCGCCGCTTCAAGCTCTACCGCCGCGGGGCGCTGTCCCTGACCCAGGTCCTCCCGCTCTTCACCGACCTCGGGGTCGAGGTCGTCGACGAGCGCCCCTACCAGGTGCACCGCGCCGACGGCGTCATGGTGCACGTCTACGACTTCGGCCTGCGCGCGGCTCGGGCCTCCGACTGGGGCGCGGCCGGTGACCGTGAGGCTCGCCGGACGCTGCTGCAGGACGCCGTGCGCGCCGTGTGGCGGGGTGAGGCCGAGTCCGACGGCTTCAACGCCCTGGTCCTCGAGGCGGGGCTGACCTGGCGGCAGGTCGTCGTCCTGCGCATGGTCGCGAAGTACCTGCGCCAGACGCGCTCGACCTTCTCGCAGGATTACGTGCAGGCCGCGCTGATCTCCAACGCGGCCATCGCGCGCTCGCTCGTCGAGCTCTTCGAGACCCGCTTCGACCCCAGCCGGTATGCCGGGTTGCCCGGTGACGCGCGCCGCGACGCCGAGGAGGCGGTCGCCGCCTCGGTGGTGGCGCGCCTCGACGACGTCGCGAGCCTCGACCACGACCGCATCATCCGGGCCTTGCTCGGGGTGATCCGGGCCGGTCTGCGCACGAGCTTCTACCAGCTCGACGCGCAGGGTCGGCCGGCGGCCTACGTCAGCCTCAAGCTGGACCCCCAGCTCGTGCCCGACCTGCCGGCGCCCCGCCCGAAGTTCGAGATCTGGGTCTACGGCCCCCGGGTCGAGGGCGTCCACCTGCGCTTCGGCAAGGTGGCCCGCGGGGGCTTGCGATGGAGCGACCGCCGCGAGGACTTCCGCACCGAGGTGCTCGGGCTGGTGAAGGCGCAGATGGTCAAGAACGCCGTCATCGTCCCCACCGGCAGCAAGGGCGGGTTCTACGCCAAGGCGCTGCCCGACCCGGGCGTCGACCGCGAGGCCTGGCTCGCCGAGGGCATCGCCGCCTACAAGCTCTTCATCTCGGGGCTGCTCGACCTCACCGACAACCTCGTCTCGGGCGAGGTCGTCCCGCCGGCGTCGGTGGTGCGCCACGACCCCGACGACACCTACCTCGTCGTCGCCGCCGACAAGGGCACGGCGACCTTCTCCGACATCGCCAACCGCCGCTCGCAGGACTACGGCTTCTGGCTGGACGACGCCTTCGCGTCGGGCGGCTCCGAGGGCTACGACCACAAGGTGATGGGCATCACCGCGCGGGGGGCGTGGGAGTCGGTCAAGCGTCACTTCCGTGAGCTCGGGGTCGACACCCAGCGCGAGGACTTCACGGTCGTGGGCATCGGTGACATGAGTGGTGACGTCTTCGGCAACGGCATGCTCCTCTCCGACCACATCCGCCTGGTGGCGGCCTTCGACCACCGGCACGTCTTCCTCGACCCGACCCCGGATGCTGCCTCGTCGGCGGCCGAGCGTCGGCGGCTCTTCGAGCTGCCCCGGTCGTCGTGGGCGGACTACGACACCTCGTTGCTGAGCGCCGGAGGCGGCATCCACCCCCGGGCGGCGAAGTCCGTGCCGGTGACCCCCGAGGTGGTGCAGGCCCTCGGCCTGCCCGTCGGCACCCGCAGCACGACGCCGTCCGAGCTGATCCACGCCATCCTGCAGGCCCCGGTCGACCTGCTGTGGAACGGCGGGATCGGCACCTACGTCAAGGCGACGGCCGAGACCCACGACGAGGTCGGTGACCGTGCGGGCGACGCGATCCGCGTCGACGGGGCCCAGCTGCGGGTGCGGGTCGTGGGTGAGGGCGGCAACCTCGGGCTCACCCAGCTCGGGCGGATCGAGGCCGCCCAGGCCGGGGTGCGCGTCAACACCGACGCGATCGACAACTCGGCCGGTGTCGACACCAGCGACCACGAGGTCAACATCAAGATCCTGCTGACGGGCCTGGTGCGCGAGGGCGACCTCACCCTCAAGCAGCGCAACCTCCTGCTGCACTCGATGACCGACGAGGTCGCGGCGCAGGTGCTGCGCGACAACTACGAGCAGAACGTGCTGCTCGGCAACGCGCGGGCGCAGGAGCACGCCATGCTCTCGGTGCACCAGCGCCTGATCCACTGGCTGGAGGAGCGGGGGGACCTCGACCGCAGCATCGAGTTCCTGCCCAGCGACGCAGAGATCGCGCGACGTCACGAGGCCGGTCTGGGGCTGACCTCACCAGAGTTCGCGGTGCTCGTGGCCTACGCCAAGCTCGCCCTCAAGCACGACCTGCTGCCGACCGGGCTCCCCGACGACCCGTGGTTCCACGCCACGCTCGTCGACTACTTCCCGGCGCCGGTGCGCGAGCAGCTCGCCGACCGCCTCGCCAGCCACCCGCTGCGCCGCGAGATCGTGACGAACGCCGTGGTGAACTCGATGATCAACCGCGGCGGCATCACGTTCGCCTTCCGGGCGGGGGACGAGACGGGAGCCGAGGCCGAGCACATCGCACGGGCGTTCGTCGTCTGTCGCGAGGTCTTCGACCTCACGTCGTGGGTCACGACCGTCGAAGCCCTCGACAACCAGGTCCCCACGGCCGTGCAGACAGCGCTCTACCTCGAGTTCCGTCGTCTGCTCGACCGCGCCAGCAGGTGGTTCCTCACGACCCGGCCGGGCACCATCGACGTCGGGGCCGAGGTCGAGCGCTTCCGCGGTCCGGTCGCGCACTTCGCCCCTCAGATCCACGAGCTGCTCCAGGGCGACGAGCGCGAGCGCCTGAGCGCCCGGGCCGCACAGCTCGAGGCGCTGGGGGCACCAGCCGACCTCGCCCTGCAGGCGGCCGGCCTGCTCGACCTCTTCTCGCTGCTCGACGTCGTCGAGATCGCCCACGACACCGGACGCACGCCGCAGGAGGTCGTGGGGGTCTACTACCACTGCTCCGAGCAGCTGGGCATCGACGGCATGCTCACCCGCGTCTCGCGGCTGCCGCGTGACGACCGGTGGGACGCGCTGGCCCGCGGCGCGATGCGCGACGACCTGTATGCCGTCCTCGACTCCCTCACCCGCGCCGTCCTGGCGGCCAGCGAGCCGGGTGCGGGCGACGACGCGCCCCGGAGGCGTTTCGAGCAGTGGGCGGAGGCCAACCGCGAGGCCCTCACCCGGGCCCGCACGACGCTGACCGGGATCGAGCGGCTCGACAACGCCGGCATCGCGGCCCTGTCGGTGGCGTTGCGCACGCTCCGGTCGGTGCTGCGCAGCGCCGGCCAGCATCAGTGACCCGCGTCGGCACCGCGCCGCCCAGGGCATCACCGACGGGCGACTAGGCTCCGCTACGTGTCCACGCTAGCCGACCTGCTCCACGAGCACTCGACGCTCGAGGTGGCCGACGTCGAGTGGCTCCAGCTGCTGGTCGGCGACTGGCAGCTGCTCTCCGACCTGTCCTTCGCCGACCTCGTGCTGTGGGTGCGCTCGTCGCGTGTGCAGTGGCACGCCGTGGCCCACATCCGGCCCACCACGGGCCAGATGGTCTTCTACGAGGACCAGGTGGGCACCTACGCCAGCAAGGCCCGTGGCGACACGCTCGAGCAGGCCTTCGCCGAGCGACGGATCGTCCGCGAGCGCGACACCGAGTGGCGCGACGACCTGCCGGTGCGCGAGGAGGCGATCCCGGTCGTGCGTCGGGGGAGGTCGGTGGCCGTCATCAGCCGCCACACCAACCTGTCGATGATGCGCACACCGAGCCGTCTCGAGCTGACCTACCTCGCCACCGCCGACGCGCTCTCGCGGATGATCGCCGGCGGCGAGTTCCCTCACTCGTCGGCCCCGACGGGTCTGCGTCGCGGGGCGCCTCGAGTGGGCGACGGGGTCGTGCGGCTCGATGTCGAGGGCGTCGTCTCCTACGCCAGCCCCAACGCGGTCTCGGCCATCCACCGTCTGGGGTACGTCGGCGACGTCATCGGTGAGTCGCTCAGCCGGATCGTCACGTCGGTGCTGCGTGACAGCTCACCGGTCGACGAGGGGCTGCCGCTGGTGATCACGGGGCGACAGCCGTGGCGCACCGAGGTGGTGGGGCGGGGGGCCGTGATCTCGATGCGCGCGATCCCGCTCACCGAGGTGGGGCAGCGGTTCGGGGCTCTCCTGCTGGTCCGCGACGTCAGCGAGCTGCGGCGGCGTGAGCAGGAGCTGCTCACCAAGGACGCCACGATCCGTGAGATCCACCACCGGGTGAAGAACAACCTGCAGTCGGTGGCTGCCCTCCTGCGGCTGCAGGCGCGGCGCATGAGCGACCCCAACAGCAAGGCCGCACTGCACGAGGCCGTCCGTCGCGTCGGCACCATCGCGCTGGTGCACGAGACGCTGAGCCAGGGCTTCGACGAGACCGTCGACTTCGACGACATCGCCGAGCGCTGCTTCCGGGCGGTCGTCGAGGTCGCGGCCTACGACAAGCAGATCAAGCGGGAGCGCACGGGTGAGCCCTGGGGCCGGCTGCGCGCAGAGGACGCGACGTCGTTGGCGATGATCCTCAGCGAGCTGGTGCAGAACGCCATCGAGCACGGTCTGGCCGAGGCGGGCGGCACCGTGTCGATCGACATCGGGCGCGAGAGCCGGGCCGAGGGGGCCGACCTGCTCCGCGTGTGCATCGCCGACGACGGCACCGGGATCCGAGAGGGGGGCCGTCGGCCCGGGTCGGGTCTGGGCACCCAGATCGTGCAGTCCCTCGTGCAGGACCTGCGCGGCCGCATCACCTGGCGGGCGGCCGAGCCGCACGGCACGGTCGTGGAGTTCACGGCCCTCCTGCGGTCCCTGCCCGGCGACGGCTCTGCGTCCACCTCGGCGGGGTCGCGCACGAGCCCGCCTCGCTGACGCCTGCGGTCAGCCAGCCCGGCGGGCGCGGGCGTTGCGGCGCTTGAGGGCGCGGCGCTCGTCCTCGGAGAGGCCGCCCCAGACGCCGGCATCCTGGCCGGACTCGAGGGCCCACTTCAGGCAGGTGTCGACGACGTCACACCGACGGCACACGACTTTGGCCTCCTCGATCTGGAGGATCGCCGGCCCGGTGTTCCCGATCGGGAAGAAGAGCTCGGGGTCCTCGTCGAGGCAGGCAGCGCGGTCGCGCCAGTCCATGGTGATCGTGCTCCTCGTCGTGCGGGGGAGAGGGTTCGCGGTCGACGACGTCGATCGGACAGGCGTCGGGAGCCCACGCGTGCGGCCCTGGTGGGGGGTATTCGGTCGGGTGTATGTCGCTGCGCTCATAGGTATGTCGTCAAGGTTTCGTGTCGGTCGCAGGCCGCTGTCATCGAGATGACCTGCTGTTATCGGGGGGAGTTTGCGGGCACCAGCGCGCCTCGGCAGGCCGTCGGACACGCCAGCGCGACGTCGTCGTCGATCCTCTGCGTCGGCCTCTCAAGGCCAACGACAAGCTAGCGGCCTGTGTTCCGGGCCAGCGCCAATACTCTCCTGTTCACCTCCCTGACACAAGTGTTTCGAGATCGACACACGGTCCGGCGTCCCAGGGGGTGACATCGATGGAGCCTTATGTAACATAAGTCTTGTATGTGCCATACACGCGACTCGTGGCGTTCGTCGGCGGCCTCGCCGTGGCCCCGGACTCCTGCTGCGTAGGCTGGTGGGGTGACTCCCGCTCGCGTGGCCGTATGCCTCATCACGGGGCTGCAATCCGTGGCGGTGGCCGCAGTGGCCGCCTACTACCTGGTCGAGCTGAGCCGGGGGCAGGGGTTCGACGGGGCCGGGATCGTCTCCTCGATCGTGCTCTTCGCGATCGTCGCGGTGGCGCTGGCTGCCCTGGCCCTCGGGTGGTGGCGCCGGGCCAGCTGGCCACGGACGGCGACGGTCGTCTGGAACCTCGTGCTCGCCCCGGTCGCCGTCGCGCTCGTGCAGGGAGGGCAGACGGTGCTCGGTGTCGGGCTCGGTCTGGTCGTCGTCGCGGCGGTCGCCAGCGCGCTGGCCGTCCCGGGCCGACCGGTCGCAGCCGCCGACGAGGGCCCGGCGGGCCGAGAGGGTGACGCCATCCTCTGAGCTGGGTGGGCCCGGGCCGGGCGCCCTCAGCGGCCCCGGCTCACCACCTCGCGGATGCTTGCCGAGGCCTCGGTGAGGATCGCGACGACCTCGCCGACCTGCTCCGCGGTGAGGCCTCGCGTCCCCCACCCCCCTCTGGCCTGGGCGCGCAGGTCGGCGATGGCCCGCTCGAGGTCCGGCCACCCGCCCGCACCGGAGTGACCCGAACCACCCGAGCCACCCGAGCCACCCGCGGGTCGGGCACTGGAGCGCGCCGCCTGCGCGGCGGCCTTGAGCTCGGCCCGCAGGTCGGCCGTCTGGCCCTGCACCCTCTCGCGGACCTCCTGCGCGAGGTCGCGCGCACTGCGCTCGAGGTCGCCGTGCAGGTCGGCGAGGTCACTGCGCCGCGCCGCCACCTCGGCCCGTCCGGCGTCGGTGATGCGGTAGGTCGCCTTGCGGCCCTCGTCCGTGCGGGCCACGAGGCCCTCCTGCTCCAGCTTGGCCAGACGGGGGTACACCGTGCCGGCACTGGGGGTGTAGAGCCCGTGGAAGCGCTGCTCGAGGTCCTGGATGACCTCGTAGCCGTGTCGGGGCCCCTGCTCCAGCAGGTCCAGCAGGTAGAGCCGCAGCTGACCGTGCGCGAAGACCGGGCTCATGCCCCACCACCCCAGCCCTCGGGCTGGTCCTGGGGCTGTTCCTGGGGCTGGTCCTGGGGCTGGTCCTGGGCTGCGGCCCGCAGGACGACGATGCTGCCCGACGCCGCGCTGGCCTTGACCCGCAGGGCCCCGTCACCGGACCGCAGTCGTCCCCCCCGGCCGCGGCCGTGGTCGCCACCGGTCGTGACCGTCGTGCCGTCGACCACCACCTGCCCCCAGGCGGTGTTGCCCTCGACGTCGTAGCCCTCCAGGGGTGCACGGACCGTCACGTCGCCCGAGACGCTGTTCGAGGTGAGGTGGCAGCGCCCGGACGTCAGGTCCAGGGCGATGTCGCCGCTCACGGTGTTGAGCCGGGCGGTCGGCAGCGCCCCCCGGCTCACCGTCACCGCCCCCGAGACCGCGTTGACCTTCAGCGGGCCGCTCACGTCAGTGCACTCGACGTCACCGGTGACCGTGTTGACGTCCAGGTCGCCCTGGAGGTCGCTGAGGGTCAGCATCCCCGAGACCGTGTTGACCCGCACCCGCCCCCGCAGGCCCGAGAGGAGGGCGGTTGCGCTCACGGTGCTCACGCTCGTCTGCGTGGTGGGCGGCACCGAGATGCTCAGCACGGCGGTGGTGGTGCTGAACCCCTCGACGGTGCGGCGGATCATCTCCAGCACGTTCCTGTCGCCGTCCTTGCCGTGGGTCACCGACAGGGTCGACCCGTCCCAGTGCACGTGGACGGGCAGTCCGGTCACCGACGTCACCTCCACCCGGGCCGTGGGGGAGTCGTCGTGGGTGACGACGTCGACCCGGCCACCGACCACAGCCACCCGCAGGGAGGCCACGTGGTCACCCACAGCCCCGATGTCGAGCACCCGTGGCCCGTCGAGCCGCCAGTCCTGCACGGGGGTCCCCCGCGAGCGCGTGGTCGACCCTGCGCTGCCGTGGCTCATGGCTGTCCTCCCGTCCGCGTCGACGCTGCCGAACGCGATATGTCGTGTGTTGAATTCACGTTATATCGCGTTGTCCGTCGTGGCAAGGGCCCCGGCCAGGCGGGGTCACGTCAGGAGGAGGGGACCTGCAGCCAGTCGTACCAGCCGTTGTGCAGCACCAGCCACGCGATGAGCCCGTAGCCGGCCTGGCCCGGGTGCACACCGTCGGGGGAGGCCGCCAGGTCGGACACCCACTGCTCGTGGGTCACCAGGGGGCGGAAGCAGTCGACGTAGGTGATGCCGCGACGGGCGCAGACGTCGGCCTGCACCTCGGCCAGCGTGGCGACCCGCGCGTTGCGCTCGGCGTCGCGGCCGGGGGCCAGCCCCACGACGAAGGTCGCGATGCCGTGCGAGCTCGCTTCGTCGAGGATGTTGGCGAGGTTGAGCCGCGATCGCGACACCGTGACGTCGCCCTCGATGTCGTTGGCGCCGACCGACAGCACCAGCCGTCGCTCGGTGCGGGACTCCCAGCGCGGCTCGCACTCACGGCGCCACCGCTGCACGACCCCGGCCGAGGTGTCACCGCGCACCCCCAGGTTATAGGCCGTGAGGTCGAGGTCGGCGTGCTGCGAGCGGCTCACGACACGACCGACCCAGCCCAGACCCTTCGGGTCGCCGTACCCGGCCACCATCGAGGCGCCGACGAAGCACATCCCCACGTCACGGCGCCCCTCGGCGACCACGAGCTGGGCGCTGGCGTGGAACGCCGGAGCCTGCTGGTCGGAAGGGCCGGGGACAGGGACCGCAGACCTGTCGGCCGCCGGTCCGCTCGGGGTGTTCACGCGGGGTCCTTCCGGACGGTGGGTGTTGGGGGGGCGGTGCGGTGGGAGGCGCGGGTCACTCGTCGTCGTCGTCGAGACGGGCGAGCCAGGTGGCGAGGCGCTCGACGGGCGTCTCGAACTCGGGGTGCAGGTCGACGAACGAGCGCAGCTGCTCGGCCAGCCAGTCGATGCTCACCTGCTCCTCGCCACGACGGCTCGACAGCTCCTCGATTCCCCGGTCGGTGAAGTACACGAGAGCGAGGTTATCGCGTGCCGGTCAGCGGTCGAACGCCGTGGCCACCAGAGCCTTCTGTTCGACGTCGTGCTGGTGGTGGCTCCCGGTCGCGGGCGAGGCCGAGGCCTTGCGCGCGACCACCCGCAACGGCCGGTGCTCCCCGAGCTCGGCGAGCGCCTCCGGCAGGTTGAGGGCCATGAAGGGCCATGCCCCCTGGTTCTTCGGCTCCTCCTGCACCCACACGACCTCGGCGTCGGGGTAGCGGCCGAGCTGGGCCGCCACCTCTGCTCCGGGCACGGGGTGCAGCTGCTCGACGTGCAAAATGGCGGTGGTGTCGTCCTCACGCTTGATCCGCTCGGCCTCGAGGTCCCAGACGACCTTGCCGGTGGCCAGGACGACGCGGGTCACCTTCGTCGGGTCGAGCTCTCGCCGGTCGGCCAGCACCGGCTGGAAGGTCGCCTCGGTGAAGTCCGCCACGGAGCTCTGGGCGGCCTTCAGGCGCAGCATCGACTTCGGGGTGAACACGACCAGCGGCCGGCGCGGACGGGCGTAGGCCTGCCGGCGCAGGAGGTGGAAGTAGGAGGCCGGCGTCGTCGGGAAGGCGACCGTCATGTTGTCCTCGGCGCACATCGCGAGAAAGCGCTCGATGCGGGCCGACGAGTGGTCGGGCCCCTGCCCCTCGTAGCCGTGGGGGAGCAGCAGCACCACCGAGGAGTGCTGGCCCCACTTCTGCTCCGACGAGCTGATGTACTCGTCGATGATCATCTGGGCGCCGTTCGCGAAGTCGCCGAACTGCGCCTCCCAGAGCACGAGCGCGTCGGGGCGCTCGACCGAGTAGCCGTACTCGAAGCCCATGGCGGCGTACTCGCTGAGCAGCGAGTCGTAGACCCAGAACCGCGCCTGCCCCTCACCGAGGTAGAGCAGCGGGGTCCACTCCTGCGCGTTGGTCTTGTCGATCAGCACGGCATGGCGCTGCACGAAGGTGCCCCGGCGGCTGTCCTGCCCCGCGAGCCGCACCGGGGTGCCCTCCTTGAGCAGGGAGCCGAAGGCCAGCAGCTCGCCCATGGCCCAGTCGATGCCGCCGTCGCGCACCATCGCGGCCCGCTTGTCGAGCAGCTGTCGGAGCTTGGGGTGCACGGTGAAGCCCGCGGGGATGTTGACGAACGCCTCGCCGATGTGGCCGAGCTCGACGGCCGAGACCGCAGCGACGGTCGGCGAGACCGGCAGGGCGTCGTCGGTCTGGGCGACGGGCTTCTCGAGACCGCTCTCGTCGGGGCCGCCGGCCCTCGTCGACGTGGAGGTGATGGCCTCCTTGGTCTCGACGAACACCCGCTCCAGCTGCTGCTGGTAGTCGCGCAGGGCCGCGTCGACGTCGTCACCCGAGATGTCGCCGCGACCGATCAGCGCCTCGGTGTAGAGCTTGCGGACCGAGCGCTTGGCCTCGATGAGGTTGTACATCAGCGGCTGGGTCATCGAGGGGTCGTCACCCTCGTTGTGGCCCCGCCTGCGATAGCAGACCATGTCGATGACGACGTCCTTGTTGAACGCCTGGCGGTACTCGTAGGCCAGCTCGGCGACCCGCACGCAGGCCTCGGGGTCGTCGCCGTTCACGTGGAAGATCGGCGCCTGGATCATCCGCGCGACGTCGGTGCAGTACTCCGAGGAGCGCGACGACGCCGGCGAGGTGGTGAAGCCGACCTGGTTGTTGACGATGATGTGGATGGTGCCGCCGGTGCGGTAGCCCCGCAGCTCGGAGAGGTTGAGCGTCTCGGCGACGACACCCTGGCCCGCGAACGCGGCGTCACCGTGCATGAGCACCGGCAGCACGGTGAAGGCCTCGCCGGCGAGGTTGAGCCGGTCCTGCTTGGCCCGGACGATGCCTTCGAGCACGGGGTCGACGGTCTCGAGGTGCGAGGGGTTCGCCGCGAGGTAGATCCGGGTCGAGGAGCCGTCCTCCGAGACGAACTCGCCCTCGGTGCCGAGGTGGTACTTCACGTCGCCCGAGCCCTGCACCGACTTGCGGTCCTGCTGGTCCTCGAACTCGCGGAAGATCTGGCCGTAGGACTTGCCGGCGATGTTGGCGAGCACGTTGAGGCGCCCGCGGTGCGGCATACCGATGCAGACCTCGTCGAGGCCGTCGGCCGCCGCCCGGCACAGCACGCGGTCGAGCAGCGCGATGGCCGACTCGCCGCCCTCGAGCGAGAAGCGCTTCTGCCCGACGAACTTGGTCTGCAGGAAGGTCTCGAAGGCCTCGGCCGAGTTGAGCCGCCGCAGGATGCGCATCTGCTCGTCGCGGGAGGTCTTGGCGTAGGACACCTCGACCTTGTCCTGGATCCAACGGCGCTGCTCGGGGTCCTGGATGTGCATGTACTCGATGCCCACGGTGCGGCAGTAGGAGTCGCGCAGGATGCCGAGGATGCGGCGCAGCTTGAGGAACGGCTCGCCGCCGAACCCGCCGGTCGCGAAGGACCGCTCGAGGTCCCACATGGTCAGGCCGTGGTTGGTGACGTCGAGGTCGGCGTGCCGGCGCTGGCGGTACTCCAGGGGGTCGGTGTCGGCCATCAGGTGGCCACGCACGCGGTAGGCGTGGATGAGCTCCTGGACGCGCGCCACCTTGTTGATGTCGTCGTCGTGGCTGGTCGAGATGTCCTGCACCCAGCGCACCGGCTCGTAGGGGATGCGCAGCGACTCGAAGATGTCGTCGTAGAAGCCCTCGGCCCCGAGCAGCAGCTGGGTGAGCATCCGCAGGAAGTCACCGCTCTGCGCGCCCTGGATGATGCGGTGGTCGTAGGTGCTCGTGAGGGTGAGGATCTTGCTCACGGCGTTGCGGTTGATCGTCTCGGTGCTGGCGCCCTGCCACTCGGCGGGGTAGTCGAGCGACCCGACGCCGACGATGGTGCCCTGGCCGTCCATGAGGCGGGGCACCGAGTGCACGGTGCCGATGGTGCCCGGGTTGGTCAGCGAGAGCGTGGTGCCCGCGAAGTCCTCCACCGTCAGCTTGTTGTGGCGGGCCTTGGACACGATGTCCTCGTAGGCCGTCCAGAAGTGCACGAAGTCCATCTCGTCGCACGACTTGATGCTCGGCACGAGCAGGGCGCGGCTGCCGTCGGGCTTCGAGACGTCGATGGCCAGCCCCAGGTTGACGTGGGCTGGCTTGACGAGCACCGGCTTGCCGTCACGCATTCCGAAGCCGTTGTTCATCTCCGGCATCTTCGCCACGGCTCGCACGATGGCGTAGCCGATGATGTGGGTGAACGACACCTTGCCGCCACGTGAGCGGGCCAGGTGGTTGTTGATGACGACGCGGTTGTCGATGAGCAGCTTGGCCGGGACGGCGCGCACACTGGTCGCGGTCGGCACGTGGAGGGACGACTCCATGTTGGTCACGACGCGGGCAGCCGGCCCGCGCAGCGGGGTCGTCTCGGCGTCGGTGACGGGCCCGGTGTTCCTGACCGCGGGGATGTCGCGCGGCTTGGGCGGGGTGCGGGGTGCCGCGGGCTCCTCGGTCTTCTGCTGCTTCGCGACGGGCGGGGCCGGCGCCGGAGCCGACTGCTGCGCAGGGGCGGCGGGTGCCGTGGTCGTGGGCGCGGCGGGCGAGCCCTTCGCGGCGGTGCGGTTCGTCGCCGAGCCGTTGCCCGCGGAGCCGTTACCGCCCGCGGGGTGCGCGTCGAAGTAGGTCTTCCAGGCCGGGTCGACCGAGGTCGGGTCGGTCAGGTAGAGCTGGTACATCTCGTCCGCGAGCCACTCGTTGGGACCGAAGTCCGCAAGGTCGGCACTGGTGCGGGACTGGTCGGACACGGCGGATACGCCTCTTTCAGGAGCGTCGACGACAGCGGCCGCGTCCCACGATGGCTGTTCGGTGCCGGACGCAACACGGACACGGGTCAGCCTAGACCTCAGTCCCTGCCCGCGAGACCACCCCCGGTGTGGGGTGACGCACCTTCGAGCCGTCCGTCCGGTCGGGGCCGCCGGACGGCTCGAAGGCGCCATTCGCTCGTGGTCAGGTGATGTCGCGGCGGGCGGTGATGACCGACCCCACGACGGTCATCACCGCGGCGTAGCCGACGAGGATGAGGGCCGAGGCCCACCACGAGAACGGGGCAGGGCCGGCCGGCCCGTTCAGCCCGCCGGAGTCGCTCGTGATCAGCATCGACCCGGTGAGGTTGCCCGGCACGAACTTGAGCGCGGTCTCCCACCCCTTGATCGAGAAGACGATGTTGAGGGCCAGCTGCAGGATGAGCGTGACGCCGACACCAGCGAGCACGGCGGCGATCTGGTTGCGCACGAGGATGCCGAACCCGAAGCCGAGCAGCGCCCAGACGACGAAGGCCATCACCATCAGCAGGAGGGTCTTGACGACCTCGGGGTCCGTGACGAACGTGTTCAGGCCTCGGGCCTTGAGCACCCCCGCCCCACCGGCGACGCTGGCGATGTCGTAGACGACGGCGTAGACGGCGGCGATCACGACGATGGCGAGGATCTTCGAGACGACCACCACGCTGCGACGTGGGGTGGTCAGCACGGTCGCGGTGAACGTCTTGTGACGGAACTCCTGGGTGATCAGGATGATGCCGAGGGCCAGCGGGAAGAGGGCCGTCAGGCTGAAGACGATGAAGCCCGCCGACAGGACGGCCTGCATCGTCGCCGCCGTGTTCGCGCCGAACCCGCCCTGGTCGGACGCGGCGCCGGGGTCGTTGCTGACCAGCCCCGCGAAGGCCGCCGAGAGCCCCGCCCCCACGATGACGACCCCGATCAGCATCCCCCACCACAGACGGGTGGTGAAGATCTTGCGCAGCTCGGACCGCACGGCGCCCACCATCACGACATCTCCTTGGTCAGGGTGGGGGTCGACCCGGCGGCCGCGTTCCCCTGGTTGCGGTTGGTGCCTTCGGTGAGCTGGAAGTAGAGGGCCTCGAGGCTTCCCGTACTGGCTCGCAGCTCGTGAACGGCGAGCCCAGCCGCGAAGGCGGTGTCACCGATGAGGGTGAGGTCGGCGCTCGAGACGAGGAGGCCGCCGTCGGCGAGCTGGCTCGCGACGCCTCGGATGGCCAGGGCCTCACCGAGCCGCGGGAGGTCCGTCGTGCGCACCACCGTGGTGGCCTCGGCCTGCAGGGTCTCGAGCGGACCCTGACGCACCAGCCGGCCGTTGGCGATGATGACGACGTCGTCGACGGTCTGCTCGACCTCCTGCAGCAGGTGGCTGGAGACGAGGATCGTCTTGCCCCCCGCCGAGAGGTGGCGCAGGAAGCCGCGCAGCCACCGGATGCCCTCGGGGTCGAGCCCGTTGGCGGGCTCGTCGAGGATCAGGACACGCGGGTCGCCGAGCAGGGCGGCGGCCAGTCCGAGCCGCTGGCGCATGCCCATCGAGTAGCCCCCGGCCCGCTTGCGGGCGGCAGCAGGGATGCCCACGAGCTCGAGCAGCTCGTCGACCCGACGGTCGGGGATGCCGTCGGCCGCGGCCATGACTCGCAGGTGGTCGCGGCCGCTGCGGCCGGGGTGGAAGCTCGTGGCCTCGAGGGCCGAGCCGACCTCGGTCAGCGGGTGCCGGATGTCGTGGTAGCGGTGGGAGTCGATCGTGGCGGTGCCGCTGGTGGGGGAGACCAGGCCGAGCAGCATGCGCAGGGTCGTGGTCTTGCCGGCGCCGTTGGGACCGAGGAAGCCGGTGATGCGTCCCGGCTCGACGCTGAAGGTCAGGTCGTCGACGGCGAGGAAGGACCCGAAGCGCTTGCTGAGGCCGTGGACCTCGATCCGGGCCCCTTGTGGGCCGCCCGGTCGGGGTGGGGTGCGCTGTTGCGCGGTTGGCTGCGTCATGGCCCACATCCCACCACGCACAGGTGACGTGAAGATCCCCCGCGAGGGGGAGATCAGGGACGACTCGGGGTCGAGACAGGGCAGCCCCTAGGATGGGGTCACTATGACCGAGTGGTTGCTCGTGCTCGCCGCGATCGCGCTCACCGCGGGCACCTCCCTGTTCGTGGCCGCCGAGTTCGCCCTGGTCGCCCTCGACCGCCCGACGGTCCAGCAGGCGGTCGACGAGGGCGACGGACGGGCCCGGCTGGTGCTCGGCTCGATCAGGGAGCTGTCGACCCAGCTGTCGGCGGCGCAGGTCGGCATCACCCTGACCACGCTGATCGTCGGCTACCTCGCCGAGCCGTCGGTCGGGGCGCTCCTGCTCGGTCCCCTGACCTCGCTCGGGCTCTCGACCTCGGTGGCCGGCACGGTCGCGACGACGCTGGCCCTGGTCCTGGTCACGGTGTTCTCCATGGTCTTCGGTGAGCTGCTCCCGCAGTTCCTCGGCATCTCGGCGCCCCTGCCCACCGCCAAGGTCGTCGCCTTCCCGGTGCGCGCCTTCGCCGTGGTCGTGCACCCTCTCGTGGTGGTGCTCAACGGCTCGGCCAACCGCTTCCTGCGGGCCCTGGGCATCACGCCGCAGGAAGAGCTCTCGGGGGCCCGCACCCCGCAGGAGCTGGCCAGCCTGGTGCGACGCTCGGCGCTGCAGGGCACCCTCGAGGAGACCACCGCGCGGATGCTGACCCGCAGCCTCGACTTCGGCGACCGCACCGCCTCCGACGTGATGACCCCGCGGGTGCGCGCCGTGTCGGTCGAGCGCACCGCGAGCGCCGAGGACGTGCTGCGCCTGGCCCGGCAGACCGGCTTCTCGCGCTTCCCGGTCACCGGTGACGGCGGCTGGGACGACATCGACGGCATCGTGCACGTCAAGAAGGCCATCGCCGTGCCGCAGGAGCGCCGGGCCGATGTGCCGGTCAGCGCCCTGATGGTGGCGCAGGTGCTCGTGCCCGAGACGATCCGCCTCGACCCGCTGCTGCTGCAGCTGCGGGCGGCGGGCCTGCAGATGGCGGTCGTCGTCGACGAGTACGGCGGGACGGCTGGCGTGGTCACCCTCGAGGATGTCGTCGAGGAGATCGTCGGCGAGGTCAGCGACGAGCACGACCGCTCCGGTGGCGACGCGCAGCCACTCGGTGACGGCGCCTGGGCGGTGCCCGGTCTGTGGCGACCCGACGAGGTGCGCGAGGCGACCGGGGCGGTGGTGCCCGACGGCGCGGCCTACGAGACCCTCGGCGGTTTCGTCATGGCCGGCCTCGGCCGGCTGCCGCGGGTCGACGACGAGGTCGAGGTGCCCGGCTGGACCGTGCGGGTCGCCCGGATGGAGGGCCGTCGGGTCGACCGCCTGCGGCTGACCCCCCGGCCCGAGTCCGCGCTCGTCGACTGGCCGGGGGCGGCCGGTGGCGCCCAGGAGGTCGGCCCGGGCGCGGTCAGCGCCCCCCAGAGCCCGAGCGGGGGTGGCGGGCGATGAGCCACGCCGCCGCCCTGTGGGTCTCGGTGCTCCTGCTCTTCGGCAACGCGTTCTTCGTCGGGGCCGAGTTCGCCGCGATGGCCGCCCGGCGCTCGACCCTCGAGCCCCTGGCCGAGCAGGGGAGCGCCAGCGCGCGGATGTGCCTGCAGGCCCTCGAGCAGCTCGGGTCGATGCTGGCGACCGCCCAGCTGGGCATCACCGTCTGCTCGGTCGGGCTGGGGGCCCTCGCCGAGTCGGCCCTGCACGAGGTGCTCCAGAGCCTCTTCGAGTCGTGGCACCTGGCCGACCTCGGCGTCAGCGAGGCGTGGACGAGCGCGATCGCGCTCGTCCTGGCCCTGCTGGTCGTCGTCTACCTCCACGTCGTCGTCGGCGAGATGATCCCCAAGAACCTCGCCATCGCCGGCCCCGACCGGGCCGCGCTGATGCTGGTGCCGCCGCTGCTCTACGTCTCGCGCACCTTGCGCCCTTTCGTGCGGGTGATGGAGGCGATCGCCAAGTGGCTCGTGCGCCGCTTCGGGGTCGAGCCGAAGGACGAGATCACCAGCGCGTTCACCGCCGAGGAGGTCGCGCACATCGTCACCGAGAGTCACGCCGAGGGTCTGCTCGAGGAGGAGCGGCGAGGACTCGTCCGCTCGGCCCTGGAGTTCAGCGACAAGCAGGCGTCCGACGTCGCGGTGCCCGTCGACGGGCTCGTCACGGTCGGACCCGGCGCGACGCCCTCCGACATCGAGCGGCTGGTCGCCCGGCACGGCTACTCGCGCTATCCCGTCACCGACGCGGGCGGCGACGTGACCGGCTACCTGCACCTGAAGGACATCCTCTACGCCGACGACGAGCGGCACGACGAGCCGGTGCCGGCGAAGCGGATCCGGCGGCTCGCGACCGTGCGCCCCGCAGACGAGGTGGAGGACGTGCTCGCGACCATGCAGCGCTCGGGCGCCCACCTCGCCCGTGTCGTGTCCGACTCGGGCCAGGTCACGGGGGTGGTCTTCCTCGAGGACGTCATCGAGGAGCTCGTCGGCGAGGTGACGGACGCGACCCAGCGCTGACCGTCAGGCGGGCGCGCGCTCGGTGATGTCCTGGTCGAGGAGCGCGAGCGTCTGCGCGACGTCGAGCGGCTTCGTGAGGTAGGCGTCGGCCCCGGCATCGAGCAGCCGCTGCACCTGGTGACGGTTGGCATCCGCGCTGACCACGGCGACCCGAAGGTGGGCGGTGCGGGGGTCGGCCCGCAGGCGCCGCAGGAGCTCGAGGCCGTTCATGTCGGGCAGGTGGAGGTCGAGCAGGACCAGCGCCGGGACGAGGCTGGCGGCCAGGTCCCAGCCGGTGCTGCCGTGCCCTGCGTGGACCATCTGCCAGCCCGGACGGCGGTCGACGAGCGCCTGCATCAGCCGCACGTTGGGCGGGTTGTCCTCCACGTAGAGCAGGGTCGACGGGGTGAGGGTGGTCGTCGCCGGGGCATCCGCCGGGGGCAGGTCGACGTCGACGTCGTCGGGCTGCGGGGCGACCGAGACCGGGAGGACCACGGTGAAGGCGCTGCCCACCCCGTGCGTCGACGAGCACTCGAGCCGGCCGCCCATGATCGCCGCCAACCGGTGCGACAGGGCCAGCCCGATGCCCGTGCCCTCGATCTCGGTGAGCTGCTGCCCCAGTCGGTCGAACGGCGTGAAGAGCCGGGCGAGGTCCTCCTGGCGGATGCCGATCCCGTTGTCGGAGACGGTGATCGCCAGGTGGTCGTCGCCCGACATCGCGCACGTGATGTGCGCTGTCCCGCCGTCGTGGGTGTACTTCACGGCATTCGACAGCAGGTTGATCAGGACCTGGCGCAGCCGTCGCCGGTCGGCGCGCACGACGTCGGCCGTGCCGCCGTCCGGTGCCGTGACGTCGATGGTGACGTGGTGGTCGGTGGCCATGGGCCGCACGAGGGCGGCCGCCTCGGCGATGACCTCGTCCGCCCGCACGGGCTCGAGCGACATCTCGAGCTGGTCGGTCTCGATGCGCGAGATGTCGAGGATGTCGTCGATCATCCCGAGCAGGTGCCGTCCACCGCCGAGGATGTGGGTCACGGCCACGCTCTGCTTGGGCGTCAGGGTGCCGAGCTCGAGCAGCTGGCCGAAGCCGAGGACGGCGTTGAGGGGGGTGCGCAGCTCGTGGCTCATCCGGGAGAGGAACTCGCTCTTGGCCAGGTTGGCCTTCTCCGCCTCGGCCTTGGCCGAGCGGACGGCCGCGTCGGCGGTCTTGCTCGCGGTGATGTCCTCGACGGTGGTCGCCGCCTGGTTGGCCGAGATCGGGTTGCTGACGATCCGCAGCCACCTGACGCGCCCGTCGGGCAGGGAGAGGCGGATCTCGGCTCTGGCCAGCTCGCCCCGCTGGACGCCGGCCCAGTAGTCGCCGATGAAGGAGGGGAAGTCGTCCGGGTGGATGCGTTCCATCATGTTCGCGATGGCCCCGTGCAGGCTTGCCTCCGCGGACAGGCCCACGATCTCGAGGTACTCGGAGTTGGTGTAGATCAGCTCGGGCGGCTCGATGTCGCACAGGCTGACCCCGACGGCCAGCCCCTCGGCCAGCCGACGGAACAGCTCGCCACGCGTGCGGAGGGCGGCCTCGGCGGCGGCGACCTCGGTGATGTCCTCGAAGATCCCGGTCATGCGGCGCCCGTCGCTGCCGTCGGCGGCGACGGGGTTGAGCGTGGCCCGGATCAGGCGCGTCTGACCGTCGGCGCCCACCACGTGCAGCTGCTGCTCGACCGACTCGCCGTCGGCGATGCGCGACATCGCGCGCTCGGCCTCGGCCTGCTCGTCGGGGTGGGCGGCCGCGAGGGGGTACGCCAGACCGCCGTCGCTGTCCCCGGGCCCGAACATCGTGACGTAGGCGGGGTTGACGTAGGCGTCGCCACCGTGTGGCGAGTCGGGCATCGGCAGCAGGGCGATCCCCAGCGGTGCCTCGTTGAAGGCGGAGCGCCACTGACGGTCCAACGCCCGCTGGTCCTGCGCCGACGACCTCGACAGGATGCTGACCTCGAGGTGGCTGCGGAAGATGCCGATGAACAGCATCCCCCCCACGATCTGGGCGATGTGGGGAACGACCATGCCGATCAGCTGGACCGACGTGTCCTCGGTGCCCGACATGTGGGACATGCCCAGCACGCTGCCGGGCAGGAAGCTGGTGAGGGCGATGCCGACGTGCGTCAGCGCGCACCCGATGAAGAAGGCCGCGGCGCCCCACCGGGCGAGCGACACCGCACGTCCGGTCGACCGGGCGAGCTGGGCCAGACGAGGCACGACGACGAGGGCGATGACGACGTACTGCGCCGAGACGACCAGGGCGAGGACGCCGATCAGCTTGAGCACGGTCTGGCCCCCAACGAGGTCGTGTCAACGATGTCCGGCAGGTGCCCCCGGACCGGTCATGAGCGTGAGTCTACGCCCGGAATAGCATACATTGTCAGCCCCGCTGGGCCGATGCTCAGGCCCCGGGCCCGCCGTAGCGACCGGCGAAGCGCGGGTCCGACTCCCACCAGGGGCGGTCGGGGCCGTCGGGGCCGTCGTCAGCCTGCGGTGGCTGACGGTCGAGCTGCGCGTCGGTGTCCCGCGCCTGCGCCTCGTCGGCGCGCACCCACTGCAGCATCACGGCGAAGATCATCGGCAGCCCGACCGACTCGGCGACCGCGAGCAGCGTCTGCCCCGTGGCGGAGTCGCCCGCGGCGAGCACGACGAGGCCGGGCAGGGCGTCGAGCAGGCCGTCGACGAAGGCGAACGCGGTCCGCAGGCCCGGCCCGCACCAGCGCGGTAGCAGCTCGTCGCCGAGCAGGGGCAGGGTGACGAGCGCGCCGGTGACCAGGGCGGCGACCTGCAGGACGGCCCACGGGCCGGCCTCCGTCCGGGCCTGGGTGAACCAGCCGGTGGCGAAGGCCGAGGTGATGACGGCGGCGGAGAGGGCGGAGGCGAGCAGCGGGAACATCACGACCCGTGCCACCCGGCCCCGCACCCACGCGACGGGTCGCCCCCGCACCTGCTCCCAGAGTCGCAGGGGGTCACCGAGGGCCAGTCCGAGCGGGACCACGGCCGAGGTCAGCCCCACCGAGAGCGCTCCTGTCCACTGCACCGAGCCCCGGTATGCCGCCGGCCCGCCGGCCACGGCCCAGGCCAGCACGAGGGTGGCGGCGACGAAGGCGACGGTGCGCCCCAGCGGCCACCGCGCCGGCGCCGCGCCGCGGTGGCGCACCAGGAGCGCTGCATACGCGAGCAGGAGCGTGAGGGGCAGGAGCAGGAGCAGGGTCGGAGCCCAGGTCGTGGCCAGTGCCGACGCGCTGAAGGGGGGGACGGGCACGCGACCAGTGTCGTCAGCGAGGCTGGGTGTCCGCTGGGAGATCGCGGGCCGTGGCCTACAGGTGCCGGGCGGCGACCTGGTCGAAGTAGGCCAGCATCAGGCCGAGGTCGTGGGGCTTGACCCAGAACTGCTCGGCGCCCGCCTCGAGGACGGATGCGGCGCTGCTGCCGGTGGCACTCGCGGTGAGCACCACGACGGGGATGTCGCGCGTGGCCGGGTCACCCTTGAGCATGGCGAGCGCCTGCGCCCCGGTTGCGTCGGGCAGGTTCATGTCGATGAGGATGAGGTCTGGCCGCTCGGTGCCGGCGGCCTCGACCCCGGTCGCCACGAGCCCGCGGTGGACGAAGCGCCATACCGGTCTCAGCTCGAGCACCGCCTCCATGACGCTGGTGCTGGCGGCGTTGTCCTCGATGTAGAGCAGGGTCAGGACCGACTGTGCGTCGTCGCTCATGACCTACCCTCCCGGTCGTCGTCTCACGACCGCTCCTCCCGCCACCTCGTGCGGTGGTGCCCCCGGCAGGATTCGAACCTGCGCTTCCGCCTCCGGAGGGCGGCGCTCTATCCCCTGAGCTACGGGGGCCGAGACCAGTCGGCCCTAGTGACGTGAACGAGGTCTCCGAGGGAGTTCCTCCTGTTTCAGCGTGCCCGGTGAGGGTAGCAGCCTAGGGTGCGGTTCATGGAACCGGCGGAGCCCTCGACGACCGCACCCTTCGGGTCACCCGCCGTTCCTGCCGGCCGCCCCGGCTGGGTGCTCGTCGTCGACGACACCGACTCGATCCGGCTGCTCATCCGGGTCAACCTCGAGCTCGCCGGTTTCACCGTCGTCGACCGTCCCGACGGCCAGTCCGCCGTCGACCTGCTCGAGGGCTGCGACCCGCTCCCCGTCGTGGTCGTCGTCGATGCCCAGATGGAGCCTCGCGACGGGTGGTGGGTCGTGTCGTGGCTGCGCGAGCGCGAGGCCACCCGGCAGGTGCCTGTCGTCATGGTCACCGCTGCGGTGCAGGACCACGAGCGCAAGCGGGCCGGGGCGATCGGCGTCGACGCGTTCGTGACCAAGCCCTTCGACCCCGACGAGCTCGTCGACCTCGTCGAGGGCTACGCGGCCCGGGGCCGTGCGTTCGGGTCCTGAGGTCGGCCCTACGCTGGTGGGATGCGCGCGCACGAGGCCGGAGCCCTCCACGCCGACGGATACGGACGGCCGTCGTGGCTGGCCGTCCCGCACGACGTCAACACCCTGGTCCCCTCCCTGTGGTCCGACTCGGTCGCCCGCGGTGCCGACGGCGCCCTGACCGTCGGCGGGATGAGCGTGCTCGAGCTCGCGGCGCAGTTCGGCACCGCGGCCTACGTGCTCGACGAGCAGGACTTCCGGCGTCGGGCCGGCGAGTTCCGCGACACCTGGTCGGAGGTCTTCGGCGACCTCTGCGGCGGGGCAGACGTCTACTACGCGGGCAAGGCGTTCCTGTGCACCGAGGTCGCGCGGTGGATCCGCGACGACGGCCTCCACCTCGACGTCTGCTCGGGTGGAGAGCTCGAGGTCGCCCGCCGCGCCGGCATGCCGGGCGAGCGGATCGGGCTGCACGGCAACAACAAGTCCGTGGCCGAGCTCGAGGCGGCGGTCGGCTACGGCGAGCAGGGTGTGGGACGTGTCGTCGTCGACTCGTTCGACGAGATCGAGCGCCTGGCGGAGGTGGCGCAGCGCCTGCGTCGGGTCGCGCGGGTCATGGTGCGGGTGACCGTCGGGGTCGAGGCGCACACGCACGAGTTCATCGCCACGGCCCACGAGGACCAGAAGTTCGGTTTCTCGCTCAGCGGGGGCGCTGCCGCCGAGGCGGCCCGGCGGATCCTCGCGCACGCCCCGTACCTGCAGCTGATCGGGCTGCACAGCCACATCGGCTCGCAGATCTTCGACACCGCAGGCTTCGAGGTCTCGGCGCGGCGCATCCTGGCGCTCCACGCCGACATCGCGCAGGAGCACGGGGTCGAGCTGCCCGAGCTCGACCTCGGCGGTGGCTTCGGTATCGCCTACACCACCGAGCACGACCCGCTGCCGCCCAGGAGCCTCGCGGCCAGCCTCGCCGACATCGTCGAGCGGGAGTGCCGCACGCGGTCGGTGCGCGTGCCCCGGGTCTCGATCGAGCCCGGCCGCGCCATCGCCGGGCCGAGCACCTTGACGCTCTACGAGGTGGGCACGGTCAAGCAGGTCTCGCTCGACGCCGGTGCCACCCGCGCCTACGTCTCGGTCGACGGGGGGATGAGCGACAACATCCGCACCGCCCTCTACGACGCGAACTACTCCTGCACCCTGGCCAGCCGCCGTAGCGAGGCCCCCGGAATGCTGTCGCGCGTCGTGGGCAAGCACTGCGAGAGCGGTGACATCGTGGTGATGGACGAGTACCTCCCGGCCGACGTGCGGGCGGGCGACCTGCTCGCGGTGCCCGGCACCGGGGCCTACTGTCGTGCGCTGTCGAGCCAGTACAACCACACCCCCAGGCCCCCGGTCGTGGCCGTGCGCGACGGTGCCGCCCGGGTGATCGTGCGCCGCGAGAGCATCGACGACCTGCTCGCCCTGGACGTCTCGTGAGCACCACTCCCCCCACCACCCGCCCTCACCCCCCGTCGACGGCGCCCCGATCATGCGGCCTGGAGTCCGGATCGCGGAATGATCGGCGTCCATCTTGTGGACAGACGGCAGGATCGTGACCGTGACCCCGACCCCGACCGATCCCCGCGGCAGCGCCGCGACCGCCGCGAGCAGCGGTGAACCGCTGCGCATCGCGCTCCTCGGGTGCGGCGTCGTCGGCTCATCGGTCGCGCGGCTCCTCACCGAGCACGGCGACGACTTCGCCGCCCGTGTGGGGCGCCCGCTCGAGATCGTCGGCATCGCCGTGCGCCGGGCCGGCCGTGACCGCAGTGCCTCGGGTGTCGACCCGGCCCTGTTCACCACCGACGCGCACGACCTGGTCACGCGCGCCGACATCGTCGTCGAGGTGATCGGTGGCATCGAGCCCGCCCGCAGCCTGATCCTGCGGGCGATGGAGCACGGCGCCTCCGTCGTCACCGCCAACAAGGCGCTGCTCGCCGAGGACGGCCCGACGCTGTATGCCGCGGCCCAGCAGCACGAGGTCGACCTCTACTACGAGGCCGCCGTCGCCGGGGCGATCCCGCTGCTGCGCCCGCTGCGCGAGTCCCTGGCCGGTGACGACGTGCGCAAGGTCATCGGCATCGTCAACGGCACGACCAACTACGTGCTCGACAAGATGGACACCACGGGGGCCGGCTTCGACGACGCGGTCGCCCAGGCGCAGGCTCTGGGCTACGCCGAGGCCGACCCGACGGCCGACGTCGAGGGTTTCGATGCCGCGGCGAAGGCTGCGATCCTGGCCTCGCTGGCCTTCCACACGCGGGTCTCCAGCGAGCACGTGCACCGCGAGGGGATCTCCGACGTCACGGCTGCCGACGTCGCAGCCGCACGCGAGATGGACTGTGTCGTCAAGCTGCTCGCGATCTGCGAGAAGGTCGACGCAGGCAACGGCACCACGGGGGTCTCGGTGCGCGTGCACCCGGCGATGATCCCGCGATCGCACCCGCTGGCCGGCGTGCGCGAGGCGTTCAACGCGGTCTTCGTCGACGCCGACGCCGCGGGGCAGCTGATGTTCTACGGCAAGGGCGCGGGTGGTGACCCGACGGCATCGGCCATCCTCGGCGACGTCGTCGCGGTCGGTCGCCACCGCGTCGGCGGCGGCCGTGGCCCCGGAGAGAGCACCTATGCCGACCTGCCCATCCTCGCCATGGGGCAGGCCCTGACCCGCTACCACATCAGCCTCGACGTGGCCGACCGCCCGGGCGTGCTGGCCCAGGTCGCATCGGCCTTCGCCGACCACGAGGTCTCGATCGAGACCGTGCGCCAGCAGGCGCTCTCGGGGACCCCGGGCGAGCGGGGGGCCTCGCTCGTCGTCGTCACCCACACCGCGACCGACGCCGCCCTGTCGGCGACCGTCGACGCGCTCTCGTCCCTGCCCATCGTCCGGTCCGTCCGCTCCGTCATGCGGGTCGAGGGAGAGTAGCCACCGCCATGGTCCACCAGTGGCGCGGAGTGATCCGCGAGTATGCCGACCGCCTGCCGATGCTCGACGGGGCGCCGGTCGTCACGCTCCTCGAGGGCGGCACGCCGCTGATCCCGGCCGAGCACCTGTCCTCGCTCGTCGGGGCCGAGGTCCACCTCAAGTACGAGGGCCTCAACCCCACCTGCTCCTTCAAGGACCGGGGCATGACCACCGCCATGTCGATGGCCGCCAAGCACGGGGCGAAGGCGGTCATCTGCGCCTCGACGGGCAACACCAGCGCCAGTGCCGCGGCGTATGCCGTCAAGGCCGGAATGACCTGCGGCGTGCTGGTGCCCGAGGGCAAGATCGCGCTCGGCAAGCTGAGCCAGGCCATCGCGCACGGCGCCACGCTGCTGCAGGTCGAGGGCAACTTCGACGACTGCCTCACCGTCGCCCGCAAGCTCGCCGAGACCTACCCCGTCGAGCTGGTCAACTCGGTCAACCCGGCCCGCATCGAGGGTCAGAAGACGGCGGCCTTCGAGGTCGTCGACGCGCTGGGCGACGCTCCCGACATCCACTGCCTACCGGTCGGCAACGCCGGCAACATCACGGCCTACTGGCGTGGTTACTCGCAGTACCACCAGGGGTCGCCGCAGCCCGGGCCCGCCACCCACCTGCCGGTCATGTGGGGCTTCCAGGCGGCGGGAGCCGCACCGCTGGTCGTCGGTCACCCGATCGACGAGCCCGAGACGATCGCCACGGCGATCCGCATCGGCAACCCCGCCTCGTGGGACTTCGCGGTGGCCGCCCGCGACGAGTCTGGTGGGCGCATCGACGCCGTCACCGACGAGCAGATCCTGCACGCCCACCGTCTGCTCTCCGCGCGCGAAGGGGTCTTCGTCGAGCCGGCGTCGGCCGCTTCGGTGGCGGGGCTCCTCGCCTGCGCCCAGGCCGGTCTCGTGCCCGCGGGAGCCCGCATCGTCTGCACGGTCACCGGTCACGGTCTCAAGGATCCGCAGTGGGCCCTCAAGGGCGCTGACGGCTCCGAGGTGGTGCCCGTGCGGGTGCCCGTCGACGCCGTCACCGTCGCCCGCGCCCTCGGGCTCGAGTGACGCAGCCGGTGGGGGAGCACCCGAGCCGTGTGCCACCGCCCGGCACGGGCGTGCGGGTGCGGGTCCCGGCGAGCAGCGCCAACCTCGGCCCCGGCTTCGACTCGGTCGGGATCGCGCTCGGCATCTGGGACGAGGTCGAGGTCACCGTCACCGACGCCGGCGGGCTGGTCATCGAGGTCGAGGGCCAGGGTGCCGCCGAGGTGCCGCGTGACGCCTCGCACCTGGTGCACCGCTCGATGGTCACCGGCTTCACCCAGCTGGGCCTGCCGGTGCCCGAGCACCTCCACCTGCTTGCCCGCGGCTCGATCCCGCACAGTCGGGGTCTGGGCTCGTCGGCGTCGGCCATCGTCGCGGGGGTGGCGGCCGCTCACGGACTCGTCGCCGCCGCGCGCGACTGCGACGGCGGCAGGCCCGACGACCGCGTGTCAGGCGACCCGCTGGTCATCGACCTGCAGCTGGTCGCCGACCTGGCCAGCGAGCTGGAGGGCCACCCTGACAACGCGACGGCCAGCGTGCACGGCGGGCTCACCGTGTCGTGGACCCTCGACCCGGGTGGTCCCCGGGCCGGTCGCACCGGCACCGCCCGCGTCGAGGTGGCACCCCAACTGACCGCGGTCGTGCTCGTGCCCGCCACCCGGCTCGCGACCCACACGGCGCGGGCCGTGCTCCCCGCCTCCGTGGCCCACCACGAGGCGGCCCAGCAGGCCGGGCGGGCGGCGCTGCTGGCCCTGGCCGTCACCGGTCACCACCACCTGCTGCTGCCGGCCACGCGCGACTGGCTCCACCAGGAGCAACGGCGCTCGTCCTTCCCCCACACGATGGCGCTCGTCGACGCGTTCCGCGCGCAGGGGCATGCGGCCGTGGTGTCCGGGGCCGGCCCGTCGGTGATGGTGCTCACCACGACCTCGGCCCAGGAGCAGGTCGTCGTCCCCGCCGGATCGTCCGGTGCGTGGCAGCGTCTTGTCCCCGGGATCGCGTCGGTCGGGGTGACGGTCTCACGCCTGTGACCGCCTGTGCACCGGCGCGATGGCAGGCCGGGATGCTAGTCTCACCGTGCGCCCGGGGGATGCGGCCGAGCTCTTCGGTTCCGCGCCCAGAGACGTCACCATCGCCCTTCGGCGACGTCGTCGCCGCTCCCGTCGCCGTCCGGCCCACCGGGGCGGCAGATCCCACCATGACGCCAGCGTGTGCTGGCTCATACCGGCCCTCCCACACGGGGACGGCCGATGACGACGAGAAGGACCTTCGTTGACAGACACCACCGATCTCACGGCTGGGCAGGACGCGTCGTCAGACGGGCGGACCGCGCGCACCCGTGGCGGTCTCGCCGGCATGAACGTCGCCGACCTGAAGAACCTCGCCAGCCAGCTGGGCATTCGCGGCACGGCCCGGATGCGCAAGGACGACCTCGTGGCCTCCATCGTGGAGCACCAGTCCGGCGTCGCTGCTCCGGCCCGCACGGCGGCCCCGGCGCAGTCGGCCCCGGCGCCGGAGGCTCCGGATGAGCAAGTGCCACCCCGGGCGCGTGCCTCCCGGGGCTCGGGTCGTCGGGCCGAGTCCGGTGTGACCACCCCCGCACCGGTGGCCGGGACCACGCAGGCCGAGACGTCGAGCGTCGAGAAGGACCGTCGTCGAGCCGAGCTCCAGGACGAGCTGGCCCGCACGCCGGAACGCGCGCTCGCCGAGCGCATCGCCGGGCCGCAGGAGACTCGCGAGACCTCGAACGAGCCCCAGAAGCCCCAGCAGCCCCAGCAGGAGCGGATCGACCTGCCCGAGGAGCCATCGGTGGGCCGGCAGGAGCCGTCGGTGGCCCAGCTGGCCCGGCAGGAGGCGCGGCAGTCGCGTCGGGACGCCCAGGCCGCCCGGCAGGAGGCCGCGGCCGCCCGGCAGGAGGCTCTGGACGGGCGTCAGGGGTCGCAGGGCGACCAGTCGGCACGGGCTCCGGGTGGCGGCATCCAGCAACCCCGATCGGCGGCCGGTCCCCAGGCCGAGCGGCAGGGTCGGCAGGCCGCCCAGCTCGGCCCGACCGGCCCCGCCGGACAAGCCGGAAGCGGTGGCCAGTCCGGCGCCGGCGCGAAGCAGCCGGCCCAGGTCGCCCAGGTCGCTCCCCCCGTCTCCCTGTCCGCCGCCTCGGCCCCGCCGTCCGGATCGGGCCTCGGTGCCTACGACGACGACGACGACCGTCCCGGTGGACGGCGTCGCAACCGTCAACGCAGCCGTGACCGCAAGCGTCGCGGCGTGACTCCCGGGGGGGCGCAGGAGTTCGAGCCCGAGATGCAGGTCGCCGACGACGACGTGCTCGTGCCGGTGGCCGGCATCCTCGACGTGCTCGACAACTACGCCTTCGTGCGCACCTCCGGCTACCTGCCCGGGCCGAGCGACGTCTACGTCCCGCTGGGTCTGGTCAAGAAGCACGGCCTGCGCAAGGGTGACGCCGTCACCGGTGCCGTCAAGGCCCTGCGCGAGGGCGAGCAGCCTCAGCAGGGCGGCGGCAACGGGCGTCAGAAGTTCAACGCCCTGGTGCGGCTCGACGCCATCAACGGAGCCAACCCCGACGAGGCGATCACCCGCAGCGAGTTCGCCAAGCTGACCCCCCTGCACCCCCAGGAGCGGCTACGGCTCGAGACCGACACCGCGGGGTGGACGGCGCGCATCATCGACCTCGTGGCCCCCGTCGGCAAGGGCCAGCGGGGGCTCGTCATCGCGCCGGCCAAGGCGGGCAGGACGACGGTCGTGCAGGCCATCGCCAACGCGGTGACGGCCAACAACCCGGAGTGCCACCTCATGGTCGTCCTCGTCGACGAGCGGCCCGAGGAGGTCACCGACATGCAGCGGGCGGTGAAGGGCGAGGTCATCGCCTCGACCTTCGACCGACCGGCCGAGGACCACACGACGGTCGCCGAGCTGGCCATCGAGCGGGCCAAGCGGCTCGTCGAGCTGGGGCACGACGTCGTGGTCCTGCTCGACTCGATCACCAAGCTCGGGCGGGCCTACAACCTGGCCGCGCCCGCATCGGGGCGCATCCTCTCTGGCGGGGTCGACAGTGCGGCGCTCTACCCCCCGAAGAGGTTCTTCGGGGCGGCCCGCAACATCGAGAACGGCGGGTCGCTCACCATCATCGCCACGGCCCTGGTCGAGACCGGCTCGCGGATGGACGAGGTGATCTTCGAGGAGTTCACGGGAACGGCCAACATGGAGCTGACGCTCTCGGGTGAGCTCGCGGCGCGCCGGATCTTCCCGGCCGTCGAGGTCACGACGTCGGGGAGCCGACGCGAGGAGCTGCTCATGAGCGAGGAAGAGCTGAGCATCGTGTGGAAGCTGCGCAGGGTGCTCGGCGGCCTCGAGCCCCAGGCCGCGATGGAGCTGCTGCTCCAGCGTCTGAAGCGCACCCGCAGCAACATCGAGTTCCTGCGCCAGGTGCAGCTGACGCCGGCGGCCAAGCTCGGCGACGGCGACGCCTGACCGGCCCCGGGCGGGAATGCCGGCGGCCCTCGAGCCGTTTGGACCTACGTGCCCCGCTCTGGCACACTGACCTGTTGTCCGGTTCACGGCGTCACCGCTTCCCGCACTCGGCGGGAGGCTGCCGACCCGGACGACCTGACCCGAGGAGAGCGCTTTGAAGAAGGACCTTCACCCCAGCTACGCCGAGACCGCCGTCACCTGCTCGTGCGGCAACTCGTTCACCACCCGCAGCACCGCGGCATCCGGCTCGATCAAGGTCGAGGTCTGCTCGCAGTGCCACCCCTTCTACACCGGCAAGCAGAAGATCCTCGACACCGGTGGCCGCGTGGCCCGCTTCGAGGCCCGCTACGGCAAGAAGGTCGCCAAGTAGCTCTCCCGTCACGCCGGTCCCGGCGGCAGCCCACCTGCCGCCGGGACCGGCGTTTCGTGTGCGGCCACCACTGAGCTCTGCGTGAGCTCGACCCGACCCCGAGGGGGATCAGCATGGGCGACAAGGACAGCAGCTCCGACGCCGAGCCGGCGCAGGCGATCCTGCGCGAGCACGCCGAGCTCGAGCGGCGCCTCGCCGACCCGCAGGTCCACTCCGACCAGACGCTGGTGCGCACCCTCAACAAGCGGTATGCCGCGCTCGCCCCGACCGTCGCCGCCCACCACGCCCTCGCCACGGCCCGCGACGACCTCGCCGCCGCCCGCGAGCTGGGCACCGAGGACGCCGGCTTCGCCGCCGAGGTCCCCGGCCTGGAGGCAGTCGCCGCGGGCGCCGAGGAGCGTCTGCGCCACCTGCTCATCCCGCGTGACCCCGACGACGACCGCGACGCGATCCTCGAGGTCAAGGCCGGTGAGGGCGGCGAGGAGTCGGCGCTCTTCGCGGGCGACCTCCTGCGGATGTACCTGCGGTGGGCCGAGCGCCGTGGCTGGCGGGCCGAGGTCATCGACGCCACCGAGTCCGACCTCGGCGGCTACAAGGACGCCCGGATCTCGGTCAAGGCCAAGGGGACTCCCGCCCCCGGCGAGGCCCCGTGGGCGCTGCTGAAGTTCGAGGGCGGTGTCCACCGGGTGCAGCGCGTGCCGGTCACCGAGAGCCAGGGCCGCATCCACACCTCGGCCGCCGGGGTGCTGGTCATGCCCGAGGTCGAGGACGAGGGTGAGGTCGAGATCCACGCGAACGACCTACGGATCGACGTCTACCGCAGCTCCGGCCCCGGCGGGCAGAGCGTCAACACCACCGACTCCGCCGTGCGCATCACGCACCTGCCGACCGGGCTGGTCGTCTCGTGCCAGAACGAGAAGTCCCAGCTGCAGAACCGCGAGTCGGCCATGCGGGTGCTGCGGGCCCGGCTGCACCAGCTGGCCCGCGACGAGGCGGAGGCGCAGGCCAGCGCCGCCCGCCGCAGTCAGGTGCGCACCGTCGACCGCAGCGAGCGCATCCGCACCTACAACTACCCGGAGAACAGGATCAGCGACCACCGCACCGGCTTCAAGGCCTACAACCTCGAGACCGTTCTCGACGGCGACCTCGACGCGGTGGTCACCTCGTGCGTGCAGGCCGACGAGCAGGCGAGGCTCGCGGCGATCGGCGAGGGCGCGTGACGGACATCGGGGCGGCGACCGGGCCGGGCGGCTCGGTGCCGCTGCAGGTCGCCGTACGCCGCGCCACCATGACGCTCGCCGAGGCGGGCATCGAGACCGCGCCCGTCGACGCCGTGGTCCTCGCCGCCCACCTGCTGCACCAGGACGTCGGCGAGGTGCGCCGCCTGATGGTGCTCGGGGGCACTGACACCCCGCAGGGCTACGACGACCTCGTGGCCGAGCGAGCCACCCGCGTGCCGCTGCAGCACCTCACCGGGCGCGCAGGCTTCCGGCGGCTGTGGCTCGCGGTCGGGCCCGGTGTGTTCGTGCCGCGCCCCGAGACCGAGCTGCTCGTCGAGCTCGCGCTCGCCGCGCTCGGGGCGATGGCCCGCACCCCGGCCCCGCTGGTGGTCGACCTCGCCACGGGCTCGGGCGCCGTCGCGCTCGCGATCAAGGACGAGGCGCCCCACGCCGACGTGTGCGCGGTCGAGCTCAGCGAGCTGGCGCACGGCTGGGCCGTCGCCAACCGCGACCGCCTCGGGCTCGACGTGACCCTGACGTGCGCAGACGCGCTGACCGCGTACGACGAGCTGCTGGGGCAGGTCGACGTCGTCACCTGCAACCCGCCCTACATCCCGGTCGGGCAGGTGCCGCTCGACCCCGAGGTGCGCGACCACGACCCCGCGCTGGCGCTCTACGGCGGCAGCGCCGACGGGCTGGCCGTGCCGCGGCTCATGGCCGCCCGGGCCGCCCTGCTGCTGCGGCCCGGCGGGGTGCTGCTCATGGAGCACGCCGACAGCCAGGGGGCGAGCCTGCCGCGGGCCCTGCTGGACACGGGGGAGTGGGGCACGGTGCTCGACCACACCGACCTCGTGGGCCGCCCGCGGTGCACCGTGGCCACGCGCTCCCTCTAGTCTGGCGCCATGAGCGAGGTCATCGACTGCACCACTCCCGACGGGCTCGCAGCGGGGGTCGAGGCGGCCAGCCGAGCCGTCCGCAACGGTCAGGTCGTGGTGCTGCCCACCGACACCGTCTACGGCATCGGGTGCGACGCCTTCAGCGCCGACGCCGTCGCAGCCGTGCTCGCCGCCAAGGGCCGCGGACGCGAGATGCCCCCGCCGGTGCTGGTGCCCAACATCCGCACGGTCGACGGCCTGGCGCGCGACGTGCCCGACGACGCCCGCATCCTCATCGCCGCCTTCTGGCCGGGAGCCCTGACGCTCGTGCTGCGCGCGCAGCCGTCCCTCTCGTGGGACCTCGGCGAGACCAACGGCACCGTGGCCGTGCGCATGCCCGACGACGCCACCGCCCTCGACCTGCTCTCGGCGATCGGGCCGATGGCGGTCACCAGCGCCAACCGCACCGGCCAGCCGCCGGCCGCCACTGCGCAGGAGGCGCGGGAGCAGCTCGGCGAGTCGGTGGCCGTCTACCTCGACGGCGGGCCGGCGACGGCGTCCACCGCGTCGGGTCCTCCCACCGCCTCGACGATCCTCGACCTGACCGGCGCCGAGGTGGTGACCCTGCGCGAGGGCAGCATCACGCGGGAGGCCATCGACGCTGCCCTCGAGACCGGTCGCGCCCGCCTGGCGCAGGAGCGGCTCGAGGCGCAGGCCGAGGCCGAGCGCGTCGCCGCCGCGGCGCGTCGGGCCGAGCTGGCGTCGATCCGGCCCGGCAAGGGTGTCGGGCGACCGGCGAAGAAGCCGCCGACCGCTGGCGCAGCCAAGGGCTCCCGGGTGGCGGGGCGTCGTCGGGACGAGTGATCGGCCCGCCCGCTCACGCTCTAGAGTGGAGGACATGACGAGCGCCCCGGCCACTTCTGCGGACCCCACCTTCGCCCCCGTCGACGAGCCGTTCTACGGCTCCGACTTCGGCGCCCTCGCGGCCTTCGACCCCGAGATCTCGGGGGTGCTGCTCTCCGAGCTCGACCGCATCCGCGGCGGTCTGCAGCTGATCGCCAGCGAGAACATGTCCAGCCCCGAGGTGCTCACCGCACTCGGCTCGACGTTGTCCAACAAGTACGCCGAGGGCTACCCGGGCAAGCGCTACTACGGCGGGTGCTCCGAGGTCGACAAGGCCGAGACGATCGCCATCGAGCGGTGCAAGACCCTCTTCGGCGCCGAGCACGCCAACGTGCAGGCGCACTCCGGTGCCAGCGCCAACCAGGCCGTCTACGGCGCCTTCCTCCAGCCGGGCGACTCCATCCTCGCCATGTCGCTGCCCCACGGTGGCCACCTGACCCACGGCGCCAAGGTCTCGTTCTCCGGCAAGTGGTTCAACCCGATCCACTACGGCGTCGACAAGGCCACGGAGAACATCGACTACGACCAGGTCGCCGCGCTCGCCCGCGAGCACCGGCCGAAGATGATCCTCGCCGGCGGCAGCGCCATCCCGCGGCTGATCGACTTCGCGTTCTTCCGCGCGCTCGCCGACGAGATCGGCGCGGTCTTCTGGGTCGACGCCGCGCACTTCATCGGTCTCGTCGCCGGCGGGGCGATCCCGAGCCCCGTGCCGTATGCCGACGTCGTCACCTTCACCACGCACAAGGTGCTGCGCGGCCCGCGCTCCGGCGCACTGGTCTGCAGGGCGGAGCACGCGGCCAAGCTCGACAAGGCCATCTTCCCGATGATGCAGGGCGGGCCGCAGATGCACACCATCGCGGCCAAGGCCGTGAACTTCAAGGAGTGCGCGACCCCGGAGTATGCCGCCTACACCCGTGCCGTCGTCGCGAACGCCGCCCGGCTGGCCACCCAGCTCGGTGAGCGCGGCATCCGGCCGACGACCGGCGGCACCGACACCCACCTGTCGCTGCACGACCTGCAGGGCGTGGGCGTGACCGGCGTCGAGGCCGAGGCTCGCGCCGACGCGGCTGGCATCGTGCTCAACAAGAACGCCATCCCCTTCGACCCGCAGAAGCCCGGCATCGCCTCCGGCATCCGGGTCGGCACTCCGTGCGTGACGACACAGGGGATGGGCCTGCCCGAGATGGACACGATCGCCGAGCTGATCGCCACCGCGGTCACCACGGGTGACGCCGACCCGCAGCACGCCGTGTCGGCCCGGGTGCGCGCCGAGGTCACCGAGCTCGTCGAGCGCTTCCCCGCCTACCCCCGCCCCTGAGGCGGCGGTCGACGGGCAGCGGCAGGGCAGCCGCAGGTGCGGGAGTACCTCCTCATCGTGGTCGTCGCGGCGGCGGTCACCTTCCTGACGACCCCGCTGGTGCGGGCGCTGGCGGTGGTGACGGGTGCCTTCACGCCGTTGCGGGCGCGTGACGTGCACGACACGCCCATCCCCCGGCTCGGGGGAGTGGCGATCTTCCTCGGGTTCGCCGCGGCCGCGCTGGTCGCGCGCGAGCTGCCCTACCTCAGCAAGGTCTACTCCTCGGGTCAGATCTCGGGTGTGCTCCTGGGGGCGGGCATCGTGTGCCTCGTCGGGGCCGTCGACGACATCCGCGAGCTCGACTGGCTGACCAAGCTCGCGGGCCAGGTGCTCGCGGCGGGGGTGATGGCCTACAAGGGCGTGCAGCTGCTCTCGATCCCCTTCTTCGGCACCAACACCGTGCTGCCGACGCCCGCGCTGGTGGCGGTCACCGTCTTCGTCGTGCTCGTGACGGTCAACGCGGTCAACTGGATCGACGGGCTCGACGGGCTGGCGGCCGGCACGGTGGCCATCGCCGCCTTCGCCTTCTTCGGCTACTCCTACCTCGTCTCCAACAGCTACAACCCGCCCAACGTCTTCACCAACGCGACGTTCATCACGGCCGCGACCCTCGGCGCGTGCCTGGGGTTCCTGCCGCACAACTTCCACCCGGCGCGGCTCTTCATGGGCGACTCCGGGGCGCTGCTGCTGGGCCTGCTGCTGGCGGCGGCGACGATCTCGATCACGGGCAACGTCGACCCCAGCGACTTCTCCGGCGGCCAGGTGTCAGCGGCCCTGCTGCCGATCGCGGTCCCGCTGGCCGTGCTCAGCGTCCCCTTCGTCGACATGGTCCTGGCCGTCGTCCGGCGCACGCGGGCCGGGCAGAAGCCCTGGCAGGCCGACTCCAAGCACCTGCACCACCGGATGCTCGAGATCGGCCACGGGCACCGCAACGCCGTCCTGGTGCTCTACCTGTGGGGGGCGGTGCTGTCGCTGGGCACGGTGTCCTTCGCCTTCCTGGAGCCGTGGCAGGCTGGGCTGGCCCTCGTGACCGGGCTCGCCGTGGCGGCCGCGGTGACCCTGTTCCTGCCGAGGTGGAGCGGCCCCCGGCGCTTGTGATAGGTTTCACAAAGTCGGGGGAAGTTGCTGGGCGCACGATGTCAGTCCGCCGTCAGATACTGTCGCCCACACCCCGCCGGACCAGCACCGCCACGACCTCCTGACACCGACGACCGGAGCCGCAGTGACCGCCACTCCCCGCACCGACGCGCAGGCTGACGCCTTCGCCCGGCTGCTGCGTGGGTCGCTGATCCCCACCCTCGTGGTGGCCGCCGGGTGTGTCGTCGTCGGTTTCGTCAGCAGTCCCAGGGCTGCCTGGTCGGCCGCACTCGGAGCCGGTCTCGTCGTCGGCTTCTTCAGCCTCACGCTGCTGGCGATGAAGCGCACGGCCGACATGGCACCCGCGACCGTCATGATGGTCATGATGGCGACCTACACCGTCAAGGTCATCGCGCTCGGCGTGGCGATGTTCACGCTCGGCAGGGCCCCGTGGGTCAGCGGCTACGCCGTGGGTGTCACGATCACGGTCTGTGCGCTGGTGTGGATCGCCTTCGAGCTCCGGGCCTACACGAAGCTGCGCATCCTGGTCTTCGACCCTGCTCAAGAGGCTCCGAGCGGCACGCAGGACGTGGACCAATGAGCAAGAATCGAGGGCGTCATGCCTGTGCCACCCACGTCACCGTCGTCGCCGGACCCGGCCGACCGGGCGGCCGCCGAGGAGAGGGCCGAAGCCGACCGTCGGGCCTACCATCGCGACAACGAGGCGGGCGTCCGGGCGATTGCCTACCTCTTCAGCGGGGCGCTGCTCTACGGGGGGATCGGTTGGGGCCTCGACCACTGGCTCGGCGTGACGTGGATGCTGCCCGTGGGCATCATCGCCGGGATGGGGTTGTCGTTGTACCTGATCTGGTTCCGGTACGGTACCCACTGAACCTGGCGCGTCACGAGGCTGACCCGGTCCCGGGGGCTGACCGGCCCCTGACCGCCAACCTGGCACCGCCCCCCACCTGCGACCACTGCTGTGTCTTTCGCACCCGAAGGAGTTTTCTGTGAGCATCGTCGCTGCCGTCCGCTCGGAGTACGTGGCGCCCGGCACCGCGGACTTCTTCCAGCCGCTGATCGGTGAGGGCAGCTTCGCCATCACCCGGGCCTGCTTCCTCGCACTCATCTCGGTCGGTCTGATCTCGTGGCTGCTCCTGGCTACGACGAAGAAGAAGGCGGTCGTCCCCGGCCGGGGCCAGATGGCGACCGAGGCGCTCTACGGCATGGTCCGCAACGGCGTGGCCCGCGACCTGATCGGCAGCAGGGACTTCCTGCGCTTCGTACCGCTGCTGTTCACCATGTTCATGCTCATCCTGGTGAACAACCTCTTCGGAGTCCTGCCGCCGTTCCAGTTTCCCACCATGGGCCGTATCGCGTTCCCGATCATGCTTGCCCTCATCGTCTGGATCGTCTTCCACGCGATCGGGATGAAGAAGCACGGCTTCATCGGCTACTTCAAGTCGCTGGTCCCCGCGGGCCTACCCAGCTGGATCGTCCCGATCATCTTCTTCCTCGAGCTCATCACCGACCTGTTCACCCGGCCCGTGACCCTGGCTCTGCGACTGTTCGGCAACATGTTCGCCGGTCACATCCTCATCATCTTGTTCATCACCGGCGGCTACTACATGCTGACCAGCGGTGGCATCCTTCCGGTGGCCGGTGGCGTGACGTGGATCTTCGGGTTCGTCATGACCCTCTTCGAGCTCCTGGTCGAGTTCCTCCAGGCCTACGTCTTCACCCTCCTCGCCGCCCTGTACATCGCCGGAGCCGTCGCCGACGAGCACTGACGGGTCGGTTCCGTGACTTTGCGTCCTGACGGACGCGAAGTCACGGCTCACAACACTCCAAGCGCACCCCCGTGGCACTCGCCTCCGGGACACCCCTCAAGGAAATGGAACTGACATCATGACCGGCAACATTGCCATCCTTGGCTACGGCCTCTCTGCCATCGGCCCCGGTATCGGTGTTGGCCTGATCTTCGCGGCCTACATCAACGGCGTCGCGCGTCAGCCCGAGGCCCGCGGCATGCTCCAGCCAATCGCCTTCCTGGGCATGGCCATCACCGAGGCCCTCGCGATCTTCGGTATCGCGCTTGCCTTCGTCTTCAAGGCCTGACCACCGCTCCTGAGACACCCCAACACGAGCTCGTGAGGAGCACCTGATGTTCGCACTCAGCATCCCGGCTGCCGACAGCGGCGCAGACGGTGGTTTCTGGGCGTCCGCGTACCCGATCATCCCGCACCCGGTCGAGCTGATCTTCGCTCTGGTCACCTTCGCGATCCTCTACTGGGTCGTGGCCAAGAAGGTCGTTCCTCGGCTCGAGGAGATCTTCGCCGAGCGCACCGCCGCCATCGAAGGCGGCATCAGCAAGGCGGAGGAGGCCCAGGCCCAGGCCCAGGCTGCCCTCGAGCAGTACAACGCCCAGCTGAGAGACGCCCGTGAGGAGGCCTCCCGCATCCGCGAGGACGCGAAGGCCCAGGGTGCCGCGATCGTGGCCGAGCTGCGCGAGAAGGCGCAGGCCGAGGCCACCCGCATCACCGAGAACGCCTCGAAGCAGATCGACGCCGAGCGTCAGTCCGCCGTCGTGCAGCTGCGTCAAGAAGTCGGGCGCCTGTCGACCGACCTGGCCAGCCGCATCGTCGGTGAGTCGCTGCAGGACGAGGTCCGCCAGAAGGGCATCGTCGAGCGCTTCCTCGGCGAGCTCGAGGCCGGCGAGATCAAGCCCGAGAAGGTCGACTCCTGATGCAGGGATCCTCGCGCGCTGCGCTGGTCTCCGCCACGGAGACCTTCGACGGGGTGATCGACGGCGGGGCCGACACGGTCTCGCTGGCCGACGACCTCTTCGCCATCGTCGGGGCCCTCGACGGCAGCGCGAGCCTGCGACGGGCCCTCGGTGACCCGTCGCGCGAGGGGTCGGCCAAGGTCGCCCTCGTCGACCGCCTCTTCGGGGGCAAGGTCGGTGACGCCTCGTTGCAGGTGCTGCGCAGCCTCGTCGAGCAGCGGTGGTCGCAGGACCGCGACCTGACTGACGTGGGCGAGCAGCTCGCGGTGAGCGCCGTCATCGCCGGCGCCGAGCAGGAGGGGCGGGCCGACCGGGTCGAGGACGAGCTCTTCCGCTTCGAGCGGATCGTCGCCGGCAACCCCGGGCTGCGTGACGCGATGACCGACCGTCGGGCGCAGGTCGGCCCGAAGGCGCAGGTCGTCGAGTCGTTGCTCGCCGGTCGGGCCGCACCGGAGACGATGCGTCTGGCCCGCCAGGCGGTGCTGGCCCCCCGCGGCCGGCGCTTCGACACGGTCATGGAGGGCTTCCAGGCCGTGGCCGAGAGCAGGCGTCAGCAGCTCGCAGCAACGGTCACGGCGGCGATCGCCCTCGACGAGTCGCAGCGGGCCCGTCTGGTCGCGGTGCTCACCGCGCACTACGGCAAGACCGTGCACCTCAACGTCGTGCTCGACCCCCGGGTCGTGGGCGGCATCCGCGTGCAGGTCGGCGACGAGGTCGTCGACGGCACCATCCTGCGTCGCCTCGACGAGGCCCGGCGCCACCTGGGGGTCTGACCCCCGACCCGTGCGCACCGTGCACGACCCCGCTCGACCCGCACCACCTGCTCGACCACCGCACGACGCATCCCGACAGACGCGCACCACCCATGCTTCGGCCCGTACCGCCGAACCGGGACACCGGTCCCAGAAGGAGAAGACACGATGACGGAGCTCTCGATCCGTCCGGAGGAGATCCGCGACGCCCTGGACAACTTCGTCCAGACCTACGAGCCCGGCGCAGCCGCGCGCGAAGAGGTCGGTCGGGTGACCGACGCCGGTGACGGCATCGCGCACGTCGAGGGCCTGCCCTCGGCGATGACCAACGAGCTGCTCCAGTTCTCGGACGGCACCCTCGGCCTCGCGCTCAACCTCGACGTGCACGAGATCGGTGTCGTCGTCCTCGGTGAGTACAGCGGCATCGAGGAGGGCCAGGAGGTCAAGCGCACCGGCGAGGTCCTCTCGGTCCCCGTCGGCGACAAGTTCCTCGGTCGCGTGGTCAACCCCCTGGGGCAGCCCATCGACGGCCTCGGCGAGATCGAGGCCTCGGCCCGTCGTCCCCTCGAGGTGCAGGCGCCCTCGGTGGTCCAGCGCAAGTCGGTCCACGAGCCGATGCAGACCGGCCTCAAGGCGGTCGATGCCATGACCCCGATCGGCCGTGGCCAGCGCCAGCTGATCATCGGCGACCGCCAGACCGGCAAGACCACGGTCGCGGTCGACACGATCATCAACCAGAAGCGCAACTGGGAGACCGGTGACCCCGACCAGCAGGTGCGCTGCATCTACGTCGGCATCGGCCAGAAGGGTTCCACCATCGCCTCGGTCAAGGGCACCCTCGAGGAGGCCGGAGCGATGGAGTACACCACCATCGTCGCCGCCCCCGCGTCGGACTCGGCCGGATTCAAGTACCTCGCGCCCTACACCGGCTCGGCCATCGGTCAGCACTGGATGTACGAGGGCAAGCACGTCCTCATCGTCTTCGACGACCTGAGCAAGCAGGCCGAGGCCTACCGAGCCGTGTCGCTGCTGCTGCGCCGCCCGCCGGGCCGCGAGGCCTACCCGGGTGACGTGTTCTACCTGCACTCGCGGCTGCTCGAGCGTTGCGCCAAGCTCAGCGACGACCTGGGCCACGGCTCGATGACCGGCCTGCCGATCATCGAGACCAAGGGTGGCGACGTCTCGGCCTACATCCCGACCAACGTCATCTCGATCACCGACGGCCAGATCTACCTCCAGGCCGACCTGTTCAACGCCAACGTCCGCCCGGCGATCGACGTGGGTGTCTCGGTCTCCCGTGTCGGTGGTGCGGCCCAGATCAAGGCCATGAAGGACGTCTCCGGGCGCCTGAAGCTCGACCTGGCCCAGTTCCGCGCCCTCGAGGCCTTCGCGATGTTCGCGTCCGACCTCGACCCGGCCTCCCGGGCCCAGCTGGCCCGCGGTGCGCGGCTGGTCGAGCTGCTCAAGCAGAGCCAGAGCAACCCGTACCCCATCGAGGAGCAGGTCGTCTCGATCTGGGCCGGCACGACCGGGCAGCTCGACTCGATCAAGGTCGAGGACGTGCGGCGCTTCGAGCTCGACTTCCTCGACTACCTGCGTCGCCAGCACAAGGGCGTGCTCGACGGCATCCGTGAGACCAAGAAGTTCGATGACGACACCCGCTCGGCCCTCGAGGGTGCCGTCACGGAGTTCAAGAAGCAGTTCGGGGGCGAGCCCCCGCTCGACGACCGCAGGACCGATGTCGGTCACGAGGCCGAGGCCACGTCGCTCGGCGACGAGGACATCGACCAGGAGCAGATCGTCCGCCAGAAGCGCTAGCAGCGGGGGGCTCCGCCCCCCGCTTCCCCCCGAAGGCCCGCGTGGTCGGGTCTTCGGGGCCGGTCGACCAAGGTCGGCCCCACCCACGTAGAGACCAACCAGTACGGAGAGAGGCGGCAGGGATGGCAGGCCAGATGAGGGTCTACCGCCAGCGCGTCCGGTCGATCCAGGCGACGAAGAAGATCACGCGGGCGATGGAGCTGATTGCTGCGTCGCGCGTGATCAAGGCGCGCCAGCGGTCCGAGGCTGCGACGCCCTACACCGCTGCGCTGACGCGGGCGCTGTCGGCGCTCGCCACCTACTCGCACGAGGACCACCCGCTCACCACCGAGCGCGAGCACGTCCGCCGGGCCGGCATCGTCATCATCTCGGGTGACCGCGGTCTGTCGGGGGCCTACAACTCGTCGGTGCTGCGTGAGAGCGAGTCCCTCGTCAAGCGCCTGCAGGACGAGGGCAAGGAGGTCGTCTCCTACCTCTGTGGTCGGCGCGCGGCGTCCTTCTACAAGTTTCGTCGGCGTGAGTGGGCGGCGGCCTGGGACGGGTTCTCCGACGCCCCGACCTACGAGGTGGCCAAGGAGATCGGCCAGCGCCTGGTCGACGACTTCCTCAAGCCCTATGAGGAGGGCGGCCTCGACGAGGTCCACGTCGTCTACACCCGCTTCGTCAACATGGTCACCCAGGAGCCGCGGGTCATCCGCCTCGTGCCCCTCGAGGTGGTCGACGCCGACGACGTGCCGGCCGCGGACGACGTGCTGCCGCTCTACAACTTCGAGCCCAGTGCCCAGGAGGTGCTGGACGCCCTCCTGCCGAAGTACGTCATCTCGCGGATCTGGACCTGCCTGCTGGCCTCGGCCGCGTCGCAGATGGCCGCCCAGCAGCGGGCGATGAAGTCGGCGACCGACAACGCGGACGCGCTCATCAAGAACTACACGCGGCTGGCCAACCAGGCGCGTCAGGCCGAGATCACGCAGGAGATCAGCGAGATCGTCGGCGGCGCGGATGCCCTGGCCTCCGCGTGACCTGCATGACCCCGTGCACCAGCACGATCAGCACGACCCACCAGCTCGACCAGACAGCCCAGAACCACGAAGGAAAGAGTCACCATGACTGCCACTGTCACTGACCACGCCGCAGGCGCGTCGGGTTCTGCCGGCGCGGTCGGCCGCATCTCCCGCATCATCGGGCCGGTCGTCGACATCGAGTTCCCGGTCGACGGGATGCCGGAGCAGTACAACCTGCTCACGACCCAGGTCGAGCTGCTCGGTGAGAGCCACAACGTCAACCTCGAGGTCGCCCAGCACATCGGCGACAACATGGTGCGCGCCATCTCGCTGCAGCCGACCGACGGCATCGTGCGCGGCTCGGCCGTGCAGGACACCGGCGGCCCGATCATGGTCCCGGTCGGTGACGTCACCCTCGGGCGCGTCTTCAACACGACCGGTGCGTGCCTCAACCTCGAGCCGGGCGAGACGCTCGACGTCAAGGAGCGGTGGGGCATCCACCGCAGCGCGCCGCCGTTCGACCAGCTCGAGCCCAAGACCCAGATGTTCGAGACGGGCATCAAGGTCATCGACCTCATGACGCCGTACGTCCTCGGTGGCAAGATCGGCCTCTTCGGTGGGGCCGGGGTCGGCAAGACCGTGCTCATCCAGGAGATGATCGCCCGGGTCGCCCGCGACCACGGAGGCGTCTCCGTCTTCGCCGGTGTCGGCGAGCGCACCCGTGAGGGCAATGACCTCATGGTCGAGATGGAGGAGGCCGGCGTCCTCGGGCAGACCGCCCTCGTGTTCGGCCAGATGGACGAGCCGCCGGGCACCCGTCTGCGCGTGGCCCTCTCGGCGCTGACGATGGCGGAGTACTTCCGCGACGTGCAGAACCAGGACGTGCTGCTCTTCATCGACAACATCTTCCGCTTCACCCAGGCCGGGTCCGAGGTCTCCACCCTCCTGGGCCGGATGCCGTCTGCCGTCGGCTACCAGCCGACTCTCGCCGACGAGATGGGCACCCTCCAGGAGCGCATCACCTCGACGCGGGGTCACTCGATCACCTCGATGCAGGCGATCTACGTGCCGGCTGACGACTACACCGACCCGGCCCCGGCGACCACCTTCGCGCACCTCGACGCCACCACCGAGCTCTCGCGTGACATCGCCTCGCTCGGCATCTACCCGGCCGTGGACCCGCTCAGCTCGACGAGCCGGATCCTCGACCCCCGCTACATCGCCGCCGACCACTACAACACGGCCGTGCGGGTCAAGCAGATCCTCCAGCGCAACAAGGAGCTGCAGGACATCATCGCGATCCTCGGTATCGACGAGCTGTCCGAGGAGGACAAGATCCTCGTCAACCGCGCGCGTCGCATCCAGCGCTTCCTGTCGCAGAACACCTACGTCGCCAAGCAGTTCACCGGCATCGAGGGGTCGACCGTGTCGTTGGCCGACTCGATCGAGGGCTTCACCAAGATCGCCGACGGCGAGTACGACCACGTCGCCGAGCAGGCCTTCTTCATGTGTGGTGGCCTCGACGACGTCGAGCGTCAGTGGTCCGAGATCCAGAAGAACCTCTGACCTGATCTCATCACCGCACGTCGGCACCGCACGAGGCCGGGCCCACACGGGCCCGGCCTCGTGGCAGCACCTCGGCTGTGCCCTGCTTGCCCCTGTGTGCCCAGGCGTGACTCACCTGTGACTGACGGTGGCCCGGCCCGGCCACCCGTGGCCATGCGTGGCCACGCGAGGTCGTCGGTGTCAACGTCAGCCGATCGACCGATAGACTCATCCCCACGCGGCCCCGGGGTCGCGCGCAGTGATACGAACCGGAGGACGTCGTGAGTCAGCTTCAGGTGGATCTTGTCGCCGCCGACCGCAAGGTGTGGTCGGGCGAGGCAAAGCTGGTGCGCGCGCGCACCAGTGAGGGCGAGCTCGGCATCATGCCGGGGCACCAGCCGTTGCTGGGGGTGCTGGTCTCCGGTGACGTCACCATCCAGGGTGAGGGTGGCGACCAGGTCGTCACCGTCGACAGCGGTTTCCTCTCCGTCGAGCACAACCGCGTGACCATCGTCGCCGACACGGTCGAGGCGCCCGAGGCGAGGGTCTGAACCCACTCATGGCGACCGCACTTCTCAGTGTCGAGGTGCTGGTCGGTGTGCTCGTGGTGCTCGTGTGCCTCGCTCTCGCCGGGGTCTTCGTGCGGCGCAGGGTCCTGGCGCGCGACAGCATCCTCACGCTGTGTGGGATGCGTCCCCCCAGCGCCTCTCGCTGGCGGCTCGGGCTCCTGCGCCTCGGCAGCGAGCAGCTCGAGTGGTTTCCCCTGCTCGGGGTGACCACCCGTCCCGTGGACGGGTGGGACCGCAACGGGGTCGACCTCGACGCCCCGACGGTGCTGGGCGGTCACGAACGCCTGGACCTGCTCCCGGACGCCGTGGGGGTGCAGTGCCACGACGGGGACGCGACGTTCGAGCTGGCGCTGCTGCCCGAGCACTACACCGCGCTGCGGTCCTGGCTCGAGGCCGCCCCACCGGGCTCCCGGGCCGACGTCGCCTGAGCCCGGCCTACCGCTCAGTCGTCGGCGCGTGGTGCCTCGTCGTCGACCGCGTGGTCGCGACCAGCCGGTGCGGCGACGCGTCCGCCGCCGGGCTGCCACAGGACGTCGCCTCCGTGTCCGAGGTTGGCCACCCTCGACAGGATGAACAGCAGGTCTGAGAGCCGGTTGAGGTAGGTCGCCGCGAGCGGGTTGATCCCGCCGACGCCCTTGCCCTCGCCGGGGGTGGTGCCGTGGGCGGCGACCGCGGCCCAGGTGGAGCGCTCGGCCCGTCGGACGACGGTCGTGGCGACGTGCAGGTGGGCCGAGCCGGCCGACCCGCCGGGCAGGATGAAGGAGCGCAGCTTCTCCACCCGCTCCAGATAGGTGTCGCAGTCGCGCTCGAGGTCGTCGACCCAGGGCTGCAGCACGCGCAGCGGAGGGTACTCGTAGGTCGCCTGCAGTGGGGTGCAGAGGTCAGCGCCGACGTCGAAGAGCTCGTTCTGCACCCGGTGCAGGGTCGCGGCCACGTCGTCGGCGAGGCCACCCACCGCCACGGCCACCCCGATCTGGGCATTCGCCTCGTTGACGTCGGCGTAGGCGTGCAGCCGGGGGTCGTTCTTGGACGTCCGGCTGAAGTCGCCGAGCGACGTCGTGCCGTCGTCGCCGGTGCGGGTGTAGATCCTCGTCAGGTTGACCATGGGCCCAACCCTCTCACCGGCGCCCGGGCTCCGCTCGGGCGCCCTCGCGAAGCTGTCCGCGACGATGGGGTATCTCCGTCCGTGGGTGATTCAGACACGATTGAGCAACAGTGGCGTTTGACACCCCCGTGAGGCGAATGTCATGGGCCACGATGTGGGTGCTACGAGGCACCTGACCGGAGGACGCAACCTTTCGGGTGGTGTCGGCGTCCTAGACAGTGACGACGGCAGTCGCCGTCGTGGCGTCCCACACCACGCGACAGGGGTTCACGCATGCAGGACACGCTCGTGGCGCAGGGCGACGCTCCACCTCGGCAGGTCACGGCGACGCTCGGGGTCGCCGTGACCGCTGAGGGGCACGACCTCGTCCAGCTCGGCGGTCGCCTGCACGCCGGTTGCCTGGCCGATGTGCGCACGACCCTGCTGCGCGTGGTCGCCACCGGCAACGGTCCGGTGCAGCTCGACCTGTCCGAGGTCGAGCTGGGGGACGCCGCCGCGGTCGGCCTGCTGGTCGAGGCCCACCAGCTCGCCCTGCGCTGCGGGCGACGGCTGGTCGTCATGGAGGCCACCCCTCGCTCGGAGCGGCTGCTGCGCGCCGTTCGGGTGCTGCCGCGCGGCTGGCGTGCCTCCTCGGCACGCCTCTCCGGATGCGACGAGGCGTCGGGCCCAGCGGGTGTGGCGGCTCTCACCGCCTGATCGACCGCTGCGGCGCAGCACGCGCCGGTAGCGTCGGGCCATGCCCGAGACTGAAGCCGCCGAGACGTTCCGGCCCCCCCGTGACCGCCCGTGGGTGATGCGCACGTATGCGGGGCACTCCAGTGCCGCGGCCAGCAACGCCCTCTACCGGCGCAACCTCGCCAAGGGCCAGACCGGGCTGTCGGTCGCCTTCGACCTGCCGACCCAGACCGGCTACGACCCCGACCACGCGCTGGCCCGGGGTGAGGTGGGAAAGGTCGGGGTGCCGATCAGCCACATCGGCGACATGCGTCGGCTCTTCGCCGACATCCCGCTCAAGGACATGAACACCTCGATGACCATCAACGCGGTCGCGATGTGGATGCTGGCGCTCTACCAGGTCACGGCGGAGGAGCAGGCGCAGGCAGCGGGGGAGGACCCCGAGGCCTGGGTGCACGCCCTCGCGGGCACGACCCAGAACGACATCATCAAGGAATACCTCTCGCGGGGGACCTACGCCTTCCCGCCCGAGCCCTCGCTGCGGCTGATCACCGACATGATCGCCCACACGGTGCGCGAGATCCCGACGTGGAACCCCATCAACATCTGCAGCTACCACCTGCAGGAGGCCGGGGCCACCCCGGTGCAGGAGCTGGCCTACTCGCTCTCGACGGCGATCGCGGTGCTCGACGCCGTGCGTGACTCGGGTCAGGTGCCGGTGCAGGAGTTCGGCGAGGTCGTGGCGCGCATCTCCTTCTTCGTCAACGCGGGGGTCCGCTTCGTCGAGGAGATGTGCAAGATGCGGGCCTTCGTGCAGCTGTGGGACGAGCTGACGCTCGAGCGCTACGGCGTGCAGGACCAGAAACAGCGACGCTTCCGCTACGGCGTGCAGGTCAACTCCCTCGGTCTCACCGAGGCCCAGCCCGAGAACAACGTGCAGCGGATCGTGCTCGAGATGTTGGCGGTCACGCTCTCGAAGGACGCCCGGGCCCGGGCGGTGCAGCTCCCGGCGTGGAACGAGGCCCTCGGCCTGCCGCGCCCGTGGGACCAGCAGTGGTCGCTGCGGCTGCAGCAGGTGCTCGCCTTCGAGTCCGACCTGCTCGAGTACGACGACCTGTTCGCGGGGTCGCTGGTGGTCGAGCAGAAGGTCGCGGCCCTCGTCGACGGGGCAAGGGCCGAGATGGCGCGTGTGCAGGAGATGGGCGGCGCCGTCGCCGCGGTCGAGTCGGGCTACATGAAGTCGGCCCTCGTCTCGTCGCACTCGGCCCGTCGCCACCGCATCGAGACGGGTGAGGACGTCGTCGTCGGGCTCAACAGGTTCACCACCACCGAGGTCAACCCGCTGACCGCCGACCTGGACACGGCGATCCAGAGCGTCGACGCCGACGTCGAGTCGGCGGCCGTCACCGCCGTGCGGGCCTGGCGTGACGCGCGTGACGCCGACCCGGTGCGCCGCGAGCGGACCGAGCAGTCGGTGGTGCGGCTGCGCGCGGACGCCGCGTCGGGGACCAACCTCATGGAGGCGACCCTCGAGTGCGCCCGCGCCGGGCTCACGACGGGCGAGTGGGCCCAGGCCCTGCGCGACCAGTTCGGTGAGTACCGCGCGCCCACTGGAGTCTCGGGATCGGTGGGCATCAGCAGCGGGGACGGCCTGGCGGCCGTCCGCGAGGCCGTGCGGCACACCGCTGACGAGCTCGGTGAGCGACTGCGGGTGCTCGTGGGCAAGCCGGGGCTCGACGGGCACTCCAACGGCGCCGAGCAGGTGGCGGTGCGTGCGCGGGACGCGGGCTTCGAGGTGATCTACCAGGGCATCCGGCTCACGCCCGAGCAGATCGTGTCGGCCGCCGTGGCGGAGGACGTGCACCTCGTCGGGCTGTCGATCCTCTCTGGCTCGCACATGGCGCTCGTGCCCGACGTGCTCGCGGGGCTGAAGGCAGCGGGGCTCGACGACGTGCCGGTCATCGTCGGGGGCATCATCCCGGAGTCCGACGCGACGGCCCTCAAGGCAGCCGGCGTGGCAGCCGTCTTCACCCCGAAGGACTTCGGGCTCAACGAGATCATGGCCCAGTTCGTGCGGCTGATCCGCGAGGCACGTGGCCTGCCCAGCGAGCCCGTGCCGATGCTGGAGCCGGTCTCGACCTCGGGGCGCTGCTGATCAGGCGATGCCCGTCGCCGACTCCCGACGGACGTCGCCGGCCGCGGCCAGTGAGCCGTCGGCCAGCCGGTGGGCCGCACCCACTCCGCCGAAGTACATCGAGCGGGGCCCGTGGGTGTCGACGGGCAGACCCGACCGCTCCACGGCCGCCGCCAGCTCGGCATCGTCCTCGACCTGCAGGCGGGGCGTCAGCTCCTCCCCCTGGAACGACACGTGCAGGCGGGGTGACTCGATCGCCTCGAGCAGGGGCACACCGGCGAAGCAGTGCCGACCCAGCACCTGCATCAGCGCGGTCGTGATGCGGTCGGCGCCGGGGGAGCCGATGGCCAGCACCTCGCCGTCGGCTCCCCGACCCGTGGTCGGTGCCATGTTCGACGCCAGACGGGTGCCGGGGGCGAGCGCGTGCAGACCCAGACGGTTGAGCTCGGGCTCCCCCAGGCAGTTGTTGGTCATCAGCCCGGTGCCCGTCACGGTCAGCCCCGACCCGTATCCGGCGGACCCGGTGACGGCGCAGGCGTTGCCCGCGCCGTCGACGACCGAGACGTGGGCCGTCGAGCCGCTCGTCGGCAGGCTCGCCAGACCGTGCCGCTCGACCCGAGCGAGCAGGTCGTGGCCGTCGGACTCGAGGTCGGTCGAGTAGTCGTGCACCCGCAGCCGGTGCCCGAGGACGACCCGCTGGATGCGGATGACCTCGTCGAGCGACCATCCCGTGCGGGACAGCTCGCGCAGCATCACGGCCAGCACCGGACCGCCGATGCTGGGAGGGGCGTTGGTGGCGAGGGACCACGGCCCGACGTCGAGGCGGAGCGCGGCCCGCACCCGCGGCTCGTAGGCCTCGAGGTCGGCCCGGGTGAGCAGCCCGCCCCGGGCGTCGAGGTCCGCTCCGACGGTGGCCGCGAGGTCGCCGCGGTAGAGGTCGCGCCACCCGGCGGACGCGAGGTGGGCCAGGGTGCGGGCCAGGGCCCGGTCGTCGACCAGAGAGTCGGTCGGGGGCGGAAGGCCCTCTCGCAGCAGCAGGGCGGCGGTCTCGGGGTCCCAGGCGAAGACGCTGTCTCCCGTGAGGGCGAGATAGCTCGCCGCAGCCGCCCCGAGTCGGTAGCCCCGCCGCAGGACCTCGACCGCGGGGGAGAGCACCTCGCTCCAGGGCATCCGGCCGTGCCGCTCGTGGGCCAGGCCGAGCCCGGCGAAGGCGCCCGGGGTGGCGACCGAGCCGGGCCCGGCATACAGCGTCAGGCCGCCGCCGTAGGTGGTGGTGATCTCGTGGAGCCCGCCCCCGAAGCGGTCGCGCGGCTGCCCCCGACCGGGCATCTCGACATTGCCGTCGACCACCTCGGGATCGGTGCCGGCCGGCCACACGGTGACGAAGGCGCCACCGAGGGGGCTGACGATCCCCGGCTCGGTCGACATCGCCACCACCATGGCGGCCACCGCCGCGTCGACCGCGCTCCCGCCGGAGCCGATCACATCGAGCCCGGCCTGCACGGCGAGGGCGTTGGGGGCGGCGACGGCGACGGACACGGGTCTACGGCCGGCCCGCCGCGAGCGCGTCGTCGACCGCCGCCATGAACCCCTCGAAGCGGTCGTGGTGGACGCTGTGCCCGGCCCCGTCGACCGGGACGACCTCGTGCCCCAGGTCGCGCAGCCGCTCGACGACCGCAGGTGGCACGAGGGCGCTGGGAGAGGCCAGGACGAAGGTCGACGAGACCTCGCCACCCGCTCCAGCCTGCCGCACGGGTGCCTCGGGGAAGGCCGTCGGGTCACCGAGCACCTCCACGATCTCGGGGTCCCACCCTGCCAGGGCCACCAGCTTCGCGTCCCACGCGCCCTGTGGCCACAGCGGGTAGGCCGCTGCGACATCGGCCGCAGTCCACTGCTTCTGCGCCCGGTAGCCGAGCAGGGCGGGCGCGGCGGCCGTCAGGTCGAGCACGGGGTCCTCGTAGACCACGACGCGCGGCGCCAGCCGGTCGAGGGCCACGCTGAGCGTGTAGCCGCCGAGCGAGTGGCCGATCGCGAGGTCGGGTGCCGCGGGGGCCTGGTCGAGCACGGCCTGCGCCAGCACCTCGGCGCTCCATCCGGAGGCAGCCCCCGTGCCGCCGTGCCCCGGCAGCGTCACCGCCACGACCCGGAAGCCGCGCTCGGCCAGGGCCGGCCCGACGCGCAACCAGATACCCGGGTCACCCGTCAACCCGTGGACGAGCACGGCGACGCGCTCACCGTCACCCCACTGCGACACGGGGGCGGCCATCAGCGTCGGGTCTCCTGCGTCATGCGCCCATCCCACCACGCCCCTCGCGCGCGCAGCACGAGGGCGGGTCAGAACAGCCGTGACTCCGTGTCGTCGATCCCTCGCAGCGCGTCGTAGTCGAGCACGACGCACCGGATGCCGCGGTCCTGGGCCAGCACCCGAGCCTGCGGCTTGATCTCCTGCGCGGCGAAGACGCCGGTGACGGGCGCGAGGTGGGGGTCGCGGTTCATCAGCTCGAGGTAGCGGGTCAGCTGCTCGACGCCGTCGATGTCGCCGCGCCGCTTGATCTCCACGGCGACGTGGGCCCGGCTCCCGCTGCGGGCGAGGATGTCGACCGGTCCGATCGCGGTCATGTACTCGCGCCGCACCAGCGACCAGCCCTCTCCGAGGGTGTGGATGTGCTCCGCCAGCAGCCGCTGCAGGTGCGCCTCTACCCCGTCCTTGACGAGCCCGGGGTCGACCCCGAGGTCGTGCGCGCTGTCGTGGAGCACCTCGTGGATCCGCACCCGGAGCCGGTCCTCCGACTTCTGGTGGGCGACGACCCACACCGCGCTCACGCCATCGGCCGCCTCGCTCTCCTCGGGCGCCACCTCGGCCATCACGCACGGCGGTGACATCCAGTTGAGCGGCTTGTAGGAGCCACCGTCGCTGTGCACCAGCACCGACCCGTCGGCCTTCACGACCAGCAGCCGGGTGGCGAGGGGCAGGTGGGCCTGCAGCCGCCCCTCGTAGTCGACGGAGCAGCGGGCCACGACGAGTCTCACGACCGGCAATCTACCCGTGCGAGGTGGGTCACACCCACCCTGCGGCTCCGGGCGGTGTGACGACCGTCGCCCCCGGACCCGCCCCCGGGGGCGACCGGGCCCTGACACACTCGCCGACATGGCTCGTGAGTTCACCAAAGTCGGCGTCATCGGTCTCGGGACCATGGGAGCCGGCATCGTCGAAGTGTTCGCCCGCAACGGGATCGACGTCATCGCCGTCGAGGTCGATGACGTGGCCCTCGGTCGGGGACGGGGGGTGCTCGAGCACTCGACCGGCCGCGCCGTCGAGCGCGGCAAGCTCTCTGCGGACGACTCCGAGGCGCTGCACTCGAGGGTGACCTACACCTCCGACTTCGCGGACCTGGCCGGCTGCCAGCTCGTCGTCGAGGCGGTGCCCGAGAGCCTCGAGCTCAAGAAGGAGATCCTCGCGCGGGTCGACGCGATCGTCGGCGACGATGCGGTGATCGCCACCAACACCTCGTCCCTGCCCGTCACCGAGATCGCGGTCGCGACCTCCAACCCCAAGCGCGTCGTGGGCATGCACTTCTTCAACCCGGCCCCGGTGCAGCAGTTCGTCGAGGTCGTGCGCACGGTCATCACCGAGGACTCGGTCTTCGAGGACGTCAAGGCCCTCGCCGAGCGGCTGGGCAAGCAACCCGTCGTCGTCGGCGACAAGGCCGGGTTCATCGCCAATGCGCTGCTCTTCGGCTACCTCAACCACGCCGTGTCGATGTTCGAGACCCGCTACGCCTCCCGCGAGGACATCGACGCGGCGATGCGCTTCGGCTGCGGCCTGCCCATGGGCCCGCTCGCGCTGATGGACCTCATCGGGCTCGACACGGCCTACGAGATCCTCGACACGATGTACAAGCAGGGTCGCGACCGGCTGCACGCGCCGAGCCCGGTCATCAAGCAGATGGTCAGCGCCGGCCTCAAGGGCCGCAAGAGCGGCCGCGGCTTCTACACGTATGCAGAGCCCGGCTCCTCAACGGTCGTCGCGGACGCCGCCACGGCGTCCTCGTCCACCGACGGCGTCGCGCTGCGCGGCATCGCCACGGTCGGCGTGATCGGCTCGGGCACGATGGCGGCCGGCATCATCGAGGTTTTCGCCAAGGGTGGTTTCCCGGTCACCTTCGTGGCCCGCTCGCCCGAGAAGGTCGCCGGCGTGCTGACGGCCCTCGGCAAGAGCCTGGGCAAGGCCGTGACCCGCGGCAAGATGACGCAGGAGGCGGCCGACGAGGTCGTCTCGCGCGTCGTCGGCACGACGACCCATGACGACCTCGCCGACGTCGACCTCGTCGTCGAGGCGATCGTGGAGGAGCTGGGGGCCAAGCAGGACCTCTTCCGCACCCTCGACAAGGTCTGCAAGCCGGGCGCGATCCTCGCGACCACCACGTCGTCGCTGCCCGTCATCGAGTGCGCGGTGGTCACCTCGCGGCCGCAGGACGTGATCGGCATGCACTTCTTCAACCCGGCCGCGGTCATGAAGCTCGTCGAGGTCGTCTCGACGGTGTCGACCGCCGCGGAGGTCACCGCCACGGTGGTCGACCTCACCTCACGGCTCGGCAAGCACCCCGTGCGGTGCGGCGACCGCTCCGGCTTCATCGTCAACGCCCTGCTCTTCCCCTACCTCAACGACGCCGTGCGGATGCTCGAGGCGCACTACGCCGAGGCCGACGACATCGACACGGCGATGAAGACGGGGTGCGGATACCCGATGGGGCCCTTCGAGCTGCTCGACGTCGTGGGCCTCGACGTGTCGCTCGCCATCCAGCGCGAGCTGTACCTCGAGTTCCGTGAGCCCGGGTTCGCACCGGCGCCGCTGCTCGAGCACCTGGTGACCGCCGGCTACCTCGGTCGCAAGACCGGGCGAGGGTTCCGCACCTACGCCTGACCACGGCTCACGGAAGGGGCGGGACCCACCGGGTCCCGCCCCTTCCTCGCGTCAACCCCCGGGGGTCAGGGGGTGACCACCACCCTGGTCGACGTCCGCGTGGTGCCGAGCACGACGTCGGAGACGAGGTCGGTCGTCAGGAAGTGCCGACCAGCCGTGACGCCGTTCAGCGTCAGCGAGTAGGTCAGGGAGTCTCCCTTGGTGCCGGGGGTCGAGGTCACGACGTAGCTGCCGGACGGGACGCCCTCGACCTGCGCGCCGAAGGTGCCGGAGGGGTTCTCGGCGCCCACCGTCAGGGGGTCGGTGGCGGCGGCACCGTCGGTGCCGTCGGCATACTCGAAGAACGACGCCTCGGTCGAGCCCTGGGTGACCCATAGCTGGAACGAGCGGTCACCGGCCGGGGTCGACGCGCCGTAGAGCGCGACGTCCCACTGCACCACGAGCCAGCTCTGGCCCGTGGTGCTGTCCGAGAGGGTGGCCACCCGGACCCCGGCCTTGCCCGTGCCGTTGAGGTCGGTCCAGTAGGGCGCGAGCAGGCCGTTCGGTCGGGTGGGGTCGGGCAACGTCTGGGCCGCGTAGTCGATGTCGGCCTGGCTGTCGGACCCTCCCGCCAGCGCGTAGCCGTTGGAGGTCACCCCGATCCGGGTGTAGGCCCTGCCTCCGAAGAGGTAGGACGGCACCGAGAAGTTGGTGTTGGTCTCGTCGCCCACGGCCACCGGGGGGATCCCGAAGCCGGCCAGGTCGAGGAAGCCACCACCGGGGGTGTCGGTCGAGCCGGCGATGGCCGGCTTCGCGTCGGACACGCCGGCCAGGGTGACCTTGCCGGTCCTGGCCTTCGAGCCGTTGACCACCCGCACGCCCTCACCGGAGAGCACCTTGAGGCCGCCGTCGGTGGTGGTCGTCGCAGTGACGTCGGCCGGGCCGGACGAGACGTTCTCGGCCGAGACGGTGCACGTGGTGTTGGTGCCCCGCTCGAGGTAGGCCGGTGAGCAGGACTGGCTCAGGGTGATGCCGCTCTGCTTCTTCTCGAAGGCCACCGGCACGTGCACGTCGACGTTGCCGGGGGAGGACCAGCGCAGACCACCGAAGTACTGCCCGGCCGGGGCCGAGGAGCTCACGGTGATGGCGAACGTCTGTGACTTGCCGATGCCGATCTTGCCGGACGACGGCCTGACCGAGATGGACGACCCACCCGGGACGTTGGTCTTGACGGTGTAGGCGTACGCCTTGCCCGACAGGTTGGTCGCCGTGCGGTGCACGGTGACGGTGCCCGGCATCGTCGGCAGGTTGATCGACGGCAGGTTGAGCTCGGGGGCGGTGAGCGGGCTCGGCCCCGTGGCCGCCATGTTGTCGGCGCTCTCGTCGAAGACGATGGGCGCGTCACCGGCCTTGGCGAGGGCCACCCGGCCGGCACCGTAGTCGAACGGGTCGGCGGGGGTGACGAGGTCTTCCTTGACGACGTCGACGGCGGCGGTGGTCATCATCGCCGACTTGATCGCCCCGGGGCTCCACGCGTTGTGCAGACCCTTGAGCAGGATGGCCGAGCCCGCGATGTGCGGCGCCGACATCGAGGTGCCGGCGATGGCCTGGTAGAACTGCCCGGCCGGGCCGCTGGGGACCTCGTCGGGGGTGGGGGTGTTGCCGGCCAGGATCTGCACGCCGGGGGCGGTGATGTCGGGCTTGAGGAACTGCCCGCCCGGGCCACGTGAGGAGAAGGCGGCCATGACGTCGCCCTGGCCGGCGCGCTTCTCACCGGCACCCCAGGAGGCCGTGGCGACCGGGTGGGCGGCCAGGAAGGCGAGGAAGGCGGTGCCGTCAGCGAGGTGAACCGTGGGCAGGAAGTGGTTGTCGGTCTCGGTGTCGGCGAGCGGCAGGTTGTAGAGGATCATGCCGACCGCGCCACCGGCCTTGACGTTGAAGCCCTTCTGCACCCGGCCGATGACACCGCGCTGGCAGGCCACGACCTTGCCGTCGGCGGCACCCGCGGGCAGCTCGGTGCTGCAGAGCTTGCCGTAGCCGGGGATGTCCTCGGCCCTGATGATCGGGGTCGCCGCGGTGACACCCGCGGTGAGGGTCGACCCCTCGAAGGTCGCCGTGGAGCCGCCGCCCCTGACCGTGAGGGTCGAGGCGTACTCGCGGGTCTGCGTCGAGGCGGCCACCGTGGTCACCCACGGGCTGCGGTGGTCGGTGCTGCCGGCGGCGGGGCCGCTGTTACCCGCCGAGGCGGCGACGAAGACGCCGGCCGCGTAGGCGTCGCGGAAGGCGAGCTCGACAGCGTCGGCGAACGGGTTGGACCCGCCCGAGATGGAGTAGTTGATGACCGAGGCACCGTCGAGGACGGCCTGCTGCACGGCGGCGACCGAGTCGGACGAGAAGCAGCCCTGGACGCCGCAGACCTTGTACTCCAGCACCCAGGCGCCGGGCGCGACACCGCTGATCGGGCCGCGGTCGACGCCGAGGTCGAGGGCGCTGCTGACGTAGCCACCGGCGGCGGTCGTCGTGGTGTGGGTGCCGTGCCCGCCGCTGTCACGGGCGGTGTCGGGGTAGACCTCACCCCCCACGACGGCGTTGTAGGTCGCCATCTTCGACGACCCGCCGATCACCTTGTGGTTGCAGGTGAAGACGTCCGCGGCGGGGGTCAGCGGGTTGTCGCCGAAGTCGCACTCTCGCGCCTTCCCGCTCGGGGCCCCCGGCGGGGTGCCCAGGGCGGGGTTGTCGGCGAGCATCGGGTGCTCCGGCCAGATGCCGGTGTCGAGGTCGGCGAAGATGACGCCCTTGCCCGCGAGGTCACGGCCGCCGATCCTCTTCCAGACCGCCGGCGCGCCGATGAACTGCGGGCTCTCGACGACGGCGTTGGTCTTGTTGAGGGTGTCGGCCTGCACCGCGACGACGCCGGGCAGGCGCAGCAGCGCGGCGGCCTGGTTGGCCGGCAGGCGGACCGACAGCCCGCCGTAGACCGTCGTGAGCGTGGTGCCCGCGCGGGCACCGGGCACGCTGCGGGCCAGCGCCCGACGGAAGGTGGCGTCGACGCTCGCGGCGTGGGCGAGGTAGGCCTTCTCGGCGGAGGAGCGTCCACCGGCGAGAGCCTTGCCCGTCACGCTGGGGCTGGTGGCCGCGAGCCCGGCCAGACCGCCGCGGTAGCCCGCGAGGCCGTCGACGTCGAGCTTGACCATGACGCTGACCAGGGCCGCGTCGGTGCGCTTGAGCACGGCGGGGTCGCTCTGGGCGACCTTGCCGGACGCCGACTTGGGGGCACTGATGGTCGAGGTCGGCGCGATAGCGGTGGCGCGCAGCCCCGAGGGGCCGGACCGGGATGCTGCCGTGGCGGCCACGGGCATGAGCCCGGCTCCGGCCACGGAGAGAACGGCGGCACCGATGACGGCACCACGAGACAAGACGTGCACGATGGAGGCTCCTCACGAGACCCGGGCCCGGTGCCCGTGGGCTGGCGCGAGACTATGCAGGGCGGGGACCGGATGTCCATGGTTTGGACAGATACTTACCAAGGTTTTCCCAGATTGGTGGGATAAATAAGGAGAAATCGTGCCTAGGGCTAACCGACGCCGCAAAGACGACAGCCCGCTGGACGCCGCGAGGCTCGGCGGGGTCACGTCCACGCAGCGGTATGCCGGGGGCTACTGGACCGTGCGCCAGGTCACCGGCGCGAGCGCGACGCGCCCCTACCTCTGCCCCGGCTGCCAGCAGGACGTGCCCGTCGGGGTGCCGCACGTGGTGGCCTGGCCGGCCGACGGGGTCGGCGGGGTGGGGGACCGGCGCCACTGGCACTCGGGGTGCTGGCAGCGCCGCGACGCCCGGCCCAGCGGCAACGCCTACCGGTAGCCATGCCCCGCGGCGGCGATCGGTAGCCTGCCGGGGTGAGTCCCCCCCGCAGCAGCACCCGCGCCGACGAGATCCGGGCCAGCTCGATCCTGCCAGCCCGACGCGAGCCGGTGCAGCTGCACACGGCCGACGGCCTGACGCTGGTGGGCGAGCTGGCCCTGCCGCTGCACCGCGACCCGGTCGCGACCCTGCTGACCCTCCACCCGCTGCCCACCCACGGGGGCTTCATGGACAGCCACGTCTTCAAGAAGGCGGCCTACCGGCTGCCGGCCCTCGCCGACCTCGCCGTGCTGCGCTTCAACCTGCGCGGGGTCACGTCGCCGCGGGGCACCTCGCAGGGCACCTTCGGTGAGGGGGTCAGCGAGCAGTACGACGTCGCCGCGGCCATCGAGCTGGCCGAGTTCCACGAGGGCCCGGAGCTGCCGCACCGCTGGCTCGTCGGCTGGTCCTTCGGCACGGACCTGACCCTGATGTACGGCCTCGACCCGTCGGTCGAGGGAGCGATCCTGCTCAGCCCGCCGCTGCGCTACAGCGGCCCGGAGCACCTCGCCGCGTGGGCCGACAGCGGCAAGCCGCTGGTCGCACTGGTGCCAGAGCACGACGACTACCTTCAGCCCCCGCAGGCGCGCGAGCGGTTCGCCGCCGTGCCGCAGGCGGAGGTCGTCGGGGTCGACGGCGCAAAGCACCTGTGGGTGGGGGGGCCCTCCGTGCGTCGGGTGCTCGACGAGATCGTGGCCCGGGTCAACCCCGCCGCCTCGCCCCTGGCGACGACGTGGCCGGCCGCCGACCAGGAGCACGAGCCGAGCCCGACAGCGCGCTGAGCACCGACCCTGCGCTCCTGCCGGGCCTCACCAGCTCGTGTGACGAGCTGTCCCCTCGGCAAAGCCGGCGGTGCTCTGCAGCCCCACCACGGCCCGCTCGTGGAACTGCGCGATCGTGGCGGCGCCCGCGTAGGTGAAGGCCGAGCGCACGCCCGCGATGATCAAGTCGAGCAGGTCCTCGACGCCCGGCCGCTGCGGATCGACATACATCCGGGCGCTGGAGATGCCCTCCTCGAAGAGGGCCTTGCGGGCCCGGTCGTAGGACGAGTCGGCGGCGGTGCGGTGGCGCACGGCCCGCGACGACGCCATCCCGAACGACTCCTTGTAGGCGCGCCCGTCCTGGCCGACGACGAGGTCACCGGGTGACTCGTGGGTGCCGGCGAACCAGGACCCGACCATGACGTTGGAGGCCCCCGCGGCCAGCGCCAGGGCGACGTCGCGCGGGTGCTTGACCCCGCCGTCGGCCCACACGTGGCGACCGAGCTCGGCCGCTGCCCTCGAGCACTCGAGCACGGCCGAGAACTGCGGGCGACCGACCCCGGTCATCATGCGGGTGGTGCACATGGCACCGGGCCCGACGCCGACCTTGACGATGTCGGCACCCGCCGCCACGAGGTCGCGCACGCCACCGGCCGAGACGACGTTGCCCGCGCAGAGGGGGACACCGAGGTCGAGGGCGCGCACGGCGGCGAGCGCCTCGAGCATCTTCTCCTGGTGCCCGTGGGCGGTGTCGACGACGACGACGTCGACACCGGCGGCGACCAGGGCCTTGGCGCGGCCGGCGACGTCGCCGTTGATGCCGACGGCCGCGGCCACGCGCAGATGACCTCCGGCATCGGTGTTGGGGCGGTAGAGCGTGGCCCTCAGCGCGCCCGTGCGGGTGAGCAGCCCGACGAGTCGGCCGTCGGGGTCGACGGCCGGGGCGAGGCGGTGGCGGGCCGCGCCGAGGGTGGCGAACGCGGCCTCGGGCGTGACGTCGGCGGCGACCGTGACGACGTCCCGCGACATGACCTCGCGCACCTGGGTGAAGCGGTCGACGCCCTGCAGGTCGGCCAGGGTGACCACGCCGACCGGTCGGCCGTCGTCACCGACGACGACGGCTGCACCGTGCGAACGCTTGGGCAGCAACGACATCGCGGCGCCGACGGTCTCGGTGGGGGAGAGGGTGATCGGGGTGTCGTGCAGCAGGTGCTTCGACTTCACGTCGGAGACGACGTCGTGCACGACATCGGTCGGGATGTCCTGGGGGATGACGACCAGCCCACCACGGCGGGCGACGGTCTCGGCCATCCGACGCCCCGCGATCGCCGTCATGTTGGCGACCACGATCGGGATGGTGTTGCCGGTGCCGTCGTCGCACGAGAGGTCGACGTCCATCCGCGACGTGACGCCGGAGCGGCTCGGCACCATGAAGACGTCGTCGTAGGTCAGGTCGAGCCCGGGCTGCAGGTCGTTGAGGAAGCGCACGCCTGCAGGCTAGCCCGACGAGGTCAGTGGCGGCGCTGACGCGGGACGAGGACCTCGTCGTAGAGCAGCAGCAGCCCGGCCGCCGTCGGGATGGCGATGAGCGCACCCACCATCCCGAGCAGGGCGCCACCGGCGAGGGCCGACACGACGGTCACGGCGCCGGGCACCGACACGGTGCGCTGCATGATCCGCGGAGCCAGCAAATAGTTCTCCAGCTGCTGGTAGACCACGAAGTAGGCGAGCGCGATGACCGCCTTGGTCGGGTCGTCGAAGAGCGCCACGAAGGCGACGAGGCTCGCGCCCAGGCTGGCGCCGATCATCGGCACCAGCCCGAGCACGCCGACCCCGACGGCCAGCACCGCGGCATACGGGATGTGGACGAGCGACATCATGATGAAGGAGCAGAAGGCGTTGAAGGCGGCCACGGCGACCTGGCTGATGGCGTAGGAGCCGACGCGCCGCATGATCTCCTCGGACAGCGAGATCACCCGCGGCCGCCGGCTGGCCGGTACGACGGCATACGCCGCCTGCTTCAACGCCGGCAGGCTGGCCAGGAAGTAGAGGGTGAGCACGAGCACGGTCAGCGACGAGAAGATCCCCGAGGCGACGACCTGCCCCGCCCCCAGCAGACCGCCGGCGACCTGGGTGAGGAAGCTGCTGTCGGTCATGCGGGCGTTGAACTCGGTCTGCAGCCGGCTGAGGACCTGGTAGTTGCGGTCGAGGTCGCGCACCCACTGCGTGTTGAGCACGTCGTTGACCAACGTGGGCGCGCGGGCCACCAGCTCGGTGGCCTGCTGGCTGACCGGAGGGACCACCAGGAGCCCGATCAGCCCGAAGACGAGCACGACGAGGGCGAAGACCGCACTCACGCCGAGCCCGCGCCGCACACCGCGCCGCACGAGCACCTCGACGAGCGGGTTGAGCGAGAGCGTGAGGAAGAAGGCGACCGCGATGAGGGTGAAGACCGTGCCGAGCGAGGCGACGACCCGGAGCAGCTCGTAGGCCACGAGCACCCCGATGGCGCCGACGAAGCCGACGTAGAACGGGGACTGGTGGTTGAGCGGGTGACCAGCCTCCCCGAATCTGCGGCGCTCACCCCGCCGGGGCGAGGGCGAGGTCTGCTCGTCGGAGGTGGGTTCCGAGTCAGCGGTGTCGGGCTCGACGGTCGGTGATGAGGTCTCTGCGGGGCCGACGTCGGCCGACGGGGCCACCGATGGGGGGTCCTCGTCGTCCGTCGCGCCCGCGGGGCGAGGGGGCTGCTCGGACACCGTCCCAACCTAGCCGACGCTCACCTGATCGCTCGGGAGGTGTCGCGGCGGGCCTCAGACGTTGCGGAAGCGGTTGATCTGCGGCAGCAGGGACTCGCGCTTGGCCGGGTCCGTGACGCCCAGCCCCTCCTCGGGGGCGAGGGTGAGCACGCCGACCTTGCCCTGGTGGAGGTTGTGCTGCACGTCGTAGGCGGCCTGGCCGACGTCCTCCATCCGGTAGCTGCGGCTGAGGGTCGGGTGGATGAGCCCGCGCTTGATCAGGTCGTTGGCCTCCCACGCCTCGCGGTAGTTGGCGAAGTGCGACCCGATGATGCGCTTGAGGCTCATCCAGAGGTAGCGGTTGTCGTACTCGTGCATGTAGCCCGAGGTCGAGGCGCACGTCGAGATGGTGCCGCCCTTGCGGGTGACGTAGACGCTCGCCCCGAAGGTCTCGCGACCGGGGTGCTCGAAGACGATGTCGATGTCCTTGCCGCCGGTGAGCTCGCGGATCCTCGACCCGAAGCGCTTCCACTCCTTCGGGTCCTGGGTGGTCTCGTCCTTCCAGAACGCATAGCCCTCACCGGTCTTCGCACTGCGGTCGATGACCAGCTCGGCGCCCATCCGGCGGCAGATCTCGGCCTTCTCGGGCGACGAGACGACGCAGACGGGGGTGGCTCCGCCGGCCAGCGCCATCTGGGTCGCGTAGGAGCCCAGTCCGCCGCTGGCGCCCCAGATGAGCACGGTGTCGCCGAGCTTCATCCCCGCGCCGTTGCGCGAGACCAGCTGCCGGTACGCCGTGCTGTTGACGAGGCCCGGAGAGGCCGCCTCCTCCCAGGTCAGGTGCGCGGGCTTCGGCATCAGCTGGTTGGTCTTGACGACGGCCAGCTCGGCGAGCCCGCCGAAGTTGGTCTCGAAGCCCCAGATGCGCTGCTCGGGGTCCATCATCGTGTCGTTGTGGCCGTCAGCGCTCTCCAGCTCGACCGAGAGGCAGTGGGCGACGACCTCCTGGCCCGGCTTCCACAGGTGGACGCCCGGCCCCGTGCGCAGCACGACGCCGGCGAGGTCGGAGCCGACGACGTGGTAGGGGAGGTCGTGCCGCTTGGCGTCGGGCGACATGCGGCCGTAGCGCTCGAGGAACCCGAAGGTCGAGACCGGCTCGAAGATCGAGGTCCACACGGTGTTGTAGTTGATGGCGCTGGCCATCACCGCGACGAGCGCCTCCCCGGGTGCGAGCTCCGGCACGGGCACCTCGTCGAGGTGCAGGGACGTGCGCGGGTCCTTGTCGCGCGTGGTCATGCCCTCGAACATCCGGGCCTCGTCCTTGTGGACGGTGACGCCCCGGTAGGTCTCGGGAACCGTCAGCGCACTGAAGGCCTCCGGGGTGCGGTCGCCGGACATGATGGCGTCGCGGATGTGGTCCATGGTCGGTTGTCTCCTCCACGTCGGGGCGGCAGTCGATCGTCGGCCGGGGCTCCGGCTGCTTGTCGACGAACCTACTGACGAGTCAACAACGGCCCGAGCACCTGAGACTCCCGTCACCGGTGACGTGGCTCACGGGGGGATCCCGACGGCCCCCGGGACGCTCCGGGACGCGCCGGGACGCTCAGGAACCGGTCGTCGCAGCTGGTGGGGCCAGCAGCTGCGAGACCGTCACCAGCGCGTAGCCGTCGTCGAGCAGGCCGCCGAGGATCTCGTCGAGGTGGTCGATGGTGATCACCCGGTCGGCGGACCCGCTGTCGTGGGCCAGCAGGATGTCGCCCGGGGCGACGCCGGCCCGGATGTCACCGACCACCCCCTCGGGGTGGGCGGTGAAGCGGTCCTCGTGCGCCTGCGTGCTCCACAGGACGGTGGTCAGACCGGCCTCGGCGGCGGCCAGCACGGTACTGCCGGCGAGATGGCCGTAGGGGGGGCGCACCAGGGTGGGGCGACGGCCGGTCAGGTGCTCGATCGCCGCGCCGGTGCGGGCCAGCTGGTCGGCGACCTCGGAGAGGGTGAGGCGGCCGAGGTCGGGGTGGTCCCAGCTGTGGTTGCCCAGCTCGTGCCCGGCCGAGACCGAGCCGGCGTGGACCTGCGGGTGAGCGGTCAGGTGGTCACCGCGCACGAAGAAGGTGGCGACCGCGTCGTGCCGGGCGAGCGCCGCCAGCACCCGGGGGGTCCACGCCGGATCGGGTCCGTCGTCGAAGGTCAGGGCGAGCCGTCGACCGGCTCCGCCGCGGGGTCCGGACCACACCACGGCCCCGTGGGTCGTGCTCGGGCGTGACTGGTCGGGGCGCACCGCAGAGACGGCAGAGCCGTAGAAGGGGAGGGGGACCCGGTCCCGGGCAGCCTCCACCGCCCGGTCGGAGCCGAGGCCGGCGATGGTGCCGGCAGCGGTCCCGCCCAGGGCCACGAGGAGATCACGGCGCGCCAGCGACACAGCCCGATCATAGGAGTGGGTGGCGACCGAGGACAGGACCGTCCGGACAACTGTCCGTTTGCTGGTGTTTCGACGGCATTCCCGCTTGGGGTGCCCCAGTGTTTACCTGCGCATCACACGAGGACGCAGACGGCGTTCCTACGGTGTGGTCATGCTGCTCCTGCTGATGGTCACCGCTATCCCGGTGGGTGTGCTCGCGGCCGGGCTCGGTGCCGGCGCGGGCCGATTCGCCCCCTCGTTCGCCGGGGCGCTGCTCCTAGCGGTCGTGGTGGGCGACCTGGTGCCCGACGCCCTGCACGACGGTGGGTCCTCCGACCTCGCGGGTGGGGTTGTGCTGGTCGTCGCCGCGATGGCCGCGGGGACGGCCGTCGGGGCGGTCGTGCTCGGCCGTCGAGGGGCTGCCGGGCGGGCGGTCGGCTGCTGCTCCGGCGCCACCGGCCGGGTTGCCGCCACCGCACTCGCCACCCACGGCGCTACCGAGGGCCTCGTCGTGGGGATCGGTCTCGGTCTGGGGGAGGCCGCGGCCCTGACGGTCGCCGGCGTGGTCGGGCTGCACCGGATCGCCGAGGGGTTCGCCCTGGCCACCGCGCTGCGGCGGTCCGGCACCCCTCGCGGCACCGCCACGGGGCTCGTGGCGCTCGCAGCGCTCTCGCCGCTCATGGGTAGCGCCCTGGCGGGTGTGGTGATCCTCGACGAGGGCGTCGCAGCGCTCGTGACGGCTGCGCTGGCCGGTCTGCTCGCGACGGTCGCGGTGTCGCTCCTGGCCGGTGCCTGGCATCGCGGACCCGCACCCACCCGGAGCGTCGCCGCATCCCCTGTGTCCCTGGTGGCCGTCGTCGATCCCCGGACGCGGCTGTGAGGCATCCCGTGAGGCACCCGGTGCGCACCGTCTCGCCGCTGGCCGGGTTGCGCCGCCGCTCGCTCGGCGAGGTCGAGGTGCTGGCCCAGTCGGTCTCGGTCACCGCACCCACGGCCGCCATCGCCTCCACCCCCGCCCTCGTCGCCGCCTCCGCCGGTGGGGCCACGCTCTGGGCGTACGGCGTCGCGATCGTCGCGGTCGCGCTGCTCACCCTCGTCGTGCGCGCCTTCTCGGCCCGGCTCGCCGCCCCCGGCTCGCTGTACACCTACGTCGCGCAGGGGCTGGGGCCGCTCCCGGGGGTCGTCGCCGGGTCGGCGCTCGCCGTGGGCTACGCGGTGCTCTCCATGGCCACCACGGTGCTGACGGCGTGGTACCTCCTGGCGCTCGGCGCCCGCAGCGGGCGGGTGGCGCCGCACCCGGGTGGTGCCCTCACCGTCACGGCCGTGGTCCTGGTCGGGCTGGTCCTCACCGCCTGCCTGGTGCGCGGCATCGGGACCTCGTCGCGGGTCGCCCTCGGGGTCGAGGGTGTGGCGGTCGTGCTCGTGGTCGGTGGCGTCGTGGCTGCCCTCGTGACCCTGCTGGCCGGTGCCCGCACCGGACTGCCACCGGTCGGTGGCTCCCCGACCCCCACGGCTCCCGTCGGGACGGTGCTGGCGGACATGCTGCGCGGCACCGGGGGCGACCTCACCGGCCTGCTGCACGGCGCCGGTCTGGCGCTGGCATCCTTCATCGGCTTCGAGAGCGCCGCCGCCCTGGGTGGTGAGGCCCGACGGCCGCTCGTGACGATCCCCCGGGTGGTCGGTCGCACCGTGGCCGTGGTCAGTGGGCTCTACCTCCTGGCGGCGCTCGCCCAGCTGCTGGCCTTCGGATCGGACCTCGGCGCGCAGGACCAGCCGATGGTCGAGCTCGCCACCACCGCGCAGCTGCCTTGGGCGGCGGCGGTGCTCGACGTCGCCGTCGCCTGCTCGGGATTCGCCTGCGCCGCCGGATCGGCCACGGCGCTGGCCCGGCTGCTCTTCGCGATGGCCCGCGAGCGCTCGGACGAGGCACCCCTCGGCGTGACGCACCCGCGCAGCCACACGCCGCACAACGCGATCCTCGCGTCGATGGCAGCCGTCGTCGCCGTGCCCGTCGCCCTGGTGCTCGGGGGTCTCGACGCCCGGGCAGCCTTCACGCTGCTGCTCACGGTCAGCACCGTCGGCTACGTCGTCGCCTACGTGCTCGTCTGCCTCGCGCTGCCCGTCTTCCTGCGCCGTCTCGGCGAGCCCGTGGCCGGTCGTGGCGCAGCCGGCCTCCTCGGTGCGGTCGTCCTCGGAGTCCTCCTGGTCGGGGTGACGCTGCCCGCCGGGCGCGACACCCCCTCCACCCTGCTCCCACCGCTCGTCGTCACGCTCGCGATCGCCGTCTCGCTCGGACGGCACCGGCGCCGCACCCGTCGCGACCCCGACCTGACCGCACGGATCGGGTTCTACGACGAGCCGGTGCTCAGCGACCTGCACCCCAGCCACCGCGGCCCGCACCGGGTGGGCGATGCCGCGTGATCGACGAGGGACGCTTCGGCGGCAGGCAGCCCCAGGCCGTGCGCAGCGCGCTCTCGGTGCTGGCGGCGGTGGCCCGGCTCGGTCCGGGGGTCACGGTCAAGCAGGTCTCGAGCGAGCTCGGCATGGCGCCGGCGACGGCCTACCGGATCATCGCCCTGCTCGTCGCGGAGGAGTACCTCGTGCGGCTGCCCGACCTGCGCGGCCTCGCCCTCGGAGCCCGGATGGAGGAGCTGGCTCCGACGACGGCGTCGTCGCTGCAGCCCCTCGCCCCCTGACCTCAACCCCCCAAGCCACCCGCACCACCTGGAGGAGCACCATGACCACGCTCGACGACAACCCCGTCCTCATCGACGACGGCCCCGACCCGTCACCGATGACCGGGTCGGCGACGACCCTGCACCCGCTCGACCCGCTGACGACCGACGAGGTCGAGCGGGCCGGAGCCCTCGTCAAGGCGCACGACCGCTGGACCCCGGAGGTGCGCTTCGTCTACGTCGAGACGGCTGAGCCGCCGAAGGTCGAGGTGCTCGCCTGGGCCCCGGGCGAGCCGTGGGACCGGCAGGCGGCCTGCCTGCTGCGCGACCGCGCCCTGCGCACGACCTACGAGACCGTCGTCTCGCTCACGCGCGGCGAGGTCGTCAGCTGGCGCCAGGTCGACGGTGTCCAGCCACCGATGATGTTCGAGGAGTTCATGGCCTGCGAGGAGACGGTGCGCGCCGACCTTCGCTGGCAGGCGGCCATGCGCCTGCGCGGCGTCGAGGATTTCTCCCTGGCGATGATCGACCCCTGGGCCTCGGGCTACACCGGGCCCGAGGACGACCCGTCCCTGCGGCGCCTCGCCCGGCCTCTGTCCTTCGTGCGCACCAGCGCCGAGGACAACGGCTACGCCCGCCCGGTCGAGGGCCTCGTCGTCACCGTCGACCTCGACACCATGACCGTCATCGACGTCGTCGACCACGGCGCGGTGGCGCTGCCACCGCAGTCGGGCAACTACTTCCCCGAGCTGCTCACGGCGGCCGACAACGTGCCGTCGTTCACGAAGACCCGCGCGCCGATGAAGCCGATCGCCATCACGCAGGAGCAGGGTCCCTCCTTCACCGTCGACGGTCACAGCGTCGAGTGGGCCAACTGGCTCTTCCACATCGGCTTCACGCCTCGAGAAGGCCTGGTGCTGAACGACATCCGCTACGTCGACAAGGGCACCGAGCGTCCGGTCCTCTACCGCGCCTCGCTGGCCGAGATGTATGTGCCGTACGGCGACCCGCGCCCGACCCACTGGAACAAGAACGTCTTCGACGAGGGCGAGTACGGACTCGGCTGGCTGGCCAACCCGCTCACCCTCGGCTGCGACTGCCTCGGCGAGATCCACTACTTCGACGGCGTCGTCAACGACCAGGACGGCCTGCCGACGACGATCGGCAACGCCATCTGCATGCACGAGGAGGATGCCTCGATCGGCTGGAAGCACACCGACTTCCGCACCGAGCGCGTCGAGGTGCGGCGCAACCGCCGACTCGTCGTCTCCTTCATCGCGACCGTGGGCAACTACGAGTACGGGTTCTACTGGAACCTCTACCTCGACGGCTCGATCGAGTTCGAGATCAAGCTCACCGGGGTGCTCTCCACTGGTGCGCTGCCGGTGGGGGAGGACCCGGTCTTCGGCACCCTGGTGGCGCCGGGTCTGATGGCGCCGAACCACGAGCACTACTTCAGTGTGCGGCTCGACATGCGCGTCGACGGCGACCGGAACAACCTCTTCGAGGTCGACTCGGTCTCCGAGCCCGCGGGCCCGACCAACCCGCACGGCAACGCGTGGAAGGTCGTCAAGACCCACCTCGACAGCGAGGCCAAGGCGCAGCGCCTGCCGAGTCCCCTCACCGGTCGGGCCTGGCTGGTCGCCAGCGCCGACACCACGACCGCACTGGGCACCCGCCCGGCCTACAAGATCGAGCCCGGCGCCTGGACCCAGCCGCTCTGGCAGCCCGGGTCCGAGCAGGCCAACCGCGGCGGCTTCGCCGAGAAGCAGATCTGGGCCACGCCCTACGACCCCATGCAGCGGTATGCCGCCGGCGACTACGTCGCGCAGAACCCGGGCATCGACGGTCTCGAGAAGTACACCGCGGGCGACCGCCCGCTCGTCGATGCCGACCTGGTGCTCTGGTACACGATCGGCGCCCACCACGTGGTGCGACCGGAGGACTGGCCCGTCATGCCCGTCGCCAAGGTCTCGATGCACCTGAAGCCCTTCGGCTTCTTCGACGGCAACCCGATGCTCGACGTCGCACCGGAAGCGGTGGCCTGCCACTGCGACCCGGCGTCCTGCCACTGCGGTCACTGACCGCGTCATCGATCGTCTCCCTCTCGAACCCCCCTGAGACACAAGGACTCCACATGGCCACCTCCACCGCTGCCCCTCCTTCGACCGGGCTCGCGAAAGCGAGCATGAGCCCCTTCGAGGTGCTCTCCCAGTCAGTCGCCGGCATCGCTCCCAGCGCCGTCATGGCCACGGGGCCGGCGCTCGTCGCGCTCAACGCCGGCAGCTCGCTCCTCTACTCCTACGTCTTCTCCACGATCATCCTGCTGATGGTCGGCTGGTGCATCGCCCAGTTCGCCAAGCGCAGGGGCACGGGCACCACGCTGCTGTCCTACATCCACCGGGCCCTGGGCCCGTTCGCCGGCTTCGTCGGGGCGATCTGCCTAGCCTTCGGCTACGTGATGATCGGTCTGGCCAGCCTGGGTGGTCTGGTGCTGTACACGCAGCCGCTCCTCGACCTGGTCAAGGTGCCGGGAGCGACCAGCATCGGGGTGAGCGTGGTCGTCATGGTCGTCGCGATGGCGCTGGCCTCCTTCTCCATGGTGCGCGGTGTGCAGATCTCGACCCGCATCGGCGTCGTCCTCGAGGTGCTCTCGGTGCTGTGCATCCTCGCGGTCATCGTCGCGGTGCTCGCCACCTCGGGGTTCTCGTCCGCTCCGCTGTCGCCGCCCGAGCTGAGCGCAAGCGGCGTCGCCGGCGGCATGGTGCTCGCGATCCTCGGCTACGTCGGCTTCGAGTCGGCCGCCAACATGGGCACCGAGGCCAGCAACCCGCAGCGCACCATCCCGCGGGCCGTCATCGGCAGCGTCGTGATCGTCGGCCTTCTCTACCTGCTGTCGGGCTACGCCCAGCTCGTCGGGCTGGGCAGCGGCGAGGCCCTGGCGGTCGATGCGGCCCCCTTCAACACGCTCGCCGACGGAGCCGGTGTCCACGCCCTCGGCTACGTCGTCGACCTCGGCGCGGTGGCCTCGTTCTTCGCCTGCATCACCGGCTCGCTGAACGCGGCGAGCCGACTGCTGCACTCGATGGGCTCACGGGGTCTGCTGCCTCGCGTGGTCGGTGGCACCCACGTCGACCACCGCACCCCGCACGTGGCGATCCTCACCCTCGCTGGACTGCTCGGGGTGCTCGGGGTCGTCGCCACGATCTTCGGGATGGAGCCGATCCTGCTCTTCGCCCTCGCCGGCACCATCGGCACCTACGGCTACATGGTGGCCTACATCCTGGTCACTGCTGGTCTCGGCCTGTTCCTGATGCGTCGCAGCGAGCCGGCCACCGCCGCCTACGTCGTCGGCGCCATCGCCACCCTGGGGATGCTCTACGTGCTCTACCGCAACGTCTTCCCGATCCCCGCCGCTCCCTACACCTCGCTGCCCTTCGCCTTCGCCGGGGTGGTCGTGGCGGCCGCGACCTGGTTCGTCGTGGTGCACACCCGCGGCGACGTGGACCCGCTGCAGGCGGACGACGAGCTCCACGGCGTCGAGGCCGACCTGGCTGCCGAGCCCGCCTGACCCCTCCATCCGTCCACTCCGTGCTCCGGATGTGCCCGGATCAGGCCCCGCGGGGACTGATCCGGGCACTACTGGCGCACCAAGGCGACGTGCTGGGGGGGGCTAGTGGGCGGCCCGGGACGGCTGCACCAGCTCGACGAGGACGCCGCCGGCGTCCTTGGGGTGGATGAAGTTGACCGAGCTGCCGGAGGTGCCGCGTCGTGCGGTGTCGTAGAGCAGGCGCAACCCGCGCCCGCGCAGGACGGCCGAGGCCGCTTCGACGTCCTCCACGCGATAGGCGACCTGCTGGATGCCGGGGCCGCTGCGGTCGAGGAACTTCGCGATCGTCGACTCCGGGGTCAGCGGCGCGAGCAGCTGCACGCACGAGCCGGAGTCGCCGACCGCCATCATCGCCTCACGCACGCCCTGCTCCTCGTTGACCTCCTCGTGCACGAGGTGCATGCCGTAGGTGTCGCGGTAGAACGCGATGGCCTGGTCGAGGTCGGGGACGGCGACCCCGACGTGGTCGATGGCGGTGAAGAGGTGCGGGAAGTCGGCCATGCGCCTGAGGTTAGCCGCACGAGCGAGAGCGTGGCCCACGAGCCGTGGGTGTGGTCCTGGTGTGGACCACGTCCTCATCGGGAGGGCGGTCGTCCGCTGCCACCAGTGGGGCGAGCAGCAGGCCCATGTGCAGCCGGAGCCGGTCTCGTCCCTCCTGGAGGTCCAAGGTGGTCAGCTTCTCCGCCTTGGCGAGCCTGTTGTAGAGGGTTTGCCGATGGATGTGCAGGTCTGCGGCGGTCTGGGCGACGTTCCCCGCGCGATCCAGGTAGGCAAGGACGGTGTCGGCCAGGGTGGGATCCGGCTGGTCGAGCAGCCTCCGCACCGGTGGGTCGAGCAGGAGGTTTGCCAGCTCGGAGTCTGGCGCGGCGGCGAGCAACCGGTAGAACCCCAGGTCCTCCCAGCGCGCGATCGGTCGGGTCGAGGCCTGGGCTGCCGCGACGCGCGCCGCCAGCCGGGCCTCCAGCCAGCTGCCGCGTGCCTGGTCGATGTCCGGCCGCGGATCGCCGATCCCGGCGACCAGCTGACCACCCCAGTCCGGGGGGAGCTCCCCTGCGTACAGGTCCAGGACCAGCGCAGCCACGTCCTGGGCCGCGTCGCGTCCGGCGCTGTCACGGGCCGGCAGCAGCAGGGTCGTACTGTCCGGCCCGGTGTCGGCCAGCACGTGCCGGGGCAGAGCGAGCAGGTTGGGTGACACTGCGCTGGGCAGCGGCGCACCCCAGGCGCCGATGACCACGGCGACCATCGGGACGCGTCGGGCGATCAAGCCCCGGTCGGCGATCCGGATCGCCGCGAGGCCCACGGTATCCGTGTCGGATGAGAGGACGTCGATGACCGCGGAGGCGTTGTCCTCGTGCTGGCGCGACAGCTGGGCAAGGTAGGCGCCGGCGTGCTCGGCCAGCTGCATCGCGCGGGCGACGGCGGGGTCGTCGGGGTCGTCGCGGTCCGTCTCCTCGTCGAGCGACCAGATGTAGCCGTAGGTGACCCCCCGCCACCGGATGGGCAGGCACAGCCGGGACCGAACGACCCGGTCGGGGTCAGTCGGCGTCCGCACGGGCACTGCGCTGGTGGTGATGCCGAAGCTCTCGAACCAGTCGCGGACCTCGGGGGCTGAGCGGCGCTGGAGGATGGAGGACTGACGCACCACGTCCACGTCCAGGTGCTGGGTGCCGAAGGCGACGAGGTTGAAGTCGCGATCCTCGATCGTGACGTCGCCGCGCAGAATTCGGGACGCCTCGTCGGCGATCTCTTGCAGCTCGGGTCTCATGGCCACCTGCCTCTGGGTGTCGCTGAACACTTCACGACGACTAGGCAAGTGTATGACTCTTCACCCCTCAAGAGGTGACATGTGTCTGTGGTCAAGTCGGGGCGCTGATGGGTTGACTGATCCGCGAGCGTGCGCGCGAAGAATTGACTGCGCGATGCCCCCAGGAAGTGTGCTTCGCAGCTGCGGAAGCTCCACAGTCGACGAACAGGGAGATGCGAGTGCTGACGCGTGCGTTGTCGCGGGCCGCAGGGAGCTCCGTGCTCGAGCGGCTGGTCACCCAGAACCCGATCCTCAGCAAGCCCGCGCATCGGTTCATCGCGGGGGAGCAGCTCCAGGAGGCGGTGGCGGCAGCGATCGACCTCCAGGCCCTCGGGATCAGCGCACTGCTCGACCTCGTCGGCGAAGGTGTCACCGATGCGGCCGGGGCGACGGAGGCCACCGCGGAGTACCTCGCCGCGCTCGAGGCGATCGCCGAGAGTGGCTTGGACGGGGAGATCTCCGTCAAGCTCACCCAGCTGGGCCAGAGCGTCGATCGGGCGGCCTGCCAGGACAACCTGAACCAGATCCTGAGTCGTTCCAGCGAGCTCGGAGTCCCCGTCGAGATCGACATGGAGGACCACACGCTGGTCTCCGACACGCTGGTCCTCTTCCGACACGCTGTCGCACGCAATCCCTCGACTCGAGTAGCCATGCAGGCGATGTTGCGCCGCACCTCGAGCGACTTCCATGCCCTCGCCGACATCACGCCGCGAGTGCGCCTCGTCAAGGGTGCCTACGACGAGCCGATCGACGCCGCCGAGCGTGACAGGCGGGGCGTGAACGCCCAGTTCAAGCTCTTCACGGACTGGCTCATGGTGAACGGCGGCGATCCGGCATTCGGCACCCACGACAGTGCCCTCATCGACTACGTGCGGGCAGCCGCTCAGCGGGAGGGCAAGGGGAAGGGGGACTTCGAGATCCAGATGCTCTACGGCGTCCGTCGCGATCTCCAGGAACAGCTCGCGCGTGAGGGCTACCGGGTGCGCATCTACATCCCGTACGGCTCCGCCTGGTATCCGTACTTCGTGCGGCGGCTGGCCGAGCGCCCCGCCAACCTGAGCTTCTTCGTGCGCGCCCTCGTGGGCCGCTGAGCCGCCACGACCCCGATCGGAGAGACGTCAGGCGCCAGGCACCTGTTGATGTCGGGGAGCAGGTCAACGACGTCGACCTCGCTACCCGCGTCGTCGCCGCGAAGCTGAGCCCTCGGGTGGTGCGGCGGGCATTCAGCCGGCGCGGGGGGCGGGCGCCATGAAGACCGGAACGGGCGCCGACCGAAGGATCTTCGAGGCCCGCGAGCCGAGGAAGAGTCGAGCGGCCGGGGCCGACGAGCTCGGACCGACGACGAGCAGGTCTCCGTCGCTCCAGTCCACATCCCAGATCGCCTTGCCCCAGGAGACGCCCTCGCCCACGACGAGCGAGGTGGCGAGTCGGTCAGCCAGTCCGGTGTCCATGGCTCCCACCTGGGCCAGGAGGCCTTCCCTCGTGCGGCTCACCCACCTGTCGACGACGAGGTCGTCGGCCGACTCCTCGACGCTCCCGTAGAGCCTCTTGGGGGGGCGGACCGCGAACGACACCGCCCGCAGTTCGGCACCGAGGAGGTTGGCCAGCCGCGCTCCCACCAGGGCCACGTGCGTCCCACCCGTCGGTCCTCCGAAGCCGATGTTGACCCGCCGGATGCGTGAGGTCGGTCCAGGGCGATAGCCGCGTGGGGCGAGCAGCACCGGTAGCGAGGCCATGTGCACGAGCCGGTTGGTGACGCTGCCGAGCGAGATCCGGCCGAGGGATCCCTTGCTCGACGAGCCGAGCACCATGGCGGACGCGTCGATCTCGGCGGCGAGCTCCAGCAAGCCGCCGGGGATGGAAGAAGCGTGACGCACCTCGAACGTCGCCTCGATGTCGGGCGCAAGACTGCTCCTGGCCTCCTCGAGGACGGACTGCCCCCACTCCGTGAGCGGACCGAGGTAGTCACCGTCGACGAAGTCCGCGCCGCCCGAGGTGTGGGGCGTCGCCACGACGACGGCGACGACCAGCGGCTCCCCCGTGGAACGCGACAGCACGCTGGCCAGCTCGAGGGCCGACCTGGCGCTGTCCTGTGCCGTGTAGGCGACGACGACAGTCATGGATCACACCGGCGCCACGAGGGAGGCGGCCTCGATGTGGGTCACCGGCACACCGAGCTCACCCGCGCGGTCGACGACCTCGAACCGCTGCCACACCGAGTCCGAGGCGGGGAGCGTCACGATGACGATCTGGTCGGGGTGGAACTGCTCGACCGCTGTCTGTAGAGCGCGCAGCGGCCGGAGGTCGCCGAGAGCGCCGGAGGCGTCGAGCCGGTGCGCCGTCAGCGCCGCGAGGGTCCGGTCCAACCGGCCTCGCGCGGCCTCGGCCGTCGCATCCCGAACGGATACCGCGCCGTGGGTCCACGCGGTACCGGTCTCCACCGGGCTCGCCGGGACACAGACGAAGTACGTCGCCTTGCCGGACGAGTCGATCCGAGTCAGCTCGCGCATCAGCTCGTCGGCCTCCAGGGTCTGGTTGGCCAGGACGAGCACACGATGGGCCTCACCGGTCTGGGTCGGCGTCACCCGCTCGGGTAGACGGGCGATCCGGGCCTTGTTGATGAAGAACAAGATGATGACCACCGCGAATGACGCGAGGCTCAGCACCAGCTGGATCCGCACGTCGGCGGTCAGTCCCATCTGGACCAGCACGAGGACGATGCTCAGGGCCGTGATCACCGACAGTGCGGGGAACCACCACATCTTCACCTTGAGCGTCGACTCGTCGACCCGGTAGCGCAGGATGATCTGGGAGATGGCGATCAGCAGGTAGACGAAGAGGATGACGGCACCGGAGGAGTTGAGCAGGAAGGAGAACACGGTGGTGGGCGAGATAGCCGCCATGATCACCGCGAGGAACCCGACGACCGACGAGGCCAGGATGGCGATGACCGGCACTCCACGCGAGCTGACCGACACCATCGATGCCGGAGCCTCGCGACGGGCGGCGAGGACGAAGAGCATCCGGGAGGCGGTGTAGAGGCCGGAGTTCAGGCACGAGAGGACGGCCGTGAGGACGACGGCGTTCATCACCTGGTCGGCGTACGGGATGCCCATCTCGGCGAACGCCGCGACGTACGGTGACGCCTGCAGGGTGCTGGAGTTCCACGGCAGGATGACCGAGAGCAGGAAGATCGAGCCGACGAAGAAGATCGCGATGCGGGTGATGACCGAGTTGGCGGCCTTGGAGACGGCCCGCTCGGGGTTGTCGGACTCGGCGGCGGCGATCGTGGCGATCTCGGCGCCGACCATCGAGAAGATGACGGTCACGACTCCTGCGGTGACCGCCAGCCCGCCGTTGGGGAAGAAGCCGCCCCTCGAGGTGAGGTTGCTGAAGTCGAGGTTCGCATTGGGCCAGATCCCGAAGACGAACAGCGCGCCGCAGATGAGGAACACGACGATGGCGCCGACCTTGATTCCGGCAAACCAGAACTCGAACTCACCGAACGACGAGACCGAGATGAGGTTGGTGCCGGTCATGAGGAGCATGAGGAAGAGGCTCAGTACCCACGTGGGCACGCTGGGCAGCCAGAAGTTGGCGACCTTCGCTCCCGCGACCGCCTCGAAGCCGACGACGATGACCCAGAAGTACCAGTACAACCATCCGACGGAGAAGCCGGCCCAGTCGCCGAGGGCCTCGCGCGCGTAGTCGGCGAACGAGCCGGTGGAGGGATTGGCCACGGCCATCTCGGCCAGCATCCGCATCACCAGGATGATGAGCACTCCGCACATGGCGTACGTGAGGAATGCGCCGGGGCCGGTGTCGTGGATGACCGTGCCCGACCCGACGAACAGTCCCGCCCCGATCACCCCGCCCATGGCGATCATCGTCAGCTGTCGCTGGTTGAGGGCCTTCTTCAGCTCCGGACCGGCGCCGGACACGTCAGGCCTCCCGGTGATCGATGGACAAACGGCAGAACTGTGCGGAACGAGACACGGTGAGTACCTCTCGATCGGTCCGACTAGGGGGCGCCCGAGCGAGCACGTGTGCGCCCTCACGGATGAACAACAACGGTGTTCCTCAAGATTCAAGTCAACTGGTTGGCGCGTAGGTCGGGCTACAGGCACGTGTCACCTCAGGTGGTGCTGAGCGCCGTACACGTGTCCATTCGGCTGATCCGCAGAAGGCAGGCAGCCACGCCCCAGGACCTCGACATCGGAGGACCGTCCGACAGCGCCCTATGACGCCTTGACTCGGTTGCCTCGCTTCTCGTGGGTGAGCTCGGCCAGCCCCAGGGCCTCGAGGAGCGGCGGCAGGTACATCCCGAAGCGCCCTCGGTAGCCCTTGCGCAGGCCGTACCAGCCACCGACCGGGTTGTCGTCGGCCCGACCGAACGCCTCCACCGACCCCGGCGCTGCCGGCTTCGTCTCGTCGGCCGCTCCGAGGTCGACCCAGTCGCCCTGCTCACGCAGCCAGGCCGCGAGGTCGTCGACGGCGCGCGCGGCATACCGCAGGGTGGTCGAGCCGACCTGGCAGACCAGGGTCGGCGGGTCGGCCTCGTCGTCGCGCCACATCGAGTAGGCGGACGACCCGGGTGCCGTCGTCAGCTGCCAGGGGTCGTCGCGGGTGCCGGTGCCGGTTGCCATAAGTCAGGTGTACCGCGTGTCGTGTGGCCAGCGCCACCACCTCGTGAGGCCGGTGCAGGCCGACGCCGCCGTTACAGTCGGAGACGGAAAAGTCCGGCGACCACGGCGGACGTCGATCTGTGGAGGCACCCTCATCATGACCACCGACCCGACCGTCATCGTCGCGGGAGCGCGCACCGGGATGGGCCGCCTGCTCGGCTCGCTCAAGGAGTTCTCCGGGGCCGACCTCGGCGGGTTCGCCATCAAGGGCGCGCTCGAGAAGTCGGGCGTGAGCCCCGACCAGGTCGACTACGTCATCATGGGCCAGGTGCTCCAGGCCGGTGCGGGGCAGATCCCGGCCCGCCAGGCCGCCACCAAGGCCGGCATCCCGCTCACGGTGCCGGCCCTCACGATCAACAAGGTCTGCCTCTCGGGCCTCGACGCGATCGCGCTGGCCGACCAGCTGATCCGTGCGGGCGAGTGCGAGGTCGTCGTGGCCGGCGGCCAGGAGTCGATGACCAACGCCCCCCACCTGCTGCCGAAGTCCCGTGAGGGACACAAGTACGGCGACGTGACGATGAAGGACCACATGGCGGCCGACGGCCTGTGGGACTCCCTCACCGACCAGCCGATGGGTGCGCTCACCGAGCAGGCCAACACCGGTGACCTGGCCTTCTCCCGTGCGGAGCAGGACGCGTTCGCCGCCCGCTCGCACGAGCTCGCCGCCAAGGGCTGGAAGGACGGGCTCTTCGACGACGAGGTCGTCGCCGTCTCCGTCCCGCAGCGCAAGGGCGAGCCGCTGGAGTTCAAGGCCGACGAGGGCGTGCGCGCCGACACCACCGTCGAGACGCTGGGACGCCTGCGTCCGGCCTTCGCGAAGGACGGCACCATCACGGCGGGCTCGGCCTCGCAGATCTCCGACGGCGCCGCGGCCGTCGTCGTCATGAAGAAGTCGAAGGCGCAGGAGCTCGGACTCACCTGGCTCGCCGAGATCGGCGCCCACGGCAACGTCGCCGGCCCCGACTCCACGCTGCAGGCGCAGCCCGCGAACGCGATCAAGGCGGCCTGTGCGAGGGAGGGCATCGAGCCCGCGGACCTCGACCTCATCGAGATCAACGAGGCCTTCGCCGCCGTCGGGCTCGCCTCGACCAAGCTGCTCGGCGTCGACGCCGACAAGGTCAACGTCAACGGCGGGGCCCTCGCGGTCGGTCACCCGATCGGCATGTCGGGCGCTCGCGTCGTGCTCCACCTCGCCCTGGAGCTGCGCCGTCGCGGGGGTGGCACGGGAGCGGCCGCCCTCTGTGGTGGCGGAGGCCAGGGTGTCGCGCTCATCGTGCGGGTGCCCGCTAGCGCCTGAGCCGCAGGGCCTCAGAGCAGTCAGGGCAGTCAGGGCATCAGGCCGCTGACCGTCACCACCCCCTGGCCCTGGGTGGTGACGGAGGCGCGAGAGCCGTCGGCGGAGAGCGCCAGGTCGACGGGGAAACGGGCCTGGCTGCGGAAGGCGGGCAGGTCACCGGCGCCGGAGGGCGTCGCGGCTGACAGGTCGGGCTCGAGCTGCAGCAGGTCGGGCTGTGTCCCCCTGACGGCGGCGACGGGGTGCACCGCTACGCTTCCCACCACCACCTCAGCCACCCACTCACCGGCCCGACCTCTGCTTCTCCGACCCTCCTAGGCAGGCCCGAGCATGACCGCCCGCGCGCCCCGCGCCGTCGACGTGACCGCTCTGGTCTCCGCGGCCCGCGAGGGCTCCCCCCGGGCCGTCGCCCGGCTGATCTCGCTCGTCGAGGACGACCACCCGGTGCTGCGTGAGGTGATGGCCGCGCTGGCGCCCCACACGGGTCGGGCGCGGGTGGTCGGGCTCACCGGTGCCCCGGGCGTCGGCAAGTCGACCACCACCAACGCCCTGGTCCGGGCCCTGCGCGCCCGCGGGCAGACGGTCGGGGTCCTGGCCGTGGACCCGTCATCGCCCTTCTCTGGCGGGGCGCTGCTGGGCGACCGCATCCGGATGGAGGAGCACGCCACCGACCGGGGGGTCTACCTGCGCTCGATGGCCTCGCGCGGCCACCTCGGTGGTCTCTCGCGGTCGACGCCCCAGGCCCTGCGGGTGCTCGACGTCGCCGGCTGCGACGTCGTGCTGGTCGAGACGGTCGGGGTGGGGCAGTCGGAGGTGCAGGTCGCGGCCCTCGCCGACACCACGGTGGTCCTGCTCGCGCCGGGCATGGGCGACGGCATCCAGGCGGCCAAGGCGGGCATCCTCGAGATCGGTGATGTCTTCGTCGTCAACAAGGCCGACCGGGAGGGCGCCTCGGCGGCGGTGCGCGACCTGCGGCACATGGTCGCCCTCAGCGACGACCGCGAGCCGAGCGAGCCCGGCCAGCCCGGCCGGTGGCGGCCGCCGGTCGTGCGGTGCGTCGCATCGCGGGCGGAGGGGGTCGACGACCTGCTGGGCGCCCTCGACACCCACCACTCGTGGCTGGTGGAGGGGGGCGAGCTGCGCCGTCGTCGCGTGCTGCGGGCGGCCGACGAGGTCGAGGCCCTAGCGCTCGGGGCCCTGCGGGCCCGCATCGGCGACCTGCGGTCCGGCTCGGGTCTCGTGACCCTGGCCGAGCGGCTGGTCGACGGCACGACCGACCCGTATGCCGCGGCCGACACCCTGCTCGCCGCCCTTGCCGCACGGGGGTGAGACGAACCCGCGATCCGGGTAGGGGTGAGGCGTCCGTGGTGACGCGTGACCGGCGCCACGCCTAGGATGACTGACGGCCGCGCCAGAGTCGTCCGGTCTGGCGCGGCGCTGACACCGCCGTCGCAGACCCCCTCACCCCCCCACGACCGAAGAGGACCCATGCAGATCTGGCCCGGAATCGCCTATCCCCTCGGCGCCACCTTCGACGGCACCGGCGTGAACTTCGCCCTGTTCTCCGAGGTCGCCGACCTGGTCGAGCTCTGCCTCGTCGACGACGAGGGCGAGGAGACCCGCGTCGCGCTGCCCGAGACCGACGGCTTCGTCTGGCACGGCTTCGTGCCCGGTCTGCAGCCGGGCCAGCGCTACGGCTTCCGGGTGCACGGCCCCTACGACCCCGAGAACGGCCACCGGTGCAACCCGGCCAAGCTGCTGCTCGACCCCTACGCCAAGGCGATCGACGGCGAGATGGACGGCGACCAGTCGCTGTTCTCCTACGAGTTCGGGGTCGAGGACGCCGGCATCGACTCCGAGCTCGAGACCTCAGACAGCCTCGGTCACACCCTGATGTCGGTCGTCACCAACCCCTTCTTCGACTGGGGCCAGGACCGCCAGCCGGGCCACGAGTACCACGAGAGCGTGATCTACGAGGCGCACGTCAAGGGCCTGACGCAGCTGCACCCCGAGATCCCCGAGGACATCCGCGGCACGTATGCCGGCATCGCCCACCCGGCGACGATCGCGCACCTCCAGTCGCTCGGCGTGACGGCGATCGAGCTCATGCCGGTGCACCAGTTCGTCCAGGACTTCGGGCTGCTCGACAAGGGCCTGCGCAACTACTGGGGATACAACACCATCGGCTTCTTCGCCCCCCACAACGACTACGCGGCCTACGGCACCCGGGGGCAGCAGGTCACCGAGTTCAAGGGCATGGTCAAGGCGCTGCACGAGGCCAACATCGAGGTCATCCTCGATGTCGTCTACAACCACACCGCGGAGGGCAACCACCTCGGCCCGACGCTGGCCTTCCGCGGCATCGACAACAACGCGTACTACCGCCTCGTCGAGGACGACAAGGCGCACTACTACGACACGACCGGCACCGGCAACTCCCTGCTCATGCGGCACCCGCACGTCCTCCAGCTGATCATGGACTCGCTGCGCTACTGGGTGACCGAGATGCACGTCGACGGCTTCCGCTTCGACCTCGCGGCCACCCTCGCCCGGCAGTTCCACGAGGTCGACAAGCTGTCGGCCTTCTTCGACCTCGTGCAGCAGGACCCGGTGGTCAGCCAGGTCAAGCTCATCGCCGAGCCCTGGGACGTCGGCGACGGTGGCTACCAGGTGGGCAACTTCCCCCCGCTGTGGACCGAGTGGAACGGCAAGTACCGCGACACCGTGCGCGACTTCTGGCGCGGCGAGGCCGCCACCCTGGGCGAGTTCGCCTCCCGCTTCACGGGGTCCTCCGACCTCTACGAGCACTCCGGCCGCAAGCCGATCGCCTCGATCAACTTCACCGTCGCCCACGACGGCTTCACCCTGCGCGACCTCGTGTCCTACAACGAGAAGCACAACGAGGCCAACGGTGAGGACAACAACGACGGCGACAACAACAACGGCTCGTGGAACTGCGGCGTCGAGGGCCCGACCGACGACCCCGCCGTCACGGCCCTGCGGCTGCAGCAGTCCCGCAACTTCTGGACGACGCTCGCCCTCTCGCAGGGCGTGCCGATGGTCGCCCACGGCGACGAGCTCGGCCGCACCCAGGGCGGCAACAACAACGCCTACTGCCAGGACGACGAGATCTCCTGGGTCGACTGGGACCTCGACGAGAGCGGCACCGAGCTGCTCACCTTCGCCCAGCGCGTGCTGCGGATGCGTCACGACCACCCCGTCTTCAAGCGCCGGCGGTTCTTCGCCGGCAGTGCCGACCACGGGGGCGAGAGCGCGCTCGGTGACGTCGCGTGGTTCATGCCCAACGGCAAGCACATGGACGAGGCTGCGTGGAGCGACGGCTTCGCCCGGTCGCTGATGGTCTTCCTCAACGGCGATGCCATCCCCGAGCTCGACCGCCGCGGCCAGACGATCGTCGACGACTCCTTCCTCGTCGTCTTCAACGCCCACCACGAGACCATCAGCTTCACCCTGCCCGAGGAGGCCTACGGCGCCGAGTGGTTCCTCGAGATCGACACGGCCGGCTCCGACGAGGCCACGACCCAGGGTGACGGCACCGCGGGTGTCGCCGCGGCACCCGTCGCCAACGCGCCCGCCAACGCCGCCGCGGCGGTCGTCGCTGCGACCGAGCTCGACGCCGGAAGCCAGTTCGACGTGCAGGCCCGCAGCATCATGGTCCTGCGCTGCCCGCGGGTCGTCGCGTGACCGCTGGGGCACCCGTCACGCCGGTGACGCCCGTCTCGACCTACCGCTTCCAGGTCCGCCCGGAGTTCGGCTTCGCCGACGTCGCGGCGCAGGCCGGGCACCTGGCGGCCCTGGGGGTCACGCACGCCTACCTGTCGCCCGTGCTGACCCCCGTCACCGGGTCGCAGCACGGCTACGACGTGCTCGACCACGCCTTCCTCAACCCCGAGGCCGGTGGTCGGGAGGCGTTCGACGCGATGGTCGTCGCGCTGCACGCGGCCGGGGTCCGGCTGGTCGTCGACGTGGTCCCCAACCACATGGCGGTGCCGACGCCGGAGTGGCGCAACGCGCCGCTGTGGGACGTGCTGCGCGATGGTGAGCAGGCCGCTTACGCGCACTGGTTCGACGTCGACTGGGTGGCGCAGGGCGGGCGGCTGATGGTGCTCGTGCTCGGCGACACCCTCGAGCAGGTGCTCACCGCCGGCGACCTCGAGCTCGTCCCCGACGGTGGCCCGACCGGCGACCAGACGGTGGTGCGCTACTACGAGCACGAGCTGCCCGTGCGGGAGGGGACCGCCGACCTGCCGCTGGCCGAGCTGGTCGAGGCGCAGCACTGGCGCCTCGCGCACTGGCGGGAGGGCGGCTCCGACCTCAACTACCGGCGCTTCTTCGACGTGACCACCCTCATCGGGGTGCGGGTCGAGGTGCCAGACGTCTTCGAGGCCACCCATGCCCTGCTCGGCGAGCTGGTCTCCAGCGGCGCCGTCGACGGCCTGCGCATCGACCACCCCGACGGGCTCGCCGACCCGCGGGGCTACCTGCGCGACCTCGAGCGGCTCGTCGACGGCCGGTGGGTCGTCGTCGAGAAGATCCTCGAGGGGGCGGAGCAGCTGCCCGCAGACTGGCCCTGCGCCGGCACCACCGGCTACGACCTGCTCTGGCGGCTCGGTGCGCTCTTCGTCGACCCCGCAGGGGAGGAGCCGCTGACCGACCTCCTGGCCCTGGTGAGCGGCAGCCGGGTGACCCTGCCCGAGACCGTCCACCGGGCCAAGCAGGAGATCGTGCAGGGAGCCCTCGTCGCCGAGGTGCGCCGTCTCGTGCGGGGCCTGCACGCCGTGCTGCCCGACGTCGATGCCGCCGGGCTGCAGCGGGTCGTCGAGGCGCTGCTGGTCGAGATGGACCGCTACCGCGCCTACGTGGTCCCGGGCGAGCCCGCCGACACCGAGGCCGTCGAGGTGGTGACGGCCTGCTCCGACCGGGCCCGCGAGACGCTGGTGGCCGCTGACCACGAGGCGCTGGCCCGGGTCACCGCCGTGGTGCTGGGCGACGCGCCCGAGGGCACGGACCCGGCCGCCCTCGCCGACGTCGTCGTGCGCTTCCAGCAGACCTGCGGTCCGGTGATGGCCAAGGGCATCGAGGACACCGCGTTCTACCGGTGGCACCGCCTCATCGGCCTCAACGAGGTGGGCGGCGACCCCGACCACTTCGCGGTCACGCCGGATGAGCTCTTCGCCTTCGTCGACGTCGCCGCGCGGTCCTGGCCCGCGACGATGACGACCCTGTCGACCCACGACACGAAGCGGTCGGAGGACGTGCGCGCCCGGCTGAGCGCCCTGTCCGAGCGCCCGATGGAGTGGCAGACCTGGCTGCGTGAGGCGCAGGAGCTGGCCCGACCCTGGCGGGACGACCTGCTCGACGGGGCCACCGAGTACCTCCTGTGGCAGACCCTCGTGGGGGCCTGGCCGCTGAGCGAGGACCGACTCCAGGCTTACGCGCAGAAGGCGATCCGCGAGGCAAAGGCCCACACGACCTGGACGGAGGTCGACGGGCCCTATGAGGCGGCCGTGGCCGCGTTCGTCACGGGTGTCGTGGCCGACCCCGCACTGCGGGCCCACGTCGAGTCGTGGCTGACCGCGACCGCAGACCTGGTGCGGGCCACCACGCTGGGCCAGAAGCTGCTCCAGCTGGTGCTGCCCGGGGTCCCCGACGTCTACCAGGGCACCGAGCTCGTCGACCTGTCGCTCGTCGACCCCGACAACCGCCGCGAGGTCGACTTCGCCGACCGCGCCGCCCGTCTGGGTCGGCTCGACGCGGGCGGCGCACCGGCCGACCTCTCGGACGAGAAGCTGCTCGTCACCTCGCGGGCCCTGCGGCTGCGGCGCGACCACCCCGAGTGGTTCGTCGGCGCCGGCGCAGGCTGGTCGCCGGTCGCCACCGGGTCGTCGCACCTGGTCGCGGTCGGCCGCGGCGACGAGGGGCGGACCCGCGTGGTCGCCGTCGCCACGCGCCTGGCCGGGTCGCTGCCCGAGGGCCCCGCGTGGCAAGGTGTCAGTGTCGGGCTGCCCACCGGGGTGTGGCGCGACCTCCTGTCGGGCACGCAGGTCGAGTCGTCCGGTGAGGTCCCAGCCGTCGACGTCGTCGGCGCCCTGCCCGTCGCCCTGCTCATCCGTCTCGACTCCGGGTCCACCCCGGGCGAGCCCCCCCTCCGGGGGTAGAAAGGCTTCGACTCCTGTGACTGGCAACGAGATCCGCGTCTGGGCCCCCAACGCGAAACGGGTCCACATCGACGTCTCGCCCGTGGGTGGCGTGGTCACCACCATGCCCATGCAGCACGCACCCGGTGGCTGGTGGGTGTGGCGTCGGGCCGAGCACGGTGACTACCCGGTCGACTACGCGTTCCGGGTCGACGGCGGCCCGCCGCTGCCCGACCCGCGCAGCGCCTGGCAGCCCTACGGCGTGCACGGGTCGAGCCGCACCTTCGACGTCGCCCACCGCGTGTGGTCCGACGTGCGCTGGCGCGGGCCGCGCCGCGGGCGCGGAGCCCTCGGCGGGGTGGTCTACGAGCTGCACATCGGCACCTTCACCCCGGAGGGCACCTTCGACGCCGCGACCCGCAGGCTCGACCACCTCGTCGGCCTCGGGGTCGACGTCGTCGAGGTCATGCCCGTCGCCGCCTTCCCCGGGCGGTGGGGCTGGGGCTACGACGGAGTCGGCCTGTATGCCGTGCACGACGCCTACGGTGGCCCCGCCGCCTTCCAGCGCTTCGTCGACGCCTGCCACACCCGTGGTCTCGGGGTGTGCCTCGACGTGGTCTACAACCACCTCGGCCCCAGCGGCAACTACCTGGGCCAGTTCGGGCCCTACTTCACCGAGCAGCACACGACTCCCTGGGGCCCGGCCGTCAACCTCGACGACACCGGCTCCGACGTGGTGCGCCGCTTCATCGTCGACAACGCCCTGCGCTGGCTGCGCGACTTCCACGTCGACGCGCTGCGTCTCGACGCCGTGCACGAGCTGCGTGACGACTCCGCGCGCCACGTGCTGGCCCAGCTCGCCGACGAGGTCGACGCGCTCTCGCGCCAGCTGGGGCGACCCCTGACGCTCGTGGCCGAGAGCGACCTCAACGACCCGGTCATGGTGACCCCCACCGACCAGGGGGGCTACGGCATGAGCGCCCAGTGGGCCGACGACGTGCACCACGCGCTCCACGCGGCGCTGACGGGTGAGTCGCAGAGCTACTACGCCGACTTCGCCGAGCAGGGCGTGGTCGCCAAGACGCTGAGCGAGGTCTTCCTCCACGACGGCCGCTTCTCCACCTTCCGCGGCAAGGAGTGGGGGGCGCCCGTCGATCCCGAGGTGCACCCGGGGCGGCGCTTCGTCGGCTACCTGCAGACCCACGACCAGGTGGGCAACCGGGCGACCGGGGACCGCATCTCGGCGTCGATCACGCCGGGGCAGCAGGCGATCGGTGCCGCCCTCTACGCGCTGTCGGCCTTCACCCCGATGGTCTTCATGGGCGAGGAGTGGGCGGCCTCGACCCCCTGGCAGTTCTTCACCGACTTCGAGGAGCCCGAGCTCGCCGACGCCGTGCGCGAGGGTCGGCGCAGGGAGTTCTCCGGGCACGGGTGGGACGGCGTCGACGTGCCCGACCCGCAGGACGGTGCGACGCGCGACCGCAGCGTGCTGCTCTGGGACGAGGTGATCGAGGCCGACCACGCGCGGATGCTGCGGTGGTACACCGATCTGTTCACCCTGCGCCGCGAGGACCCCGAGCTCGTCGACGACCGGCTCGACCACGTCACCGCCGACTCGGACCCCGGTGGCGAGTGGATCCGGGTGGCGCGCTCGCGGCTGCGGGTCGTCGCCAACGTGAGCGGCGCCCCCGGCACGGTGCCGCTGCACCCCGACGATGCGGGGGCGCAGCTCGTGCTCACGTGGGACCGCACGACCACCCGCCTCGTCGAGGGGGGAGTGGCCCTGGGGCCCCACGGGGTCGCGGTGCTGCGGGTGCCCTGACCACCGCCTACGGTGGGGGCGTGAGCGCGCCCTTCGACGTCGAGGCCTTCCGATCCCAGTTCCCCTCCCTGCGAGCAGGGGCAGCGCACTTCGACGGGCCGGGCGGCTCGCAGACACCCACCCCGGTGGCCGAGGCCATCGCGCGCACGCTGACCTCGCCCATGGCCAACCGGGGACGCACCACCGCGGCCGAGCGCAATGCCGACGACACGGTGCTCGCCTTCCGCGACACCATGGGGCACTTCCTCGGCGCCGACCCGGGTGGGGTCGTCTTCGGCCGCAGCATGACCCAGCTGACGATGGACCTCGCCCGCACCCTCAGCGCCGACTGGGCACCGGGCGACGAGGTCGTCGTCAGCCGACTCGACCACGACGCCAACATCAGGCCCTGGGTGCTCGCCGCGCAGCGGGTGGGCGCGGTGGTCCGCTGGGTGGACTTCGACCCCTGGACCGGTGAGCTCGACCCGGCCGACCTCGCGCCCCTGCTCGGGGCTCGCACGCGGCTCGTCGCCGTGACGGCGGCCTCGAACCTCATCGGGACGATGCCCGACATCCCGGCCATCGCCGACCGGGTCCACGACGTCGACGCCCTGCTCTTCGTCGACGCGGTCCACTACGCCGCCCACCACCGGGTCGACCTCGGCGAGCTGCGCGCCGATGTCGTGGCGTGCTCCCCCTACAAGTTCCTCGGGCCGCACTGCGGCGTGCTCGCCGCCGACCCGGGCCTGCTCGAGACCCTGCACCCCGACAAGCTGCTGCCCTCGAGCGGGGCCGTGCCCGAGCGGTTCGAGCTCGGCACCCTGCCCTACGAGCTGATGGCCGGGACGACCGCGGCGGTCGAGGTCCTCGCCTGCGCGGTGCCGGGCGAGGGGAGCCTGTCGACGCGGCTCACCATGTCGATGGCTGCGATCGACGCGCACGAGCACGCCCTGCGGGTCGACCTCGAGGAGCGTCTGGTCGCCCTACCCGGGGTCACCTGCCGCTCACGAGCCCGTCGCCGCACGCCCACCCTGCTGCTCGAGGTCGCCGGGCACGAGCCGGCCGCCCTGCACGCCGCGCTCGGTGAGCGGGGGGTCAACGCCCCCGGGGGGTCGTTCTACGCCCTCGAGGCCTCGCGCCACCTCGGTCTGGGGTCGACCGGGGGTCTGCGGCTGGGGCTGGCCTCCTACACCAACGCCGCCGACTGCGACCGGCTGGTCGAGGGCCTCACCGAGATCCTGCGCTAGGCGCGAGCTCCGGCACGGGGGGATGCCCGATGTGGGTGCGCGTATGCTGGCGGTGGAGTTGCAGACTTCTTCACATGCATACATGTGCATATCGCGCACGACAATGACGCCGAACGGCGTCGCCGAATGACAGGTGCCCGTGTCGATCCCTCTCTACCAGGCCAAGGCCGAGCTCTTCCGCACGCTCGGTCACCCCGTGCGCATCCGCATCCTCGAGCTGCTCAGCGAGCGCGAGCAGCCAGTACGCGACCTGCTCACCCAGATCGGGGTGGCTCCGAGCAACCTCTCGCAGCAGCTCGCCGTCCTGCGGCGTGCCTCGCTCGTGGTCTCCCGGCGCGAGGAGGGTGAGGTCCTCTACGCGCTGTCGGTGCCCGAGGTCCGTGACCTGCTGCTGGCCGCGCGCGTGGTGATGTCCCGCATGGCCAGCCTCTCGTCCGAGCTGGAGTCGCAGCTGAGCGACGCGACCCTGCGGTCGAGCTGGTGAGCACCCCCGTCGTCCGTCGTGCCGGCTGGTCCGATGCGCTCGGGCGCCTCACCGCGCTGCTGCCGCGGCGCGCTGACTGGTCGGCGATGCGCACGCACCCCCGCCGCGACCTGCTGGCCGGTGTCATGGTCGGGCTGGTCGCCCTGCCCCTGGCCCTGGGCTTCGGGGCGAGCTCGGGGATGGGCGCGGGCGCGGGTCTGGTCACGGCGATCGTCGCCGGGGTCGTCGCCGCGGTCTTCGGCGGCAGCCACGTGCAGGTCAGCGGGCCCACCGGTGCGATGACCGTGGTGCTCGTGCCGATCGTCGCGACCTACGGGCCGCAGGCCGTGCTCACCGTCGGGCTGATGGCCGGGGTGGTGCTCGTGGGGCTGGCCCTCGTCCGGGCCGGTCGCTTCATCCGCTACGTGCCGGTGCCGGTCGTCGAGGGCTTCACCATCGGCATCGCCGTCATCATCGGGCTGCAGCAGCTGCCCGCGGTGCTGGGGGTGCACGTGCACGCCGAGAAGGTGACCGCCCTGGCCGGCGCCGCGCTCGTCGTGGGCCTGGGGTCCCCGCACTGGCCCGCCCTGGCCCTGGCGGCCGGCACCGTGGCGCTCGTCCTGGGTGGTGCCCGCCTGCGCCGCGGGGTGCCGTTCTCCCTCATCGCCATCGTGATCGCCACCGGGCTCGACGCGGGCCTCCACCTGGGGGCCGAGTCGATCGGCAGCATCCCCTCGACGATCCCGGCGCCGCGACTGCCGTCCTTCGACCACCTGGGCCAGCTGCTCGTGCCCGCCGTCGCGGTCGCCGCCCTCGCCGCCCTCGAGAGCCTGCTGTCGGCGTCCGTGGCCGACGGGATGACCGTGGGGCAGCGACACGACTCCGACCGCGAGCTCTTCGGCCAGGGGCTGGCCAACCTCACCGCGCCGGTCTTCGGCGGGATCCCCGCGACCGCCGCGATCGCCCGCACCGCGGTCAACGTGCGCACGGGGGCCACGTCGCGGGCGGCTGCCCTCATCCATGCCGGAGTGCTCCTGGTGATCGTGCTGGTCGCCTCCCGGTGGGTCTCGATGATCCCGCTCGCGGCGCTGGCCGGGGTGCTCGTGGCGACAGCCGTGCAGATGGTGCGTGTCTCGAGTGTCCGGGTCCTGCTGCGCTCCACCCGCGGTGACGCCGTGGTGCTGGTCGTCACGGCGGTCGCCACGGTGGCGCTCGACCTGGTCACCGCCGTCGTCGTCGGGCTCGTCGTCGCCGGTGGCTTCGCGCTGCACCAGGCGGCCGAGGCGGCGAGCCTGCTGGAGAGCCCCCTCGACCCCCTGGGTCACGAGGACGAGGAGCGGTCGCTGCTCGACGAGCACATCGTGGCCTACCGCCTCGAGGGTCCGCTGTTCTTCGCCGCCGCGCACGACTTCCTGCTCGAGCTGTCCGACCTCGGCGGCGTACGGGTCGTGGTGCTGCGGATGACCCACCTCAGTGCCATCGACGCCACGGGCGCCGCCGTCCTCGCCGACACGGTCCGTCGTCTCGAGAGCCGGGGGGTCACGGTGATGCTCTCGGGCGTCAGACCCTCGCACGAGCAGGTGCTCACCCAGCTGGGGGTCTACGCCGTGCTGGCGCACGAGCGCCACCTCTTCGCCACGACCCCCGAGGCGATCGCGCACGCCCGGGTGCACGCCGCCAGGGTCAAGCACACGCCAGGCGACGTCCTCGCGCTCGAGACCGGTGCCGGTCGCGTCTGACCCGGGTCAGCTGGGGCGCGGCGTGAAGGCCGTCAGCACGGCCGCCATGTCGTCGGCCCCGTGCCCGGCCAGGGAGGCCGCGGAGAAGACCGCCTGCAGGGCCTCGAGCAGGGTGGTGTCGACCCCTGATCCCGTGGCCGCGTCGGTGATCACCCCGAGGTCCTTGCGCACCCCGTCGAGGGCGAACGAGGGGGTCCAGTCGGCGCCCATCATCGCCTTCCCCTTGACGTGGGCGTACGGCGTGTCGACGGCGCCACCCCTGATGGCCTCGAGGAAGAGGGCCGGGTCGACGCCGAGTCCCTGCGCCAGTGCGACCGACTGGGGGACGGCGGCCGTGACCGAGGCGATCCACGCGTTGCAGACGAGCTTGAGCGCGGTGGCCTCACCGAGGTCCGACCCGGCCGAGACGGTCCGGGCGCTGATGGCCTCGAGCGCGGGCCGGGCGCGCTCGATCACCGACGGGTCACCGGCGGTGAGGAGCACGAGCTGACCGTTCTCGGCCGGCGCCTTCGTGCCCAGCATCATCGCCTCGACGAAGGACAGGGGCACCTCGGCGGCCCGGGCGGCCGCACGACGGGTCCCCTCGACGCCGATCGTGCTCGCCTGGACCACGACGAGGTCGGCTCCCGGCCCCGAACGGGCGATCTCGTCGAGTGCGTCGACCACCGAGTCGGCGTCGAAGAGCGTGAGGATGACCACCTCCGCGTCCGCGACGGCCTCGGCCACCGACTCGGCGACCACGGCGCCGTCGTCGGCCAGCGACTGCGCCCTCGCGGGTGTGCGGTTCCAGGCGGTCACGGTGTGGCCCTCGCGCAGGAGGCTGTGGACCACCCCCTTGCCCATGATCCCGGTGCCCAGGACGGTGACCCTCATCGACGAACCTCTTCTCGGCGGGGGCCGTGGACCGGCCCGTTCCCTCGCGACAGCACCCTGGCGGCGGTGGCTATTCCGGTGTCGGGGTCGATGGCGGCATACGGTGTGGGCATGCTCTTCGCCTTCTCCGTCGCCCCTGCTGCCGCCGCCGACGAGACCGGCTCGGTCCACGACGCGGTCGCCGCCGCCGTCGAGGTGGTGCGAGCCAGTGGGCTACCGCACCGCACCGACTCGATGTTCACCACGATCGAGGGCGAGTGGGACGAGTGCATGGCCGTCATCAAGGGTGCGGTCGACGCGGTGGCCGCCGTCAGCCCCCGGGTCTCGCTGGTGCTCAAGGCCGACCTGCGGCCGGGGTTCGTCGGCGAGATCGACGGCAAGGTCGAGCGACTGGAGCGGGCGATCGAGGCCCGCGCGTCCCGTGACTGAGAGCGCCCGGCGCGCCGACCACGGCTTCACGCTGCGGGTGGAGCACCACGACGACGACTGCCGGGTGCTCGTCGCCCTCGACGTCGACGGGTCGGTCGTGGGGCTGGCCAGCGGGGGAGTGAGCCGTGACCACGACGCCTCCACCGCGTGGGAGCTCTACTCGATCAACGTCGCCCAGTCCGCGCAGGGCAGCGGCCTGGCCGACGAGCTCCTCGTCGACGTGCTCGGCCGTCGACCCGCGAGCGTCTGGGTCCTGGCGGCCAACGGACGTGCGCAGTCGTTCTACCGGCGCCACGGCTTCACCCCCGACGGCGCCGTGCGCGCCCACGAGGGCATCGGCGCGCAGGAGCAGCGGATGCGGCGACCCGAGCCCACCCCTCACACCCAGTTGTTGCGGTGAGGGCTGGCTGCGTGTCCTGATTTGTCCGATTGTTTGCGGCGGTCACCGCAACAAGTGGGAGTGGGTTCGGGGGAGATCGGCGACCGGTGGCGATTCGGGGTTGCCGACCCGCCTGTGTCATGGTGGTTTCTCGACTGCCCGACCGGGCCGCGTCCTCACCGCGGGAGCCCGTCGCCCCGCACCGGAGGACCCCTACTCGTGATCATCGCCCGCCGCGTCGCCGTGACCCTCCTCGCCCTGGTCGGTCTCGTCGTCGCCGCGCTCGGTCTGTGGCTCGCTGTCGTGCTGGGACCCAGTGGCACCGCACGCTTCACCGCCCGGGCGACCGGGCCCGTCGTCATCGGCGCCGACGTGCTCGGCGAGCTGGACGTGCCCGTCACCGTGACGGCATACCAGGGTGCCGGGGGGGCCGGCGAGGCTGGCAACGGCATCTTCCTCGCGGAGGCCCGCTCCAGCGAGGTCGCCTCCGTGGTGGCGGGCGCCCGGGTGCTGGAGGCGACCAAGGCTCGCTTCCCCGCACGCGTGCTCGACCTCGCCCCCACGGGCTCGGGAGACCTCGCCGACCCCAGCGGCCTCGATGTGTGGCGCGCCACGGGACGGGGCGCCCTCGAGGTCACCGACGCGGGGTCCGACGCCGTCCTCGTCGTGCCCACGGGCCCCACGGGCACCGACCCCGTGACGGTCGTGATGACCCGCAAGCACTCCACCTGGTTCCTCGAAGCCGTCGTCGCCGTGGTCATCGGCGCCATCGTCGCGGGGGCGTCCGGCTGGTGGCTCGTGCGGCAGCTCGGCCACCTCGTGCCCTACGGCCGCCCGGGCGCGCGACGCCGTGCGGCGAGCCGGTCGGTGACCGACGAACCGGGCACGTCGCAGGCCGTGCGCACGGCGGGCACCTCCGCCGCCGGTGAGCCTGACGGCGCGTCCGCCGATCCCGCAGCAGCGACCGCCTCGACCCCGGAGGCCCGGCCATGACCGCACCCGTCGTCCGCCCGCGCAGCGCACACCTGCGGCGCGTCACCGGCGGTGCGGTGCTCGCCGCCACGACCGCCCTGGTGCTGGGCGCGTGCGGTGCGGTGGTGGGCGTCGGCGCCGCTCCCACCGCGACCGTCGGTGCCGCGGTCGAGGCCGACCGGGCCCAGGTCGTCGCCACGCGGGTGGTCGACCAGGCCCGCCGCGCGGTCGCCGCACCGGGACCCGAGGGCGACGCCCTGCGCAAGGCGGTGTTCGTCGGGGATGCCCTGGCGGCGGCGCGCGCCGACGCCAGGCTGGCCAAGGTCACCTCGGGGACCACCCTGGCGCAGCAGGCCCTCGTCGACTCACCCCCCGTCGTCCTGGCGGTGGCCCGCGACCTCGGCTACCCGCGCACCATGGTGGTGCAGAGCAGCCTCAAGGCCTCCGGTCTGCCCGTCCTGATGCTGCTCACCACTCCCGACGTGCGCACCCCCTACCGCATCTCGGCGAGCGTCTCGATGCTGCCGGGGGCGCAGGTGCCGGGCTTCGACCCGGTCGCCACCGGTTCGCCCGCCCTGACGGACGCCGACACGTCGGCGACCGGGCGTTACACCACGCTCGTCGAGGGGTATGCCGCGTCCCTGGCCTACCCCAGCAGCCCCCGGGCCGTCGCCCCCGGCATCACCGCGGGAGACGCCTTCGGCACGGCGGTGCGCGCCAACGCCTCGAAGCAGGCTGCTGCCCTCGCCTCCTTCGGCTCCTTCCGCCAGCAGCACGAGGCGCGGGCCATCAGCGGCGGGCTGCGCACGGCCGGCGGGCAGTCGGCCCTGGTCTTCGCGGTGATCGAGCGCAGCGACACGGTGCTGGTCAAGAGCGGCTCGCTCACGCTGACGAAGGCCTTCACGACCCTCAGTGGGCTGAGGTCGGTGACGTCGGAGGCCGACCTGTCGACCTACGAGGTCGTCGCGCTCGTCGTGCCCACCTCCGGGGCGGCCACGGTCGTCGGCGGCGAGGAGCACCTGTATGCCGCCCAGGGCGCCTGACCAAGAGAGAATGTCCGCATGACCCAGCAGCCCTTCTCCTCCTCCGCCCTGCGCGGCGCCATCGACCTCTCGTCACTGAAGCGACCCGCTCCCCCTGCGGGTGGTGCCCCGGCGCCTGCCGGTGCGGGCGGTGCGGCCCCGGCCGGCGGCGGTCTCGTGGTGCAGGGCACCGACGCGGGCTTCCAGGAGATCGCCACCTCGAGCGTGCGGGTGCCGAGTGTCGTGCTGCTGTGGTCGGCCCGGCTGCCGGAGTCGGAGCAGTTCGTCGCGACGCTCGCCGGGGTCGTCAGCACCTACGCGGGTCGGCTGCAGCTGGTCTCGGTCGACGTCGACACCAACCCCGGTCTGCAGCGGGCCTTCCAGGTGCAGTCGGTGCCCGCGGCCTTCGGCCTCGTGCAGGGTCAGCCCGTGCCGCTCTTCGCCGGGCTGCTGTCACCGCAGGAGATCGCCCCGTGGCTCGACGAGCTGCTCAAGCTGGCGCTCCAGCAGGGGGTCACCGGCCGGATCGAGGTCTCGGCCCCGGACGAGGGCTCCGTCGCGGACGACCCCGAGCCGGAGCCCGAGCTGCCCGCCCACGTGCAGGCGGCCTATGACGCCATCGACGCCGGAGACCTCGCCGCCGCCGTCGCGGCCTACGAGGGTGCGCTCGCGTCCGACCCGGCCGACGCCGAGGCCAAGCTCGGCCTGGCCCAGGTGCAGCTGATGCAACGCACCGAGGGGGCCGACCTGGTGGCGGCCCGGGCAGCAGCGGCGGCTGCGCCCACCGACGTGGACGCCCAGGTGCTCGTGGCTGACCTCGACGTGCTCGGTGGCCACGTGGAGGACGCCTTCTCGCGTCTCGTCGACCTCGTGCGGGTCACGGGTGGTGACGACCGCAACCGGGCCCGGCTGCACCTCGTCGAGCTCTTCGAGATCGTCGGGCCGGGCGACGAGCGGGTCGAGCGGGCCCGCAAGGCCCTGATGACCGCCCTGTTCTGACGCGTCAGCCCCGGCGGGCCCGGCGCGTCGGACGCAGCAGGGGGTTGCGCCCGCCGACGCGCAGCCGGGCGAGGGTCGCGAGGTTGGGCTGGGGCGACCCCGAGGCGTCGGTCATCGTCGGCACGTCGTGGCTCGAGGCGCTGCAGGTGGTGTCAGGGACGGCGGTCATGGGGCGACTCCCTACTGGGTCCTGTGCCTCCACCCGATCGGGTCGGTCGGCACAGGGACGAGGCTGCGGGAGGTTTTCTCCGGCAACCTCTCCAAGCCCTCGTTGACCGCGGGTATTCCCGGACCGGACGATCCCGGACGGACCCATCCGAGGGCTACGAGCGCACCAGCGCCTCGTCGAGGCGGTCGACCAGCGTCGCGGCGACCTGGTCGGGGGGTATCGGGCGGGGGTCGAGGTGAAGACCCCGGCGGTCGGCGTCCGCCTCAGCCGTGGGGTCGGCCACGTCACGCAGCACGACCAGGTGCACGGGGGAGGGGTCGACGAAGTCGAGCAGGTCGTCGAGCAGGTCGCCGGCGACCCGTTCGCTGAGCACCGCGTCGAATCCGCCGCGCTGGTAGGTCTCGGCGACGGCGATGCCGGCGAGCCAGCGGAGGAAGAGCTGCTCGACCCCGTCGGGGGGCGGGGGCCCCGAGGCCATCGGATCGTCGGTCATCACCACCGACCCGGTCACCACCAGCTGCTGCAGCGCCTCGAGGTCGACGTGCACCGCGCGGTCGAAGCGCAGCGCCAGGGCGCGGGCCACCTCGTGCGGGTCGACGCCGGACGCCCCGGTCACGAGCACGAGGCGCCCGAGCGGTCGGTCGCCGGTCACGAGCGGAGGGCGGCGGCCACGACGTCCTTCGCCTCGGCCTGCACCTGGGCGAGGTGCTCGGCCCCGCGGAACGACTCCGCGTAGATCTTGTAGACGTCTTCGGTGCCGGACGGGCGAGCAGCGAACCACGCGCTCTCGGTGGTGACCTTGAGGCCGCCGATCCGGGCGCCGTTGCCCGGGGCCGACGTCAACCTCGCGGTGATCGGCTCGCCGGCGAGGGTCTGCGCGGTGACCGCCTCCGGGGTCAGGGCACCGAGGGCCGCCTTCTCCTCGCGGCTGGCCGCGGCGTCGATCCGGGCGTAGGCAGGGTCACCGTGGGCGCGGGTGAGGTCGGCGTAGTGCTCGCTGGGGGTCCGGCCCGTGGTCGCCAGGATCTCGGAGGCGAGCAGCGCGAGGATGATGCCGTCCTTGTCGGTCGTCCACACCGACCCGTCGAAGCGCAGGAACGAGGCCCCTGCCGACTCCTCACCACCGAAGCCGACCGACCCGTCGAGCAGACCGGGCACGAACCACTTGAAGCCCACGGGCACCTCGAGCAGCTCCCGGCTCAGGTCGGTGGCGACGCGGTCGATCATCGACGACGAGACGAGCGTCTTGCCGATGGCGGTGCCGGCGGGCCAGCCCGGTCGGGCCCCGCCGTAGAGGTAGCCGATGGCCACCGCGAGGAAGTGGTTGGGGTTCATCAGACCCGCGTCGGGAGTGACGATGCCGTGACGGTCGGAGTCGGCGTCGTTGCCCGTCGACAGGTCGTAGTCGTGACGACGCTCGATGAGGGAGGCCATGGCATACGGGGAGGAGCAGTCCATGCGGATCTTGCCGTCCCAGTCGAGGGTCATGAAGGCCCACTGCGGGTCGACGCGGGGGTTGACGACCGTCAGGTCGATGCCGTGGCGCTCGGCGATCTCGCCCCAGTAGCCCACGGACGCGCCCCCGAGCGGGTCGGCCCCGATGCGCACGCCGGACTCCCTGATGCGGGCCAGGTCGACGACGTTGGGCAGGTCGTCGACGTAGTGTCCCAGGAAGTCGTATCGGCCGACCTCTCCGAGGGCGCGGTCGAGCGCCACCCGCTTCACGGCGGCAAGGCCTCCGACGATGATCTCGTTGGCCCGGGCGGCGATCCACGACGTGGCGTCGCTGTCGGCAGGCCCGCCGTGGGTGGGGTTGTACTTGAAGCCGCCGTCCGCCGGTGGGTTGTGGGAGGGCGTCACGACGATGCCGTCCGCGAGCCCAGGGCCCTGCTTGCCCTTGTTGAGGCGCAGGATCGCGTGGGAGACGGCCGGCGTCGGCGTGAAGCCGTCCCGGTCGTCGACCAGCACCGTGACGCCGTTGGCGACGAGCACCTCGAGGGCGCTCTTCCAGGCCGGCGCCGACAGGCCGTGGGTGTCGCGCCCGATGAGCAGCGGGCCGTCGACCCCGGCGCTGGAGCGGTACTCGCAGATGGCCTGGGTGGTGGCCAGGATGTGGTCCTCGTTGAAGGCGGTGCGCAGGCTCGACCCACGATGGCCCGACGTGCCGAAGACGACCTGCTCGTCGGGGTTCGTCGCGTCCGGGTGTCGGTCGTAGTAGGCGCCGACCAGGGCGTCGATGTCGACGAGGTCGACGGCCTGGGCGAGCTGACCGGCGCGGGGGTCGTTCATCGGGTCTCCCCCTCGATCATCGCGTGGGCCGCAGCGGTCTCGACCGGCGCGGGCTCGTCCTCCACCGGGATCAGCCACACCGCCGACAGCGACGGCACGATCACGTCGACGGAGTAGGGCTGCCCGTCCCACGACTCGTCGAGGGCCTCGTGGACCACCCCCGTCGAGCTCGGGGCCTCGGGCCGGTATCCGGCGGTGTCGAGCACGACCGTCCACCGGCCGCCGCGGGGCAGGCCGATCCGGTAGGCCTCGTGGGTGCTGCCGCTGAAGTTGACGACCGCGGCGAGCACCGGCGCGTCGGTGGCGCGGTCACCCGAGCCGAACCGCAGGTAGGAGAACGTGTTGTGGCTCGAGTCGTCGGCGTTGAGCCAGGTGAACCCGGCCGGGTCGGTGTCGAGCTCCCACAGCTCGCGCCGGCGCCGGTAGAGCGCGTTGAGGTCCTTGACCAGCGCGTGCACGCGGTAGTGGGCCGGCTGGTCGAGCAGCCACCAGTCGAGGCTGCGGGCGTCGGCCCACTCCGACTCCTGGGCGAACTCCGACCCCATGAAGACCAGCTGCTTGCCCGGGTGCGCCCACATGTGCGCGAGGAAGGCCCGTAGGGTCGCGAGCTGCTCGTCTCGGGTGCCCTTGGCCTTGCGCAGGAGCGAGCCCTTGCCGTGGACGACCTCGTCGTGGCTGATGGGCAGCACGAAGTTCTCGGTGAAGGCGTACATCAGCGCGAAGGTCATCGAGTTGTGGTGGTACTGGCGGTAGATGGGGTCCTGCCCGAGGTACTTCAGGCTGTCGTTCATCCAGCCCATGTTCCACTTGAAGCCGAAGCCCAGACCGCCTGTCGCGGTCTCGCGCGTCACGCCGTCCCACGACGTCGACTCCTCGGCGATGGTCACGATGCCGGGCACGCGACGGTAGGCCGTCGCATTCGTCTCCTGGAGCAGCTGCACCGCCTCGAGGTTCTCGCGGCCGCCGTAGGCGTTGGGGATCCAGGCCCCCGGCTGCCGCGCGTAGTCGAGGTAGAGCATCGAGGCGACACCGTCGACCCGCAGCCCGTCGATGTGGAACTCCTCGAACCAGTAGAGGGCGTTGGCGACCAGGAAGTTGCGCACCTCGGGCCGACCGAGGTCGAAGATGTTGGAGCCCCACTCCGGGTGCCACCCCTTGCGCGGGTCGGGGTGCTCGTAGAGCGGCTGGCCGTCGTAGCGGGCCAGGGCCCACGCGTCGGTCGCGAAGTGCCCGGGCACCCAGTCGAGGATCACGCCCACCCCGCGCTGGTGCAGCGCGTCGACCAGGAAGCGGAAGTCGTCGGGGCTGCCGAAGCGGGAGGTCGGGGCGTAGTAGCCCGTGACGTGGTACCCCCACGACGGCACGTAGGGGTGCTCCATCACGGGGAGCAGCTCGACGTGGGTGAAGCCCAGGTCGGCGACGTAGTTGACCAGGTGCTCGGCCAGCTCGCGGTAGCTCAGACCCTGCCGCCACGACCCGAGGTGCACCTCGTAGACGCTCATCGGGCCGGTGTGCGGGTTCTCGCGGGCGCGGCGCTCCATCCACGTCTCGTCCTGCCACGTGTAGTGGCTCTCGGTGACGATCGCCGCCGTCTTGGGCGCGACCTCGGTGCGCCGGGCCATCGGGTCGGTGTGGTTGCGGGTGATGCCGTCGGCGCCACGGATGGCGTAGAGGTAGTTCATCCCCTCGGTGGCACCGGGCACGAACAGCTCCCAGATGCCGCTCTCGCCGAGGCGGCGCATGGGGTGCGAGATCCCGCTCCAGCCGTTGAAGTCGCCGATCACGTGCAGCGCGGTGGCGCGAGGTGCCCACACCGCGAAGGACACACCGGTGACGTCACCGAGCGGACCGCCGTAGGTGCGCACGTGCGACCCCAGCACCGTCCAGAGCTGCTCGTGGCGGCCCTCGTTGACGAGGTGGCGGTCGACCTCACCCAGGGTGGGTGCGAAGCGGTAGGGGTCGTCCTGCTCGTGCTCGAGGCCGTCGTCGTAGGTCACGAGCAGGCGGTAGTCGGCGGTCGCGGTGACGGCGGGCGCCGTCCCCGACCAGACCCCGCCCTTGACGTGCGGCAGGTCGAGGACCGTGCCGTCGGCCAGCCGGGCGCGGACCGAGCGGGCCAGCGGGCGGTAGGTCGTCACCGTCAGTCCCCCCGGGCCGAGGTGGTGGCCGAGCAGGTCGTGGGGCTGCGAGTGGCGGGCCTCGAGGAACGCGTCGACGGCGCTCTCGTCGGCAACCTGGGCGAATGTGGGGACCGTGGTCATCCGGGGTCCTTCGGCGAGAGGGGTGGAGGAGGGGGGTGGTGTGAGGGCGGCGGCGACGATGCGGGCGACCGCGGCGGTCGGGATGGCGAGCCAGGTGGGACGGTTGCGGGCCTCGTAGACGACCTCGTAGAGCGCCTTGTCGAGCTCGAGCCCGGTGAGCAGGTCGTGGCTCGCCTCATCGGTGCGGGGGTCGGTGCCCGTCACCGCGGCGTATCCGTCGAGGAAGGCCTCGCGGGCCTGCTCGACCCAGGGCCGCGCGTCGCTGCCGGGCTGCTCGAGCTCGACCGAGCCACCCGCGTAGTCGAAGGAGCGCAGCATCCCGGCGACGTCACGCCACGCGAGGTCGGGGAGCACGCGCTCCGACAGGGGCCGCAGCGGCTCGCCCTCGAAGTCGACGGCGACCCATCCGCGATCGGCCACGTGCAGCACCTGGCCGAGGTGGTAGTCGCCGTGGACCCGTTGCAGCGCAGGCCAGCTCGCGTCGGCGAGCCGACCCATGACGGCCGGGACGCCGTCGGTGAGCCCCTCGACGTCGGCGAGAGCCGGCACCTCGGCGAGGGCCGCGGCATACCGCTGCGCCACGGAGCTCAGCAGCGGCTCGCGGCTGGCCTCGGTGACCGGTGTCGTGCCCATGGCGCTCGCGAGCGAGACGTGGATGCGGGCGGTCGCCTCGCCGAGCTCTCGGGCCTGCGTCGCGAACGAGGTGCCGGCCCGTGCGGCCCGCAGGGCCACCCGCCAGGCGTCCTCGACCCCCTCGAAGAAGCGCTGGGCGAAGGCGAGGTGGCCGGTGACGGCGTGGGCCCGGTCATGGGGTGCGGCCCCGGCGACGGCCGGGTCGGTCCACGTGCCGGTGACGAAGCCGACCGTCTGCGGCACCTGGCTGGAGCCGGCCTCGGTGAGCGCGGACTGCACGACCACGTCGGGGTTGTCGCCCGCCTGCAGGGTGCGGAAGAGCTTGATGATGATGGGCTCGGCGGGAGCGCCCGTCGAGTCGGTGACGTCGCAGATGATCGAGGTGTTGGACTGCTCGCCGCGCAGGACGGCCGAGCTCACCAGCGTGACCTGCGGGCCGGCGACGTGCACCCCCTCGACCGTGTCGTCGACCTCGTCGCTGAGGTCCTGGTGCTGGGCCTCGACCCGGCCCTCGACGAGAGCCAGCAGGGCCGCCACGAAGACGGGGTCGTGCGGCGCGTCGTAGAAGAACCGGCGGCCCAGCACGCCGTGCTGGGACTCCCCGATGAGGGCCGCCTCAGCACCCGCCAGGGGGGCGCTGCGGTAGGTGACCGGCACCTGGTACACCACGGGGGTGGGGCCGGCGTCGTCGACGACGACCTGCACCTCGATGCCGACCTCGCCGGCGGGGTCGTCGAGCCGGTAGCCCCCCAGGTCGCGCAGGCGAGGCACCCTGCCCTTGGCGGCGCACCAGCGCTGGGCGGGGAGCCAGGCCTCGAGCAGCTCGAGCTTGCCGGGGGTCAGGGTCGTGTCGTGGATGGTCGCCATGGGGGGTCAGTACCCCGTGACGGCGATGATGTGCACGGGATGGGTCTCCGGCCCGAGCCGCACGAAGTTGTCGGCGCCCCAGTCCCAGGTCTCGTCGGAGACGAGGTCGTGCGCGGCGAAGCGGCGGTCCCAGTCGAGACCCAGCGCCGGTAGGTCGAGGTGCACGGTCGTCTCGCGGGTGGCGTGCGGGTCGAGGTTGACGACCACGAGCACGGTGTCGTGCGTGCCGTCGTCGAGCGGCCGGGTCTTGGAGAAGACCATGACGTTCTCGTCGTCGGCGGTGTGCAGGCTGAGGTTGCGCAGCCAGTGCAGGGCCGGGTGCTCGCGCCGGATCCGGTTGAGCAGCGTGAGGAAGCCGGCGAGGGACTGGCCCTCCTTGGCTCCTCCTGGCGCGTAGTCGGCCCAGCGGCGGTCCTTGTACTCGTACTTCTCGTTGTCGACCTGCTCCTCGACGCCCCGGCGCGCGACGCTCTCCATCAGCTCGTAGCCGGCGTAGATGCCGTAGGTGGGGGAGAGGGTCGCGGCCAGTGCCGCCCGCAGATGCCAGGCCGCCGGCCCGCCGTACTGCAGGTAGGGGGTGAGGATGTCGTGCGTCGTCGGCCAGAACGAGGGACGCAGGAAGTGGGCCGTGTCGACCGCGAGCTCGCGAGCGTACTTCTCGAGCTCCCAGCGCAGGTTGCGCCAGGTGAAGTAGGTGTAGGACTGCTGGAAGCCGGCCTTGGCGAGCGTGTGCATCATCGCCGGGTTGGTGAAGGCCTCCGAGAGCCAGATGACCTCGGGGTGGTCCGTGGCCACGTCGGCGATCAGCCACTGCCAGAACTGCACCGGCTTGGTGTGCGGGTTGTCCACCCGGAAGAGCGTCACCCCGTGGTCGATCCAGACCTGCACGACCCGGCGCACCTCGGCGTAGGCCTCGGCGGGCGCGTTGTCGAAGTTGAGCGGGAAGATGTCCTGGTACTTCTTCGGGGGGTTCTCCGCATACGCGATGGTGCCGTCGGCGCGGGTGGTGAACAGCTCGGGCAGCTGCGTCACCCACGGGTGGTCGGGGCTGCACTGCAGCGCCAGGTCGAGGGCGACCTCGAGGCCGTTGCGGCGCGCGGCGCGCACGAAGATGTCGAAGTCGTCGAACGTGCCGAGGTCGGGGTGGATCGCGTCGTGCCCACCGTCGGGTGACCCGATGGCGTAGGGGCTGCCGGGGTCACCGTCCTGTGCGGTGAGGGAGTTGTTGCGTCCCTTGCGGGCCGTCGTCCCGATCGGGTGGACCGGCGTCAGGTAGACGACGTCGAAGCCCATGTCGGCGATGCCGCGCAGCCGCTCGGCCGCGGTGCGCAGGGTGCCGGAGTGCCAGCGGCCGGTCTCCTCGTCGTGCCAGGCGCCCTCGGACCGGGGGAAGATCTCGTACCACGCGCCGTAGAGGGCGAGCTGTCGCTCGACCAGCAACGGGTAGGCCGGGCTGGGGCTGACGAGCTCACGGAAGGGCTGGGCGTCGAAGAACGCCAGCACCGCGGGCGACGTGGCGGCGTGCAGCCGCTCGAGGCCCGGACGCGAGTCGTCCTGCAGGGCGGTCACCGCCTCGTGCACCACGAGCGCGTCGGTGTCGGTCGGCACGGCGGCGAGGGCGCGCTCGAGCACGCGCACCCCCTCCTGGAGCATCAGCTCGGTGTCGATGCCGGCCTCGACCTTGATGGTCGCGTCGTGCACCCACGTGGCGACCGGGTCGGACCAGCCGTCGACCCGGTAGGTCCAGGCGCCGGGGCGGTCGGCGCGCACGGTGGCGCTCCACCACTTCAGGCCGGGGTCGTCGACAGCCATCGCGAAGTGGTGGTCGACCCCGTCGGGGTCGGTGAGCACCGCCGTCGCGTTGACGGCGTCGTGCCCTTCGCGGAAGACCTGGGCGGCGACCACGAAGTCCTCGCCCTCCACCGCCTTGGCGGGTCGGGCCCCCCCGTCGACGAGGGGACGCACGTCCTGGACGGGGATCCGGCCGAGGGGCAACACCCCGGCCGGAAGCGCACGGGCGAGGAGCGAGGAAGGGGTCGCGCGGGTCGTGGGGACGGATGCGGCAGCTGTGGGCGCAGTCACAGGGGCGACGCTACCCCGTCGCCGACCGGTCAGGACGTCCTGACGTGCACCCGATGCCCCTACCGTCCAGATTGCGGCGCAGGTCCCGGCTCTGCGTCGGCGTCACGCTACATTCTCTGGTGGACTCGACCGGCGCAGCGTGGCGTCGCCGTCGTCGCCGGACACGGCGTTCTCGACGTCCCGCCCGAGGAGCTAGGAGATTTCTTGTGACTGACACGCCCGTGGTGTCCCCGCCGTCGCCCGTCGACCGGCCCCGACCCGACGACCTCGACCTCGTCACCCCCCGTCACAGCGTGGAGGGCTTCGTCGGAGAGTTCCTGCGCGAGCTCAACTACGGCCAGGGTGTCAGCCTCAACCGCAGCTCGGTCAACGACCAGTACCTCGCGCTGGCCCGCACCGTGCGCCACCACCTGCAGTCGCGGTGGATGACGACGCTGGCCAAGCAGTGGGACCGCCAGGCCAAGACCATCTGCTACCTCTCGGCCGAGTACCTGCTGGGCCGGCAGCTCGACAACGCCATCCTCGCCTCCGACATGGACGCCATCGTCGAGGAGGGGCTCGGCCAGCTGGGAATCTCGTTGTCGCAGCTACGCGCCCAGGAGATCGAGCCGGGGCTCGGCAACGGCGGCCTCGGTCGTCTCGCCGCCTGCTTCGTCGACTCGCTCGCCACGATGTCGGTGCCGTGCATCGGCTACGGCATCCGCTACGAGTACGGCATCTTCAGGCAGTCCTTCGAGGACGGCTGGCAGCGCGAGGACAGCGACCCCTGGCTCGCGCTCGGCAACCCGTGGGAGTTCCCCCACCCGGAGCACGCGGTGCGGGTCTGCTTCGGCGGGACGACGGAGCGCTATGACGACGAGGACGGCACCACCCGCACGCGGTGGCTGCCCGACTGGGACGTGCAGGGCGTCCCCTACAACTACATGGTCCCGGGCTACCGCAACGGCCGGGTCAACACCCTGCGCCTGTGGAGCGCCAAGGCGACCCGCGGCTTCAACCTCGACGTCTTCAACGCCGGCGACTACGTCGAGGCCGTGCGCGGTCAGACGTTCGCCGAGAAGATCTCGATGGTGCTCTACCCCGAGGACTCGACCCCCCAGGGCAAGGAGCTGCGGCTGCAGCAGCAGTACTTCTTCGTCGCCTGCTCGGTCCACAACTTCATCAACCAGGTGCTCCCGCCCGACTTCGACCTGCGCCTGCTGCCCGAGCGCGCGATCTTCCAGCTCAACGACACGCACCCAGTCATCGCCGTGCCCGAGCTGATGCGGATCCTGGTGGACGACAAGGGCTTCGAGTGGGAACAGGCCTGGCAGATCACCCAGCAGTGCTTCGCCTACACCTGCCACACCCTGCTGCCCGAGGCGCTCGAGGAGTGGAGCCTCGACCTCATGGGTCGACTGCTGCCACGCCACCTCGAGATCATCCGGCGGATCAACGACGACTTCCTGGAGCAGGTCGCCGAGCAGTTCCCCGGCGACGCCCTGCGCCAGAGCCGCATGTCGATCATCAGCGAGCGCACGGTGCGGATGGCCTACCTGGCCACCGTCGCCGGGGCCAAGGTCAACGGCGTCGCCGAGCTGCACTCGCAGCTGCTGCGCGACAAGGTGCTCCCGGACTTCTCCGAGGTCTTCCCCGACAAGTTCACCAACGTCACCAACGGGGTGACCCCCCGGCGGTTCGTCAGGCTGGCCAACCGCAACCTGTCGACCCTCATCACCGACGCCATCGGCCCGGGCTGGATCACCGACCTCGACAAGCTCTCGGCCCTCGAGCCCTTCGCCGAGGACGCGGCCTTCCGTGAGCGCTTCCGCCACGTCAAGACCCGCAACAAGGAGACGCTGGCCAAGACCCTCAAGGTCCGCGACGGCATCGTCATGCCGACCGACGTCATGCTCGACGTGATGATCAAGCGGCTGCACGAGTACAAGCGCCAGACGCTCAAGGTGCTGCACATCGTCACGCTCTACGAGCAGATCATCAGCGGCAAGGTCGCCGCTGCCGACGTCACACCCCGCGCCTTCCTCTTCGGCGCCAAGGCCGCTCCCGGATACCAGATGGCCAAGCAGATCATCGGCCTGATCAACGCGGTGGGCCGCACGGTCAACGAGGACCCGAGGGTGGAGGGCCGCCTCACCGTGGTCTTCCCGCCGAACTACAACGTCACCCTGGCCGAGCGGTTGATCCCGGCCGCCGACCTGTCCGAGCAGATCTCGCTGGCCGGCAAGGAGGCGTCGGGCACGGGCAACATGAAGCTGGCCCTCAACGGTGCCCTGACGATCGGCACCGACGACGGCGCCAACATCGAGATCCGCCGTCTGGTGGGTGACGACAACTTCTTCCTCTTCGGGATGCTCGAGCCCGAGGTCGCCGAGCTCGAGTCAGCGGGCTACCACCCGCACGACGTCTACGAGGCCGACCCGCAGCTCAAGGCGGCCATCGACCTCATTGCCGCGGGCACGTTCTCCCGCGGGGACAAGGCGGTCTTCGAGCCGGTCGTCTCCAACCTGCTGCACCACGACCGCTTCCTCGCCCTCGCCGACTACGCCGCCTACATCGAGGCGCAGGACCGGGTCGACGCCGCCTACGCCGACCCCGACGGGTGGTCGCGCTCGGCGATCCTCAACGTCGCCCGCAGCGGCTTCTTCTCCTCCGACCGGGCGATGCGCGACTACATCGACCGCATCTGGAACACCCAGCCGGTCATCGACTGACCGGCGTCGCGCCGGCCCCGAAGAACCTCAGCTCGACCAACCTGACCAACGTCCTGGTGCGTCGTCGCCACCACCACGGTGACCGTCGACATGCTCGATCACCAGTGCGCGCCGCAACCGGGCCGCGCCACGTGCGGGCACCGCACTCGGCTCAGGTCGGGTCGGTCGCGGAGTAGACCCGCATCGACGCGGCCCGCATCAGCGTCGGCCCGGTCACGTCGACCGGTGCCGGCTCCTGCGGCCGCTCCCAGACCGAGTCCCACAGCAGCGTGTAGGCGGTGAGGCCCGGTGGGCGCGGCAGCGTCACCTCGGTATCCGAGGCTCCGCCGTGGAGCACGACCAGCAGGGCCGGCTCGCCCAGCCACGCCCCGTCCAGATACATCGACAGGGTGCGGGTGGCGGGGTCGCCCCAGGCGCCGTCGTCCATGGGGCGGCCGTCGGCGGCATACCAGGCGAGGTCCTCCGACCCGTCGTCGGCCACCGGCCGCCCCGAGAAGAAGGTGCGCTGGCGCAGCACCCGGTGCTCGCGACGCAGGCGCGTGAGGAAGCGGGTGGTCTCGAGCAGGTCGACCTGCCAGGGCTCGAGGTCCCAGTCGAACCACGAGATGTCGTTGTCCTGGCAGTAGGCGTTGTTGTTGCCGTGCTGGCTGCGTCCGATCTCGTCGCCGGCGTTGATCATCGGCACCCCGGTCGAGACCAGCAGCGTGCCGAGCAGGTTGCGCTGCGAGCGGCGGCGGGCCGCGAGCACCCCCTCGTCGGTGGTGGGGCCCTCGACGCCGTGGTTCCACGAGAGGTTGTGCCCGGAGCCGTCGCGGTTGCCCTCGCCGTTGGGGCCGTTGTGCTTGACGTCGTAGGCGGTCAGGTCGGCACCGGTGAAGCCGTCGTGGGCCGTGACGAAGTTGATCGAGGCGATGGGCCCGCGGTCACGGCGACCGAAGAGGTCCTGTGAGCCGGCGAGCCGGGTTGCGAGGTCCTGCACCCCGTGCCCCGAGCCGGGGTCGGCGCCGAGGTCGGCCAGCCAGAAGGAGCGCACGCCGTCGCGGTAGCGGTCGTTCCACTCGCTGAAGGGAGGGGGGAACTGGCCGGTGCGCCACCCGTGCATGCCGACGTCCCACGGCTCCGCGATGTTCTTGACGCGCGAGAGCACCGGGTCGGTGCGCAGCGCGACGAGGAAGGGGTGGTTGAGGTCGAAGTCGTCGTTCTGCCCGCGGGCGAGGGCGACGGCGAGGTCGAAGCGGAAGCCGTCGACGTGGCACTCCTGCACCCAGTAGCGCAGCGAGTCGAGCACCATCCGCGCGACCACGGGGTGGCGCACGTCGAGCGTGTTGCCGCAGCCGGTCACGTCGATGTCCTGTCCGCGGCCGTCGAGGCGGTAGTACGACCGCGAGTCGAGACCGCGCCAGCTGAGGGTCGCCCCGTCCGATCCCTGCTCGCAGGTGTGGTTGTAGACCACGTCGAGGATCACCTCGATGCCCGCGGCGTGCAGCAGCTTGACCATGCCCTTGAACTCGGCGAGGACCGCCAGCGGGTCGTTCGTGGCGGCATACCCGGCGTGCGGGGCGAAGAACCCCAGGGTGTTGTAGCCCCAGTGGTTGCTCAGGCCCCGCAGGCCGAGCGCCGGCTCGCTCGTGAAGGCGTGCACCGGCAGCAGCTCGACGGCCGTGACCCCCAGCCCGCGCAGGTGGGCGATCGTGGCCTCGTGGGCCAGCCCGGCATACGTGCCCCGCAGCTCGTCGGGCACGCCGGGCAGCCCGCGGGTGAGGTTGCGGACGTGGGTCTCGTAGACGACAGAGTCGGTCAGCGGGTGCTGCAGCGGACGGTCGTCGCCCCAGTCGAAGTGGTCGTCGACGACGACACCCCGAGGCACGTAGGCCGCGGAGTCGCGGTCGTCGCGCAGCCGAGGGTCGCCGACGAGGGTGGCCCCGACCCGGTGGCCGAAGACCTCCGGTCCCCACGTGACCGACCCCTCGACCGCCTTGGCGTAGGGGTCGAGCAGCAGCTTGGCCGGGTTGTGCCGCATGCCCCGCTCAGGGTCCCACGGGCCGTCTACCCGCACCCCGTAGCGCTGGCCGGCGCCGACGTCAGGCAGGTGCCCGAACCAGTGTCCGTGCGCCCGTTCGGCCAGCGCGACCCGCCGCTCGCTGGAGCCGTCGGTGTCACCCGGCTCGAAGAGACAGACCTCGACGGCCTCGGCGCGGTCGGCGTAGACGCAGAAGTCCGCTCCGTCCCCGGGCCGCAAGGTCATCCCGGCGGGTGGCGGCAGGTCGCGCAGCGGTCGGGGCGGCGTCGGGGGTCGCATGGCTCCGCAGCCTACGGCCCGTTAGGTTAGGACCATGAGCGATCCCACCAGCCTGCCGAACTTCCCGCCGCCGGCGGACGAGCACCCGCTGCGGGGACGCGTCCTCGACGCCCTCACGGATCTGGGCCTGCAGCCCAACATCGACGCCGACGGCGACCTCTCCTTCGTCATCGGCGAGCCGGCGCAGCAGCTGTTCGTGCGCTGCCAGGACGGCGACTTCCCGATCATGCGGGTCTTCGGCCAGTGGATGATCGGCGAGCAGGTGCCCGACGACCACGAGCTGCGCCTGCAGCGGTGCAACGACTTCGGCCTGCAGCTCAACCTCGTCAAGGTCGGTCTGGTCACGACCGACAGCGGCGAGAACCTCGTCGTGTCGGGTGACCACGTGGTGCCGGTCGGCACCGACGTCTCCCCGCTCTTCCAGATCACCGTCAACATCATCATGGAGGTCGTGCAGATGTGGCACACCTCCTTCCTCCCGCCGGAGGAGCAGCAGCGGCTCGCGGAGGCGGCGGCCGCGGCGCAGCCGCAGTCGACCCCTGCCCCACCCGACAACGGGTACCAGCCTCGCCACCGCCCGTCGGACGAGGTCTGAGATGGCTACCAGCGCTGCCGAGTTCGTGCGCCTGGAGGTCGACGGCGGCATCGGCACGATCCGGCTCGACCGGCCGAAGATGAATGCCCTGTCGGTGCAGGTGCAGGAGGAGATCCGCGCTGCGGCGGCCGAGGCCGCCGAGCGCCCCGACGTCGCCGCCGTTGTCGTCTACGGAGGCGAGCGGGTCTTCGCTGCCGGCGCCGACATCAAGGAGATGCAGCCCATGTCCTACACCGACATGGTCGACCGCTCCGCCGCGCTGCAGTCGTCACTCACCGCGGTCGCCCGCATCCCCAAGCCCACGGTGGCGGCGATCACCGGATACGCCCTCGGCGGAGGCTGCGAGCTCGCGCTCGCCTGCGACTTCCGCGTGGTCGGGGAGGGCGCGCGGCTCGGCCAGCCCGAGGTCCTGCTCGGCATCATCCCGGGCGCCGGTGGCACGCAGCGTCTCTCGCGCCTCGTCGGTCTGGCGAAGGCCAAGGACATCATCTTCTCCGGGCGCTTCGTCGACACCGACGAGGCGCTCGCGATCGGGCTGGTCGACAGGGTCGTGCCCGCTGACCAGGTCTACAGCGCGTCGGTCGAGTGGATGAAGACCTTCGTCGGCGGCCCGGCCTATGCGCTGCGGGCGGCGAAGGAGGCCATCGACCGTGGTGTCGAGGTCGATCTCGAGACCGGTCTCGAGATCGAGCGGATGCTCTTCGCGGGTCTCTTCGCCACCCACGACCGCACGGCCGGGATGACCTCCTTCGTCGAGCAGGGCCCGGGCAAGGCGGTCTTCACCGGCCACTGAGGTGCGGGTCGGTCCCCTTCAGCCCGTTGCCTGGCGGGCGGGGGGGAGCGTGCGCAGGGCCGAGTCCAGCATCGCGGTCTGGATCGGTCGAGCGTCTGTCGTCGCCAGCGGGACGCTGATCGCCACGAAGGCTCCCCCTTCGCGGGCCTGATCCACCATGAGCCGTCCTCCGCGCGCGACCGCCACGCTGCGGACGATCCCGAGACCGAGGCCGGTCTGGGTGCGGGCGTCGCCCTCGAGGGGAGGACTGAAGCCCTCGGAGGTGCCTTCCGCGTTGAGCCAGATGCGACGCGAGGCGCTGATGCCCGGCCCGGAGTCCGCGACGCCCAGGACCAGGGTGCCGCGGGCCTGCGACGCGTGGACGCGGATGGTGTCGCCGGTCGCGGTGTAGCGGATGGCGTTCTCGACGAGGGTGTCGAGCACGACTCGCATCCGCTCCGGGCTCCCGACCAGCTCTCCGGCTCCGTCGGCGTCGACCACCCACTGCCGTTGCATCATCCCTGCCCAGCGCCGGACGGTCTCGGCGACGACACCGGGCATGTCGATCGTCTCGGTGCCGGGCTGGTGCTGCAGCCGGATCACGCGCAGCAGCCGCTCCGTGGTGCGGGTGACCCGTTCGAGCTCCTCACGGACGATGTCGAGGTCATCGGCCCTGCGGGCATCGGGCTCGCTGAGGCGCAACAGCTCGAGATAGCCGGACGCGATGGTCAGGGGTGATCTCATCTCGTGCGAGGTCAGACGGGTGAGCAGGACCTGGTCGGCGGCTTGCTGCTTCTGGCGGTGGGCGACCGACGTGACGACCCGCAGGGCGTCCTGTCGACGGCGCACGTTGAGCACGAGCAGGGCCATGATCAGCGACATCAGGGGCACCTCGGTGATCTCCTGCCACAGAAGTACCCCCTCGGCGACCCGGACCGCGAGGATGCCGCCGGTCACCGCGGTGAAGATCGCCAGGGCCAGCCACGCCTGGGTCATCGACCACACCCGGGCTCCGAAGGCCAGCGCGAATCCCGCCCAGGCCACGTGGTAGGGGATCGTCTCGTCACCCGGCAGCTCCCACATCAGGACGGCGCAGCAGATGGCGAGCAGGCCCCAGGCGAGGTAGGTGCGCCGTGAGAGCGACAGCGTGACGGTGGCCCGAGTGGCCGCTACGGAGAGGCTGGTCATGTCGGCAGCCGGGCTACACGCCGACGAAGCAGTAGCCGACCCCGCGGACCGTCTCCATCGGGAGACCCCCCACCTTGAGGCGCAGGCGCCTGATGCTGACGTCGACGAGGTTCGAGCCGGGGTCGAAGTCGAGACCCCACACCGAGTGCAGCAGCTCCTCGCGCGTGCAGACGTCGCCGCGCCGGCGCATGAGGTGGGCCAGCAGGGCTGCCTCGCGCTCGGCGAGGGATCGGGTGCCGTCCGGCCCGACGACGACCCGCCGCGAGAGGTCGAGGCGCAGACCTCCCCCCTCGAGGTAGCGACTCCCGTCCGTCGTCCCCACCTCGAGGTGGCGTCGCACCCTCGCCGTGAGCTCCACGAGGTTGAACGGCTTGGCCACCACGTCGATGGCTCCCCGGTCGAGCGCCTGAACCCGCAGGGCCACGTCGGTCACGCCGGAGACGACGATGACCGACAGGTCGGGGTGGTCGCGACGCAGCCGACCGAGCAGGGTCAGGCCGTTCTCCGTGCCGAGCACGAGGTCCAGCAGCACGAGGTCGATCGTCTCCGTGCGCAGCCTCATCTCGGCCTGGGCCGAGTCGGCGGCGAGCACCACTCGGTAGCCGTGCTGCTCAAGAGCCCTCGAGAGCAGTGCACGCATTCGTTCTTCGTCGTCGATCACCAGAATCGAGCTCACCCGAGCAACCCCATCGTCTCTCTCTTCAGCACCCAGCGCGAGTATGACGTGCTCGGGATCGGCGAGGGAAGCCTTTTACGAAATGTCGTTTTCAGGCGCTTCGCATACCGAAAGATGACCTTCGCATGACGGCACCATGACCGTGACGTGAGAGATGCCTGTGGACACGGCCGTTGACGACGTCGGCGGGTGCAGTCTTCGGCTGCAGACATCCGTCTGGAAGATCGTGGAATTGGGGTCCGTCATGGCTCGTGTCGTCCGCTCTCGTCGGGTGGTCATCTCGTTGCTCACCGGTGCACTCGTGGTGCTGGGTGGAGGAGGGGTGACCCTCGCCAGCGCAGCGCCTGCGCTCCCTGCGGCTCCAGCGGTCGCTGCCGCGGCCCCGGGTCCCGCGAGCATCACCCTCGGGGTTCAGAGCCTCAGGGACCTGGCCGGTGTGCCGGCCGGCACACCGATCACCGACTACAAGTGGATGATCAACCGGGACGACACGGGCGACCCCGGCACGGCGACCAACAAGGGCACGACCAAGTGCCTACCGCAGGGCGCGCCGGGCGGCGCCAGCTCGGCTACGGCCGACCTCGCGGCGGACTGCCCGTGGCCGAGCATCCGCAAGGTGAACGGCTGGACCGAGGTCGTCGCCCAGGGCAACCAGGCCGACCTCAGTGGTGCCAAGAGCGTCGCCCTCGACGCCGGCAAGTACCTCATCTCGGTCACGGCCGACAACTACAAGATCGCGGGCGCCCACTTCACGGTCGACGGCACGGTTGCCGCGAGCCAGGCTGTCGTGGTCAAGATGCTGCCGACCCCGTTGCCGCTCGGCACCATCAAGATCCAGGTCTACAACGACTCAGCCCCGATCGACGGGACCTACGAGGCTGACGCCGAGGGCGGGCTGCAGAACTTCACCGCCACCCTCGCCGACGTCTTCGGCCTGGTCAGCACCGACTACTTCGGCAACCCGCTCTGCACGCCCTACCAGCACTACCCCGCCCCGGCTGGTCGCGTGCTCGGTGCCGTCAAGTACGGGCCCGACGGACGCCCTCTGATCGACACCCCCAACGTCACCGGCAAGTGCCTGAGCGACAAAAATGGTGTCGTCACCATTCCCAACCTGGGCGAGGACCGCTACGGCGCCACCATCGCCCCGCCCAAGGGCCAGACCACGCAGTGGTCGCAGACGACCACCCTCGAGGGGACGCACGACCACGACATCTGGGTCCAGGCCGGTGACAGCGGCCTCGACAACGAGGTGCTGAAGGCCGCCGAGCCGGTCCCCGCCACCAAGTTCGGCTTCGTCCACGTCGGCAGCACGCTGCCGGCCACCGGTGGGGCGACGGTCAGTGGCCACGTCAACGCCCAGCTCACCTACATCGCCGGCACCGGTGGCCAGGCCAACGCCGGCGAGATCGGCCTCGCCGGATCGAAGCTCGGGGCACCGATCGCGTCCCCCTGGATCGGGCTGTCCGACCTCAACCACGGAGACGCGCAGGTCTTCGTCGGTCGCGGCAACCCCGACAGCAGCTTCGCCATCCCGCACGTGCCCGACGGCAGCTACCAGCTGACCGCGTGGGACCAGGACCAGGACTACATCATCTACAGCTTCAACATCACCGTCGACGGAGGCAAGGCACTCGACGTCGGCCTCGTCCCCCTGGTGGGCTGGTTCACCCACATGCACGGCACCATCTTCGTCGACGACAACGGCAACGGGGTCCAGGACCCGGGCGAGGCCGGGGTGCCCAACTTCACCCTGACCGTGCGCGAGCGCGACAACTCGGTCATGGACCAGGCCCTCAACACCGTCACCACGGACGACCAGGGCAAGTACGAGATCAAGGAGGCCTACCCGCTCGGCAAGTTCCTCGTCCTCGAGGCCTTCAACACCCGCTACCAGACAACCGGGATCACCTACCGCGGTGAGAACGAGAAGACCTCCACCACGACGCTGGGCGGTCTCGTCGACTTCAACTTCCTGCCCATCATCGGCATCGGGGGTGAGGTCAACTGGGGCGTCACGCCCTACGCCAAGGGTACGAACGGTGGCATCGCCGGCACCGTGAGCTACGACACGACCCGTAACGAGCTCGACCCGAAGGACGCCGTCAGCGAGAGCTACCAGCCGGGCATCCCGGGGCTCATGGTGGACCTCTTCGCCCCGGTGGCCTGTGGCACCCACACCGGAGTCGCGTGCTCCGACAAGGGCTACGAGATCGACTCGTCGACCGGGGCCCTGGCCAAGGGCGACATGATCGACCAGTACCCGACCGAGGGCTGGCAGGCTCCCAAGGGCTGCACCGCCACCCAGTGGAACGGCAAGCCGCTCACCGACCAGCTCGCCCTCCCGCAGCAGGGCAACCCCGACATCACCTGTGTCGAGGCGCCCATGGCTGGCGTGGCCATGGGCCCAAGTGACGCGACCCCTGGACAGGCGTCGACCTCGGTCAACGGCAACTACGGCTTCTCGGGTCTCGCGGCCGGCGACTACATCGTCAGCGTCGAGATCCCCGACAACAAGTTCGGGCCCCACACTCCCCAGTACAAGGTCACCTCCGAGGAGGACGTCAACGTCTTCAGCGGAGACAGCTACGTGCCGGTCGAGGACTACCCGGTGCCACCCGCCGAGGCCGGTGGTGTCCCCGGGGGCCCCGGAAGCCAACCACTCCCGCCGCAGCCGCCCTCGCAGGGCGCGGGCATCATCTCGGACTGCGTCGGCGCCACCCACCGGGTCAAGGTCACGAACCAGGACTTCCTCGACAATGGCGGCAGCCCCTTCGAGGGCCAGCTCCGACCGTCCTGCCAGGACAAGCTGGTCACCGTCCGTGACGGCCAGGCGACCGCGCCGAACTTCAACCTCTTTACCGACGTGCCGATGCCGACCCACTTCTGGGGCCTGACCCTCAACGACCTCGGGCTCACCCTCGACAAGACGAGCGTCAACTACGGCGAGGCGCAGGGCATGCCCTACGTGCCGGTCGGCCTCTACGACGCGTTCGGCAACCTCACCGACACCACGCACACCGACTACAACGGGGTCTACGAGGCGCTCGAGCCGTCGACCGGCAGCTACAACTGCCCGCTGCCGGCAGGCCCGTGCCCCGGCATGTATCGGTTCGTCGGCAACGACCCCGGCGGCGCCGGGGCCCCCAACCCGGACTACAACCCGCGCTTCCGCACCATCGCCGCCAACTTCCAGGCCTGGCCCGGTCTCTACACCGTGACCGACGAGGCACCGACCCAGGTGGCCTCGACCATCCTCACCCCCGACACGACCCCGGTGGGCAGCACGGTCTGCGACCTTCCCGACACCACCCCCCAGGTCTTCGCCGTCGACAAGCCGGTCGTCAACAGCCACACGGCGACCACGACCACCGCCAAGACGGTCACGATCCGGGGCCAGCACTTCGGCAGCACCCCGGGCACCCTGACGGTCAACACGGCGCAGATCTTCAGCACCGACTGGAGCGACACGTCCATCTCGTTCCTCGCCCCGGCGACGACGGGCGCCCTGCCGATCACGATCACGACGACGGCCGGCGTCTCGGCCTACAACGCGCTCACGCTCCAGGTTGTGTCCGGTACAGGAAAGAACAGCGCCAACAACCCGGCGGTCTACGAGGTCGGGCCCGGCCGGACCTACCTCACTATCCAGGCCGGGGTCAACGCGGCTCAGGATGGTCTGCGGACGGGCAAGCCCTACTCCCTCGTCGTCGTCTACCCCGGCACGTCCACGTCACTGGCCCCGCGAGGTGAGTATCTCGAGAACGTCATCGTCGACGGTCGCATCCACGTCCAGGGCGTCGGCCCCGGTGGCTTCCTGGGCTCGCAGTACGTGCCGGGCACGATCATCGACGGGTCGACCTTCAACCCCGATGGCGATACGGGCACCAACTGGCTCAACCTGCTCGCGAGCCTGCCCTACAAGGGCGACCCGGCCGTGCCGGACGCGGCGGTGGTGACCTTCCTCAGCCCGACGAACGACATCGGCCCTTCCAGCTCGTGGCGCGCCAGCTTCGACGGGTTCCAGGTGACCGGCGGCATCCAGAGCAACATCGTCGCCTCGCTCAACACCCTGACCGGTGCCAACACCACGCCGTACGGCGCGGTGGGAGCGCTCATCACCCAGGGTGGTGGCATCTACGTGCACGCCAACGTCGACGGGCTGTCGCTCACCGACAACGTCATCGTCGGCAACGGCGGCTCCTACGCCGGTGGGATCCGGGTGGGTACGCCCTACGTCGGCAACAACCACAACTACGGCATCGTCATCGCCCACAACCAGGTGCGTGACAACGGTGGCACCAACCTCGCCGGCGGCATCGGCCTCTTCACCGGGTCCAACGGCTACCTGGTCGACGCCAACGCGGTCTGCGGCAACCACTCCTCGGAGTACGGCGGCGGCATCTCCGCCTTCGGCTACATGGGCCAGACGACCTCGAGCACAGGGGGGTCCGCGACCATCGGTGGAGGCAACTCCTTCACGAGGTCGAGCGGCGGGCAGATCAGCCACAACCGGGTCTGGTTCAACCAGTCCTACGACGAGGGTGGTGGCGTCATGATCGCCGGCGAGCTGCCCCCGACGCCCACCGATCTCTCGCCCGGGACGGGCCCGGTCTCGATCGACGCCAACGTCATCCAGGCCAACCTGGCCAACGATGACGGGGGCGGCATCCGGCTCCTCCAGGCCTCCGGCAGCAACGTCGGCCCACGAGGTCTGGGGCGGATCTCGATCACCAACGACACGATCGTCAACAACATCTCGGCCCACGAGGGCGGTGGCATCGCCATCGACGACGCCCTGTTCGTCGACGTCACCGACACCACCGTGGCCAAGAACATCACGACCGCCACGGCGACGACCAGCGACGGCACGCCAGCCGCCGCGGGCCTCACGACCGCCGCGGTCAGCGGCCCGCTCCAGGCCTGGGTCAACTCGGTCTTCACCGGAGTCAAGAAGGTCGGTGCCACGAGCTACCGGACCAACGACTACCTCGTCTCCACCCGGCTCTCGGCCGACGGCAGCCCGCAGTCGAGCTGGCTCGGGTTCTGCCGACCCATCCTGCTCAACGACGTCTTCGTCGACAACCGGGCCGGCAGCTACTACGGCGGGGTCGTCACGGGCATCGGCGCCGGCGACAAGATCAACTGGGACGTGCAGGTCGTCGACCAGGCGGCCGGTGCCACCGCTCCCATGACGCTGGCGCCGGTGGGCACCGTGTTCGACGACCCCGGCCACACCCAGTACCTCTCGGGGTCGTCGTACAAGCAGGTGGCCGCGAACCCGTTCGTCTCGCCGTACGACGTCACGGTCAGCGTCCTCGCTCTGCGGGCCAACCCGCAGTTCCGTCAGGCGGCCATCGTCACGGCCTACCTGCAGTACGACCAGCTCGGCGACTACCACCTCATGTCGACCGACACCCAGGCCAAGGGCTACGGAGTGGGCTCGACGTTCGTCCAGTGGGGTGGTCAGACGGCCAACTCGACCCAGGGCGTCCGGACCACGACCTACACCGTCTCGGCACCGGGGCTCGACATCGACGGCGACATCCGGCCCGGGGCATCCACCCGGTACGACGCCGGGTCGGACCAGGTGGTCCCGTGACCACCCCCGCCCTCACCCCACCCACCACCCACCTCGAGCCCGGTCAGCCGGCCGGCACTGGAGAGAAGGCACGATCATGAAGCTGCCCAACAACGCCCGACTGACCAGGCGAGGGTTCCTGGCGGGTGCCGGGTCGGTGGGGGCCATCGCCCTGGGGTCACGGCTCGCGAACCCTGCACTGGCCACCACCCCCGCTCTCGCACCGGCGGCGATGGCCACCGTCACCGGGGCCGGCACCGCCGCCGACCCCAAGCACGTCCACCTGGTCGGCACCGACGGGTGGAGCCGGATGCCCGACGCCAGCAACCCCGTCTACGACGCGACCGGTGGAGGTGCGCCGGCCGACGCGCCCTTCTTCCCGGACGCCCTGGCTCCCGATGGGCTCAACACCTACGTGTTCGGGTTCCGCGACGCAACCGGCCTCGACGCCGTGGGGGTGGCGGGGCTGCGCGGTCACGCCCAGATCAGCGCCCCGATGATGTGGTTCGACGAGGAGGACAACATCATCGTCACCCTCAGCAACCTCGGCCTCGTGCTGCGCCCCGACCTCTACGACGGGCACACCCTGCACTGGCACGGCTTCGTGAACGCCATCCCGCTGTTCGACGGGGTACCCGAGCTGTCGCTGTCGGTGCCGATCGGGCGCGACTTCGAGTACTTCTACCGCGTCCACGACGCAGGGACGTACATGTACCACTGCCACTTCGAGGACGTGGAGCACGTGCAGATGGGCATGACGGGGATGGTGTTCGTGCGGCCGAAGCAGAACAAGGGCCTCTCGACCGGCGCCGACGGCAACGTCATCCCCGCCGGGAAGTACGCCTACAACGACGGCGACGGATCGACCCGCTACGACCGCGAGTACGCCTTCATGATGTCCGAGATCTGGTCGGCCGCCCACTGGCGCGACGCCCACATCCAGGTGAGCGACTGGACCGACTTCGAGCCGTCGTTCTCCTGCCTCAACGGGCGCTCCTACCCCGACACGGTCGCGCCGAACGGCAACCCCCTGTCGACCGACGCGGGAGGACTGCAGTTCCAGCCGATCACGTCGCTGATCCAGGCCCGGCCCGGCGAGCGCGTGCTCCTGCGGCTGTCGAGCCTCAGCTACAACGACCACTCGATGACGTGCGACGACATCGACCTGACCGTGATCGCGAAGGACGCGAGCCTGCTCAAGGGCCGCGACGGGGTCACGAACTACCAGACGACCAACACGGTCACGGTCGGCGCGGGCGAGAGCCGCGACGTGATCTTCACGGCCCCCGACAAGGAGGGCACGTACCTGCTCTACGACCGCGACTACAGCTTCCTGTCCAACGGTGGGGGGACGGGCTACGGCGGCATGCTCACGCACATCGTCGTCTCCTCCGCCGTCCTGCCCCAGGTCGGCCCCAACGACCTGCCCCAAGCCAACTACCCCAACGACGTGACGGCGGTGTGACGATGACCAAGCTGCTCAGCACCCTGCGCCCGTCTTTCGGACGGACCCGACCGGTCACGGCCCGACTCGGTCTCGCGGCCGTGGTCCTCGCCATGGTGGGCGCGGCCGCGGCGGTGACCCCTGGCGCGGCGCAAGCGGCCACCTCCGAGGGTCTGCTCTGTGACCAGAACACCCACAACAGCTTCGTCCTCACTGCCGACGACGGCTACATCTCGACGCCGGACGGCAACTCCATCTACACGTGGAGCTACGCCGACGAGACGCAGCGCGCCTTCCAGTTCCCCGGCCCGGTCCTCTGCGTCACCACCGGCGCCACGGTCTCGGTCACCCTGCACAACCACCTACCCGAGGCGACGTCGATCGTCTTCCCCGGCCAGAAGGACGTCAAGGCCGACAACCAGCCGGTCGAGCCCCAGCTCACCACCAGTGGGGCGATGACCTCCATGGTGCAGTCCGCCGAGGCCGGCAACGGCACCACCGTGGGGGCGGTGACGTACACCTTCACGGCCGGCTCGCCCGGTACGTACCTCTACCAGAGCGGCACGGACGCCGACAAGCAGCAGCAGATGGGCCTCTACGGTGCCCTCGTCGTGCGGCCCCCCTCCGGGGCCGGACACGTCAACGCCCGTTCGGACTCCGCCTACAGCCCGGATCACGAGTACGTCTTCCTGCTCTCGGAGGTCGACCCCGACGTGCACCTGGCCGTGGAGCGTCACCAGGCCGTCGACTGGGCCAGCTACCGGGCCCGCTACTACATGATCAACGGGCGCAGCATGCCCGACACCCTGGCGCCCAACAACGCCACGTGGCTGCCCAACCAGCCGTACGGCGCGATGGTCCACATCAAGCCGTACAGCGCGGTCAACCTCCTGCCCGCCAACATCAGGTACCTCAACGCCGGACGGGTCAACTACCCGTTCCACCCCCACGGCAGCGACGAGCGCGTCATCGACGCCGATGGTCAGGCCCTCCAGGGACCCACAGGGCAGGACCTGTCGTACAACAAGTACGACATCAACATCGCGCCGGGGCAGACCCTCGACGTGCTCTTCGACTGGCGTGACGCGGAGCACTGGCAGGGAGGCGACTCGTCGGCCCCGGGGTACAACCCGATCCCGACCGAGATCCCCCGCATCACCGACCAGATCCTGGTGGGGACCGACACGTGGTTCAGCGAGAGCCCCTACCTCGGCACCAAGGGCGACCTGCCGACCAACATCACGGACAACAACCAGTGCGGCGAGTACTACCACATCGCGCACAGCCACGCCCTGCAGCAAGCCACCAACTACGGCGCAACCTTCGGAGGGATGATGACGCTCTACCGCATCGACCCGCCCAACGGCTGCCCGGGGATCTGAGGCCATCATGTCGATGCCAGACCGGACCGTCGTCCCCACCCCGTTGCTGCGCCGAATCGCCGCAGCCGGAGGCGCGACGATCCTCGCGACGACGTTCCTCCAGGCGGGTGCCGCGAGCGCCATCGCCCCTGCTCGGAGCACCGTCACCGCGGCTGCGGCGGTGAGCAGCTTCGCTGCCGCGACCCCCAGCACCGCGGTCGGCAAGCTCGCCCCGTCGGGCTGCGCCGTGACCGACACCGTGGTCACCTGCGACCTCTGGGCCTCCGCGGGGACCCAGCAGGTGGCGGGCGCCGACGTACCGATCTGGGGCTTCGGCCCCGACGCGACCACCCCGTCGACCCCCGGACCGAACCTCGTGGTGCGTCAGGGGGACACGGTCAGCATCACCGTCCACAACACCATCGACGGCCAGACCGTCGGCCTGGCCATCCCCGGGATCGCGGCCGGAGACTTCAGCAGCGCACTGCACCAGGACGGAGCCGCGTCCGGGGGCATGGTGACCTACACGTTCACCGCGTCCCGGGCCGGCACCTACCTCTACGAGGCCGGGCACGACCCCAACGGTGCCCGCCAGGCCGCGATGGGTCTCGTCGGGGCGCTGGTCGTCCTCGCGGCAGACCACGACACGACGACCCAGTTCACGGACGAGTCCGTCGTGGTCCTGAGCGAGATCGACCCCGCCCTCGCCGCCCACCCGACGACCTACGACCTGCGCAGCTACCACCCGCGTTACCGGCTCCTCAACGGCAAGTCGTTCCCCTCGACCGACTCCATCGCCACCAACCCGGGCAACACCGTGCTCCTGCGGTACGTCAACGCCGGCCAGAAGCAGCACCCCATGACCGTCCTCGGCGCCACACAGAAGACCGTCTCCAGGGACAGCCACCCGCTCGGGTTCGCCGAGGGGTCGGTCACCGCCGTCCTCGAGCCGGGCATGACGAGCGACGCGCTCGTGGACGTGCCGTCCAACGGCACCTCGAAGTTCGTCCTCTACGAGAGCGGCGCCCACCTCGACGCCGAGCAGCTCGCCGGGGTGGACTCCACCGAGACCGCCTTCGGCGGGATAATGACCTACCTCGACACCCTCGCCGCTCCGGCCTCGACCGACTCCGCCGGCCCGAAGACCTCGGCGGTCAGCTTCTCGGCCAACCCGGCCGACGGTCAGAGCGACATCTCCGTCACCGCGACGATCAGCGACGCCACCACGGGCACGGCCACGGTCGCGGGCGCCGAGTACGTCATCGACGACGCGACGGGCACCGGCCCCGGCAGCGGGATCGTGATGACCGTTCCCCCAGGTGCAGGGGTCACCGCCACGGCCACGGGGACCATCACCCCCGCCCAGATGGCCAGCCTGAGCGGCAAGCACACGGTGTACGTGCGCGGTCAGGACGTCAACGGCAACTGGGGCGCCTTCGTCGCCGCCACGCTCAACGTCCAGGGGTACGGCGCGCTGACGCGGGCGGCCTTCCTGACGCCCGCCCTGACCAACGCCACCGGCACCGTCACCCTCCACGCGACCGGTGACGACACCGCAGCCGGCGGCACGGTGACGAGCGCGGAGTACTACTTCGGCAACACGGCGCCCGACCTCACGACCTCGCCGCCCCCGACGCCCGCCGGCACGCTCGGGCTCAACCGCACCCCCTTCGCGGTCGTCGCAGAGACGGCCACGGTCGACAACGCCGTCGTCGCGGCCCTGGGCGACGGCAAGCACTCGGCCTGGATCCGCAGCAAGGACAGCCGTGACCTGTGGGGTCCACTGATCGAGGTCCCCTTCACGGTCGACCTGACGGCCCCGAGCACCCTGGTCGCCAGCCTGGAGCCCAGCCCGACCAACGGCCTGGTCTCGGCCCCCGGCCACCCGGGCTACGTCGTGGTCTCGGCCACGATCGACGACGGATCCGGCGGCAGCACCATCGCCGACGCCGAGGCCTTCGTCAACCCGACCGACATCAACGCAGTCACGAACGGCTCCGGGCTCCAGCTCATCCCCGACGACCCGTCGATCAGCGCGACCGCCACGTCGGCCGGCTTCTACGGCCTCATCCCGCTCTCGGCGATCCGCAACTACACGGACGGGCAGTTCCACCTCTACGTCCACGGCCAGGACGCCGCGGGCAACTGGGGTGAGTTCCTGACCTCGTCGTTCCAGGTCGACCGGACGGCTCCCGTGCTGGCCAACGCCACGCAGGGGCTCGTGGCCCCGGCCACGACCGCCGGGGCGGCGGTGATCACGGCCACCGTGCCGTTCGTCGACCCCAACAACCCGGTCTCGAGCACCTGGCAGGGCGGCGCCGAGTTCTGGTTCGGCACCACCGACCCGGGCGTCGGCAAGGCCACCCGGGTCACGGCCACCCTCAACGCCGGGATTCTGACCCTGGGCAACCTGCCCGTGACGGGCACCACGCCCGGGTCGCAGCGGCTCAACGTGAGGGCGGTCGACCTGGCCGGCAACTGGAGCAACACTGCCAGCACCACGCTCACGGTCAACCCGGTCAGCCTCGTCACCGAGTCCTTCACCGGCCCGCTCAACGGGTCGTGGACCACGACGGGCGCCGGGGTGAGCGTCCAGGGCGGGAGCCTCCAGGTCTCCTCAGCCAGCGCCAGTGCCTACCTCAAGGCACCCGCATCGGCGCAGCGGCCGGTGGGCGCGACCCTCCCGACCGCCACCGTCACGGTGGACGTCGACGGCACGGGGGTCACCCGGGCCGGCTGGACCACCGTCGCCGCGGCAACGGGCAGCAGCGGGCAGGTCTTCGGCCTCCAGCTGCAGAAGACGGCCACCGGTCAGGTCCAGCTCCGCACGGTCCTCACACGGGTCGGGCTCACGCCGGCCAACGGGAAGGTCGTCGTGCTCCCGACGGGCAAGGCCACCGTCAGCCTCGGCTGGAGGGCGGGACCCAAGAAGGGCACCAGCGTCACCCCCCAGGGTCAGCTCACGCTGTCTCTCGACCGCGGCGCCTCCGTCGCCTCGACGTCGACCGGCAACACCACCGGTCTCGGCGTCTCGGGCATCTCCCTCGGGGTCGTCGGGACCCCGGCCGCACCCGGGCTGCGACAGACGCTGCGGTTGGACAACCTCGCCGTGACCCCCTGACGGGTCACCGCGAGACGCAGGAACCGATGGGGCGGGGCGTCCCATCGTGAACACCAGGGACGATCCGGCGGCGACTCCCCGTCGCCGCCGGGTCACCCACCAGGAAGGGGCACGCACCATGAGGAATCGCATCACCAGGCTGGGCGCCGACAGGTCGCGACGGACGCAGGCCGTGGCCCTGCTGCTCGTCGCCGCCGTGCTGGCGCTCGCGGTCCACACGTTCGCGTCGCACCGCGCGGTCGCGGAGTCGGCCATGCCGACGAACGCCTCGATGGAGGAGGCGCTCGGGGTGCGGTTCTCCCGCGTCGCCATCGTCGCGGACGGGGGGCTGGTCCAGGTCAGCTACGTCATCCTCGACTCCGACAAGGCGACCCGCTTCCAGGACGACCAGAAGAACCTCCCGGTGCTCAAGAACGAGGAGACCGGGGCCGCCACCAAGCGGGTCGCCCTGATGAAGCAGGGTCACAGCCTGCCGGTCGGCCAGACCTACTACTTCGTCTACAACAACGGCGGGACCGTGCGGCCGAACGACCACGCCTCACTCACGGCCCACGGGATGTCGCTGCCCGGCATCCTGGTCGAGTGAGCCGGCCGTGAACGGGCCCCGGAAGGGTCTGGCCCGGGCCGGGCGGCGGCTCCTGACCGGGGTGGCGGTGGCCGTGGCCATCGGCGTTGCCGTCGTCGCGGGGGCACCGCTGGCGCAGGCCCACGCCTACCTCGACGGCAGCAACCCCTCGGACGGGGCCGTCCTCACCACTGCCCCGGCCGAGCTCTCGCTGGTCTTCAGTGAAGAGGTCGTGCCCTCGGCCACGTCCATCACCCTCATCGAGAGCTCCGGTCGGGTGCGCCTGGGCCCGGTCCGGCTGGTCACCCCGGCCGATCCCTCCGCGCCGTCGAGGATCGTCGTCCCCCTTCCGCCACTGGCCAACGGCGCCTACCAGGTGTCGTGGTCGACCGTCTCCTTCGACGACCTGCACGCCACCGACGGCACCTTCGGCTTCGGAGTCGGCACTAGCGTCACGCCCGTCGGCTGGACCGAGACCTCACCCGGTCTCGTCGAGGCGGTGCTCCGGGCCGTCGTCTTCGCGGGCCTCGCGCTCGGTGCCGCAGCGCCGGTGGCGTCGGTGCTGCTCACCCGTCGGAGCAGGGTCGGCCCGGAAGCAGGCCGGCTCGTGCGTCGGGTGACAGCGCGGGTTGCCGTCGGCGCCGCCGTCGCCGGTGTCGCGCTGCTCGGCTGGGAGCTGATCGCCTCGCCCTCGCTGGCCGGGTCCGTGCTGCACAGCAGGTATGCGCTGTGGTGGTCGGCTCGTGAGCTCGGTCTGCTGGCCGTCGTCGCGAGCGCAGCCACACGGCCCGGTCTCGACCAGTGGCTGGCCGGTCGCCGCCGGACCGTCCTGGCGGTCGTGGGCGCGGGCGGCGCCGCATGGAGCAACGCCCTGCTCGGGCACTCGGGCAGCGGGGCGACGGGCTCGCCCCTCCGCGCGGTCCTGTCCAGCGTCCACGTGCTGTCGACGGGGACCTGGATGGGCACGCTCGCCCTGCTCTCCCTCGTCATCGTCGTGGTCCGCCCCGGGCGTGACGACGCGCGACGGGTGCTCGTCGCCTTCGGCCCCGTCGCGGGCGCGGCCGTCGGGCTGATGGTCGTCACCGGCCTCGCCCTCGCCAGCGGGGTGGTGGGCTCGGTGGATGCGCTGCTCCTGACCGACTACGGCCGCCTGCTCGTGCTCAAGGTGCTCGTCGTGGCCGCGCTGCTGGTCGCCGGACTGCTCAACCACCTGAGGCTGCGGCGAGCGGGCGGCCTGCCCGGCCGTCTGCTCGGGGCCGAGGTGGCCGGGGGAGTCGTGGTGCTGCTGCTGACCGGTCTCGTGACCAGCGGCCAACCCGCTCTGGAGAAGCAGCTCACCCTCGACCCCCGCGGCCCCGCCAGCACGCTGGTCACCCAGAAGGTGGGCGAGCTGCAGGAGGAGCTGACGATCCGGCCGAACCTTCCGGGAGAGAACGTCGTCCAGCTGCGGGTGGCCGACAGCCGCCGACCGTCGCCTGGCCCGGTGGCCGGGGTGGCCTTCACCGTCGTCGACTCCACCGGGGTCGTCGTGACCGTCACCGGCAGCCGAGGCGAGTCCGGTCGGTGGTCAGCGCCCCTGAACCTGCGCGACTGGGGACCGGTCACCATCCGTGCCGTCGTGCGACGACAGGGCGCCAGCGCCGTCTCCGGCGACCTGGACTGGGTCGTCGGGGCCCCGGCCGCGACGCCTGGGCCGTTGGTCTCCCGTGCCTCCGTGCAGACACCCCTCCTGGTGACGGCCTGGCTGCTCGGAGGGGTGGTGGTGCTCCTCGTGCTCCGGTACCTGCGTGAGGTCGACATCCGTCGGCGTCGCCGCCTGGTGGCCGGTAGGCGACCACGACCGCCGCGCCCCGGGCCGACCCGGCTGCCGCAGGACGTCCCGGAGGTTCGGGGTACCCGCGAGGCGAGCGAGGTCGTTGGCGCCAGCCGTGACGGCTGACGTCGGCGGCGCACCGTCCGCAGCACCCGGACGGTCCACGAGCCGAGGGACGCGCGCCCCCGCGCCCCTCGAAGGGCCGCGTCGACCGGGACCTGCCCCGTCCCGGTCGACGCGGCACCCCTCATCGTGCTCAGGAGGGCAGGTGCGCCCGTTCGCGGGGTCGCGCGGTCGGCCCGGCGAGGAGCTGTGCGGCCATGGCGGTGTGGGTGACGAGGCTGGTGACGAGCCCGCTCCGAGCCGCGGCCAGCACCGCCGGTGCCTTGGCGACGCCATACGGGATCGCGAGCACGTCTGCAACACAGGCGAGCTCAGTCGCGTCCATGCAGATGAGGCGCGCCGTCAGGTCGTGCCCGACCACGTGGCCGTCGGCATCGAGGAAGACGCCTGAGAGGTCGGCCACCGTGCCGGCGGACGCCAGCGACTCCCGGTCGCCAGCATCGACGGCGTCGTAGATGGTGCTCTGGCCGGGCGCCCAGCCGCCGAGACCGATGACGGCCTTGGTGACCGACGCGAAGCGAGCCATGGCCCGGCGGATGTCCGGCTGCTGGCGCAACGTGGCAGCGGTCGCGGCGTCGGGCAGGAGGAAGGGCGCGTAGAAGAACGAGGCCTCGGCCCCGGTGCGGGACGCCATCTCACGCACGATCTCGATCGACGTGGCGGCGAGGTCCTCGCGAGGGAGTGAGCCGGTGAGCTGCACGACGGGGGCCGGAGCGATCGAGCGGATGCTCGTGACGGTGCTCGCGACGGCCCGGGCCCAGGCCAGACCGATCACGTCGTCACGGGTCACCGTCTCCGCGAGCAGGTCGGCCGCGGCCTGAGCCAGCACCTCGCGCAGGGCGGACGGGTCGTCCTCGGCCGTCTCGACGACGATCGCGGTGCTCAGCCCGAGGTGCTCGCGCAGCTGGCTCGAGAGGTCGGTGTCGATGCTGCCCGGGTGCCCGATCTCGATCCGCACGAGGCCGCTCGACAGCGCACCCTCCAGCAGGCGAGCGACCTTGAAGCGGCTGATCCCCAGCTCGTGGGCGATCTCGACCTTCGACCGCCCGTCGACGTAGTAGCGCCGTGCGGCCGTGGCCGTCATCACGAGCAGGGCGGGCCCGCCTGCGAAGGTCGACGTGGGCTCCACCGGCTGCCTCTTCTCCTTGAGTCGTCGTGCCTGTCGGGGTGAGCTCCGGGTCACGGGTTGGCCGCAACTGTGCCCGAGCCTCCTCTGGTCCTTGACACCGGCCTACCATCAGCGTTTTACTCCACCTTGAGCATATGAGCAAGGGGATGCTCATATGAGCAAAGTTGTTCGGACTGATCCGCAGACACTCAACGAGGAGATTTCATGTCGCGTGCGACGATCGCCGCCCCGGTCGTGCTGGGGGCCTTCGCCCTCTCCGTGGGGCTCAGCGCCTGTGCGGGAGCCGGAGGAGGGGGAGGAGCCGCCGCGAGCGGCGGCTCCGCCAGCTCCATCAACGTCCTCATGGTCAACAACCCGCAGATGGTCGACCTTCAGAAGCTGGCTCCGGAGTTCACCAAGGAGTCCGGGATCACGGTCAACTTCACCGTCCTGCCCGAGAACGACCTGCGTGACAAGACGAGCCAGGAGTTCTCGTCCCAGGCCGGCCAGTACGACGTGGCCACGCTGTCCAACTTCGAGATCCCGATCTACGCCAAGAACAAGTGGGTCGCCGACCTCACGTCCTACAGCCAGGCCGACACCGCCTTCGACCAGAGCGACATCCTGGCGCCCATGACCAAGGCCCTCACGGCCGACGGCAAGCTCTACGGCGAGCCGTTCTACGGTGAGTCCTCGTTCCTGATGTACCGCAAGGACGTGCTAGCGGCCAAGGGCGTGACGATGCCCGCGAAGCCGACCTGGCAGCAGGTCGCCGATATCGCCGCCAAGATCGACACGCCCACGGGGATGCGCGGCATCTGCCTGCGCGGCCAACCCGGGTGGGGTCAGGTCTTCGCGCCCTTGACGACCGTGGTCAACACCTTCGGCGGCACCTGGTTCGAGAAGGACTGGACCCCCAAGGTCAACGCCCCCGAGTTCAAGGAGGCCACCAACTTCTACGTCAACCTCGTCAGGCAGCACGGTGAGGCCGGCGCCTCGCAGGCCGGCTTCACCGAGTGCCTCAACAACATGACGCAGGGCAACACGGCCATGTGGTACGACGCCACGTCGGCCGCCGGCTCGCTCGAGGCCGCTGACTCCCCGGTCAAGGGCAAGATCGGCTATGCGCCGGCCCCGGTCGTCAAGACCGACTCCGCCGGCTGGCTCTACACCTGGGCCTGGGCGGCCGAGGAGAAGAGTGCGAAGAAGGACGCGGCCTGGAAGTTCATCTCGTGGGCCTCGAGCAAGAAGTACGAGGAGCTCGTGGGTGCGAAGCTCGGTTGGTCCAAGGTCCCGGCCGGCAAGCGGGCCTCGACCTACGCCAACGCCGAGTACGTCAAGAGCGCCGGGGCCTTCGCGACGGAGACCAAGAACGCGATCGAGACAGCCAACCCCGACAACCCGGGTGTTCAGCCCCGCCCGGCGCCCGGCATCCAGTTCGTCGACATCCCCGAGTTCCCCGACCTGGGCACCAAGGTGAGCCAGTACGTCAGCGCGGCCATCGCCGGGCAGGACACCGTGGCCTCGGCTCTCGACAAGGGTCAGGCCCTGGCCGAGACCGTGGCCAAGAGCTACAAGTGATGGTGAGCTGAAACCATGTCACTCACCACCTCGGCCCGCGGCACCCGCGAGGGTGCCGCGGGCCCGGGTGCGGGCACGAAGCCCAGCAAGGCCCTGCTCCGCTCAGGAGACTGGGCTCGCCGCGCACCGCTGCTCCCCGCACTCGTCCTCGTCGTCATCGTCACCCAGCTCCCGTTCGTCGTCACGATCGTCACGTCGTTCATCAGCTGGAACGCCTACTACCCGGACCGCCGTCACTTTGCGGGTCTCGAGAACTTCCAGCGGGCGGTCTCCGACCCGGACGCGCGACAGGCCATCCTCGTGACCGTGTTCCTCACGCTGTCCGTGGTGGTGGTCTCGCTCCTGCTCGGTCTCGCGATCGCCCTGCTCCTCGACCGCAAGTTCTGGGGACGAGGGGCGGTGCGCACCATGATGATCACGCCGTTCCTCATCGTGCCCGTCGCCGCGGCCCTGCTGTGGAAGCACGCGCTCTACAACCCGTCCTACGGCCTCTTCAACGGTCTGCTGAAGCTCTTCCTCGGGGAGAACGCACCCCAGATCGACTGGATCGGGCGCTTTCCCTTCCTCGCGGTGATGTTCGCGATCGTCTGGCAGTGGACGCCCTTCATGATGCTCATCCTGCTGGCGGGCCTGCAGAGCCGGCCTCTCGACGTCGTCGAGGCGGCCCGCATCGACGGGGCCAACGCCTGGCAGATCTTCACGAAGATGACGCTGCCCCACCTACGCCCCTACATCGAGCTCTCCGGGCTGCTCGGCACGATCTACGTGGTGCAGAACTTCGACCACGTCTTCACGATCACCTCCGGCGGGCTCGGTACCGCCAACCTGCCGTACTACATCTACCAGACCTTCTACACCGCCCAGAACTACGGCCTCGCATCGGCTGCCGGCGTCATCGTCGTCGTCCTCACGATCGCGGTGGCCACCGTAGCGCTGCGGACCGTCTTCAGCCTGTTCAAGGAGGAGAGCCGATGACCAGCGACACCGCGACCGCTCGCGTGAAGGGCTCGGCCCCCGGCACCCCCCAGGCATACCACCACCGTCGGCCATCGGTGGGGGAGCGGCTGCTCGGTCTGTCGGCGTGGGTGATCGGCCTGATCTTCGTCTTCCCGGTGCTGTGGATGGTCCTGACGTCGTTCCACAAGGAGGCCGACGCCGCGACCAACCCGCCCTCGTTCTTCGCGGCACTCAGCCTCGACGGCTACCGGGCGTTCTGGGCTGCGAGTCCGCTGCCGCCGCTGATCAACTCGGCGACGGCGAGCATCCTCTCGACGATCTTCGTCATCCTGCTCGCCTTCCCCGCGGCATATGCCCTGTCGATCAAGCCGGTGAAGAAGTGGACCGACGTCCTCTTCTTCCTGCTGTCGACCAAGTTCCTCCCGATCGTCGCGGGCCTCCTGCCGATCTACCTCTTTGCCAAGCAGGTCGGGCTCCTCGACAGCATCTGGCTGCTCATCCTGTTCTACACGGTGATGAACCTCCCGATCGCCATCTGGATGCTGAGGTCCTTCCTCGCCGAGGTCCCGATCGAGATGCTCGAGGCGGCGCAGATCGACGGCGCAGGGCTGATCATGACCCTGCGCAAGATCGTCGCCCCGGTCGTCACCCCGGGCATCGCCGCTGCCGCGCTGATCTGCTTCATCTTCAGCTGGAACGAGCTGCTGTTCGCCCGGGTGCTGACCGCCACGGTGGCCACGACGTCGCCGGTCTTCCTGACCGGCTTCGTCACCAGCCAGGGGCTGTTCCTGGCCAAGGTCTGTGCCGCCTCGCTCGTCGTGTCACTGCCCGTCCTCATCGCCGGCTTCGCCGCCCAGGACAAGCTCGTGCAGGGGCTGTCCATGGGCGCCGTCCGCTAGAACCCCCTCTCCCGCAAGGAGACTCACCCGCCATGACCCAGCTCACCCCTTCCCTCCTCGGCGCCCTCCCGCACGGGGTGCCCGGGCCCGCCTACGACCGTGACGCCGTCACGCCGGGCATCGTCCACTTCGGAGTCGGTGGCTTCCACCGGGCCCACGAGGCGATGTACGTCGATGCCCTGATGAACCGGGGCCAGGCCCTCGACTGGGGCATCGTCGGGGTGGGCACGATGCCCCAGGACGCCCGGATGCGTGACGCCCTCGTCCCGCAGGGGGGCCTCTACACCCTGGTGGTCAAGCATCCCGACGGGCGCCGGGAGCCCCGGGTCATCGGGTCGATCCTCGGCTTCCACCTGGCGTCCGACGACCCGGCGACGGTGCTCGACCTCATGACGGCGGCGTCGACCCGGATCGTCTCGCTCACCATCACCGAGGGCGGGTACCTCTTCCACCCCTCGACGGGGGAGTTCGACGCCGGCGCCCCGAGCATCCAGGCCGACCTGCTCCCAGGGGCGGTCCCGACGACGCCGTTCGGCTTCATCACCGAGGCCCTGCGTCGTCGTCGCGACAGCGGCACCGTGCCGTTCACGGTGATGTCCTGCGACAACATCCCCGGCAACGGTGACGTCGCCAAGCGGATGGTCACCGCCTTCGCCCGGCTCAAGGACCCCGACCTGGCCGACTGGATGACGGCCGAGGTCTCGTTCCCCAACTCGATGGTCGACCGGATCACCCCGGTGACCGCACCGGCCGACATCGCGCAGCTCTCCGCCGACGTCGGGATCGAGGACGCCTGGCCCGTGGTGTGCGAACCCTTTACCCAGTGGTGTCTCGAGGACGACTTCCCGGCTGGCCGCCCGCCCTTCGAGGACGTGGGCGTGCAGGTGGTCGCCGACGTCGAGCCCTACGAGCTGATGAAGCTGCGACTGCTCAACGCGAGCCATCAGGCCCTGACCTACCTCGGCTACCTCAGCGGCTATCGCTTCGCGCACGAGGTCTGCCAGGACCCGCTGTTCACGCAGTTCCTGCTCGGCTACATGGACGACGAGGCCACCCCGACGCTCCACCCGGTGCCGGGGGTGGATCTCACGGCCTACAAGCACCAGCTCATCGCGCGGTTCGCCAACCCCGAGGTGCGCGACACGCTCTCGAGGCTGTGCGCCGAGAGCTCCGACCGCATACCCAAGTGGCTGGTGCCCGTGATCCGGCACAATCTCGAGACGGGTGGGGCGCTCGAGCGGTCGGCCCTGGTCATCGCGTCCTGGGCCCGCTACGCCGAGGGCGTCGACGAGCAGGGCGAGCCCATCGACGTCGTCGACCAGCTCAAGGAGCGGGTGATGGCCGCCGCGGCGCGCCAGAAGGACGACCCGCTGGCCTTCGTCGAGGACGAGCAGCTCTTCGGCGACCTCGCCCGCCACGAGCGGTTCACGACGGCGTATGCCGCCGCGCTGTCCTCGCTGCACGAGATCGGCGCGCGGGCCACGCTCACCCGCCTGCGCGACGGCGAGTGACCACGCAGACCGACCGGGGGCGCACACTCGTCGCCGGGGTCGACTCCTCCACCCAGTCCACGAAGGTCGTCGTCTGCGATGCCGAGACGGGCGAGGTGGTCAGGCAGGGCCGAGCGGCTCACCCCGACTCGACCGAGATCGACCCGCAGCTCTGGTGGTCGGCCTTCGAGCAGGCGACCTCCGGTGGCCTGCTCGACGGGGTCGAGGCGATCTCGGTCGCCGGGCAGCAGCACGGCATGGTGACCCTCGACGAGCGCCGTCGTGTCGTGCGACCGGCGTTGCTGTGGAACGACACCCGCTCGGCCGACGCCGCGCGCGACCTGGTCTCGGAGCTCGGTGGTCCGCAGGCCTGGGCCGATGCGACGGGCACGGTGCCGACCGCGAGCATCACGGTCACGAAGCTGCGCTGGCTCGCGCGACACGAGCCGGAGCACGCGGCCCGGGTGCGCGAGGTGCTCCTTCCGCACGACTGGCTGACGGCGAAGATCGTCGGCGGCGGAGACCTCGCCGGGGTGCGCCTGGTGACCGACCGCGGTGACGCCTCGGGCACCGGCTACTGGTCGTCGGGTGAGGAGCGCTACCGCACCGACCTGCTCGAGCTGGGCTTCGGGCGCGGACTCGGTCTGCCCGAGGTGGTGGGACCCGCCCAGGCGGCCGGGCGCAGCGGAACGGGACTGCTCGTGGGTCCCGGGACCGGCGACAACATGGGGGCGGGGCTCGGCCTCGGACTCCGGCCGGGCGACATCGTCGTCTCGCTCGGCACGAGCGGCACGGTCTTCGGGGTCAGTGACCGGCCGACCGCCGACCCGACCGGCCTCGTGGCCGGTTTCGCGGACGCGACCGGTCGGTACCTGCCGCTCGTCTGCACGCTCAACGCGGCGCGGGTCCTCACCTCGGCGGCCGCGGTGCTCGGCACCGACCTCGCCGGGCTGGAGCGGCTCGCCCTCGCCGCCGAGCCCGGGGCGGGCGGCCTGACCCTCCTGCCGTACCTCGACGGCGAACGCACTCCCGACCTCCCCGGCGTGACCGGGACCCTGGGCGGGCTGACCCGCGGCAACTCCACCCCGGAGAACCTGGCTCGCGCGGCGGTCGAGGGCATGCTCTGCGGGTTGGCCGACGGGCTCGACGCGCTGCGGGCCAACGGGGTGCCGGTGGTCCGGGTCCTGCTCATCGGGGGGGCCGCCCGCTCCGCCGCTGTGCAGGCGGTGGCGGCGGGCCTCTTCGGTGCGCCGGTGGAGGTCCCGTCCGCGGGGGAGTACGTAGCCCTGGGTGCCGCCCGACAGGCCGCCTGGGTCCTGCGGGTCTCGGCGGGGGGGACGAGCGGGTCGGACGAGCCGCCGACCTGGCCGCTGTCGTCGCAGACCCTGCCCGCCGGCGGCGACTGGGCCGCGTCGGTGCGCTCCGCCTACGGGACGCTGCGCACCCAGATGCACGGCGTCTGACGATGCGCCCTAGAGTGCCGACCATCACGGAGGCCGAGTGCCGAGAGGTCATTACCGGCAAGTAACCCGGAGGTGTCGCCAGCGTCACGCGGTGGCCGCCCAGCCGTGACGGCTCCTGGCTGAGAGTATGGGTCCAGCACCACCGAGACCGGTCTGCGTGGCTCCGGTCCGCACGGTCCGCATGACCCGCACGACCTACAGCACGAGGTGCGCCGACCCGGGCGCCCTCGACCGCAACGGAAGAGGACGTTCCACCCATGAACATCGTCGTCTGCGTCAAGTACGTGCCGGACGCCCAGGCAGACCGCACCTTCAGCGACTCCGACAAGACGACCGACCGCAGCAACGTGGCCGGTCTGCTCTCCGAGCTCGACGAGTACGCCGTCGAGGAGGCGCTCAAGATCAAGGAGGCTCACGACGGTGAGGTGACGGTCCTCACGATCGGGCCGGCCGAGGCCGCCGACGCCACGAAGAAGGCGCTGCAGATGGGCGCCGACAAGGCGGTCCACGTCAAGGACGACGCGATCCACGGCTCCGACGCCGGAGCCACGTCGCTGCTGCTGGCGCGGGCCATCGCGAAGCTCGACCCGCAGCCCGATCTCGTCCTCACTGGCATGGCGTCCACCGACGGCACGATGGGCGTGGTCCCGACGATGCTGGCCGAGCGCCTCGGACTGCCTGCGGTGACCTACGCATCCGAGCTGACCGTCACCGAGGGCGCCGTGTCGGTGCGCCGCGACGGCGACCTGGCGTCGCAGACGATCGAGGCGTCCCTGCCCGCGCTGGTCTCGGTGACCGACCAGATCAACGAGCCGCGCTACCCCTCCTTCAAGGGGATCATGGCGGCCAAGAAGAAGCCGGTCGACACGTGGTCGCTCAGCGACATCGGCGTCGACGCCGGCGAGGTGGGTCTGGGCAGCTCGTGGACGACGGTCGAGTCCTTCGCGGCTCGGCCCCCCCGCCAGCAGGGCACCATCGTCGCCGACGAGGGTGACGGTGGGCAGAAGCTCGCGGCCTTCCTCGCCGAGCACAAGTTCGTCTGACCAGACTTCACGATTCTTTCCTAGGAGACATCCCATGGCCGTAGTCCTCGTCCTGGTCGACCACCTCGACGGCAAGGTCCGCAAGACGACCGCCGAGCTGTTGACCATCGCCCGCCGCATCGGTGAGCCCTCGTCCGTCTTCCTTGGCGCCAACGTCCAGGCTGCCGCCGACATCCTCGGCAAGTACGGCTCGCAGAAGATCTACCACTGCGACTCGGCCGAGCTGACCGACTACCTCGTCGTGCCGCAGGCCGAGCTGCTGGCCCAGCTGGTCGCGGAGACGTCGGCCGTGGCGGTGCTCATCCCCTCGACTCCGGAGGGCAAGGAGGTGGCGGCGCGACTCGCGGTCAAGACGGGCTACGGCCTGGTGACGGACGCCGTCGACGTGCAGTCGGTGGACGGCAGGATCGTCACGACCCAGTCGGTCTTCGCCGGGTCCTACACCGTGAAGTCCACGCCCAGCAAGGGAAACGCCGTGATCACGGTCAAGCCCAACTCGGCGCCGCCCCAGCAGCAGCCGGCCCAGCCGGAGCTGACCCCGGTCGACTTCACCGCCTCCGACCTCGCGCGCACCGCCCGCATCACGGCGAGCAGCCCCAAGGAGAAGTCGGGTCGCCCTGAGCTCACCGAGGCGGCCATCGTCGTCTCCGGCGGGCGCGGCACCGGTGGCGACTTCACCAAGGTGGAGGACTTCGCCGACAGCCTCCGAGCGGCGGTGGGTGCGAGCCGGGCCGCCGTCGACGCCGGGTGGTACCCCCACACCTCGCAGGTCGGCCAGACCGGCAAGCAGGTCTCCCCGCAGCTGTATGTCGCCTGCGGCATCTCGGGTGCGATCCAGCACCGCGCCGGGATGCAGACCAGCAAGACCATCATCGCCGTCAACAAGGACCAGGAGGCACCGATCTTCGAGCTCGTCGACTTCGGTGTCGTCGGCGACCTCTTCGCCGTGCTGCCGCAGGCGACCGATGCCGTGAAGTCCTCCAAGGGCTGACGACCGGCCGGACCACACGTGTGCAGGAGGGGCCCCGATCGCCACTGCGGTCCGGGCCTTGCGCTGGAGAGCAAAGGTGCGGGAGGCTCGGCGCCGAGCCGCCGCGCCGAGCCGCCGCGCCGAGGCGATCGGTTCGCCGTCTGTCTGACCAGCCTGTCGGGGGAATGTCATGCCTGCACGTCGTCGTCGTCTTGTCGCCATTCTGAGAGCGGCCGGGGCGGCCGCCCTCGTGCCGGCACTGGCCCTCACGCCCACCGCCTCGGCGGCGTCCCGGGCCGCCGAGGCTTCCGCCGCGACACTGGCCACCACCGCCGCCCCCACCGCCGCCCCGACCACCGCAGGTGAAGCCGCGAAGGTGTCGACGCGCGGCCAGGTGCGGCTGCTGCCCACGGGGGACCGGGTGGTCGTCGGGACAGCGGCCGGCACGCCGTCGTACGCGCTGCTGCGCGCCTCCCACAGCTCGGGTCCGGTCAGCCAGCTCGATGGCGGTGGCGCCCACTACGTCGTGCCGGCCACGGTCTCCGCGCTCGTCGGGGGCCTCCTCGACCCCGCGCTCTTCGACGTGGCACGCCCTGCGTCCACCTCCGGCGACCTGCGCCTGCGCATCCGCCACTCCGGCGCGACTCCTCACCTGCCTGGTGTGACGGTCGTCGGCGACGCGGCCGGTGTCGCGACGGCGGCCGTCACGGCCACGACGGCGTCAGCACTCGGTGCCGCGCTCGTGCGTGAGGCCACGGCCGTCGTGAAGGGCGCCTCCACCGGCGTCTTCGCCGGTGTGACCAGGATCGAGGCGATCTCGACGAGCTCGACGGCCTCGGGACCGGTCACGCCCAGCTTCGTGATGCACACGCTGGTCATCAAGGGCATCGACGACCAGGGGGCACCGGCGCGGTCCGCCGGCGGGCTGCTGTTGAACGTCGTCGACGGGCGCCGCTACGTCGGCTTCGTCACCCTCCGCGGGGGTGAGGCCCGGCTGAGCGTGCCGAACGGCGTCTACTCCGGCGCCCTCTCCTTCGCCCGGCGGCAGGACGACGGCACGTGGACCTCACAGCTGGTCCCGCTTCCCGAGACCACGGTTGCCACCGACCAGCAGGTGCTCACGGTCGACGCCCGCACCGCCACGCTGGCCCCACGCGTGACCACCCCCCGATCGGTGTCCTCCGGCGAGGTCGACCTCATGTTCTCCCGCGGCGACGCCGGCGGATACGCCGGCGTCGGTATCGGCGTCTCCGGGGCCCTCGACGGTGGCCTGCGGGTCGCCCCCGTCCCGGCACCCACCCGCGGCACCCAGTCGATCACGACCTCGTTCCACCTCGACGGGCCCAGCGCCGACGCCTACGCCTACGACCTGTCCTTCTCCGCGACGGTCGTCGACCGGGCGTTCACGCACCCGACCCTGCCGACCGGCCGTCTCACCACGGTGACCGAGCGCCACGACACCGACACCGACGGGGCGGCCACCGCATTCGGCCGGGCCGCCGTGACCGGCAACTCGTCCTTCGTCTTCACCACCCTGAGGCCCTTGGCGGTCCCGCTCACGACCACCTCCTACGTCTACGGGGCCGACGCCGTGGGATGGAGCGAGACAGAGTTCGGCAACACACGGGCCGACGACTGGGACATCCTCGTCGGGTTCGAGCGCTATCTGCCCGGCACGACTCGGACGGTGACCTGGCGCCATGCACCGCTGGCACCCGCCGTGCCCGATCAGGCGTCGAACCACAGCTGCCTCGCCTGCCGCTCCAGCGACGGACTGACGCTGATCCTCGACCCGCTCTCCGACGGGACCCGCACGCACTCGAGCGAGCTCTTCGGCTCGAGCGACGGCACCCCGGTCACGCACCTGTCCCTGACCCGCGGCGCCACCACCGTGGTCGACCAGGACGACTCCCTGGGGGTCGTCGCCCTGCCGGTGCCCGCAGCGAGGGCCACGTACACGGCGGTCCTCGACGTGGACCACTACGCCGCGATCCCCCTGCTGTCCACCCGCAGCCACACCGAGCTCGGCTTCTCCTCCGCAGCGGGCTCCGGTGCGGCTGCGCCGGCCGGCTGGCACTGCCTCGGCACGCAGTGCCGGGTGCTGCCGGTCCTGCAGGGCAGGGCCCTGCTGCCCACCGACGGCCGCGGTGGGATCCCCGCCGGGCGTCGCACCCTCACGGTCGAGCTGGGCCGGGTGCCCGGGGCAGAGCCCGCGGGCGTCACCTCGGGCACGATCACGGTGCGGCCGGTCGGCTACTTCCCCCAGGACTATCCCCTCGTCTCGGCCGGTGGGGGTCGCTACAGCGCCCAGGTCTCCCTGCCCTCCTTCCTCGTCGGGTCCACCGTCGACGTGTCGATCGCGGCCGTCGACGCCGGCGGCAGCACCTTCAAGCAGACGGTGCAGCGAGCCTTCGTGATCACCGCGGCCCCGGCTCCTGCCAACGCCCCGTCCGCCCCGTCCGCCCCGTCCGCCCCGTCCGCGTCGGCCGGATGGAGCGCGACCCCGCGCACAGCCTGCGCTGCGGCCCGGCCCGGCTCGGTCCGCTGCCTCGCGCAGTGGCTGCCCGGCTCGGGAGCCGTCGCGCCGGCCGGGGCCCGCTCGCAGGCGGCAGGTCCCACCGAGGGCTACGGCCCGGCCGACATCCAGGCGGCCTACGGGCTCGACGCCACGGCGGGAGCGGGTCAGACCGTCGCCATCGTCGGTGCCTACGACAACCCGAACCTCGAGGCCGATCTCGCCGTGGCCCGTCGCACGTGGGGTCTGCCCGCCTGCACCAGGGCCTCCGGCTGCTTCCGCAAGGTCGACCAGCGCGGTGGGCAGGCCTTACCCGCGCCCGATGCCGGGTGGGGGCTCGAGACGGCGCTCGACACGCAGGCCGTCAGCGCCGCGTGCCCGAGGTGCCGCATCCTGCTCGTCGAGGCCGACACCTCGTCGCTGAAGGACATCGGGGCCGCGGTCAACCGGGCCGTCGCGCTCGGGGCCACGATCGTCAACAACTCCTACGGCGCCGACGAGTTCGCGGGGATGCAGCGCTTCGCCCGCGACTACTACACCCACCCCGGTGTGGCCCAGGTGGTGTCCTCGGGTGACTACGGCTTCACGACGGCGTCCTTCCCGGCGGTGCTGCCGTCGTCGGTGGCCGTCGGTGGCACGCGCCTGACCCGGCCCTCGGGTGGGGCGACCGCCTGGCAGGAGAAGGTCTGGGGAGGGGCCGGCAGCGGATGCTCGGCCTACGTCGCCAAGCCCGCGTGGCAGAAGGACTCCCACTGCTCGATGCGCACCGTCGCCGACGTCTCCGCCGTGGCCGACCCCCGCACCGGGCTGGCCGTCTACGACACCTTCGGTCTCGGCCCGTCCAACGGCTGGATCGTCGTCGGCGGGACGAGCCTGTCGGCCCCTCTCGTGGCGGGCATGATCGGGCTCGCCGGCAACGGGCCGTCGATGGCCACGGCCGCCCGCACGTATGCGCCGGGCGCCGCCCTGCACGACGTCGTGGGCGGGTTCAACGGGTTCTGTGGTGGTGACTACCTCTGCCACGGGGTCGCGGGATACGACGCGCCCAGCGGCAACGGGTCACCGGTCGGCGTGGGGGCTCTCTGACCCGCTCGACACGGGTGTGACGGCCCCGCTCGGCGCGTTGCTTGCCGGTGCGGGGTCAGACGTGCTGGGCTGCACCCTGTGTTCGATCCTTTTCTGCTCACCGACCAGCCCGTCCTGGAGGGTGACCTGGTGCGTCTCGAACCCATGGGGGTCCAGCACCTCGACGGGCTGTGGCCGATGTTCCTCGACGAGGACGTGCGGGTGGGCAGCGGCACGATGCACCAGTTCGCCCGTGAGCAGCTGCGGGCCGGGCTGGCCAAGGCGGCCACCCGCGAGGACCGCGCCGACTGGGCCGTCGTGCGCGTCGTCGACGCCGCCGTCATCGGCGAGGTCGTCCTGATGGACCTCGACGAGGAGGTCGAGGCCATGACCTTCCGCATCGCCCTCAGTGGGCCGACCGTGTTCGGCCGGGGCTACGGCACGCAGGCCACGCAGCTGGTCCGAGACTTCGCGCTCGGCGCGCTGGGGCTGCACCGACTGGCCCTCGAGGTCAATGCCGACAACCTCGCCGCCCTCACGGTCTACCGACGGTGCGGCTTCCGCCTCGAGGGAGTGCGCCGAGACGCCGGTCGACGCGACGGGCGGTGGTTCGACGTCCACGAGATGGCGTTGCTGGCCGGTGACGACCGGCCCTGATCGGCGTGGTTACCAGGGCATCTGGGTCTGGACCATGGTGCTGGAGGGACGGTACATCGACACGTCGCGGCAGCCGGTGGTGCCGTGGGTCGGGCGGATGTTCGTCTGCTTCTGGCGGGCACGGGCGGCGAGCAGGAGGGTCCGAGTGGGGGTCGGTGCAATCCGGGTGCTGCGCATGGGGTCGTCACCTTTCGAAGCGAGCCGACCGCAAGGCGATCTGCTCGTGTGGGGGAGTGGGGGAGGCAGGAGGGGCGTCGCCGGCCAGTGGCCGTCGTGGTCAGTGCAGGCGCCGCACCTCTCCCATGAATCTTTGCTGAGAAGACCCTGAGGCGCCATCGGTATCTTTTGTCCAAGTTCCCGATGATCGGCTAGGTGTGCATCGGCCGTTCGGAGGACACGGAGGTCGAACCGCACGAATGACCACCCCCGTCGTGCTGCGACGCAGGCCCGCGCCGACGAAACCTAGACTGGTCCCGTGCCCCACTACCTCGACCACGCCGCGACCACGCCCATGCGTCCGTCGTCGGTCGCGGCGATGAGCGAGGTCCTGGCCCGCACGGGCAACGCGTCGTCGCTGCACACGTCGGGTCGAGCCGCCAGGCGTGTCGTGGAGGAGTCGCGCGAGCAGGTGGCGGCGGCGCTGGGCGCTCGTCCTTCCGAGGTGGTCTTCACCTCCGGCGGCACCGAGGCCGACAACCTCGCCCTGTGGGGCACCCTCACCGCGCGACGCGACGCCGACGCTCGGCGCTCGCGCGTCGTGGCGAGTGCGGTCGAGCACCACGCGGTCCTCGACACCGTCGACTTCCTCGTCGAGCACGAGGGCGCGCAGGTCACCTGGGTCGCCCCGGATGCCGACGGGGTGGTGACCCCCGAAGCCGTCCGGCGTGCGGTCGAGAGCGACCCGTCGTCGGTGGCCCTCGTGACCGTGATGTGGGCCAACAACGAGGTCGGCACCGTGCAGGACGTCGAGGCCATCGGCCAGGTCGCGCACGAGCACGGCATCCCCCTGCACAGCGACGCCGTGCAGGCCGTCGGCCACCTGCCGGTCGACGTCGCGGCCTCGGGTGTCGACCTCGTCGCGGTGAGCGCGCACAAGCTGGGTGGCCCCGTGGGCGTGGGCGCCCTCGTCTGCAAGCGCGACGCGGCGCTCGTGCCCCTCAGCCACGGTGGGGGCCAGGAGCGCGGCGTGCGCAGCGGCACCCTCGACGTCGCCGCCATCCGTTCCTTCGCTGTGGCGATCGGCGAGACCGTCGCCGATCGAGAGGTGGAGGCCAAGCGGCTGACCGCCTTGCGCGACCGGCTGCTCGAGAGTGCCATGGCCCTCGGCGGAGGGATCCGCCCGGGTGGGTACTGGGCCCCGGGCGACCACACGCGTCGGCTGCCCGGCAACGCTCACCTGCTGGTGCCCGGGTGCGAGGGGGACTCGCTGCTCTACCTGCTCGACGCCGCCGGCGTCGAGTGCTCCACCGGCTCAGCGTGCCAGGCCGGCGTTCCCCAGCCGAGCCACGTGCTGCTCGCGATGGGTCTGTCGGAGGACGAGGCGCGAGGGGCGCTGCGGGTGACGCTCGGTCACACCACCGTCGAGGCCGATGTCGACGCCTTCCTGGCTGCCCTGCCCGGCGCCGTCGAGCGGGCCCGTCGGGCTGCGGGCGCACGCTGATGCGGGTCGTCGCCGCGATGAGCGGTGGGGTCGACTCGGCCGTGGCCGCAGCGCGGATGCTCGAGGCGGGCCACGAGGTCGTGGGCGTGCACCTCGCCCTCAGCCAGAACGCCGCGAGACTGCGCGAGGGTGCGCGCGGGTGCTGCACCATCGAGGACGCCGGAGACGCCCGCCGGGTCGCCGACGTGCTCGGCATCCCCTTCTACGTGTGGGACATGAGTGACCGGTTCCGCCGCGACGTCATCGACGACTTCACGCAGGAGTACGCAGCGGGTCGCACCCCCAACCCCTGCCTGCGGTGCAACGAGAAGATCAAGTTCGCCGCGCTCCTCGACAAGGCCGTGGCCCTCGGTTTCGACGCGGTGGCCACCGGTCACTACGCCCAGGTGGTCGAGCGCCCGCACGGCGCCCGTGAGCTGCACCGGGCCATCGACCCGGGCAAGGACCAGTCCTACGTGCTGGGGGTCCTCGACGCCGACCAGCTCGCCCGCGCCTTCTTCCCGCTCGGCGACACCCTCAAGATCCAGGTGCGCGAGGAGGCCGCCGGCCGCGGGTTCGCGGTCTCCCGCAAGCCCGACAGCCACGACATCTGCTTCATCCCCGACGGCGACACCCGGGGCTGGCTGACGCGCCGGCTGGGTGAGCAGCCGGGCGATCTCGTCGACAGCGACGGCCAGGTCGTCGGGCAGCACTCCGGCGCCTACGGCTTCACCGTCGGGCAGCGTCGTGGTCTCGGGCTGGAGCGCAGCAGCCTCGACGGCGACCCGCGGTTCGTCGTGCGCGTCGAGGCCCCCACCAACACCGTGGTCATCGGCACCGCCGACCTGCTGGGCGTCGACGTCGTCGAGGGTGGACACGCCCGGTGGTGCGGCCCGGCGCCCGACGGGGTGGTCGAGGTCGGTGCCCAGCTGCGGGCCCACGGCGAGGAGGTGCCGGCGACCGCCTGGGCCCGAGGCGACAGCGTCCACGTGCGCCTGACCCAGCAGGTGCGGGGTGTCGCGCCGGGCCAGTCGGTGGTCCTCTACGACGGCACGCGCGTGCTCGGCTCGGCGACGATCACCTCGACCGGCCGCGCCTGACCGCGCCTGCGGCGCGCCTCGCATACCGTGCTGGTATGCCGCAGACCGCCAGCACCACCGACGTCGACCTCGAGGCGCTGCTCGCCTTCGTGCGGCCTCGTCACCGTGTGATCCTCACGACCTTCCGCCGGGACGGCTCGCCCCAGAGCTCACCGGTGTCGGCCGGGGTCGACCAGCAGGGCCGTATCGTCGTCTCGAGCTATCCCGAGCGGGCGAAGGTGCGCAACGCCAGGCGTGATGCGCGGGCCAGCGTGCTCGTGCTGTCCGACGACTTCGACGGAGCGTGGGTGCAGCTCGACGGTGCGGTCGAGGTGATCGACCTGCCTGACGCGCTGGAGCCCCTGGTCGACTACTTCAGGGCCATCTCGGGCGAGCACCCCGACTGGGACGACTACCGGCAGGCGATGCTCCGACAGGGCAAGTGCCTCATCCGCGTCACACCGCAGCGGTGGGGTCCGGTGGCCACCGGGGGTTTCCCGCCGAGTCGTGGCGGCAGCACCGGGGGCAGCGGGGACCCCGAGGGCCACCGGCCCGACTGACGGGATCAGCCCGTCCGTGTGCTTCTGAGGGTGGGGGAGCGGGAGTAGGGTGCCTCATCGGGTCTTGGGGTCTTGGGGTCTCGGGGTCTCGGGGCGAGTCGGCGCGGACAGGTGGGTAGAGGACGTGGACGATCGGTCCGACATGCGCGAGCCCGAGCTGGTGAGGTCGATGCGCAAGCTGTGCCTGGCCTTCCCCCGCACCGTCGAGCGCACCAGCCACGGGGTCCCCTCGTGGTTCGTGGGTGAGAAGCGGATGTTCGCCGCCTTGGCCCACCACCACCACGACGACCGCATCGCCTGCTGGGTGGCCGCCCAGGACGGTGTGCAGCGTCACCTGCTCGAGGACGACCCGCACCTGTTCTTCCGACCTCCCTACGTCGGTGCCAGGGGGTGGATCGGCATGTGGCTCGACCGCGACCCCGAGTGGGACCGCGTCGAGCAGCTCGTCGACGAGGCGTGGCGCGCCGTGGCCGGACCTCGCCTGGTCAGGGCCTACGACGGCCAGCGCTGACCCGGGCTGTCCCGGTGCGGCGGCGTGGGATTTTGGGGCGTCGCCGCAGCGGGTACACCCCCGTCCATGACCGCGATCCGCAAGGGCACGTCGGTGTCCTGGAACACACCTCAGGGCACCACCCACGGCAAGACGGTGGAGAGGCGTACGAGCGACTTCACCTTCGACGGCCAGCACTTCCGGCCGACCGACGACGACCCCTACTGGATCGTCGAGTCGAGCACGAGTGGGTCGCGCGCAGCCCACAAGCAGTCGAGCCTGACGCGGGCCTGACTGCTGGTCTGACTACGGGCCGACCCTCCGGGTAGGGTCGCGGGGTGACGACGGCGAGTGGTATCGGATCCTGGCCCGGCACCGACATCCGTGAGGTCCTGCGGCTGGTCAGGGACAGCCTCGGATCACTCGGCTCGGCCAGCGAGACCGCCGGAGCGCTCGCCGTCGACGACGGGCCTGCCCCCGACGTGCACGGGCTGCCCTACCTGCCGGAGCTGCCGCAGCGCGGGCCCGGGGCCGACCTCGTGGGCCGGGGGGCCGGCCTGCTCGTCGACCTGCCGGTCGACCTGCAGCCCTCAGGGTGGCGCCTGGTGGACCACCCGGGCCGCGACGCGGGCCGCACGACCTCGCTGATGTCGCAAGACCTCGACGAGCTCGCCGAGGCCTACGACGGGTGGACGGGACGGCTGAAGCTGCAGATGGCGGGGCCGTGGAGCCTCGCGGCCAGCATCTGGCTGCCGCGCGGTGAGCGGGTGCTGGTCGACGAGGGCGCGATGCGCTATCTGGTCGAGTCGCTCACTGAGGGGGTGCGGGCCCACCTGGCCACCGTCCAGCGGCTGGTGCCCGGGGCGCAGCTCGTGCTGCAGCTCGACGAGCCGTCGCTGCCCGCCGTGCTCGAGGGGCTGCTCCCGACCGCCTCGGGCTACGGCCGGGTGCGGGTCATCGACCCGACCGATGCCCTCACAGCGCTGCGGGAGGTGCTCGGGGCGGCAGGGGGGCGGGACTGCCTCGTGCACTGCTGCGCACCCGGCGCACCCCTGTCGCTCCTGCGCGAGACCGGCGCCGGTCTCGCCGTCGACACCGCCCAGCTCGGCCCCCGGGGGTGGGAGGGGGTCGCCGTCGCCGTCGACGAGGGCCTGCCGCTGTATGCGGGGTGCGTCGCGACCGACCCCGCCACCTCGGCACGCACCGCGCCGCGTGAGGTGGCCGACACGTTGGTGGCGCAGTGGGACCGCCTCGACCTGCCGCTCGCCTCACTGGGCTGGGTTGTGGTCACCCCGTCGTGCGGGTTGGGCACCCTGACCCCCGAGGCGGCTCGCCGGACTCACCGTCTGACCGTCGAGACGGCCACCGAGCTCACCGAGCGGGCCGTCGACTGACCTGCCCAGCCCACTGAGCGCACCCAGCCCACGCGAGGCGGCCGGGTCAGAGGGCGGAGCCCTTCTCGTACTGCGCGTAGGACACGTTCCAGTCGGTCCAGCCGTTGCCCGGCTCGAGGGTGCGCGTGGTGCCGCTGACGACGACCGGGTCACCGACCTTGACCTGGCCGAAGAGCCAGCCGGCGTTGTCCGTGCTCATGCCGACGCAGCCGTGGCTGACGTTGGCCGTGCCCTGGCTGCCAACCGACCAGGGTGCGGCGTGGAGGAACTCGCCCGAGTTGGTCTCGCGCATCGCGTACCTCACCTCGGGGATGTCGTAGTAGTTCGGGTCGCCCGGCTCGATACCGACGGTGTTGGCGTCCATGTGCAGCGAGGAGAACTTCTCCATGATGACCTTGGTGCCGCTGCGTGAGAGGAAGCCCGCCTTGCCGCCAGTGACCGGGATGGTGCGGGCGACCTTGCCGTCGATCGCGACGCTCATCTGGTCACTGGCGAGGTCGGCCTTCATGACGACGGACCGACCGACGGTGAATCCGCCCGAGACCGACTTCTGGCCGTAGGTGCCGTTGCCGGCGGGCACGCTGTTGATGTCGACGTCGACCGTGACCTCCGTGCCCGGCTTCCAGTAGGCGGGCGGGCGGTAGTGGACCTCGTTGTTGGACAGCCAGCTCCAGGTGCCGGGCTGGCTCGGCGAGGACGTGACCTTGAGGTGGCGCTCGATCGAGGCGCGGTCGGTGACCGGCACGTCGAAGCGCACGATGACGGGCATCGCGATGCCCACCGTGCCGCCGCCGACGATGGTGGGGAAGATCTGCTCCTTGAGCGACAGGTTCTTCGTGGTGAAGGAGGACTGCGTCGTGGTGGTGACGCCGTCGACGTTCTTGCCGGTCATCGCCAGCGCGTAGGTGGAGCCGGGCTCGAGCAGGCTGGCGGCGGTCCACGACGCACCGGCCGGGTCGAGGGTGCCCTGCACCGGCACCGTCGCCCCGGTCCTGGTGTCCTGGTAGGTCATCTTCACGTCGGCCACCGTGCCCTGCGAGGCGGCGACCTTCACGACGGTGTCGACCGCGACACCGGTGTCCCCCGAGCCGACGCTGGGCGTCAGCACGACCGCCGGGCTCAGCGCTTTCGTCGCGGTGGTGCTCGGGGACGCGCTGCTGGTGGGCGTGCCGCCGGCGGTCCCGGTGGGTGCGCCGGCCGCGGTGGACGACGACACGGTCGAGCAGGCGGCCAGTGAGGCGACCACGCCCAGCGACATGCCGGTGACGGCGATCCGACGACGGAGACCGGTGGGTGGCATGTGGGGCGACTCCCGAGGCGACCTGGTGTGGGGTGTGGGCGAGTGGGCACCCATGCCAACAGTGTGTGCCCGCCCGGCACGATTCCCAAATCTGACAGGACGCGGCGTGTCCGTTTTGGGTAGAACTCTTAGCAGAGTTCTTCCGGGCCCGCGACGAGTGTCGGTGGGCTCGGGCAGGATGTCGTCGTGGCCCCGAGCAACCTCACGAACCCGACGAACGAGCAGACCGCGCAGGAGGACCAGCCGGCACGGGCGGCGCTCCGTGAGTGGACCGAGCTGGCCGAGCAGGCCCGAGCCCACCAGTTCGCCTACCACGTGCAGGACCGCCCGACCATCAGCGACGGGGACTACGACGCCCTGATGCGTCGCCTCGGTGAGCTCGAGACCGAGCATCCCACCCTGCGCACCCCTGACAGTCCGACGCAGTCGGTCGGCGGGGCCGCCTTCTCCACGGACTTCCAGGCGGCTGACCACCTCGAGCGGATGCTGAGCCTCGACAACTGCTTCAGCGGCGACGAGCTGCGCGAGTGGGTGGCCCGCGTGGTGCGCGACGCGCACACCGAGCCGCACTACCTGTGCGAGCTCAAGATCGACGGGCTGGCGGTCAACCTGCTCTATGAGGACGGTCGGCTCACCCGGGCGCTCACCCGCGGTGACGGGCGCACCGGTGAGGACGTCACGCTCAACGTGCGCACCATCGAGGGCATCCCGCACCGGCTCGCGGGCACCGGCCACCCGAGCCGGGTCGAGATCCGCGGCGAGGTCTACTTCCCGACCGAGGCCTTCGGTGACCTCAATGCCGCTCTCGTCGACGCGGGCAAGGCGCCCTACGCCAACCCCCGCAACACCGCCGCCGGCTCACTGCGTCAGAAGGACCCGCGGGTGACGGCGCAGCGTCGCCTGCGCATGCTCGTGCACGGCATCGGGCTGCGCGAGGGGCTGGAGCTCACCCGGCAGAGCGAGGCCTACGACCTCTTCCGCGAGTGGGGGCTGCCGATCTCGACCCACTACCGCGTGGTCGACACGGTCGAGCAGGTGCTGGAGTTCATCGAGCAGGTGGGGGTGCACCGGCACGACGTCGAGCACGAGCTCGACGGGGTGGTGGTCAAGGTCGACGAGGTCGCGCTGCAGCGTCGCCTCGGCTCCACCTCGCGAGCGCCGCGCTGGGCGATCGCCTACAAGTACGCACCGGAGGAGGTCAACACCCGGCTGCTCGACATCCCGGTGGGGGTGGGTCGCACCGGCCGGGTGACGCCGTTCGGGGTCATGGAGCCCGTGCTGGTGGCCGGCTCGACGGTGGAGCGGGCGACGCTGCACAACGCCGACGAGGTGCACCGCAAGGGCGTGCTCATCGGCGACATGGTCGTGCTGCGGAAGGCGGGCGACGTCATCCCCGAGATCCTCGGGCCGGTCGTCGACCTGCGCGACGGCACCGAGCGCGCGTTCGTCATGCCGACCCACTGCCCGTCGTGCGGCACCCTGCTCGCCCACGAGAAGGAGGGCGACAAGGACATCCGCTGCCCCAACGCCCGCACCTGCCCGTCACAGCTGCGCGAGCGGCTCGCCGGCCTCGCCGGCCGTGGCGCCTTCGACATCGAGGTGTTCGGCTGGGAGGGGGCAGTCGCGCTGCTCGAGGCCGGCGTCGTGACCGACGAGGGTGATCTCTTCGGCCTCACCCAGGACGACCTGCGTCGCGTGCCCCTCTACACGCGGGCGGCGAAGAAGACCGACCCACCCGATGCGGTGGTCGACGGGCGGGTGCTGTCGGCCAACGGCCAGCGCTTCGTCGCCAACCTCGAGCAGGCGCGCACGCAGCCGCTGTGGCGGGTGCTCGTCGCCCTGTCGGTCCGGCACGTCGGCCCGAGCGCGGCCCGCGCGCTGGCGCAGGAGTTCGGCACCATGGACGCCCTGCGCGAGGCGATCGCCGCGCGGCCAGAGACCCTCGCGGGCGTCGACGGCGTGGGGTCGGTCATCGCCGAGGCGCTGGTGGCGTGGTTCGCGGAGCCGTGGCACGCGGCCATCGTCGACCGATGGCAGCGTGACGGCGTGGTCATGGCCGACCAGCGCGACGCCTCCGTGCCCCGCACGCTCGAGGGTCTGACCGTCGTCGTCACCGGGTCGCTGCCCGGCTTCTCGCGCGACGAGGCCAAGGAGGCGATCCTCGTGCGCGGAGGCAAGGCGTCGGGGTCGGTGTCGAAGAAGACCGACTACGTCGTCGTGGGCGAGAACGCCGGCACGAAGGCCGACAAGGCGGTGGAGCTCGGGCTGACCGTGCTCGACGAGGCCGGCTTCCGCCGGCTGCTCGAGACGGGGTCGCCCGACTGACCTCGCCGCCGGGTGCGGCGAGGTGGAGGCCGGAGGCAACCTCCGGTCAGGCTGCTGCGTTCTAGCGGGTGTGAGGGTGATGAGAGCGGGTGCGGTGACGGGGGAGCCGGAGGTCCGCGCATCCACCGGAGAGCTGGGCGACGTCGTCCCGGCTGCCTCGAGGGCCATGCGTGACGACGGCTTCGCGGAGTTCATGGCCCGGAGCCAGGCCGAGCTCCTGCGCACGGCGTGGCTCCTGGTGGGTGACGCGCACCGGGCCGAAGAGCTGACCCAGCAGGCGCTCGTCCGCACCTATGCCGCGTGGCCCCGCGCCCAGCGCGACCCGGTCGCCTGCACCCGCCGGGTGCTGGTCAACCTGCGCACCGACACCTGGCGACGACGCCGACGTGAGGTCCTGATGTCTCCCGAGCGTCTGCCTGAGCGAGGGCGCGCGGTTCACGACGGTGTGGAACATCGCGACCAGCTCTCCCGCGCACTGAGCCTCCTGACGGCCCGCCAGCGCAAGGTAGTGGTGCTGCGTTACGTGCTCGACCTGTCCGAGACCCAGGTCGCAGCCGACCTCGGGATCTCGGTCGGGACAGTGAAGTCCACGGCCTCGCGTGCTCTAGGACGCTGCTGAATAAGGCGTGTCGTCCTGGTCGCGCTGGTCGGGGGTTGGGATCATGTGTGGATGCAGGGTCGTCCGCTGGATGCGCGTGAGCTGTTGGATGCTGAGTCGGTCGCGGGGCATCTGATCGACAAGGGCAGTGTGTTCGGGTTGTTGGCGCAGCAGCGGCGGGTGTTGTTCCCGGAGGTGATGTTCGCTGATCTGTTCCCGACCCGGTTGGGTCGCCCGTCGGTGCCGGCGGATGTCGCGGCGTCGGTGATGGTGTTGCAGTCGTTGCATGGGCTCTCGGACCGGGAGGCGATGGCGGCGTTGCGTACGGATCTGCGGTGGAAGGTCGCGTGTGGCCTGCCGGTCGGGCATGGCGGGTTCGACCCGTCGACGTTGACGTACTGGCGGAAGCGGTTGGCGGGGAGCGCGGCGCCGCATCGGATCTTCGACGCGGTCAAGGTGGTGGTCGCCGAGACGGGGGTGTTGACGGGGAAGAACCGGCGGGCCCTGGACTCGACCGCGTTGGATGATGCGGTCGCGACGCAGGACACCGTGACGCAGCTGGTCGCGGTGATCCGTAAGGTCGTCCGGCAGGTCCCCGGCGCGGGCGAGGTCGTCGCGACGGTGTGCTGCGCGCATGACTACGACGACCCGGGTAAGCCCCAGATCGCCTGGGACGACCGCGAGGCGCGGGCGGTGCTGGTCGACGCGTTGGTGCGTGACGCCCTCGCGCTGCTGGAGGTCGTGTCCGGGTGGGACCTCGACGAGGTCGGCGCGGAGGCGGTCGCGTTGCTGGCGTTGATCGCGGGGCAGGACGTCGAACCTGCGCCCGGGTCGGACGGGACCGACGGCCGGTGGCGGATCGCGCGGAAGGTCGCCCCCGATCGGGTCATCAGCATCGTCGACCCCGAGGCCCGGCACATCCACAAGACGGTGCACCGGCGTCAGGACGGCTTCAAGGCGCACATCGCGGTCGAGCCCGAGACCGGGATCACGACCGCGTGCGAGCTGACCAAGGGCGCGGGCCCGCTCGCGCCGGACGGGGCGACCGGGATGCGGCTGATGGACGCGGACGACACCCTGCCCGCGGCGGCCGATCTCCCCGACGGGCAGGTCGTCGACGTCCTGGGGGACAGCGCCTACGCCACCGGTGACGCGCTGGAGAAGATCACCGCGGCGCGGCGGCGTCCGCTGGTCAAACCCGGCCCCCTCAAGCCCGCCGTCGAAGGCGGGTTCACCCAGGACGACTTCACCGTCGACGAGCAGGCCGGCACCGCGACCTGCCCCAACGGCCTGACCCGCCCCATCAGCAAGAGCCGGACCGTCACCTTCGGAATCGGGTGCGTCGGCTGTCCGCTGCGGGCCCGGTGCACCACCGCGAAGCGGGGCCGGATCCTGCAGCTGCACCGGCATCACACGCTGCTGCGCGAGCATCGTCAGCGCGCGAAGGACCCGGCCTGGCAAGCGGACTACCGCCAGCACCGACCGATGGTGGAACGCTCGATCTCGTGGCTCGTGGCCGGGAGGAACCGCCGGGTCCGCTACCGCGGCGTGCGGAAGAACAACGCCTGGCTCCATACCCGCAGCGCCGCCCTGAACCTACGCCGGCTGCTCAACCTCGGCCTGACCCGCACCGACGGAGCCTGGGTCCTGGCCTGAGCCCACGAACGAGGCAGAACCCCCCGTCCACCACCCCTGCAGGCCCCACACAGGCCCCGCACTCCCTCACACCAACCGGAACATCATTCTGGTCTCGCGAGGAACAAGCCCTCCGGGGTGCCCTGAGCGCCCCAGTCGGCACCCTGCCGTCCCCTGAATGACGACCGCGACCCACGAACGAGCCTTGTTCAGCAGGGTCCTAGCGCGGCTGCGCACCGAGCTGCCCGACGCGCCCCGGCCCGGCCGAACAGATCCAGGAGGCGACGATGACCAGTGACCAGGACCTCATCCGCGAGCTGCGGGCACGGGCGGCGACGGCGGTCCCCGCGATGTCGCTCGACGAGGCCACCGTCCGCGCCGCCGGACGCCGTCGGATCTCGGTGCGGCGCTGGGTCGCGAGCGGCAGCACGGCCGCAGCGGTCCTGGTGCTCGCCGTGGTGGTGACGACGACCGGCTCGTTCCACCCGCAGCAGGGCCGCGGCGTGGCGGGGACCACCAGCCCCGTGTCGTGCGTGACCCCGCCCACTGTCGAGTACACGGTTCGCGGAGCAGCCCCGCGGTCGCTGCCCTTCGCGGCCACCGTGACCGTCTTGGCTCCGGTGGGTGATCCCGTCACAATCGTGTTCCGGGGCGACTGCGCCGCCGGAGGGCGCCTTGCGGTCAACGCCGCCGGGCGAGGCGTCTTCTACTCCGACCTCCTGAGCAGGCGGGTCACCGCCAGCTGGAACCCGAACGAGCCGGGGGCTCGCACCCTCCTCGCCGTCTCCTGGTCGTGCTTGGGGGCGACACCCTGCCCGAGCGCCAGCCTCGGCCGCCTCCAGGTGATCGCGGCCGATGCGCCCACCACCGCAACCCCACCGGCGGGTGGGGGCTCGGGCGGGCCACTGCCCCCCCGCTGCTCGACAGCGGACCTCTCGCTCGGCCACGGCGAGGACGTGACCGCCCAGACCGGCGAGAACCCCCTGATGTATGCGCTCACCAACATCGGCCCGACGTCCTGCCTGCTGCTCGGCTACCCATCGCTCGGCCTCTACGACGGCTCCGGACACCGTTTGGCCCTCCGGTACAACACGAGCACGGGCGCCCAGTACGTCAGCAGCGACCCCCCGGCGGCGGTGATCCTCGAGCCGGGTGGGATCGGCTACTTCCTCCTCGCCAAGTACCGCTGCGACACCGGCCACCTCAGCGACACGACGACCATCCGTGTCGGCCTGCCAGATCAGCGTCAGCCGCTGACCGATCGCGCGGTAGGGGCTGAAGGGGGGGCTACCCTCTCGTACTGCCAGGGCGGCGCCGACGACCCCGGACAGGTCGTCGAGATCTCACCCTTCGTCGCCACGCAGCGGGCAGCCTTCCCTCGCCCGTAGCCCCAGCCTCGCGCAGGGCGGGCGCGGAGGGGGTGGTCCCCGACCTCCTAGACTGCCCCTCATGGCACTCACCCGTGACGACGTGGCCCACCTGGCGTCCCTGGCCCGCATCGACCTGAGCGACGCCGAGCAGGACAAGATGCTCGGCGAGCTCGGCGTCATCCTCGACTCCGTGGCCCTGGTGCAGCAGGCGCCCACGCAGGGGGTCGAGCCGATGTCGCACCCGCTGCCGCTGACCAACGTGACGCGCCCCGACGTGCGCCGCCCCAGCCTCACGTCGGCGCAGGCCCTCTCCGGTGCCCCCGCCCAGGAGCAGCAGCGCTTCTCGGTGCCGCGCATCCTCGACGAGGACTGACCTCCTCAGCTTCCTCCCGCTGTTCACGACGAAGGCCAAGACGAAGGCTCCTTGATGACGACCGATCTCACCCGCCGCAGCGCCGCCGAGATGGCGAGCCTCCTGTCCACCAAGGAGGTCAGCTCGGTCGAGCTGACCCAGGCCCACCTCGACCGCACCGATGCCGTCGACGGCCTCGTGCACTCCTACCTGCACGTCGACCACGAGGGTGCGCTGGCCCAGGCCCGCGCCGTCGACGAGCGGCGCGCGGCCGGTGACGACCTCCACGTGCTCGCCGGCGTGCCGATCGCGGTCAAGGACATCCTCACGACGATCGGCCTGCCCACCACCGCCGGCAGCCGCATCCTTGAGGGCTGGATCCCGCCCTACGACGCCACCGTGGTGACCAGGCTGCGCGAGGCGGGCATGCCGATCCTCGGCAAGACCAACCTCGACGAGTTCGCGATGGGCTCCTCGACCGAGCACTCGGCCTACGGCCCGAGCCGCAACCCCTGGGACCTCGAGCGCATCCCCGGCGGCTCGGGCGGTGGCAGCTCGAGCGTCGTCGCCTCCTTCCAGGCCCCGCTGGCCATCGGCACCGACACCGGCGGCTCCATCCGCCAGCCGGCCGCCCTCACCGGCACGGTCGGCACCAAGCCGACCTACGGCGGCGTCTCGCGCTACGGCCTCGTGGCCCTGGCCTCCAGCCTCGACCAGGCCGGGCCCTGCGCGCGCTCGGTGCTCGACACCGCCCTGCTGCACGCGGTGATAGCCGGTCACGACCCGCTCGACTCGACCTCGATCGACGCGCCCGTGCCCGCCGTCGTCGAGGCGGCGCGCCGGGCCGACGTCTCCGGCATGATCGTCGGCGTCATCAAGCAGCTGACCGGCGAGGGCTACCAGGCGGGGGTGCAGACCCGGTTCGACGAGGCCGTCGCCCTGCTCGTCGACCGCGGCGCGACGGTCGTCGAGGTCGACTGCCCGAGCTTCGACTACGCGCTGGCCACCTACTACCTCATCCTGCCCAGCGAGGCCTCGAGCAACCTCGCCAAGTTCGACGCCATGCGCTACGGCCTGCGCGTGCCGCCCGCGGGGGTCGACGCCCCCAGCGCCGAGCAGGTCATGGCCGCGAGCCGCGACGCCGGCTTCGGCGACGAGGTCAAGCGCCGCATCATCCTCGGCACCTACGCCCTCTCGTCGGGCTACTACGCCGCCTACTACGGACAGGCTCAGAAGGTGCGCCGCCTCATCGCCGACGACTTCGCACGCGCCTTCGCCACCGCCGACGTGCTGCTCTCGCCGACCGCCCCGACCACGGCGTTCAAGCTCGGGGAGAAGCTCGACGACCCGATGGCGATGTACCGCGGTGACGTCGCGACGATCCCGGCCAACCTCGCTGGGGTGCCGGGCATGTCGCTGCCCAGCGGCCTGGCCGACGAGGACGGTCTGCCCACGGGCATCCAGATCCTCGCCCCGGCCACCCAGGACGACCGCCTGTATGCCGTGGGAGCCGCCCTCGAGGCCGCCCTCGTCGCGCAGTGGGGGGCACCCCTGCTCACCCGGGCCCCCGAGCTGACCGAAGGAGAGCTGCGATGACCACCCACGCGACGCGTGAGCCCGAGACCCTCATGGGCTACGACGAGGTGCTGGCCGTCTTCGACCCCGTGATGGGCCTCGAGGTGCACGTCGAGCTCGGCACCGCGACCAAGATGTTCTGCGGGTGCTCGACCACCTTCGGTGGTCAGCCCAACACCCAGACGTGTCCCGTCTGCCTCGGCCTGCCCGGCGCGCTGCCGGTGGTCAACGAGATCGGCGTCGAGTCGGCCATTCGCATCGGGCTCGCGCTCAACTGCGAGATCGCCACCTGGTGCCGCTTCGCCCGCAAGAACTACTTCTACCCCGACATGCCGAAGAACTTCCAGACGTCGCAGTACGACGAGCCGATCGCCTTCGAGGGCTACCTCGACGTCGACCTCGACGACGGCACGACCTTCCGGGTGCTGATCGAGCGCGCCCACATGGAGGAGGACACCGGCAAGTCGCTGCACGTCGGTGGTGCGACCGGGCGCATCCAGGGCGCCGACCACTCCCTCGTCGACTACAACCGCGCGGGCATCCCCCTCATCGAGATCGTCACGAAGCCCATCACCGGGGCGGGGCAGCGGGCGCCCGAGGTGGCCCGCGCCTACGTCACGGCGCTGCGTGACCTGCTCAAGGCGCTCGACGTCTCCGACGTCAAGATGGAGCAGGGCTCGATGCGCGCCGACGTCAACGTCTCCCTGCGCCCGCTCGCCGCGGAGGGTCAGGACCAGGACGAGGTGCGGCTCGGCACGCGCACCGAGACCAAGAACGTCAACTCGTTCCGCTCGGTCGAGCGGGCGGTGCGCCACGAGATGATGCGCCACGGCGCCATCCTCAGCGGCGGTGGCTCCATCCTGCAGGAGACCCGCCACTGGCACGAGGACACCGGCCTGACGACCAGCGGCCGCGAGAAGTCCGACGCCGAGGACTACCGCTACTTCCCCGAGCCCGACCTCGTCCCCGTGGCACCGTCGCGCGAGCTGGTCGAGGCCCTGCGGGCGACCCTGCCCGAGCCGCCGTCGGATCGCCGCAAGCGACTGCAGGGGGACTGGGGCTACTCCGACCTCGAGATGCGCGACGTGCAGAACGCCGGCGTGGTCGAGCTCATCGAGGCGACCATCGCGGCCGGGGGGTCGCCAGCGGGCGCGCGCAAGTGGTGGATGGCCGAGCCGTCGCGGCGCGCCAACGCGCAGGCGCAGGACGTGGTGTCGTATGCCGCGGAGGTCGGTCTGACCCCGGCCCGCGTCGCCGAGCTCGAGGCGCTCGTCACGGGTGGGCGGCTCAACGACCAGCTGGCCCGCCAGGTCATGGACGGCGTCCTCGACGGCGAGGGCTCGCCCACCACGGTGGCCGACGCGCGCGGTCTCGCGCTCGTGCAGGACGACGGCGCGCTCGAGGCGGCCGTCGACGTGGTCATCGCGGCCAACGCGGCCGTCGCCGACAAGGTGCGTGAAGGGAAGGTGGCGGCCGCCGGCGCCCTCATCGGCCAGGTCATGAAGCAGATGAAGGGTCAGGCCGACGCCGCGAAGGCCCGCGAGATGATAATGTCGAAGCTCGGGCAGGGCTGAGCCTCAGGCGCGCCGGCCACCGCCCAGCAGGCCGCCGAGGATGTCACCGAGGACGCCACCCGGCGCTCCGGACGACCCGCTCCCCGAGGTGCTGCTCCCAGCGGTTGCCCCGCCGAGGATGTTTCCCAGGATGCCGCCGAGCCCACCGCCGACCCCGAGCCGCTTGGCCAGGTAGGCCATGACGTAGGGCGCGAGCAGCGGTAGCAGCTGCTGCACGACGGCGGGTCCCTCGTGCCCGTCGGCCCCGCTCACCGCGCTCAGCCGGCTGACGACCTGGTCGGTCTGGCCCCCGAAGATGTTGCCCACGATCTTGCTCCCGTCACCCACGTCGACGGCGTCGAGGTCGGAGCCGAGCAGGCTGCCATCGTGCTGCGCGAGGGCCCCGGTGAGCGACGCCTCGCCGGCCGGGTCCTGCGCGTTGGCGTGGAGCCCCCCGAGCAGGGCCGGGAGCGCGTTGCGCGTCGCCGCTTCGGCCTGGGTGCGGTCCACGCCGAGTCGCGCCGCGATCTGGTCGAGGGGCAGCTGGGCCATGAGGTCGTCGATCTGTGACACGTCGTGACTCCTTCGTCGGGCCGACCCGTAGCGTCGGCTCGGGGAGCGTAGCGCCCCTCACCTCCAGCAGGGATAGGTTCATCGGGTGAGCCTGATGACCTTGCCCGACCAGGAGTGGATCGATGCGATCGGCCCCCTCGGTGACGTGGGCGGGGTGGACCAGCTCGAGGTCGTGCCCTGGGACCTGCACGGGCCGCACCCTCGTGCCGACGAGATCGAGGTCGTCGTCCCTCCCTACCTCGACCAGCAGCTGCAGCTGTCACTCCTGAGCGACCTCCCGTCCCTGCGGCTCGTGCAGGTGCTCACGGCGGGCTACGACCACGTCGTCCCGCACCTGCCGCAGGGCGTGCGGCTGGCCAACGCCGTCGGGGTGCACGACGCCTCGACGGCCGAGCTCACCCTGGCCCTCACGCTCGCCGCGCTTCGCGGCCTACCGCAGTTCGTGCAGGCCCAGGGGCGTGGCGAGTGGCTCGCGACCCAGCGGTGGCCCGCGCTCGCCGACAAGCGGGTGCTGGTCGTCGGCTACGGCAACGTCGGGCGCGCCATCGTGCGGCGCCTGCTCCCGTTCGAGGTCGAGGTGACCGCGGTCGCGAGTCGGGCCCGCGCCGGCGACGAGCTGGTCACCGCCGTGCACGGTCTCGACGAGCTGCCCGACCTGCTGCCCCACCACGAGGTCGTGGTCGTGATCGTGCCGCTCACGGCGTCGACCGCGGGGCTGGTCGACGCAGCCTTCCTCGGGGCCATGCCCGACGGGTCGCTCCTGGTCAACATGTCCCGCGGCAAGGTCGCCGACACCGACGCCATCGTGGCCGCGGCGGCCACCGGGCGCCTGCGCTTCGCCCTCGACGTGACGGATCCCGAGCCCCTGCCGGCCGACCACCCGCTGTGGTCGGCCCCCGGCGTGCTCGTCTCACCGCACGTGGGCGGCGCGAGCACCGCGTTCCTGCCGCGCGCCCGGGCGCTGGTCAGGGAGCAGCTGCGCCGGTATGCCGCGGGCCAGCCCGTGCAGCACGTCGTCGCCGGGCCGTGACGTGGACCCGGACACGCCCTGAGACCGAGGTGGCTCGGTCAGGCGGCCACAGCGGGCGCGGCGAAGTCGGCCAGTGTCTGGACCGCTGCCCGGAACCTCTGCTGGACCGCGGGGTCGGTGAGCACGTCGACCTCGATGCCGGGCTGCGACAGGGTCACGTCCTCGACGACGACGGCACCGGCGATCCGCGCGGAGCGGGCCGTGTCGTCGTGCGACCACTTGCCGCCGTAGGGCGTGGGCGTGGTGCCCACGACACCCAGGGGCTTGCCGACGATCGCTCCGGCGCCGTACGGCCGCGACAGCCAGTCGATGGCGTTGTTGAGCACGGCCGGCATGGTGCCGTTGTACTCCGGGGTGACCACGAGGATCTTGTCGGCAGCGGCGACGCGCTCGCGCAGGGCGACGGCCGGGGCGGGGGCCGATCCGCTGTCGAGGTCCTCGTTGTAGAAGGGGACGTCGGCCAGGCCCTCGACGAGGTCGAGGACGACGCCCTCGGGGGCGTGGTCGCGCAGGCTCTCGGCGACGAGGCGGTTGACGGAGTCGGCGCGGAGGCTGCCGACGAGGACGGCGATGGTCTGGCTCATGGTGAGGCTCCTGGTGAAGGGGGAAGGGAGGTCGTGGGTTCAAACGGACTGCGGTCCGTTTACATTCCCCACGGTGGGGGCCCGCCTAGACTCGTCCCACCATGCCGACTCCAGTGCGACTGCTCCCGATGGCCGGCTCGGCCGTGCCCGTCGGCGGCGCGGGCGAGCCCGTGCGGGCGGATGCGGCCCGCAACCGCGAGGCCCTGCTCGAGGCGGCGCAGGCCCTCGTGGCCTGTCACGGGGTGGGACACGTGACCATGGACGCGGTCGCGCAGGCCGCGGGCGTCGGCAAGGGCACCGTCTTTCGCCGGTTCCACTCCCGCGAGGGCCTGATGGGGGCGCTGCTCGACTCAGCCGAGGCGGCCTGGCAGGCCAGCGTCATCAGCGGGCCACCGCCGCTCGGGCCGGGCGCGGCAGCCTACGACCGGCTCGTCGCCTTCGCCCGGTCTCGCCTGGAGTCGACGCTGGCCCAGGCCGAGCTCATCGAGGCCGCCGGCGCCAGCAGCGACCGGGGTCTGCCTGCCCGCTCCTTCACGATGATGCACGTGCGGATGCTGCTCACGGCGCTCGAGGTGGACGGCGACCTGCCCCTGCTCGCCATCGCCCTCCTCGCTCCGCTCGAGCTGCCCGTCCTGCGCCAGCAGGTGCAGGTCGAGCACTTTCCGGTCGACCGTGTCCTCGACGGCTGGGTCGACCTGTTGGACCGGGTGGTCCGGCGCCCCGCCCGAGGCGGGGCGCCGGCCGGTCAGGCGAGCTCGAGGCGGGTGGCCGAGTAGGTCGCCGTCGCGGGTGAAGGCGTGCCGAACCGGGCGTTGACCGCATACAGCGCGCCGCCGCCCAGGGTGGCCGTCGAGGGGACGTCGAGGCCGTCCGAGGCGAGGCGGGCCTCGACCCGGCCGGTCCACCCGCTGGCGGTGCGGGCGAGCGCGACCTGGGTGACGGAGGAGGTGCCATCGCCGCGCACGACCCACAAGGTCGTGCCGCGCCGCTCGAGGCCGTCACCCGACACCACGGCCGGGGTCCCGGTGATTGGGATCTGCGTCGTGCGGCCGGTGCTCGGGTTGACGCTCCACAGGCCGCCCACCGAGCTGTTGTTGAGGACCAGCCCGTTGCCCGGGAGGGTGCGGATCCCGTTGGCGTTGATCGCGCTCCCGTTGACCGTGGGCCACTGGCCGCTCAGGGGCAGGAACTGCGCAGCGGCGCCGGTCGGTCGCCCGCCGGCCGTGAGGGCGATCTTCGTCAGGCGGTCCACGGAGGAGTCGGTGACCCAGACCGTGTCCCCGTCGACGACGAGGTCGTTGAGGAACAGCCCCCCGGGCACGACGGTGTCCTGGATCACGCGACCCGACGCGGAGCCGACCGCCCAGACGTGGGCCTCTGCGCCGAGGCTGCCGACGGCCCAGACGATGCCGGTGCGCGCGTCGAAGAAGAGGCCGCGCAGCGAGCGGCCGGCCGCGCCGGGCAGCAGCACCCGGGTGGTGCCGCGCAGCAGGTCACCCGTGACGATGCGTCCGTCGTTCAGGGAGCCGACGAAGAAGACGGCGCCGGGGCCGGAGGTGATGCCCTCGGGCTGGATGCCGTCGGGGAGGGCGACCTCGGTGCGGGCGGTCGTGCGGGCCTGGGCGGGAGCAGCGGCCCCGAGGGTCAGGCCGGCCGCCGCGAGGGCCACGGCCGAGGTCAGGGCGGTGCGGCGGGAGAAGAGGGGATGGGTCGTCGTTGAATCGTCCATCACTCATTCTCGGGTCAGGGGTCGGGCGGTCGCCACCCCGGTGGCTCCTCGCGCCACGTGCAGGCGATCTCGCCCGGGAGAACCTCACCCTCGTGCAGGTGGGCGGGTAGCCCGAGGGGGTGACGGGGGCTGCGGCTCGTCGTACGCTCGGGCGTATGTCGTCGTCGCTGGAGCGCACCCTCGTGCTGGTCCGTCACGCCAAGGCCGAGCAGGTGCCCGGCAAGCCCGACCACGACCGCACGCTGACGGGGCGCGGGCGGCGCGACGCCGAGGCGGTGGGCCGGTGGCTGCACGAGCAGGGGATCGTCCCCGAGCTGGTGATCTGCTCGACCTCGCAGCGGACCCGCGAGACGTGGGCCGGCATCGCCCACGGGGGGTGCCACACGGAGTACGTCGAGTACCGCCGGGCGGTCTACCAGGGGGGGACGCAGGCGCTCCTGCAGACCATCCGCGAGGACGCGGGCGAGGTGGCCACCCTGCTCGTCATCGGGCACGCGCCGACCGTGCCCGAGCTCGCCAGCGGGCTCAGCGACGGTGAGGGGTCGGTGGAGGCGCACCGGGCGCTCGCCGACGGATACCCGACCTGCGGCGTCAGCGTGCTGCGCGTCGACGTCGGGTGGGCCGATCTCGGGGTCGGCGACGCCACCCTCGAGCGGTTCCACGTCGGCCGCGCCTGAGTGCCCGCCGTGTGCAGGCGCAGACCCACGAGGGTCGCGGATACGGGACCCCTGCCTGCTGAGGCGGAAACGGCTTGACGAGTGCCGGTCACCGCGTCGAGGGTGGCGCCGTGCCGACGACGATCAACCACATCACCGTCGACAGCCACGACCCCTCCGCGCAGGCGCGGCGGTGGTGCGAGGTCTTCGGTGTCGCCATGGATCCCGAGGACTTCCCCGGCGACCCCGCGGCGGTCGTCCACCAGCCTGCCGGTCCGTCGGTCTTCTTCGAGCAGGTGCCCGAGGGCAGGTCGGTCACGAACCGCGTCCACCTCGACCTCACCCCGGAGACGACGCGTGACGAGGAGGTCGTGCGCCTCCATGGGCTCGGAGCCAGCCAGGTGGCCGACCACCGCCGACCCGACGGCACGGGCTGGGTGACGATGACCGACCCCGAGGGCAACGAGTTCTGCGTCGAGCGCAGTGCGGCGGAGCGCGCCGCGAGCGCCTGAGCACCGGCCCGGCGATACCGCTGCTGCGCCCTGCACATCCGGTTCTATGCTCGGTCCATGACGACTCCGACGACGACGCCCGACATCAAGCCCCGCTCCCGCGACGTCACCGACGGGCTCGAGAAGACCGCCGCACGAGGCATGCTCCGCGCGGTCGGCATGGGCGACGACGACTGGGTCAAGCCGCAGATCGGGGTCGCCAGCTCCTGGAACGAGATCACCCCCTGCAACCTCTCCCTCGACCGGCTGGCCAAGGCGGTCAAGGACGGTGTGCACGCCGGCGGGGGCTACCCGCTGGAGTTCGGCACCATCTCGGTCTCCGACGGCATCTCGATGGGTCACGAGGGCATGCACTTCTCGCTGGTCTCGCGCGAGGTCATCGCCGACTCGGTCGAGACGGTCATGAGCGCCGAGCGGCTCGACGGGTCGGTGCTGCTCGCCGGCTGCGACAAGTCGCTGCCCGGCATGCTGATGGCCGCCGCCCGCCTCGACCTCGCCTCCGTCTTCCTGTATGCCGGTACGATCCTGCCCGGCATCGCCAAGCTCTCGGACGGCACCGAGAAGGAGGTGACGATCATCGACGCCTTCGAGGCGGTCGGGGCCTGCGCCGCCGGCAAGATGTCGCTCGCCGACGTCGACGCCATCGAGCGGGCGATCTGCCCCGGCGAGGGCGCCTGCGGTGGGTTCTACACGGCCAACACGATGGCGGCCATCGCCGAGGCGATGGGCATGTCGCTGCCCGGCTCCGCCGCGCCACCCGCGACCGACCGTCGGCGTGACGCCTTCGCCCGCAAGTCGGGGGAGGCCGTCGTCGAGCTGCTGCGCCGCGGGATCACGGCCCGTCAGATCATGACCAAGGAGGCCTTCGAGAACGCCATCGCCGTGACCATGGCGTTCGGTGGGTCGACCAACGCGGTGCTCCACCTGCTGGCCATCGCCAACGAGGCCGAGGTGGACCTGACCATCGAGGACTTCAAGCGCGTCGGCGCCAAGGTGCCGCACCTGGCCGACGTCAAGCCCTTCGGGCGCTACGTCATGAAGGACATCGACCGTATCGGCGGCATCCCCGTCGTCATGAAGGCGCTGCTCGACGCCGGCATCCTGCACGGTGACTGCCTCACGGTCACCGGCAAGACGGTCGCCGAGAACCTCGCGAGCGTGCCGACCCCCGACCCCGACGGTCTCGTGATCCGGGCCATGGACAACCCGATCCACGCCACCGGCGGCATCACGATCCTCTCCGGGACGCTCGCCCCCGAGGGTGCCGTCGTGAAGTCGGCCGGCTTCGACTCCGACGTCTTCACCGGCACCGCCCGGGTCTTCGACGGCGAGCGCGCGGCGATGGACTACGTCGAGGCCGGCAAGCTGGTGGCGGGAGACGTCGTCGTCATCCGCTACGAGGGCCCCAAGGGGGGCCCGGGGATGCGCGAGATGCTCGCCGTCACCGGGGCGATCAAGGGCGCCGGCCTGGGCAAGGACGTGCTGCTGATGACCGACGGTCGCTTCTCGGGTGGCACCACCGGGCTCTGCGTCGGGCACGTCGCCCCCGAGGCCGTCGACGGTGGCCCGATCGCCTTCGTGCGCGACGGTGACACGATCACCCTCGACGTCGCCCACGGCACCCTCGACGTCGAGGTCACCGCCGAGGAGCTCAAAGCGCGCGCCGTGGGCTTCACCCCGCCGCCGCCGAAGTATCCCCGTGGCGTGCTCGCGAAGTACGTCAAGCTCGTCGGCAGCGCCAGCAAGGGCGCCGTGCTGGCCTAGCACTGGCCCCTGCACCATGAGGGCCCGACGGCGTCACAGCGGTGAGGCTGCCGGGCCTCCTCGTCCCGTCGTGCGGGGCGGGTCGTAGCCGCCCTCCGGGGGCACCATCTCGGCTCGCACCCCGAGCAGGCGGATGGGGCGTTCACCGTCGCCGAGGGCGGCGAGCAGCTCGAGCGCCGCCGCGGCGAGGTGCACCGCCTCGTAGGTCGGCTCCGGGAGCTTGCGCATCCTGGTCACGGTGTGGAACGGGGCGAAGCGCACCTTGAGGGCGACCCGTTGGCAGGGGCGGCCCTCAGCCCGCAGGTCCTGCTCGACCTGATCGGCGAGCACGCGGATGGCCCGCGTCACCTCCAGCTCGGTGGTGAGGTCGCTCTGGTAGGTCGTCTCGCGGCCGTGGGCCCGGGCGACCCACGGGGTGTCGTCGACGGTCGCGCTGGACAGGCCCCGCCCGAGGCTGCGGTAGTGCGGCCCCATGCGAGCACCGAACTCCGTTGCCAGTACTGCCTCCTCGGCTGCCGCCAGCTCGAGCACCGTCCGTATGCCGTGTCGCTCCAGACGGGCGGAGATCCTCGGCCCGATTCCCCAGACTGCCGTCGTGGGCCGATGACCCATCACCTCCACCCAGTTGTCACGGGTGAGCACGTAGGTGCCGCGGGGCTTCCCGAAGTCGGTGGCGATCTTCGCCCGCACCTTCGTGTCCCCGATGCCGACGGAGCAGTGCAGCTCAGTCGCCTCGAGCACCGCGCGCTGGATCGACTCGGCGTAGGCGAGGGGGTCGCCCGCCACCGCGTCGTCGATCCCGACGAAGGCCTCGTCCCACCCGAGCACCTCCACCACCGCGTCGGGCTGGGCCCGCAGGGTCTCCATGACCCGGGCCGACACCTCCTCGTAGACCGGTCGGTCGACCGGCAGGAAGACGGCGTCAGGGATCTTGCGCCGGGCCACCCGCAGCGGCATACCGGAGCGCACGCCGAGCTCTCGGGCCTCGTAGGACGCAGTCGAGACGACCGCGCGCTCCGAGGGGTCGCCCCGCCCACCCACGACCACGGGCCGGCCGGCCAGCTCGGGATGCCGCAGCACCTCGACCGCCGCCAGGAACTGGTCGAGGTCGACGTGGAGCACCCAGGCCGTCATGCCCCCATCCTCTCCTCCACGCACGCTCCGGCGGCCGACGCCGCGGCGCCGGGTCAGAGGTCGATGGCTCGGTGCACCCAGGTCGACTGCACGCTCATGCCCAGCCTCTCGTAGAGGCCCAGGGCCCCGGTGCGGGAGTCGGTCGACAGCTCGGAGCGCACGCCCCCGGCAGCGCGCCCGAGAGCGAACGCGTCGGCCAACAGGGCCCGGGCGAGCCCCAGCCCCCGAGCCTGACGTCGCACGGCGAGCTGGTCGACATACGTCGTGCCGTTGCTCGGCACCCGCAGGCAGGCTCCGAGCACAGCGTCCGAGCCGTCCACCGCCAGGCGCAGGTGCCCCGGCGCGAACCCGGGCCGCCGCACGCTCGTCGCGGCCCAGTCGTCGAAGGCGATGGGCTGCCGCTCGGGCCACTCGGCGAAGGCATCCTCGATGACCTGGAAGGCGCGCCGCTGGTCGTGCTCGTCGTCGAGGGAGAGGTCCCGCAGGGTGCAACCCGCCGGCAGGGGGTGCTCGGCGAGCACGGCCGGCTCCGGCAGCTCGAGCACCCAGCTGGTCCACCGCACCTCGTAGCCGAGGGAGGTCAGCAGCAGGTCGGCGCTCGACCCCTGCAGCACGCCCTGCCCGACGACGACGCCACCGTCGCGCCGGGCCGCGTCACGGGACCAGGCGGCGAGCCAGGTGCCGAGCCCGTGCCCGCGGTGCCGGGGGAGGACGTGCCCCTCGGCCCGGCGGGCGCCGTAGATCTCGACGTAGGCCACGACCTCACCGTCGTGCTCGAGCCCGACGGCGCAGGTGGCGAGGTCGAAGCCGGGTCGCTGCCAGTCACCGACCACGTCCGCCTCCTCGACGAGGACCTCACCGACGTCGTGCTCCTCGCAGGCGGCGACGACGGCGGCCACCCGGCCGGCGTCGGAGAGCTGGAGACGGCGCGCGATGTAGCCTGCGGGAGGGACTGACGCATCCATGCCGTCAGACCCTACGCCGTCCGCCCTGTGACACAGGAGTATCGGATGGTGAGACGCCTGAGGGGCCGGATTGACACCACCGTGCCTCCGGGAGCACGGTTGGGACGTGGCACGACTTCTCGTAGTTCTCCAGCGCGTCTGACGACGGTCCACCGACCCGAGCCCGACGCGCCTCCCTTCCGTCCTCCTTCGGACCGAAGGGCTTTTTTGTGGGCGCGACCACCCGATCCGCCGTCAGAGCCAGCACCGCCGTCAGAGACGACCGCACGACACGAAGGTGACAACCGTGAGCGACAGCGCCACACCGGTGAGGCCATCCCCGGCCGACATCGCCCCGCAGAGCCGGACCCGCCCGGCCTCGCCCAGCCCCACCCCTGCTCCGGAGCAGGTCACCGGGGCCCAGTCGCTGGTCCGGTCGCTCGAGGCGCTCGGCGTCGACACGGTCTTCGGCATCCCCGGCGGCGCGATCCTGCCCGCCTACGACCCGCTCATGGACAGCAAGACGGTGCGCCACATCCTGGTCCGTCACGAGCAGGGCGCGGGCCACGCGGCTGAGGGGTATGCCGCCGCGACGGGTCGCGTCGGGGTCTGCATGGCGACCTCGGGCCCGGGTGCCACCAACCTCGTGACCCCCCTGGCCGACGCCTACATGGACTCTGTGCCGATCGTCGCGATCACCGGCCAGGTGTCGTCGAAGTCGATCGGCACGGACGCCTTCCAGGAGGCCGACATCCGCGGCATCACGATGCCGATCACCAAGCACAACTACCTCATCACCAACCCCGACGACATCCCCCGGGCGCTGGCCGAGGCCTTCCACGTGGCCCGCAGCGGCCGTCCGGGGCCGGTGCTCGTCGACATCAGCAAGGACGCCCTGCAGGGGGCGACGACCTTCTCGTGGCCGCCGACCACCGACCTGCCCGGCTACCGACCGGTGACCCGCCCGCACAGCAAGCAGATCCGCGAGGCCACGCGGCTGATCACCGCCGCCCGCCGCCCGGTGATCTACGCCGGCGGTGGCATCGTGCGCGCCGAGGCCAGTGCCCTGCTGCGCGAGCTGGTCGACCTGACCCAGATCCCGGTCGTCACCACCCTCATGGCCCGTGGCGTCGTGCCCGACACGCACCCGCTCAACCTCGGCATGCCCGGCATGCACGGCACGGTGGCCGCGGTGACGGCGCTGCAGAAGTCGGACCTGCTCATCACCATCGGTGCCCGCTTCGACGACCGGGTGACGGGCCAGCTGTCGACCTTCGCCCCCGAGGCCAGGATCATCCACGCCGACATCGACCCGGCCGAGATCTCGAAGAACCGCACCGCCGACGTGCCGATCGTCGGTGACGCCAAGGAGGTCATCGCCGACCTGATCGAGTCGGTGCGCACCGAGCAGCAGGACGAGTCGACCCCGGCGGCCGACTACGCCGCGTGGCGGGCGACGGTCAAGGAGTGGCAGGAGACCTACCCCCTCGGCTACACCAAGGACGAGGGCCTGTCGCCGCAGCTCGTCATCCAGCGCATCGGTGAGATCTCCGGACCCGAGGCGATCTACGCCTCGGGGGTCGGGCAGCACCAGATGTGGGCGGCCCAGTTCGTGAAGTACGAGCGCCCCAACGCGTGGCTCAACTCCGGCGGCGCCGGCACGATGGGGTATGCCGTGCCCGCCGCCATGGGGGCCAAGGTCGCCCAGCCCGACCGCGTCGTCTGGGCCATCGACGGCGACGGCTGTTTCCAGATGACCAACCAGGAGCTCGCGACCTGCGTCATCAACGAGATCCCGATCAAGGTCGCGATCATCAACAACAGCAGCCTCGGCATGGTGCGGCAGTGGCAGACCCTCTTCTACAACCAGCGCTACAGCAACACCGACCTGCACACGAGCGCCGACCAGGTGCGCATCCCCGACTTCGTCAAGCTCGCCGACGCCTACGGCTGCCTCGGCATCCGGGTCGAGCGCGAGGAGGACGTCGACGCCGCCATCCGCCTGGCGCTCGAGACCAACGACCGTCCGGTCGTGATCGACTTCGTGGTGCACCGCGACGCCATGGTCTGGCCGATGGTGCCGTCCGGCGTGAGCAACGACAAGATCCTGAATGCCCGCGGAGCGGCCCCCGTGTGGGACCGAGAGGACTGAGAGGCCCTGATGAGCAAGCACACCCTGTCGGTCCTGGTCGAGAACAAGCCCGGCGTCCTGGCCCGCATCGCCGGCCTGTTCTCGCGCCGCGGCTTCAACATCGACTCCCTCGCCGTCGGTCCCACCGAGCACTCCGACGTCTCGAGGATGACGGTGGTCGTCGACGTCGACGAGCTGCCGCTCGAGCAGGTCACCAAGCAGCTCAACAAGCTGGTCGAGGTGCTCAAGGTCGTCGAGCTCGACCCGGTGCAGTCGGTGCAGAGCCAGGTGGTCCTGGTCAAGGTCAGGGCCGACGTCACCACCCGCAGCCACATCCTCGAGACGGCCGAGCTCTTCCGGGCTCGCGTCGTCGACGTCGCCCACGACTCCCTGACCATCGAGTGCACCGGCAAGGCCGACAAGGTCCAGGCGCTGCTGGCGCTGCTCGAGCCGTTCGGGGTGCGCGAGCTGGTCCAGTCGGGCGTCGTCGGTGTCGGCCGCGGCCCCCGCTCCATCACCGACCGGTCGCTGCGCACCGCGTAGTCGCCCCACAGCGCACCAACCCGCAGACCCCCGTACGACAAACCCCGTACAGCAGACAACATAAGGAGACTGGCCTCATGGCCGAGATGTTCTACGACGACGACGCAGACCTCAGCATCATCCAGGGCAAGAAGGTCGCCGTCATCGGCTACGGCAGCCAGGGCCACGCCCACGCGCTCAACCTGCGCGACTCCGGGGTCGACGTGCGCGTCGGGCTCGCCGAGGGCAGCCAGAGCCGGGCCAAGGCGCAGGCCGAGGGGCTCACGGTGCTGAGTGTCGCCGAGGCGACCGCCGAGGCCGACCTGATCGTCATCCTCACGCCCGACCAGGTGCAGCGCACCGTCTACTCCGAGCACATCAAGCCGAACCTCAAGGAGGGTGCGGCCCTGCTCTTCGGGCACGGCTTCAACATCCGCTTCGGCTACATCACGCCCGAGGCCGGCTCCGACGTGCTCATGGTGGCCCCCAAGGGCCCGGGGCACCTCGTGCGCCGTGAGTACGCCGACGGCCGTGGGGTGCCCGTGCTCCTCGCCGTCGAGCAGGACCCGTCCGGCACCGCCTGGGACCTCGCCAAGTCCTACGCCCGGGCCATCGGCGGCCTGCGGGCCGGCGGGATCGGGACGACGTTCACCGAGGAGACCGAGACCGACCTCTTCGGCGAGCAGGCTGTCCTGTGCGGTGGCGCGTCGCAGCTGGTGCAGTACGGCTTCGAGGTGCTCACCGAGGCCGGCTACCAGCCCGAGGTCGCCTACTTCGAGTGCCTGCACGAGCTCAAGCTCATCGTCGACCTCATGGTCGAGGGCGGCATCGCCAAGCAGCGCTGGTCGATCTCCGACACGGCCGAGTTCGGCGACTACGTCTCCGGGCCGCGGGTCATCGACGCGCACGTCAAGGAGAACATGAAGGCGGTGCTCGCCGACATCAAGGACGGCACCTTCGCCAAGCACTTCATCGACGACCAGGACGCCGGCGCACCGGAGTTCACCGCCCTGCGCAAGAAGGGCGCCGAGCACCCGATCGAGGCCACCGGCAAGAAGCTGCGCGGCCTCATGAGCTGGATCAAGGACTCCGACAGCGACTACGTCGAGGGTTCGGCCGCCCGCTGAGCCGAGCACCAGCACGTCGTACGACGAGCCGGCCGGTCACCCCCTCGCGGGTGACCGGCCGGTCTGCCGCCCCCCACTGGCCGTCCGGGCGTTCGTCATCCGAGACGTCTGTCCCATCCCTCAAGACGACCACCTAGGGTGGAGGCCATGACCGCCTCGTCCCAGACCGCCGCCTCCACCGACCCGGCCGACCCGGCCGACCCGGCCGACCACCTGTCGCTGGCGGTGATCGGGGGGGACGGCATCGGCCCCGAGGTCGTGGCCGAGGGTCTGAAGGTCCTCGACGCCGTGACCGGCGCCGCCCTGACCGTGGCCACCACCGACTACGACCTGGGCGCGCGCCGCTGGCACGCCACGGGCGAGACCCTGCCCGACTCCGTGCTGGCCGAGCTGCGGCAGCAGGACGCGATCCTCCTGGGTGCCATCGGTGACCCGAGCGTGCCCAGCGGCGTGCTCGAGCGGGGGGTGCTCCTGCCGATCCGCTTCGCGCTCGAGCACTACGTCAACCTGCGTCCGTCACGGCTCTACCCCGGGGTCGAGAGCCCGCTGGCCGTGGAGCGCGTCGCCCCGCAGGGCATCGACTTCGTCGTCGTCCGCGAGGGCACCGAGGGACCGTACGTCGGTAACGGTGGCTCGGTGCGCACCGGCACCCCGAACGAGATCGCCACCGAGGTGAGCATCAACACCCGCTTCGGCGTCGAGCGGGTCGTGCGCGACGCCTTCGCGCGCGCCGCGGCCCGGCCCCGTCAGCACCTCACCCTGGTGCACAAGCACAACGTGCTGGTCAACGCCGGCCACCTCTGGCGCCGCACCGTGGACGAGGTGGGCGCCGAGTTCCCCGAGGTGGAGACGGCCTACCTGCACGTCGACGCCGCGACGATCTTCCTCGCGACCGACCCCGGTCGCTTCGACGTCATCGTCACCGACAACCTCTTCGGCGACATCATCACCGACATCGCCGCCGCCATCGTCGGCGGGATCGGGCTGGCCGCCAGCGGCAACATCAACCCCGACCACACCGCGCCGAGCATGTTCGAGCCGGTGCACGGGTCGGCGCCCGACATCGCGGGGCAGCACAAGGCCGACCCCACGGCGACGATCCTGTCCGTGGCCATGCTCCTGCGCCACCTCGGCCGCACCCACGACGCCGCCCGCGTCGAGGCCGCGGTCGAGTCCGACCTCGCCGAGCGGGGCACGACCCCACGCTCCACGCAGGCCGTCGGCGACGCCATCGCGTCGCGGCTGGCCTGAGCCCAGCCCGCTCCCCGCTCCCCGCGCTCCGCCGGTCCCTTCGCGACGCAGTACGCTCGCCTGACCGGCAGCCGCACCACCCGTCCGGCCGCCGGGTCCGACCCGACCCCGCTCGGACGACACGTTTCGGAAGGTCCTTCGATGACGAGCACTCTGCATCCCACGGCGTCCCTCACCTTCGAGGTGACCCCCAACCCCCGTCCGCTCCCCGACGCGCAGCGCGACGCCGTCCTGGCTGACCCGGGCTTCGGCAGGACGTTCACCGACCACATGGTCACCGCCGTCTGGCGCCAGGGCCAGGGCTGGCAGGAGCCGGCCGTCACGGCATACGGGCCGCTGCAGCTCGACCCCGCCTGCGCGGTCCTGCACTACGCGCAGGAGATCTTCGAGGGCCTCAAGGCCTACCGTCACGCCGACGGGTCGGTCTGGACCTTCCGACCCGAGGCCAACGCCGCGCGCTTCCAGCGCAGCGCTCGCCGGCTCACCCTGCCCGAGCTGCCGACGCCCGACTTCATCGAGTCGCTGCGTGCCCTCGTCAGCGCCGACCAGGCGTGGGTCCCCGAGCCGGGCGAGACGGGCGAGAAGTCGCTCTACCTGCGGCCCTTCATGTTCGCCTCCGAGAGCTTCCTGGGGGTGCGTCCGTCGCTCGAGGTCACCTACTGCGTCATCGCATCGCCGGCGGGCGCCTACTTCGCGGGCGGCGTCAAGCCGGTGTCGCTGTGGATCTCGACCGACTACGCGCGAGCGGGCGCCGGTGGCACGGGCGCCGCCAAGTGCGGTGGCAACTACGCCTCCAGCCTCGCCGGGCAGCTCGAGGGGGCCGAGCACGGCTGCGACCAGGCTGTCTTCCTCGACTCCGAGACCCAGACCTACATCGACGAGCTCGGGGGGATGAACCTCTTCCTCGTCTTCAAGGACGGGCGCATCGTCACCCCTGCCCTCACCGGCTCCATCCTCGAGGGCGTCACCCGGAGCTCGATCCTGCAGCTGGCCGCCGACCTCGGGCTGCGGCCCGAGGAGCGACGCATCCCCATCCAGGAGTGGAAGGACGCTGCCGCCTCGGGCGAGCTGGCCGAGGTCTTCGCCTGCGGCACGGCCGCCGTCGTCACCCCCGTGGGCGAGCTGAAGTGGGAGGGCGGCAGCGTCGACCACCGCGGCCCCGGGCACGTCGACGAGACCGCCCTGCGGATCCGCAGCAGCCTGCTCGACATCCAGTACGGCCGCACGGACGACACCCGCGGCTGGCTCACGCGACTCGTGTGAGCGTGGTCGACCGGATCGGCCCCGACGTCGTGCGCGACCGCGTACGACGTCTGGGGCGCGTGCGGGTCGTCGCCTCCGACCTCGACGGCACGCTGCTACGCACCGACGGGTCGGTGTCCGAGCGCACCCGCGCGGCGTGGACGGCGGCCGAGCAGGCAGGACTGTCAACGGTGCTCGTCACCGCACGACCTCCCCGCTGGCTCGACGAGCTCTCGTCGATGGTGGGGGCGCACGGCATCGCACTCTGCGCCAACGGCGCCTTCGTCTACGACGTGCCGAGTCGCACCGTCGTCGCGCAGCACGGCTTCGGGGTCGCGGAGGTCGCGGCCCTCGTGACCGAGCTGCGCCGTGAGCTGCCGGGCACGGTCTTCGGGGCCGAGCGGCGCACGGGTCTGTGCCTCGACGAGGGCTATACCTCCGACTACCCGGTGCCGCCCGGCGCCCTGCGCGGGCCGGTCGAGGAGCTCACGGGCGATCCGGTCGGCAAGCTGCTGGCCCGGCACCCGGACCTCGACGACGAGGCCTTCCGCACCCGGGTGGCCCAGGTCGTCGGTGAGCGCGGGGTCGTCGCCTACTCCGGCGCCGGTGGACTGGCCGAGATCACGGCACCGGGGGTGACCAAAGCCGCAGCGCTCGCGACCTGGTGCGGGGAGCTCGGCGTACCGGCCTCGGCGGTCTGGGCCTTCGGCGACATGCCCAACGACCTGCCGATGCTGGCCTGGGCCGGCACCGGCGTGGCCGTCGGCAACGGCCACGACGACGTCGTCGCCGCCGCCGACCTGGTGACGGCCGGCAACGACGACGACGGTGTGGCGAGGGTGGTCGAGCACCTCCTCGCCAACAGCTGAGGCCGCGGGGGTCGAGGGGCTCAGGACCCCGAGAGCTCCTGCTCCTCCACGCTGGCCTCGTGGACGGTGTCGGCGATGTACGCCGAGGCCGCCTCCGGTGACAGGCGCAGGGTGTAGGCGAGGACGTAGATGGCCGCCGACAGCACCGCGACGATCGGGATGGCGGTCCCGAAGCCGAGCACGGCCAGTCCGCCGTCGTAGTCGCCGAGGTAGGAGATGACGGTCAGCCCCACCAGCCAGGGCAGGACCCACAGACCGGCGCGCAGGTCGAGGGACTGCCCGCGCAGCACCCCGGTCACCGCGAAGAGGCCCAGGAGGACGAAGCCGATGAGCACGGCCACCATCAGCTTCCACACCGTCGTCCAGCCGGACCAGTAGACGATGAGGTTGGAGCCCCAGAAGGCGAGGAACGGGATGACGTGGCCGCCGGGGAGTCGGAACGGTCGCTCGGTGTCGGGGATCTGCCGGCGCAGGGCCACGAGCACGAGGGGGCCAGAGGCGAAGGAGAGCACGGTCGCCGAGGTGATGAAGCCGACCAGCTGCTGCCAGCTCGGGAAGGGTAGGAAGGCGATCAGCCCGATGACGAAGGCGAGCAGCAGGCCGATCAGCGGGGCCCCGCGACGGGTCGTCCGGGCCAGGGCCTGCGGGGCGTTGCCGTTGCGGGCCATGGCGAAGGAGATGCGTGAGGTGACTGTGGTGTAGATCAGGCCGGTGTCGCCGGGGGAGACGATCGCGTCGATGTAGAGCAGCACCGCCAGCCAGCCGAGCCCGAGGGCCGTGGCCACCGCGGCGAGCGGCCCGAAGTCGTCGGTGAACGACAGCTTGGCCCAGCCGTCGGACGAGGTGAGCACCGCCGGGTCGAGCGACCCGATGAAGGCCACCTGCAGGAGGATGTAGATCACGGCGGTCAGGAGCACGGAGCCGATGACGGCCAGCGGCACGTTGCGACGGGGGTTGTCGGTCTCACCCGCGAGCTCGATGCCCTGACGGAACCCGAGGTAGGAGAAGACGATGCCGCTGGTCGCGATCGCCGTGAAGACGCCGTGCCAGCCCTCGGGGGTGAACCCGTGGGAGCTGAAGTTCTCGCCGTGGAACGACGTGACGAAGAAGGCCACGATGACGAGCAGGATGATGAAGAGCTTCCACGAGACGAGCGCGTTGTTGATCCGGGCGAACCACTTCACCCCGTAGTAGTTGATGATCACGAAGACGGCCATGAGGACGACCGCCGCGGCGTAGCCCAGGGCGGTGAGGGTGTAGACCGTCTCGCCCCCGACCGTGTTCTTCGTGGTGAAGTCGGCGTACTGCGTGCCGTACTGCAGGGCCGCCTCGACCTCGATCGGCGCGGTGGTGCCCACGGCGACGTAGGTGATCCAGCCGGACGTGAAGCTGGCGAGGTTGCCGAAGGCCATGTGGGGGAAGCGGACGACTCCTCCGGAGAGGGGGAACATCGTGCCGAGCTCGGCGTAGCACAGGGCGATGAAGAGGATGAGCAGGCCGCCGAGGGCCCACGAGATGGTGGCCGCAGGCCCGGCCTGACGCGAGGCGTTGAGGGCCCCGAAGAGCCATCCGGACCCGATGATGGAGCCGACGCTGGCGAAGAGCAGCCCGACGGCGCCGATGTGGCGCTTAAGGGGTGGGCTGTCGGGTGGGTCGGCTCGGCGGGACGATGTGCTGGCGGTGGTCATGAAGGTCACCTCTCAGGGGGGTCGGGCCGGTGGTTGGGTCGCGCAACCCTCTACCTCTACACCGCGTGACCCGTTCACCACCAGTCTCCGCACCGCAGAAACAAGTGACATTGGGGTCACGCCCAAAGGTCTGCATCCAGACCATTGACGTGGGGACCTCGGTGGTGTTCGCTGTGACCCACGCCATCCGGGGACGGCGGACCGACCCGATCCCAGACGACTCGAGGTTCCCATCGTGAGCGCGACCCCCAGCACCGCACCCTCCGACTCCTCCCGGCCCGAGCACGACGACGAGGCCACCCTCGCCGCCCTCGGCTACAAGCAAGAGCTCCACCGCGGGATGAGCGGCTTCTCCAACTTCGCCGTCTCCTTCTCCATCATCTCCGTCCTCTCCGGCTGCATCACGACCTTCTACCTCGGGATGGACGCCGGCGGGCCGATGGCCATCACGCTCGGCTGGCCACTCGTCGGCGTCTTCGTGCTCTGCGTCGCTCTGGCGATGGCGGAGATCTGCTCGTCCTACCCCACAGCGGGCGGGCTCTACTTCTGGGCCGGCCGGCTCGCCGTGCGCGGCAAGCGCCACTGGGCGTGGTACGTCGGGTGGTTCAACTTCCTCGGTGAGGTCGCCGTCACGGCGGCGATCGACTACGGCGCGGCCATCACGTGGATGGCCCTGCTCAACCTCGTCTTCGGCCTCGAGGTCTCGCTGACGAGCACCTTCGTCGCCTTCGTGATCATCATCGGCCTGCACGGTCTGCTCAACACCTTCGGCGTCAACCTCGTGCGCCTGCTGTCCAACATCAGCGCCTGGTGGCACCTGGGTGGGGTCGCGGTGATCGTGGTGGTCCTGGCCGTGGTGCCCGACAAGCACCAGTCGATCAGCTGGACCTTCACCTCGACCGCCAACGAGACGGGCTTCACCAACCCGGTCTACGTCTTCCTCATCGGGCTCCTGCTCGCGCAGTACACCTTCACCGGCTACGACGCGTCGGCCCACATCGCCGAGGAGACCAAGGGGGCCGCCGTCGAGGCACCCAAGGGCATCGTGCGCTCCGTGTGGGTCTCGATCATCGCCGGCTGGGTGCTGCTCATCGCCGTCACGGCGGCCATTCAGGACTACGCCGCCGAGCGCGGCTCGGCGACCGGCCTCCCCCCGGCGCAGATCTTCATCGACGCCGCTGGCAGCTCCCTGGGCAAGATCCTGCTGCTCATCTGCGCCGTCGCCCAGTTCTTCTGCGGTATGGCGTCGGTGACCGCGAACTCCCGCATGTCGTATGCGTTCTCGCGCGACGGCGCCCTCCCGGGGTCGCGTCTGTGGGCCCAGGTCAACCCCCGCTCGGGCACCCCCACCAACTCGATCTGGCTGTGCGTTGGCTGCTCGATCGTGCTCACGCTGCCCGCGCTCAAGACGACGGTCGCCTTCTTCGCGGTCACGTCCATCGCCGTCATCGGGCTCTACATCGCGTATGCCGCGCCGATCCTCCTGCGCCGGCTCAACCCCGAGTTCCGCGACGGACCGTGGACCCTCGGCCGCTGGAGCACGGTCATCGGGTGGGTCGCCATCGTCTGGGTCGTCTTCATCGTCATCCTCTTCATGCTGCCGGCCTACGCCCCGGGCACGTTCGGTGACGACACCTTCAACTACGCCCCGATCGCCGTCCTCGTCGTCCTCCTCTTCGCTGCAGTGATGTGGGTGCTCGTCGGGCGTCACCACTTCATGCGCGAGGTCCCCGCGGGCCACGACACCATGCCGGCGGAGAAGCTGCTGGGATGACGCACCTGCAGGCGGTCGACGGGTCGGGAGGCCCGGCCGGGCACTGGCTCTCCGACGCCGTCCTGCGGCCGGTCACGACCAACACCTTCGAGTCCACGGTCGAGCAGCTGGCGACCGCGGTGCGGCTGGGCGTCTTCGCCCGCGGGGAACAGCTGCCCCCGGAGCGCGAGCTGGCCGAGCGGCTCGGGGTCAGCCGGGTCACCCTGCGCGAGGCCATCGCGGCGCTGCGGCAGTCGGGCCTGGTGACGACGAGACGAGGTCGGGGAGGTGGCAGCGTGGTGGTCTACGAGGGGCCGCACATCGCCTCCCACCGGCCGGCCGGTGGCATCGTCGGGCGGCGTGGAGCGGCGCTCGCCGACGCCCTGGAGTTCCGTCGCGTCGTCGAGCCCGGTGCCGCCGCCCTCGCCGCCCGTCAGCCGCTGTCGGCCGACCAGCGGGGCTGGCTCTGCGAGGCGCTGCAGGAGACGGCCCGCTCCAGCGAGCCCACCGCCCACCGGCTGGCCGACTCCCGCCTGCACCTGGCCGTCGCCACCCTCTCGGGCTCACCGATGCTCATCGAGGCCGTCACCCGGGCCCAGGCCGCGCTGCACGAGCTCCTGACGGCGATCCCTGTGCTGCCCCGCAACATCGCCCACTCCGACGCCCAGCACCAGCAGGTCGTCGACGCCGTCCTCGCCGCCGATGCCGAGGCCGCCAGGACGGCGATGGAGGAGCACTGCGACGCAACGTCCGCCCTGCTGCGCGGGCTGCTCGGATGACCCCCCTTCCCCCACCCCACCCCCAGGAGCCCTCCATGCCGCACCAACTGCTGACGCTGGGTCAGCTACGCACCGACATCGAGTCCGGCGCGGTCGACACGGTCGTCGTCGCCTTCACCGACGTGCAGGGCCGTCTGCAGGGCAAGCGCATCCACGGGGCGTTCTTCCTCGACAGCGTCCTGCCGCACGGCACCGAGGGATGCAACTACCTGCTCGCGGTCGACGTGGACATGAACACCGTCGACGGCTACGCGATCTCGTCCTGGGAGAAGGGTTACGGCGACATGATGTTCGACCTCGACCTCACGACCCTGCGCCGCACCCCCGGGCAGCCCTACTCCGCCACCGTGCAGTGCGACCTGTCGTGGCTCGACGGGAGCGGGCCGGTGCGGCCGTCGCCGCGCTCGGTGCTCAAGGCGCAGGTGGACGCAGCGGCGGCGCTCGGGACCGTCGCCCACGCCGGCACCGAGCTCGAGTTCATCCTCTTCGAGGACACCTACGAGCAGGCCTGGGACCGGAGGTACCACGGGCTCACCGGTGCCAACCGCTACAACGTCGACTACTCGATCCTCGGTGGCACGAAGGTCGAGCCCCTGCTCCGCGAGATCCGCAACGAGATGTACGCCGCCGGTGTCACGGTCGAGAGCGCCAAGGGGGAGTGCAACCTCGGCCAGCACGAGATCGCCTTCAAGTACGACGAGGTCGTGCGCACCTGCGACAACCACGTGATCTACAAGACGGCCGCGAAGGAGCTCGCCGCCAGGCACGGCCAGTCACTGACCTTCATGGCGAAGTACGACCAGCGCGAGGGCAACTCCTGCCACATCCACCTGTCGCTGCGGGGCGTCGACGGCTCGATGGTCTTCGCCGACGAGCAGCGTGAGGGCGGGCGCAGTGCCATGTTCGAGCACTTCATCGCTGGAGTCCAGGCCACCATGCAGGACTTCACCCTCCTCTACGCTCCCAACGTGAACTCCTACAAGCGCTTCCAGGCCGGGTCGTTCGCCCCGACTGCCGTGGCCTGGGGCAGCGACAACCGCACCTGCGCCCTGCGCGTGGTGGGTCACGGGGCGGGGCTTCGGGTGGAGAACCGGTTGCCCGGGGGCGACGTCAACCCCTATCTCGCGGTCGCCGGCATGCTCGCCGGCGGGTTGCACGGCATCCGGGAGCAGCTGCCACTCGAGCCGGAGATGGTCGGCAACGCCTACGTCAGCGACAAGCCGCACGTGCCGGGCAGCCTGGCTGCCGCCCGCGACCGGTTCGCCGGGTCGGCCCTGGCCCGTGAGGTCTTCGGCGACGACGTCGTCGACCACTACGTCAACGCCGCCGACGTCGAGCTGGCCGCCTTCTCGGCCACCGTCACCGACTGGGAGCGGGTCAGGGGGTTCGAGCGCCTGTGAGCACCACCACCACCACCGGCGGGAGCACCGGCCCGAACGCCGCAGGCGGCACGTCGTACGACGTCGTCAACCCCGCGACCGAGAGCCTCGTCACCTCGGTGCACCTGGCCGGTCTCGAGGAGACCGACGCGGTGATCGCGCGCGCCGACGCGGCCGGGCCGGCCTGGCGGGCCGTCGCCCCCGCAGACCGCGGGCGGCTGCTGCGGCGCTTCGCCGACCTCGTCGACTCCCACCTCGAGGAGCTGGCGCAGCTCGAGGTGACCAACGCCGGGCACACCATCGGCAACGCCCGCTGGGAGGCGGGCAACGTGCGCGACGTCCTGACCTACTTCTCGGCCGCCCCGGAGCGCAACTTCGGCCGCCAGATCCCCGTGGCCGGGGGGATCGACCTCACCTTCCACGAGCCGCTCGGCACGGTCGGGATCATCGTGCCGTGGAACTTCCCCATGCCGGTCGCGGGCTGGGGCTTCGCGCCGGCCCTCGCCGCCGGCAACACCGTGGTGCTGAAGCCCGCCGAGCTCACCCCCCTCACCGCGATGCGTCTGGGAGAGCTGGCCCTCGAGGCGGGCGTCCCCGAGGGTGTCTTCACCGTGCTGCCGGGCGCGGGGCCGGTCGTGGGTCACCGGCTGGTCACGCACCCGGCGGTCCGCAAGGTCTGCTTCACGGGCAGCACCGTGGTCGGCCAGGGGATCATGCGGGGGGCCGCCGAGCAGGTCAAGAAGGTCACGCTCGAGCTCGGGGGCAAGAGCGCGAACATCGTCTTCGCCGACGCCGACCTCGAGAAGGCCGCGGCCACGGCGCCCTACGGCGTCTTCGACAACGCCGGGCAGGACTGCTGCGCCCGCAGCCGGATCCTGGTGCAGGCCAGCGTCTACGACCGGTTCCTCGAGCTGCTGGAGCCGGCCGTCAAGGGGGTCGTCGTCGCCGACCCGGGGGCCGAGAGCACCGAGATGGGCCCCCTGATCAGTGCCGGGCAGCGCGAGCGGGTGCGGTCCTTCGTCGAGGACGCGCACGAGCCGGTCGACATCGCCTTCCGGGGCGAAGCGCCTGCAGGAGAGGGCTTCTGGTATCCCGCGACCGTCGTGCTGCCCCGCTCCACGAGCGACCGGGTGTGGCGCGAGGAAGTCTTCGGACCCGTCGTCGCGGTCCTGCCCTTCGACGACGAGGCCGACGCCGTCGCGAAGGCGAACGACACGGCATACGGGCTGGCGGGGTCGATCTGGACCCGCGACATCGGTCGCGCCCTGCGGGTGGCCCGTGGCGTCGAGGCCGGCAACCTGTCGGTCAACTCGCACAGTGCCGTGCGCTACTCCACGCCCTTCGGGGGGATGAAGGCCTCGGGTATCGGGCGCGAGCTCGGGCCCGACGCGCTCGAGGCCTTCTCCGAGGTGAAGAACGTCTTCATCGCCACCGATTCCTGAGACACCATCCGCACCACACGAGCAGGGAGAACGAACGACATGGCAGGACGCCTCGAGGGCCGCGTGGCCGTCGTCACCGGAGGATGCAGCGGCATCGGTCTGGCGACGGTCCGACGCTTCGCGCAGGAGGGGGCCCACGTCGTCGTGGGCGACCTCGACGAGCAGACCGGGCCGCAGGTCGCGCAGGAGGTGTCGGGCACCTACGTGCGCTGCGACGTCACCTCGCCGGACGACGTGGAGGCGCTCTTCGCGACGGCCAGGCAGACGTGGGGCAGCGTCGACATCGCCTTCAACAACGCGGGCATCTCACCGCCGGAGGACGACTCGATCCTCACGACCGACCTCGAGGCCTGGCGCAGGGTGCAGGAGGTCAACCTCACCAGCGTCTACCTGTGCTGCAAGGCGGCCCTGCCCTACATGCTCGAGCAGGGGAAGGGGTCGATCATCAACACGGCGTCCTTCGTGGCGGTGATGGGAGCCGCGACCTCGCAGATCTCCTACACCGCGAGCAAGGGTGGGGTGCTGTCGATGTCGCGCGAGCTCGGGGTGCAGTTCGCCCGGCAGGGGGTGCGCGTCAACGCGCTGTGCCCTGGGCCGGTCGACACGCCCCTGCTGCGCGAGCTCTTCGCGTCCGACCCCGAGCGGGCGGCGCGACGGCTCGTGCACATCCCGATGGGCCGCTTCGCCGACCCCGACGAGATCGCGGGGGCGGTGCTCTTCCTGGCCAGTGACGACTCGAGCTTCGTCACCGCCTCGCAGTTCCTGGTCGACGGAGGGATCGCGGGCGCCTACGTCACGCCGCTGTGACGACGCGACCGGTCATCGGGGTCACGACCTACGTCGAGCCGGCGTCGTGGGGAGTCTGGTCGCAGGTGCCCGCGGCCCTGCTGCCGTATGTCTACGTGCGCCAGCTCGAGGCCGCGGGAGCCGTCGTGGTGCTCGTGCCACCGCGCGAGGACGCGGACGACGCGCTCGCCCACGAGGTGCTCGGGCGCCTCGATGGGCTGGTGATCGCCGGGGGCCCCGACGTCGACCCCGCGAGGTACGGCGCGACCCCCCACCCCGCGGTGCAGGCTCCGCGCCCCGACCGCGACGAGCTCGAGCTGCGGCTGGCCCGGGCGAGCGCGACCCGCGACCTGCCGGTGCTGGGGATCTGCCGGGGCATGCAGGTGATGGCCGTTGCCGCCGGGGGCGAGCTCGAGCAGCACCTGCCTGACCGGGCCGGGGTGGTCGAGCACGCCGGCGCACCCGGGGCCTACGCCTCCCACGCGGTGACGACGGTTGACGGCACCCGGCTCGCGCAGGCCGTCGGTGGGGGTCTCGACGTGCCGTCGTACCACCACCAGGGGGTGCTGAGCCACCCCGGCTACCAGCCGGCCGCCTGGGCCCCCGACGGCACCCTCGAGGCCTTCGAGGATCCGCAGCAGCAGTTCCGGGTGGCGGTGCAATGGCACCCCGAGGTCGGCGACGACCCTCGCATCTTCCGGGCCCTCGTCGCAGCGGCAGGCGAGGTGGCATCGCGACGACCCTGACCCGTCGCTGCGTCCGCGTCGCGGAGGGCTAGAGCCAGCGGCGGCGCGGACGCGCACAGCACGAGATGACGGAGTGACCACATGATGAGACAGTCGTCCCATCTGGTGGCACAGCCGTGGCACAGTGACCGGGTGATGACCGAAGCCGCCAGGGTGACCCCCTCGCTCATTATCGGCTAGCGCGACGAGACCCTCCTCGTCGCGCAGACCTCCCTGACCCGGGAGGTCTTTTTGTTGCCCGGCCATCACCCCCGGACGGGCGGCAGCGACAGGGAGGGCCTCGTCGGCCCGGGCGCCCCGCGCCTTCTCGCGACGAAAGAGCACCCATGTCCGTCACGTCGGCCACCCCGCCCGCCCTCGCCGGCCTGCACGTCTACGACACGACCCTGCGCGACGGTGCGCAGCAGGAGGGTCTCAACCTCTCGGTCGCCGACAAGCTGACGATCGCCCGGCACCTCGACGAGCTGGGCGTGGGCTTCATCGAGGGGGGTTGGCCGGGAGCCAACCCCAAGGACACCGAGTTCTTCGCGCGCGCCGCCGCCGAGCTCGACCTGCGCACGGCGACGCTGACCGCGTTCGGCGCCACCCGGCGAGCCGGCTCCCGGGCCTCCGACGACCCCCAGGTGCGGGCCCTGCTCGACTCGCAGGCCTCGGTCGTGACCCTCGTCGCCAAGACCCACCTGCGACACGTGCACGAGGCCCTGCGCACCACCGCGGAGGAGAACCTCGCGATGATCCGCGACACGGTCTCCTTCCTGCGGGGTGAGGGCCGCCGGGTCTTCCTCGACGCCGAGCACTTCTTCGACGGCTACCGGGCCGACCGCGCCTACGCGCTCGAGACGCTGCGGGTGGCCGCCGAGGCCGGAGCCGAGGTGGTCGCCCTCTGCGACACCAACGGTGGCATGCTCCCAGCCCAGATCGAGGACGTCGTCGCCGACGTCCTCGCCGCCACCTCGGCGCGCGTCGGTATCCACTGCCACAACGACACCGGGTGCGCCGTGGCCAACTCGATGGCTGCGGTCGCGGCCGGTGCCACGCACGTGCAGGGCACCGTCAACGGCTATGGCGAGCGCACCGGCAACGCCGACCTGCTCACCGTCGTGAGCAACCTGCAGCTCAAGCTCGGTCACGACCTGCTGCCCCCCGAGCGCCTGCGCGACGCGACCCGTCTGGCGCACGCCATCAGCGAGGTGACCACGGTCCCGCCCTACAGCCGGCAGCCGTATGTGGGGGCGAGCGCCTTCGCGCACAAGGCCGGTCTGCACGCGAGTGCCCTCAAGGTCGACCCGGACCTCTACCAGCACACCGACCCGGCCGCAGTCGGCAACACCATGCGGATGCTGATCTCCGACATGGCCGGTCGGGCCAGCATCGAGATGAAGGCACGAGAGTCGGGCATCGACCTGTCGGACCGGCCGCAGGTCGTCGTCGACCTGCTCGCGCACGTCAAGGACCTCGAGCTCCGGGGCTACACCTTCGACGCCGCCGACGCGTCGTTCGAGCTGCTGCTGCGCCGCACGGTGCACCCCGGTTCGCTCGACTACTTCGCCGTCGAGTCGTGGCGGGTCATCACCGACGCCCGCGGCGGCGACGAGGCGCTGTCGGAGGCGACGGTCAAGGTGGTCGCCGGCGGCCTCCGCTCGGTCGCGACGGGAGAGGGCAACGGGCCGGTGAACGCCCTCGACCACGCGCTGCGCCAGGCGCTCGCCGCGGTCTACCCCGAGCTCGAGCGGCTCGAGCTCATCGACTTCCGCGTGCGCATCCTCGACGCGTCGCACGGCACCGACGCGATCACGCGCGTGCTCATCGAGACCGCCGACGGCGAGACGTCGTGGCAGACGCTCGGTGTCGCCGCCAACATCGTGGAGGCGTCGTGGCAGGCGCTCGCCGACGGCATCACCTACGGCCTTCACCGCCACGGGGTGCCGCTGCGCTGACGGGTGTCGGCGCACGATCGTGACGGGTGTCATCGGCGCCGGCCCGGTGGGCCGGTCAGGATGGGCGCATGAGCCAGGCCGACGAGCACCAGCCCACCACGAGCCGCACCCCGTATGCCGCGCTGCGCGTCGGTGACGCCGAGCGCCAGGCGGCGATCGCGGGCCTCGGCGAGCAGTGGCGGGCCGGGCGGCTCGACCCCGCGGAGCACGAGCGCCGCACGACGGCAGCCTTCTCCGCGACCACCCGCGGTGATCTCGACGTGCTCTTCGCCGACCTGCCGGGCGAGCCGGGGGTGGCGGCCGGCGGGCCGACCCCCGCGAGCCATCCGGTGGTCGCACCTGCCGCCCCCGTGGCGACGACGGCGCAGGAGGGGACCTCCTGGGTGGCCCGCAACCGCGGCGCGATGTCGACGCTCGTGCCGCTGGTCGCGACCCTGTTGTTCTTCCTGACGAAGAGCTGGTACTTCTTCCTGCTCGTCCCCATCGCCTACACCCTGCTCGGGACCCACCACGGTGGGCACGAGCGAGACCGACACCGCGGTCGTCGGCGGAGCCGCTGACCACCGCCGCCGGCGGGCGCCCGGGTTCCGTCGTCGGCGGTCACCCGACGGCGAGCAGGGTGTCGCACACGACGAGCAGACGCCGACGCAGCGCATTGGACCGCTCTGCGAAGGCCCGCTGGGCGGCGACGTAGGCCGCCCTGCCCTCTCGCGTCTCGATGCGCACGGGCGCGTAGCCCAGCTCGCTGAGGTCGTAGGGCGCCGCCCGCATGTCGAGCTCGCGGATCTCTCGGGCCAGGTCGAAGCAGTCCATGACCAGGTCGGAGGGCACGGCCGGGGTCAGCTTGTAGGCCCACTTGTAGACGTCCATCCCGGCATGGAGGCAGCCCGGCTGCTCCATGGCGGCCTGGGTCTCGCGGGTCGGGCGCAGCGTGTTGAGCGGGACCGCCTCGGGGGTGAAGAAGCGGTAGGCGTCGATGTGCGAGCAGGTCACCGGGTGGCTCTCGACCACGGCGTCGGTGCCCTCGGCGCCGAGGCGCAGTGGCCAGTCGGCGTGTCGCTGCTCGTCGGGCCGCAGCCGGTAGGCCATCGCCCACTCGTGCAGACCGAAGCAGCCGAGGTGGGCCGGACGCCCGAGCGTGCGGCCGAGCAGCTCGCGCACGAAGCCCACGCTGGCGCCCCGGACGGCGAGGAACGCGTCCGTGTCGAGGGTGACGGTGTCACCGTCGACGCGCATGAACCGCCAGGTCGCGCGCTCGTCGGCGCAGGCCCCGGCGAGGGCGACGCCGACACCCGGGTGCCACCGCCGCAGGTGCGACGGCTTGTGGTTGTAGTAGGTGAAGAGGAAGTCCTCCACCGGGTGCGCGCGGCCGTCGCTGCGCCGCGTGCGGTGGGCGCAGGTGGCGTCGTCGACGCGGGCCGCGTGGGCGGCTTCATCCGGGCGCCACTGCTCCTGCGGCCGCACCTCGACGCCCTCGACCACCCTGCTCACCCACCCGATCGTACGGACCCCGGGCGCGACTCGACGCAGCGTCGACGCAGTTGACGCCAGGAGCTGCATGCCTCGACTGCCTCGACGCTGCGTCAATTGAGGTCGGGGCCGCTCTAGGGTGGGGGCATGCGCATCGCGAGGTACACCACCGGTGACGACCCGTCGTACGGCGTCGTCGAGGGCGAGCCGGGCAGCGAGGTCGTGCACCCGCTGCAGGGGGACCCGCTCTACGTCGGCATCGTGCCCGCCCCCGGCGGCTCGAGCGTGCCGCTCGAGGAGGTGCGGCTGCTCGCGCCGGTCATCCCGCGCAGCAAGGTCATCGGCATCGGCAAGAACTACGCCGACCACGCGGCCGAGATGGGCGGAGAGCTGCCCGACGAGCCGCTGATGTTCCTCGTGCCCAACACCGCCGTCATCGGGCCCGGTGACCCCGTCGTGATGCTGGCGGCCAGCGACACCATCCACTACGAGGGTGAGCTCGCGGTCGTCATCGGCAAGATCTGCAAGGACGTGCGGGTCGAGGACGCGGGCGCCTGCATCTGGGGCTACACGGTGGCCAACGACGTCACTGCCCGCGACCTGCAGACGAGCGACGGCCAGTGGTCACGGGCCAAGGGCTTCGACACCTCGAAGCCGCTCGGGCCGTGGATCGAGACCGAGCTCGACCCGAGCGACCTGCGGCTGACGACCCGGCTCGACGGCGAGGTCGTGCAGGACGGCACGACCGCCGACCTGGTCTTCGGGGTGGCCCAGCTCGTCTCGTATGCGTCGTCGGCCTTCACCCTGCTCCCGGGCGACGTGATCCTCACCGGCACACCGGCCGGGGTCGGCCCGGTCCTGTCCGGCCAGCGCGTCTCGGTGGAGATCGAGGGCATCGGCACGCTCGACAACCCCTTCCTGCGCCGCTGATCCCTCGCGCGCGCGCCGGGCCGCGGGGGGCTACCGTGGTTCGCATGAGCAACGGATCGCTGACCGCGCAGGACCTCGAGCAGCTGTCGAAGCAGCTGGCCGCCGACCCGCGGCACAAGCTGCTGCAGAACGCCCTCACCCGCAACCAGGTCGACGCCGTCGCGCTCGACCACGACGTGCTCGTCTCGGCGCAGCGCACGATGTCGCACCAGCTCGACGACTGGTCGGTCACCAACCAGAAGCAGAGCGGGCGATGCTGGCTCTTCGCCGGGCTGAACCTGCTGCGTGTCGGGGCGGCCGAGCGGCTGGGCGTCAAGGACTTCGAGTTCAGCCAGAACCACCTGCTTTTCTGGGACAAGCTCGAGAAGGCCAACTTCTGGCTCGAGGCGGTGATCGAGACCGCGTCGCGCGACGTCGGTGACCGCACGGTGACCCACCTGATGACCGACCCGACGGGTGATGGTGGGCAGTGGAACATGTTCGTCGCCCTCGTGCGCAAGTACGGCCTCGTGCCGAAGTCGTCGATGCCCGAGACGGTCGCCTCCTCCAGCACCCGCCAGATGAACCGCGACCTCACCAGCGTGCTGCGACAGGCGGCCCGCGACCTGCGGGCCCGTGCGGCCGCCGGCGACGACGTCGACCAGCTCCGCGAGGCGAAGTCGGCCGTGCTCTCGACCGTGCACCGGATGCTGTCCCTCCACCTCGGCACCCCACCCGAGACCGTCGACTGGCAGTGGCGTGACAAGGACAAGGCCTTCCACCGCGACGGCGTGCTCACCCCGCAGGAGTTCGCCGCGCGCTATGTCACCGTGCCGCTCGACGACTACGTCAGCCTCGTCGACGACCCGCGGGCGTCGAGCCCCCGCGGGCGTTCCTTCACCGTCGAGTTCCTGGGCAACGTGCTCGACGCACCGCCCGTGACCTACCTCAACGTCGAGATCGACCTGATCAAGCGGCTGGCTCGCGAGACCATCGTCGCCGGGGAGCCGGTGTGGTTCGGCTGCGACGTCGACCAGATGTACGAGAAGGAGACCGGGGTCTGGGACGCGGCGCTCTACGACTACGACGCGGTCTACGGCACGACGACCGACCTGCCCAAGGCCGACCGGCTGCTGCACGGGGCCACGATGATGACCCACGCGATGCTGCTGACGGGGGTGGACGTGGTGGGCGGCGAGGACGCCGAGGGCGGCGAGCCGGTGGCCCGACGCTGGCGGGTCGAGAACAGCTGGGGCGAGAAGGACGCCGACAAGGGCTTCTTCACGATGAACGACAGCTGGTTCGCCGAGCACGTCTTCGAGATCGCCGTCCGGCGCGACGCCCTCCCGGAGGAGCTGAGGGCCCACCTCGACGACGAGCCCCTGGTGCTACCGGCGTGGGACCCGATGGGCGCCCTCGCCCGCTGACGGGAGGTCGGCGGGCCGGGGGCTCTGCCTTCAGGCCCGCCGGGCGCTCGCCGGCACGAAGGACACGTCGGCGGCGGGGGAGCCGACGTGCCAGCGCACGGCTGCCCCGACCACCACGGCGGCGGCGACCACGGCGGTGACCTCGGCCGTGGCGGTTCGGCCGGTGGTGGTGCGGGGCGTGGTCGTCAGTCGCCGGACGAGCTCGCCGAGCACGGCCACCAGGCGACGATGACGGCGACGCTGACCCAGATCCAGCCCCGCTGGGTGACCAGCGGCCACGCCGCGTCGAGCACCATCGAGGCGGCGACCAGCCGGCCGGTGGCGCCGCGCCAGTAGGCTGGCTCCACCATGAGCGACGCACCGAGCAGCCCCACGAGCCCCGTCCCGCCGTCCGCCCCACGACTGCGGGTGGCCCCGTCGCCCACGGGCGACCCGCACGTCGGCACGGCCTACATGGCGATGTTCGACCTGGCCTTCGCGCGGCAGCAGGGCGGTACCTTCCTGCTGCGCATCGAGGACACCGACCGCGCTCGCTTCCAGGCCGACAGCGAGAGCCAGCTCTACGACACCCTGCGCTGGCTGGGCCTGACGTGGGACGAGGGCCCCGACATCGGTGGCCCCGTCGCGCCCTACCGGCAGAGCGAGCGGCTCGACCACTACCGGCCGTATGCCGACCGCCTCCTCGCCGAGGGCAAGGCCTACCTGTGCTGGTGCTCCGGCGAGCGGCTGACGACGATGCGCGAGATCCAGCAGAAGGCCAAGGAGCCGACCGGCTACGACCGGATGTGCCTGGGCAAGACGCGCGAGGAGCGGGCCCTGCTGCCCGGCTTCAGCGAGACGCCCGTGGTGCGGATGCAGGTGCCCGACGATGTCGAGCTCGTCTTCGACGACCTCATCATGGGGCCCACCAAGGCCCCGCACCCCGACGACCAGGTGCTGCTCAAGGCCGACGGCTTCCCGACCTACCACCTGGCCGTCGTCGTCGACGACCACGAGATGGGCATCACCCACGTGGTGCGCGGTCAGGAGTGGATCTCGTCGACCCCCAAGCACCTGCTGCTCTACCGCTGGTTCGGTCTCGAGCCGCCTCGCTTCGCGCACTTCCCGCTGCTGCGTGACGAGAAGAAGGCCAAGATCTCCAAGCGCAAGAGCCCGTGGGCGCGGCTCACGTGGTTCCGTGAGCAGGGTTATCTGCCCGAGGCGCTCGTCAACTTCCTTGCGCTGCAAGGATATCCGCCGATTCTCGAGGCCGACGGCACCGAGCGCGAGGTCTTCACCTTCGCGGAGTTCTCCCAGCGCTTCACGTGGAAGGACGTCAACCCGGCCGGGTCGGTCTTCAACCTCGACAAGCTGGGCTGGCTCAACGGCGTCTACGTGCGTGAGCTCGAGACCCGGGAGCTGGCCTCGCGGGTGCTGCCCTTCCTCCAGCGCGACGGCGTCCTCGGCGACTCGCCGTCCCTGGGCGAGCTGGGCCGGCTCGAGCAGGTCACCGCCCTCATCCAGACCCGCATGGTGCTGCTCACGGAGGCCACTCCGCTCGTACGCCCGTTCTTCGTCGCCGACGACGTGCTCGAGGTCGCCGCCGACGCCCGCGCCCAGCTGAACGACGACGCCCCGCGGGTGCTCGACGCCGCCATCGACGCCGTGGAGGCCCTGCCCGACGAGCACGGAGGTCCGCTCGGCTCTGACGCCAGCTTTGCCGCGGAGGCCATCGAGGCGGCGCTCCGAGCGGCCATCGTCGAGGGCCTGGGCGTCAAGCCCAAGTTCGCCTTCGGCCCGTTGCGCACGGCGGTCTCGGGGCAGCGGGTCTCGCCGCCGCTCTTCGAGTCGATGGAGATCCTCGGCAAGGCCTCGACCCTCACCCGTCTGCGGGCTCTGCGCGCCACGCTCTGACGACGGGTGGATTTGGGGTGCCGGTGGGCGGGCCGGTAGAGTTTGCCCTCGGTTCGCCTTCCTCTTCCACGGAGGCCGGTTGACACCCCATGGGGTATGGTGTAATTGGCAACACGGCTGATTCTGGTTCAGTTGTTCTAGGTTCGAGTCCTGGTACCCCAGCGTTCGTCGCCGCTCCACGCAGACGGCAACGATTCGGAGAATGTCCTGCCAGACGGTAAGATCTACTCCGTTGCCCGCGCCGGAGACGGTGCCGGGAGCACAGCTAGGGCCCCGTTGTGTAGCGGCCTAGCACGTCGCCCTCTCAAGGCGGTAGCGCGGGTTCGAATCCCGTCGGGGCTACCAGGCCGATTCCCTTGTCTCACAGGGGGATCGGCCTTTTGCTATCCCGTGGGATGCGGGGCGATGTCGGCTCGGCTACACATCGGGTGCACAACCGCGCGTGTGACGCTGCGGTGGGGCGCAGAGGGTGGGGGTGCAGGCCGGCGTGGCCCAGGGGCCTGGCGGCGTCGCTCAGGACGGTGCCGTGGAGTTCCTGCGCCCGCATCTCGCCGCCCCTGAGGGGGGAAACCGGCTCTGAGGGGTCGCGGCCGGCGGCGCGAGCGGCCAGGTCGTCGACGAGGAAGCGGGGGATGAGCGGGTGGTTAGCTCGCCTCGTCGCTGAGGACCGCCTGCAGCGACTGAGGGCGGAACCTGCTGGCGAGGCTGACGAGGACGAGGCCGACGACGGCCCAACCCACCGCGAAGTACCCGGGGAGGTTGTAGGGCGAGTCGGGGATGGGCCAGAAGTTGCGGTAGAAGACGTAGCCAAGGAGCACGACGGCGACCACCGGGAGCACGAGGTGCAGCAGCCAGCTGAACGCAGCAGGGACGTGGTTGCGGTAGAAGACGGGCAGCGCGATGTTGCCGAGGATGTAGATCATCAGGGCGCCGGCGGTCAGGGTGATGGCGAGGACCCCGAAGCCCACCAGGGTGCCCCAGACGGCGCCGGCGGTGAGCGAGATGACCAGGGCGAGGGCGGAGATGATCGCCGCCGCGACGTGCGGGGTCCGGTAGAGCGGGTGGACGGCACCGATCTGCGCGGGGAGCAGACCGTTCCGGCCCATGGACATCAGGACCCGGCTGCCCTGGTTGATCGTGGCGAGGGAGCATCCGAAGGAGGAGTTGGTGATGGCGAAGAAGACCACCAGGGTGCCGATGCCGAGCACGCGGTTGGCCATGGTGTCGAAGGGGGCGGCGTCGGAGAAGAAGTTCCCGAGGTTGGCCAGGCCGTAGCCGAAGACCGCCGCGACCGACATGAACAGGTAGAGGGTGCCGAGGATCAGCACCGAGAAGAGCACGGCGCGCGGCACGTTACGGGTCGGGTTGTCGGTCTCCTCCGCCATGGGAGCCGCCGACTCGAAGCCGACGAAGTTGAGGATCCCGAAGACGAGACCGAGGCCCAGGACGCCCTCCCAGCCCGAGGGTGAGCTGCTGAGGCTGAGGTCGCCCAGGTTGATCGGGCTGACCGGGTTGACGAGTAGCGAGACGCCCAGGACCACGAACACCGCGATCTCGAACGCGCCCGCGATCATCGTGATGCGGGCAGACCGCTGGACGCCGGTGAACGCGAGGTAGCCGACGAGCCCGAGGATGACGACCTGGAACACCCACCACGGGATGCCCAGGTGCAGGTAGGTGCTGACCAGGTCCGACGCGATGCCGGACCAGATGAGGGTGACCTCGGCCGGCAGTACCAGGGCGTAGAGGAAGTAGATCCACGCCGAGAAGGCGCCGACCTTCGGACCCAGGGCGGTCGACAGGTAGGTGTAGTAGCCGCCTGCGTGGGGCAGCTGCCGGGAGAACTGGATGATGGAGCTGGCGATGAGGAGCACGGCGAAGAGCGCGATGCTGTTGGAGATCCACAGGGCCGCCCCAGCGGCGGCGATCTGGGTGGGGAAGTCGTAGACGATCGCCGCAGCAGGCGCCATGTTGGTCATGTTCTGGAACACCACGCTGCGCAGGCCGAGGGCCCCCGTGCGCAGTTCCCGCCCGTCGGGCTGAGCGGCCACGGACCTGCCCGGCTGCACGGGGATCTCCTCGGATGGGGACACGTTGACTCCTGGTGTGGGGGTGGTTCAGGGGGGCGGTCGTCAGGGGACGAGCAGCGTGCGCAGGGCGTGCCCGGCTTCGAGGTCGTCGAGGGCGGCCACTGCGGCCTCGAGGGGCTGCCGCGACGACACGAGCTCCTCGAGCATGAGGTCACCGTCCATGTAGCGGTCCACGAGCGCCGGGATGTCGATTGCCGGTCGGACGCTGCCGTAGTTGGATCCGAGGATGCGCTGGTCGGCCTCGGCGAGCACGAGGGGCTCGAACGACGCTCGAGCCCCTGCGGGCGGGAGCCCGACGATGACCGCCGCCCCACCGAGACCGAGCATCCGGATGGCCTGCTCGGTCGTGGAGGTCTTGCCGATCGCGTCGAAGACGTAGTCGACGCCGTCGGGGAGCAGGTCGTGCAGCGCCTCCACGGCGTCGACGCCGGAGACGTCCACGGCGTCGGTGGCCCCCATGGTCAGGGCAAGAGTGGCCTTCTCGGGCCGTACGTCCATGGCCACGATGCGCTCGGCGCCCGCCAGCCTCGCGCCTTGGACGACAGAGAGACCCACACCGCCGCAGCCGATCACGACGACGCTGGCCCCGGCCTCCACCGCGGCGGTGTTCCTCACGGCACCCACCCCTGTGGCGACCGCGCACCCGATCAGGGCCATCAGGTCGAGCGGGGCGTCGTCGCGCACGCGCACCGCGCCGGACGCAGGCACGACCGCGTGCTCGGCGAAGGACGACACCCCCAGGTAGTGGTAGACCGTCTCGCCACCACGCGATAGCCGGGAGCCGCCGTACGGCAGCACGCCGCCCGGGGCGACGACCGTCGCCGCGACCAGGCACCGGGCCTCGCGGCCGGCCCGGCAGTTGCGGCACTCCCCGCACGGCGCCACCCACGACAGCACGACGTGGTCCCCCTCGGCGAGGCTGGTGACCTGCGGTCCGACCTCGACGACGACCCCCGAGCCCTCGTGCCCCATGACCAGCGGCACCGGGACCTGCCATTCCCCGCGGCGCACGTGCAGGTCGCTGTGGCAGACACCGGCAGCGGCGATCCTGACCTTCACCTCACCGGGCCCCGGCGGGGCCAGGTCGACGTCGGTGACCTCGACGGGCTGGTCGGTCGAGGTGAAGACGACGGCTCTCACAGACGGTCCCTCCGAGGGCGTGTGGGGTTGACGTGCTGGCGCGCCACACTAGGGCTCACGCCCCTCCGGTGGCAATGCCCCGGGAGAGGACCGACGGTCGGGCCTCCGCCACGACAGGGTCACCGGTGTTGTCCTCGGGTCGAGCCGCGCCCGCCCGATGGGTCCGGGAGGGGGCCCTGCCTGCCGTCCAGGACCGCGACGACCCTCCTCACGGAGCACCCACCCTGCACGGCACATCCTGTGTCTGAACTACTCATCCTGCGACCTACCTGGACGATGTCACACCCAGGCCGCTGACGACGCTGCGAGAGCGGTCTCGACCTGGCATCGGGCCAGGAGGAACCTGCCGTGAGGAGAACCGACATGGGTGCGCCCACGATCCGGCCTACCGCGCCGACGGCGCCCACGGCGCCATGACAGTCGAGGCGGGTCGGATCCTGTCGTCGGTCGTGCGCGCCTCCGGGCACCCGGATGCGGGGTTGCCGCGTCACAGGGGTCCCGGCCTGTGGGTTGGATACCTCGCCCTTGCGACGGCACTCACGTGCTGCTACTACCTGTTCCCCGCGTACCAGTCACCCGTATGGACGGCTCTGGGTCTGTCGTCCGTGGTGGCGACCGTCGTGGGGGTGCGCCGACACCGTCCGAGGCAGCCCCTTGCCTGGTACCTGCTCGCGGCCGCCGAGCTCGCCTTCATCACCGGTGACACGACCTACAACGTCCTGACCGACGTGCTCCACCAGGACAACCCCTTCCCCTCCGTGGCCGACCTCTTGTACCTCCTCACCTATCCGCTCTTCGCGGCCGGCATCTTCCTGATCATCCGGGCGCGGTCGTCGTCGCGCGACCTCCCCAGCCTGATCGACGCCGTGATCATCACGACCGGTCTGGGTCTGCTCTCGTGGGTCTACCTCATCGTGCCGAACTTCCAGGCCGACGGCCTCGACGGGCTGCAGCGCGCCACCTCGGTGGCCTACCCGGCCGGGGACGTGATGATCCTGGCCCTGCTGGCGCGTCTCGTCGCGGGTGGCGGGCTGCGCTTCACGGCCATGCGATGCCTGGTCACGGGAGCGGTAGGACTCATGGCGGCCGACTTCGCCTACGGTCTCGTCCAGCTGCGGGGATCGTGGCAGATCGGCGGCCCCGTCGACCTCGGCTGGGCCATCTTCTACATCGGCTGGGGCTTGGCCGCCCTGCACCCCTCGATGGGCCGACTGAGCGACGTCGCGCCACTGGGCAGCGTCGCCATCGGACGCGCGCGGCTGGCGCTCCTGGCCTCGGCCAGCCTCATCGCGCCCGGCGTCCTGCTCGCCGAGTCGCAGATGCACACGGACACCCCCGCGACGACGGTGGCGATCTTCTCGGCCGCCTTGTTCATCCTGGTCCTGGCCCGGATGTGGGGCATCCTCTCGGCTCACCAGCAGTCGGTCGGCCGAGAAAGAGCCCTTCGTGAGGCGAGTGAGTCTCTGGTGATCGCCCGGGGACTGCCGGACATCTACCGGGCCGCCCTCAGCAGCGTCATGTCCCTGGTGGGGTCCGAGCGGCTGCACAGCGCATCCGTCCACGTCGCCGACCCCGACGGCGTCCACTGCGTGGCCGACATCGGGGTGCGGCTCGACCCCGCCGACGTGGCCGCCCTGTGGGACGTCGCCCAGGCCGGCGGAAGCCTGAGCTCGTCCGGCACCATCAGCGTCAACCCGTTGCGTTACGACGGTGAGGACCTCGGCATGCTCGTCACGAAGGGCAGGAGCGTCCTCACGGTGGACCAGCACGACGCGCTCACCACCGTCGCATCGCAGGTGGCGCTCGCCGTCGTGAGCGCCACCCTCGTCGAGGAGCTCAGCCAGCGCAAGGTCCAGGAGCAGTTCCGCGGCATGATCCAGAACGCCTCGGACGTCATCGTGGTGGTGGACGAGTCCCTGCGGATCAGCTACGCAACCCCGTCTCTGGAGCGCGAGCTCGGGCACATCGTCCCTGATCTCGTGGGGACTCCTCTCTCTGCCTTGCTGCACCCCGACGAGTCCGCCACGGCGAACGCCCTGGTGGCCGGCATCGGGGGGCGCTCCTCCCAGGTGACCCTGAGGTCGGACTGGCGAGTCCGTCACGCCGACGACCGCTACCTGTTCTTCGAGGTCCTCACCAGCGCCCTGTCCGATGACTCCGGTGCCATCAGCTTCGTGTTGACGATGCGCAACGTCTCTGAGCGGCGGGCCCTGGAGCAACAGCTGATGCACCAGGCCTTCCATGACGCCCTGACGGGCCTGCCGAACCGCGCCCTCTTCCAGGACCGGGTCGAGCACGCGCTCACCCGGGCCGCCCGCACAGGCACGGCGATCGTCCTGGCGATGGTGGACCTGGACGACTTCAAGGTGGTCAACGACACGCGGGGCCACGCTGCGGGTGACGCGTTGCTGCTCGCCGTCGCCCAGCGCATGCAGAGGATGCTGCGCGCCAGCACCACGGTGGCACGCCTCGGTGGTGACGAGTTCGCCGTCCTCATCGAGGACGTCGAGGACAGCGCGCGGGGTCTGGACCTCAGCGAACGGGTCATGTCGCCCTTTCGCTCCCCCTACGCGGTCGACGACGAGGAGCTCCTGGTCTCGGCCAGCATCGGCGTCATGTTCAGCGGCGGCAGCGATCGCGACCTCGACTACGCCGAGCTCCTCCGGTGCGCTGACCTGGCGCTGTATGCCGCGAAGGAGGAAGGCAAGGGTCGCGTGGAGGTCTACCGCGACGAGCTGCACACCACCATGGTGAACCGGGTGAACCTCAGCGCCGAGCTCTCCCTCGCGATGGAGACCGGCCAGTTCGAGCTGCACTACCAGCCGATCGTGCTGATCGACACGGGAGAGATCCTGGGGTCCGAGGTCCTCGTCCGGTGGAGGCACCCCACCCGTGGCCAGGTCATGCCCGCGGAGTTCATCGCGTTGTCCGAGAGGACCGGCCAGATCATCGAGCTCGGGCGGTGGGTGCTCGATCGGGCCTGTAGGCAGTGGCGCGAGTGGGCAGACCTGGGGCACGTGAGCCATCGCCTGTCCGTGAATGTCTCGGCTCACCAGCTCAAGGATGCCGGTTTCGCCGACGAGGTCGGTGCGGTGCTGCGCCGTCACAGCATGCCACCCGCGGCGCTGGTCCTCGAGCTGACGGAGAGCGTCTTCGCTCTTGACACCTCCGTCATCCTGGACCAGCTGAGCCTGCTCGCCGCCTCAGGTGTGCACATCGCCGTCGACGACTTCGGGACGGGCTACTCCAGCCTGTCCTACCTGCAGCGCTTCAACGTCCACGAGCTGAAGGTCGACAAGTCCTTCGTCGACGGCTTGGGGACAGACAATCCCGACGACGGCGCCCTGACGGCCGCCATCCTGTCCATGGCGCAGTCGCTGCGGCTGGAGGTCGTGGCCGAAGGCATCGAGCGGGTGGCCCAGCGGGACGAGCTGTGGTCCATGGGGTGTGCGCTCGGGCAGGGTTACCTCTACTCCAGGCCGGTCCCCCCCGACGAGCTGCTCGCCATGCTGGCCTGCCCCCAGCCCCTCGGCCCGCCACTGGCCGTCACGGGCGGGCCCGGCGTCGCCCGACTGCAGCTACCGACGCCGATCGTCACTCTGCCCGGCGTCGCCTGAACCACCTCCGGGGTCGCCGTCGGCTCCGGACCACCGCACCATCACCCTGCGTCACCCTCCTCGTAGATCGGACCCCCCGCCATGTCGATCAGCAACCCGGCCTTCCGCCCCCTCCAGGACGCCAAGTGGTCCGACCTGCAGCGACTGAGGAGCTCGTCGCCCATGTTCGACGCGGTGATCGAGGAGGTCAAGGGCCGACGGATCCGGGTCGATGACCACTGGCTGGCCGACTTCGCGTCGTGCAACTACCTCGGCTTCGACCTCGAGCCCGAGATCATCGACTCCGTCGACGAGAGCATCCGGCAGTGGGGAACCCACCCCAGCTGGTCGCGGCTGCTCGGCAACCCGCGGCCGTACATCGACATCGAGGACCGCCTCACCGAGCTCCTCGGGGCCGAGGACACCCTCGCGCTGCCTACCATCACCCACATCCACATGTCAGTGATCCCCGCCATCGCAGGACGGGGACAGGTCTTCCTCGACGGACAGGCCCACCGGACGATCTACGACGGATGCATGGTCGCCAGGGGAAACGGCGCCACGGTCCGACGATTCCCGACCGGCGATGTCGCTGCTCTCGAGGCGTTGCTGCGGGCCGCGCCCACGGGGGGGACGAAGCTGATCTGCACGGACGGGGTCAACAGCATGACCGGTAACGCCCCCGACCTGGTTGGACTGGCTGCGGTTGCCCGCACCTACGGTGCGCTGCTCTACGTCGACGACGCGCACGGCTTCGGTGTCATCGGTGAGCGGACCGACACCGAGTCCAGCCCGTACGGCAGCAGGGGCAACTCGATCGTCAGGCACGCGGGCGAGACGTACGACGACATCGTGCTGGTCGGTGGGTTCTCCAAGGCGTACTCCTCGCTCATGGCGTTCATCGCCTTGCCGACCTGGCTCAAGGACCACCTCAAGGTCGCGGCAGCTCCCTACCTGTTCTCCGGTCCGTCGCCGGTCGCGTCGCTGGCCACGGTGCTGTCCGGTCTCGACGTCAACGCCTCCCGCGGGGACAGCATCAGGGCGTCGCTCCACCGCAAGACCGCCCGGGTCCTCACGACCGTCTCGGAGCTCGACCTGGCGACGCCCAACACCTCCGGTCTGCCGATCATCGAGCTGCCGCTGAAGAACTCCGACGACATCGACGCGGTGGGCCAGTTCCTCTTCGACGCGGGCATCTACGTCACCCTCGCGGCGTACCCGCTGGTGCCCCGCGCAGAGGTCGGCTTCCGGGTGCAGGTCACCGCGGCCAACGGCGACGACGAGATCGAGGAGCTGTGCGCCACGCTTCACGAGCTGTGCGATCGGTTCGAGCTCCAGCACCACGATGACTGAGGTCTCCGTCCGCGCCACCCCACTGCTGGCACCGCTGCGGCACCGGGACTTCCGGCTGCTGTGGGCCGGGGCCAGCGCGTCGCTCGCGGGTGACGGGGTCTACCTGATCGCGCTGGCCTGGCAGGCATACACCCTCTCTCCGCGACCAGCGGGCTTGGCGCTACTCGGGGTGTGCGCGACCGTGCCCCAGCTGTTGGCGCTCCTCGGGAGCGGAATCCTCAGCGACCGGGTCGACCGCCGGCGGATCCTGCTCGGCGCTGACCTCGTGCGGTTCGTCGTGGTGCTCGTGGTGGCGGTCGTCGTCCTGTCTGGCCAGGCCCGCATGTGGCACCTCGCCGTCCTCAGCGTCGTCTACGGGCTCGGAGCCGGAGTCGCTGCCCCTGCCTTCGACGCCATCATCCCGGACCTGGTGCCCGACGAGGACCTCCAGCAGGCCAACGCCCTCGACCAGTTCCTCCGACCGGCCATGCTCCGGTTGGGCGGTCCGGCGCTCGGGGGGGTGCTGATCGCCGTCCACGGCGCGGGTGTCGCCTTCCTCTTCGACGCCGTGACCTTCCTCGTCTCCGCCCTGTGCGTCGTGCGGATGACGGCCGGGGCGTCAGCCAGAGGCTCCTCTGGCTCCGGCCACGAGCCCTCCCTGTGGGCGGACGCCCTGGCCGGCGTGCGCTTCGTCCGCAGCCAACCGTGGCTGTGGGGAACCCTCGCCTCGGCCACGGCTGCCTACCTGTTGTTCATCGGTCCCACCGAGGTCCTGCTGCCCTACCTGGTGCGCGAGGAGCTGCACGGCAGCTCCCGCAAGCTCGGCGTCATCCTCGGCGCCGGCGGCGTGGGGGCGATCGCTGCGGCGTTGGTCGTCGGCCAGGTGGGCCTGCCGCGCCGACAGCTCACGTTCATGTACCTGTGCTGGACCTGCGCCACCTTGGCTGTGGCCGGGTACGGACTGGCCACGGACGGGTGGCAGCTCATGGTCGTCTCGCTGCTGATCAACGGGCTCGAGGCCGCCGGCACGGTGGCCTGGGCCACCACGAAGCAGCGCCTCGTTCCCGCGGAGATGCTCGGACGCGTCTCCAGCCTGGACTGGTTCGTCTCCATCGCCGGACTCCCGGTCTCCTATGCGCTGACGGCCCCCGTCGCGGCCGTGATCGGCGTCCGGGGGACGTTCGTGGCGGCCGGCCTGCTGGGGGCGGCAGTGACCCTGAGCGCCCTGTTCCTGCCGCGCATGAACGAGGCCGACGGGGCGCTGTCGCAGAGTCGGCACGCTTCGCTGGAGGGTCAGCCGACATGAGGGAGGCCGTGTTGCGGGACCTGCTGCGACAGCTGTCCACCGCCTTCGAGACCCGGGACCTACCAGCGCTGACCGACCTGTTCAGCGCCACCAACGCGGTCACGTACGCCGGTTCCGAGTCGGGCGAGAGGGCCACCGGTCCACGCGAGGTTCGGCGCCTTCTCTCCGACCTGCTCAGCCGCCCCATGGCCTACGCCTTCGAGTTCAGTGACCTGATCTTCGACGATCGTCGTGGGACGGTCTGGCTGCTCGCCGAGGGTGAAGGCACCCAGATCGGTGACGACGGGACCACCGAAACATTCCCGTACCGACTGACCGGGGTGCTCGCCTACGAGCAGGCGCGCTGGCGCTGGCTGATGCTCGTCGGCTCAGAGCCCACCGCGACCGGTGCAGACCTGGTGGGATGAGTCGTCGGGCGGCCCACGTGGAGGTCGTCGCGATCGAGCGGGCACGACCTCCCGGCAGCGGACACGGGAACGGTGGCCTGGCAGGGGTGCAGCGGCGGGCGCTCGAGCGCTGGGTGGCCGTCCAGTCTGCGCTGGTCGGCCACACCATCCAGCTCGCGGCCGACGGTGTCGGCGACGCGCGGGCCGGGTCGCTGACGCTCCTCGACCGGGGTGACGCCCTGCTCGGCAACCCCGTGCTCGACGTGCGGGCCTTCGTCGAGCGTCTCGAGGGCGCAGACCTGCAGGCCCTGCTCGACCCGGTCGCGGAGCTCGTCGCCGCGACGACCTACCAGCGCTTCCTCGCCGGTGCCCCGTGCGGTCCGGGGGCTCAGCGACCGGTCAGCGGCACGACGAGCAGCGGGCCACCGGCGTAGAGGCCGCCGTCGACCGCGAGAGCCAGCCCCCCGGCATACGACAGGGGGCCGGTGGTGGTGGCGGGGTCGGGGTGCCCGGGCTGGAGCGTCGCGACGATGCTGTGGCCGTGGACGATGCGCTCGCCGCCGAGCTGGGCGAGCACCCGGGCCGCCGCGCGCTGCCCGCGTCGGCCGCTGAAGGCGTAGCGATCGGTGAGGTCGGCCCAGACGGCCCACACGTCGTCGACCCCGCCGGCGAGCGCGGCGGCGACGGCGGCGTTGACGTCGTCGACCGAGCCTCCCCAGGTGAGGTATCCCGTGGTGTCGGAGTGCAGGAGCAGCCAGCCGTCGACCACGGCGACGGCCGGCAGGGCGGCGATCCACGCGAGGTGGTCGTCGGTCAGGCGGTCCTGGTCGTGCGCCAGCCCGCCGTTGAGCACCCAGCTCGCGGCGAAGCTCGACCCGCTGTAGCGGCCGGCCGGCGTCTCGCCGAAGCGGTGGGTCCCGAGAGCCAGGACCTCGTGGTTGCCCAGCACCGCGCCGACGTGACCGCCGACCTCGGCGGCCTCGCGCTGCAGCCGCATGACCAGCTCGACCGCCCCGACGCCATCGGGCCCGCGGTCGAAGAAGTCACCCAGCACCCACAGCTGGTCGGTGCCGCCGGCCCAGCGCTCGTCGGCGTCGAGCAGCCACGCCTCTCGCAGGGCATGGGCGAGCTCGTCACGGTGACCGTGGGGGTCGCTGACGACGTGAAGAGCCATGGGACAGAGAGCTTGTCGCTCAGGCGAGCGCGCGCAGGCCGGGGAGCACCCGCTCGCCGAAGGTGCGCAGGAATCGCTCCTGGTCGTGCCCCGGGCCATGGAAGACGAGGTGGTCGAAGCCCCAGTCGACGTAGTCCTTGACCGCGGCGACGACCTCGTCGGGGTCGTCGGAGACGATCCAGCGGCTGGCCACCTGCTCATCGGACAGCTCGTCGCCGAGGCGCTCCATCTCGAGCGGGTCGCTCGTGCCGTGCTTCTGCTCCGCGGTCAGGGACAGGGCCGCCCAGAAGCGGCAGTTCTCCACCGCCTTCTCCTTGTCGGGGTCCCACGAGAGCTTGATCTCGATCATCTTGTCGATGTCGTCGCGGGTGCGGCCCGACTTCGTCAGGCCCTCGTCGACGGCCGGGAGGAGCTTGTCGGTGTAGAGCTCGGCGCCCTTGCCCGAGGTGCAGATGAAGCCGTCGCCGGCGCGACCGGCATACCGCGCCACCAGGGGCCCGCCGGCGGCGACGTAGACGGGCACCGGCTGCTCGGGCTTGTCGTAGACCGTCGCGTCCTTGGTCGAGTAGTAGTCGCCCTCGAAGGTGACTCGGTCCTGCGTCCACAGCTGCTTCATCAGCGCCACCGACTCGCGCAGCCGCGCGAACCGCTCCTTGAACTCCGGCCAGCCGTCCTCCTCGTCGACCGAGCCGACGACCACCTCGTTGAGCGCCTCGCCCGAGCCGACGCCGAGCATGACGCGCCCCGGGTAGAGCGACCCGAGGGTGCCGAAGGCCTGGGCGACGACGGCGGGGTTGTAGCGGAAGGTCGGGGTCATGACCGAGGTGCCGAGCTGCACCCGCTCGGTGCGCTCACCGACCGCCGCCAGCCAGGCGAGCGAGAACGGCGCGTGACCGCCGTGGTGGCGCCAGGGCTGGAAGTGGTCGGAGATCATCACGCTGTCGAGACCGACCTCCTCGGCGAGGACCGCGTAGTCGAGCAGCTGTCGGGGGGCGAACTGCTCCGCCGATGCCTTGTATCCGATCCTGAGCGCCATGGCGACGAGCCTATGCCTGCGGCCGTCCCGCCGGCGCACGCCCTTGACATTGGATAGTAAAACTATCCATTATTGGGGAGTTCCGCTATCCAGCAGTCAGGAGAAGGCCATGGTCCGCATCCAGGGCGGTCGCACGACCCACGACCACGACGGCGAGATCGCCGTCTTCCTCATCGGCGTGCGCGTCAACCGCCTCCACCGGGTCGACCAGTGGCTCCCGGTCTTCCTCGCGATGCCGCGGATGCTCACCGAGCTCTACCGGGCCAAGGCGACCGCAGCCAGCGGCGGGGGTGAGGACCTCGGCTTCCTCGAGGCGCGCACGCTCATCGGGGGCAAGGGCGTCACGACGGTGCAGTACTGGCGCAGCACCGCCGACATCTACGCGTACGCCGCGTCCACCAGCCACGCCCACCGCTCCGCCTGGACGGCCTTCAACACCCGCGCTCGTAGGGCGGCCGACGCCGTCGGCATCTGGCACGAGACGTATGCCGTGCCCGCCGGCGGGCACGAGAGCGTCTACGTCGGGATGCCGCTCACCGGGCTGGCCAGCGCCACGACCTCCGTGCCGATCGAGGGCAGCCGCCGGAAGCACGCCGCACTGACGCCCTAGCCCCGCCCCAGCCCCGCCCCTCCCGCAACAAGTGGGAGGGAAGCCGGTCGGTCAGGAGGACGGGGCGAGGGCGGGGGCAGCGCGGAAGGCACCGTCGGACAGGACGGGGACGGCGGTGCTCGTGCCGACCTCGACAGCCACCTCGACGTCGGCGGCGAACCCGGAGCTCATCAGCTCGACGCCGGACGCACAGCCGCGCACGGCCGCAGCCGGGTCCGCGGTCGCCTCGTGGAGACGACGGGCCGCCTCGGCTTCCGGCGAGGCGACCAGCCCTCGGGCCGCCGACAGCAGGGCCGAGATGACGGCACCAGCCCCGAGAAGGTCCTCGAGGGCCGGTCGCAGTGAGCCGTCGGGCCACCGCTCACCGGCGGCGACGACGCAGACGGGGCGAGGGTCGTGCGCCACGGCGCGGCCCAGCCATGCTCCGACGGCGGGCGCGTTGCGCAGCGAGGCGGCGACGACGGTGTCGATACCTGCCGCCGTCGCGGCGGCCGCGATGGTCGACCCGTTGGGCGACGGGAGGACCAGGCGGGTCACCGGCGGCGCGGCCCGCAGGCTCGCCGGGGAGAGGGACCACGGGTGCGCCCGGGAGACCGCGCGCCGACCGACAGCCAGCACCGCCTCCTCCCGAGCTGCCAGCTCACCCGCCAAGGCGTCCCGCCACGCGGCGGGGTACACGGCTGTGCCCCGCTCGACCGCCACCCCCACTGACGTCGTGAACGACAGCACGTCGACGACTACGAGGATCCCCCCGGGGACCGCCAGTCGCTGCGCCCCGGTCGGGCCCCAGTCGAAGCGCACCGACGCGCCGGACTGGCTCCATACGCTGGGCTCCACTGGCGTGCCCCTCGCGTGCCGCGGCTGCGTCAGCTGACGACCACGGTGTCGCCGACCTGCACGAGGTCGAAGAGGGTCGACAGACCGTTGTAGTCGCGCACGTTGACGCAGCCGTGGGAGGCGCCGGCATAGCCGCGGGCGGCGAAGTCGGACGAGTAGTGCACGGCCTCGCCCCCGCTGAAGAACATCGAGAAGGGCATCGAGCTGCCGTAGAGCGTGGAGGTCCACTCGCGGTTCTTGCGGAAGACGGAGAAGACGCCCTCACGGGTGGGGTTGTTCTCCGACCCGAAGCGCACGTCGAGCCGCAGCTGGGCCCTGCCGTCCACCACCCAGGTGAGCGAGCGCGAGGCCTTGCTGATGCACAGCACGCGTCCGGTCAGGCAGCGCGGGTCGAGGCCCACGGTGGTCCCGGTGGGCGGCTTCGGGACGTTGTTGGTGAGCTCGTCGCTCGTGGGGGTGCGGGTCATGCCGTGCAGCCGGTCGGCGGTGCACTGGTCGACCTCGCCGGTGACGGGGATGGCCCGCTTGGCCTGGAACTGACGGACCGCGTCGACGGTCTGCGGGCCGTAGGTGTCGGTCACTGCGCCCGACCACCAGCCGATCTGCTTGAGCCGTGACTGCAGGTCGCGGACGGCCGCTCCGGTCGCCCCCTGCTTCAGCAGCGCGGGCCCGGCCCGCAGCACGTTGTGCAGCTCGTCGGCGGTCGGGGTGCGGGTCCTGGCCACGAGCGCGGCCCACGTGGCCGGGTCGGTCGTCCCGGTGGCGGGCAGGGTCCGCTTGTCCTGGAAGCCGCGCACGGCGGCGACGGTGGTGGCGTCGTACGCACCCGTCGTGGGGCCGGTGAACCAGGCCAGCTGGACCAGGCGGGCCTGCAGCTCGCGCACCCGCTCACCACTGGCCCCGGAGGTGAGCGCCGCGGTGGTTGCCGTCGCGGTGGGGCGGGGCGGTGTCGTGGTTGGGGGCGTCGTCGAGGGTGTCGTCGAGGAGGCCGGGCTGGTCGGGGTCGACGACCCGGGCCCGCTCGAGCCGGTGGTCGGCGAGGTGGCCGAGGGGGTGGCCGCGGTGAGCGCTGCGGGGGCCGGCGCGCACGCTCCGAGCGCGAGGACGGCGACCGCCGTGACCGCGGACACGGCGAGCAGCATCGGTGTGCGGGGGCGGGACAGGGTCACGGGTCGTCTCCCTCGAGGGCGGGCGGAGCCGCTCGGTGGGCGGCCTCACCGAACACGACGCCATACTGCGCCCCGAGGTTGCCCCAGAGAGGTCGCGGAACACCGTGGTTACCGAATCGTGTCGTGCTTCGGCCCACCTGAGGTCAGCCGGGGAGGCCGCTGTGGGAGCGGCGCAGCACCTCGGTGAGCTTGTTGGCGCCGGCGACCACCGTGGCCGCGTGCAGTCGGCCGGGCTGGCGGGAGAGCCGCTCGATGGGACCGGAGATGGACACGGCGGCGACGACCCGGCCCGAGGGCCCGCGCACCGGCGCCGACACCGACGCGACGCCCGGCTCGCGCTCACCGACGCTCTGGGCCCACCCGCGGCGGCGCACGGCCGACAGGGCGGTCGCGTTGAACCGCGCGCCCTGCAGGCCGCGGTGCAGCCGGTCGGGCTCCTCCCAGGCGAGGAGCACCTGGGCGGCCGAGCCCGCCTGCATGGTCAGGCTCGCCCCGACCGGTATGGAGTCGCGTAGCCCGATGGGGCGCTCGGCCGCCGCGACGCAGATGCGCTGGTCACCCTGCCGGCGGAAGAGCTGGGCGCTCTCGTTGGTGTGGTCGCGCAGGGCGCCGAGCACCGGCCCGGCGGCGGCGAGCAGCCGGTCCTCGCCCGCCGCCGAGGCGAGCTCGCCGAGACGCGGTCCGAGCACGAAGCGGCCCTGCATGTCACGGGACACGAGGCGGTGGTGCTCGAGGGCCACGGCCAGCCGGTGGGCCGTCGGCCGGGCCAGGCCGGTGGCTCCGACGAGCTGGGCGAGGGTGGCAGGTCCGGCCTCGAGGGCTCCCAGGACGATGGCCGCCTTGTCGAGCACCCCGACCCCACTGGATGTGTCCATGCTCTGATACTGACGTCTCAGAGCCTGAGACGCAAGTTCCACGGCCAGCGAAGTGCGCCACCCTTGCTGGAGCAGTGCATCACCCCTCGAGGATGCCGCACGGGGCAGTGGGTGCCACCGAGGACCCGAGGGTCACTCGGAAAGGAGCACTCCAATGCCCGGAACGCTGGCCGAGAAGGTCTGGGACGCGCACGTCGTACGGCGCGCCGAGGGGGAGCCCGACCTCCTCTACATCGACCTCCACCTCCTGCACGAGGTGACGAGCCCGCAGGCCTTCGACGGCCTGCGGCTGGCGGGGCGCCCGGTGCGCCGGCCCGACCTCACCCTCGCGACGGAGGACCACAACGTCCCCACCACGCCGGGGCCGATCACCGACCTGGTCAGTCGCACGCAGGTCGAGACCCTGCGCCGCAACTGCGGCGAGTTCGGCGTGCGCCTCTACTCCATGGGCGACATCGAGCAGGGCATCGTGCACATCATCGGCCCGCAGCTGGGCCTGACCCAGCCGGGGATGACCATCGTCTGCGGCGACAGCCACACCTCCACTCACGGCGCCTTCGGGGCGCTGGCGTTCGGCATCGGCACCTCCGAGGTCGAGCACGTCCTCGCCACGCAGTCGCTCTCCCTCAAGCCCTTCCGCACCCTCGCGGTCAACGTCGATGGTCAGCTCCCCGCCGGGGTCACGGCCAAGGACATCGTCCTGGCCGTCATCGCCCAGATCGGCACCGGCGGTGGCCAGGGCTACGTCATCGAGTTCCGCGGCAGCGCGATCCGGGCGCTGTCGATGGAGGCCCGGATGACGGTGTGCAACATGTCGATCGAGGCCGGCGCCCGCGCCGGCATGATCGCCCCCGACGAGACGACCTTCGCCTATGTGCAGGGTCGGCCGCACGCGCCGACCGGGGCCGACTGGGACGCCGCCGTGGCCTCCTGGAGCCAGCTGCACTCCGACGACGACGCGGTCTTCGACGCCGAGGTCCACCTCGACGCCTCGGCGCTCACTCCGTTCGTGACGTGGGGGACGAACCCCGGCCAGGGTCTGCCGCTCAGCAGCTCGGTGCCCGACCCCGAGTCGTTCGCCGACGAGAGCGACAAGGTCGCCGCGCGCAACGCGCTGGAGTACATGGGTCTGGAGGCCGGCACGCCCCTGCGGGAGATCGCCGTCGACACCGTCTTCGTGGGGTCGTGCACCAACGGCCGCATCGAGGACCTGCGGGCGGCCGCCGAGGTCGTCAAGGGCCGCACGGTCGCCGACGGCGTGCGCATGCTCGTCGTGCCCGGCTCGGCCCGGGTGCGCCTCCAGGCCCAGGACGAGGGCCTCGACGCGGTCTTCACCGCCGCCGGCGCCGAGTGGCGCCTCGCCGGCTGCTCGATGTGCCTCGGCATGAACCCCGACCAGCTGGCGCCGGGGGAGCGCAGTGCCTCCACCTCGAACCGCAACTTCGAGGGCCGCCAGGGCAAGGGCGGTCGCACCCACCTCGTCAGCCCGCTCGTGGCCGCGGCCACGGCGGTGCGGGGCACGCTCTCGTCGCCGGCCGACCTGCCGCCGCTCCCCCCGGCCCCGGATGCGCCCGACGCGCCCGACCACTCCGATCTCGTGGAGGCCTGAGCCATGGAGAAGTTCACCACCCACACCGGCATCGGCGTGCCGTTGCGCCGGGGCAACGTCGACACCGATCAGATCATCCCGGCCGAGTACCTCAAGCGGGTCACCCGCGACGGCTTCGAGGACGGCCTGTTCGCGGCCTGGCGCAAGGACGAGTCGTTCGTCCTGAACAACCCCCGGTATGCCGGTGGCTCGGTGCTCGTCGCCGGCCCCGACTTCGGCACCGGCTCGAGCCGCGAGCACGCGGTCTGGGCGTTGATGAACTACGGCTTCGCGGCCGTGCTGTCGTCGCGGTTCGCCGACATCTTCCGTGGCAACAGCGGCAAGGCCGGCCTGCTCACGGCTGTCCTCGCCCAGGACGACATCGAGCTGATCTGGAAGTACCTCGACAACGACCCGGGCGCCCAGGTGACGGTCGACCTCGTCTCGCGCACGGTGACCGCCGGCGAGATCGTCGCGTCCTTCCAGGTCGACGAATACACGAGGTGGCGGCTGCTGGAGGGGCTCGACGACATCGGCCTGACCCTGCGCCACGAGGAGGACGTCACCGCGTTCGAGGCTGCGCGCCCGTCGTGGAAGCCGCTCGTCGGCTGACGGCCTGCTTCGACGACTCACCCCGAAACGCGAGATCCCCTGCGCGACACGCCGAGTCGGCGTGCTGTGCAGGGGATTTTTCTTGAGATCTTTGTCGGCCGTGGCCTCTCACGCTGTGACCGCCGCCGTCTGCGGCCGAGCGGGGGCAGCACCAGGAGTGGTGCGCGGTGCGCGATCTAGGGGGTGCCGCCCGAAAACGGTTGACCCACAACGGAAATCAGTCGCGTGAGGGGCATTCGTGCAGGTCAGCGTGCTCGGAGCAGGTGCCGGGCACAGGACCCCTCGGAGGGGCTCTGGGGGCTCGAGATCGTGCCGATGAGGGCCGAAACCTCTTGAGCGACAACGTCATCACCCCTTTCGGTGCTCGACTGGGGCGGCGAGTCGGCCTACGGTTTGTCGGAAGCCGGGTAACCGCCCGGGTCCACACCGTCGTCGGGCGCTCGCCCGGCGCCGCACCCGTCGGAGGATCCCCACCGTGAACAAGGCAGAGCTCATCACCGCCATCGAGGTCAAGCTCGGGAGCAAGAAGGCCGCGAGCGACGCTCTCGAAGCCGTCCTCGATGCCGTCATCCGCGAGGTTGCCAAGGGCGGGAAGGTCGGCATCACCGGCTTCGGCACCTTCCAGAAGGTCGTGCGCGAGGCCCGTACGGGCCGCAACCCCCGCACCGGGCAGACCGTGAAGATCAAGAAGACCACCGTGCCCCGCTTCCGCCCCGGCACCGGCTTCAAGGAGGTCGTCGCCGACCCGCGCAAGCTCCCCAAGGCCACCGCAGCCGGTGCGCGCGCCTCGGCGGGCACGGCCACGAAGGCCGCCCCGGCCAAGAAGGCCGTGGCCACCAAGGCTGCTCCCGCCAAGGCCGCCGCGACGAAGGCTGCGCCGGCCAGGAAGGCCGTGGCCACCAAGGCTGCTCCCGCCAAGGCCGCCGCGACGAAGGCTGCGCCGGCCAGGAAGGCCGTGGCCACCAAGGCTGCTCCGGCCAAGGCCGCTCCGGCAAAGGCTGCCGCGACGAAGGCCGCGGCCACGAAGGCTGCGCCGGCCAAGAAGGTCGTGGCCAGCAAGACCGCCACGAAGGCGGCTCCCGCCAAGAAGGTCGTCGCCAAGGCGGCACCGGTGAAGGCAACGGCCACGAAGGCGGCTCCCGCGAAGAAGGCCGTCGCCACCAAGGCCGCCCCGGTGAAGAAGGCTGTGGCCAAGAAGGCGGCGAGCCGCTGACCCCAGCTGCTCGACCGACTCACTGAAGGGCGTCACCCCACGACGGGCCGTTCACCTCACGGTGGCCGGCCCGTCGTCGTGCCGCTGGAGGGACGTACGAGGTCAGATCCCCGAACCCGAGGTCGGGACTGAGCTCACGAGCAGGGCGTCGACCTCCGACCGGGTCGGCGCCGTAGCCGGGCCCCTGCGCCTGACCTTGAGGGCGGCGGCGGCGTTGGCCCGCCTCGCTGCTGTGGTCAGGAGGGTGCCTCGAGCCAGCTCGGCCAGCAGGACGCCTGTGTGCGTGTCCCCGGCACCGTTGGTGTCGAGGGCCTTCTGCGGGAAGCCCGGGACGGCGAGCGTCCCCGTGCTGCTCTGCAGGTAGCAGCCCTCGGCCCCGTCACGCACCACCGCGACCGCCCCGGGGCGGAGCAGGGCGGTCAGGGCCGCGACCGACCGGGCCGGCTCGGGGCGACCGGTCAGGTCGGCGGCCTCCTGGGCGTTGCCGGTCCAGAGGTCCGTCCGGGCCAGCACCTGTGCCCGCAGCTGTGCCGGCAGCTCGGCGAAGGGCGCCCCGGGATCGAGGACGACCACGACGTCGTCGTCGAGCCCGTCGAGCAGGGCCAGGACCGGCTCGCACGTGGGCCCGACGAGGGAGTAGCCGCTCAGGCACAGCAGGTCGCCCGACGAGGGGACCGCCGAGGCCAGGCTCGCGGCGGTGACGTGGCGCTCGGCTCCCTGGGTCGTGACGAACGTGCGCTCACCGTCGGCGTCGATCATCACGAGGCACACACCGGTGTCGAGGCCGGATACCACGGGGCTGCTGATCGCGATCCCCTCGGCGCCGAGGGTGGTGCGCACGAGGTCGGCTTGCGGGCCGGTCCCGACCGAGCCCGAGTGCACCGCAACGGCGCCCGCGCGAGCGGCCGCGACGAGCACCGTGACGGCACCACCGGCATACCGACCGAAGCCGGTGGCCACGGCGTTGCCGCCGCGTGGGGGCAGCGCCTCGACGACCGCGATCTCGTCGACCAGGGCCTGGGCCGTGTGGATCACCCGGGGCTCGCTCACCGGGCGGCTCAGCCGATCGTCTCGCCCGGGCCGATGCCGACGACCCACAACCGGGTGACCGTCGAGGCGTCGCCGTCGATGCTCACTCGCTGCCCGGGGCGCAGGTGCCGCAGGGCGCTGCCGTCGAAGACCTCGGGGGAGAAGGCCCACTCGTGGCCGTCGTCGAGCAGCACGCTCCCTGCTCGGGTGGTCTCGTCGAAGCGGTGGACGGTGGCCTGCACGGGCACCACCCTAGGCACTCGGGGCAGGCCCGGGCACCACGAGGTGGGCCAGCAGGGTCGCCGTGTGGGTGCCGACGCCGAGGCACAGGGCCGCGCGCAGCGAGTCCTCGTCGTCGACGTCCCGACGCAGACGGGGCAGGTCGAGGTCGAGACGCCGGGCGCCCTGCCCCTCGTGGGCGTGTGCCGAGCCCCCGCCGAAACGCGGGCGCAGCCGGTGGCCCGCCGCCGACGTGAGCAGCACCGTGCCCACGCCGTCCGCATCAGGGACGAAGGCGGCCGCGTCGCCCTCGCACGCCACGAGGGCGGCCCTCAGGTCGTCGGCGTGGAGGCAGGGCAGATCGCCCAGCAGGGCCGCGACCCGGGCCGGCTCGGCCTGCGGGAGGGCTGCGGCGCGGGCACCTCCCGCCAGCACTGCCGCGTCGAGCCCGTCCCCGGGATCAGCCTGGGCGAGAGCCCCTAGCGACACGACGGCGGCAGCGATGCCGGGGTCGGAGGTGACGACGACGACGCGGGCAGGCCCCAGGGCGGCCACGGCCGCCGCCACGGTGTCGAGGGCCAGCGCCGTCGCGAGCCGGGCGTGGTCGACCCCGTCCGGGGCCCGGAGCCGGCTCTTGGCCAGCGGTCCACCCTTGACGGGGACCACGACGACCCAGCCCGGGTGGGCCTGCCCGGTGGGCTCGGAGGTGGGTTCGGGAGCGGAGAGGGACATCGGCCACCATTCTGCCGCCGCGCCGGTCGACGCGCCTGCTCGACACGACCGGGCCGGGGGGCGAGGATGGCGACACCATGCCGACCGGCGCCATCGGGGCGTCGTACGCCTCGGCGGTAGTGTACGGCCGAGAGACGAGGACGGGCACCGTGGAGCCAGCGCGTCGACGACAGCGTCTCAACGCCGGATACGTGGTCGCGCAGGCGATCGTGCGTCCTGTCATGTTCCTGTTCACCCGGAAGGTCTGGACGGGGTGGGAGCACCTGCCGCGCGAGGGCGGGTTCGTCGCCTCACCGAACCACCTGTCGAACTTCGACCCCTTCCCGGTGTCGTGGTACCTCTTCCACAGCGGCTGCGTGCCCTTCTTCCTGGGCAAGGAGTCGCTCTTCCGCCTGCCGCTGGTCGGGCGTCTGCTGCACGCAGCCGGGCAGGTGCCGGTCTACCGCCGCAGCAGCAAGGCCGGCGACGCCTACCGAGCGGCCGTGCAGGGTGTGCGCGACGGCAAGTGCATCGTCGTCTTCCCCGAGGGGACCCTCACCCGCGACCCGCAGCTGTGGCCGATGGTCGGCAAGTCGGGGGCCGCCCGCATCGCCCTCGAGACGCGGTGCCCGCTGGTGCCCATGGCGCACTGGGGGTCGCAGGACGTGATCCCGCACTACGGCAGGGGCCTGCACCTGCTGCCCCGCAAGACCCTGCGGGTCACGGCCGGCGCACCGGTCGACCTCAGCGACCTCTATGGTCGGGCGGTCGACGCCGCGACGCTGCGCGAGGCCACCGAGCGGTTGATGGCCGCGGTCGCCGACCTCGTCGGGGGCCTGCGCAACGAGACCCCACCGACCCGGCTGTGGGACCCGCGCGAGCACGGACAGAGCGACACCGGCAACTACCTCAAGGAGCAGGAGTGACACGCGCCGCCGTCATCGGCAGTGGCAGCTGGGGGACGGCGTTCGCAGCCACCATGGCTCACGCCGGCACCGAGGTCGTCATGTGGGCCCGCAGGGCCGAGCTCGCCGAGCAGATCACCCTCGGGCGCAACGACCAGTACCTCCCCGGCATCGACCTGCCCCCCGGCCTCCGCGCCACCAGCGACATCGCCGAGGCCATCGACCACGCCGACGTCGTCGTCTTCGCGGTGCCGTCGCAGACCCTGCGGGCGGGACTGGAGCAGTGGGCCGGCCTGCTGCCGGAGGACGCGGCGGTCGTCTCGTTGATGAAGGGGGTCGAGCTCGGCACGACCATGCGCATGAGTCAGGTCATCGCCGAGGTCGGGCGGGTCGAGGACGACCGCATCGTCGTCGTGTCGGGCCCGAACCTCGCCCGCGAGATCGCCTCGCGCCAGCCGGCGGCGAGCGTGGTCGCGTGCACCGACGAGCTGATGGCCGAGCGCGTCGCCGACGCGTGCGTCACCGCGTGGTTCCGGCCCTACACCAACGACGACGTGGTGGGCGTCGAGCTCGGCGGGGCGGTGAAGAACGTCGTGGCGCTCGCCGTCGGCATGGCCGAGGGGATGGGCCTGGGTGACAACACGAAGGCGTCGCTCATCACCCGCGGCCTCGCCGAGACCGCGCGGCTGGGCTCTGCGCTCGGTGCCGCTCCGACCACGCTCATGGGTCTCGCCGGGGTCGGCGACCTCATCGCCACCTGCATGTCACCCCTGTCGCGCAACCACACCTTCGGGGTGGAGCTGGCCCGGGGCCGCACGGTCGCCGAGGTCTCGGCGGGCCTGCAGCAGGTCGCCGAGGGCGTGAAGTCGTGCGAGTCCATCCTCCAGCTGGGCCACGACCACGGGGTCGAGCTGCCGATCGTGGGGGCCGTCGCCGCGGTCGTCCAGGGGCGGGTCACCCCGGGTGAGATGGTCGGGGCGCTGATGGGCCGCAGCCTGAAGTCCGAGGCCGACTGACCGCCAGACGTCACCTGGTTTCTCCGGATCGCCCCGTTGAGGCGCCTCCCGGGGCCAGAACGGGCACATCCCCAGCACCAAGCGGAGTGTGTCCGGGGCCGTGCTGCGGTCAGTCTCCGCGAGGGATGGCGGCGCGCAGGGCCCGGTCGAGGTCACGCCAGAGGTCGTCGACGTCCTCGATGCCGACCGAGAGGCGCAGCTGGTGCTCGGGCACGGTGGGAGCCTCGGCGGCGTACTTGCGGCGGCGCTCGATGAGCGACTCGACCCCACCGAGGCTGGTGGCGTTGAGCCACAGCTCGCAGCCGGCAGCGACCGCCTCGGCTGCGGCGGCGTCGCCGGTGACCTCGAAGGCGACCATGCCGCCGAAGCCGGGGTAGCGCACCTGCTCGACGCAGGGGTGGGCGGCGAGGCGGCTGGCCAGCTCGACCGCGTTGGCGCTGGACCGCTCGACGCGCACGTGCAGGGTGCGCAGGCCGCGCAGCGCGAGCCAGACCTCCATGGGGCCCGCGATCGCGCCGTGCAGGGTGCGGTGGCCGGTCAGGCGCTCGAGCAGCTCGGGGCCGCGACCGTCGGTCGCGGTCACGGTGGCCCCGAGCACGACGTCGGAGTGGCCGGACAGGTACTTCGTCACCGAGTGCACGACGACGTCGCCCCCGAGCTCGAGCGGGCGCTGGAGGATGGGGGTCGCCATCGTGTTGTCGCACACCGAGATCGCCCCCACGGCGCGGGCGGCGGCAAAGATCGCGGAGAGGTCGGCGACCTCCATCATGGGGTTGGACGGCGACTCGGTCCACACCATGTCGGCGCCGTCGAGAGCGGCCACGACCGCGCCGGTGTCGGTGAGGTCGACGGTGCGGATGTCGTAGCCCTCCTCGGCGTAGCTCGCGAAGAGCGACAGCGACAGGCTGTAGGCGTGCCGCGGCACCACGACCACCCCGCCGCGGGGCACCAGGGAGGCAGTAGCCGAGATCGCGGCCATCCCCGAGCCGAAGACGCGGGCGGTGCCCCCCTCGAGCGCCCCGAGGGCGTCCTCGAAGGCCGTCCACGTCGGGTTACCGTTGCGGCCGTAGCCGACTCCCGCCTCGGGGGCGGCATACGTCGAGGTGAGCTCGATGGGCGGGTTGACGCTGGCGCCGGGCACACGCTCGGGCCGACCGGCGGCGACGACGAGGCTGGCGGGGGAGAGGTCGTCGAGGTGGCTCACGCCGCTAGCGTAGGTCGTGCCGCCGCGCGGTGACGAGTTGCTTGTAGGGTCGGCGTCGATGAGCGAGCACCCCCACCCCAGTCCGTCTGCCCGTCCCCGGGTCGCCGTCGTCTTCGGCGGCCGGTCGTCGGAGCACGCGGTGTCGTGCGCCACCGCCGGTGGCGTGCTCCGAGCGATCGACCGCGAGAAGTGGGACGTCGTGCCGGTCGGCATCGCCAAGGACGGGCGGTGGGTGCTGGCCGCCGACGACCCCGAGCCCCTGCGCATCGCGCCCGGCCACCTGCCCGAGGTCGACGGCTCGGCCCCGGCGGTCGTGGTGCCGCTCGGCACGACTGACCATGCCCTCACCGTGCTCGAGCCCGGGGTCCCACCTCGCGCGCTGGGCGACGTCGATGTCGTGTTTCCGTTGCTGCACGGCCCTTTCGGGGAGGACGGCACGCTGCAGGGATACCTCGAGCTGTCCGACATCCGCTATGTCGGCTCCGGCGTCCTCGCCTCAGCGGCCGGCATGGACAAGCACTACATGAAGGTCGTCTTCGCCGCCGCAGGCATCCCCATCGGCCCGTATGCCGTGATCACCGACCGTGCCTGGGTCGCCGACCGCGAGGCGGCGATCGCGTCGGTCGCCGGGTTGGGGTACCCCCTCTTCGTCAAGCCGGCCCGTGCCGGGTCGAGCATGGGCATCACCCGGGTGACCGGCCCCGACGGGCTCGAGGCCGCGGTCGAGATCGCGCGCGAGCACGACCCGAAGGTCGTCGTCGAGCAGGGGATCCTGGGGCGCGAGATCGAGTGCGCCGTGCTCCAGGGCCACGGCACGGACGCCCCGCGCACCTCACAGGTGGGTGAGGTCGCGGTGCACGGCGAGCACGACTTCTACGACTTCGAGGCGAAGTACCTCGCCGAGGCCGACGTCGACCTGGCCTGCCCCGCCGACCTGCCCGACGCGCAGTCCGACGAGGTGCGCCGGCTGGCCGCAGCGGCTTTCGAGGCTCTCGGGTGCGAGGGTCTGGCCCGGGTCGACTGCTTCGTGACGCCTGACGGTCGTGTCCTGGTCAACGAGATCAACACGATGCCCGGCTTCACGCCGTTCTCGATGTATCCGCAGATGTGGGCGGCCAGTGGCCTGGCCTACCCGCAGCTGATCGACGAGCTGCTCAACCTGGCCCTCGAGCGCCGCACCGGACTGCGCTGAGCCAACGCTGTTTTCGCCAGAGCTCGGTGAACGAGCCCAGGCCCGCCAGCCGCAGGATCTCGGTGCGCACCTCGGGGCAGGCGGTGGCTGCAGCCGCCGAGACCGATCAGCACGACGGGGCTCGCCGCCGGCACCGGCACGAGGAGGAGGGCCGGGGCCTCGCCAGATACCGTCCGGCCGGGTGGTGGGCCAGGCCCTCGCCGGACACAGTGGGGTGATGACGACCCCGACGAGCCCGATGAGCCCGATGAGCCCGGCCCGGGCGGCCCACCTGCGGGCCGAGGACCCGACGTATGACGTCTCGCTCTCGCCCGATGACCCGGCACCGTGCGGTTTCACCGCCTTCGCCCGCAGCCGGGCCCTGCCGCCCGACGTCGACCTCGACACCGCCCGCAACCGGCTGCTGCACTGGCGCGTCCAGCGTGGAGCCGGGCTGCGGGTGACGGCGTCGAGCGAGCGGGTGACCGAGGGCGTGGTGGTCGACCTCCGCGTCGGGGTCGGCCCGCTGGCCGTCACGGCGCCGTGCCGCGTCGTGGACGTGGTCGACGAGCCGGACTGGTGCGGGTTCACCTACGTCACGCTGCCCGGTCATCCGGAGGCCGGCGTGGAGTCGTTCACCGTCACTCTCGACGCCCAGGGCCGGACCGTGCTGCGGGTCGCCGCCGTCTCTCGACCGGCCACGCTGGTCACGCGCGTCGGTGGCCCGCTGGGCCGTCTGGCCCAGCAGCTGATCACGGTCCGCTACCTGCGGGCGCTCGACCAGCCCGGCTGAGCGGGGGTGGCCTCAGCCGCTGCAGGCGCGTCCGGTGGCCGGCAGTGCTCGGGCCGCAGCGCTGAAGACGGGCAGGAGCGAGCCCTCGTTGCCCGGGGCCGCGTGCACGGAAGGCACCAGCACCTCCAGTGCGGGGGACCGGCCGAAGGTCACGAACCGCGCGCCGTCGCTGAGCTGCGTGACCACCCAGTCGACGTCGTCGACGGTCAGGCAGTCGGTCGAGGGGCCCGGCTCGGCGACGCCGCAGCGGGCGATGACGGACGGGTCACCCCAGGCGCGCACCGCGGGAGAGCTCGGAGAGGTCGTGACGACAGCGAGGCCCGAGACGTCGGACGGCCACTCGCGGGCTGCTGCCGCACAGGCTGCCGAGCCGGCCGCGGAGGGCACCGTGACGTCGACCGCGGAGCTGCAGCCAGCGAGGGCGCCCGTGACCGCGATGAGCCCGAGGACCCCCCTGATCATGAGGACCCCCCTGATCATGAGGACCCCCTGATCATGAGGACCCCGGCGTGCGACGTCTTCACCCGGCGAGGCTCAGACGTGGACGACCGTGCAGGTGAGGGTGCGGGTGATGCCGGGGACGTCCTGGATCCGGGCGATGACCAGCTTGCCCAGCTCGTCGACGGTGGTGGCCTCGACGCGGGCGATGCAGTCATAGGGGCCGGTGACGTCTTCGGCGACGACCACCCCGGGGATCGCGCCGACCGACTCGGCCACGGTCGCAGCCTTGCCGACCTCCGTCTGAATCAGGATGTAGGCCTGGACCACTGGGGGCTCCTCGTGACGTCAGTGCCGGTCGGGGCCGCCGGGGGGCGGCACCTCGTGGCCGGTGCGCGTCGTCGCGCAGGAGTGACGCTACCGTGCGGGGTGCCCGCTCGTGACTCGGGGGACAGAAGGAGACCGATCGTGCCGGACCCCGGCAATCCCGGCGCCACCCTGGCCGACGTGTCGGAGGAGCAGCTGCTGGCCCTCATCTTCCCGCTGGTGGCGCCCCTTGGCCCTGCAGCCGAGGCAGCCTCCTCAGCCGACCCGGCGGGCTTCGGGCCGATGGTGCTCGGGCCCGGCGACGACGCCGCCGTGCTGGCCACCGCCTCGGGCTCCGTCGTCGCGACCACCGACACCATGGTGCGCGACCGTGACTGGCGTGACGCGTGGTCGACGGGCGCCGACGTCGGGCACAAGGTGGTGGCCCAGAACCTCGCCGACGTCGCCGCGATGGGGGCGGTCCCGACCGGGCTGCTGCTCACGCTCGTGGCCGACCCGGCCACACCGGTGGCCTGGGTGCTCGACCTCGCCCGCGGCATCGGGGAGGCGGCCCGCGGCGCCGAGGTGGTGGTCCTCGGCGGCGACCTGTCGTCGGCGCCGGGCGGCACGCTCATGGTGTCGGTGACGGCGCTCGGCGACCTGCAGGGACGCGACCCCGTACGACGGTCCGGCGCCTGCCCCGGCGACCTCGTCGCCCTCGCCGGCAGCCTCGGGCTGGCGGGCGCGGGATGGCGGCTGCTCGAGGCCGGCTCGGTGGTCGAGTCGGGCGGCGCGTCACCGATGGGGGCCCCGCCCCCGGACACGGTGGCGACACGGGCCGTCGCGCGACAGCGGCGGCCGCAGCCACCGCTGCCGGCCGGCCCGCAGGCCTCCGACGCGGGCGCGACCTCGATGCTCGACCTGTCGGACGGCCTGCTGCGTGACGCCGGCCGCGTCGCCCGCGCGAGCGGTGTCGTGCTGGCGCTCGACGAGGCGGCCCTCGCGGCCGACATCGCGCTGCTCACGCCCGTGCTGGGCCAGGACCTGGCCCGCGAGTGCGTGCTCGGCGGCGGGGAGGAGCACTCACTGCTCGCGACCTTCCCACCCGGCACCCGCCTGCCGTCGGGCTGGCGCGTGCTCGGGCGGGTCGAGGCTCTCGGAGCCTCAGGGGCGGCAGGGGTGACCGTCGGCGGTCGGGTGGAGGCACCACTCGGCTGGGACCACTTCGCGGGCTAGGTGTGCGCTCGGTCGGGGCTGGGTGTGGGCTGGGTGTGGGCTACGTCAGGGTCCGGTCCTGGGGCGGGCACGAAGATGGCTCGTTCCACGAAAAACTTTTGTGGCGAAAACGCTTTGGTGCATCGCCCGGGTGCCGATGAGCAGGGTGTCGACGACGAACACAGCAGGTCCGTGGGGATCTGTGGCGCATGGGCTGTGAGGGCCCGAAGACGCCGCGTTGGGGTCGTCGTGGAGCGATAGTGGGTGGGACCCGGTCATGTGAGGTGACCACGGGTCCCACCCCTACGCCGCGCTCTCGCACTGGTGGTGCACCCGAACGAGGCCGGCGCCCCCAGTGGGGCGCCGGCCTCGTGTCAGGTCGGGTGACGGCCCGGCAGGGCCGACAGCTCAGCGAGTGACCTTGCCTGCCTTGAGGCAGGAGGTGCAGACGTTGAGGTGGGTCGGCGTCGACTTCACGATCGCCTTGACGCGCTGGATGTTGGGGTTCCAACGGCGCTTCGTCCGACGGTGCGAGTGCGAGATGTTGTGTCCGAAGGACGGTCGCTTGCCGCAGACGTCGCAGGTGGCAGCCACGGTGGATCTCCTGAAAATCGAGGTGAAGGGAATGGGCGGACTCGCCCGCCGAGCGCACACTCACGACCGGGGTCGCGGCGCAGTCAAGGCAACCGTGCAAGGGTAGCCGACGGGGGCGGGCGCACCAAAACCGGCGAGCCCGACGGGGTGGACCGAGCCGAGGTGCACCCGTGACGGGTAGCCTGCCACGCAAGCCGGTCGCCCGCCCGGTCACGCCGCCACCGAAGGAGCCGTGTGGGGACGCAGTCGGCCACCAGCGATGGGGCCCTCACGCTCCTCGACGCTGCCGCCGCGCGACGCTGGGTGCTCCTGGCCCGTAGTGACTTCGCGGCGCGACGGGCCGAGATCGACGACCTCAACGTCTACCCGGTCCCCGACGGTGACACGGGGACCAACCTCTTCCTGACGATCGACGGGGCCCTGGCTGCCGGGGCGGCGCCGGCCGCCAACCCCCGGCCCGACGAGCTGGCCCGCCGCTCCCGCGGCTTCGCGCGGGCCATGCTGCTCTCGGCGCGGGGCAACTCCGGGGTCATCCTGAGCCAGATCTTCTGCGGGCTGGCCGACGAGATCGAGAGCAGCGGGGCTACCGCCCTGGGGGGCGACGGGGTGGCGCGGGGTCTCGTGCGGGCCGACGAGCTGGCCTGGGCCAGCGTGGGGCGCCCGGTGGAGGGCACCATCCTCAGCGTCTCGCGGGCAGCCGCCCGGGCCGGGGCCCTCGCCGGTGACGACCTCGTGGTGGTCGTGCGGGCCGTCCTCGACGCCGCCCGCGAGGCGCTGGCACACACCCCCGAGCAGCTGCCGGCCCTGGCCCGTGCGGGCGTCGTCGACGCCGGGGGCACGGGGTACGTCCTGCTGCTCGAGGCGCTCGAGCGCGTCGTGGGGGCGGGCGCGGGCCCAGTCCCCGACCGGCCGGCGCGCCCGACCGTGCGGTGGGCACCCAGAGGCCGTCCGGTGCTCCGTGAGGAGTCGGCGGTCGAGCAGGAGGGCGAGGGGGCGCCCGCGCCGGCGTCAGCGGCCTACGAGGTGATGTACGTGCTCGACGACTCGGACGACGCGCGCGTCGGCGCCCTGCGGGGCCGGCTGGGCGACCTGGGCGACTCGGTCGTCGTGGTGGGGGAGGGCGGACGGTGGACGGTGCACGTGCACGTCGAGACCGCCTTCGCCGTGGGCGCGTCCATCGAGGCCGGGATCGAGGCCGGGCGGCCGCATCGCCTCGAGGTCACGCGCTTCGCCGACGACAGCGACGACACGCACCGTGGCAGCGGCGCCGCCCGACGGCCCCACGACGGCGAACCGGCCTCGTCGCGCACCGGGTCCGCCGTCGTCGCATGTGCCGCCGGCGAGGGGCTGGCCCGGCTCTTCGCGACCGCGGGGGCGCAGGTGGTGCCGAGTGCTCCGCGGCGGCGCGCCTCGGCCGGCCAGCTGCTCGACGCGGTGCGAGCGACCGGCGCCGCGCGGGTGCTGCTGCTGCCCAACGACGGCGACACCGTGCTGGCGGCCGACGCGGCCGCCCGCGTCGCGGCCGAGGAAGGGATCACGGTGCGGGTGGTCGCGCAGGCGCGGGCCGCCGTCCAGGGTCTTGCGGCGCTCGCGGTCTGGTTGCCCGAGGCCGGACTCGACGACAACGCCGCCACCATGGGTGCTGCGGCGTCGGCGACGAGACGAGGCTCGGTCACGGTCGCCAACCGGGAGGCTGACACCCCTGCCGGTCGCTGTCGGGTCGGTGACGTGCTCGGCCTCGTCGACGGCGAGGTCACCCTCGTGGGTCATGACCTGCCTACCATCGCCATCGCGCTCGTGTCGTCGCTCTTGGCGCACGGAGGCGAGCTCGTGACCCTCGTCGTCGGCGAGCAGGCGCCGGCCGGGCTGGCCGAGGTGGTGGAGACCGCGGCGCGGCGCGCCCTCCCCGGCGTCGACGTGACCCGGGTCTACGGCGGCCAGCCCGTCTTCGCGCTCTTCGTGGGGGTGGAGTGACGGTGGCGCTGACCGAGGACTCGTCCGTCATCGCCGTGGCGGGCAAGAAGGCGGGGGCGCTGCTCGAGAAGAACAAGGGGATCCGCACCGTCGGCGACCTCTTCGAGTTCGTGCCGCGGCGCTACCTGCACCCGGGCCGACTCAGTGACTTCACCACGCTCGTCGAGGGTGAGTGGGCGATCGTCGTCGCTCGCGTGGCCGAGGCCAGGACCCGGGCGATGGCGCGCAACCCCCGCCAGCAGATGCTGATGGCCGTCCTCACCGACGGGCAGCACCGGCTCGGGCTCACCTTCTTCAAGGCCTGGGGTCACACCGACCAGATCGTGCCCGGGCGGGTCGGTGTCTTCGCCGGGGCGGTGTCGCGCTACCGCGGGGAGTGGCAGCTGACGCATCCCGAGTACGAGATGCTCGAGGTGGCCGACCTCGACCCGCGCGACCCGTTCGAGCTCGTCGACCCCGACGGAACGCCGGACCCGGCCCTCGACGGCGCGCTGGCGCAGGAGTGGGCGCGTCACCAGGTGCCGGTCTACTCCACGACCGGCACGGTGACCTCGCTCAAGCTGCGGCGGATGGTCGTGACCGCGCTCGACTCCGTCAGCGAGGTGCGCGAGGCCCTGCCCGACGAGGTGCGGGCGCGGCGGGGGCTGGTCGGTCGCGAGGAGGCGCTGCGGCTGGTGCACCGGCCGCTGGTCGAGGACGACCCGGGGGTGGGCATCGACCGGCTGCGCTACGACGAGGCCTTCGTCCTGCAGACCATCCTCGCCCAGCGAAGGGCGGCGACGGAGGCCCTCGAGGGCACCAGCCGGGTCGCCCGGCCGGGCGGGGTGCTCGAGGCCTTCGAGGCCCGGCTGCCGTTCCAGCTCACCGGGGGTCAGCTCGAGATCGGCGCGCTGCTGACGCGTGAGCTCGCTGCCCAGCGGCCCATGCACCGACTGCTTCAGGGCGAGGTGGGCTCGGGCAAGACGATCGTGGCGCTGCGGGCGATGCTGGCCGTCGTCGACGCCGGGGGTCAGGCCGCGCTGCTGGCTCCCACCGAGGTGCTCGCGGTGCAGCACCACCGCTCCATCCGGGCCATGCTCGGCGACCTCGCCGAGGGCGGTCTGCTCGGCGGTTCGACCGTGGGGACCCGGGTCGCCCTGCTGACCGGTGGCCAGCCGGCCTCCGTGCGCCGATCCACCCTCAACGACATCGTCACCGGCGACGCCGGCATCGTGGTCGGCACCCACGCCCTGATCCAGAAGCACGTCGCCTTCCGCGACCTGGCGCTGGTGGTGGTCGACGAGCAGCACCGCTTCGGCGTCGAGCAGCGCGATGCCCTGCGCGAGAAGGGCAACACCCCGCCGCACCTGCTCGTGATGACGGCGACGCCGATCCCGCGCACGGTGGCCATGACCGTCTTCGGTGACATGGAGACCTCCACCCTGCGTGAGCTGCCGCGCGGGCGGTCACCCATCGTCACGCACGTCGTGCCGGCGGCGGTGCCCTCGTGGCTCCAGCGCACCTGGCAGCGGGTGGCCGAGGAGGTCGCCCGGGGTCAGCAGGCCTTCGTCGTCTGCCCGAAGATCGGTGACGACGAGGCGCCAGGGGCGCGGGCCGCGGGCGCAGGCGACGTCGACGGCAACGGCTGGGACGACGAGGACTGGGCGTTGCTCGATGCCGAGGAGCTCGAGCGTCAGGAGGGTCGCGAGGACGGCGAGGATCCCCCGGCTGAGGCGCCGCGCGAGCTCGTCGGCGTGATGCAGCTCGCCGAGCAGCTGCTGGCGGAGCCTGCGCTGCGGGGGCTGAGCATCGGGGTGCTCCACGGCCGCATGCCCACCGAGACCAAGGACGCCGTCATGAGCGCCTTCGCCGCCGGCGACCTCGACGTGCTGGTCGCGACGACCGTCATCGAGGTCGGGGTCGACGTGCCCAACGCGAGCGTGATGGTCGTGATGGACGCCGACCGCTTCGGCATCTCGCAGCTTCACCAGCTGCGGGGCCGCATCGGGCGCGGATCGGCGCCGGGGCTGTGCCTCCTGGTCACGCCGACACCCCCCGAGAGTCCCGCGGGTGAGCGGCTCGCAGCCGTGGCGTCCACGACCGACGGCTTCGAGCTGGCGCGCCGTGACCTGCAGCTGCGCCGCGAGGGCGACGTGCTCGGCGCCCGCCAGTCGGGGAGGTCGTCCTCGGTCCGCTTCCTGCGGATGGGCAACCGCGACGACGAGCAGGTGATCTCCGACGCCCGCGAGGACGCCACCGCCCTGGTCGCGGCCGACCCGACGCTCGCCGAGCACCCGGTGCTCGCGGCGCGGGTGGCGGCCCGGCTCGACGAGGAGCAGGCCGCTTACCTCGAGAGGGGATAGCCGCTGGAGCGTCCGCGGCAACGCTGCCTACAGCCCCCTTCGGCGCGGACGCAAGGGTGGGCTCGCCCTGCCGCTGGCCGTCCGCCACGATGGGGGCGTGACCCGGATCATCAGCGGCCTCGCCCGCGGGCACCGCCTGCGCACCCCCGCCGGGTCGGGCACCCGGCCGACCTCCGACCGGGTGCGCGAGGCCCTCTTTTCCCGGCTCGAGCACCTCGACGTGCTGCGCGGCGCCCGCGTGCTCGACCTGTATGCCGGGTCGGGTGCCCTCGGCCTCGAGTGCGCCTCCCGGGGTGCCACCGACGTCCTGCTCGTCGAGTCGGCGCGGGGGGCGGCGGCGGTGGCGCGCGCCAACGCCGCGGCGCTCGCCGACGTCCTGGCCCCCGCGCAGGTGCAGGTCCGGGCCGACACGGTCGAGCGGGTGCTGTCCGGCCGGCCGGTCGGCCGGGCTGCGGGGGTGGTGCTGCTCGACCCGCCCTACGACGTCTCGCAGGACCGCCTCGCCGCGGTGCTCGCCCAGCTCGTCGGGCGCGGCTGGCTGACGCCCGACGCCCTCGTCGTCGTCGAGCGCTCCGCCCGCAGCCCCGAGCCCGCGTGGCCGGCCGGCCTGGTGCTGGAGGACCAGCGGCGCCACGGCGAGACGACGGTGTGGACCGCCCAGGTGGCGCCCGAGCCCGACCCCGCCTGACCGCACACGGGTGCGGTCGGCGGTAGCGTGCGGCCATGACGACCTCGCCGCGCCGCTGTGTCTGCCCGGGGTCGTTCGACCCCGTGACCTTGGGTCACGTCGACGTCATCCGACGGGCCGCCAGCCTCTTCGACGAGGTCGTCGTCGCGCTCCTGCACAACCCGGCCAAGGCGGGCACCTTCGGCGTGCCTGAGCGGATGGAGCTGGTCCACGCCGGGCTGGCCGAGGGTGGCCCGGTCGACGGAGTGGTGCGCGTCGAGGCCTTCGCCGACCGCCTGCTGGTCGACGTCTGCCGCGAGGTCGGGGCCACGGCCATCGTCAAGGGCCTGCGCGGGAGCACCGACTTCGCCTACGAGCTGCCGATGGCGCTGATGAACAAGCACCTGACCGGCGTCGAGACGCTCTTCCTGCCGGGCGACCCCCGCTTCGAGCACGTGTCGAGCTCGCTGGTGAAGGAGGTGGTGCGCTACGGCGGCGACGTCGGGGGGCTCGTGCCCGAGGCCGTGCTGGGCGCGCTGCACCGCGAGCTGAGGGCGGGCCGGGCCTGATTTGGGGCACGGCGCGGCGCTCGGGTAACCTTCGGAGTCGGTCTACGTCCGTTCGTGATGTGGATCGAGCCTCTTCACCTCGACGTTGGACACCATGACTCGTCTCGACCCGCGCAGCCCCCTCGTGCTCGACACCAGGGAGCTCCAGCGTAGGCCGGGCACGATGACGGAGGTCCGCCGCCAGGTGGAGGCCCCGGAAGACCTCGGCACCGATGTCATCTCCGTCCCGACGGGCACGCCCGTCGAGCTGGACCTGCGTCTGGAGTCGGTCGTCGAAGGGGTCTTCGTGAGTGGCTCGGTGCGCGCCTCGGCGACCGGAGCCTGCGTGCGGTGCCTGGAGACCGCCACCTACCAGGTGGCAGCTCGTGTCCAGGAGCTGTTCGCCTACTCCGACCGGTCTGCGCACCACCACGAGGTGGACGCGGAGGCGGACGACGACGAGATGCGGGTGATCGAGGAGGACATGATCGACCTCGACCCCCTCATCAGGGACTCGGTGGTGCCCTCACTGCCGTTCCAGCCGGTGTGTCGGGCCGACTGCCCCGGGCTGTGCTCCGAGTGCGGAGCCCTGCTCGCGGAGGATCCCGACCACCACCATGATGTGCTCGACCCCCGATGGGCCGCTCTCGGCGGCCTCCTGGACTCCAGCGGGGACACACCCGAACCTGAGAGAAGGACCTGACGTGGCCGTCCCGAAGCGGAAGACCTCGCGCTCCAACACCCGGTCGCGCCGGGCCAACTGGAAGACGACTGCGGCCACGCTCACCACGTGCCCGCGCTGTGGGAACAACACCCTCCCGCACGTCGCCTGCCCCTCCTGCGGGACCTACAAGGGGCGCCACTACGCCACCGCGGAGCGCACCGAGCACCAGGGCTGAGCCCACGCCGTGACGACGCCGCCGTCGGCATCCCTGCCGCGGCCCGTCGGCGCGCTGATCGACTACCTCCTCGGGGTGGTCGATGAGCTCGTCGACGAGCCGCTGCTCGTGCGTTCCCTCACCCACCGCTCGTTCGCCTACGAGAACGGTGGCCTGCCCAACAACGAGCGCCAGGAGTTCCTCGGCGACTCGGTGCTCGGGCTGATCGTGACCGACTCGCTCTACCGCACGCACCCCGACCTGCCCGAGGGTCAGCTGGCCAAGCTGCGGGCGTCCGTCGTCAACATGCGCGCGCTCGCCGACGTCGCTCGCACGATCGACCTCGGTGACTTCATCTTCCTGGGTCGGGGCGAGGAGACGACCGGAGGTCGTGACAAGTCCTCGATCCTCGCCGACTCGATGGAGGCGTTGATCGGCACGATCTTCCTCTCGGTCGGTATGCCGGGGGCCGAGACGTTCGTGCACCACCTGTTCGACCCGCTGATGGCCCACTCGGCCTCGCTCGGTGCCGGTCTCGACTGGAAGACCAGCCTGCAGGAGATCGCGGCCTCGGAGGGGTCGGGCTCGCCCGAGTACCGCCTCACCGGCACCGGTCCCGACCACGCGAAGACCTTCAGCGCCTACGTCCTGATCGGTGACGAGGTGCTCGGCGAGGGCACCGGGCGCAGCAAGAAGGAAGCCGAGCAGCAGGCGGCCGAGCAGGCCTGGGTCGTGCTCAACGCCCGGCGCGCCGGCACCCCCGGCACGGCGGCCCAGGGCCGGGGCCACCTCGCCTCGGCCGCTGCGACCACGTCGGCCTCGTCGGCGGCCGCCGAGCACGACGACTCCGGCTCCTGACCCGGGCCGTTCCGCGTGCCTGAGCTGCCGGAGGTCGAGGTCGTGCGTCGCGGCCTGGCCGACCACGTCGTCGGCCGGCGGATCTCGTCGGCCGAGTTCCTCGGCGCCCGGGTGGCCCGCCGCCACGTCGCCGGTCCGGTCGACCTGGCGCGGCGGGTGACCGGGTGGACCGTCGCCGACGCCCGCCGCCGGGGGAAGTACCTGTGGCTGGTGCTCGAGGCGCCCGACCCGCAGGCGCAGGCTCGACAGGCCCAGGCCCTGCAGATGCACCTCGGGATGAGCGGGCAGCTGCTGGTGGAGCAGGCCGACGCCCCCGACGAGAAGCACCTGCACGCCCGCTTCCGCTTCGACGACGACGGGCCTCAGCTGCGGTTCGTCGACCAGCGCACCTTCGGGGGCATGGCGCTGGCCGAGATCGGTGAGGACGGCATCCCCGAGACCGTGGCCCACATCGCTCCCGACCCCCTCGAGGCCGCGTACGACGAGGCGGCCGTGGTGCGGCGGATGAAGACCCGTGACAGCGCGGTCAAGCGGCTGCTGCTCGACCAAGGACTGGTTTCGGGGATCGGCAACATCTACGCCGACGAGTCGCTGTGGCGAGCGCAGGTGCACGGTGGGCGACCGGCGTCGTCGCTGACCAAGCCGACCCTGCACCGGCTGCTGGGGCACGCTCGCGAGGTCATGCTCGAGGCGCTGGGGCAGGGCGGCACGAGCTTCGACGCGCTCTACGTCAACGTCAACGGCGCCTCGGGCTACTTCGACCGCTCGCTGGCGGCCTACGGCCAAGAGGGCCGTGCGTGCCGCCGGTGCGGGACCCCCATCCGCCGCGAGGCGTTCATGAACCGCTCGTCCTACTCGTGCCCGCGATGCCAGCCGCGCCCGAGGCAGAGGCCGGGCTAGGCTTCGCCGGTGACGAGTGCGCCCAGCCCCCTGTCCCTGCCCGCTGCCGACGACGCCGAGCGCTGGCTCGACCAGCGGTGTGCCACCGAGCTCGACCGGGCCCGCACCCTGGTCGCGGCCCTCAAGGCCGACCCGCCCGCCGAGGCCCTCGCCGTCGTCGAGCAGTGGAACGCCATCAGCATCGCCCTCGGCAACGTCGGCTCCGCCGCTTCTCTCTTCAGCGAGGTCCACCCGCTGGAGGCTGTGCGCACCCGCGCCGAGTCGGCGATGCAGGAGGTGCAGAGGCTCGGCACCGAGCTCAGCCTCGACGCCGACCTGTATGCCGTGCTGTCGGGGGTCGACCCCTCGGGTCTCGACCCGCTCGCTGCCCGGCTGCTGGAGAAGGAGCTGCTCGACTTCCACCGGGCCGGCGTCGACCGCGACGAGGCCACCCGTGAGCGGATCACCCAGCTCTCGCAGGAAGCCACCCTGGTCGGGCAGGAGTTCAGCAAGAACATCCGCGACGACGTGCGCACCATCACCGTGCGGCCCGAGCAGCTCGACGGCCTGCCGCAGGACTGGGTCGACGCGCACCCGGTCGGCGACGACGGGCTCGTCACGCTGACGACCGACTACCCCGACGTCATCCCCTTCGCGACCTTCGGGCGTGACGCGGCCACCCGGCGCGAGCTGCGGGTCGCTTTCCTCAACCGGGGCTGGCCGGCCAACGACGGGCTGCTGCACCGGCTGTTCGACATCCGCAAGGAGCACGCCGGCCTCCTGGGCTACGCCGACTGGGCCGCCTTCGACGCCGAGGTCAAGATGATCAAGCAGGGGCCGGCGATCCCCGTCTTCATCGACAAGATCGCCGACGCCGCGCTCGAGTCGGGGGAGCGCGACCGCGAGGTGCTGCTGGCCCGGATGCGTGAGGACGTGCCGGGGGCCGAGACGATCGACGCCGCCGACCAGGGCTACTACGCCGAGGCCGTGCGTCGGGAGCGCTTCGACGTCGACGCCCAGACGGTGCGCACCTACTTCGACTTCTCCCGGGTGCGCCAGGGACTGCTCGAGGTGACCGGCCGGCTCTTCGGGCTGACCTACCGCCCGGCGACCGACGCGGTCGTGTGGGACGAGGGGGTCGCGGCCTACGACGTCTTCCTCACCGACGACGAGGCAGCCGGCTCGCAGGGGCGCATCTACCTCGACCTGCACCCGCGCGACGGGAAGTACAAGCACGCGGCTCAGTTCGACCTCGCTCGCGGGGTGCGCGGGGCCGGCGACGTCGACCAGCTCGCCGAGGGCGTGCTGGTCTGCAACTTCCCGCGGGGCCTGATGGAGCACTCCGATGTCGTCACGCTCTTTCACGAGTTCGGTCACCTCGTGCACCACGTGCTCGCCGGGCAGGGCCGGTGGGCGCGCTTCTCGGGGGTCTCGACCGAGTGGGACTTCGTCGAGGCGCCGAGCCAGATGCTCGAGGAGTGGGCGTGGGACCCCGCCGTGCTGCGCACCTTCGCGCTCAACCCGGCCGGTGAGCAGATCCCCGCCGACCTCGTCGAGCGGATGCGCACGGCCGACGACTTCGGCAAGGGCTACTTCGCGCGCACGCAGATGTTCTACGCCGCGATGTCCTACTGGTTCCACGTCGACAACCCCGAGGACCTCACCGAGGCGACGAAGGTGCTGCAGGCGAAGTACTCGCTCTTCCCCTTCATCGAGGGCACGCACATGCCCGCCAGCTTCGGCCACCTCGAGGGCTACGGCTCGGGCTACTACACCTACATGTGGTCGCTCGTGATCGCCAAGGACATGTTCAGCGCATTCGATGCGGCCGACCTCTTCGCCCCCGAGGTGGCCCACCGCTACCGCGACCTGGTGCTCGCGCGAGGGGGGCAGCAGGACGCGGCCGACCTCGTCGCCGACTTCCTCGGACGGGAGTACACCTTCGACGCGTATGCCGCGTGGCTGGCACAGTGAGATAGACCCCGCCCTCGCGGGGTATGGGGCGAGGTGCGGAGGCCCGTTCCCGGCTGTCCTCCACCCCAGCGAGAGCGAGCGACATGACCCACCAGGTGGCGGACGCCGTCGTCATCGGCTCCGGCCCGAACGGGCTGGTCGCCGCGAACGCGCTGGTCGACGCCGGCTGGGACGTCGTCGTGGTCGAGGCCAACGAGAGCGTGGGGGGCGCCGTACGCAGTGCCGAGGTGACCCGTCCCGGCTTCGTCACCGACCTCTTCAGCGCCTTCTACCCCCTCGCAGCCGCCTCGCCGGTCATCCAGGGCTTGGAGCTGAGCCGTCACGGGCTGGTGTGGGAGCGCTCGCCCGACCCGCTCGCCCACGCGCTCGACGACGGCCGCACGGCCGTGCTGCACGCGTCGGCCGACGACACCGCGGCCGGGCTCGACGCCGAGGCGCCCGGTGACGGCGACGCCTGGCTCGAGATGTGCGCGCAGTGGCAGCGGCTGCGCGACCCGCTGCTCGACGCGCTCTTCACCCCCTTCCCGCCGGTGCGGCCGGTGACCCGGATCGGGCGTGCGGTCGGCACGGCTGGGATGCTCGACCTGGTCAGGCTCGCGCTGACGTCGGTCCGCCGGCTGGGTCAGGAGCGCTTCACCGGCGAGGGCGCGCCGCTGCTGCTGACCGGCAACGCCATGCACAGCGACCTGCCGGTCGACGGGGCGGGCAGCGGCCTCTTCGGCTGGCTGCTGGCCATGCTCGCGCAGGACGTCGGCTTCCCCGTGCCGCGTGGTGGGGCGGGCGAGCTCACGCAGTCGATGGCCCGGCGCGCGTCCTCGCTGGGGGCGCAGGTCGTGACCGGCGCGCGGGTCGAGTCCATCCAGGTGGAGGGTGGTCGCGCCCGGGGCGTCGTGCTCGCCGACGGCTCGGTGGTGCGCGCGCGGCGCGCCGTCGTCGCCGACGTCTCGGCCCCGGCCCTGTACGGCGAGCTGCTCGCCCCGCAGCACGTGCCCGCCGGCTTCCGCCGCGCGCTCGAGCGCTTCGAGTGGGACGCCGCGACGATCAAGGTCAACTGGGCCCTGTCGACCAAGGTGCCGTGGGCCTCGCCCGGGGCGGCGCAGGCCGGCACGGTGCACCTGGGGGTCGACCTCGACGGCTTCGTCGACCTGAGCGCCGACCTGTCGGTGGGGCGCGTGCCGCAGCGGCCGTTCCTGCTCTTCGGGCAGATGACGACGGCCGACGCGACGCGCTCGCCCGCGGGCACGGAGTCGACGTGGGCCTACACGCACGTGCCGCGCTCGCTCCCGTGGGACCGGGCTGCGGTCGACGAGCACGTCGGGCGGATGGAGGCAGCGGTGGAGCGGGTGGCCCCGGGCTTCGGGTCGGCCGTGCTCGACCGCACGGTGCAGTCGCCGGTCGACCTCGAGGACAGCGACGCGAACCTGTCCTTCGGCGCGATCAACGGCGGCACGTCGGGACTGCACCAGCAGCTGGTCTTCCGGCCGACGACCGGTCTGGGGCGGGCCGAGACGCCGATCCCGGGGCTGCTGCTGGCGAGCGCGTCGGCCCACCCGGGCGGGGGAGTGCACGGGGCCTGCGGGTGGAACGCCGCCCGCGCGGCCCTTGACGGGGCGGGGCCGACACGGCTCGTGCACCAGGCGCTGGTCAGGACGGCGTGGGGTCGGCTGCTGCCCAGGGGATGAGGGCACGAGCCCGTCGAGCTGACTGCTGGCCGCGACCTCGTGCGAGGACAGGTCGTGGCGTCGTGCGATCCGAGGCCGGTCAGAGACGGCCGTCCGGACCTGCGCGATGACCTCGTGTGCCTCCTCGGGGCCGAGGCGGAGGTAGTCCGCGACAGAGAGTGCGAGCGAGATGCTCGCCGTGTCGTCCGCCAGGTCGATGGCCGTGCTGAGGTGCCTGGGCCCCGGGTCCAGGTTGACGTCGAAGGCCGCTGCCGCCGCGGCGGCGGTGCGGGTACAGCGCTCCGGCGTGGATCTCGACGCCCCAGACGGACACCCAGACCTCGACGCTCACCGGCCGGCTCCACGGGCACGTACCCTGGTCGGGAGCTCCTCGTCGGCGCGAAGACGCCCCACGTCGGTGGCGTAGGGGTCGAGTGCCTTGGTCAGCAGGTCGAGCACACCCAGCGCGAGTGATGCGCACCCGGTTCTCGAGGGACACCCCCTGCCCGCTCTCGAGGCGCAGCACGGTGCTGCGGCTGACGCCGGCGCGGTCGGCGCCCTGCTCGTCTCAGAAATGACACCTGAGCGGTCAGCCCCGAGGAGGAGGTCAGCTGTCGGTCTCCTCGGAGGTCACGCTGTTCGAGCGGCCCTCGGCGATGAGGGCGAGCCGGTGCAGGGCCTCGCGGTTGCGCGCCGCGATCAGCGGCTGCCGCACGACGAGCGGGACGAGCAGGCCGGGCCCGCTGACCGCGTCCTCGAGCATGGAGACCTCGCACCGGTCGTCGCCGACCGGGGTCAGCTGCATCTCGACGACGGCCTCGCCCATCGGCCAGCCCTTGGCCTGCAGCACCAGCCGGCTCGGGGGCTCGGAGCGCAGCACCTGGGTGGAGTCGTCGATGACGGCCGGCCACACCCCGAAGCTGTGGTGGAGCCGGCTGCCCCGCCCCGGCCAGGTCTGGTCGACGTCGCGCAGTCGCGACGCCCCCACGACCCAGTTGGCGTAGAGCCAGCCGTCGGCGAGGACGCTCCATACGGCGTCAGGGGTGGTGTCGACCGTCCGCTTGACGATGAGCCGCCTTGCGGGAGAAGGAATCAGGGCGTGCTTGAGGTCGGTCAGGTGGCTCATCGGTCGGCTCCGGGATAGCGGGTCGTCAGGTGGGGGACCAGACGTCGTGCGGCCAACAGGGCTGCGCCACCAGCCGAGATGCCGGCTGCGGCCACCTGGGCGACGCGGGTGCCGAGGAAGCCCCCGGTCGTCGCCTCGCCCTGCGGCGTCGGTGCCAGCCAGGTCAGTGCCTTCATGGTTCTCCAGTCCGTCGGCGCCTCTCGCCCTCTAGAGGGCCACTACCCGCAATGCGCCGCCCCGATCCCCAGGGACCGGAGGGGGCACCGCACAGAGGTCAGCCGGAGCCGGTCGGGGTGAGCTCGGGACCTCGCATCGCCGTGCCGCCTGCGTGCGGGTTGGTCGTCTGCTCGAGGTCGTTGCTCCCCGTCACGACGTCGTCGCCGCGCACGAGCTGGGCGGTGAGGGGCCACACGAAGGCGGGTATGCCGCTCGCCGAGCCGATGGCGTCGTCGGCCTTCCCTACAGGCTGCCACTCGGAGGGGACGCTCAGCGCGACATCCAGCACCCCACCGGGCTCCAGCACCTCGGGAGCGGTGTCGCACGGCAGGGGGCCGCGCAGCACCGGGGCAACGTCCACGAAGGTGAGCTGCGTGGAGGCCACGAGGTCGGGGCACGCGTCGCTGCGCACCGAGCTCTGGGCGTCCTTGATGCGGACGGTGCTCCCGGTGTCGTTGACCAGGCGCAGGGTCCCCTGCACCTCACCGGTCCTGGACGAGCCGGCCCATCCCGTGGGCGGAGCCGGGTCGAGGTGCATGGTGGTGCCGATGACCGTGGCCGTGAGGGAGGCCAGGCTCCCCGGTCGTGCGACGGACGTCACCTGCCACGTGAGGTAACGCTGGACGCCGGCGGAGTCCCCGGCGCCCGGCTTCCCGCTGGGTAGGCCCGGACGCTCCACGCCGCTCACGTCGACGGCCAGAGGGGTGTGCACCGGGTCTTGCTCGGAGACGCCACCACCGCGCGGCGACACGGACGGCCCGTCGACCAGCAGCACCAGTCGGGCAGGAGCAGGCCCGATGCCGTCCGAGATCCACGGGAGCCGCAGGTGGACGAGGTCGCCCGGGGCGACGGCCACGCTCGATCGATACGGGCCCGAGCCAAGGGCGCCCAGAGGGAGCACCTGCCCGTCGCTGGTCACGCGGGCGGCCGGCGTAAGGGGGGACAGGGCACAGTCGGCGGCGGCCGACGACTGGACGACGAGGTCGGAGACGACATGGAGCGTGCCGTTGCCGGTCGACGGGCCGACGGTGTTCCGGCTCGCCACGACGTGGAGGTCGCCCTCCCCGCACGGGGCGGTGTGGCCGACACCCTCAGTCACCCGCGGGAGAGCCGTGTCGGCGAACCCGACCCGGGACGCCATCACGCTGGCGTCCCACGGCACCGTCGTGGTGCCGTTCGACTCCGCGATCTGCGTGCGGTGCCCCAGAGCGGCCCACCACCCGACACTGCCCAGCACGAGCGCCGCAGCGGCCGCCGCCGCGACGAGGGGCAGCCACCGTCGAGAGCCGGCGGCGGGTCGCTGACCGTCGGCCGTCGGAGTCCCCGGCGGGGGAGCGACCTCGCACGCCAGTGCCTCAGGTGACGTGACGGCATCCAGCAACCGGGCCTCGAGCCCTCCCGGGACGGGGGTGTCGGCCACGACGGCGCGCAGCACGGAGCGCAACCGGCGCTCGAGCTCGGCGACCTCGGTCTGGTCGGTGGGGTCGGTCATCAGGACACCTCAGGTCGGGTCGGGTCGAGAGCCGAGCGCAGAGCGCTCATCCCGCGGCTGACGAGGCTGCGCACGCTGACGGGGCGGCAGCCGAGAGCATCGGCGATCTCTGCGTCGGGCAGGTCGTCGTAGTAGCGCAGCACGATGGCGGCGCGCTGGCGTGAGGGGAGGGCGAGCAGCGCCGGCCACAGCACGCTGCGGTCGTGGACGGCCTCCAGGGGCTGGCGCCGGTCGGTCGACTCGCTCACGTGGGTCAGTGGCAGGTCGCGATGGTGACCTCGCCGTCGGTCGCTGATGAACAGGTTCGTGAGCGACCGCCGCACGTAGGCGACGGGTCGGTCGGCCTCCTCGACCCAGTGCCATCGGGGAAACAGTCGGACGAGCGTGTCCTGGAGCAGCTCCTCTGCGTCGACGGCGTCCCCCGTCAGGAGCAGGGCTGTGCGGAAGAGCGAGCCGTGGTGCTCGCGCAGGAACTGCGTGAGTGCGTGGTCCTGCTCCACGATCGCCTTCATACCCCTAGTGACGCGACAGCCGGGCGTTTCGTGGCAGCCCAGGCAGCCGGCTGCCCAGCAGACTCACCAGGAGGGCAGCTCCTTGAGCGTGACCTTGACACCGGTGTGGCGCTCGCTCAGCTGGGCGAGCGCGGCGCGGATGGTCTTGGCGAAGAGGTGGGCCCCGGTGATCGAGGGGTGGATGCCGTCGGACTGCAGCAGCTCGGGGTGGGCCGAGATCGCGCTGTGCCAGTCGGCGACGACGACGTTGTCGCGGCCGGTGGCGATCCGGCTGAGGCTGGCGTTGGCTGCGTCGATCCACGAGGCCCGGCCGTAGATGGTGACGAGCACGACCATGCGCTTCGTGCCGATGAGGTCGAGCACCCGTTTGGCCGCGGCCTCGTCGACGCCCGCGTTGGTGCCGAAGTCGACGACGACGGCCCGGCGCAGGTCGCCGGCGTGGGCGGTCACCTGGGTCAGCCCGTCGGACCACTGGCGGTTCGAGCGGGCGTCGGAGCGGATCCCCGGGAAGTAGTACTGCAGGGCGTTGATGCTGGCCACCACGATGCTGTCACCGAAGATGTCCATCTCCTGCCCCGACGGCATCGTGTAGGCCGCGAGCTCGGCCCGCGAGGGCGCGCCAGCGGTCGGGGTGGCTGCCGGGGCAGTCCCGCTCGGGTCAGGCGCCGCCGGAGTGCCGGCGGAGGCCGAGGGGGCGGGGGTCGCCGGGGTCGTCGGTCCACCCGCCCCTGCGGCGCCGAGGATCGAGGGCACGGTCAGCCCAGGTGCTGCCGGGATGCCCGGCGCCGACTCGGCCGCCTGCTGGTTGGCCTCGAGCATCCGCTGGGTCTCGGTGCGGTCGGGGGCGGTCAGGACGACCCCCACGGCCAGTGCCAGGACCACCGCGCTGGTGCCGACCACGACGCGGGGGACGCGGGTGAAGGGGGAGAAGAGGCCGCGCACCACGATGAGCGCGACCCCGCGGAAGCCCCACAGCCGCACGGGCGCCTCGAGGAAGCGGTAGGACAGGTCGGCCAGCGCGAGGGTGACGAGCACCGCCCAGGCCTTCGCGAGCAGGTGCGCCGACGTGCCGGGGGCCGTGGGCTGGTCGAGCCCGGTGATGACGATGACGGGCCAGTGCCAGAGGTAGATGCCGTAGGAGCGGCGCCCGACCCAGCGCAGGGCAGGGGAGTCCATCAGCAGCCGCCAGCGCGAGGCCCGCCCGACGTCGCCCACCGCCTCGGTGGGCAGCAGGCCAGCGAGCAGGACGGTCGTGGCGAGCGAGCCGAGGGCGATGCCTCCGCGGAAGGTCAGGGGGCTGTCCTCCCCGCCCCACCACAGCAGGGCGCCGAGGCCCGCCGCGGCGCCGACGAGCAGCGGTCTGCGCAGCGAGCACCAGCGGTCGGTGCCGAGGGCGCCGTGGCCGGGAGCGGCATACGTGAAGGCGAGGGCGGCGCCGAGCATGAGGCCGACGAGGTGGGTGTCGGTGCCGTAGTAGACGCGGGTGGCGTCGCCTCCGGGGCCCAGGCGGCTGACGAGCAGCGCCATCAGGGCGGTCGACGCGAAGCCGAGGCCGAGCGCCACGGCGGCGCGCGTCGACGGGCGTCGGACGGCGATCACGAGCCCCAGCACCGCGAGTGGCCAGACGAGGTAGAACTGCTCCTCGACCGCGAGAGACCACAGGTTCATGAAGAGCTGGGGGGCGGTCTGGTCGAAGTAGCTCGAGCCGGCGGTGATCTCGACCCAGTTGGTCGTGAAGGTGAGCGCGCCCACCACCTCGCGGCCGACGTTGACGAGCAGGTCGGGGTGCACGACGCGGGCGACCACGATGCTCACCGTGAGGCAGGCGAAGAGAGCAGGTAGCAGGCGTCGCGCGCGGTGGGTCGCGAAGCGGCGCAGGCGGATGCGTGCCGGCCCGTGGCTCGTCGACTGCTCGGCCTCGCGCACCAGCAGCGTCGTGATCAGGAAGCCCGAGACGACGAAGAAGACGTCGACCCCGAGGAAGCCGCCGGGCAGCCACGTCGGGTCGAGGTGGAAGAGCACGACCGCGCCGATGGCCAGCGCCCGCAGGCCGTCGAGGCCCGCAAGGTGCGCGTGACCTCCGGGGCGGCCGGGATCGGCGCTGGTGGCCCGGGCGCTCGAGCGGGCCCCGCTGGCTGCCCGCGGGGTCACGAACGGGACGGTCCGCTCGTACGTCGACACCCGACACCCCTTTCCCTCGGCTCCAGACGACGATAGGCGGGCACAGCGGGCCACTCGGGGAGGCTCGCGGGCGGCGCGCCGAGCGCCTAGGGTCGGACGGTATGGAGCGCGTCACCGTCTTCGTCCGAGGCGACGTCCAGGGGGTGGGCTTCCGCTGGTGGACCCGCTCCAGGGCGCTGGAGCTCGGGCTCGTCGGCCACGCCCGCAACCTGCCTGACGGGCGCGTCGAGGTCGTGGCCCAGGGCCCGGGCGACGCGCTCGACGCCCTGCTGGCGCTGCTCGACCGGGAGCCCGTGCCCCAGGGTCGGCCGGGGACGGTGACCGGGGCGGTGGCGCAGTGGGGGAGCGCCCGACCGGGGGTGTCGGGGTTCGTCGAGAAGTGAGTTCGGCGGCAAAGGTGGCGATGATCGCGACGACGACATGTGCGGCGAGTGCGCCTCCCGGTTCGAGCACGACGAGTGGAAGACTCCAGCACCTGGACGCAGGTTGACCTGCCCCCCGGTCGACGCGAGTTGACCCGCGCTGCTCGCGGCGGTGGGGGACGGCCGCCCGCCACAGTGGGGTGATATCCGGCTGCTGAGCGCGTCGGATCACCCCGCTGGTGCTCCCGCTCCCGAGCCCGGGCAGGTCGGGTGGGCCTCGGCGCTCCGGGAGTGAACGCGACCTTACGGCGCGCCGACGATCCGACTCCGCAGGCCGATCGGGGTTGGCGATGTCGGTGTCATGGGTAAGGCTGGGCTCAGCACCACAGATCGACGGCCCCACGCAGCGCCCCGGCGCCGCTGACGGTCGGCTACGAGGACGGTCACGCACGGCCGCCCCCACGAAGACCCGCGGTCGCCACGGCGACCGGTCCGGACCTGGAAGGGGCCTTGGCCATGACCGCTCACACCGACGTCGTGCTCGACCCGCGTGATCCGCACGACGCCCTCGGCCCCGACCCGGTGGCGACTGCTCGCGAGCGGATCAGGGCCGCGGCCCTGCGTGACGGCGCGCTGGGTCAGGTGGGCCTCGAGCTCGAGCTGCACCTGGTCGACCTCGTCTCGCCGGCCGTCCGCCCGTCGTGGAGCCGGGTGCTGGAGCTCGTCGCGTCGGTGGAGGCGGGAGCCGCGCTTCCCGGTGGCAGCAGCGTCACGCTCGAGCCCGGCGGCCAGGTCGAGCTCTCGACCCCGCCGCGGGTCGACGTGACCGCGGCGGTCGGGTCGCTCCTGAGGGACGAGCGGGTGCTGCGCGCCCATGCCGCCGAGCTCGGTCTCGGCCTGGCCGCGCTGGGCGCCGACCCGGCCCGCCCACCGCAGCGAGTCAACCCCGGGGCGCGCTACGCCGCGATGGAGGAGCACTTCCGGCACCTCAGCACGGGTGGTTCGGGGCTGGCCATGATGACCTCCACGGCGGCGCTGCAGGTCAACCTCGACGCCGGGCCGGCAGCCGGCTGGCACGACCGCCTGGAGCTGGCCCGGTCGCTCGTGCCGGTGCTCGTCGCGCTCACCTCGACCTCGCCCTGGCTCGGGGGGCGCACCTCCGGCTGGCACTCGATGCGGCAGGGCACGTGGGACGGCATCGACCACGGTCGCACCGACCCCGTGGCCACAGGCGACCCGGACGACCCGGTGCGGGAGTGGGTCGACTACGCGATGCGGGCTCCGCTGCTGCTCGTGGCGGCCGCCCACGAGGGCGAGAGGATGACCCCGCTCACCCGACGGGTCAGCCTGCAGGAGTGGCTCGAGGGTGCCGCGGGGCTGCCCCGGCCAGCGACGGCCCGCGACGTGGACTACCACCTCACCACGCTCTTCCCGCCCGTGCGCCCGCGCGGGTACCTCGAGCTGCGTTGCCTCGACGCGATGCCGGCCCGGTGGTGGCCGTCCGCGGCCGCCGTCGCGGCCGTCCTGCTCGACGACCCGCAGGCCGCCGCAGTCGCGCGCGAGGCCTGCGCCCCGGTCGCCGACCGCTGGGAGGCCGCCGCCCGACTGGGGCCGGCCGACCCGGCCGTCCGGCGAGCCCTCGAGACCTGTCTCGACGTCGCCGCCCGCCGGGTGCCGGCAGCGCTCGCCTCCCCGGTGGGCCACCTGGCCGAGCTCGTCGCCTCGGGCCGCAGCCCCAGCAGCCTGCTGCGGGAGCAGATCGAGCGGTCCGGCCCGCTCACGGTCCTGCTCGAGCACGCCCGGCCAGATGACGACGACGACCTGGCGGCGGGGGCTGCGCACCGATGACCTCCCTGCCACCCACCGATACCGCCCGGGTCGCCGGGGTCGCTGCAGGTCTCGAGGCGGCACGACGGCGTACGACCTGGCTCACCGACCTCGACGAGCCCGAGCTCACCACCCAGCACCACGTGCTGATGAGCCCGCTGGTCTGGGACCTCGCGCACATCGGCCAGCAGGAGGACCTCTGGCTGCTCCGCGGTGGCGACGCCAGCGCCCAGGGGCTGCTCGCGGCGAGCGTCGAGCGGCTCTACGACGCCTTCGAGCAGCCGCGAGCCGTGCGGTCCACCCTGCCCCTGATGACCCCGCGCGAGTCGCGGGCCTACCTGCGTGATGTGCGCTCGCGGGTCCTCGACGCGCTCGCCCGGGGCCATGAGGACGACGACCTCTTCGCCTACGTCATGGTCGAGCAGCACGAGCAGCAGCACGTCGAGACCATGCTCGCCACGCACCAGCTGCGCTCCGGCGCACCGGTGCTCGCGGCCCGCACCGTGCTGCCCGCCGGTCGGCCGATGCCCTCGGGAGCGACCCGTGAGGGGGCCGTGCTGGTGCCGGGCGGTCGCTTCGTCCTCGGGGTCGGTGCCGCCGACGAGCCGTGGTCGCTCGACAACGAGCGGCCGGCGCACCCGGTGCACGTGCCGGCGTTCCGACTCGGGCGGGTGCCGGTGACCAACGCCGACTGGCGGCATTTCGTCGACGCCGGCGGCTACGACGAGCCGCGGTGGTGGTCGGCGCGCGGGTGGGCCCACCGCGTCGAGGCGGGCCTCACCGGCCCGCTGTTCTGGCTGGGTGACGGCTCGCGCCGCCGCTTCGGCGTGCTCGAGGAGCTGGTCCCCGACGAGCCGGTGCAGCACGTCGACTACTTCGAGGCGGAGGCGTTCGCCGCGTGGGCCGGAGGGCGCCTGCCGACCGAGCAGGAGTGGGAGAAGGCCTGCGTCTGGGACCCGGCTCTCGGCCGCCGCCGCCGCTGGCCCTGGGGCGACAGCGAGTGGACCCCCGCCCTGGCCAACCTCGGCGGCGAGGCCCTGCGCCCCGCCCCCGTCGGCGCCTACCCGGCCGGTGCCTCCGCCTATGGCGTCGAGCAGCTGGTCGGCGACGTCTGGGAGTGGACCTCGTCCGGCTTCGAGCCCTGGCCCGGCTTCACCCCCATGCTGTATGCCGCCTATTCGGCTCCCTTCTTCGGCGGCGACTTCCGCGTGCTGCGGGGTGGGTCGTGGGCGGTCGGGGGAGCGAGCATCCGCCCGTCGTTCCGCAACTGGGACCTGCCGATCCGACGGCAGATCTTCACCGGCCTGCGGCTGGCCTGGGACGAGCCCGACGCAGCATCGACACCGGGCGAGGGCTGAGCCGTGTGCCGCCACCTCGCCTGGCTGGGCGCCCCGCGGTCGCTGGCGCAGCTCGTGCTCGAGCCGGAGCACGGGCTGCTGCGCCAGTCCTACGCGCCCCGGCGGCAGAGCCGAGGGCTGGTCAATGCCGACGGCTGGGGGGTGGGCTTCTACCCGCCCGACGCCGCCGACCCGACCGGGCCGGTGCGGTGGCGCTCGGCCAAGCCGATCTGGGGTGACCCGTCCTTCGCGTCGGTGGCTCCCGTGCTGCGCTCGGGCGCCGTGCTGGCTGCCGTCCGCTCGGCCACCGTGGGGATGCCGCTCGACGAGAGCGCGGCCGCCCCCTTCACCGACGGGCGCTGGCTGCTCTCGCACAACGGGCGGGTCGACCGCACCGTGCTGCCGCCACGGCACGACGTCGAGTCGGCGGTCGACTCTGCGCTGCTCGCCGCCCACGTGCTGGCCCTCGGGCCCGACCGGGTCGCGCAGACCGTGCGTGAGGTCGCGGCGCTCGACCCCGCGGCCTACCTGTCGCTGCTGCTGACCGACGGGGAGCGTGTGCTCGGCGTCACGTGGGGTGACGGCCTGAGCTATCTCGTGCTCGACGACGGCGTCGCGCTCGCGAGCGAGCCCTGGGACGACGACCCGCGCTGGGTCGACGTGCCCGACCACCACCTCGTCGAGGTGACCCCGAACGGGGTCGTCGTGAATGCCCTGGAGGCCTGAGTCATGAGCAACGTCAACGTATTTGCCCCGAGTGGCAGTGCCGGTGACCTCGACGGCACGAGCGACGCCGAGCTCGAGCTGGCGGTGCACCTCGACCCCGACGAGCTGTCCCAGCAGATGGCCGTCGACGTGCGCGCCGGTCTGCAGCGCACCCCCAAGGTGCTGCCGCCGAAGTACTTCTACGACGGTCGTGGCAGCGAGCTCTTCGACGAGATCACCCGGCTGGAGGAGTACTACCCGACGCGGGCCGAGCGGGCGATCCTGGTGGAGCGCGCCGGCGAGGTCGCGACCATCACCCGCGCGCAGTGCCTGGTCGAGCTGGGCAGCGGCACCTCCGAGAAGACGCAGCTGCTGCTGCGGGCCCTGCGTGAGGCCGGCACCCTGACCCGCTTCGTGCCCTTCGACGTCGACCCGGTCGTGCTGCGGGAGGCGGCGCCCGTCATCGCGGCACAGTTCCCCGGGCTCGAGGTCGCCCCCGAGGTGGGCGACTTCGAGCGGCACCTGGGGGACGTGCCACGCCGGCCGCGACAGCTCGTCGCCTTCCTCGGCTCGACGATCGGCAACCTCGACCCCGCCGCTCGAGCGACCTTCCTCGCCGACGTGCGTGACCTGTTGGGCGACGACGGCCACCTCCTGCTCGGCACCGACCTGGTCAAGCCGGTCGACCGGCTGGTCGCAGCCTACGACGACGCCCGCGGGGTCACGGCGGCCTTCAACCGCAACGTGCTTCGCGTCATCAACCGCAGCCTCGGGGCCGACTTCGACGCGCAGGCCTTTGCCCACCGGGCGGTCTGGGACATCGAGCACGAGTGGATCGAGATGCGCCTCGAGTCCGTGCGCGACCAGCGGGTGCACGTGCGCGACCTCGACCTCGAGGTGTCGTTCGCCCGGGGTGAGGCGATGCGCACCGAGATCTCGACCAAGTTCCGCCGCGAGGGCGTGCGGGCCGAGCTGGCCACCGCCGGCCTCGAGCTCAGCCACTGGTGGACCGACCCGGCCGGTGACTTCGCGCTCTCGTTGTCCCGGCCCGCCTAAGGTGGAGCGGTGTCGACTCCTCACTCCGACCTGACCGACGTGCCGCCCGAGCTGTCGGCCCTGCGCCGCAGCATCGACAACATCGACGCGGCCCTGATCCACCTGCTCGCCGAGCGCTTCAAGGCGACCCAGAAGGTCGGCATCCTCAAGGCGCACGAGCACCTGCCGCCGGCCGACCCCGGCCGCGAGGAGGAGCAGATCCAGCGGCTGCGGTTGCTGGCCGAGGACGCCGGCCTCGACCCCGTCTTCGCTGAGAAGTTCCTCGCTTTCGTGGTCGAGGAGGTCATCCGCCACCACACCGCGATCGCCGACGCCACGCGCCAGTAGCGGGGTCCTCCGCCGGGGCTGGCCGGCATACGCCTTCACATGAAGTCGGATGCCGGCCATCTGGCCCGGAGGCCCGCACGCGCCTTCACGTGAAGCCGTATGCGAGCCAAGCCGCCTCAGGGGGCGGGGGTCACCACCCCGGCAGCGCCGCCACCACGGCGCACCGGCTCGGCTGCCGCGGTGAACGTGCCGTCCGGCCCCAGAGCGATCGCCGTGGCGGCGCCGATCTCGGGCACGGAGGCCAGCTGGTGGCCGAGGGCCTGCAGGCCCGCACCCGCCGGGCTGCCCAGCAGCGCGGGCTCAGCCAGTTCGGTGCCGTTACGCGACGAGAGTCGAGGAGCGGCGATGGCGTCGACCAGCGAGAGTCCCCGGTCGACGTAGCCGGTGAGCACCTGCGCCACGGTGGTGATGATGGTGGCGCCGCCGGGGGAGCCGAGGGCCAGCACGGGCACTCCCGCCTTCGTGACGATCGTCGGGCTCATCGACGAGCGGGGCCGCTTGCCCGGGCCGGGCAGGTTGGGGTCCGGCACGCCGGGGGTCACCGGCACGAAGTTGAAGTCGGTCAGCTCGTTGTTGAGCAGGAAGCCATATCCCGGGACAGTGATGCCCGAGCCGCCGGTCTGCTCGATCGTGAGGGTGTACGACGCGACATTGCCCCAGCGATCCGCCACGGTCAGGTGGGACGTGCCGTGGTCGTCACGGGGCAGGCCGATCACCCCGGCCGCCGCGTCGCAGGAGTAGGACCCGTCGGGCTGGCCAAAGGGGAGCGGCCTCGGCTGCGCCTTGGTCGGGTCGAACAGCGTGCACGCCCGCTCGTCGGCGAAGGACTGCGACAGCAGCCGCCCCACCGGCACGTTCGGCACGGAACCGATCCAGCGGTTGCGGTCGGCGAAGGCCGTGGCGCTGGCCTCGGAGAAGCGGTGCAGGTACTGCACCTGGTCGACGGCGGCCAGCCGGTCACCGCTCTGACGGTCGTAGGACTGCAGCAGGTTGAGGGTCTCGCCGACGGTGATCCCGCCGGACGACGGCACGGGCATCCCGTAGACGTCCATCTGCCGGTAGGTCGAGCGGGTCGGCTCGAGCACTCGCGCGTCGTAGGCGCGCAGGTCACCCACAGTGATCTGGCCGGGATAGACCGTGCGTCCGTCGGTGGTGACGGGCCGGCGGGCGGCCTGCACGATCGCGGCACCGAGGGCGCCGCCGTAGATCGAGCGCACCCCCTGCGTGCGCAGCTCCTGGTAGGCGCGGGCCATCTGCGGGTTGCGGAAGACCGACCCGACCGCGGGCGCCGTGCCGCCGGGGAGGAAGACCTTCGCCGTGGCGGGGAAGCCGGCGAATCGGGCGGCGTTGTCCAGCGTCTGCTGGTGGTACGTGTCGTCGACGACGAACCCGGTGCGCGCGAGCTGCTCCGCGGGGCGCAGCAGGTCGGAGAGCGGCTGGGTGCCGAGCTTCCTCGCCGCGACGTCCCACAGGGCCGGGGTCCCGGGCACACCGACGGACAGGCCGGACGAGACGGTGGTGGTGAAGTCGAGCGGGGAGCCGTCGGCCTTGGTGAAGGTCGAGGAGGTGAAGGTCGCCGGGGCCGCCTCGCGCCCGTCGATCGTGCTCACCCGCTTCGTCCTGGCGTCGTAGTAGACGAGGAAGCCGCCGCCGCCGATGCCCGACGAGAAGGGCTCGGTGACCCCGAGGGCCGCCGCTGTGGCCACGGCGGCGTCGGCGGCGTTGCCCCCTGCCCGGAGCACCTCGAGACCGATGGCGGTGGCGTCGACGTCGACGCTGGCCACCGCGCCCCCGGTGCCGACCGCCACCGGCGTCTTGGGGGCCGATCCGGGTGGAGCGGTGGCCCGCGCACCGGCTGGCGCGGCGAGGGCCGCGGGGGCGGCGAGGGCTGCGGCGAGGGCTGCGGCGACGGCGCCGGCGACGAGAGTGGTGCGCACCATGTGGGGAACCTCCGATTCGACTTCGCCGAACGTAACCCTCCGCCCCCGCAGCCGCCATCCGGAGCCGGGCATTCCGGACCTTCGGGTCCCAGAGCGGTCCCGGCTGCCTCTGGCGGGCGCCCGCCCGGCCCGCCGGTAGGGTGGCCACACTCCTGCGGCAGCCGCCCGCCCCCCGTTCGCCCGCTTTGTCCCGACGCCGGAAGGTCACCCCGCTCGTGTACGTCAAGAGCCTGACGCTGAAGGGTTTCAAGTCCTTCGCCTCGGCGACGACGATGCGGCTGGAGCCCGGCATCACCTGCATCGTCGGCCCCAACGGCTCGGGCAAGTCGAACGTCGTGGACGCGCTCGCCTGGGTGATGGGTGAGCAGGGGGCGAAGACGCTGCGCGGCGGCAAGATGGAGGACGTCATCTTCGCCGGCACCACGGGCAAGGCGCCGCTGGGGCGCGCCGAGGTCACGCTGACGATCGACAACACCGACGGCGCCCTGCCGATCGACTACAGCGAGGTCACGATCTCGCGCACGATGTTCCGCAACGGCGGTTCGGAGTATGCGATCAACGGCACGGGCTGCCGGCTGCTCGATGTGCAGGAGCTGCTCTCCGACAGCGGCATCGGCCGCGAGATGCACGTGATCGTCGGTCAGGGACAGCTCGACACCGTGCTGCGGGCCACCCCCGAGGAGCGGCGCGGCTTCATCGAGGAGGCCGCTGGCGTCCTCAAGCACCGCAAGCGCAAGGAGCGCGCGCTGCGCAAGCTGGAGTCGATGGAGGCCAACCTCCTGCGCGTGGGCGACCTCACGTCGGAGATCCGACGCCAGCTCGGCCCTCTCGGTCGTCAGGCCGAGACCGCCCGCCGCGCCGCGGTCGTGCAGGCCGACGCTCGCGACGCCCGCCTGCGCCTGCTCGCCGACGACCTCGTGCAGCTGACCTCCACGGTCGAGCAGGAGGTGGCCGACGAGACCTCCCTGCTCGCCCGCCGCACCGAGGTCGAGGCCGCGCTCGCCGACCTCGCCGGCCGTCTGGCCCAGCTCGAGGGCGACGCCGACGCCGCACGACCCGAGCTGTCACGCGCGCAGGACCGCTTCTACTCCCTCTCGCGCCTGACCGAGCGCCTGGCGGCCACCCGCACCGTGGCGACCGACCGGGTGCGGCTGCTCTCGCAGGACGACGCCGACGACGGGGGGGCCTCGACCCGCGACCCCGAGCTGCTGCGGGCGCAGGCCGCCGACCTGCAGACGCAGCACGCGACCCTCGTCGGCGAGATCACCGCCGCTGGGGCGGCCCTCGAGGCCGCCGTCGTCGCCCGCGGAGAGGCCGAGCAGCGGTATGCCGCCGAGCAGCAGCGGCTGGCCCGGGTCACCCGGGCGGTGGCCGACCGCCGCGAGGGTCTGGCGCGGCTGCAGGGCCAGGTCGGCGCGAAGGCCTCGCGCATCGAGGCCGGCCAGTCCGAGATCGACCGGCTCCGAGCCGGGGTCGAGGCGTCCACCACCCGAGCCGCCGACGCCGAGCGCGAGTTCGCCGCCCTCGAGGCGTCGATCGCCGTCGAGGAGGAGGGCGAGGAGGGGCTCGACGCGGTCTACGAGGCGGCCGCCGCCGAGCACGAACGCCTCGAGGTCGAGGTCGAGGAGCTGCGCGAGAAGGAGCGCACCGCCGAGCGCGACCGCCAGTCGGGGGCGGCCCGCATCGACGCCCTGGAGATGAGCCTGCGCCGCAAGGACGGTGCAGCGGCCCTGCTGGCCGCGCACGAGGGCCGGCACACCGTCGCCGGCTCGGTCGCCGCCCTCGTCCAGGTCGACGCCGGTCACGAGGCTGCCGTGGCGGCCGCCCTCGGCTGGGCCGCCGATGCCCTCGTGCTCGGCACGATCGACGGAGCCGTCGAGGCCCTCGCCACCCTGCGGCGTGACGACCTCGGCCGAGCCGCGATGCTCGTCGGCGCGACCGCCCCGCCGTCCGACCCCTCGTCGTGGCCCTCGCTGCCGTCGCTGCCGGCCGGGCTGCGCTGGGCCCACGAGGTCGTCACCTGCCCGGACGACCTGCGTCCGGCCCTGGAGCACCTGCTCGACCGGGTCGCTCTGGCCCCCGACACCGCGTCGGCGGCCGACCTCGTCCGCCGGGGTGACGGCGTCACGGCGGTCACGCCCGACGGTGACGTGCTCGCGCCCGGGTGGGTGCGCGGCGGCAGCGCTGCGGCGCCCAGCCTGCTCGAGATCCAGGCGGCGCTCGACGCTGCCCGCGAGGAGGTCACCGAGGCGACCCACCGCGGTGAGCAGGCCCGCTTCGCTCTCGCGATGGCGCAGCGTGGGGCCACCGAGGCGGCCCAGGCCGTCGAGGGTGCCCTCGAGCGGCTCCACGACTCCGACGCCCGGATGTCGGCGGTCGCCGAGAAGCTCGGCGCGCTCGGGGTCGCTGCGCGCAGTGCCCGCAACGAGGCCGAGCGCACCTCGGCCGCGATCGCGACGGCGGAGCAGACCCTGGCGACCAACGTCGCCGAGCACGACGCGCTGACCGCTCGCCTCCAGGCGGCGGCCCACGTCGGCGACTCCGACGAGGACGTCGACACGGGCGAGCGTGACCGGCTCGACAGGGCGGCGACCACGGCCCGCACCCACGAGATGGAGGTCCGGCTGGGCCTGCGCACCCGCGAGGAGCGAGCCCGCGCCCTCAAGGATCGTGGTGACGCCCTCGAGGCGTCGGCGGTCGCTGAGCTCGCGGCCCGCGAGAAGCAGGCGGCCCGCCGTGAGCGGCGCCGACGCGAGGCGCAGGTGGCCGAGGCGGTGAGGGTCGGTGCGACCTATGCGGCGAAGCAGCTGGGGGTCGCGGCGGAACGCGCCGACACGCACCGCCGGCGGGCCGAGGCGGCCCGCACGCAACGCGAGGCGGACCTGGCGGTGGTGCGGCGAGAGATGGCCGTGCTGGCGGAGGAGCTGCGCCAGCTCACCGACTCGGTCCACCGCGACGAGGTCGCCCGGGCCCAGCAGCGGCTGCGCATCGAGCAGCTCGAGATGCGCGCCGTCGAGGAGCTCGGCACTGATCCTGAGGTGCTCATCGAGGAGTACGGCCCCCATACGCTGGTGCCAGTGGTCGTCGACCCGACGGCCTCCGGCGAGGACCGTGCGGCGATGGAGGCGGCAGAGCCGGTGCCCTTCGTGCGTGCCGAGCAGGAGAAGCGGCTGCGCTCGGCCGAGCGCAAGCTCGGTGCCCTGGGGCGGATCAACCCGCTGGCGCTGGAGGAGTATGCCGCCCTCGAGGAGCGGCACACGTTCCTCACCACCCAGCTCGAGGACCTCAAGGCCAGCAAGCGCGACCTGCTCGACATCGTGCGCGAGGTCGACGAGCGGGTCGAGAAGGTCTTCGCCGAGGCGTTCGCTGACACGGCGGTGCAGTTCGAACGGGTCTTTGCCCGGCTCTTCCCCGGCGGCGAGGGCAAGCTGCTGCTCACCGACCCCGACAACATGCTGACCACCGGGCTCGAGGTCGAGGCCCGCCCGCCGGGCAAGAAGATCAAGCGCCTGTCGCTGCTGTCGGGTGGTGAGCGCTCGCTCGTGGCGGTGGCCCTGCTCGTGGCCATCTTCAAGGCCCGGCCGTCGCCGTTCTACATCATGGACGAGGTCGAGGCGGCGCTCGACGACGCCAACCTCGGTCGCCTGATCACCCTCTTCGAGGAGCTGCGCGACTCGAGCCAGCTGATCGTCATCACCCACCAGAAGAAGACGATGGAGATCGCCGACGCGCTCTACGGCGTGACCATGCGCGGCGACGGCGTGACCACCGTCGTGTCGCAGCGGATGCGCGACGTCGTCCCGGAGCCTGCCGCGGAGCACCGGCCCGTGTGAAGGGCTGTCGACGACGAGGCTCGGCGGCGCGAGAATCCTTCAGGTGACCGGCGGGGACGCCGATGCTGCGGGAGCAAGAGCGTCCGTCCTACTCCAAGGTTGTCTGCCCCGTGCGCCGTCTCCTGTCCGACCTGCCCATCGGCCGCCGTCTGGGTGCGGCCTTCGCCGTGCTCTGCCTGCTCCTGGCCGTCATCGCGGCCACGGGAGTGGTCGGCTCGTCGCATCAGAGCTCCGTCGCCCAGGAGACCGCCCAGCTGCACCACCTGCGCGACGACGTCGTGCAGATGCGCTACCTCGACGCCGACGTGAGCGGGTGGCAGGGCTACATCTACGCCCAGGCCGTCGTCGAGGGGGAGGCCAAGGCGGTGGCGCCCGACGCCTACAACCTCGTCGGGCTCAACAAGTCGCGCGCGGCCGGCTTCACCCTGCTCGACCAGATCGCAGCCCGGTCCCTCAGCCCCAAGGAGCAGGGCGTGCTGGCCGCCGTCCGGGGCCAGTGGAGTGCCTACTTCAGCGTCACCGACCGCATGCTGACGCTCATCCGGGAGGCGACACCGGCCTCGATGTCGCAGGCCTACGACCTGCTCAACGGCGCCCTGGACACCGCCTGGAGCGCCCTGCTCGACTCCACCTCCGCTCTCCAGCGGCAGGTCGAGTCGCGGATCGCGCGCCTGGACGGCGACGCTGCGAACGCCGCCTCGAACGCGCGCCTGACGGTCCTGGTGGTCAGCGCGCTGGCGGTCGCCCTGGCCGTCGTGCTCGGGCTGCTCGTCACGCGTTCGGTCGTGCGTCCGCTGCGCCGGTGCGTCGCGGCTCTCACGGCGATGGCTGCGGGCGACCTGACCGTCGTCGCCGAGGTCACGAGCCGCGACGAGGCCGGCCAGCTCGCCAGCGCCCTGGCCACCGCCCAGACGTCACTGCGAGAGACCCTCTCGGTGGTCCTGGGGACCGCCGACACCGTCGCCCGGGCCGCACAGGACCTGGCGGCCGCGACGGTGGAGGTGTCGGCGGCCTCGCAGGCGACCAGCACCCGGGCGGAGGGGGTTGCCGCGTCGGCCGAGCAAGTGAGCGGCAACGTGCAGACGGTGGCGGCCGGCGCCGAGCAGTGGGCCGCCTCGATCGAGGCGATCGCGCTCAACGTCGATAAGGCGACCCGGGTGGCCGGACGGGCCGCCGGCGTGGCCGCGACCACCAACGAGCGGGTGACGAGGCTGGGGGTGAGCTCGGCGGAGATCGGCAACGTCGTCAAGGTCATCACCTCGATCGCCGAGCAGACCAACCTGCTGGCCCTCAACGCCACGATCGAGGCGGCCCGGGCCGGCGAGGTCGGCAAGGGCTTCGCCGTCGTGGCCAGCGAGGTCAAGGAGCTCGCGCAGGAGACGGCCCGGGCCACCGAGGACATCGCCCGCCGGGTCCAGGCCATCCAGGGCGACACCTCGGGAGCCGTCGAGGCGATCGGCGAGATCTCGGCGATCATCGCCACCTTCAACGACAGCCAGGCCACCATCGCGGCCGCCGTCGAGCAGCAGACGGCGACCGGGGCCGCGATGTCGCGCGGCGTGCGCGAGGTCGCCACGGGGTCCACCGAGATCGCCCGAACGATCACGGGCGTCGCCGAGTCGGTCGACACCAGCACGCGGGTGCTGGGCGAGATGGGCGTCTCGGTGTCGGAGCTGGCCCGGCTGTCCACCGACCTGCGGGCGACGGTGGCGACCTTTACCTTCTGACGCCCGTCCGCAGCGTGCCGTGTCGGACTTGTCCGGCCTGGTGTGCGAGCCTAGAGGCATGCTCGTTCTCGTCATCTCCCTCGTCCTCTGCGTCGCGCTGGGTTCGGCCGTGGTCGCCGTCGTCGCCATGCCCGCCCGTCGCGAGGGCCGCGACATCCTCTCGCCCCGTGGTGGGGAGGTCTTCGACAAGGTCAGGGACGCCGCCGTGGCGACGAAGGACCGCACGAGCGGCGTGCTCTCGCGCAAGGACGACGACACCGTCTGACGCGCTCCGGGGGGTCGTCGGGCCGTGACAGGATGATCGACGTGCTGGATCAACTCTGGGAAGTCATCACCCTCGTCGTCGTCATCGCGGCGGTGGCTGTCACCGCTGTCGTCGGCTTCGTCCGTGGCCGGGCCGGCCGCACGACGGAGCTGCCGCCGACCACCCCGGCCTCCTCGTCCGTCGAGCAGCGGCCACCCGCTGCCGACGTCACCGACCGGGCCGACGAGGGTTCCGTCCTCACCGCCCCGGGGTCTGGGACCACCCCCGACCCGGATGACGACACGCTGGTCGAGCCTGAGCCCGCCCCGGCCATCGAGCGGCCCGAGTCGGCCCGCGGGCGCCTCGCTCGGCTGCGCGCCCGCCTGGCCCGCAGCAACTCCGCCATCGGCAACGTCCTGCTCGGCCTGCTCTCGCGCGGCACCCTCGACGAGGCCGCCTGGGAAGAGGTCGAGGACACCCTCATCGGCGCTGACCTCGGTGTGGAGGCGGCGACCGAGCTGGTCGACCGTCTCCGCACCAAGCTCAAGGTCGACGGCAGTGGCTCCACCGACGAGGAGACCGTCAAGGCCTGGCTGCGGGCCGACCTGCTCGAGCTCGTCGGCCCCGACATGGACCGGCGTATCGCCTCCTCGCGGGTCGACGACCGGCCCGCCGTCGTGCTCGTCGTCGGCGTCAACGGCACGGGCAAGACCACCACGGTCGGCAAGCTGGCCCGGGTGCTGGTCGCCGAGGACCGTGACGTCGTGCTCGGCGCGGCCGACACCTTCCGCGCCGCTGCCGCCGACCAGCTCGAGACCTGGGGGGGCCGGGTCGGCGTGCCCACCATCCGCTCCGACCGCGAGGGTGCCGACCCCGCGGCGGTCGCGTTCGACGCCGTGCGGGCGGCCACCGAGCTCGAGGCCGACGTCGTCATCATCGACACCGCCGGTCGACTGCACAACAAGGTCGGGCTGATGGACGAGCTCGGCAAGATCAAGCGCGTCATCGAGAAGCTCCAGCCAATCGACGAGGTGCTTCTTGTGCTCGACGCGACGACCGGGCAGAACGGCATGCGCCAGGCCGAGGTCTTCAGCCAGGCGGTGCAGGTCACCGGCATCGTGCTCACCAAGCTCGACGGCACCGCCAAGGGCGGCATCGTCGTGGCCGTGCAACGCGCCCTCGGGGTGCCGGTCAAGCTCGTCGGCCTCGGCGAGGGCCCCGACGACCTCGCGCCCTTCGACCCCAAGGCGTTCGTCGACGCCATCGTCGGCTGAGTGGGCCAGCCCGCACTCACCGTACGACGCGCCGCACCGGCTGACGCACGGGCCTGGGTCGCGTGCTACCTCGACGCCCTCGAGGCGGCGTACGCCGTCCTGATGCCAGCGGAGTTCGGCCCGCTGCAGCGGGGGCGTGAGTCCGAGCTGGTGGACGACAAGCGGGCGAGCTTCGACCCCGACCCCGAGGCCCCCACCCGCGGGTGGGTCGCCGAGGCCGACGGTCTCGTCGTGGCGGTGGCCCAGGTGAGCACCGCCCCGACGCGGTGGGAGGGCGAGCGCGGCCTCCCACCACCGAGCACGTCGCTCCAGCTGGAGAAGCTCTACTCCCGACCGTCGGCCCTCGGGAGCGGCGTGGGGCAGGCGCTGCTCGACACCGCCGTCGGTGACCGCGCGGCGTACCTGTGGCTGGTCGACGGCAACGCGCGAGCGGCGTCCTTCTACCGCCGCAACGGGTTCGGCCCCGACGGCGTGGAGACGACCGGTGGCCCGAGCTGGTTCGGCCGACGGATGGTGCGCCTGCACCGGGGGTGAGGGCGCGCCCGTGGGGGCGAAGGGCCCGGTCGACCCGGATGTCGCGGGGAGGAGTCAGAAGGCGTTGGGGTCGGTCTCCCCGGGGAAGAGGTCGGCGGCCGCACCGACGATCTGGCTGTCGGGCACCCCGACCAGGTCGACGTCCTTGCCGGGGTAGTCGAAGCGGGCGAGCACGTGCCGCATGGCCTCGAGCCGGGCCCGCTTCTTGTCGTTGCTCTTGACCACCGTCCACGGGGAGCGAGACGTGTCGGTGCGGCGGAACATCTTCTCCTTCGCCTCGGTGTACTGGTCCCACTTGTCGAGCGACTGCAGGTCCATCGGCGAGAGCTTCCACTGCCGCACCGGGTCGACCAGCCGGATCGTGAAGCGGGTCATCTGCTCGGACCGGGAGACGGAGAACCAGAACTTCACGACGTCGACGCCGTCGGCGACGAGCAGCTTCTCGAAGGCCGGTGCCTGCTTGTAGAAGTCGGCGCACTGCTGCGGGGTGGCGAAGCCCATGACCCGCTCGACCCCGGCCCGCGTGTACCACGACCGGTCGAAGAGCACGATCTCACCGGCGGTGGGCAGGTGCGCGACGTAGCGCTGGAAGTACCACTGCCTGCGCTCGCGCTCACTCGGCTTGTCGAGGGCGACGACCCGGGCCCCGCGGGGGTTGAGGTGCTCGGTGAAGCGCTTGATCGTGCCACCCTTGCCGGCGGCGTCGCGGCCCTCGAACAGGAGCACGATGCGCCGGCCCTCGTCCTTGACCCACGTCTGGAGCTTGAGCATCTCGATCTGCAGGCGCCGCTTCTCGTGGTCGTAGACCTCGCGGTCGAGCCGCTCGTCGTAGGGGTAGCCCTCGCGCCAGGTCTCGACCGGCTGCCCGTCGGGTCCGAGGAGGATCGGGTCGTCGTCGTCGTCGTCGATGACGGTGAAGCCTTCGGGCACCCGGCCCGCCGCGAGCGAGTGGACGTCGAGGTGGAGACTGGCGTGGCCCTCCGCGGTCGTCATGACCCGACCCTAGAGGTGGCGGGTGGCCACGAGGTAAACATCGTCGTGCGGGGTGTCCCCCGAGCGTCCGCGAGGGCTCAGCTCGCGGCGACGCGGGGGTTGCCCGGGCCGGTCAGGGCCCAGCGGATCGTGTCGACCCCGAGCCCCGCCACGTGGTGGGTGACCAGGCGCTCGGTGATCGGCAGGGCGGGCAGGCGCAGCATCGCCTTGGCCCACACCGGCAGCAGGGCGACCGCGCCGGCCGCGAGCACGCCGTAGCCGACGCGGCTGACACCGGAGACGGGCGGCTGCAGGAGAAGGAAGCGGGCGGTCTCGTGCGCCTCGGGTGACGCCACGAGCTCACGGCGGTAGGCCGCGAGCTGGACCTCCAGCTCGGCCACCGTGTGCGGGGCGTTCCGCACCCCCAGGGCGGTGGCCGAGCGGGCCGACTGGGCGACGTAAAGGTCGGCGTCCCGGGCGTTCAGCGGCAACGCGCCGTGCCGCTGGTGCGAGGCCAGGAAGCTCTCGACCTCGGCGGCGTGCACCCACGCCAGCAGGTGGGGGTCGGAGGCGGCATACGGACGGCCGTCGGCGGCCTTGCCCCGCACCCGCTCGTGGATGCCGCGGACCTTGTCGATGGCGCCCTGGGCGACCTCGACCGTGCCGAACGTGGTCGCCGCGATGTACTCCGACGTGCGCTGGAGCCGGCCCCACGGGTCGGACTTGTATCCGGAGTGCCCCGCGACGCCGGCCATGGCCAGGGGGTGGAGCGACTGGAGCAGCAGCGCCCGGATGCCGCCGACGAACATCGCGGCATCCTCGTGCACCCGCCAGATCGGGTCGTCCGAGCTGAACCAGCGCTCACCCTCGGCCAGCCAGATGGCCGCTGCCCGCGCGTCACGGTCGGTCGTCTCGTCGCCGGCGACCCTGTCGCGCAGCGTCTCGGCGAGACGGGTGCGGGCGGGACGGGTGACGGTGTCGAAGGTCGGCAGGGCGATGCTCACCCTTCAATCATCAGTCAGCGCACCGGCACCCGTCCCGCGGGATGGGTGCCGGTGCTCTCACAACCGGGCCGGGCGCGGTGTCGGGCACCTCACGACCCCTCGGGCTCGCCCCGCAGGATGCGCTCGATCGCCGGGACGAGATCCTCGGCCAGCCGCGTCTTGTCGATGAACCCGGCCGCCCCGGCGTCCATCGCCTGCTGACGCAGCTGGCTCGCGGGGAAGGCGCTGACCATGATGACCGTGGTCTGCGGCGCGTCGCGCCGAATGGCGGGCAGGGCGCTGAGCCCGTCCATCACCGGCATCGAGACGTCGAGCAGGACGAGGTCGGGTGAGAGAGCCGCAGCCTGCTCGATGGCCTCCTGGCCGTTGACCGCCATCCCCGTCACGACCCAGCCCGGTGGGTCGTCAGTCAGCAGGATCTCGAGGATGGTGCGCAGCTCGTGTGAGTCGTCGGCGATCAGCACGGTCGTGCCCGGCCCCCCCGCTGGCTGGGGCGACCGGGGAGCGGGCTGGGCGGTGGGGCTCTGGGCGGGCTCCCGGTCGAGCCGCTCGAGCTGCCGCCCCAACCAGGCCCGACCGGCATCCGCCGAGCGCATCACGTGCAGCCGGACCATGTCCATGTCTCCCATGCTGAGCGCCGTCTCGGCAGCCACGAGATCCTGCACCACCGCGGTGTCGAGATCCGTCAGCTGTGTCCGCTCGTGCTCCATCAGCTGACGTTCGAGCGTGCGATCGAGGATCACCACCATGATGAGCCCCGGCTGGACCCTGACGGCAGACAGCTCGACGTGCAGATCGTGCTCGACGCTGGTGGTGGCGAGGAAGCGCCTGGTCATGCCGATCGGGCCGAGCTCGTGACCGCCGTCGACGAGGCTCGCGTAGAGGTCGGGGCACAGGTCGGCGAGGACCGGGTAGAGGTCATGCAGGTCCGCGTCGCCCAGAGCCGGGGCGAGGAGACGAGCCGCGGCGGCGTTGACCAGCCCCACGCGTCCGTCCTCGTCGCACTGGATGACGCCGACCGGCATCAGGTAGAGGAACTGCAGGAGGTCCTCGTCCGTCAGCGGAGCGGGGAGCCTGTCGTCGGCGGTCACGTCGGGTGGCTCAGCCGGCGAGGCAGGTCCCCACTGGGTGCGTCGGCTCTCGGCACCCTCACTCGGGGCGACCCGAGTGCTGCTCGTCCCAGTCGGACCGCACGAGGTCGAGACCATCCGACGGGACGTGCCCACCGAGCAGCTCCAGCTGCCGTCCGAGCCAGGCGCGACCGGCGTCGGCCGACCGCGAGACGTGGTGGCGCGCCCGCTCGATGTCTCCGAGCCCCAGGGCGGTCTCGGCCGCGACGAGACCCTGCACCACGGCGTGGTTGAGATCGGTCATCTGGGCTCGTTCGTGCTCGATGAACTGGCCCTCGAGGGTCACGTCGAGCACCACCAGCATGAGTCGGCCGGCACTGACCCTGACGGCCACGAACTCGACGTGGAGGTCGCGCGTCGCGCTCGTGATCGCCAGGTAGCGCTGGGTGCCGCCGATCGGCCCGACCGTGAAGGGTGGCGTGGTCAGGTCACGCCACAGGGCAGGACACAGCCGCGAGAGCAGCGGGAAGACCGCCATCAGGTCGTTCTGCTCCATCGCCGGCGCGAGCAGGCGGGTCGCCGCGGGGTTGATCAGCTCGACGAGCCCCGACTCGTCGCACTGGATCATGCCGACGGGCACGACGTAGAGAAACTGGAGCAGGTCCTCGTAGGTAGGGCCGCTGATGCTCTCCGACGCACTGGTGCTCACGCCGGGCGCACCAGCATGTACCGCAGCGGGTGACCCCGGCGGGCCACCAGCCTCAGCCTGACGGGGGTGGGCCGCATCCGCAGGGTGAAGACGTAGTCGAGCTGCTCGTCGAGGTCGGGCTCGTCGACGAAGCGCTGGGCGACGAGGAAGTTGTTGGTGCAGGGAGCGACCTCGATGAAGATGTTGCGCCCGAGGACGCGGTCGGGGCCGATCCCGGCGCGGGTCGACTCGTAGGCGTTGTAGACCACGACGAGGTCCTCGGAGTCGAAGCCGATCACGCCGAACGACAGGTGGTCGAGCGCTGGTCCACCCAGCTGCACCAGCCGCTCCACCAGGTCAGGGTCGTCGAACTCCGGCACCGCAGAGGGGGCCGTCGCTGGGCCGGTCTCGCTCGTCATACCTCACGGTAGCGCGGTGGTCTGCTGCTCGTCCCACCTCGGGTCGCTCAGGCCAGCCCCTCACCGGCCCGGGAAGACCAAGGACGTCACCGCCCGACCTGCCGATGGGGTGTCGCCCCAGGTGCGCACCCAGTGCGCTCCGAGCGGGTCCCGGTCGTCCGGCAGCCCGGTGCTGAGGACGAGTGCGTCGGGTCGTGCGCCGAGCACGCGTGCGAGGCGGTGCGCTGCTCCGGGTGAGCGGTGGAGACTGCCGACCAGCACGACGACGTCGGCGTCGCTCGCTGACGCGAGCGCCGCACTGACCGCGTGCAGGGGCTCAGGGCTGGCGCCGACCGGGTGGAGGTGCAGCCGCGGGCGGGCCCGGGTCAGCTCGGAGAGCACCCAGGACGGCCGTGGTCCGGACGCCGGAGCCGGGGCGTCGCGCAGGTCGACCACGTGCACCTCACGGGTCAGGGGCAGCACCTGGTGCGAGACCAGCGCGGCCCGGGCCACGTGCTCAGCGGCTCGGTGGGCGTCGGCGGCGCTCGGGCCGGCGTCGACCGCGAGGGCCGCTGCGCGGCTCTCACCGACCCACCAGGCCAGCTCGGCCACTCGGCGGGCTGCCTCCTCGAGCCGGTCGACCCGCAGGGCACCGGAGTCCACGGCGGCGAGGACCGCGCCGTGCACCTCGTGGAAGGCGGCCTCGTCGTCGTCGGGCGTCGGGTGGTGCGGGTGGCTGACGCCCACGAGGTCGACGCCAGCGGCCAGGGCCGCCGCGGCACCCGGGCCGCGTCCGAGCAGGCTCGCGCTCGCCGGCAGGTCGACGGCGTCGCAGACCACCAGGCCGCTGAAGCCGAGGTCGCCGCGCAGGACCTCCAGGACCTCGGGGCTGAGGGTCGCCATCCCGTGCTCCCCCTCGCCGACGCCGGCCTGAGTGGCCAGGACGGCGCGCACGCCGGCGCTGATCACGGCGTCGAGGGGGTCGAGGTCGTGGTCCGTCGTCTCGGGGGAGGAGTCGGCGGGCGAGCCACCGTGGCCGCGGAAGTGCCTGGCGCACGCGGCGACTCCCAGCCCCTGCATGCCCGCGACGAACGCGACGGCGTGGCGGGCGACGAGGGCGGGGTCGGCGCCGAAGGAGCGCAGCCCGGTGACCGGGTTGTCGGCGTCGGAGACCAGGTCGACGTCCGGGGCCAGCGCCAGGTCGATGCCCTGGTCACGGCACCGGCGACCGATGCCGGCGGCGACGGCGCCGGTGGCCACGACGTCGTCCACCCGACCGAGGGCGCCGTGGGTCGGCCAGGCCGACCCGCGCGCGGCGTCGAGCAGGGTGACCTCGCCGCCCTCCTCGTCGCTGGAGACCACCAGGTCGGGCCGGATGCCGTGCAGGTCCCAGGTGAGGGCCGCCACGTCGGTGCCGACGTTGTCGGCGACGAGGCGCACGCCGCCCAGCCCGCGGTCGACCTCCCGGCGCAGCCAGTCGGGCGCCGTCAGGCCGACGAACCCCGGCATCAGGACGGCGCGGGCGAGACGACGGACGTGAGGGTCCGAGGACGACGGGGCACCGGGCGGCATACGGCGATGGTGTCAGCCCGTGGGTGCCCGTTCGTGCAGGGAGGCGGGCGCGTCGACGGTGAGGTGGCGGAAACGCCTCCGAGGCCGATCGGCAACGTGATCGTCACACGCGGCGCGAACTGCTTACACGTCCGTAACCGGACGGGCGACGATGCGAAACCCGTCAACGAGAAAGTTACGGCCCATGAGCGCACTATTCCTGGCGGCCGACGAGCCGTTCACCGACAGCGGGAACACGGCCTGGGTGCTTGCAGCAGCTGCCCTGGTCCTGTTCATGACTCCTGGGCTCGCCCTCTTCTACGGGGGCATGGTCCGCACCAAGAGCGTGCTGAACATGATGATGATGTCCTTCATCAGCATGGGCACGGTCGGCGTCACCTGGATCCTCTGGGGCTACAGCGAGACCTTCGGGTCCGACGTGGGCGGCGGACTCCTCGGCAATCCCTTCGACTACTTCGGTCTGAAGGACACCTACGGCAAGATCCTCGGCTTCGTCCCAGCCGACGCAGCAGCAGGCACGCCGGCGGCGGGCGGCCTCCCGGCGGCGGCGTTCGTCGCCTTCCAGGTGGTCTTCGCGATCATCGCCGTGGCCCTGATCAGCGGTGCGATCGCCGACCGGGCCAAGTTCAGCGCCTGGATCGTCTTCACCATCGCCTGGTCCACCCTCGTCTACTACCCGGCCGCGCACTGGGTCTTCGCCTTCAACGGGTACGCCTCTGACGGCAACGGTGGCTTCATCGCCAACGCCGACTCGGCCGACGGGGCGGGCAGCCTCCTCTTCGGGGGCGTCGGGGCCTACGACTTCGCCGGTGGCACGGCCATCCACATCAACGCCGGCATCGCCGGGCTCGCCCTCGCGCTGGTCCTGGGCAGGCGCATCGGCTTCAAGAAGGACCCGATGCGGCCGCACAACCTGACGCTGGTCATGATCGGCGCCGGGATCCTGTGGTTCGGCTGGTTCGGCTTCAACGCCGGCTCAGCCCTGAGTGCCGGCTCGCTCGCCGCCGGGGTCTGGGTCAACACCCTCGGCGCCACGGCCGCAGCCATGCTCGGCTGGCTCATCACGGAGAAGATCCGCGACGGGCACGCCACCTCACTCGGTGCGGCGTCGGGCGTCGTCGCCGGGCTGGTCGCCATCACCCCGGCCTGTGCCACCGTCGACCCGATCGGTGCCCTGATCGTCGGGCTCGTCGCGGGTGTCGTCTGTGCCCTCGCGGTCGGGCTGAAGTTCCGCTTCAACTACGACGACAGCCTCGACGTCGTCGGTGTCCACCTGGTCGGCGGTCTCGTCGGCACCCTGCTGATCGGTCTCTTCTCCACCACGGGGAGCCCGACCGGCGACGCCACCAACCCCGGCCTCTTCTACGGCGGAGGCCTCAGCCAGCTCTGGGCCCAGACCCAGGGGGCGCTGTTCGTCCTCGTCTACTCCTTCGTCATCACCTTCGTCATCGGCTTCGTGATCCACAAGACGATGGGCTTCCGCATCAGCGAGGAGGACGAGGTCAGTGGCATCGACCTCGGCGAGCACGCGGAGACCGGCTACGACCTGGCCAGCTTCGCCGGGACCCGCACCGGCCCCTTCACCGGCGGTACGCACGCCCCACCGGCTGGCCTGCCCGTCACCGACAAGCAAGGAGCCCAGGCATGAAGCTCATCACGGCCATCATCAAGCCCCACCAGCTCGACGAGGTGAAGGAGGCCCTCGAGGCCTACGGCATCTCGGGCATGACCGTCAGCGAGGCCAGTGGCTACGGCCGGCAGCGCGGACACAGCGAGGTCTACCGCGGCGCCGAGTACACCGTCGACTTCGTCCCGAAGGTGCGCGTCGAGGTCCTGGTTGACGACCTCGACGCCGGCAGTGTCATCGACGTCGTCCTCAAGGCCGCCCAGACCGGGCGCATCGGCGATGGCAAGATCTGGTCCACCCCGGTCGACGACGTCGTGCGGGTGCGCACCGGAGAGCGTGGGCACGACGCTCTCTGATCGCAGCCCGACGGCCACGCACCATCACCACCCACTGCCGAGACGAGTCCCGACAGGGGACGGAGGACGCATGATGACCGACGTCACCGCTCGACGGCTCGACCTCGCCGGCACCCGGAGCTTTGCTGCTCCGGGCGCCGGCGAGGTGCGGCGGGTAGCCCTGGCCGACTTCGGCCACACCTGGCTGACCGAGCTGTGGGGCCACGCCACCGACGGGCGCGTCGCCCCCGGGGTCGCCCTCGCCGCCGTGGGCTCCCTGGCCCGCCGCGACGGTGGGCCCCTCAGCGACTACGACCTGGTGCTCCTGCACCAGACGCGGGCGCTCAGCGGCCAGGACCTCAACGCCCTCGCCGATCGCCTGTGGTACCCCATCTGGGACCAGGGGGTGAAGCTCGACCACAGCGTGCGCACGGTCAACCAGTGCCGCACCGTCGCCGGCGCCGACCTGTCGGCCGCCGTCGGCCTGCTCGACATCACCTACGTCGCTGGTGACCAGGACGTCGTCAACGCCGCCCGGTCGACCGTCGGTCACGACTGGCGCGCCAACGCCCGCACCCGGCTGCCCCAGCTGCAGGAGAGCATCGTCGCGCGGCACGCGCGCCAGGGCGACCTGGCGCACCTGATCGAGCCCGACCTCAAGGAGGCGCGCGGGGGTCTGCGCGACATGGCCCTCCTGCGGGCTCTGACGGCCGCCTGGCTGGCCGACCGGCCCCACGGAGCCGTCGACACCGCCTATGCCCAGCTGCTCGACGTGCGCGACGCCATCCACGTCGTCACCGGCCGCGGCCGCGACCGGCTGGGTCGTGAGGACCACGACGCCGCGGCGGCCCTGCTCGGCTACAGCGACGCGGATCTGCTGCTGACCGACGTCTCGTCGTCGGCCCGCACCATCGCCTACGCCCTCGACGGCACCCTGCGTCGGGCCTCGCAGTCGCAGCGGGCCCGCACCCTGCGGGTCGGCCCCAGGCGCCCGAAGCTGGTGCCGCTGGGCTACGGCCTCTACCTGCACGACGGGGAGGCCGTGCTCGGCGCGGGCGTCGACCCGTCGACCGACCCGCTGCTGGTGCTGCGCGCGGCCCTGGTCGCCGCCCGCAACGGCGTCACCATCGCCCCGACCACCCTGGCCAACCTCGCGAGCAGCTGCCCGCCGCTGCCCGACCCCTGGCCCGATCAGGCGCTCGCGATCCTCGGTGACCTGCTGGCGACCGGCCCCGGGCTCGTCTCGGTCTGGGAGGGCCTCGACCTCGCCGGAGTCGTGGAGCGCTGGATCCCGCAGTGGCGTGCCGTCCGCAGCCGTCCGCAGCGCAACGCCGTGCACCGGCACACGGTCGACCGGCACCTGATCGAGACCGTGGTGCGGGCCAGCGGGCTGCTGCGCGAGGTGGCTCGGCCCGACCTGCTGATGCTGGCCGCGCTGCTGCACGACATCGGCAAGATCGCCGGGTCGCGCGACCACTCCGAGACCGGGGCGCCGATCGCCGACACGGTGCTGCGGCGCTTCGGGGTGCCTGACGCCGACCGCGAGCTGGTCGTCTCGCTGGTGCGCGAGCACCTGACCCTCATCGACCTCGCCACCCGGCGCGACTGCGAGGACCCCCAGACCCTGGCGGCGGTCTCGGACGCCTGCGGCGGTTCGGTCGACACCCTCGACCTGCTGCGCGCACTCACCGAGGCCGACGCGAGCGCCGCCGGACCTGCGGCGTGGACCGACTGGCGGGCCAGCCTGCTCGACAAGCTCGTCACCACGGCCCGCGCGGCCATGGAGCTCGGAGCGGCACCGGTCGAGGGCCACCGCGACGCCGAGCCCGTCTCGGAGGAGATCCAGAACAAGATCGTCATCGGGCAGCCGCACGTGGTGGTCACCCCGCTCGGGGGAGCGCACCGCATCGAGGTGCACGACCGCGACCGGCTCGGGCTCTTCGCCGACACCGCGGGTCTGCTCGCCGCGCAGGGGCACATCGTGCGCTCGGCCCTGGTGCGCACCGTCGACGGCGTCGCGGCCAACGAGTGGCACGTCGAGACCCCCGGCGGCGACACCCCGGACGAGGGCGCGATCGTGCGGGGTCTGATGCGCCTGTCCGAGGGTGATCGCGAGCCACTGGCCGTGCTCACCCGCCGTCGCGGGTCGTCGGCGTCCGACAGCTCGCGCGCGTCCTCCGGCTCCCCGGGACAGACCCGCGCCATGGTCATCTCGCACGCGTCCGACAGCGCGACGGTGATCGAGGTGCGGGCCACCGACCGCCCGGGGCTGCTCCACGAGATCGGGATGACCCTCGCCCGGGCCAGCCTCACCGTGCGCAGCGCCCACATCGCGACGTATGCCGGGCAGGCCCTCGACACGTTCTACGTGACCGAGTTCGGCGGGCGCTCGCTGCCCCCGGCCCGGGTCGCCCAGGCGGTGTCGATGATCATCGACACCTGCGACGGCGCAACCTGACCCGTCCACCCTCCATCCCGACCCCCACCCGCCCCGGCCCCACCCCACCCGCTCCGCCCCGACTTGTTGCGGGAGCGCCGGATATTTCGGCGTTTCGGGGCCCCATACGCGGCGCTCACCGCAACGAGTAGGGGCTGGGATGGGGCCGTGGGTGGCTCCGTCCCGGGCGCCCTCACGGGGGAACGTTAGGATTCGCAGGTGTTCAACTCACTGTCCGACCGGCTGACCGAGACCTTCAAGGGCCTGCGCGGCAAGGGCAAGCTCAGCGAGTCCGACGTCAACAAGGCGCTGCGCGACATCCGGCTCGCCCTGCTCGACGCCGACGTCGCGCTGCCCGTGGTGCGCGCCTTCGTCGGCGCGGTGCGCGACCGCGCCCTCGGCGAGGAGGTCAGCGGTGCGCTGAACCCCGCCCAGCAGGTCGTCAAGATCGTCAACGAGGAGCTCGTCGCCATCCTGGGCGGTGAGACCCGCACGCTGCGCTTCGCGAAGAACCCGCCGACCGTGATCATGCTCGCCGGGCTCCAGGGGTCGGGCAAGACGACCTTCGCCGGCAAGCTCGGCGCCTGGCTCAAGGAGCGCGGGCACACGCCGCTCCTCGTCGCCGCCGACCTGCAGCGCCCGAGCGCGGTCACCCAGCTGGAGGTCACCGGCCAGCGCGCCGGGGTCCCGGTCTTCGCTCCCGAGCGCGGCAACGTCGGTGGTCACGACGCCGTGCTGGGCACCGGCGAGGGCACCCGGTCGTACGGCGACCCGGTGGCGGTCTCGCGGGCCGGCATCGCCGAGGCCCGGGCCCGCCAGCACGACGTCGTGATCGTCGACACCGCCGGCCGGCTCGCCGTCGACGCCGACCTCATGAAGCAGGCCGGCGACATCCGCGAGGCGATCTCGCCCGACGAGGTCCTCTTCGTCATCGACGCCATGATCGGCCAGGCCGCGGTCGACACGGCCCTGGCCTTCCAGGAGGGCGTCGACTTCACCGGTGTCGTGCTCTCGAAGCTCGACGGCGACGCCCGCGGTGGTGCCGCTCTCTCGGTGGCCACGGTCACCGGCCGCCCCATCATGTTCTCCTCCATCGGCGAGGGCACGAAGGACATCGAGGTCTTCCACCCCGACCGCATGGCCGGGCGCATCCTCGACATGGGAGACGTCCTCACCCTCATCGAGCAGGCCGAGAAGGCGTTCGACCGCGAGCAGGCCGACGAGATGGCCCGCAAGTTCCTCGCCGCCGAGGACTTCACATTCGACGACTTCCTCCAGCAGATGTCGGCCATCAAGAAGATGGGCTCGCTCAAGGCGATGCTCAAGATGATGCCGGGCATGCAGCAGATGCGCGAGCAGCTCGACTCGCTCGACGAGCGCGAGTTCGACCGGGTCGAGGCGATGGTGCGCTCGATGACCCCGTACGAGCGCAGCCACCCCAAGCAGATCGACGGCTCGCGTCGGGCCCGCATCGCGCGGGGCTCGGGCGTCACCGTGTCGGAGGTGAACAGCCTCCTCGAGCGCTTCCGCGAGGCGCAGAAGATGATGAAGAGCCTGGCCCGAGGTGGCGGTGGGGGCCTCCCGGGCATGCCCGGCATCCCCGGCACCGGGCGCAAGGGCGGCAAGCAGCTCCCGCAGGGGCGCAAGAAGTCCAAGAGCGGCAACCCGGCCAAGCGCGCGGCCGACGAGAAGGCTGCGGCCGACAAGGCCTCCGGGGCCAGCACCGCGGCCCGGCAGAACGCCTTCGGCCTCGGGGCCGGGGGCGGCGAGATGCCCGACCTCGACCCGGCCAACCTGCCGGCCGGCTTCGAGAAGTTCCTCGGGCGCTGAGGAAGTCCGGAGGCATGTGGCTGAGCAGCAGCGGCTGGTCACCAAGCCGGGCGAGAACGTCACCAGGGTCGCCCCGGACCACCGAGCGGCTCAACCCGGGCTGCCGTGGCGGGTCATCGACGGGATGCGCAACCGCCTGACGCACGACGACGACGGCACCGACCACGCTGGGCGACGGTCGCGGTCGACGTCCCCCAGGTCGACGACGCCGTGCGGCGCCTCCTCGGTCGGTGACGGCAGCCGGAGCCCACCCGAGCAACCCTCCGCTCGCCCCCACTAGGGTCGCAGGCATGGCGTACGACGTGCTGCACCTCGAGGGCCCGGTGCTCGCCGGGCCGCACGACGAGCGGTCGCAGGCCTGGGTGGTGGAGGGCCGGATCACCTACGAGCGCCCCCCTGGTGCCGCTGACGCGACGACGATCCGCGGCTGGGTCCTCCCCGGGCTCGTCGACGCCCACTGCCACATCGGGCTCGACGCCCACGGCCAGGTCGACCTGGTCACGACGGAGCGCCAGGCCGTGACCGACCGCGACGCCGGAGCCCTGCTCATCCGTGACGCCGGGTCACCGGCCGACACCCGCTGGGTCGACGACCGCGACGACCTGCCCCGCCTGATCCGGGCCGGGCGCCACATCGCCCGGCCGAAGCGCTACATCCGGGGCTTCGCGGTCGAGGTCGACCCGGAGGACGTCGTCGCCCAGGTGCGCGAGCAGGCCCGACGCGGCGACGGCTGGGTCAAGCTCGTCGGCGACTGGATCGACCGGGAGACGGGCGACCTCAGCCCCAGCTTCCCGCGCGAGACCGTGGCCGCCGCGGTGGCCGCAGCGCACGAGGAGGGTGCCCGCATCACGGCGCACTGCTTCGGTGAGGAGTCGCTGCACGACCTCGCCGCGACCGGCATCGACTGCATCGAGCACGCCACTGGTCTCGATCCCGAGACCATCGCGGCGTTCGCGGCCCGGGGGACGGCGATCGTGCCGACCCTGGTCAACATCGCGACCTTCCCGGCCATCGCCGAGCCGGCCCGCGAGAAGTTCCCCCGCTACCACGCCCACATGCTCGACCTCCACGCCCGCCGGTACGAGACCGTGGCGGCGGCGCACGAGGCCGGCCTGCCGGTCTACGTCGGCACCGATGCCGGGGGCAGCCTCGCGCACGGGCTCGTCGCACAGGAGGTGCTCGAGCTCACGGCGGCCGGGCTCACCCCTCTCGAGGCGCTCAGTGCCGCGACCTGGAGCGCCCGCGAGTGGCTCGGCCGGCCCGGTCTGGAGGAGGGGGCGCCCGCCGATCTCGTGGTCTACCAAGCCGATCCACGCCTCGACGTCACGGTGCTGGCGTCGCCTCACGCCATCGTGCTGCGCGGCACCCGCGTGGCATGACGACCCCTCCGCCTCCGCTGCGGCGCGATGGCGACCGGGTGTGGGTCGCGAGCGTCGACGCGTCCTACGACGCCGCCTACCGCCGGGCGGTCGAGGGATCACGAGCCCGGCTCGAGCAGTGGAACCCCGTCGAGCCCCACGTCCTGCCCACCGTCGCGGCCAACCAGTCGCACGGCTACCGCTCGTTCCTCGTGCACGCCCGCGACCCCGAGGGGTCCCACGGCCTCGTCGGCAAGGTCAACATCAACTCGATCGTGCGCGGCCGCCTCCTCGGGGGCACGCTCGGCTACGACGCCTTCGACCCGTATGCCGGCCGAGGCCTCTTCACCCAGGGCCTGCGCCTGGTCGTCGACCTCGCCTTCACCCCCGAGGCCGAGGGCGGGCTCGGGCTGCACCGGCTCGAGGCCAACGTGCAGCCCGGCAACACCCGCTCGGCCGTGGTCCTGCGGCGCCTCGGCTTCACCCGCGAGGGGTTCTCGCCCGGCTACCTCTGGCTCTCCGACACCACGGGGGAGGCCCGCTGGCGCGACCACGACCGCTACGCCGTCCTCGCCGGCGAGTGGCCGTCGCGCCCCTTCCTGCAGCGACGACCGCGCAGACTGGGCGTGGTCGTCACCGGTGGTGCCGAGCGGGCGCATGTGGCTGCCGACCTGGCGGTCGAGCTGGGCCTGCCCTTCTACGACGACCAGGTGGTGCCTCACCCGGCGCTGCTGTGGAGGCTGCTCCGCGCGTCGGTGACCGGCGGTGTCGTCAGCTGTGCGCCCGACACGGCGCCCGACTGGGTGGCGGCCGGTTTCGACGAGCCGGGCTGCGTGGTCCGCTGCGCAGACGAGCCGTACGACGCCGCAGCGGTCACCCGCCTCGCGCTCGAGGCGCGGTCTCCTCGCGCCTGACCCGAGCGCAGGGGTGCCCGACATCTGGGACGGCGGGTCGCAGTGTGCGCGATCTGTCCCTGTACTCCTGTATCTCCTGCTAGAAATATGGGGATAGCCAGGAACACCCACAGGAGCGTCGATGAGCAACCCCTTCCGCCGAGCCCGACCCTGCGTGGTCGCCCTCGCTGCCGCTACCTGCACCACCCTCCTCGCCGCGTGCAGCGGTGGGGGAGCCAGTGACACCGTCGGGGGCGCCGCGACCAGCGGCGCCGCTGACGGGTCGGGCGGCACCCTCAACCTCTACGCCTTCTCCGTGCCCAAGGTCGGCTTCGACGCCGTCATCCCCGGGTTCAACGACACGCCGGAAGGCGCGGGGGTGGCGTTCCAGCAGTCCTACGGCCCCTCCGGCGACCAGTCGCGCAAGGTGGCCGCCGGCGCCGCCGCCGACGTCGTCAGCTTCTCCGTCGAGCCCGACATGACCCGGCTCGTCACGGCCGGTCTGGTGTCCGCCGACTGGGACGATGCCGCCCACCACCACGGGGTCGCCTTCGGCTCGGTCGTGGCCATGGTCGTGCGCAAGGGCAACCCGAAGGGCATCAGGACCTGGGACGACCTGCTCAAGCCCGGTATCGAGGTCGTCACGCCCAACCCCTTCAGCTCCGGCTCCGCGAAGTGGAACCTGCTGGCCCCGTATGCCGCCGAGAGCGACGGCGGGACGAACCCGGCGGCCGGCCTCGACTACGTCGGCAAGCTCGTCGGTGACCACGTGAAGACCCAGCCGAAGTCGGGCCGCGAGGCCAGCGACGCCTTCCTCCAGGGGCAGGGTGACGTGCTGCTCAGCTACGAGAACGAGGCCCTCTTCCTCGAGCGCGCCGGCGACCCCGTCGAGCACATCGTGCCCGAGCAGACCTTCCGCATCGACAACCCGGTCGCCTCCACCACCAAGGGTGCCAACGTGGCCAGGGCCGAGGCGTTCGTCAGCTACCTCTTCACGGCCCCGGCGCAGACGATCCTGGCCCAGAAGGGCTTCCGGGTCACCGACCCGGCGGTCGCCCAGCAGTTCGCCTCGAGCTTCCCGACCCCCACCAAGCTCTACACGATCGACGACCTCGGCGGCTGGAAGAAGGTCGACTCGACCCTCTTCCTCAAGGACGTCGGCTCGATCGCCACGATCTACGACGCGGCGTCGAAGTAGCCGGCGCCATGACCGCTGACGTCCTCACCCGCCCGCCCGTCGCCCCGCCGCCCCCGCGCGCCCCGACCCGGCGCCTGCGCACCGTCACGGGCGGCGTGGGCCCGGTGGCGCTCGGGATCGCCACCCTGTGGCTGAGCATCATCGTGCTGCTGCCCCTGGCCGCACTCACCGTCGCGTCGTTCCGCGGCGGTGTGGGCGGCTTCTGGGATGCCGTGACGGCGCCGTCGGCCATCGGCTCCCTCGCGGTGACCATCGGTGTGTCGGTCGTGGTCGCCCTGATCAACGTCGTCATGGGCACCCTCGTCGCCTGGGTGCTCGTGCGCGACGACTTCCGCGGCAAGGGCCTGGTCAACGCCCTGATCGACCTGCCCTTCGCCCTGCCGACGATCGTCGCCTCGATCGTGCTGCTGGGGCTCTACGGCCCGAGCAGCCCGGTCCACCTCGACCTCAGCTCGACCAGGCCGGGGCTGATCATCGCCCTGACCTTCGTGACGCTGCCGTTCGTGGTGCGCTCGGTGCAGCCGGTGCTCATCGAGGTCGACACGGAGGTCGAGCAGGCGGCTGCCTCGCTCGGCGCCAGTAACCTGACGATCTTCCGCCGGATCGTCCTGCCGACCCTGCGCCCGGCGATCCTCGGCGGGGGAGGGCTGGCCTTCGCGCGAGCCATCGGCGAGTACGGCTCGGTCGTGCTCATCGGGGGCAACATCCCCAAGGACACGCAGATGGCCTCGCAGTACATCCAGCAGCAGATCGAGATCGACCGGCAGGCCAACGCCGCGGCGGTCTCGGTGGCGCTGCTCGTCATCTCGTTCCTCACCCTCTTCGTCCTGCGCGTCCTCGCGGCCCGCAGCCTGCGGCTCGAGGAGAAGTCCGTATGAAGGTCTCCACCCGCGCCCGCATCGGGCTGCGCACGGTCGCCCTGGCCTACGTCGTCGTGCTGCTGCTCGTGCCGATCGGGGTGATCGCCTACCGCACGTTCGGCAGCGGGCTCGGGGCCTTCATCCAGTCGATCAGCACGCCCGCCGCGATCTCTGCCCTCAACCTCTCGCTGCTCATCGTCGCGATCGTCGTGCCGCTGAACGTCGTCTTCGGAGTCGGCGTGGCTCTGGCCCTCGTCCGGGGTCGTTTCCCAGGACGCGGCCTGTTGCAGGCGGTCGTCGACCTGCCCTTCGCGCTGTCGCCCGTCGTCGTGGGCGTCTCGCTCATCCTGCTGTGGGGGGTGGGGGGCTGGTTCGGCTTCCTCGACGACTACGGGATCAAGGTCATCTTCGGGCTGCCGGGGATGGTGCTCGCCACCATCTTCGTGACCCTGCCCTTCATCGTGCGCGAGGTCGAGCCGGTGCTGCACGAGATCGGCGACGAGCAGGAGCAGGCGGCGTCCACCCTCGGCGCCAACGGGTGGCAGACGTTCTGGCGCATCACCCTCCCGGCGATCCGCTGGGGTCTGACCTACGGGGTCGTGCTCACCATCGCCCGGTCCCTCGGCGAGTTCGGCGCGGTGATCATGGTCTCGTCGGGCTTCCCCGGCGTCTCCCAGACCCTGACCCTGCTCGTCCACGCCCGCTACGTCGACGACCACAACACCTTCGGCGCCTACTCGGCGGCCACCCTGCTCATGCTCGTCGCCCTGCTCACCCTCGTTGCCATGACCGTTCTCGACCGTCTCAGGAGGACCCGATGAACACCCCGATGATCTCGGTCGCCCACGCCCACCGCCGCTTCGGCGACTTCGCCGCCCTCGACGACGTCTCCCTCGACATCCCCGCCGGCACGCTGACGGCTCTGCTCGGTCCCAGCGGGTCGGGCAAGTCGACCCTGCTGCGCGCCATCAGCGGCCTCGACGACCTCGACAGCGGGGTGATCACCATCGGCGGCCGCGACGTCACGGGGGTGGCCCCACAGAAGCGGGGCATCGGCTTCGTCTTCCAGCACTACGCGGCGTTCAAGCACATGACCGTGCGCGACAACGTGGCCTTCGGCCCCAGCATCCGCAAGCGGCCCAAGGCCGAGATCGCCACGAAGGTCGACGACCTGCTCGAGATCGTCGGGCTCGCAGGGTTCCAGCACCGCTACCCGGCCCAGCTCTCCGGCGGTCAGCGCCAGCGCATGGCGCTGGCGCGGGCCCTCGCGGTCGACCCCGAGGTGCTCCTGCTCGACGAGCCCTTCGGCGCCCTCGACGCACAGGTCCGGGCCGAGCTGCGCCTGTGGCTGAGGCGCCTGCACGACGAGGTGCACGTCACGACGGTGCTGGTCACTCACGACCAGGAGGAGGCGCTCGACATCTCCGACCGCATCGCCGTGCTCAACCGTGGCCGCATCGAGCAGGTCGGCACGCCCGAGGAGCTCTACGACCACCCGGCCAACACCTTCGTCATGTCGTTCCTCGGTCAGGTGTCCACCGTCGGTGGGCACCTGGTCCGACCGCACGACATCGTGCTCACCCGCCTGGCCGAGGACGAGCCCGCCCCCGCGGCGAACGACCTCGCCACCGTCGGCCGGGTGCGGCGCGTCGCGCGGCTCGGCTTCGAGGTGCGCGTCGAGCTCGTCGACGACACCACCGGCGGTGAGGTCGTCGCCCAGATCACCCGTGGCGAGCTCGACCACCTGCACCTGCTCGAGGGTGACCGGGTGCACGCCCGGGCCACCCGGGTGCCGGACGTGGTGCCCGCGGTGGCGCCGCCGGTCGCGGCAGCCGCGTCGGCCCCGGAGGCGGCCCGCTCCCGCAGCGCGGACGCCGCGCTGGTCTGAGGGGTCGGGGCGCCGCACGGGATCCTGCACGACCTCGGGTGCGCGCGGGTGACAATGGCCGCGTGGACATCTCCGCCAAGACCGACTACGCCATCAGGGCGCTGCTCAGCGTGGCCGCGCACGCGGGTGACGGCCACCCCGTGTCCGTCGAGGCCCTCGTGCAGGAGCAGGGGCTGCCGCGCAAGTTCCTCGAGTCGATCCTCGGTGACCTGCGCCGCGGCGGGCTGGTGACCAGCCAGCGCGGACCCGCCGGTGGCTACACCCTCGCGCGCCCCGCGACCGAGATCGGCATCGCGGACATCTTCCGCGTCGTCGACGGGCCGCTCGCCGAGGTGCGCGGGCGGCGCCCGCACGAGACGTCCTACGACGGGGTGGCGCAGCACCTGCCCACCCTGTGGGTGGCGGTGCGCGCGAGCCTGCGCCGGGTGCTCGACGACACCACGCTCGCCGACCTGCTCAGCGGAGACCTCCCGAGCCACGTCACTGAGCTGGCTGCCGCCCCGGACGCGTGGCGCAGCCGCTGAGCGGCCGCATCTGCGTCGCTGGTCGGTGAGGCGCTCGTGGTCTGGCAGAATGAGGCTGCGTACCCGTCTGACCACGCGGCCATCGTCCGCGGGCTGACGCCTACGCCCGAGTCTCGGCTCCCCGGCTGTCCCAGCCGGTCTCGCCGTGCTCACGACACAGAAGAGGGAGACCACCCACGTGGCCGTCAAGATCCGCCTGAAGCGCATGGGCAAGATCCGTGCACCGTTCTACCGCGTCGTCGTCATGGACTCGCGCGCCAAGCGCGATGGCCGGGCCATCGAGGAGATCGGCAAGTACCACCCCACCGAGGACCCCTCGGTCATCATCATCGAGTCCGCCCGGGCCCAGCACTGGCTCGCCCAGGGCGCGCAGCCCACCGAGGCGGTCGAGGCCCTGCTGAAGATCACCGGTGACTGGCAGAAGTTCAAGGGCCTCGAGGGCACCGAGGGCACGCTGCGCTTCGCGGCCCCGAAGCGCTCCAAGCGTGAGCTGTACGACGCGGCGATCGCCGCCGCCGGTGGCTCCACGCTCGACGCCACCGAGGGTGGGGCCACCACCCCGCGCAAGAAGGCGGCCAAGAAGGCCGAGCCCAAGGCCGACGAGAAGGCCCCCGAGAAGGCCGAGAAGGCTGCTGAGAAGCCGGCCGACCAGCCCGCCGAGGCTGCTGTCGAGGCGCCTGCCGCCGAGGCTCCGGTCGAGGCTGCGACCGCCGAGACCGCCGGAGCCTGACGGTGTTGGAGGAAGCCCTCGAGCACCTGGTCAAGGGCATCGTCGACCACACGGACGACGTCGTCGTCAAGCGCAAGGAGCTGCGTCGTGGCGACCTCCTCGAGGTGCGGGTGCACCCCGAGGACCTCGGCCGCGTGATCGGGCGCTCCGGGCGCACCGCCAGCGCCCTGCGCACGGTGGTGTCCGCCCTGGCCGGTGGCGGTCAGGTGCGGGTCGACATCGTCGACACCGACCAGCGCTGACGCCGGCAGCACCCCGTACGAGGCCCCGCCTGTCCCCCGGGACGGCGGGGCCTTCGTCGTCCGAGTCCCTGCACGCGCCGCTGTCCGCGGGGCAGTGGTGACGGTGGGCGCCTCGTAGATGGGAGGATTCCCGCATGGACCTCGTCGTGGCCCGGATCGGCAAGCCCCACAGCCTCAAGGGTGAGGTGACGGTGCAGCTGCACACGGACGACCCCCGGGCGCGCTTCGCGCCGGGCGTGACCTTCGAGACCCGGGCGGCCCCCGGCACGGGGGTTCCGCGCGCCCTGACCCTGCGCTCGGCCCGCCTGCACAACGGCACCTGGCTGCTGGCGTTCGACGAGATCCCCGACCGCACGGGGGCCGAGTCGCTGCGCGGCACCCAGCTGGTCGCCGACGTCGCCGGCACGGGTGAGCACGGTGACGCCGCCTCGGCGTCGGACGACGACGAGGCCTACTACGAGGACCAGCTCGTCGGTCTCGAGGTCGTCCTGACCGACGGCACCCGCGTGGGCACGGTGAGCGCGCTCGAGCTCGGTGTCGCCCAGGACCTGCTCGTCCTCGACCTCGACGCCGGCCACACCGGCTACGTCCCCTTCGTCGAGGCGATCGTCCCGACCGTCGACCTCGCCGGTGGCCGGATCGTCATCGACCCGCCGCTGGGGCTGCTGGACCTCAACGCATGACCGGCCCCGCGATGCGCATCGACGTGGTCTCGATCTTCCCCGACTACCTCGCCCCCATCGACCTGTCGCTCATCGGCAAGGCCCGCGCCCAGGGTCTGCTCGACGTGCGGGTGCACGACCTGCGCGAGCACGCCCACGACCGGCACCGCAGCACGGACGACACTCCATACGGTGGGGGAGCGGGGATGGTCATGCGCGCCGAGCCCTGGGGTGAGGCGCTCGACGCCGTCGTCGCCTCGGGCGAGGGTGTGCCCCGGCTGCTGGTGCCCGCCCCCTCGGGGGTGCGCTTCACGCAGGCCCTGGCGCGTGAGCTGGCCCAGGAGCCGTGGCTGGCCTTCGCCTGCGGCCGCTACGAAGGCATCGACGAGCGGGTGGTCGAGGAGGCCGCGTCGCGGATGCCGGTCACCCTCGTCTCGCTCGGGGACTACGTGCTCAACGGCGGCGAGGTCGCGGTCCTCGCGATCGTCGAGGCCGTCGCGCGGCTGGTGCCCGGCGTCATCGGCAACGCCGAGTCACTCGTCGAGGAGTCGCACGAGGACGGGCTGCTGGAGTACCCCGTCTACACCAAGCCCGCCCTGTGGCGCGAGCGCACGGTGCCCGAGGTGCTGCTGTCGGGCAACCACGCGGCGATCGCCGACTGGCGCCACCAGCAACGGCTGGAGCGCACGGCGAGCCGTCGGCCCGACCTGCTGCACGGCTCGCAGGTGGTGGCTGCGGACGGCTCGGCCCTCGGCGAGGTCCCTGGGCTCGCGGTCTCCGTGGCGACCCCCGGCGACGCCGCCGAGCTGCTGGTGCTGGGTCGGGCCTGCTGGGTGCCCGAGGGGCGGGCGGCGGGTAGCTGGGAGATCCCGCCCCTGCGCGAGTCGCTCGACGACCTGACCGCGTCCTTCGGCGACTGGACCACGTGGGTCGTGCGGGCAGCGGGACGTCTGGTCGGGTCGGTGCGGGGGCGGGTCGCGCCCGGCGACGAGCACACCTGGGAGACGGGCCGGCTCATGGTCGCCCCCGACCTGCAGGGTCGTGGCCTCGGGCGAGCGCTCCTGGCGCACAGCGAGGCCGCGGCTCCTGGCACCGTGCGCACCTGGTGGATCAACACCGGCGTCGCCTCCGAGCGCAACCAGCGCACCTACAAGAAGGCCGGCTACCGGATCGTGCCGGGCCCCGGGCGCCACGAGGGCACCGTCGACCTCATCAAGCGCCGCCGCTGACGACGGAGGGCTCCGGCACCCCGTCCCACGCACGATTTCCCGGTGGGGCCTCCACTCTGGCAGAATCGGGGACTGCGTCCGGCAACAGACGAGTGCCCCTGCCACAGGGGGAGGGCGAGCAGCGTTCACGTCGCTGCCTCGCACGAGGCCGACCGGACGGCAGACGACATCGAGGGGCCAGACGGTCCCACAACCCGCGGTGGCCTGTGGCGCCGCAAGGAAGCGAATCTCCCATGCACAAGCTCGACGCCGTCGACCAGGCCTCCCTGCGCGACGACATCCCGGCCTTCCGCGCCGGCGACACCCTCAAGGTGCACGTCAAGGTCGTCGAGGGCACCCGCTCGCGCGTCCAGGTGTTCCAGGGCGTCGTCATCCGCATCCACGGTGGAGGAATCGGCGAGACCTTCACGGTCCGCAAGGTCTCCTTCGGTGTCGGGGTGGAGCGCACCTTCCCGCTGCACACGCCGATCATCGACAAGATCGAGGTCGTCACCCGCGGTGACGTGCGTCGCGCCAAGCTGTACTACCTGCGCGACCTGCGCGGCAAGGCGGCCAAGATCAAGGAGAAGCGCGACAACATCCCGGTCAAGGGTGCCAAGGCCAAGGTCTCCAAGTAGGACCCATCGACCCGACGCCGACCGGCCACGACGACCTCGTGGGCGCGTCGGCGTCCGGCGTCTCCGGGTTTGCTGCCGGCCGGTCCGGCAGGGGCAGGCGTCGGCGGTCCCTGTGGCTCGTGGGCGTGGCCGCGGTGGTGGTCGTCGTGCTCGTGCGCAGCCTGCTGGTGCAGTCGTTCGCCGTGCCCACGGGCTCCATGCAGCCGACCATCGAGCCCGGTGAGCGGGTGCTCGTCAACCGCCTCGTGCACGGCGCCGACCTCCACCGCGGCGACATCGTCGTCTTCGACGGCCGACACGCCTTCCTCGGGGAGGGTGACGGCGGGCAGCTGGCCCGCCTGGCCCGCTCGGTGGTGGGCGCCCTGAGCCTCGACTCGGGCACCGACTACGTCAAGCGGGTCGTCGGCCTGCCGGGCGACCGGGTGACCTGCTGCTCTGCAGGCAAGCTGGTGGTCAACGGTGTGCCGGTCGACGAGCCCTACGTCTTCGGTGGAGACGCCCCGAGCAGCGTCACCTTCGACGTGATCGTGCCCGCCGGGGCGATCTGGGTGATGGGCGACCACCGCAGCACCTCCAGCGACTCACGGTCCTACCTCGGGCTCCCCGGAGGCGGCATGGTCGACCTCGGTGACGTGATCGGTCAGGTGTCGGTGCGATACTGGCCGCTCGGTCGGCTGGGCAGTCTCGGCGGGCCCGGTCCCCTGTCCACCATCCCTGCGCCCGGAGCTGGTCCCTGACGATGCCGCACGAGACCCACGAACCCGACGCCCGCGACCCGGAGGGCCGGCGGCTCGCCACGACCCTCGGGGTGGACGAGCCGCAGGGCACCGAGCTGGACGGTCCGCAGGGCTACGACGACGACGATCTGGACGAGTCCGACCTCGACGACCCCGGCCGCGAGGGCGGCGGTTTCGCCGGTCTCATCGACAACATCCTCGGTGGGCTGCGCGAGATCCTCATCATCGCGGTGATGGCCGTCGTCCTGTCGTTCGTGGTCAAGACGTGGCTGATCCAGGCGTTCTACATCCCGTCGGCCTCGATGGAGAACACCCTCGTCAAGGACGACCGGGTGATCGTCAGCAAGCTCACCCCCGGGCCGGTCGACCTGCAGCGCGGTGACATCGTCGTCTTCCAGGACCCCGACCACTGGCTGCCCGCCGTGCCGACCGTCGACCAGCCGGGGCTGCGCGGTACCGTCCACCGTGGGCTGCAGTTCATCGGCCTGCTGCCCGACGAGTCCGACGACCACCTCATCAAGCGCGTCATCGGACTGCCCGGTGACCACATCGTGGGTCCCGCCGGTGGCGGCAGGATCACGGTCAACGGGGCGCCCATCACCGAGACCTACGTCAAGACCGGCGACGTGCCGAACGGCAACTTCACGCCCTTCGACATCACCGTGCCAGCGGGCCGGGTGTGGGTGATGGGCGACCACCGCGGTGACTCCGCCGACAGCCGCTTCCACGACGACGGCACGGGAGCGAAGGGCTCGGTGCCGATCGCCGACATCACCGGCCGCGCCGTGACCATCGTCTGGCCCATCGACCACGTGCGGTGGTTGTCGGTCCCGTCGGGCATCTACGCCAAGATCCCCAACCTGTCGCCGAGCAGCACCCCCAAGCCCTCGGTGTCGTCGGCGCCGTGAGCGCGGGTCGGCGACCGTCGCTGCGGGTGGAGCGGTCGTTCCAGCGCTCGGGTCACCGCGTGCTCGCCGGGGTGGACGAGGTCGGGCGTGGTGCGCTCGCCGGGCCGGTCAGCGTCGGGGTCGTCGTCGTCGACGAGACCTGCCGGTCGGCCCCCCCAGGGGTCAAGGACTCCAAGCTGCTCACCCCGGCCCGCCGAGTCTCCATGGTGGCGCCCCTGCGTCGCTGGGCCCTGGCCTACGCCGTCGGTCATGCGTCGCCGACCGAGATCGACGAGCGAGGCATCATGGGTGGCCTGCGCCTGGCCGGGCTGCGGGCCCTCGAGGCGATCGCCGCGACGGGGGTCGTGCCCGACCTCGTGATCCTCGACGGCAACCACGACTGGCTCACCCCGCCGGGCGGGGTCGGTCTCTTCGCCTTCACCGACGACGACGGTCCCCGCGTGCCGCCCGTGACCACGATCGTCAAGGCCGATCTGACCTGCTCGTCGGTGGCGGCGGCGTCGGTGCTGGCGAAGGTCGAACGCGATGCCCTGATGGTGGGCCACCACCGCGACCACCCGTCCTACGGCTGGGAGGTCAACAAGGGGTATGCCGCGCCCGACCACATGGCGGCGCTGCGCGAGCACGGTCCGAGTGCCCACCACCGGCTGTCGTGGCGCCTGCCGGAGCGAGCAGCCACCCAGGTGGTAGAACTTGGTGACGGCCTCCCGGGGCTGCCCCCCGCACCTTCCCCGGTGGCCACCGTCGAGCAGGCGAGTGGGCCACGCCACAGTCGACACGAAGAGGTCAAGAGCCGGTCATGAGTAGCGAGGACCTCGAGAAGTACGAGACCGAGATGGAGCTGCAGCTCTATCGCGAGTACCGCGACGTCGTGGGGCTGTTCACCCACGTCGTCGAGACCGAGCGGCGCTTCTACCTGTGCAACTCGGTCGAGATGAAGGTGCGCTCCGACGGCGGGGAGGTCTTCTTCGACGTGACCATGAGTGATGCCTGGGTGTGGGACATCTACCGACCGGCCCGGTTCGTCAAGAACGTGCGCGTCGTGACCTTCAAGGACGTCAACATCGAGGAGCTGCCCAAGAGCGACCTCGAGCTGCCCTCCTGAACCTGACCTTCCGCCGCCGGCCGGGCTGGTCGGTCCCCAACCCCCGGGGGTCCTGAGCTCGTCCACAGGGTCCACGAGAGGGTCTGTCGTGGCGGCGGCCCGGGCGCGAGGGTTGCGCCCATGACCACCACCACCCCTGCCAACCCGTCGACCGCCACGCCGCCATCTGCTCGCGCGACCCTCGCTCGCTACGGCGAGCGTCTGGCCGAGCGCTACCTGCGCGAGCACGGCTTCACCGTGCTCGCCCGCAACTGGCGCTGCCGGGCGGGTGAGGTCGACATCGTCGCGCTCGATGGTGACTGCCTCGTGGTCTGCGAGGTCAAGACCCGTCGGGGGACCACGTTCGGCTCGCCCGTGGAGGCGGTGACCGTGGCCAAGCTCGCCCGGCTCCGGCGACTGGCTGCGGCCTGGCTGGCACAGCAGGACACCCACGTCGGCGACGTGCGGATCGACGTCATCGGGATCCTGCGTCCGCGCCGAGGGGTCTGCACCGTCGAGCACCTGGTGGGGGTGGGGGCGTGACCCTCGGGCGCACGCGCGCCGTGGGCCTGCTGGGCCTGCGCGGTTTCCTCGTCGACGTCGAGGTCGACGTGTCCAGCGGGCTGCCCGCGTTCCAGGTCAGTGGCAACCCCGACCGCGCCTGCGCCCAGTCGTCGGACCGCGTGCGGGCCGCCGCGACCAACAGCGAGCACCCCCTCGCGCAGCGACGCGTCACGGTCAACCTGTCGCCGGCCTCGGTGCCCAAGTGCGGCTCGGGCTTCGACCTGGCCATCTGCGTCGCGGCACTCGTCGCGTCGGGCACCGTCGACCAGCAGGTGGTGGCCGAGGTCGTTCACATCGGCGAGCTGGGCCTCGACGGCAGCGTGCGACCCGTGAGGGGCGTGATGCCGCTGGTGCTCGAGGCGGCCAGGGCCGGGGTGCGCCACGTCGTCGTGCCGGTCGCCAACGCGGCCGAGGCCCGCCTGGTCACCGGGGTGGCCGTCCACCCGGTGGCGCACCTGTCAGAGCTGGTCCACCGCTATGAGGTCCTGAAGGTCGGCGGGCGACCGCGACCCGTTGACGAGCCTCTGGGGGCGGTCCAGCACGAGGTCGTCGCACCGGACCTCGTCGACGTCACCGGCCAGCTCGAGGGTCGGCACGCACTCGAGGTCGCTGCCGCGGGGGGTCATCACCTCTACCTCGTGGGCCCGCCGGGCGCGGGCAAGACGATGCTGGCCGAGCGACTGCCCGGGCTGCTCCCGCTGCTCGACGACGAGCAGGCGATGGAGGTCACGGCGGTGGCGTCCGTGCTCGGTACGCTCGGGGCCCCGACGCGGCTGCAGCGCCGGCCGCCGTTCGTGGCGCCGCACCACGGGGCCTCGATGACCTCTCTCGTCGGCGGAGGCAGCCGCGCTCAGATCATCCCCGGGGCCGTGACCTCCGCCCATCACGGGGTGCTCTTCATGGACGAGGCGCCGGAGTTCCGCCGTGACGTCCTGCAGTCGCTGCGGCAGCCGCTGGAGTCGGGCACCGTCACCGTGACCCGGTTGGGTGGTCTGCACCGCTTCCCCTGCCGCTTCCAGCTGGTGCTCGCTGCGAACCCCTGCCCGTGCGGCATGGGCTCGGGCAAGGGCGAGCGCTGCCGGTGCTCGCCGATCAGCCGGGTCAGCTACGGCAGCCGGCTCAGGGGCCCACTGCTCGACCGCATCGACATCTCCGTCCACGTGCCGGCGGTCTCGCGGGCGGCCCTGGCCCTCGAGCCGGGGGAGTCCACCGCCGTGGTCGCCGCCCGGGTCGCGGGGGCGAGGGCGGTGGCTGCCGGTCGGTGGACGGGCACCGGGGCCCGGCTCAACGCCCACGTCCCTGCTCCGGTGCTGCGCGAGCGCCGCTTCCGGCTCACCGCGCACGTCACCCGCGACCTCGACCGGGCGCTCGATCGCGGCACCTTCACCATGCGTGCCTATGACCGGTGCCTGCGGCTGGCCTGGACGATCGCCGACCTGCGAGGGGCCGACGTGCCCGGGGCCGACGACGTCGGTCAGGCGATCGGGATGAAGAACGACGACCGCGAGGTCGCAGCATGAGTGCGGTGACGACGGTGCCCGCCGAGGCGACCGACGCCGAGCGGTGGGCGCGCGCGGCGTGGAGCCGGTGGGCCGAGTCCGACGACCTGCGGGTGCGCAAGCTGGTCGAGACCCTGGGCCCGGTCGACGCGGCCGAGCTCGTGCGGGCCGGCGACCCGAGCGTGCCCGAGACCGTGAGGGCCCGGGCCGAGCGCGCTGACGTCGACCACGACCTCGCCGCCGCCGCCCGGGCCGGGACCCGGGTGGTCTGCCCGGGTGACGTCGACTGGCCGGGGGGTCTCGACGACCTGGCGCTCATCCCCTACTGCCTCTGGGTCCGCGGCCCTCTCGACCTGGCAGGGGTGGCCCGGCGGTCGGTGTCGCTGGTGGGCGCCAGGGCCAGCACCCGCTACGGCGAGACGCTGGCCTCTGACCTCGGGGCGGGCCTGGCCGGGCACGGTTTCACGGTCGTCTCGGGCGCGGCCTACGGCATCGACGGTGCAGCCCACCGCGGCGCGCTCGCGGTCGACGGACCCACCGTGGCGGTCCTCGCCGGCGGCCTCGACCGGCCCTACCCCGTCGCCCACTCACGCCTGATCGGCGCCATCGCCGAGAGCGGTGCGCTGGTGGCCGAGGTGCCGGCGGGTGCGGCTCCGACCCGCCCGCGCTTCCTGTTGCGCAACCGGATCATCGCGGCGATCAGCACCGGGACCGTGGTGGTCGAGGCCGGCCTGCGGTCGGGCTCGCTGCACACGGCGGGCATCGCCGAGAGCCTCGGGCGTCCGGTGGGGGTGGTGCCGGGCCCGGTGACCTCGATGGTCTCGGCTGGCTGCCACCAGGCCGCTCGAGAGGGCAAGGCCGTGATCGTGACCGACGTCGAAGAGGTGGTCGACCTGGTGGGGGAGTACGGCCTCGACGCGGCCACCCGCAAGCGTGGTCCCGTCCAGCCCCACGACGACCTCGGCCCCGTCGAGACCCAGGTCTACGCGCTGGTGCCGGTGCGCCGCGCCGCGTCTGCGGCCGACATCGCTGTCGCCGCCGGTCTGGCCCCCTCCGCGGTCCTGGCCGCCCTGCCGCGTCTCGAGCTGCGGGGGCTGGTGCGACGCGCCGACGGGGCGTGGCAGAAGGTGCCTGCACCACGGCGACGGTGAGGACTGCCGAGGGCGCTGAGGACTGATGAGGGTGCTGAGGACTGCTGATGACCAATCAGGTCGTGACGCGGGGATCGGATGGGCGGGGTGCGCCGGCGGACGAGATCGGCGCCGATCCGCGGCGGTGCTTGCCTGCGGCCTCCCCGTTTGCGACGGTGTCGGCGTGACCGAACACGCTGACGTCCCGACCGCCGCCGGCGTTGACGTCGGCGTTGGCATCGGGCCGCAGGAGGGCCCTCACCTGTCCGGGGGGACCGCGCAGCTCGTGGCCGACTTCGAGCGACACCTGCGGGCCGAGCGCGGACGCTCGGTGCACACCTGCCGGGCCTACGTCGGCGACGTGCGTCACCTGCTGGCCTGGGCGGCTGACCACCGTGGCAGGCAGGAGGTCTCCGACCTCGATCTGGGCGACCTGAGAGCCTGGCTCGCGTCGCTGTCGCGGGAGGGCGGCGCCCGCTCGAGCGTGGCCCGCCGGGCGGCCTCGGTCCGCAGCTTCCTGCGGTGGGCCGCGCGCACGGAGAGGATCCCCACCGACCCCTCGCTGCGGCTGCTCGCCCCGCGACGGTCGGCCACCCTGCCCGGTGTGCTCCAGGCGGCTGAGGCCCGCGACCTGCTCGAGGTAGCCGCGATGGCGGCGGACGACGACGACCCGGTGCACGTGCGCAACCGGGCGATGCTCGAGCTGCTCTACGCGAGCGGCATCCGGGTCGGAGAGCTGGTCTCGCTCGACGTCGACGACCTCGACCTGGGCTCCGACCTCGTACGCGTCATGGGCAAGGGGAGCAAGGAGCGCACCGTGCCCTTCGGCATCCCGGCGCGCACGGCGCTCGCGGGCTGGCTGGCCCGCCGGGGTGAGCTGGCCTCAGCGACCAGCGGTCCGGCGCTCTTCCTCGGACGCCGCGGTCGGCGGGTCGACCCGCGGCAGGTGCGGGAGGTCGTGCACCTCCTGCTGGCGCACGTGCCGTCGGCACCCGACCTCGGCCCGCACGGTCTGCGCCACAGCGCCGCCACCCACCTGCTCGAGGGGGGCGCCGATCTGCGGATGGTGCAGGAGCTGCTCGGGCACGCCAGCCTCGCGACCACCCAGATCTACACCCACGTGTCGGTCGAGCGACTGCGTCGGTCCTACGCCCAGGCCCACCCCCGTGCGTGACCGCACGTCGCGGTCGGTGCGGACGGACGACACACCGTCTCCGACGGGTGCGTCCCGAGTCGCGGCGGTGCGCCCCAGAATGGTGAGAGAGCACCGACCCGGGGCACGAGCACCCGGCGGTGATTTCCGACCGTGCGGAGACCAGCCCCGATGAGCGGCATCCAGAGCGAGCCGAGGCCCGCACCCGGTCGGTCCGGTGCCGGTCGACGGGCGGCGATGGTGCGACGCCAGCAGGTGCGCCGCCGGCGGTCTGCCCTGCTGGCGGTGGGCGTCCTGCTCGTCGGCACCGTGCTGGCCCGGGCCCTCGAGAGCCCCACCGACGTCACCGCGCTCACCGCTGACCGGTTGGGGGGGCAACAGCCCGGCAGCCACTGGGGCCGACCTGGCCGCTCGGGTGGGTGCGCGCGCACCCGGGTCCATCCCAGCGACGGCGCCGACCACCGGTCGCGGCCCCGGTCCGACCGCCAGTGCGGGCCCGTCACCGACGACGGCAGCGACACCCCCGCCCCCGACACCACGCGCCTGTCAGTCCCCAACGCGGGCACGGGAAGGCTCGGGACACTGGCGATCCCCAGCGGCCCCGTGGCGAGCACGGTCCGCACCGTGCGCTACTCGGTCGAGGTCGAGGGTGGGCTGCCGGTGTCGTCCCCCGAGTTCGCCCGCACGGTGATGACCGTGCTCACCGACCGGCGGGGATGGCAGACCGAGGACGGTGTGCGCCTCGTGCCGGTCAGCCCGCAGCAGCTGGCCTCCGGGGTCGCCGTCGACGTGCGGGTCACCCTCGCGAGCCCCAGCCCGACCGCGAGGCTGTGCGCCCCGCTCAACGTCACGATCCAGCAGGTCTCGTGCTGGAACGGCTCGCGGTCGGTGCTCAACCTCACGCGCTGGATGCACGGCTCCGAGACCTTTGGTCGCGACCTCGCCGACTACCGCACCTACCTCATCAGCCACGAGGTCGGCCACGGTCTGGGCCACGGGCACGTCTCGTGCCCCGCCCGGGGCAGGCCGGCCCCCGTCATGGTCCAGCAGACGAAGTCGCTCGAGGGCTGCACGGCGTCGCCGTGGCCCACCGGCGCCTGACCGAGCCTCCCACACCGTGAGGTCGGTCAGGGCCGGTCAGGGCGTGAGCGGCAGCAGGATCACCCGCGATGACCTGACGAACTGGAGGGGGTCGAGGTAGGTCGCCCCGCGCAGGACCCCCCAGTGCACGCAGGTGGCGGGGGAGCAGTGACCCGCTCCGGCGTCGACCGTGCCCACGTCGCCCCCCTGCTCGACCACGGTGCCCACCGGCACCGTGCCCGAGACCGGCTCGAACGTGCTGCGCAGTCCACCCGGGTGGCTGACCACCAGCACGTGGCGTCCGGCGACCACCCCGGAGAAGCTGACCGTGCCACCCGTCGGGGCGTGGACGACCGACCCCACCGCGGAGGTGAGGTCGACGCCGCGGTGCCCGGCGGCATACGGGCCCGAGGGGGCGGAGAAGCGCGCGACGACACGCGGTCGGGGCGCGAGCGGGTAGAGCCAGTGGGCGCTGGCCCGCCCAGGCAGTCCCGACGGTGAGGCCACCGCGCCGCGCGAGAGGGCGGCCGGCTGGCTCTGGCTCACCGAGGCGGTGACAGGCGACGGGGCGAGCGTGACCGGGGTGGGCGGTGCGCTGAGCCCCGACGCGACGGAGACGGCGGAGACGAGGAGAGGCAGGAGGGGCCAGGTGGTCATGGCCGACAGGCTCGCGGGCCGCACCCCCCGGGGGACAGCCCGCGCGCTGTCGCCTGTGGAGGACGGCACGACGGGCAGGGGATGGGGACGACGGTCGTGCAGGGTCGGTCGGCCTACGGGCGACGCAGGTTCGCGAGCCGGGTGGCGGCCTCGGTCAGCACCTCGTCGCGCTTGCAGAAGGCGAACCGCACCAGCGTGCGCGCCGCGTCCACGTCGTCGTGGAACACCGACACCGGCACCCCGACGACCCCGCACCGGGCGGGGAGCTCGCGGCAGAACGTCAGGGCGTCGGTGGCCCCGAGCGGGGCGGCGTCCGCGATGACGAAGTAGGTGCCGGCGGGGCGCGAGACGGTCAGGCCGGCCGCTTCCAGCCCCTGCGTGAGCAGGTCCCGGCCGTGCTGCAAGCGCGACGCGAGCCCGGCGTAGACCTCGTCGCCGAGCCCGAGCGCCGTCGCCACGGCCGGCTGGAAGGGGCCTGAGGCGACGTAGGTGAGGAACTGCTTGACCGTGCGCGCCGCCGCTACCGCCGCCGCTGGGCCGGTCACCCAGCCGACCTTCCACCCCGTCGCCGAGAAGGTCTTGCCGGCCGACGAGATCGTGATGGTGCGCTCGCGCATCCCCGGCAGCGTCGCCACCGGCACGTGCTCGACCCCGTCGAAGACGAGGTGCTCGTAGACCTCGTCGGTCACCACCCAGGCGTCGTGCTCGCGGGCGAGCCGGCACACCAGCTCGAGCTCGGCCCGGGTGAAGACCTTGCCCGTCGGGTTGTGCGGGGTGTTGAGCAGCACCAGCCGCGTCCGGCTGGAGAAGGCGGCCCGCAGCGAGGCCTCGTCGACGCCGAAGTCGGGAAACCGCAGCACCGAGGTCCGACGCGTCGCCCCGGCCAGAGCGATCGTCGCGGCATACGAGTCGTAGTAGGGCTCGAAGGTGACGACCTCGTCACCGGGCTCGCACAGGGCCAGGACGACCGCGGCGATGCCCTCGGTCGCTCCCGCCGTCACCAGCACCTCGCGCCTCGGGTCGAGGTCGAGACCGTAGAACCGGCGCTGGTGCTCGGCGATCGCCTCGAGCAGCTCCGGCACCCCGGGCCCCGGGGGGTACTGGTTGCGCCCTCCCTCGATCGCCGCCACCGCAGCGGCCAGCAGCTGCGGGGGGCCGTCGGTGTCGGGGAACCCCTGCCCGAGGTTGATCGCCCCGGTCTCGACCGCCAGCGCCGACATCTCGGCGAAGATGGTCGTGCCGAAGGACCGCATCCGGTCGACCAGCGGCTCGGGGTCGAAGACGGGTGAGGAGGGCGCGAGGGACATGGTCGTCACCCTAGAGTGAGGGATGTGGGGCTGGTTGATGTCGGGTGGTTCGCGGTCCTGCTCGGGTGCGGGGTCGCGTACGCCGTCGTGTCGCTGAGGCGGCGAGCGCCGAGCCCGTCCGGGGCAGACGCTGCCCCCCGTATGCCGCCGCGCCGGGTGGCCGGCCGGCCGGTCCTCGGCGAGGTGCTCGACCCCCGGGCCAACGGCCTCAACACGGTGCGCCTGGTGCTCGCTGCGGCCGTGCTGCTCTGGCACTCCTACCCCCTGACCGGCCGGGACTTCCGGGCGGGCCCGGTCACCCACCAGCTCGCCCACCTGCTGGCCGACGGCCCCGTCGACGGGTTCTTCGCCGTCTCGGGCTTCCTGATCGCGGGCAGCTGGGTGCGTCGTCCCGACCTCGTCGCGTTCCTGCGCTCGCGGGGGCTGCGGATCATGCCGGCCTACCTCGTGTGCCTGACCGTCACGGCAGCGGTCATCGCCCCGCTGGGCCTGCTTTTCGGTCACCAGCACGTGGGCCTCGCCGCCTACCTGCGCTCCGCGACGACCTACGTCGCCTCGAGCACGGGCCTGGCGCTCGTGCAGTTCGACATCGCCGGCACTCCGTCGTCGGTCCCCTACCCGGGGGCGTGGAACGGCTCGATCTGGACCTTGCAGTGGGAGGTCGGGTGCTACCTCGGGGTCCTGCTGCTGGGTGTCCTCGGCCTGATGCGACACCGCTCGACCTCCGTGGTCGTCTTCCTCGTGGCCAGCGGCTGGTCGGGCCTGGTCGCCCTCGGTCTGGTGCACGGGTCGGCGCCGACCGAGCTCGGCCGGCTGACGATGATGTTCGCCGCCGGGATGGTGCTGCACGCGATGCGTGACCGCCTGCCAGTCACCCCCGGGCTCGTCGCCGGCGCCTCTTCGGCCTTCGTCGCCTGCCTGTGGCTGCCCGACTACCGGCTGCCCGGAGCCCTGCTGCTCGCCTACGCGGTCATCGGTCTGGGGGCGCACCTGCGGGCCCCCCGGTGGCGGATGCCCGACGACCTCTCCTACGGCGTCTACATCTACGCCTTCCCGGTGCAGCAGCTGCTGGCCCTGACGGCGCTCGTCCGGGCGCCGCTGCCGGTCTTCGTGCTGGCTGCGGCCGTCGTCACGCTGCCGCTGGCGTTCGCCAGCTGGTTCCTCGTCGAGAAGCCGTTGCTGCGGCGTCGCCACCAGCCTCCACCCGAGCCCGCGGGAGTCGGTCAGCCGGCCGCGGTCGGGTCGCCGCCGAAGCCGCAGGCGTCAATCCGCCAGAGGCGGTAGCGGCCCTCCTCCGCCACGAGGGTGAAGCCGGGCGTGGTCGAGCTGATCGAGCTGATCCCGAGGGTACGGTCGTCGAGGCTGAGCCAGTACCGCACGCTGGCGGTCACGGCGTACTGCACCCGCAGTCGCCTCGCGGCGTCGCAGACGTCGGGCCGGGTGGTGACCTCGGAGAGGTGCTCGGCCACGACCTGCCGGTTCTTGTCGGGATCGAGCAGCAGCGAGGTGTAGAGCACCTCGCGCCCGGTGAGCGCATAGAGCAGGCCCGATCCGTTGGCCGGCACGTCTGCCGTCACGACGCCTGCGGGGATGCTGCGCGCGAGCGCGGTCAGCTCACCCGCCTCGATGGGCGTGAGCAGGGTCTGCGGTGTGGCGGGCGGGTGGTAGTAGCGGGAGACGATGCCCGTCGTGTCGGCGTGGGCGAGCCCGACCGTCCCACCGAGGAGCAGCGCGAGGGTGGCGCCCGTGGCGACGGACCGCCGGGTCCGTGCGGCGGCGACGTCGGTCGACGCCCTGCCGACGTGGGCGAGGCCACGTGCGCCCAGCCGGGTGAACACGGCCAGCCCCGCCGTCACGAGCAGCAGGATCGGCACGGCCGCCAGCGAGGCCAGGCGCACCTTGTCGTTGTACCAGTAACCCGTGAGCAGGACGCCGACCGGTGATCGGCTCGTGGCGGCGAGGACGAAGAGCAGCACGCAGAAGGCCCAGGTCGACACCATCCACCGCAGGCGTCGGCGACGAGCGCAGGTCACGAGACCGACGAGACCGAGCAGTGCCAGGACGGGTTGGGCGTGCAGCTGCAGGCCCAGGAGCCCGACCTCGTGCAGCGCCTGCGTGAGGGGGACCCCCCCTGCCCAGTCGTAGCTGGCGGTGTCGGCGACCTGCTGCGACAGGCGGGGGACGGCGAGCAGCCCGGCGAAACCGACGGCCAGCAGCAGCAGCCCCAGGCCGGCGGCCCGTCGGCGGGCTCGACCGGTCGTCGTGGTGGCCCGGACGGCGTAGGTGGTGAGGGCGCCGACGACGACGAGCATGCCGAGCGAGACGAGCGCATTGGGGTGGGCCAGCGTCAGCCCCGGGAGCGCGAGCAGCGTCGCGGCCGCGAGGGTGCTGCGCTGGGCCGTGACGGCCCCCGTGCCGGGACCGTCGATCGTGCGCGTGGCGATGAGGGCGGGACCCAGCACGCCGGGCAGCAGGGCGGTGCCCAGCAGGTTGGGCCACAGCACCCCCCAGCCGAGGAGCAGGTAGGGGAACAGGCTGAGGCCGGCGCTGACCAGACCTGCGCCGAGCAGGACGACCGGCCGCCGACCGAGGGCCTGGCGGGCGAGCGCCACCGCCCCGAGGGGCCAGAAGATGCTCGCGGCGACGACGGCGGTGAGGTTGGCGGCCGTGGTGAGCCCGAGCCCGGGCACCGCCAGCACCGCCGTGCCGGCGAGGTCGTGGAAGCCGCTGGGATAGGTGCTCGGCGGCCCGATCGACGAGAAGGAGCCGCTGTCGACGAAGGCCCGCAGCCGGTTGAGGTGGGCGACGACGTCGGTGCTGTCGACGAGCTCACCCGGGTCGCTGATGCCGGGGAGCACCGCCGAGAGGGTCGCGGCCGCGCCGAGCAGCACCCCGAGCAGGGCCAGACCCAGCGTGGCGGGGGAGTCGAGTCGGGCCTTGGGGGGTCGCGCACGTCGAGCTGCCTGCCAGCCCAGGCGCAGACACAGCCCGACGAACAAGGCGAGCGCGACGAAGGTCACGGCGCCCGTGGCCCACGCCCCCACCGACCACGGCACCGACAGCAGCCGGGCGGCGATGGGGCTGACCGCGAGCACGGTCAGGCCCAGGGTGGGAGCGAGCCCCCACCCGACCAGTCCACGCAGCCCGATGGCGTAGGACATGGCGAGACCGGGCACCAGCACCAGCCCGGCCAGGATGAGCAGGGCCGGGGTGACCGACCACCACGTATCCATGCCCCTGACCCTAAGCGATTACCGGTGGCGCGCCCCGACGCCGTAGCATGGGCGGCACGGCACCCGTCTGCTCGCAGCCGGGGCCGAATTCGCGCGTCAAGTCCGTCTGACGAGATCGCTCCCGTCCGGGAGCACCCTCCGAAGCGGCGCGCACCACGGTTGGTCCGGTATGCCGGGTGGTCCTCACCCAGCTCGCCGGCGAGGTGCGTCGTGACGCCAGGACGGGTAGGTCGCCGCAGGCGCCTCCCGAGGACAACCACCACCTCTACGGAAGGGACCACGGCATGGCCGTCGTCACCATGCGCCAGCTCCTCGAGAGCGGCGTCCACTTCGGGCACCAGACCCGTCGCTGGAACCCCAAGATGAAGCGCTTCATCATGACCGAGCGCAACGGCATCTACATCATCGACCTGCAGCAGTCGTTGACCTACATCAACAACGCCTTCGAGTTCGTCAAGGAGACGGTCGCCCACGGTGGCACCATCCTCTTCGTCGGCACGAAGAAGCAGGCCCAGGAGCCCATCGCCGACCAGGCGACGCGGGTCGGGATGCCCTACGTCAACCACCGCTGGCTCGGTGGCATGCTCACCAACTTCAACACGATCTCCAAGCGCCTGACGCGCCTCAAGGAGCTCGAGGAGATCAACTCCGACGAGGTCGCGGCCGCCGGTCGCACCAAGAAGGAGCTGCTGATCCTCAGCCGCGAGCGCATCAAGCTCGAGCGCACCCTCGGCGGCATCCGCAACATGAGCAAGATCCCCTCCGCGGTGTGGATCGTCGACACCAAGAAGGAGCACCTCGCGGTCGACGAGGCGCGCAAGCTCGGGCTGCCGGTCATCGCGATCCTCGACACCAACTGCGACCCCGACGAGGTCGACTACAAGATCCCCGGCAACGACGACGCGATCCGCTCGGTCAGCCTGCTGACCCGCGTCATCGCCGACGCCGTCGCCGAGGGCCTCGTGGCCCGCGCCGGTGGCAACAGCAGTGGTGAGGCCACCGCGGCCGAGCCGCTGGCCGAGTGGGAGCGCGAGCTCTACGCCGAGGCCGACGCCGCTGCGGCGCCTGTCGCCGAGGCCGCTCCGGTCGAGGCGCCCGTCGCCGAGGCTGCTGTCGAGGCCCCGGTCGAGGCTGCTGTCGAGGCCCCCGCGGCCGAGGCTGCTGTCGAGGCCCCCGCTGAGGCTGCTGTCGAGGCCCCCGCCGAGGCCGCTGCGGTCGACTCCACCGAGACGGTCGCCGAGCCCGCCGCGGAGACCACCAACGCCTGACCCAGACCCCCTGTCGGGCGCCGGTCAACCGGCGCTCGACGGGGGTCTGTTCATGCCCCCTGTCATCCACCACTTTTGTCCAGCGAGAAGAGCGAGAACTAGCTATGGCGAACTACACCGCCGCTGACATCAAGGCGCTGCGCGAGCAGACCGGCGCCGGCATGCTCGACGTCAAGAAGGCCCTCGACGAGGCCGACGGCGACCGGGCCAAGGCCATCGAGATCCTCCGGATCAAGGGCCAGAAGGGCGTGAGCAAGCGCGAGGGTCGCACGACGTCCAACGGCGTCGTCGTCGCGCAGGCCGGCGACGGTGTCGGCACCCTCGTCGAGATCCTCTGCGAGACCGACTTCGTGGCCAAGAGCGCGCCGTTCGTCGCGCTCGCCGACGAGGTCCTCGCGCAGGCCGTCGCGGTCAACGCCACCTCGGCCGAGTCGCTGCTCGCCAGCGAGCTGGAGGCCGGTCGCACCGTCCAGGTGCGCATCGACGAGGCCAACGCGGCCATCGGCGAGAAGATCGAGATCAAGCGCGTCGTGCGCCTCGAGGCGCCCAACGTCGTGTCCTACCTGCACAAGACCAGCCCCGACCTGCCCGCGCAGATCGGCGTGCTCGTCGCTACCGAGGGTGGCGACCACCAGGTCGCGCGCGACGTCGCCATGCACGTCGCTGCCTTCTCTCCGACGGTCCTGCACCGCGACGACGTGCCCGCCGAGACGGTGGAGAACGAGCGTCGCGTCGCCGAGGCCACCGCCAAGGAGGAGGGCAAGCCCGAGGCTGCCCTCGCGCGCATCGTCGAGGGTCGGGTCAACGGCTTCTTCAAGGAGAACGTCCTCACCGAGCAGTCGTTCGCCAAGGACCCGAAGAAGACCGTCGCCCAGGTGCTCAAGGAGGCCGGGGCCACGGCCACCGGCTTCGCTCGGTTCCGCGTCGGGGGCTGACCCTCCCGGTCGCACGCCGACCACGCACGGCCCGTATGCCGCCCACCCCACCCGGGGTGGGCGGCATACGGCGTGGAGGGGGTGACCCGCGCGGTCGCCGGCCCGGCGTGACAGGCTGCGACGGTGGACGACGAGGTAGACCGGCGCAGGGCCGAGCGGGCGGCGCAGGCCGACTACCACATCGAGACGCAGCGGCGGCGCGCGGAGCAGGAGTCTGCGCGGGCGCAGGTGCTGATCGACCGCTTCGTCGAGCAGGCGGGGCAGGCTGGGCTGGTGACGCAGGAGCTGACGGCTCGGCCGTGGTCGGGCGGCGGTCGGTACCGCACGGGTGTGACGGGGTGGTTCCTGCGCCGCGACCTCGCCCTCGGGGTCGACGTCGCGGGTCGCTACTACCAGCTCGTCGTCGCGCCGGTCCGGTTCGGTCGCTGGCGCACCGTCACCCTCGAGCCGACGCCACCGCCGCTGCAGACCGGTCGCGGAGGGCGCGACGGTGACTCCGTGGCCCTCGATGTGCTCCTGGCCAAGCGGCTGGAGTGGCCCGAGCCCTGATCGCGGGGGGTGGCAGGCTCAGGCGTCGAGCACGATGTCGAGGGCGGGCACGCCGTCGGCGGTGACCGGTGGCAGGGTGCTCCACGGGAAGTTGATCCACTTGTCGGTGCGGCGCCACACGTAGTCGCAGCGCACGACCGAGTGCGGCTTCTCGTAGATCACGGCGGTGCGCACTTCGCCGACCTTGCCGGCGACGAACTCCTGCACAGAGCGCAGGGTGTGGCCGGTGTCGGCGACGTCGTCGGCCACGAGCACCCGGGCGTCGCCGAGGTCGACGAAGTCGGGAGCCGGCGGCAGGATGCGCGGCACCTCGAGGCGCTCGTCGACGCCGGTGTAGAACTCGACGTTCATCGTGTAGGTGTTCTTGATCCCCAGGGCGTAGCCGAGGGCGCCGCCGATGAGCAGCCCGCCCCGGGCGATCGAGAGGATCATGTCGGGCGCCCAGTCGTCGACCACCTGCTGGGCGAGGTCACGGGTCGCCTCCCCGAAGAGGGCCCAGGTGAGGATCTCGCGCTCGTCCGCCATGGGCAGCACCCTAGCGTCCCGGCCAGCTGTCCCTCACCCGCGCTCGACACCGGGAGGGGGGACACGGGTCACCGAGGTGCCTCCTGGATTTTGCCTTCCCGTCACCGGTCTCGCAGCCTCCTCGCACGTGCGGGCGATGGGATGGGGCCGTCCGCGTCACCCCTCGAAAGGCTCGTCATGCGCCCCCCCAGCCGCCACACCCTCACCGCTCTCGGTGTCCTGACCACCGCCTCGGCGCTCGCGCTCCCGCCCGTCGCGGCGCAGGCCACGACCGGCCACGACACGCCCACGACCGCGGCCCGGCACGTCCTGCTGCTCTCGGTCGACGGGCTCCACCAGAACGACCTCGCCTCGTACGCCGCGGCGCACCCGACCTCGGCTCTCGCGGCCCTGCTGCGCGGTGGCGTCGACTACACCTCCGCGACGACGCCCGTGCCCTCCGACTCCTTCCCGGGCCTGGTCGGACAGGTGACCGGTGGCAACCCGCGCACGACCGGGGTCTACTACGACGTCTCCTACGACCGGGCGCTGCTGCCAGCGGGCACGACGAGCTGCGCGGGCGTGGCCCCCGGCACCGGCGTGGCCTACGACGAGTCCCTCGACCGCGACCCGACGCGGCTCGACGCCGGCCAGGGCCTCACCGGTCTGCCCGGCTCGATCCTGTCCATGACGGGCAGGCCCCAGCGACTGATCGACCGCGCGGCCCTCCCGGTGGACCCGGCGACCTGCAAGCCCGTCATGCCGCACTCGTACCTGAAGGTCAACACGATCTTCGATGTCGTCCACCGCTCAGGCCTCCGCACGGCGTGGTCGGACAAGCACCCGGCCTACGACATCCTCAACGGCCCCTCGGGCCAGGACGTCGACGACCTCTTCACGCCGGAGATCAACTCGGACGCGCCCTCGGGTGGCGACTGGACGAGCATCAACTCCTCCACACAGGCGTACGACGCCGTCAAGGTCCGGGCCGTCCTCAACGAGATCGACGGGCTCGACCACTCGGGCACCAGCCACGTCGGTGTACCCGCGATCTTCGGCATGAACTTCCAGTCGGTCTCAACGGCCCAGAAGCTGCCGGTGTCGGACGGTCTGGCCGGTGGCTACCTGCCGGGTGGCACCGTGCCCGGGCCGGTGCTCAGCTCGGCCCTCGGCTTCGTCGACGCGTCGGTCGGCGCCATGGTGGCGCAGCTGCGCCAGGACGGTCTCGCCTCGTCCACGAGCATCATCCTGTCGGCCAAGCACGGGCAGTCGCCCACCGACCCGACCACCCTGACCCGGGTCGACGACGGGGCGGTGATCGAGGGGCTCGACGCCGACTGGAAGGTGGGCCACCCGGCCGCGGCCGATCTCGTCGCGTGGTCGGCCGACGACGACAGCCTGCTGCTGTGGTTGAGCGACCGGTCACCGGCCGCCACGCGCTTCGTGCGACAGTGGCTGCTCTCGCACGCTGCCACGGGAACCACGGCCACCTCGGCGTCCCGCACGGTCACCGGGTCCGGGCTGAGCAGGGTCTACGCGGGCGACGCGGCCGCGGCCTTCTACGGCGTCTCGCCGGACGAGGCCCGTCACCCGGACGTCGTGGGGGTCGCGCAGCCCGGTGTCGTCTACACCGGGGGCACGAAGAAGATCGCCGAGCACGGGGGGATGAACCCCGCGGACCGTCACGTACCCGTCGTGGTGGCCACCGTCTCGCACATCGGCATCGGCTCGACCCGTGGCTCCGTCGTCAGCACGCCGGTGGAGACGACCCAGATCGCACCGACGGTGCTCTCGCTGCTGGGTCTCGACCCGCGGTCGCTCCAGGCCGTGCGCATCGAGGGCACCCCTGTGCTCCCCACCCCCTGACGCCGCCCGAATCATGGCGGCGAGCGCTGCGCACCTGGTCCTCGGACAGGACGCTGGACCCCAGGCCGGCGAAGCGCAGCGTTCACCGCCCCGGGTAGGTGGGTGGGGGTGGTCAGCCGGTCTCGCCGGCCCGGTGGGGGAAGCCGCGCAGGGCCGGGCGCAGGGCGCGCAGCGAGCGGCCGCGCCAGGCGCCGAGCCAGACCCCCGCTCCGTAGCCGAGGTCGTCGAGCCGCCGGGCCAGGACGTAGCGCACCGGGTCGAGGTCGGTCTGCGACCGGTGGTGGTCGACCAGGCCGTCGACCACCGCGGCCACCAGGAGGGCGGTGCGGACGCGACGGCTGACGAGGGCGCCGACGACGGCCAGCGGCCAGTAGTGGCGCGTGAGGGCCGCCGAGGTCTGCCAGAGGGCGGCCACTGCGCCGACGGCGGTCAGGGACGACGCCGTGACGAGCGGGCGGCGGCTGCGGGTGAGCCGCCGCGACAGCTGCCACGTCGCCGCTCCGTAGACACCGGCCGCGACGGGCAGCGACCAGCGGCGCTGGGCGAGCAGGGCCACCACGAAGGCGCCCGTCCACGGCGTGAGCACCATCGGCGCCACGGCGTCACCGTGTCGCGCGGCCAGCAGGTCGGCACTGGTGCCGTAGAAGGCCTTGCGGCGCAGCCAGCTCGACACGTCGGTGCGGTGCTCGTGGCGCACCACGGCGGCCGGCTCGTAGCGCAGCCGCCAGCCCGCCTCGTAGGTGCGCCAGACGAGGTCGACGTCCTCACCCACCTGGAGCGACTCGTCGAAACCGCTGCCCCAGGCGGCCAGCCGCACGAGCATCGCGGCGCTCGGCAGGTAGGCCACCTGGCCGTGCGGGTGCACCCCCGCCGGCCGGGGGCCGAGGTCCAGCGAGGAGCGCACCGCCTCATACCGGTGCAGCCAGCCCTCGCCGCCGGTCGGCCCTGGCAGCCCGAGCACGCGGGGAGCCACCAGCGCGACGCGCGGGTCGGCGAGGTGACGGTGCAGGGTCGCGAGCCAGCCCGCCTCGGGCACGACGTCGGAGTCGAGGAAGGCGACGTAAGGAGTGCTGCACGCGGCCGCTCCCGCGTTGCGGGCACCGGCCGGCCCGCGGCCCGGGTCCAGCCTGACGACCTGCGCGCCGCGCTCGACCGCCACCGCGGCGGTGGCCGGGTCGCGCGAGCCGTCGTCGACCACGACCACGCGCAGGGCCGGGGGGAGCGACTGCAGGAGGCGGGCGAGCTGCGCCGGGCGGTCGCGCACCGGCACGACCACGGTGACGTCGGTGACGGCGTCGACGGTGGGTGACGCGATGACGGGGTCACGCCACCACGGGTCGGCGAGGTCGCGGTCGATCAGCACCGCCGCCAGCGCGGCGGTGGCGGCGTCGGAGACCGTCACCACGCGATCGACGAGCAGATGGGTTGCCGCCGGCTTCAGGCGCACCAGACGGCCCGTCGTGGCGCTGAGCAGGGCCTCGCCACCGTCGCTGAGCCTGGTCGCCTCGGCCAGCCTCACGGTGAAGCCGTCGGGCAGGCGCGCGGCCGTCACCGGCCGAAGCCACCGGTTGCCGACAGGATCGCCCCGTGGACGACCTGCCCTGCGGTGCAGGCGAACTCGACGACCGAGGCCACCTCGTCAGGGTCGAGGGCCCGGCCGATGGACTGCTCGGCGACGAGTGCGGAGACGTCGTCCAGGTCATAGAGCCGGGCGGTCTCACGCAGCATGTCGGTCGACGTGGAGCCGGGTGACACCCCGGCCACGGTCACGGGGTGACCGGCCACGTCGGCGGCCAGCGCCCGCACCAGTCCGACGACCGCGTGCTTGGCCATGCAGTAGGCCGACAGGTGGTAGAGCCCGTGCTCGCCGGCGGCCGAGGTGATGGCCACGAACGTCGGCCGCGCGTCGGCCGGCTGCGCGAGCAGCAGCGGCATCGTGGCCTTCGCGGTGTTCCACACGCTGACGGCGTCAGACCTCCACACGGCGTCGAGCAGGGCGTCGTCGGTCTCCCACAGGGCGTCACCGCCGGCGATGATCGCCGCCCCGGCGACGACCACGCTCAGTCCACCGTGCTCGGACCGCACCTGCTCGACCACCGCTGCGAGCGCGCCGGGTTCGCGCACGTCGGCGACCACCCCGGTCACCTGCCCGGGGTGCGCCGCGACGACACCGTCGAGGTCCGCCCGGGTCGCCAGCCCGTAGGCCGCTCCGTCTGCCCCTGCACACCCGTCCACCGCCATGACGTGGAAGCCGCGGCCGACGAGCCGGTGCGTCACGGCGGCGCCGATGCCGCGGGCGGCCCCGGTGACGAGGGCGGTGGGCGTCTTCACGCGTCGGCGTCCGCGCGGACCGCGTGGTCGGCCGCTCGCGCGAGCCGACCCGTGCCCGCGACGTCGAGGGTGCGCAGCTCGTCGAGCAGGTTGCGCACGAGCGTCTGGGTGAGCGCGTGTCCCTCCTCCCTCGTCGCGAGCGTGGGGTCCCCGAGGACGCCGTTGGCCGACACGGCTCTGACCCCGTCCCGGCGCAGGCGGGGGAGCAGCTGTTCGAGGGGGAGGGTGCACCCCACCTCGACGGCGTCGGTGTGCACGGCGTGCGGGGTGAGCTCGAGCAGCAGCGAGGTCTCGGTGCGACCGGCATGTGCGTCGGCCCCCGGCAGGTCGCACGAGGTCCAGGCCACGGGCCGACCCTCGTAGCGCAGCACGTCGACGGCGGCGCGCAGCGTGGCGACGTTGCCTCCGTGGCCGTTGACGAAGATCAGGCCCTGCGCCCACCGGCAGGCCGACCGACCGAACTCGACGAGCAGCAGGTGCAGGGCCTCGTGACCGATCGAGATGGTGCCGGGGAAACCTTCGTGCTCACCGCTGTTGCCGTAGGCGAGGGTCGGCGCGACCAGCACCCGCCTCCCCTCCCCGACGAGCACCTCGGCGGCGGCCCTGGCCACGGAGGCCGCGACGACCGAGTCCGTGGACAGCGGCAGGTGCGGGCCGTGCTGCTCCATCGACCCGAGCGGCACCAGCAGCAGCACCTCGTCCGTGCCGACCTCGGGCGAGCGTTGCAGCCCGAGGTCGAGCAGCGGCCAGGACGTCGGCACGGAGGAGAACACCGACGGGCCCTAGCGGCTGTGGGCGCCGAGCCCCGTGAGCGGGCTCTCGTCGCACGAGCGCTCGGGACGCCGGGTGACCAGGGTCAGCGGCACCGGCTGGTTGCGCACCGGCCCGGTGTGCGAGTGGTCCTGGCTGGTGCCCGGCCGGGCACCCGGGTCGAGGGCCGCGAGCGAGGCGTCGGCGTTGCCCTTGACGCACTCGGGATCCGGTCCGTCGAGCGGGAGCCCGGTGAAGAACTTGGCCGCCATGCACCCACCCCGGCACGAGTCGTAGGCCGAGCACCTCGTGCAGGCGCCACCGGTCTGCGGCGAGCGCAGGTCGAGGAAGAGCGGTGACGTCTTCCACACGGTGTCGAAGCCGCCCTCGCTGCGCACGTTGCCGGCCAGGAAGGTGTCGTGGATGGCGAACGGGCAGGCGTAGACGTCACCCACCGGGTCGACGAGGCAGACGACCCGCCCGGCGCCGCAGAGGTTGAGCCCCGGGAGGGCGTCGCCGAAGGCCGACAGGTGGAAGAACGAGTCGCCCGTGAGCACCCCCTCGCCGTGCGCCACGAGCCAGTCGTAGAGCTCGCGCTGCTGCTCGGGGAGCGGGTGCAGCTCCTCCCAGACGTCGGCCCCGCGGCCCGAGGGGCGCAGGCGGGTCAGTCGCAGCTGGGCGCCGTAGGTGTCGGCGATCGCCTTGAACTCGTCGAGCTGGCCGATGTTGTGCCGCGTGCACACGACCGAGATCTTGAAGTCCTTCATGCCCGCAGCCTGCAGGTTGGCCAGAGCGCGCATCGCCGCGTCGTAGGTGCCCTGTCCGCGCACGGCGTCGTTGACCTCCGCCGTCGCCCCGTCGAGGGAGATCTGCACGTCGACGTAGTCCGTGGCGGCGAGGATGGCCGCGCGCTGTGGGGTGATGCGGAAGCCGTTGGTCGAGAACTTCACGCCGACGTGGTGGGCGACCGCATAGTCGAGCAGCTCCCAGAAGTCGGGCCGCACCGTCGGCTCGCCGCCGCCGATGTTGACGTAGAAGATCTGCATCCGCTCGAACTCGTCGATGAGCGCCTTGGCCTCAGCAGTGGTGAGCTCGCGCGGGTCACGACGGCCGGACGAGCTGAGGCAGTGCACGCACGCGAGGTTGCACGCGTAGGTCAGCTCCCAGGTGAGGCAGATCGGGGCGTCCAGGCCGTACTCGAACTGGTCGACCAGCCGCCCGCCGACCGGTCGCTCGCTGGTGCGGTCGAGGATGGCGGTCATACGAGGATCTCCTCGGGCTGGGTCGTGCGCGGGGTGAGGATGCCGCTGTCGGCGAGGGTGCGCAGTGCGCGTGCGTATGACGCGTGCTCGGAGGCGTCGACGCCGGCGCCCACCAGGGCGTCGGCGACGCAGGGGCTCTCGCCCAGCAGGCGCACGACCTCGACCAGCGCCGGCGTCTTGAGGAAGCTGAGCCGCCGGGTGCGGAAGTCGTAGGCCAGCGCCCCGAAGGGCTCCGGTCGCAACGACACCGACTCGCTCAGGCACCACGCCTGCCCGAGCATGTCGGGCATCAGTAGACGCCGCACATGCCGTCGATGGAGATCTCCTCGACCAGCTGGTCCTCGGCGAGCACCTCGTCGGTCGTGTCGGTGATCTCGGTGGTCGTGTCGAGGGGGGCGTCGGTCGCCAGGGGGGTGAGCGTGTCGGACATGAGGCACCTTCCGGTCGGGTTTGTCTGACCCCGACGCTATGAGGCACAGACCGGGCCGACGCCCCCCGTCCGGGCAGAGTTACCTAGCCTGACGGAGAGGGCGCCGCTCCGCAGGGTCAGTCTTTGCCGTCACGTCTGGCCGCGGGTGGGGCGAGGCTCCTAGCGTCCGGAGCGTCACCCGGGCGAGCGACCCGAGACGTCGAGGAGGTCGTCATGCCGATCGACCCGCTGCGTCCGACCTCCGTCCCCGGCCGCTACGAGGACGAGGTCGTCGTCGTCCAGCGCTGGTCGGGCCCGTGGCCCCGGCGGGCCCGTGGCGCCGTGCAGACGGCGCACTTCGATGTCTCGCGGATCGCGGGGCGGGTGCTCGTCACGCACTGCCTCTCGCCCGAGCAGGTCGACGACGACCTCGCGAGCGTGATCGTCGACGAGCTCTTCGGGCCCGGCTGGCTGCGCGGCGCCGAGGCCTTCGAGCGGATCTTCACCGGCATCGTGCGCTCGATGGAGCCGGATGCACTCGACAGCTGGGAGCGGTTCTACCGCAACACGATCGCGCGCCCCGCGCCGATCTACGACCGGGCGGCCGAGCTGGTCCTCCCCGGCCCGGTGCTCGAGCTCGGATGCTGCTTCGGCTTCCTGTCCCTGCGTCTCGCCTCACGGGGGCACGACGTCACGGCCTCGGACGTCTCGGCCGGGACGGTGCGGCTGCTGCACACCCTGGCGCCGCGGCTCGGGTTGCGCCTGACCACCCTGCTCGCCGACGCTGCGCGGGTGCCACTCGAGGACGGCTGCGCCGACACGGTCCTGGTCATCCACCTCATGGAGCGCCTTGACCAGGAGCACGGGGTCGCGGTCATCCACGAGGCGCTGCGCTGCGCCCGCCGGCGAGTCGTCGCCGCCGTCTCGCTGGAGCGGGAGGTCGACGAGTCCTACGGTCACGTGCGGACGGTCACCCTCGAGGACCTCGCGGTCTGGGGCCGGGCCAGCGGCGCGCCGTACGCCGTGTCGGAGCACCACGGCGGCTGGCTGGTGCTCGACAAGCCGTGACGGTGGGTTGTCGTCGATCGCCTTTCGTCCCTCTTGTTCGTAAAGCCGCATTTAAGTACTCTCAGCGAGTGCTCAGCTCAAGCGTCAGTGGTGCCCGGGCCAACGCCGGTGCCCCACCCACCGTGGACGAGGTCCGTGACGACCTGCTCGCCAACCACGACCAGCTGGACGCCGAGAGCGTCTGGCGCGAGATCTGCGAGCGGGCCTCCCTCCCGCCGACGGCGTCCTTCCTCTCGGAGCGGGAGTTCGACGCGCTGGTGGACCAGATCGCCGTCCACGACCCGCTGTGCAACCTGCTTGCTCGATCCGTGCGGATCCGCCGCACGGCTGCCCGTCGGCTCGCGGAGCTCGGACGATGAGTGTCATTGCCGCGAGGAGCGACCCCATGAAGCACCCGACAGCGACCGACCCCACCCCGGATCCTGTCACCGATGTGGCCCGGTTGACGGAGGTCGGACGCTACGACTTCGACGCACCGGCGTTGAAGTCGGCGCTGGCCAAGCTCGCCCGAGAGGCCGCCGAGATGGTGGACCTCCCCATCGGGCTCGTGAGCATCGTCCTGGGGCGGGCGCAGTTCTTCGCCGGCAGCTTCGGTCTGGACGGCACCTGGATGGGGGATGCCGGGGGCAGCGCCGTCGAGTGGTCGTTCTGTGCCAACGCCGTGCGCAGTGGCGAGCCGTATGTCGTCGAGGACGCCGCAGCGGATCCGCTCCAGCACGACAACCCCCTGGTGCTGCTCGACGGTGTGCGCAGCTATCTGGGGGCGCCGTTGATCTCGCCCTCGGGGCAGGTGCTCGGCACGTGCTGCACCATCGGCCACACGAGGCGCGAGTTCACCGCTTCCGAGGTCGCGGCCCTCCAGGAGCTGTCCGCACGGATCGTCGACGAGCTGCAGGACCACGTGATCGGCTAGACCAGCGGGAAGTGGCACGCAGCCAGGCGCCCGGGTGCCACCGCGCGCAGCGGAGGACGCTCGATCGCGCACTTGTCCTGCGCGTGCGGGCACCGGGGGTGGAAGGGGCATCCGCTCGGCTTGTTCACCGGGTTGGGCACGTCACCGACGAGCACGATCCGCTCGGGCGCCAGCTCGGTGACCCCATCGTCGATCTCGGGTGCCGCGGACAGGAGCGCCTCTGTATAGGGGTGCGCGGGTGCGTCGTAGAGCGCATCGGCGTCGGCCACCTCGACCACCTCGCCGAGGTACATCACGGCGATCCGGTCCGACACGTGCCGCACCACGCCGAGGTCGTGGGCGATGAAGACGTAGGTCAGACCCAGCTCGTCCTGCAGGTCGGCGAAGAGGTTGAGCACCTGGGCCTGGATGGAGACGTCGAGGGCCGAGACCGGCTCGTCGGCCACGATGACCGACGGGTCGACGGCAAGCGCCCGGGCGATGCCGACCCGCTGGCGCTGACCCCCGGAGAACTCGTGCGGGTAGCGGTCGACGTGGTCGGCCGACAGCCCCACCAGCTCGAAGAGCTCGGCCACCCGTGCGGCGACCTCCCGCCGTGACCGGGTCCCGGCGACCTCCATGCCCTCGGCCACCATCTCCCCGACCCGACGACGCGGGTTCAGCGACGAGTAGGGGTCCTGGAAGACGAGCTGGATGTCGCGCCGCACCGGCCGCAGCCGTCGCCGCGACAGGGAGGTGATGTCCACCCCGCCGAGCTCGACCCTCCCGGAGGTGAGGTCGGTCAGGCGCACGAGGCAGCGGCCTAGGGTGGACTTGCCGCACCCGGACTCCCCGACGATGCCCAGGGTCTCGCCCCGACGCACCTCGAGCGACACGCCGTCGACGGCGTGCACGACCTCCCGGGCCCCGCGCCACGACGACCCGCTGACCGGGAAGTGCTTGACGACGTCGGTGGCCTTCAGCAGCACCTCGCCACGCTCGATCACTCGAAATCCTCCTCCTCGGGCACGTCGACCGACGTCTGACCCGGGTCACCGGCCGCGGTCGCGGCCTCGTCGAGCGAGTGCCGCAGCTCGTGGCGGGTGTCGCGGGGTAGCCAGCACGCGTCGAGGTGACCCGTCCCCATCAGGGACGGCCGCTCGGTGCAGTGGTCGTGGGCCAGCCGGCACCGCGGGGCGAAGGCGCACCCCGACGGCACCGCCAGCGCCGAGGCCGGTGACCCGGGGATGGCCGGCAACCGCCGCACCCGCGGCGCCCGAGCCCGGGGCACCGAGCCCAGGAGCCCCCAGGTGTAGGGGTGGCGGGGGTGGTGGAAGACCTCCTGCCGCGGGCCGGCCTCGGCGGCCCGGCCGGCATACATGACCAGGACGCGGTCGGCGAGCTGCGACACCACGCCCATGTCGTGGGTGATGAGGATGATCGACGAGCCGTGGTCGCGCCGCAGCCGCCGCAAGAGGTCGAGCACCTGCGCCTGCGTGGTCACGTCGAGCGCGGTGGTCGGCTCGTCGGCGATGAGCAGGGAGGGGTTGTTGGCCAGACCCATCGCGATGACGGCCCGCTGGCGCATGCCGCCGGAGAACTGGTGGGGGTAGTCGTCGACCCGCCGCGCGGGGTCGGGGATGCCCACCTCGGCGAGCAGCTCGATGGCCCGGGTCCGGGCCGTGGCCTTCGACACCGACTGGTGCGCCCGGATCTGCTCCGCGATGTGCCAGCCCACGGTGTAGACCGGCGTCAGCGCGGTCATGGGGTCCTGGAAGATCATCGCGATGTCACGGCCGCGCAGCACCCGCAGGTCCTGGTCGGCCATCGTCACGAGGTCCTTTCCTCGGAATCGAGCGCTCCCCTCGACGGTGCAGTTGGGGTCGCGCACGAGGCCGAGCAGGCTCATCATTGACACGCTCTTGCCCGACCCCGACTCGCCGACCACGCCCAGCACCTCGCCGGGCTCGACCGAGAAGGAGAGCCCGTCGACGGCGACGGCGGTGCCGCGTCGGCTGCGAAAGCTGACCCGCAGGTCCTCCACCTGCAGCAGCGGCCCGACGAACGGTGGCTCAGACATGGCGCACCCGCGGGTCGAGGCCGGCGTAGACGAGGTCGACGAGGGCGTTGGAGAGCACGACGAAGAAGGCCGCGTAGAGGACGGCGCCGAGGATGACCGGCAGGTCGAGGTTCTGCAGGGCGGTGTAGGTCAGCCGCCCCACCCCGGGCAGCCCGAAGACGACCTCGGTCAGCAGCGCCGACCCGCCGACGAGGGCGCCGAAGTCGAGGCCGAAGAGCGAGACGACGGGGATGAGCGAGCAGCGCAGGGCGTGCCGGATGAGGATCCGGCGCTCGGACACGCCCTTGGCCCGGGCGGTCCGCACGTAGTCCTCGTCGAGCGCGCTCATCATCTCCGAGCGCAGCACCCGGGCGTAGATGCCGGCGTACAGCACGGCGAGGGTCAGCCAGGGGAAGAGCAGGTGCAGCGCCCACTGGAGCGGGTCCTGCGTGAGCGGGACGTAGCCGAGCGGCGGCACCCAGGCGAACACGCCGTCGTGCAGGCGGCTCTGGGTGACGAGGTTGACCACCTCGCCGAGCCAGTAGACGGGGATCGAGACCCCGACCACGCCGACCAGCACGATCACCGGGTCGGCGGCGCGGCCTCGCCACGCCGCGGCCAGGGTGCCCATGGCCACCCCCATGACCATCCAGATGACCGCCGCCCCCAGCACCAGCGACAGGGTGACGGGCACCGCCTGCACGATCTGCGGGATGACCTCCACCCCCCGGTTGACGTAGGAGGTCAGGTCACGGTCGACGAAGAGGTGCTTCATCATCAGCGCGTAGCGCACGGGCAGCGGCTGGTCGAGGCCGAACTCGGCCTGCACCTGCGCCAGGGTGGCCTGGTCGGCGTTGCGTCCCGCGATCCGCGCTGCCGGGTCCACCCCCGGGGTGGCGAAGAAGATGAGGAAGACGAGGATCGAGATGGACAGGAGGACGAAGATCGCCGCACCGAACCGGCTGATCGCGAAGCGCACCATCAGGCGGCCCCCCGCAGCTTGGCCCGGGGATCGAGCGCCTCGCGGATGCCGTCCCCGAAGAGGTTGAGCACCACGGCGGTGAGGGCGATCGCGACACCGGGGGCGACGGTGACGGCGGGCCGGGTGTAGAGCAGGTCGAGACCGTCGTTGACGATCGTGCCCCAGCTGGCCTGGGGCGGCTGCACCCCGACGGACAGGAACGACAGCGCCGACTCGGTGAGCATGGCCAGCGCGGTCATCAGGGGCAGGAAGACCACGACCGTGGGGGCGACGTTGGGGACGACGTCGCGGCGCATGATCCGCAGGTCGGTGGACCCGACCCCGATCGCGGCGGCCACGAACTCCTTCTCCTTCAGCGCCAGCACCTGACCCCGGATGGGGCGAGCGACGTACGGCACGTAGACGACGCCGATGATGAGCACCGGCAGCCACAGGCTGCCCGCCCCGATGACGACCGGCCCGAGGCGCAGACCGCTGGTCAGCAGCACCACCGACAGGCTGATGGCCAGCAGGTAGACCGGGAAGGCCCACACCACGTCGAGCAGCCGCGACAGCACCCCGTCGACGACGCCGCCGAAGTAGCCGGCGAGGATGCCGATGAGGGCGGCGAGCCCGCAGCAGAGCAGGGCGGCGGAGAAGCCGATGAGCAGGCTGTTGCGACCGCCGTAGAGCAGCCGGGCCATGACGTCGCGGCCCTGGCCGTCGGCGCCGAGGAAGTAGTGCGCCGGGTCCCAGGTCGGGCCGATCGGGGTCACGCCGAGACCGAGGCCGGTGGTGCTCGGCTCGAGCACGGGCACGGTCTGCCCGCCGATCACCGTCGTGCCGGCCACGTTCGACGCGAAGGGGTCGGTGTGAGCGATGCTGCCCGCGTAGACCGGAGCCAGCAGGGTGACGACCACGACGAGGAAGAACACCGCGAGCGAGGCCATCGCCGCCCGGTTGCGGCGCAGCTGCCCCAGGGCAGTGCGCCACGGCCCGTACGACGTGACGACGGGTGCCGTCACCGGCCGCTCACTTCGTCCACAGCTGGCTGACCTGCATGTAGAACTGCTTGCTGAACTGGTAGTTGCCGACCCGCTTGGACACGAAGTCGATGAGCTTGGGCGTGAACATCGGCGCCACCACCGCGTCAGACATCGTCTGCTTGTCGACGGCACCCCACTGGGCGTTGGCCGCTGTCTCATCGGTGCGTGAGGTGACCAGGGCCTGCTGCATCGCCGCGTCGTGGGCCTTGTCGCAGTAGCCCGCGATGTTGATCGACGAGTCGCTTCCCGGGGTGAACGAGGCGCACGACGTGAGGACGTTGAGGAAGTCGGACGCCGCCGGGTAGTCCTGGTACCACTGCGACAGGCTGATCTGCACCTTGTTCTTGTTGTTCTGGATGTAGGTGAACTGGATGTTGGCGGAGATCGGCTTGAGGGTCGCCTTCCAGCCGAGCTCTGTGAACAGGCTCTGGAGGTACTGCCCGATCGACTTGTTGACCTCGTCGTCCTGCGTGACGATCCCGACCTCCATCCCCGCTGTGCCCGACTCCTGCACCAGCTGCTTGGCCTTGGCCAGGTCGGGGGCGCTCCAGGTGGTCCCGCCGCCGGCGGTGTACTGGCAGTCGTCCACGTGGCCGGGGAACGCGGGGGGCAGGAACGTGCACACCGGCTGGGCGAGCTTGTCCCCGCCGTAGAGCTTGACGACGGCGGCGCGGTCGACCGCCCAGTTGACCGCCTGGCGGGCCTTGACGTTGTCGAACGGCGCGAGGTTGACGTTCATCGGGAGGTACCACATCGCGGTGAGCGTGTTGACGTGCGCCTGGGCGGTGTACTTCGTGCCGATCTCGTTGAGCCGGTCGGCTGGGGGCGGGTCGAAGACCCAGTCCGCCTGACCGTTCTCCACCGCGGTCACCGCCGCCTCGACGGTCAGGCCGAAGCTCTCGGTGACCGTGTCGGAGTACGCCTGGGGCTGCGCCTCGTGCGACCACTCGGTGAAGCTCGGGTTGCGCACGAGCTTGAGCGAGGTGTTGGGGTCGTAGGACGCGATCATGTAGGGCCCGGTGGTCGGGATCGGCGTGTTACCAGCGTCCTTTGGCGGTGAGCTCGCGGGCAGGATCGACGCGTGCGGCACCGCGAGCTTGTACTTCAGCTCGGGGTCGGGCTCGACGAGGTTGATGACGACCGTGCCCGCGCCCTGGTCGACGACGACGCCCTTGCTCAGGTCGCAGCTCGCGGGCGCCTTCAGGCAGGCCGCGGCCCCGACGATGCCGTTGTAGAAGGAGCCGGCGGTCGGGCTCGAGACGGTGAAGATCCGCTTGAAGGACGCGGCGACGTCGGCGACGGTCACGTCCTTCCCGTCGGAGAACTTGACTCCCTTGCGCAGGGTGAAGGTGTAGGTCTTGCCGTCGTTGCTGACCTCCGGCAGGGCCTGCGCCAGGTCGGGCACCACGGTGAACGAGTCCTGGCCACCCACCTTCTTGAAGGCCAGCAGTCCGTCGTACAGCGTCTGGTAGAGCTGCCAGTACTGCAGCGTGTAGTTGACCTGGGGGTCGAGGGTCCCGCCGGCGGCCTTGGCCAGCAGCTTGAGGTCGCCGCCCTTGTGCTGGGACTGGAAGGTCGCCGGAGCGGCCGTGTCCGCGCCTCCCCCCGCCCCGCCCCCGGTCGCGGTCGGCCCGGGGGACGACGAGCTGCAGGCCGTGACGGTCAGCGCGATCGCTGTGCCGACGACGACGGCACTGTGCAGACGACGTGAGCTCATGAGGTTCCTCCGGGTCGGGATGCGGTCTGGGGCTGGTCGTGCTCGGCGAGAAAACTGCTGACCACCTCGAGGTAGCGGGCCTCCTCCTCGACCTGCGGCAGGTGGCTCGACTCGGCGAACCTCTCCCACCGCACGTCGGGTATCGCGTCGGCGAACGGCTGCATGCAGGCATCGGTGGCCTCGTCGTAGGCACCGTTGATGAGCAGGGTCGGGGCCGTGATCCGGTGGGCGCGGTCGACGATGCTCCACCCCTTGAGGGTGCCGATGACGTGGAACTCGCTGGGCCCGTTCATGGTGTGGTAGACGGTCGGGTCCTCGGCGAGCTTCGCGAAGCTCGCCACCACCTCTGGCGGGTTGGGCACGACGCGGCACACGTGCCGGTCGTAGAAGACCTCTTCCGCCGCCGCGTACTCCGGCGAGTCGGTGGTGCCCGCCTGCTCGTGGGCCAGCAGGGTGGCCTGCGTCTGCGGCGGGAGCTCACCGCGCAACCGGTTGGCCTCGGCGAGCCAGAGCTCCATGGAGGCAGGCGAGTTCGCGATGACCAGCGCCCTCAGCCCCTTCGGCGCCCGCGCAGCGTGCTCGGCCCCGAGCATCCCGCCCCACGACTGACCGAGCACGCAGTAGTCGTCGGCGATGCCGAGCGCGCCGAGCAGGTTGTCGAGCTCGTCCAGGAAGAGCTCGACGGTCCAGAAGTCGGCGCCCCGGTCGCGCAGGTGGGTCGAGTTGCCGCAGCCGAGCTGGTCGTAGTGGATGACGGCGCGACCCGTGGTGGCGACACCGGCGATCCGCAGGGTGTAGTCGTGCGGCACGCCGGGCCCGCCGTGGAGGACGACGAGCGGGCTCAGCCCCGAGCGGAGGTCTCCGGTGATGCGGTACCAGGTCTCGAAACCGCGGAAGTCGACCGTTCCCTCTCGACTCGGTGTCGCGATGCCGTGCGGGGTGATGGTCACCGGGGCCCTCCTGTCGATACGGCACGACGCCGTGCGCCGTCGTGGACCACACGCTCGCACTGTAATGGTCTGCCAGGAAGACCTTTTGTGTTAAGGCTGTGTCACGTTTCGCCTCCGACCCCGACGGACGGGCACAGATCGGGGAAGGTGGTGCGCAGCAGGGACTTTACGAGGGGAACCATGGTGCTGACGGGCTTGTCCAGCGCGGTGGTCTCCATGTCCCCGTTGACCGTGCAGACGGTCGGCGACGAGGTCGTCGACCGTCTGCTGGCCGCGATCGCACTGGGTGAGTTCGTCCCCGGAGAACGCCTCCCGGCGGAGCGGGAGATGGCTCGGCTGCTGGGGGTCAGCAGGACCACGGTGCGGGTCGCGCTGGCCCGGCTCCGGGAGGCCGGGGTCGTCGACGTCAGGCGTGGCCGGGCCGGTGGCGCCTTCGTCACGCAGAGCTGGCAGCCCGCGTCCGCCGCGGCGGTGGGCCGCACCCTCGTGCCTCGGCGGGCCGAGATCGAGGAGCTCGGCGACCTGCGCTGTCGCTATGAGGAGATGGTGGCCCGCACCGCCGCAGAGGTCCGGACCCGGGCCGGTGCCGAGGAGCTGCGCTCCCTGCTCGAGGCCTTCGTGCGCGCGCGGACCCCGCAGGACCAGCACCGGACCGACATGGCCATCCACGAGGGGGTGCTGCGTGCGACGGGCAACCCGCAGATGGCGGCCATCAGCCGCGATCTGCTGACCCGCACGTCGCTGGGGCTGGCCATCGAGCCCTACGACCCCGACTTCTACGGGCAGGCGGTGATCGAGCACTCCGCGCTCGTGTCGGCGGTCGTCGAGGGCAGGGTCGACGATGCCGGCGTCATCGCGCGTGAGCACTTCACCATGTCGGCCCGCACCCTCCGCAGGGTGATCTCCCGCAGCGCAGGTATCCACCCGGAGCTCACGCTGCCCTGAGGACGGTGGCCCGGCGAGCGACTCCCCAGCTCAGATCACGCCCATCTTCGAGGCCGCGTAGACCGCCTCGGCCCGCCGCCTGACCCCGAGCTTGCGCAGGATGTTGCCGACGTGGAACTTCGCGGTGGTCTCGGAGATGTAGAGCCGCCCTCCGATGTCGCGATTCGACAGCCCCCGGGCCAGCAGGGCGAGCACCTCCGACTCGCGAGCGGTCAGCTGCGAGGCCGAGTGGGTCTGCGGGCTGTGCAGCCCGCGCACCATCGCCGAGGCGCTGCGCGCGTCGAACGCGCTCTCGCCGCGGCTGACGTCGCGGATCGCTCGCACGAGCCCGGACGTGTCGACGTCCTTGACGACGTAGCCCCGGGCACCGGCCCGCACCGCCTGCAGGACCAGGTGCTCGTCGAGGAAGGTCGTGAAGACCAGGACCGCCGCCGTCGGGTGGGCGCCGGCCAGCGTCGAGCACAGGGCCAGGCCCTCGGTGTCGGACGAGGTCGAGAGCTTGAGGTCGAGGACGACGACCTGCGGCCGGGTGCGCCCGACGACGGCCATCGCCTCGGCGGAGGAGCACGCCTCCCCGACCACCCGCAGGTCCTCCTCCCGCTCGAGGATCGAGCGCAGGCCCTGCCGCACGATGGCGTGGTCGTCGACGAGCACGATGTCGACCCCCGTGCGCAGGCCCTCGGGTGGGGTGGGGGAGCGGTGCGGGGCCGGGACGAGGGTGGCCATCAGGTCTCCTGGGGCGAACGGGTGGGTGGGCCGACGAGTCCGTCGATGATCCCGGGTCGGGTGGGCGGCAGCGGTAGCGGGATGCGCATCTCGACGCGCACCCCACCGAGCCGGGCCCGGCGGAAGGCGATCGTGCCCCCCAGCTCGGCGATCCGGCTCTCGATGTTGACCAGGCCGCGGTGCCGGCCGTCGGTGGGGGCGGATCGGGCGATGCGCAGCCTGCGGCTGAGGTCGGTGGGGTCACCCACACCGTCGTCGGCCACGGCCACGCGCAGCTCGTGCGGCCGGTAGCGCAGCCGCACGATCACCCGCGAGGCACTCGCGTGCGTCGCGACGTTGAAGAGCGCCTCGCCCACGGCGCGGGCGATCTCGTGGTGCGCCGAGCCGGGCAGCGGCACGGCTCCGCCCTCCACCCGCAGGGCGACGTCGAGGCTGCGGTCGTGGTGTCGGCTCACCTCGTGGATGAGCTCGGGCAGCGTCGAGATGGTGTCGCGGTGCGGCTGGTGCAGGGCGTAGATGGCCCGCCGCAGCTGCTCGACCGCCTGCTGGGACAGGTTGCGGGCGGTGAGCAGCTGGTCGTGGATGGTGGCGGCGACCGGCCCGAGCAGCTCGGCCTCTCCCCGGGCCACCTCGACGGCCAGCCCCGACGACAGGACGTACTGGGTGACGCTGTCGTGCAGCTCACGGGCGATGCGGTGGCGCTCGCCGTCGACCAGCTCGCGCTCGGTCGCCACGTGCAGCTGCTGCTCGGCCCGCCGCAGCTCGGCCGTGCGGCGGGCGAGGTCCTGGGCCTGGGCCGTCGCCTCGTCGTAGAGCTGCTGCGCGCGCCGGTGCAACGTGAGCCCCGCCTGGTACTGCTGCGAGGTGTGCAGCGAGACCGCTGCCTGGTTGGCGAGGATGCGCAGCACCGACACATCGCTCGGCTCCGGCTCCTCGGGCAGGCCGTGCAGGACGCTCAGCGTGCCGACCGTCTCGCCCTCCAGGGTCATCGGCACCCTGACCCAGCCCGATGGCGCGACGGTCCGGGCCAGGCCGGCGCGGACGGCGCCCAGCTCGCGGCGCACGTGGGGAGGGAGGTTGCCCTCGTCGCTCTCGACCTCACCCGTGGGGGTGACCACGATGAACCGGGGACGCGCCCCCGGTAGGTGAGCGTCGGCGAGGCCGAGCAGGCACCAGGACGCGTCGAGGTGGGTCCCGGCCGCCCGCGCCACCTGCTCGAGGATGCCGCGCGGCCCCTCGAGGGTGCGCACGAGGGCGCGGGAGATGGAGTCCATGGCCCGCAACGCGTGCTGCAGTCGCTCGTCCGAGCGCAGGTAGGCGCGGTAGAAGGACCCCTTCCCGCTGCGCACCCCCGTGAGCGCGGCAAGATCGGGGCGCTCGTCGCCCGCGGTCGTCGGGCTCACAGCGCCTGGCGGAAGAGAGCCACCAGCTCCTCGCCGTTGGCCGACCGGGGGTTGGTCGTCAGGCACGCGTCGTCGAGGGTGCTGGCGGCCAGGCGCGCCAGGACCGACTCGTCGACCCCGAGCTCGCGCAGGCCACGCGGCACGCCGACGTCGTCGGCCAGGGACCGCACGTGCTCGGCCAGCAGGTCGGCGGCCTCGACTCCGGGCATGCCGTCGACGGCCAGCCCGGCGGCACGCGCCAGCGCGATGAACCGGTCGGGGGTCGCGCGGGCGTTGTAGCGGATGACGTGGGGAAGGAGCACCCCGTTGACGACTCCGTGAGGGGCGTCGAGCAGCCCGCCCACCTGGTGGCTCATCGCGTGGGTCGCGCCGAGGATCGCGTTGGTGAAGGCCAGCCCCGCGTTGAGGCTGGCCTGGGCCATGCCCTCCCGGGCCGTCTCGTCACCGGGTCGCAGGATGGTCGTGTGCAGGTTGCGCGTGACCAGGCCCACCGCACTGAGGGCGTGGATGTCGGCCAAGGGGTTGTGGGCGAGGCTGACGTAGGCCTCGATGCCGTGGGTCAGCGCGTCGAGACCCGTGGCAGCGGTCAGCCACGGCGGCATGCTCATCAGCAGCCGGGGGTCGATGATCGACAGGTCGGGCACCAGGGCCCGACCCATGATGGTGACCTTGACGCAGCGCATCGTGTCGGTGACGACGCAGAACTGCGACACGTCGGCGCCGGTGCCCGAGGTGCTCGGGATCATCAGCAGGGGTGGGATCGGTCTCGTGACGCGGTCGACACCGGCGTAGTCGAGCACGTGGCCACCATTGGTCGAGAGGATCGCGATCCCCTTCGCCGCGTCGATGCACGACCCGCCTCCGATGGCGAGGATGACGTCGGCACCCTGCTCGAGGTAGAGGTCGTGGCCCGCAGCGATCTCGCGGTCCTTGGGGTTGGGCGTGAGGCCGTGCCAGACGACCGGTTCCAGCCGCGCCTCGCGCAGGTGAGCCAGCAGCTCGTCGACCCACCCGGCCGCGATGATGCCGGGGTCGGTGACCACCAGCGGGCGCCGGGCCCCCAGGCGACGTGCGGCGTAGCCCGCCTCGGCGAGCGAGCCGGGCCCGAAGACGACCTCGGGGGCGTGGAACGTCACCAGTCGTGACCCGGACGCCCGGGCAGGCACCCCGACGACGTCGACCGACCCCGTCGTGCCTGACATCGGCTCCACGCTCGCGTGCACCGTACCTCCGGTCGGCGTACGACCTAGCTGTCTGCCGGGCGCAGCAACCCTGGACGCCACCGCGAGACTACCCCGGACCGGATGGGCGGACGAGAGCGCGCCCTCCCGCCGATGTGGAAGGATCGGGCGTCCGCCGTGCCCTGAGCACCACTCTCTCCCGGAGGCCCACCCATGACCACCGACAGCTACGAGACCGCCGGCGCACCGGCCACGACCGAGGCACCCCGGGTGCTGCTGAAGCTCTCCGGCGAGGTCTTCGGTGGCGGCGAGGTGGGGGTCGACCCCCTCATGGTCCGCCAGATCGCCGAGCAGATCGCCGTGGCGGTGCGCTCGGGGGTGCAGGTCGCCATCGTCATCGGTGGCGGCAACTTCTTCCGCGGCGCCGAGCTGCAGCAGAAGGGCATGGACCGGGCCCGGGCCGACTACATGGGCATGCTGGGCACGGTGATGAACTGCCTCGCCCTGCAGGACTTCCTCGAGAAGGCCGGGGTCGAGACCCGGGTGCAGACGGCCATCACCATGGGGCAGGTCGCCGAGCCCTACATCCCGCGGCGCGCGATCCGCCACCTCGAGAAGGGGCGCGTGGTGATCTTCGGCGCCGGAGCCGGTATGCCGTTCTTCTCCACCGACACCGTCAGCGCCCAGCGGGCGCTCGAGACCAAGTGCCACCGCCTGCTCGTGGCCAAGAGCGGCGTCGACGGCGTCTACTCCGCCGACCCGAAGAAGGACCCAGGCGCGGTGAAGTACGACACCCTGACCTTCCGCGAGGCCATGAAGGCGGGCCTGCGCATCCTCGACACCGCGGCCTTCAGCCTCTGCGAGGAGAACGACCTCGAGATGCTGGTCTTCGGCATGGAGGGCGAGGGCAACATCACCTCAGCCCTGCAGGGTGAGAAGATCGGCACGGTCGTCACCACGGGCTGACCGCGGTCTTCCCACCTGGTGGCACGCGCGACCCAGCACGACCCCGCTCCGGCCAGACCGGTCGGAGCCACACGACAGACGTCAAGGACGGCGCATCACCGATGATCGACGAGACCCTGTTCGAGGCCGAGGAGAAGATGGAGAAGGCCGTCGAGGTCGCCAAGGAGGACTTCGGCGCGATCCGCACCGGCCGGGCCACCCCCGGCATGTTCAACAAGCTGGTCGTCAGCTACTACGGCGCCCCGACGCCGCTGCAGCAGCTCGCGTCCTTCCAGACGCCCGAGGCCCGCACGATCCTCGTCTCGCCCTTCGACAAGAGCGCGATGTCCGAGATCGAGAAGACGCTGCGCGACTCCGACCTCGGGGTGAACCCCAGCAACGACGGCAACGTCATCCGCTGCGTGCTGCCCGTGCTGACGCAGGAGCGCCGCCGCGACTACGTCAAGCTGGCCAACACCAAGGCCGAGGACGCCAAGGTCTCCATCCGCAACATCCGCCGCAAGGCCAAGACCGACATCGACAAGCTGGTCAAGGACGGCGACGTCGGTGAGGACGACGGCTCGCGCGGTGAGAAGGACCTCGACGCGATGACCAAGAAGTTCGTCGACTCGATCGACACCCTGCTCAAGGGCAAGGAGACCGAGCTCACCGAGGTGTGAGCCCGGTGGTGAGCCCTGAGGTGGCCGACCGACTCGTGACGACGGACCCCGAGATCCCGGAGCCAGTGACCCCGGACCCCGCACCCGTCTCGCGGGCCGGGCGCAACCTGCCCGCCGCCATCACGGTGGGCCTGAGCCTGGGGGCGCTGGTCGTCGCTAGCCTCTTCGTGCGCCGTGAGATCTTCGTCCCGCTCGCCACCGCGTCGGTCTGCATCGGGGTCTGGGAGATCTCGCGGGCGCTGCGTCGCGGCGGGGTCGTGGTGCCCGTCGTGCCGGCCCTCGTCGGCACGGTCGGCATGAACGTCGCGGCCTTCGTGGGGGGTGGGCAGGCGCTCGCCGTCACCTTCGGTCTGACCTGCGTGGCCATCCTGCTGTGGCGCTTCGCCGACGGCGTGGCCGGGGCCGCCCGCGACACGGCCGGTGGCATCCTCGTGGTCGCCTATCCGGCCCTGCTGGCCTCGTTCTACGCGCTGATGCTCGCGCCCGGCGACGGTGACTGGCGCATCTTCACCTACGTCGCGGTCACCGTCTCGAGCGACATCGGCGGGTATGCCGTGGGGGTCACCCGGGGGCGGCACCCCATCGCGCCGAGCATCAGCCCGAAGAAGTCGTGGGAGGGCTTCGCCGGGTCGGTGCTCGCCTGCGTCGGCGTGGGCATCGCCAGCGTCGTCCTCACCCTGCACGGCCAGTGGTGGGTGGGGCTGCTGCTGGGCGTGCTCGCCGCCGTCGTCGGCACGGTCGGCGACTTCGTGGAGTCCACCGTCAAGCGCGACCTCGGCGTCAAGGACATGTCCAACATCCTCCCCGGCCACGGCGGCGTGATGGACCGGCTCGACTCCCTCGTGATGGTCGCCCCGGTGGCCTGGGCGGTGCTCGCCATCTTCGTGCCGGTCAGCTGACCGAGGCCGCGGGCCCGGCTCAGGCGCGCGGCCCGCCCATCTTGTCGATCAGCTCTCTCAGCCCCAGCACCACCCTGGGGTCCGAGATGCCGTCGTGCTCCCACTCGTTGGTGACCCAGGTCTGGGTCGCGCCGAGGTGGGCGGCGGTCTCGATCTGCAGCTCGGCGTCGACGTACATGTCCTCGTAGTAGATCGCCGCCGCGAGCGGCACCTCGTTGGCCGCGAGGGCGTCGAGGTCGTAGAGCGGCTCCCAGTCGGTGCGGGCGGCGAGCAGGTCGGCCGCCTCGCGGAAGGGGCGCAGCAGCCGGATCTCGTCCATCATCCAGGGGAACATCGTCTCGCCCGTGAAGAGCAGCGGCCGCGCCGACTCGGCGAACTCCGGCCGCCGGTCGCGCTCGGCCTGAGCCGCCCAGCCCGTCGGCGCGCTCGCGGGGTCGCCGTAGATCGGCTCCTGCAGCACGACGAAGAGCGGGTTGGTCGCGAACGACGTCTGGGTCAGCACCTGCTCGAGGAAGGCCGCGGTGGGCTCGCCGTCGACGTCGAGGGCCTCGTCGAGCAGCCAGTGCAGGCTGTCGCCGCCGTGCTTCATCCCCAGTCGTTGCCCGAGCAGCTGGAGGCGGCGCACGGTGAGCAGGTCGCCGTCGGGCAGGCGCACGTCGCCGACGCTGACGCGGTCGGCGACGGCGGCCGCGTGGTCGACGGCGTGGGGGTAGCGCTCCCGCCAGGCCTCGTTCTTGGCTGCGATGCGCGGGAAGGTGCGTCGGTAGACGTCGGCCGCGTCGGGTCGCACGCTGGGCAGCCCGCCGGTGACGTAGCAGGCCGACAGACCCTGCGGCGCACGGGAGAGGTAGGTGAGGGTGACGAACCCGCCGTAGCTCTGGCCCAGCGTCTCCCACCGCCGGCCGCCGAAGAGGGCGTGCCGCGCGTGCTCGGCGTCGCGCACGATCGAGTCACCCCGGAAGAGCCCCAGGTAGGTCGCCTGGTCGGCTGGCGTGCCCCGCTCGGCCAGACGTCGGCCCTCGACCCGGCTGCTGCGGCCGGTGCCGCGCTGGTCGAGCAGGAAGACGCGGCGGGTGCGCAGCAGCTCGCCGATCCAGCCCGTGGCCGAGAGCGGTCGCGGTGAGGCCCCGCCGGGGCCCCCCTGGAGGAAGACGACGGCCGGGAGGTCGTCGTGGCGACGGGCCGGGTCGACGACCTCGCGCACGAAGACCTCGATGGTCTCGGTGGGCTCGCCGCGGTCGGCGGCCGCCCAGTCGAGCGGCACCGGCAGCACGTGATCGGTGACCGCGAGCCCCGGGAGCACGTAGTGGACAGGGGCGGTGGTCGCGGGGGGCACTCGTGCAGCGTAGGCGGCGCAGGCCCGGCGCTGGGCGGCGGTGGCGCACGGAGGTGGCGCACGGAGGTGGCGCACGGAGGTGGGACACTGGAGACGAGATGAGCGAGCCCCAGCCCCTGCCCGAGCCCACCACGCGACCCGTCCCCGGCGCCCTGACCTTCACCGCGCCCCGCCGCGGCAAGGCGCCGCGCCACCTCGCCGACCTCAGCCCGGCCGAGCGCAAGGAGGCGGTCGTCGCCCTCGGCCATCCCGGCTTCCGGGCCAAGCAGCTGTCGACGCACTACTTCGAGCGGCTGGTCGAGCGGCCCGACGAGATGACCGACCTGCCGAAGGCGGTGCGCGACGACCTCGTGCGCGACCTGCTCCCGACGCTGCTCACCCCGACGGTGCAGCGCACCGCCGACGACGGCATGACGCTCAAGACCGCGTGGCGCCTGCACGACGGCGCGATCGTCGAGTCGGTGCTCATGCGCTACCCCGGCCGGGTCACGATCTGCATCTCGAGCCAGGCCGGGTGCGGCATGAACTGTCCCTTCTGCGCCACGGGCCAGGCCGGCCTCACGCGCAACCTCTCGGCCGCCGAGATCGTCGAGCAGGTCGTGTACGCCGCGCGCCAGCTGCGGCGCGGCGAGCTCGCCGGTGGCGACGAGGTCGAGGGCGAGCAGGGGAGCGAGGGCAGCGAGAAGGACAGCCCGCTGCGCGTCTCCAACGTCGTCTTCATGGGGATGGGGGAGGCGCTGGCCAACTACAAGGCCGCCATCGGCGCGATCCGTCGCCTGACCGACCCGGCGCCCGACGGGCTGGGCCTCTCGGCCCGCGGCATCACGATGTCGACGGTCGGCCTCGTCCCGGCGATCGACAAGCTGGCGGCGGAGGGTATCCCCGTGACGCTCGCGCTGTCGCTGCACGCGCCCGACGACGCCCTGCGCGACGAGCTCGTGCCGATCAACACCCGGTGGACCGTCGACGAGGCCCTCGACAGCGCCAAGCGCTACTACGACGTGACCGGGCGGCGGGTGTCGATCGAGTACGCCCTCATCCGCGACATCAACGACCAGGCCTGGCGCGCCGACCTGCTCGGCGACAAGCTGCGGGCCCGCGGCAAGGGCTGGGTGCACGTCAACCCCATCCCGCTCAACCCCACCCCCGGCTCGAAGTGGACTGCCTCGCGCCCGGGTGTCGAGCAGCAGTTCGTCGAGCGGCTCCGCGCCCACGGCATCCCCACCACGGTGCGCGACACCCGGGGCCAGGAGATCGACGGGGCCTGCGGGCAGCTCGCGGCCTCGACCGCCTGACCGGCCGCGGTCATGTGAACGGTTCACGTGCCCGGAGCCTGCTCACCTGACAGGAACCCTGGGCAGCCGGGACGATGGGCCTCAGGGCGTCTCTGCGTACCGTCTTGCTCTCGGCAAGGTAGGAGCATGACTTTGCTGAAGAGGCACTGGCCCACCGCAGCACCCGCGACGGCTTCACCGCCGTGGCCAGGGTGACCACGGCCAGCCGTCAGTTCACCCTGACCGGGGTGACCGTGCCGGTCAGCGCCGAGCTCGGGGCCACCGCGCCGCCCGAGGGACGGCGGCACCAGGAACGGCTCCAACCTCGCCTCGGTCATGTCTCGACGGCGACCACTACGTCATCGACGGAGAGAAGATCTCCGTCACCTCCGGCGACCGCAGCGACGCCGTGGTGGTCTGGGCGACCCTCGACAAGTCGCTCGGACGGGAACTCGCCCGGGCCCTCCGGCCGTTCACCGGCCGAGCCCACCCCACTGAAAGCAGCGATGGACCACCACGACAGACCCTCGGCCGCCCCTCGACGCCCGGAGCGGGGAGTAGGCGGCCGGTGAGCGTGCTCGTGTCCGTCGCGACCCTCCTGCTCGGCGTCGTCGTCGTGCTGCTCATCACGGTGGCGACCGGCTGGTTCGTGGCACAGGAGTTCGCCTTCATGACGGTCGACCGCTCACGGCTGGCGGCTGCGGCGGCGGGGGGTGACCGCGGCGCCGCCCGCGCGCTCGGCGTCACCGGCCGGACCTCGTTCATGCTCTCGGGCGCGCAACTCGGCATCACCGTGACCGGCCTGCTCGTGGGCTACGTCGCCGAGCCGTTGATCGGCTCGGCCCTGGGTGACCTGCTCGGGGGTGCAGGCATCCCCACGGCGGTCGGCCTCACCGTCGGCACCGTGCTCGCACTGCTCTTCTCCACCGTCGTGCAGATGGTGTTCGGCGAGCTCGTCCCCAAGAACCTCGCGATCGCTCGGCCCGAGCCGGTGGCGCGGCGACTCGCCCGCTCCACGACCATCTACCTCGCCGCGGCAGGCTGGCTGGTGGGCATCTTCGACGCCGCGTCCAACACCCTGCTGCGGCTGCTGCGCATCGAGCCCGTGCACGACGTCGAGCACGCCGCCTCCCGGCGCGACCTCGAGCACATCGTGGCCGACTCCGAGCGCAGTGGTGACCTGCCACCCGAGCTGTCGCTCCTGCTCGACCGGGTGCTCGACTTCCCGACCCGCGACGTCGAGCACGCGATGGTGCCGGGCTCGCGGGTCGACGTGGTCCACGAGGGCACCGGGATCGAGCACGTGCGCGGGCTGATGGTGACCGGGCACTCTCGCTATCCCGTGCTCGACCACGACGGGCAGGTCGTCGGCGTGGTGCACCTGCGCGACGTCCTCGGCTGGTCGCCGAGCTCGGGCGAGGTCCGGGCCGCCGACCTCGCGCGTCCGGCGCTGGTCGTGGCCGGGGCGATGACCCTGCCCCACGCGCTGGCCGAGATCTCCGGCCGCCGTGAGCAGCTGGCCTGCGTGGTCGACGAGTACGGCGGCTTCGCCGGCATCCTCACGCTCGAGGACCTCGCCGAGGAGCTGGTCGGTGAGATCAGTGACGAGCACGACGGCCCCGACGTCGGCTCCGGCGGGCCGGTCGGCCCCCAGCGGGTCGGAGCCGACCTCCTCTGGGTCCTGCCCGGCGACCTCCCGCTCGACGAGGCCGAGCGGGTGCTCGGACGTGACCTGCCCCGCGGCGGCTACGAGACCGTGGCCGGGCTGCTGATCGCCGAGCACGGGCGCCTGCCGCAGGTGGGTGACCAGCTGCGGGTGGCGCTGGTGGAGCAGGTTGCCGACCTGCTCGGCGACGCCGAGCCGCCCACCGCGCTGCTCGAGGTGCTCGCCCTCGCCCGGCACGTGCCGTCGCGGGTGCAGGTGCGCCTGGCCGCCGACGCGACGCGGGGGCAGGAGCCGGCGTGAACGACCTCCTCGTTCTGGGCGTGAGCGTGGCCCTGGTGGCCGCGAGCGCGTTCTTCGTCGCCGTCGAGTTCGCCCTGCTCGCGGCCCGACGGCACCGGCTCGCGGATGAGGCCGGGTCGAGCCCGGCCGCCCGGGCGGCGCTGCGCAGCGCGTCCGAGCTCACGCTGCTGCTGGCGGGCTCCCAGCTCGGCATCACCGTGTGCACGCTCGCCCTCGGTGCCGTCACCAAGCCCGCCGTCCACCACTGGTTGACGCCGGTCTTCACCGGATGGGGGGTGCCGGCCTGGGCCGCCGATGTGCTGGGCTTCGTGCTGGCCCTGCTCGTGGTGACCTTCGTGCACCTCGTCGTGGGTGAGATGGCCCCGAAGTCGTGGGCCATCGCCCACCCCGAGCGGTCGGCGCGGATGCTGGCCCTGCCCATGCAGGGCTTCATCCGGCTCACGCGGCCGTTGCTGGTCGCCCTCAACGAGGCCGCCAACTGGTGCCTGCGACGGGTCGGGGTCGAGCCCGTCGACGAGACGTCGATGGGGCGCGACCCGCAGACCCTGCGCCACCTGGTCGAGCACTCGGGCCGGGCCGGCACCCTCGAGGCGGGTCAGTCGACCCAGCTGAGCAGCGTGCTGCAGCTCGCCGACCTGACCCTGGGTGACGTCGTGAGCACCGGGGCGGCGACCGCGGTGTCGGTGGGTGCCACCGCCGCCGACGTGCAGGAGGCGAGCCGGCGCACGGGGCACCTGCGCATCCTCCTGCGCGGTGCCGACGGGCGGGCGCAGGCGATGGTCCACGCGCGGGACACGCTCGCGCTGCCGGCGGAGGCGGGGGTCGAGTCGGTCAGCCGACCGCTGCACCTCGAGCCCGCGGATGCCCCCGTCTACGCCGTGCTCGCCCGCATGCGGGCCACGAGCACGCACCTGGTGGTCGTGCGCGACGCCGAAGCCCACGCCGACCGTGGCGTGGTCACCCTCACCGACATCCTCACCCGCCTCCTCCCGTCCGGGCCGGATGGATCGGCGGTCCCCTGAGCCCGGGTCAGATCGACCCGTGGCGCCAGAGGGCATCCACGTGGCGGCTGTCCGTCCCGCAGCAGCCGCCGAGCACGTTGAGCTGGGGCAGCCGGTCGCGGATGAGCGCGACGTCGGCGACGAGGGTCTCGGGGTCGCCCTCGTCCAGACCCTCGGCCTCGTCGAGCTCGGCGTGGCTGAGGAGGGAGGCGTTCGGGCGCAGGGTGACGATCCGGTCGTGCCAGTCGGCGGGTGCGCCGAGCGCCCGGTCGATGTGGCGGGGGTGGGCGCAGTTGACGCCGAAGTAGTCCGGCGCGGCGGCGTCGTCGACGGCGCGAACGGCGTCGGCCAGCGTGGTGCCGTCGGGCAGCCGACCGTCGGTCTCGACGGTGAAGGACACGGCCACCGGGAGGCCGACGTCACGGGCGGCCCACACCAGGCCGACGGCCTCACCCACGTGGGTGAACGTGTAGCCGGTGGCGAGGTCGGCCCCTCCCTGCGCCAGGGCCGCCAGCTGCGCGGAGTGGTAGGTAGCGGCCTCGTCGGGCTGGAGCAGCAGGTCGGGCGCATAGCCGTCGCGCCGCGGGCCGATCGTGCCGACGACGAGCACGTCCTGGATGCCCTCGTGCGTGAGGTAGCGAGTGGCCAGCTGGCGCAGCTGCTCCACCGCCTCGACGTTGACCGCGGCGACGTCGCCCGCCGACCACCCCAGCAGGGCTCCCCAGTCGGTGCTGGCTCGCCAGGTGCCCGTCTCGAGGAGCAGGCCGGCGCGCGCCGTGGCGGCCGTCGAGGCATACGCCTCGTAGTAGCTCTCGAGCAGCCGTCGTCCGTCGGCGGTGCGCACGAGGGGGAACGCCGCGAAGTGCGGGAGGTCCTCGCCGTGGTGGAAGATGAGGTCGGTCTCCAGCCCGCCGTCGGTGACGAACGGGTGGGCGCTGTGGTGCGGCAGGCGACTCACCCCGCCTTCCTACCACCCCTCCCCGTTCCGAACCAGGGAAACCCTTGGTTCTGGAGGTCCCGGCCCTCGAAACCACTGGTTTCCTTGGTCCGGAACGCGGGGGCGGGGTCAGGGCGCGAGGAGGGCGATGGCGGCGTCGACGTCAGCCACGACGTGCACGGCGGCACCGAGCGCTCGTCCGGCGCCCAGTGACGCGAGGAGCGGCGCCACGGGAAGCGTTTCGTGCCAGTGCTTCTCGTCGACGAGCACCAGCCGGGGCAGGGGCGTCCGGGGCGGTGCGTAGTAGAGCCGGGTCGCGAGCTGGAAGACCTCCTGCACCGTGCCTGCGGCGCCGGGCATGACGACCACGCCCGCGTCGCAGCGGGCGAGCAGGCCGTCCTCGCGGATGGCGTTGGAGAAGTACTTCGCGATGCCGTCGGCGAAGACGTTGGGCGGCTCGTGACCGTAGAACCACGTGGGGATGCCGAGGGAGCGTGGTGGCCCGGGCGCGCGCCCGAGCGCGGCGCGCACGTCGAGCGCCAGCCTGGCCCAGGCGGTGACGTCGGGGGAGAAGGACGGTATGGAGCCGAGCCTCGTCAGCGCCTGCTCGAGGGCCGCGTCGGACGGGGCGACCGCCCCGAGGTTGGCCGCCTCCATCGCCCCCGGTCCGCCCCCCGTCGCGACGAGCAGACCCGTCTGGGCGAGGCCGCGACCGAGGCGGGCCGCGGCGGCATACGGGGAGGTGCCGCGGTCGGCGGCGTGCCCGCCCATGACGCCGACGACCCGCCGACCGAGCGTCCACTCGTCGAGGGCGTCGGTCACCGAGTCGTCGTGGATCGCGCGCAGCAGGGTGGCGTAGGCGTCGTGAGCCAGGCGCTTGTCGCGCGACCACTCATGGGCGCGGGCATCGGGCGTGTGCGAATAGCCTTGTGAAAGATGGGAGTAGAGCTCGTCGCCGGTGTAAAGGGTCGCTCGGTAGACGTCGACGGGGGCGTCGGGTGCCGGGGGGAAGACGATGGCGCCGTGCGTGCGCAGGTGGTGGGCCGCCCGCTCGGGGAGGATGCCGCCGAGCACGACCAGGCCGCGGGCGTCACGGGTGGCGAGCAGCGCGTCGGTGCACGAGGTGAGGTCGAGGTCCTGCAGCCGCAGACCGTGCAGGGAGCGCCCGGCCGCCAGCCACTGCGCGAGGACGGCTGCCTCGTGGATCTCGTGGATCTGCTGGTGCACACCGGCATCGTAGGCGAGCGGGCCCCACGCGCCCAGTGCTCCAGCGGCGCTAGCGTGCTGCCATGACGACCAGCACCGGTGCCGAGTGAACCCCGCCGACCCCTGTCCCTGCGGCGGCGGCGAGCGGCTCGGCGCGTGCTGCGGTCCCTACCTCGCAGGCGAGCTGCTGCCGACGGCCGAGGCGACCATGCGCTCGCGCTACACCGCCTACGTGCTGGGCGACCGCGAGCACCTCCTGCGCACGTGGCACCCGCGCACGAGGCCTTCCAGCCTCGAGATCGCCGGCCCCGACGACGACTGGCTCGGCCTCACCGTGCTCCGGGTGGAGGCAGGCGGGCTCGACGACGAGACCGGGGTCGTGGAGTTCGAGGCGCGGCACGCGGGCGCCACACCCTCGGACGACGCCGAGGTGATGCACGAGGTCAGCCGCTTCGGGCGGCGGGGCGGCCGCTGGGTCTACGCCGACCCCGAGTGACCCCTTGAGCAGCCAGAGAATCACCCCCGGAGGCCCTGCAGGGGGCGGCTGCGTGACTTGAGCTCGACCAGGGTGTCCACCGTGAGCCTCGTCTCGCCGTCAGCGGCCGCGGCGCCCGATCGCCCCCACTGCCCGACCCGAGGTGGCGGTAGTGGCGGGTCAGCGCCTCCCGGTCGGCCACCCGCGCGACGAGCGCGAGCAGGGCGTCACGGAAGGCGGCGTCGCCGCTGTAGACCAGGGGCGAGCAGAGCCACTCACCGACGGTCGCGTTGCCCCGCACCGCCAGTCGGGCGGCCTTGGCCAGATCCCACCGCCCACGTCGAAGACGGCGTCCACCGGGGTCTCGACCAAGTCGCGCACCGGCCAGGGCGAGGCGTATCGCTCGAGGGAGCGCACGTAGAGGAAGCGGCAGTCGTCGTCGCTGTCAGGGCTGGGGAAGCCCCACGCACGGCTGCCGCTCTCGATGGCCCAGGGGATGGTGACGTGCTCGGAGGCCGCCACGCGCGCGAGCCGCCGGTCGATCTCGGCGACGACGTCGCGGTCCATGTCAGGGTCGAGGTGGCGCACGGCCAGATCCTCGCACGCGGACGGAGGCGAGGCCGCTGCACACCGGCTGGGAGGATCAGGGCGTGACCGGTGTGCTCGAGGGCTTCGCGACGATCGCGGTCGTCGTCGCGGTCGGGTGGCTGCTCGCGCACCTCGACATCCTCGACGCGACCGCACAGAACGTGCTGAGCAGGCTGGCGTTCTACGTCGCCTCGCCTGCCCTGCTGGTCGTCGTCATGGCGCGCACCCCGCTCAGTGCGGTCTTCTCGGCCAACCTCGTCTCGTCGGTGGGGAGCGTGGTGGTCACCGTGCTCGTCTACCTTGCGCTCAGTCGTTGGCGCTGGCCGACTCCGTTGGGAGAGAGCACGATCGGTGCACTGTGCGCCTCCTACGTCAACGCGGGCAACCTCGGCATCCCCATCGCGCTCTATGTGCTCGGCGACGTCTCGCTCATGGCGCCGACCCTGCTCCTGCAGCTGCTGATCATCACCCCGGTCGCGATGGCGCTGCTCGACGCCGACGCGAGGGGGACCCGACCGACCCTCGGCCGCAGCCTCGGGCGGGTCCTGCGCAACCCCGTGACCATCGGCGCCCTCGTCGGCATCGTCGTGTCGGCGGTGCGCAGCCACGTGCCCGACCTCGTGCTCCAGCCGGTCGAGCTGCTCGGCAACCTGGCGGTTCCGGCCATGCTGATCGCCTTCGGCATCTCGCTGCGACGGGGGCCGCTGCCCGGAGCCGGGGGCTCGTGGGGTCACGTGAGCACGCTGGTGGCCCTCAAGCTCGTCGTGCAGCCGGTGGCCGCTGTGGCGATCGGGGCGGGGCTCGTGGGTCTGCGGGGGAACGCGCTCTTCGCGGCGGCGGTGACGGCAGCCCTGCCGACGGCGCAGAACATCTTCACCTACGCCAACCGCTACAACCGGGGGCTGCTGCTGGCTCGCGACGCGATCTTCGTCAGCACCCTGGCCTCGGTGCCGGTCATCCTCGTCATCGCCGCCGTCTTCGAGCTCATGGGCCGGTGAGCTCGGCAGCAGGGTGAGATGACTGGATGACACGCGACCGTCGCGTCGCCGCCCGGCGGGTCCTCGTTGAGGGGGCCGGCGCCAGAGCGGAGGGCCGCCCCGGACGCCGACGAGCAGGCCCCGTCCTTCCGGCGAGGATGCTGGACCGGTCCTCCCGGCCGCGCTCGTGCCCGCACCAGACGACCCGGCGGACCGAGCACCGGGTCATCGGGCTGCGGGTCTCCCGCCGGTGGGGGCCGGCGCGGATCGCGTACCACCAGGGGTTGACCGTCTCGACGGTCCACCGGACCCTGACCCGCTACCGGTGCCTGCGGCTGACCTGGACCGACCCCGCGACCGGGGCCCCGCTGAGAGCCCGACGCCGGCACGTCCTTCGCTACGAACGGGCTACGCCCGGGGACCTGGTGCACGTCGACATCAAGAAGCTCGGCCGCATCCCCGACGGCGGCGGCCACCGCATCCACGGCCGCCAAGCACGCATCGGGAACAGCTCCGCCCACCGAGACCCCGCACGGCCGCAGAAGGTCCACGGCCGACCGAACCTGGGCTACGCCTGACCAACGAGACGAAGGAGACCACGACCGCGTTCATGGCGCGAGCCCTGGACCACTTCGCCAGTCTCGGTGTGAAGATCGCCCGGGTCATGACCGACAACGGCTCCGCCCACCGCTCCCACCTGTTCGCCGACCTGGTCACGACGCACCCGGCGGCGCTTCACCCCGCCCCACTCTGACAGCAACCGGTGAGCGTGACGAGCTCGCAGATGTCCGCGTTCGCGGGATTCGAGACGGTCCCGGCACCCGGTCCGGGTGGTCAGGTCGGGACGAGGCAGGGCCTGTCGGCGTACCGTTTCGCCTCCTCGACGACGCGGCCGAGCGTCCGGTCCACCAGGTCCTGGTCGGCGTCCAAGCGTCGGAACCGAGGGACGACGCTGGTCTCGAGCCATCGCCATCGGTCGTCGAAACGCGTGATCCTCGGGACCGTACGGGTCCTCAGCGCGGCAGCGAACCCGCCGGTCAGCGAGTACGCGGAGAACGACGTGAAGTACCTGACCTCCTGCCGGAGGCCGCGCACCTCGAAGGTCGTCGTCGAGCCCATCGATACCAGCCGGGCGAAGGTGCCTGACAGACGGTCGAAGAGCGGCTGCACCACAGCGCGCTGCTCGTGTTCGAGGAGAGCGAGGTTGCCGGCCCAGACGATGTCGGCGGCCTCCCGCCTGGCCTCCTTCGGCGACCCCTGGTCCGACAGAACCGCGCGACCCCGGTCGATTGTCTCGAAGGCGGAGAGCAGCCCGGCGTACTCGCGGTGTGGCCGCAGCAGCCGCCGCAGGTCCTCCACGCCGTCGGCGGCGGCGAGGTAGGCGAGGTGGACCCAGACGATGTCGTCATAGATCGCGTTGTTGACCTCACGCATGGTGTTCGCGTCCTCCGTCAACAACCGACGGCGGCTCAGGCTGCGTGGGAGGTCCACATAGCCGCTGCGGTCGGCGTCCAGACGGAAGGGGAACAGCACCAGGCGAGCGTGGTGAGAGGCGATCGCGGCCATGCCAGCCCACTTGAAGCAGGTCGGCTGCTGCGCGTACAGCCACGCATAGCGCGAGGAGATCTCCATGTTGCGGTGAAAGGTGCAGCACGGTGGACTCAGCAGGGCGTCAGCCGCGGCACGCCATCCCGCCACGGTCTCCGGCGGTCCGTTCGGGAGCGCGTGCTCCAAAGCTCCCATGGTCGGCCACCTCCTTACCGCCGGGCGCCGTGTCGGGGCGGCAAGATGCCCGACTCAGTGTGCACCCTGCCGCCCGGGAACAGCCCGATCGGGTTCTTACGAACCGCCGACGCCCAGTCGGAATGACGTGACGCCCTCAGTTGAGGGAGTTGCGGGCCGGCCCCTCGCTCACGCATGCATGTTCAGGGGTGACCGGACGAGGACTTCGCCTCGCTGCTCGATGTCGAGAGGTACCGGACGATGTCGCCGTCCGGGTCCAGCAGGGCAACCCGCGGCACGTCCGCGACGGCCAGCCGCCCTCTGGCGACGGGCTTCGCGCAGCAGGTTGGCCGGTTCGAAGACCGAGGGCGCCGCGTAGTCCTTCGGTCGCAGCAGCGGAAGGACGTTGTCGGTCACCCCGCTATCCCCACAGAACCCGCGGCGCCGCGGACCGGCGGCGGCCAGCACGGCCCCCAGACCGGGAGACCGTTCGGTGCGCGCGGTCACGCGCCCGCCCCCGGGAGGGCCGGACCTTGGTGGTCCGTTCGACCCTCCTTGAAAGTCTCGGGCACGGGGTCACCGTCGCTCGCGCTCCTCAGGGCGAGCCGGGTCGACTCGTCGGCGAGCCAGGCCAGTGCGGCGTCGAGGACTGCCATCGGTCGGCGGGTTGCGCCGGCCACCCGTCGTCCGAGCCGCCGGGCGGCGCCGCCGAAGTCGCTGGCCGCAACGGACGCGCCCAGCACCGCGCCGGCGAGCGAGATGGTGGGAAAGCGCTGCAGCCGCTGCACCAGGCGCAGCGACTGGTCCCGCAGACCCTCGCTGCCCGCGGCGCGATGGACCCACACCGCGATCAGGACCACCAGCGCAACCCGCGCGGCGCGTCGAAGGGCCTGGTCGGATCCGATGCCGCCGACCAGTCCGAAGGCCAGGGTTGAGAGTGCCAGCGGCAGTGCGAGCAGCAGACCCTGCCCGAACGTCCGCCCGTCCGCGGGCGTGACGACCCATAGGACGGCCAGAGACACCACCACCCCACCCAGGATCCAGGCGTCGGTCCCCGAGAGCGTCACCGCGAAACCCACCATGGCCACGGCCACCAGCAGTCCGGCCCGCGGATGGGCTGGCATGGGTGGCTTCGGTGTCGCCGAGTCCGGGTCTACCCCGCCGCCCTGCCCCGCGTGGTCGTCCCAGTTGCGCAGCCCGCGGCGGAGCACCCACGCCTGCACCAGTCCCGCGCCCAGGGACCACACCACAAGCATCACCACGGTCAGCCACAGGGCGGCGGCTTCTCCCTCTGGCAGGAACCCGAGCCGCTGGCGCAGCTGTTCGTAGCTTCCGACGTAGGCGTCGAGCCCGGTCAGGACCAGGATCGACAACGCGCTGGTCGCGACGTAGTAGCCGGTGCGAACGCCCGCCCCGGCCAGCGCCAGGGTCAGCAACGACCGCCCTCGGCGCTGCAGCACCCCGAGCCACGGTGCGCTCACCGCGTGAGGCATGGGGATGCCCATCCGGGCGGGTCCCATGATGGCCATGGTCTCCACGAGGCTGGCCGTGGCGGCCGCATAGCCCGCCCGGCCCCCATGGAGCTGCGCGGCGCGCGCTAGAGGAACGCCGCCAGCGACGCCGACGACCCAGCCGAGGGGCACCGCCCGGGCGGCAAGAAAGGTCAGCGCCGCCACGCTGGCCATCCCGGACAGCTCACGGGTGCGCTCGTCGGCCGTCCCGTCTGGGCTCGCTGATGGGCGCGTGCCGTTCACCCTCGCAACTTCAGCACTGTCCCGGACATGCCGCCGATGCTACGGTGCTTGAGCCCTCAACTTTATGATGTCCACCCGACGGATGCCCAGTGCCAAGGGCGGCCGCGGCCGTCCTCCCAGCTGAGCGACCCCCGTGCCCTGTGCTCGCTCGTCGGCTTCTCAACTGCCAGATCGAGCGGGCCAACCCCGCCCGTGAGGCTTACTCGTGGGCGACCTTCAGTGACTCGAGGCCAGACGCGAAGATGGACGGGTGACCCCGACTCGACCGGACCTGCGCAGGCTCTTGGGGCACCCTGCCTACCGCCGGCTCTGGTTGGCTCGGACCGTCTCGCAGGTCGGCGACGTCGCCCAGTTCACGACCCTGGCGCTGCTGCTGGTCGCGCTGACGGGCTCGGGGCTCGGCGTGTCCGGGGCGGTGCTGGCCGAGATCGTCCCGGTACTCCTGCTCGCGCCACTCGCTGGCAGCCTGGTGGACCGCCTCCCGCGCGTGAGGGTGATGGTCACCGCCGACCTTGCCCGGGTCCTGCTCGCCGGGGCCTTGGCCGTCTGGCACGACAGCGCACTCATCGCCTACGCGGTCGCCTTCAGCCTGTCCTGCGGGCAGGTGTTCTTCTCGCCAGCCGCGCAGTCGCTGCTACCTTCCGTCGTGGACGACGACGAGCTCGTCGTCGCGAACAGCGGCATCTGGACCGCTGCGGTCACTGCCCAGATCCTCGTGGCGCCCGTCGCGGCCCTGCTCGCCGTCAACGTCGGGTTCGGGGTGGCTTTCGCCGTCAACGCTGTCAGCTTCGCCCTCAGTGCGGCGATCCTGGGGGGCCTGCGCGAACCCACACGGGCCACGCCAGTCCAGGTCGCCAACCCGTTTGCGCACGCCCGCGAGGCCGTCGCGACCCTGGCCGTGCTGCCGCTGCTCAGGGCACTCGCTGCCGGGCAGTTCCTGGCAGCCTTGTCCGCCGGCGCCACTAGCGCGCTGCTCGTCGTCCTCGCCCACGACCGCCTCGGCGGTGATAGCAGCTTCGGCCTGCTCGTCGCGGCGATCGGGGCCGGCGCGGCCCTGGGGCCGCTGCTGCTCCTGCGTCACATCACCGATCCACGACGCCCGCTGTTCGTCTTCGGCCCCTACGCCGTCCGCGGGGCCGTCGACCTCGTCCTCGCTGTATCGACCAGCGTCCCCCTCGCCGCGGGCGCGCTGCTGTTCTACGGGGTGTCCACCTCGACCGGCAACGTCACCTTCAGCAGCCTCATCCAATCCCACGTCCCGGAGGACCTCCGCGGTCGGGCCTTCGCCGGTTTCGACATGCTCTGGCAGACGGGCCGGCTTCTGAGCCTGCTCGGGGGCGGACTCCTCGCGGACGCCGTCGGGATCCAAGCCGTCTACCTACTCGGGGGCCTACTGCTCCTCACCGCCGCGGCTGTCGGATCACTCGCGGCCCGCGCCGCCGCCCAGCAGAGCGACCAATCCGGATACACGGGAACGCCTACTCCCTAGCCAAGTTCAGGGTCAACAGGGGCACGATCGCTCGCCGGTCTCACGCCTGGCGATATCGCCCGACTGTCCTTCCACGACTCGTCCACAGCACCACGACCGACGGGGCTCCGCTCCGAGTCCCGGGCTGGGGCGACGAAACCGCTGGTCACAACGCCGCCCCCCCAGGATCGCCACGACCAGGGGGCTCATCCTTCTACTCATGTGCTTCCCCCACGCCACGCATCGATTCGCGGCCACCGCACCTGGCGTTCGACCGATCACGCTGACGGCGCTGACCCCATGACCCCCCGGCCAAGGTGGTCCGCTTGGCGGACGGTGGTGTGGTTCGGTGTCGTCTCGCTCACGGCTGACATGGTCTATGAAGGCGCCCGCTCCATGTACGGCCCCGTCCTTGCAGCCCTCGGGGCCAGCGCGACCGCCGTGGGCCTGGTCACTGGTGCTGGCGAGGCCATGGCCCTGGTCCTTCGCCTCGTCTTCGGTCCCCTGGCGGACCGGACCGGCGCCTACTGGGGGCTGACGACCCTCGGCTACGGCCTTACCGCTTTCTGCGTGCCGCTTCTGGCGGTCGCCCCCCGGCTCGGCGGTCTGGGACTGGCCGCTGCCGCGGTGCTGATCCTGCTCGAGCGGTCGGGCAAGGCAATCCGCAGCCCCAGCAAGTCGGCGTTGCTGGCACACGCCGCGACCTCGGTCGGCCGGGGCCGCGGCTTCGGCGTCCACAAGGCTCTTGACCAGATTGGTGCCTTCGCCGGGCCGTTGCTGGTCGCCGGTGTCGTGGCGGCCACCGGGTCGATCTGGCCCGGCCTGGCCGTATTGGCCATCCCCGGCGCGGTCGCCATGGTCCTGCTTGCCGTGATCCGACGGGCAGTGCCGGACCCCAGCGTCTACGACCCGACGCCCACGCCTCCTGCAGCACAACCCGTCTTGGGCCGAGGGGTACGCGAATGGTTCGGGACGGCGGTGGGGGCGGGCCTGCCACGGACCTTCTTCGCCTATGCCGTGGCCGCCAGCCTCACCACCGGTGGCTTGGTGACATTCGGGATCATCGGCTACCACCTCGTCATCGACCACCTGGTCCCGGTTGCGTCGGTGCCCGTGGTGTACGCGGGCGCCATGCTCGTCGAGGCGGTCGCCGCTCTTGTCGTCGGCGCGGTCTACGACCGGACCGGAGGCAGGGCCCTGACGGTGGTTCCGGTCCTGGTCGCCGCTGTGCCCGCCCTGGCCCTGACCCGGACCCTGTGGGTAGCGCTGCTCGGCGTGGCGCTCTGGGGTTTCGCCTACGGCGTCCAGGACTCGACGGTCAAAGCGCTGGTCGCCGAGCTCGTCGACGCACCCCGCCGGGCGACGGCCTACGGCGTGTTCGCGGGAATCCAAGGAGCGTTCGCGATCGTCGGGGGCGGTGTCTCGGGCTGGCTCTACGACAGGTCGCTCACCGCACTGGTCGTCGTCGTGGGTCTCAGCCAGGCACTGGCCCTGCTCCTCTTCATCCGGACGGCACGCCGCCTACCTGGGCGACAACAGTGACCGGGGTGCGCTCCCGCCGAGGATGCCGCGGCCGCACCCGACAGGTCGGTGGCGGGACTCATCTCCGCCTGCTCGGCAGGCGTCGACCAGTGCCCCTATTCGCCGCGATAGCGGCCGTCCCACGCCGCCGCGAGTGGCCCGCTCACGGGGGTCGATCAGGCGTCCCTGCACCCGTTGTTGCGCAGGACGCGGTCCGCCACACCCTGCACATGGTCACCGCTACTGGCTGGGCCTCGCCACCGACACTGGCCCTGGTGCCGGGGTCGGTTCCGTGGCCAGGTCGACACCGAGCCCGGTTGTGGTGCGGGGGGAGATCGTGACTCCGGTGGGCTGGATGCCTGCGCGGCGTGCGATGCCCGCACGAACGGACTCGACGAGGTTGTCGCTGAGCAGCGGACCGGTGTACGTGATGTCGAGTTCATGGCTGCGGATGGTGGTGGTGTAGTTGCCGAGTGCGTCGGACAGGATCCCCTCGTGGGCAATGGCGCCCGCGAGGGCGGACGGCTTGGCCGAGTCGACCGTGAACCTGAGGTCGTGGACCAAAACCGATACGACCTGGTACGCCGCGATGTCGGGGACTCGTCGTGGCTGCCCGAGCGCGGGGTCGATCAGGTGGGCGTCGGTGAGAGTGGTCGCGGCGGGGAAGGCCAACACCAGCTGCGGGGCCAGGGTCTCGAGGAGGGCGGGGTCCAGCACGGATGCGGAGATGATGGACAGGTTCAGGTGGAGGCGGCCTGCCGCACGGTCCACCTCCTGTTCCACGAGCCCCAGGTCGGCGGCGCCGTCGGTGGGGCGGATGGCGATGACCACGCGGCGCCGGACCATCAGTCCATCGAGGCTCACCTGGGGTCGGTCGTTCCCGACGTCAGAACCGGCCTCTGCCGCCGCGACCGAGGCTGTGACCGGGGCCTAGGGCGAGGGCTGGGGCTGGGGCTGGGGGCGGAGTCTGTGGGGGTGGCCAGCGTCGTACAGCCACCGAGCGCGAGGCCCAGCAGCAAGATGGAGAGCGCCCGGAGCGCCTGGCCGATCTTCATGTGCCGGGGGGAAGCTCGGGCCGGTAAACCGGGGGAAAGGCGTCCGGGGGCAAGGGGTCGGGCACCGCCGGGTCGGACGTGACGGGGTCGTTGTCGGTCGGGTTGCCCACGGAGAACTGCACCATCATGTCGTGGTCCTCGTGGGTGATGTTGTGGCAGTGGACCATGAACCTGCCGTTCCCGTGGGGTTGCGGGGCGAACTGGATCAGCGCGGTGACCGACTCGCCCTCGCCGGCGTAGAAGACGTCCTTGGGACCCTGCTCCCAGGCGAACGGCATACCGCCGTGGGTGTTGCGGGCGATGATCTTCCCGTTGATCAGGTGGATGTGCACGGGGTGGAACCAGCCGCCGGAGGAGTTGGTGATGGTCCACTGCTCGACGGAGAACGGCTGCGGGTTGGCGCACAGCTCCGTGAAGCCGCTCGCCTCCACACCGGCCCAGCTGACCCCGTTGATGGTCCACTCGCCGTCCTTCCGCTCGAACAGCAGGTGGCGTTTTGCCACAGCCATGGCCGGGGTGAGGTCCATCGTGGGGATGCCGCCACGGGCCGCATCCGGTGCCGGGCCGGGGTCCAGGGTCGTGGGCACGGCGGTGAAGGTCGACGCCGGCCCGGAGTCGGCCACCACCTGGAAGCGCATGATCTTGTCGGTGTTGGCGAAGTCGACGTTGTTCTTGTTGCTGAGGTTGCGCAGGTCGACGCTCTGCCCGACCCGGTACCCGCGGAAGTCGATGAGGATCTCGTAGCGCTCGGCGTTGCCGTGCCGCCAGGACTGGAGGGTCTGGACGACGGGCAGCATCCCCGCGTCGGTGGCCACGAGGTGGACCGGGTCTCCGTTGGACAGGGTGAAGCGGTACGAACGTCCGATCGAGGCGTTCAGCACCCGGAACCGGTAGATCCGAGGCTTGACCCGCATCGTCGGCCACGGCACCCCGTTGACGAGGATGACGTCTCCCCACAGCCCCGTGGTGTCGTTGTCGTCGAACGCGAGTGAGCCGTCGGCGCTGAACTCCGCGTCCGAGACCATGAGCGGCACATCGAACTCACCCTGGGGCAGCTGCGCCTGCTCGAAGGGGTCGGACATGGGGAAGAAGGCAGCCATCCCGGAGTACACGTTCTGGGCGGTGACCATGTGCCGGTGGTCGTGATACCACAGCGTGCAGGCCTCCTGGGTGTTGGGGTAGTAGTAGGTCTTCACGGACCCCGGGACGGTGATGTCGTTGGCGTACCCGTCGTACTGGGGCAGCGACTCCGAGCCGTGCAGGTGCGTGACGATGTCGATGGCCTGGGGGTAGACGAGACCCTTGACCGGGTAGCCGTTGCGCATCCGCAGCTCGATCCGGGTGCCCTGTCTCGCCCTGATGGTCGGACCCGGGAAGAGTCCGTTGTACCCGGCCACCGTGGTCAACAAGCCCGGCACAACCTGAAGCTGCCCCAGCCGCGCAGTGAGGGCGAACCGCTCGAATGGCTGCCCATCGGGGTCGTGCCCTGTCTCGTACGGTGTCAGCTCCGGCGGCCGCACAAATACGCCCGCGAAGGGGACAGGAGTGTTCGTGGCCGCAAGCCTGCTCACACTGCTGGAGTCGGCACTCGCCCCTGCACTGTTGACCGCGGCCACGCCCAGGGCGCCCACCGCACCCCCTTTGAGTACTGCCCTACGAGACGTCATCGCCATCCGATCACCTGCGTTAACACGGCGTCCGCCTCCACCCGAGCCACGCTAAGAACCGGGCCTTGCGGAAACCTTGAACGGCCCCAGGTTTGGGCACGAGTTCCGGAACGCGTCACACCGCCGCAGGGACGAGCAGACCCTCATGCCGGCCTCGGCCCCGCCACACGGGGGTACGCCTGGGCGCATCTCGTCCTGCGTCTGCCGCGACCCGATTCCACCCCCCCGCAACGGAACGGATCAGGGGACGTGGTGTGTCTTCCCTCGAAGAGAGTTTCATTCCGATTGATGGGCTGGATCCCCAGGAGGTGCTCGTGAAGCGAGTCGTCATCGGGCTCGTCGTGCTCAGCGCCGCGGGTTGCGGAATCGCCGGCGACCACGGTAACAACGTCCCCGGGTCGGAGGTTTCGACCACATCGTCGGGCAACCCGCAGCGCGGGTCAGCGTGCCGCACCACGCCCACGACGGGCGACTCCACGATCATGGTCGACTGGGTCGACATGGTGCAGCTGCACGGAGTGCAGTACGTCTCTGGTCTCGATGGCAGCGTTCCCGCCGTCGCACCGAACCAGCTGGGGCCCGTCGTGGGGCGGGTGCAGTGCCAGCTCAACGTGTTGAGGTTTCAGACGGAGCCCGGCCCGGCGGTGGACGGTGACGCCGCCTTCCTCCCGATCGGCACAGAATTGCACGCCATCCGCGGGTACCAGCCAACGTGCCGGGTGGTCGCACGGGTCGGCGGCGTGAACCGCGTCTACCTGGCTCACGCGGACGTCGACGGGGTCTCGACACCCGTCCCGTGCGCCAAGCCGACTTAGCAGCTTCCTGGCCTCTCATCGGTACACCCCCGAAAATTGCGTCATTCCGCCGGGAAGCGGCCGCCCTCCGCCGAGAGCATTCGACCTGATCCGCCTGTCCGCCGACAGCGAAACGGGATGAGTCCTTCCCGAGCGGCACGGCGCCTACCGTGGAGAGATGGGAGACGTCGTGCGCCTGCACAGGGCCGAAGCGACCCGCGCGTCAGCAGCCGAACCGTTGTGGCGCGAGGTGATCGGACGGCAGCTACGCGAAGAGCGCACGATCCGGGGTGAGCGCATCCTCGACGTGGCGGCCCGTGCCGGCGTCTCACCGCAGTACCTCTCCGAGCTCGAGCGCGGCAGGAAGGATGCGTCCTCGGAGGTGCTGTCAGCCGTCGCCGGCGCTCTGGACACCAGGGTGCTGGACCTGGTGCGCGGAGCAGCTGGGCAGCTGGCCCGATCAACGGTGCGGTCCTCCGGGCCGGTGTGCCTCGCCGCCTGACCGAGCCGTCCGGCGCCTGACGTCGCCGCCTCACTCAGGCGTCGCGGGACGCCAGCACCGAGTCGACCACGCCGTAGTCCACCGCGGCACGAGGCGTGAGGATGAGGTCCCGGTCGGTGTCGCGCCGGACCTGCTCGGTGCTGCGGCCGGTGTGCGCGGCGAGGATCTCCTCCTGCATGGTGCGTACCCGTTCGACCTCGTCGGCCTCGAGGATCAGGTCGGGGATCGCGCCCCGGCCCTCCGCGGCCGGTGCGTGGATGACGACGCGCGCGTGCGGGAGGATGCTGCGCCGGCCCGGGGCTCCGCCGGCCAGGAGCACCGCCGCTGTCGCGGCAGCCTGTCCGACGCAGGTGGTCTCGACCGCGGGCCGGATGAACTGCATCGCGTCGTAGATGGCCAGGGTCGCCGGGATCGAACCCCCCGCCGAGTTGATGTACAGGGATACGGGGGTGTCGGGGCTGTCGTTCTCGAGGTGCAGCAGCTGGGCGATGACGGCGTTGGCCACGCCGTCGTCGATCCCCGTGCCGAGGTAGATGATCCGGTCAGCGAGCAGCCGGCTGTAGATGTCGACGGTTCGTTCACCCTGGTTGGTGCGCGTCGTCACGTACGGGATCGGGTAGCTGCTCAACGCGTCGTCCCCAGCCCGACCGGGGTGCGGCGGGTCGGCAGCACGTCGTCGACCGTGCCGACGATCGCGTCGACGAACCCGTAGGCCCGCGCCTCGGCAGCCGTGAACCACCGGTCGCGACGCGAGTCCTCCTCCACCTGCCCCACCGGTTGCCCGGTGTCCTCGGCGATGCACGCGAGCACGGTGTCCCTGGTGTGGCGCAGGTCGTCCGCCTGGATGGCGATGTCCATCGCCGTTCCCCCGATCCCGGCCGATCCTTGGTGCAGCAGCACCTTCGCGTGGGCCATGGCGTAGCGCTTGCCCTTGGTGCCCGACGAGAGAAGGAACTGCCCCGCGCTGTAGGCCATGCCGACGTTGACGGTGCTCACGTCGTTGGGGATCGCACGCATACAGTCCCGGATCGCGAGCATCCCCGGCACCGACCCGCCCGGCGAGTTGATCAGCAGGCGGATGTCCGTGTGCGGGTCCTGGGCCGACAGGAGCAGCAGCGCCGTGCACAACCGGTTGCTGTTACGGGCCTCGAGGGGTTCACCGAGCAGCAGCGTGCGCCGCTCGAACAGCTGGCGGTACAGCTCCTGGTCCAACCCCTGCGCCGGATCGACATCGACTTCGCTCATGGACCACAGCCTCGGACAGCAGGGACCCGTCGGGGAAGGGCGCGCTGCTGAGGGCAGCGCTGCTCACAGCAGCGCTGGGAGGCGCTGCCGGGTTCCTCGTCCTTGTCACGCACCACCGGTCGGTCACGAGCCCGGGCGTGACTTCGAGCGCTCTTGGGGATCAGCAGGTCCTGCGGTCGTCAGCGGTAGGCAGGACTTGGCGGTGCCACGGCGACATCACCAACGGGGCCGGTCGACGGGTCAGCGACGGGCCGGGGGGCTCGAGGCGCGCTCGAAGACCCGCTTCGACGCCTGCTGGTGCCCGAGCCGGCGCAGCGCCAGCAGCAGTGGCTCGACGAGCGGGACGCCGAGTGCGACGTAGCGCACCGCCTCCTCCCGCGACCCGGTCGGCACCCGCTCGACCTCGTGCGTGGCGATGGCCATGACGTGTTCGCGGTAGTCCTCCAGCACCTCGTTCGGCAGGTCGAAGCCGGCCGCCGCCAGCGAGTCGAGGGCGGTCGCCACCGCCTCGTGGCTGGTGCACCAGGTGTCGGACGGGTCCCACCCCCAGTCGCGCAGCATCGCGTGCACCGCCTCGTGCGAGTCGGTGATCCGGCCGCCGGTCTCGGCGAGACCGCGCAGCTCCCGGCCGGTTCCCGAGGCGACCCCGAGCAGGTCGTGCATCGACTCTGGTGGGTGGGCGAGGGCGTCGAGCACCTGCTTGATCCGGGCCAGGCTCATACCGCCCACGGTGGCGAGCGCCTTGACCATCCGCAGGCGCTGCACGTGCGAGTCGTCGTACGACGCCTGGGTGGCCGACGTGCGGACCCCCTCGTGGAGCAGGCCCTCACGGAGGTAGAACTTGACCGTGGCGACCGGCACGTCGGCCCGACGGGCCAGTTCGGAGACCCTCATCCCGACCTTTCCGGTGAGTGCGGCTGCGACGTATCGGATAGCCACACTACCCAATGCGGTCGTGCCTTCGACGGCGACCCGCCACCCAGTAGGCGACGCTGTTGCCGGGGTTGGCGAGGACGAGCACGTGCCACAGCCGACGGGGGCCGCGGATGCGCTCGCCCGACCGCGCGGCCATGTCGCACCAGGCGAGCACACCGCTCAGCACGGAGGCGCTGACGAGGAGCACGGTGATGCGGGGGTCACGGCGGGTCATGACCCCGGTCTGGCAGACGTCGGGTGCGTGTCGGGTGGACCGAGGTCCTGCCGGCACCTCAGTGGCCGGTGAGCCGGCTCAGCAGGCGACCCAGCCGCGCCGGCCGGCCGGTGCGAGCCTCCTCGGCGTCGGCGAGCTCGGCCAGCCGCAGGCCGGCACTCACGCCGAGCCACCGCAGCGGCTCGGGCTCCCAGCGCCGCGAGCGGTGCCCGACGAAGGACAGGGCCGCCGCCTGCGAGGGACGCCCGGTCACGAGCTCGGCCAGGGCGCACCCGGCGAGCTGGCTGAGAGCCACCCCGTCGCCGACATAGGCCCCGGCGCTGCCGAGCCCGGTCTCGGGGTCGTGGCGCACGCTGGGGTGCCAGTCGCGGGCGATGCCGAGCGGCCCGCCCCAGGCGTGGGTGAAGCGGGTGTCGCCCGGCAGGCCGGGCAGCAGGTCGAGCAGGCTGCGCCGCAGACCCGCGTGCACCGCAGGGTCCTCGTCGTAGCCGGGCTCCACCCCCGACCCGAGATGGTACGGAGCGCCCCGGCCGCCGAACACCAGCCGGTCGTCGATCGTGCGCTGCCCGTAGACGACGAGGTGCCGGTGCTCGCTGAAGGTCTCGTAGCGGGCCAGCCCGATCTGCGACCAGGTCTGCGGTGCAAGGGGTTCGGTGGCCACGACGAGGGAGTAGACGGGGACGACCTCACGCTCCGACCCCGGCAGCGACGGTGTCCAGGCCTCGGTGGCGCGCAGCACGTGGCGGGCGCGCACGACGGCACCGCCGCCGGTGGCGACCCGACCGGGCTCGAGGGCGATCACGCGTGTCCCCTCGTAGATGGTCGCTCCGCGCCGTTCGACCGCGTCGCCGAGCCCACGCACGAGGGCGTAGGGGTGGATGCGCGCACAGTCCGGCGTCCAGGTGGCACCGTCGACACCGTTGCCCTGCAGTCGATCTCGGGCCTCGGCCCGGTCGAGCCACACCGTCGGCAGCCTCCACCGGGCGTCGTCGGCAACACCCGCGCGGGCACTCGATACCTGGGCCGGGCCACGGGCCACGACCAGGCTGCCACCCTTGCGGAACCCGCAGTCGATCCCCTCCTCGGCCGCCAGCGCCCCGAGGTCGTCGACGGACTCGCGGAGCGCGGCCACCAGAGCGTGGGTCGCCGCCGGGCCGTGCTCCTTCGCCATGGTGTCGAGCCCCACCGGGTAGAGCGCCGAGACCCAGCCGCCGTTGCGCCCGCTGGCCCCGAAGCCGACCGACTCGGCCTCGAGCACGACCACCCGCAGCGACGGGTCGAGCCGCAGCAGGTGGTAGGCCGTCCAGAGGCCGGTGAAGCCGCCCCCGACGACGACGACGTCGGTCTCGACGTCGCCGTCCAGTGGTGGACGCACCGAGGGGGTGTCGTGGTCCCACCAGAGGGGGGCGGTCACGGCATACGGCCTCGTGGTCGGGGTGTCGGGTGCGGGCTCAGAGGTGGGCCGAGGCGCCCGCGAGCACCGAGCGCAGGCGCGAGGTGATGTCGGCGAACTCGGGGGGCCCGATGGTCAGGGGCGGTGCGAGCTGGATCACCGGGTCTCCGCGGTCGTCGGCCCGGCAGTAGATGCCGGCGTCGAAGAGCGCACGAGACAGGTAGCCACGCAGCAGCCGCTCGCACTCCGCGTCGTCGAAGGTCTCGCGGGTGGCCTTGTCCTTGACCAGCTCGATGCCGTAGAAGAACCCCTCGCCTCGTACGTCGCCGACGAGCGGCAGGTCGAGCAGGGTCTCGAGTGACGCCCGGAACGCCGGTGCCTGCTCGCGCACGTGGGCGTTGAGGCCCTCGCGCTCGAAGATGTCGAGGTTGGCCATGGCGACCCCGGCCGAGACCGGGTGCCCACCGAAGGTGTAGCCGTGGGAGAAGCTCGTCGTGCCGTGGCGGAAGGGCTCGAAGAGCCGGTCGCTGGCGATCATCGCGCCGATGGGGGAGTAGCCCGAGGACATGCCCTTGGCGCAGGTGATGATGTCGGGCACGTAGCCGAGGTCCTCGCAGGCGAACATCCCGCCGATGCGCCCGAAGGCGCAGATGACCTCGTCGGAGACCAGCAGCACGTCGTACTCGTCGCAGATCTCGCGCACCCGGTCGAAGTAGCCGGGAGGCGGCGGGAAGCAGCCGCCGGAGTTCTGCACCGGCTCGAGGAAGACGGCAGCCACGGTGTCGGGGCCTTCGAACTCGATCGCCTCGGCGATGCGGTCGGCGGCCCAGCGCCCGAAGGCCTTCGGGTCGTCGCGCAGCCCCTCCGGGGCGCGGTAGAGGTTGGTGTTGGGCACCTTGAACGCGCCCGGCACGAGCGGCTCGAACATCTCCTTGGCGGAGGGGATGCCCGTGATCGACAGCGCGCCCTGCGGGGTGCCGTGGTAGGCGACGGCGCGGCTGATCACCTTGTGCTTGCCCGGCTTGCCAGTGAGCTTGAAGAACTGCTTGGCCAGCTTCCACGCCGACTCGACGGCCTCACCGCCACCGGTCGTGAAGAAGACCCGGTTGAGGTCGCCGGGGGCGTAGGCCGCCAGCCGCTCGGCGAGCTCGATCGCGGGGGGGTGGGCGTAGGACCACAGGGGGAAGAAGGCGAGCTCGCGGGCCTGGCGGGCGGCGGCCTGGGCCAGCTCCTCGCGGCCGTGGCCGACCTGGACGGTGAAGAGGCCGGCGAGGCCGTCGATGTACTCGCGGCCGCGGTCGTCCCAGATGCGGTGGCCCTCGCCGCGCACGATGATCGGGATCTGGGCGTCGTGACCTCCGAGCGAGGTCGGCTCGTAGACCGACTGACGCGTGAAGTGGCCCCAGAGGTGGTCGCGGGCGGCGTCGGCGTACGGTGTGCCGGCGGGTGTCCGGGCGGTGGCGGTCTGGTCAGCGGCGCTCGGGGTGGTCGTGGATGCAGCGGTAGTGGTCATCGTGTTCCCCAGTTGTAGTGTTGCTTGTTGAGTTTCAGGTAGACGAACGTCTCGGTCGACAGCACGCCCGGCAGGCCGCGCAGACGCCTCGAGACCAGCTCGAGCAGGTGCTCGTCGTCCTCGCAGACGACCTCCACGATCAGGTCGAAGTTGCCGGCGGTGGTCACGACGTAGGTCACGTCTCGCATGGCGCTGACCGCGGCGGCCACCGGCTCGATGTCGCCGGTCGTGCGCAGGCCGATCAACGCCTGGCGGTCGAAGCCGAGCTGCAGGGGGTCGGTGACCGCGACGATTTGGATGACGCCCGAGTCGATGAGCCGCTGCACCCGCTGCCGGACGGCGGCCTCGGAGAGGCCGACCTCACGGGCAATCGTGACGTAGGCTCGTCGTCCGTCTTCCTGGAGCAGCTCGATGATCTTCTTCGCGATCTCGTCGAGCACCGGACGCCCGGGCTCCCGCTGCTCCTTCGTCGGCGTGCTCATACCGTGACGATAGAACGAATTCCGTCGCAAGTCGAGAGTTTTGCGAGTCGAACCGTGGGAAATCCAATCTTTACATTCGGATCCCACGTCTTTCGGGCCTAGCGGGGGTAGGGTCGCGTTCCATGACCGACACCGCCGCTCCAGCCTCTCCCCGAGTCCTGCGCAGCTTCGTCGGTGGCGACTACGTCGACTCGCTGACGGAGGTCCGCAGCGACGTGGTGGACCCGTCCACCGGGAAGGTCGTGGCCACCGCCCCGGTCGACGGCGCCTCCGACGTGGACCGGGCGTATGCCGCCGCCAGCACCGCCTTCCCCACCTGGGGCCAGACCACGCCGAGCGAGCGCCAGCAGGCGCTGCTGAAGTTCGCCGACGCCGTCGAGGCGCGGACCGACGAGTTCGTCTACCTCGAGGCACAGAACACCGGCAAGCCCAACGCCCTCACCGCCAGCGAGGAGGTGCCGCCGATGGTCGACCAGCTGCGGTTCTTCGCCGGCGCCGCCCGCGTGCTCGAGGGGCGCGCCGCGGGGGAGTACATGAAGGGCCACACCTCGTGGATCAGGCGCGAGCCGATCGGCGTCGTCGGGCAGGTCACCCCCTGGAACTACCCGATGATGATGGCGGTGTGGAAGATCGCTCCGGCACTGGCGGCCGGCAACACCGTCGTGCTCAAGCCCTCCGACACCACCCCCGAGACGACGCTGCTGCTCGCCGAGATCGCCTCGGAGTTCCTGCCCGCGGGCACCTTCAACGTCGTCCTGGGCGACCGTGACACCGGGCGTGCGGTCGTCGAGCACAAGACGCCGGCGCTGGTGGCGATCACCGGCTCGGTGCGGGCCGGTATGCAGGTGGCGGAGTCGGCCAGCCACGACCTCAAGCGCGTCCACCTCGAGCTCGGTGGCAAGGCGCCGGTGGTCGTCTTCGACGACACCGACATCGAGGCCGCCATCGCCGGCATCGCCGCCGCCGGCTACTTCAACGCCGGGCAGGACTGCACCGCGGCCACCCGGGTGCTCGTGTCGGCCGGCATCCACGACGAGTTCGCGGCCGGGTTGGCGGACTACGCCCGCAACCACGTCCGGCTCGGGATGCCCGCTGACGCGGACGCCGTGCTGGGGCCGGTCAACAGCGCGGCCCAGCTGTCGAGGGTGCAGGGCTTCATCGACCGCCTTCCCGACCACGCCTCGATCGGCACCGGCGGGGCTCGGGAGGTCGCGATGGGAGACGGCTTCTTCATGCAGCCCACGGTCGTCTCCGGGCTGCGACAGGGCGACGAGATCGTGACCGACGAGATCTTCGGCCCGGTCATCACCGTGCAGCGGTTCACGGACGAGGCGGAGGCGATCGGCTGGGCCAACAGCGTGCAGTACGGTCTGGCCAGCTCGGTGTGGACCAGGGACTTCGGGCGCGCCATGCGGGTGAGCAAGGCTCTCGACTTCGGCTGCGTGTGGATCAACACACACATCCCGGTCGTGGCCGAGATGCCGCACGGGGGGTTCAAACACTCGGGCTACGGCAAGGACCTGTCGATGTACGGCTTCGAGGACTACACCCGTATCAAGCACGTGATGGCCAACCTCGACAGCTGACCCCCGGTCGAGACCGGCTCGGTCCGACTGATTACCCCTCTACTCTCCGCAACGACGCGGTGACTCACGCTCCTTCGAAAGGTCTCTCCCGTGCGCGATCTCGACAGTCTTCCGTTCCAGGCGGCCCTGGCCCGGGGCGCCTTCACCCGCCGGACCCTGATGACGGGGGTCCTGGGGGGAAGCGCCCTGGCCCTGGCCGCCTGTGGCAGCGCCGGCCGCAGCCCGGCCAGCAACGCCAGTGGGGGTGCCCAAGCCGCCCCGGTGGCGAAGGCCGCCACCGACCTGTCCGCCACCCAGAAGCTGGTCAACTGGTCGAACTGGCCCGTCTACATCGACGTCAACGACAAGACGAAGTCCCGACCCACGCTGGACGCGTTCACGAAGCAGACCGGCATCAAGGTCAACTACACCGAGGACTACAACGACAACGACGAGTTCTATGCCAAGGTCCGACCCCTGCTCGCGGCGGGGAACGACACCGGTCGCGATGTCTGGTGCAGCACCGACTGGATGGTGGCCCGGCTCATCCGGCTCGGTTACGTCCAGAAGCTCGACCTCGCCAACATCCCCAACCACGCCAACGTCATCGCCTCGCTCACCGACGTGGAGTTCGACCCCGGTCGCCTCTACTCGCTGCCGTGGCAGAGTGGTTTCGCCGGGATCGCCTGGAACCCGAAGGCCACGAGCGGCAAGAAGGTCGAGAGCGTCGACCAGCTCCTCACCGACCCCACGCTCAAGGGCAAGGTGACCCTCCTGACCGAGATGCGCGACACCGTCGGCCTGGTGATGATGGCGATGGGCAAGAAGATCGAGAGCTTCACCGACGCCGACTTCGACGCCGCGATCGCCGAGCTCCAGAAGGCGAAGGACTCCGGTCAGATCAAGGGGTTCACCGGCAACGAGTACACCAAGCCGCTCGCCTCCGGCGACACCGCCGCGTGCATCGCGTGGACCGGCGACGTCGTGCAGCTGCAGGCCGACAACCCGACGCTGGGCTACGTGCTCCCAGCCACCGGCTGCACCCTGTGGTCCGACAACTTCGTCATCCCCGGGATGGCCCAGCACAAGAAGAACGCCGAGACGCTGATCAACTACTACTTCCAGCCGGCGGTGATGGCCAAGGTCGTCGAGTACGTGAACTACATCTCGGTGGTCAAGGACGTCGCCCCGATCCTCGCCAAGAGCGATCCCACCATCGCCAAGAACCAGCTCATCTTCCCCGATGCGGCGACCCTCGGGCGAGCGCACGTCGTCCGGGGCCTCAGTGCCGAAGAGGAAACGCGCTACAACAAGGCCTTCCAGACCCTGATCACGGGCTGATGGTGACCACGGAAGGGGCCGGGGACCTGCGGATCTGCGGGGTCACCAAGACCTTCGAGACCTTCACGGCGGTCGACGACATCGACCTCGACATCCCACGCGGGTCGTTCTTCGCCCTCCTCGGGCCGTCGGGGTGCGGCAAGACGACGACACTGCGGATGGTCGCCGGCCTGGATGCTCCCACGAGGGGCTCGATCCTCATCGGGGACCGGGACATCACGACCCTCAAGCCCCACCAGCGCAACGTCAACACCGTCTTCCAGTCGTATGCCCTCTTCCCCCACCTCGACGTGCTCGACAACGTCGCCTTCGGGCTGCGTCGGCGCGGTGACAAGGAATGGAAGGTCAAGGCCCGCGAGGCGTTGGAGCTGGTGCAGCTCGACCACATCGCCACCAAGAAGCCAGCGCAGCTCTCGGGGGGGATGCAGCAGCGCGTGGCCCTCGCGCGCGCACTGGTCAACCGGCCCGACGTGCTGCTGCTCGACGAGCCCCTCGGTGCCCTCGACCTCAAGCTGCGCCGCCAGATGCAGATCGAGCTCAAGCGGATCCAGTCCGAGGTGGGGCTCACCTTCGTCCACGTCACCCACGACCAGGAGGAGGCCATGACGATGGCCGACTCCATCGCGGTCATGAACGGGGGCAAGGTTGAGCAGCTCGGCGACTGCGCCACGCTCTACGAGCACCCGACCTCGGCCTTCGTGGCGAACTTCCTGGGTCAGTCCAACCTGCTCAAGGTGCAGATAGTCGGTCCGCCGGATGACGGCCTGGTCCCCGTGACCACCCATGGTCTACCCCTGTCCATCAGCGCCGAGCACCTCCCCGAAGGGGCCACCGAGGTGTGGGTCGGGGTGCGCCCCGAGAAGCTGCACCTGGGCGACGGGGGAGGGCCCAACCGGCTGGACGGAATGGTGACCGACGCCTCCTTCACCGGTGTCGCGACGCAGTACCTCGTGCGGATGCCCTGGGGTCAGGAGCTGACGGTGACGCAGCCCAACGACGGCTCGGGCCGGGCCCGCGTCCGCGACAACGTCACCCTGTCCTGGTCCAGCCGGCAAGGGTTTATCCTCCCGGCCACCGAGGCCCCGGACGCCGGGAAGGACGTCGACCGTGGCTGAAGCCGTTCTGCAGGCGCCCCGGCCGGACGGCCCGAGTGCCGCGGTCCGCCACGTGCGTCGCAACTGGGTGCCCTACCTGCTGCTGGCGCCGGGCCTGCTCTGGCTGCTCATCTTCTTCGCCGTGCCGACCCTGTCCCTGGCCTCGCAGTCGCTGCAGACCGGTGACATCGACAACGGGTACGCCCTGACCTGGCACTGGCAGACCTACACCGACGCGCTGTCGTCCTACTGGTCGCAGCTGCTGCGGTCGGTCATCTACGCGGGGACAGCCACCGTCCTGACTCTGGCCTTCGGCTACCCGTTGGCGTGGTTCATCGCCCACCGCTCCGGCCGCTGGAAGAACATCCTGCTCATCCTCGTGATCGCGCCCTTCTTCACGAGCTTCCTGATCCGGACCCTGGCGTGGCAGACGATCCTCGGGGACTCCGGTCTGCTCGTCAACCTGACTGAGGCCACCCACACGACGTTCCTGCTCGACGGGTTCAAGGCGGTGCTGCGGGCACTCGGCCTGATCTCCAACGACCAGCTGCTCTTCTCCCCCTTCGCCGTCATCTGTGGGCTGACCTACAACTTCCTGCCCTTCATGGTGCTGCCCCTCTACGCCAACCTCGAGCGGCTCGACCTGCGGCTGACCGAAGCAGCGTCCGACCTCTACGCCTCGCCCGTGCAGACCTTCCGACGGGTCATCTGGCCGCTCTCACTGCCGGGCGTCGTGGCGGGGACCCTGCTGACGTTCATACCGGCGACCGGCGACTTCATCAACTCCGTCCTGCTCGGCAGCACGCAGACGACGATGATCGGGCAGGTCATCGACGGGCAGTTCCTGCGGGTGCTCGACTACCCGACGGCGGCTGCGCTGTCGTTCGTGCTGATGGCCCTGATCATCTCCATCGTGATCTTCTACGTCCGTCGCGCGGGCACCGAGGAGCTGGTCTAGATGTCGTGGATCCGCCGCAACCTGGTCATCATCGTCGGGCTCGCCGTCATGGTCTACGTGCTGCTGCCCAACCTCGTCGTGATCGTCTACTCGTTCAACAAGCCAGCTGGGCGTTTCAACTTCAGCTTCACCCAGTTCTCTATCGACGCCTGGACCAACCCCTGCGGTACCCCGGGCATCTGCGACTCCCTCGGCCTCAGCCTGCAGATCGGCGTCGTCGCGTCTCTCGTGGCGACGGTGCTCGGCACGATGGTGGCCTTCGCGCTCGGACGCCACCGGTTCCGCGGCCGGGCCGCGACCAACCTGCTCATCTTCCTGCCCATGGCCACGCCCGAGGTGGTGATGGGGTCCAGCCTGCTGACCCTGTTCATCGCCCTGGGTGTGCCGTCCGGACGCACGACGATCCTCATCGCCCACATCATGTTCTGCCTGTCCTTCGTGGTGGTCACGGTGAAGGCTCGGGTGGCATCGCTCGACCCCCGGCTGGAGGAAGCTGCCGCCGACCTCTACGCCGGCCCGGTCCAGACGTTCCTGAAGGTGACCCTCCCCCTCGTCGCGCCCGGTATCGCGGCTGGTGGGCTCCTCGCCTTCTCGCTCTCGTTCGACGACTACATCATCACCAACTTCAACGCCAGCCCGTCCTCGGTCACCTTCCCGATGTACGTATGGGGTGCGGCCCAGCGTGGAGTTCCCGTCCAGATCAACGTGATCGGATCCGTCATGTTCCTCGGCGCACTCGCCATCGTTGCCATCGGCCAGGTCGTCAGCGCCCAGCGCTCCAAGGCGGTTTGACACGTGCGCATCCTCATGATCGGCGCCGGCGGCGTCGGCGACGCCGCCGCCCGTATCGCCGTCGAACGCGACTTCTTCGAGGCCCTCGTCGTCGCCGACTACGACCTCGCCCGGGCGGAGGCGACCGTTGGTGCCGCCTCCGGCCGGCGCGCTGGGGAGTCGCGGCTCGTCGCCGCGCAGGTCGACGCCTCCGACGCGTCGGCGGTGGCGGAGCTCGCGCGCGAGCACCGGGCGACCCACGTCTTCAACGCGGTCGACCCCCGCTTCGTCATGCCGATCTACCGGGGGGCGCTGGCGGCCGGCGCTTCGTACCTCTACATGGCGATGAGCCTCTCGCAGCGCCACCCCGAGGCGCCGTACGAGAAGGTGCACGTCAAGCTCGGCGACGAGCAGCTGGCGATGGCGGGGGAGTGGGAGGTGTCGGGGCAGCTGGCGCTGCTCGGCATCGGCGTCGAGCCCGGGCTGTCCGACGTCTTCGCCCGGTATGCCGCCGACCACCTCTTCTCGTCGATCGACGAGCTGGGCACGCGCGACGGCGCCAACCTCGCGGTGCGTGACGCCGACGGCAACGAGACCTTCGCCCCCGGCTTCTCGATGTGGACGATCATCGAAGAGTGCCTGAATCCGCCTGTGGTGTGGGAGAAGTCGCGCGCCGACGCCGCCGGCGGTGACGTCGAGGCGGGCTTCTTCACCCTGCCACCCTTCAGCGAGCCCGAGGTCTTCGACTTTCCCGAGGGCATCGGGCCGGTCGAGTACGTGCACGTCGAGCACGAGGAGGTGCTGCTCATGCCGAGGTGGGTCGACGCGCAGCGCGTGACCTTCAAGTACGGCCTCGGCGAGGAGCTCATCACGATCCTCAAGACGCTGCGCACCCTCGGTCTCGACCGCACTGACCTCGTGACGGTCAAGGGCGTGCAGGTCTCGCCGCGAGACGTCGTGGCCGCCGTGCTGCCCGACCCGGCGACGATCGGGCCGATGATGACCGGGAAGACGTGTGCCGGGCTGATGGTGACCGGCAAGGGAAAGGACGGGGAGCCTCGGGCGACCTACCTCTACCACGTGGTTGACAACGAGGTCACGATGGCGGAGTGCGGCGCGCAGTGCGTCGTCTGGCAGACGGCCGTCAATCCTGTTGTCGCGCTTGAGCTCCTGGCCACCGGCGTGTGGTCGGGCGCGGGGGTGCTGGGGCCCGAGGCGCTCGACCCGGTGCCGTTCCTCGAGCTGCTCGCGGCGCCGAAGCCGCAGGGGTACGGCTCGCCGTGGGGGATGGAGGAGCGGAGGCCCTGAGCGGGCGCTGGCCAAGGCCCTCGCGTCCGCCTCGCGGAGGCCTCTAGCCCTCCGTCACGCGGACGCAGCGTGGGCGCTGGGGCCCTGCGTCCGTCTCGCGGAGGGTTCTAGCCCCCGGGGACGCGGACGTCGGGCGTGGGCTTTGGGATCACGACCCAGGGTGCTCAGCAATAGGCTCGGGGCCATGACCCGCTACGGCAGCCAGTTCGGCCCTGACATCACCTTCCTCGGCGTCGACCGGTGCGACCTCGACGACGAGAGCACGTATGCCGGTGCTGACGTCGTCATCCTGGGCGCCCCCTTCGACGGCGGGACGTCGCACCGGCCCGGCACGCGCTTCGGCCCGCAGGCGATCCGGATGACGGACTACCTGCCGCACGACGGGTCGCGGCCGTCCCTGGCGCTGCGCACCGACGGGCTGCAGGACCTGCGGGTCGTGGACGCCGGTGACGTCGAGATGTACTCCGGGGACATCGAGGTCGCGCTGCCGGCCCTCGAGGCCGCGGTCGAGAAGGTGACCCGGGCGGGCTGCATACCGGTCGTGCTGGGGGGAGACCACTCCATCGCCTACCCCGACGCCAAGGGCGTGGCCAACGTGCTCGGGCACGGGCGGATCTCGATGATCCACTTCGATGCGCACGCCGACACCGGCGACATCGAGTTCGGCTCGCTGTGGGGGCACGGGCAGCCGATGCGTCGGCTGATCGAGTCGGGCGCACTGCGCGGCGACCGCTTCCTGCAGATCGGGCTGCGCGGCTACTGGCCACCACCGGCGACGCTCGACTGGATGGCGGGGCAGTCGATGCGCTCCTACGAGATGACCGAGATCGTCGAGCGCGGGCTCAAACCGTGCCTCACCGAGGCCTTCGGCATCGCGATGGACGAGTGCGAGGGCGTCTTCCTCTCGGTCGACATCGACGTGTGCGACCCGGGGCACGCACCGGGCACGGGCACCCCGGAGCCCGGTGGGCTGTCGGCGCGCGAGCTGCTCGACTCGGTGCGCCGGATCTGCCTCGAGCTCCCTGTCGTGGGAATGGACGTCGTCGAGGTCAGCCCGCCCTACGACCACGCCGACATCACGGCCGCGCTGGCCAATCGTGTTGTGCTGGAAGCGCTCTCGGCGATCGCGCGGCGCCGGCAGGACGAGCGCGACGGCACCCGGTGGGACCCGGCCCAGCCCCTGCTCGACGGCCGCGCCCCCATCCCCGGAGGCTTTAGTCCCCCACAGTGAGAGTGCACCGCGCGGTGGGGCGCTCGTGGTCCTGGGGCTGGCCGCCGTCGTCTTCGCCGTCGGGTACGCGCCGCTTCCGGCCCGTGCGTCGCTGAGCGTGAACAGCACCCACTGGGCGCGTTCGACTCGGGGTGGGTGGTGACCAGCCCGGGGTCGTCACGGTCGAGCCGGGCGACGGCCTCCCCGATGCGGTCTCATGTCGCCCTGGCCGGTGCCACAGCCGCGCCGTAGCGCTCGACGCAGAATGCCGCCAGCCGGCTGGCCAGCGCCGACAGTGCGGGGGCGGCGTGGTGGTCGGGCTGCCACGCGGCATACAGGCTGATGTGGACGGGGCCGTCGGGTGCCGCGATGCGCAGCGGGCACAGGCCGAAGCGGGGGTCGTCCGAGAGCACCGCCACTCCGCGGCCGGCAGCCGCGAGCGCCTGCGCCACCTCGGGCGTACCGACCTCCACCACCGAGTCGTAGGCCGTGCCGGCACGCGCGAGCGCCTGGTCGAGGGCGCGCCGGGGGTGGAAGTCGCTCGAGAGCAGCAGCAGGTCACGGGTGACGAGCTCGGCGAGGGTGACGTGCCCGCGCTCCGACCAGGGGTCGTCGTCGCGCACGTAGGCCCAGACCGGCAGGTCGGCGACGGACAGCGTCGCGAGACCGGCACCGGGGGGAGTCGTGCCGATCGCGAGGTCGGCGCCCCGGGGGAGCGCGGCATAGACGCTCACCGGCAGCTCCTCCCAGACGGTCGGCATCGGGTCGTCGGGCCCGAGCCGCGCGAGGAAGGGAGCGATGACGTCGGTGAGGGTCGTGCCCGGAGCGGCGATGGTCAGACGCTCGAGCCGACCCAGCGCCAACGCCTGTGCTGCGGCGACCGCAGCGTCGGCTCGCGCGATGAGGTCCCTGGCCAGCGGGAGGAACTGGCGTCCCGCCGCCGACAGCTGGAGCGACCGCTCGCTGCGGGAGAAGAGGCCCACCCCGAGCTCGCGCTCGAGCTGGCGCAGCTGGCGCGAGAGGGAGGGCTGCGTGACGTGGACCCGGCTGGCGGCCGCGCTGACCGAGCCCGCGTCGGCGACGGCGATGAGATAGCGCAGGTGACGCAGCTCCATACGGTGTGATCATGCCTCATGAGCATGCATGGCGTGCGCAGGAAGTATTGGACAAGCATGGTGGGCGGGAGGAACCTAGACCCATGACCGACACCCTCGCCGCGCCCACCGTGTCTGACGCCCCCGCCGCCGCTCCGGCCGTGCGGCCCGAGATCGAGCAGCGGCGTCTGCTGCAGACCGCGATCCCCGGCCCGAAGAGCGACGCCCTGCAGGCGCGCAAGCTCAGGGCCGTGTCCTCGGGGGTGAGCACCGGGCTGCCGGTCTACATCGAGCGCGCCTCCGGCGGCATCCTGGTCGACGTCGACGGCAACCAGCTCATCGACTTCGGCGCCGGGATCGCGGTGACCTCGGTCGGCAACAGCGCGCCCCGGGTCGTCGAGGGTGTGCAGCGTCAGGTCGCCGACTTCACCCACACCTGCTTCATGGTCACGCCCTACGAGGAGTACCTCCAGGTCTGCGAGGAGCTCGCCGCCGTCACCCCGGGCGACCACGAGAAGCGTTCTGCGCTCTTCAACTCGGGCGCGGAGGCCGTCGAGAACGCGATCAAGGTCGCGCGTCACGCGACCGGTCGTGACGCGGTCGTCGTCTTCGACCACGCCTACCACGGGCGCACCAACCTCACGATGGCCATGACGGCCAAGAACATGCCCTACAAGGACGGCTTCGGCCCCTTCGCCGGCGAGATCTACCGCGCGCCGATGGCCTACCCCTACCGCTGGCTCGGTGGCGCGCAGGCCTGCGCCGACGAGGCCTTCGAGACCTTCACCTCGCTCGTGCACGCGCAGGTCGGTGAGGAGCGCACCGCTGCGGTCATCCTCGAGCCGATCCAGGGCGAGGGCGGGTTCATCGTGCCCGCACCGGGATTCGTGCGTCGCGTCGCCGACTGGTGCCGTGAGCACGGCATCGTCTTCATCGCCGACGAGATCCAGACCGGCTTCTGCCGCACCGGCGACTGGTTCGCCAGCGACCACGAGGGCGTCGTGCCCGACCTCATCACCACGGCCAAGGGCATCGCCGGCGGGCTGCCGCTCGCTGGGCTCACCGGCCGCGCCGACCTGATGGACTCCGTGCACGCCGGTGGCCTCGGCGGCACCTACGGCGGGAACCCTGTTTCGTGCGCGGCGGCGATCGGCGCGATCGCGACGATGCGTGAGCTCGACCTGGTCGGCCGCGCCCGCGAGATCGAGGCCATCTTCCGCCCCCGCCTCGAGGCCCTCGCCTCGCGCCACGAGCAGGTCGGCGACATCCGCGGTCGTGGCGCCATGCTGGCGATCGAGCTCGTCACCGACCGGGCCTCCAAGACGCCGGACGCCGCGCTGACCAAGGCCGTCAACGCCTACTGCCACCAGCAGGGTCTGGTCACCCTCACGGCCGGCACCTTCGGCAACGTCTTCCGCTTCCTGCCCCCGCTGGTGGCCCCCGACCACCTGCTCACCGAGGGTCTCGACATCCTCGACGCGGCCTTCGCCACCGTCGCCTGACCCGCCGCGCCGGTCTCGCCCCCACCCCTCGACTTGTTGCGGTGAGCGCCGGGCATCTCGGGCGCTGAGCCCAACATTCGCGGCGCTCACCGCAACAAGTGGGTATGAAGAACTGCCCAACCGTCTTCCCCTAGGAGTCCAGTCGTGCCCGTCAACATCTCCCAGCTGCTCGAGTCGGTGCCGAAGGGCCTCTTCATCGGCGGCTCGTGGCGCGACTCAACGACCGGTGCGACCATCGCCGTGGAGGACCCGGCGACCGGCGACACGCTGGCGCACGTCGCCGACGCGACCGTGGCCGACGGGAAGGCCGCGCTCGACGCGGCCGTCGCTGCCGCGTCCGACTGGGCCGCCACCCCGCCGCGCGACCGGGGCGAGATCCTGCGCGCTGCGTGGGAGCGCATCCAGGAGCGGGCCGACGACTTCGCGATGCTCATGACCCTCGAGATGGGCAAGCCCCTCGCCGAGGCGATGGGCGAGGTGACCTACGGATCCGAGTTCTTCCGGTGGTTTGCCGAGGAGGCCGTGCGCATCAGCGGCCGCTGGTCGACCTCCCCCAACGGCGCCACCCGTCTGATGACCATGAAGCAGCCCGTCGGTCCTGTCCTGATGATCACGCCGTGGAACTTCCCGCTCGCCATGGGCACCCGCAAGATCGGCCCGGCCATCGCCGCCGGCTGCACGATGGTGGTCAAGCCGGCAACGCAGACGCCGCTGACCATGCTCGCGCTGGCCCAGCTGCTCGACGAGGTCGGCCTGCCCAAGGGCGTGCTCAACGTCGTCACGACGAGCCACACCGCCGACGTCTGCGAGCCCCTGGTCCGCGACCCGCGCCTGCGCAAGCTGACCTTCACCGGCTCGACCCCGATCGGCAAGATGCTCGTCGAGCAGTCGGCCGAGCAGCTGCTGCGGGTCTCGATGGAGCTCGGCGGCAACGCGCCCTTCCTCGTCTTCGCCGACGCCGACGTCGACAAAGCCGTCGAGGGCGCCATGCTGGCCAAGATGCGCAACATCGGTGAGGCCTGCACCGCCGCCAACCGCTTCTACGTGCACGAGTCCGTGGCCGACGAGTTCTCGACGAAGTTCGCCGCGCGGATGGGGGCGCTGACGATGGGCCACGGCACCGACGAGGGCGTGACCGTCGGCCCGCTCATCGACGCCAAGGCCGTCGCCAAGGTGACCGAGCTGCTCGACGACGCCGTCGCGAAGGGCGCGAAGGTCGTCGTCGGTGGCCAGCCCCACCAGGGCGCGGGCCACTTCTTCGAGCCGACCGTCCTCACGGACGTGCCGTTGGACGCCCTCCTGCAGAAGGAGGAGATCTTCGGTCCTGTCGCCCCGATCACGACCTTCACCGACGAGGACGAGGCGGTGCGCATGGCCAACGACACCGAGTTCGGCCTCGTGGCCTACCTCTTCACCCAGGAGCTCAGCCGGGCCATCCGCGTCAGCGAGCAGCTGGAGTACGGCATGGTCGGCGTCAACCAGGGCGTCGTCTCCAACCCCGCCGCGCCGTTCGGTGGCGTCAAGCACAGCGGCTTCGGCCGTGAAGGCGGCTTCGAGGGTATCGAGGAGTACCTCGAGACGAAGTACGTCGGCATCGCTCTCTGAGGGCGGCGTGGGGCAGCCGTCGGCACGCCGTAGGCTCCCCCCGTGCACCTGAGCCCCCGGACCCGCGCGTGGGCCACGCTCGTCGTGGCGCTGGCGGTCGTGCTGCTTGCGATCCTCCTGCCGCGGCTCACGGCGGGGTCGACGTCGGCCGAGCCGACGGCCCGCACTTCCGTCAGCCCCCGCACCTCCGTCAGCACCCGCACCTCCGTCAGCCCCCGCACGACACCGACCGGCACGTCGGTCGCGGAGTCAGACCTCGACGGGCCGGCCCGCGCGACCCTGGCGCTCGTCCGCGCCGGGGGCCCGTTCCCCTACCCCCGCAACGACGGGGTGACCTACCACAACGCCAACCGGGTCCTCCCGATCCAACGCGACGGCTACTACACGGAGTACACGGTCCCCACGCCCGGCTCGTCGTCGCGCGGGGCCCGGCGGATCATCGCCGGCCAGGGCGGGGACTACTACTACACGCGCGACCACTACGACTCGTTCGCCCGCATCCGCCTCGGCGCCTGACCGTCCGGGTGCGCGAGGATGGGGCGGTGACCACCGCCTTCCCCCGTGCCCCCCACGCCCCCCGCCGAGTCACCCTGCTCGGCTCCACCGGGTCGATCGGCACCCAGGCCATCGAGATCGCCCTGGCCAACCCCGACCGCTTCCGCGTCACGGGCCTCAGCGCCGGCGGCTCCGACCTGCGCCTGCTCGCGCAGCAGGCGCACGCGCTGCGTGTCGAGACGGTGGCCGTGGCGCGCGGCACGCAGGAGCAGGTGCGCGACGCCCTCGATGCCGTATGCCGCGACGCCGGCGACGCGGCATACGCGCCGGAGGTGCTGGTCGGGGACCGCGCGAGCACCCAGCTGGCGGCCCGTGAGGCCGACGTCGTCGTCAACGGCATCACCGGCGCGATCGGCCTCGAGCCGACGCTCGCCGCGCTGGAGGCCGGGCACACCCTGGCGCTGGCCAACAAGGAGTCGCTCATCGTCGGCGGCCCGCTGGTCAGGGCGCTCGCCCGCCCGGGTCAGATCGTGCCGGTCGACAGCGAGCACAGCGCGATCGCGCAGTGCCTGCGCGGAGGCACGGCCGACGAGGTGCAGCGTCTCGTCGTGACCGCGAGCGGTGGCCCGTTCCTCGGCCGCAGCCAGGCCGAGCTGGCCGGTGTCACCCCCGAGCAGGCGCTGGCGCACCCCAACTTTGCCATGGGCCGCGTCGTCACGACCAACAGCGCGACGCTGGTCAACAAGGGGCTCGAGGTGATCGAGGCGCACCTGCTCTTCGACGTGCCGTTCGAGCGGATCGACGTCGTGGTGCACCCGCAGCAGATGATCCACTCGATGGTGGAGTTCGTCGACGGCTCGACCGTCGCGCAGGTGTCACCGCCGTCGATGCTCATCCCGATCGCGATGGGGATGGCCTGGCCCGCGCGCGTGCCCGCCGCCGGCCCGGCCTGCGACTGGAGCCAGGCGTCGACCTGGCAGTTCCTGCCCCTCGACGACGAGGCCTTCCCCGCGGTGGCGCTGGCCAAGCGCGCTGGCCTCGCGGGCGGCACGACTCCGGCTGTCTTCAACGCAGCCAACGAGGTCTGCGTCGACGCCTTCCACGACGGGCTCATCCCCTTCACGGCGATCGTCCAGACCGTGTCCAGAGTCGTCGAGGAGCACCTGCAGACCGCCGACCTGACGGCCGGTCTCGACCTGGCGGCGGTGCTCGCCGCCGATGCCGCGGCCCGCACGCGTGCGCGGAATGTCCTGGGTCTGGGGGATGATGGTTGAGGGGTTGCGCGCACCGGACCCCCGCACCGCAGCAACCGGCACCGCTTCACAGTTAGGACCCCCGTGACCGTCGTCGCCTACATCCTCGGAGTGCTCGCCATCGTCGTCGGCGTGGGGCTCTCCATCGCCCTGCACGAAGTGGGTCACCTCGTGCCGGCCAAGAGGTTCGGCGTCAAGGTCACGCAGTACATGGTGGGCTTCGGCCCGACCGTCTGGTCGCGTCGGCGCGGCGAGACCGAATACGGCCTCAAGGCGGTCCCGCTGGGCGGCTACATCCGCATGATCGGCATGTTCCCCCCCAAGCCCGGCGCCGACCCGATGCTGCTGCGCGCGTCCTCGACCGGCCGCTTCAGCCAGCTGATGGACCAGGCGCGCCAGGACTCGATGGAAGAGGTCACCCCCGGAGACGAGCACCGCGTCTTCTACCAGCTGTCGGTGCCCAAGAAGGTCACCGTGATGCTCGGCGGGCCGATCATGAACCTCGTCATCGCCACCGTCCTGATCACCGGCTCCCTCACCCTGTACGGCGTCCCGGTGGCGAGCAACGGCGCCCAGGTCGTCGCTGTGAGCGAGTGCGTCGTGCCCGCCGCACAGGCGGCGGCCAAGACCGCCTGTGCGGCCAGCGACCCGAAGACCCCGGCCTACCTCGCGGGCCTGCGCCCCGACGACGTCATCACCTCGATCAACGGCACCACCGTCACCCCGACCACCTCGCTCAGCCAGCTGATCCAGCCGCGCTCGGCCCAGGCCACCACGTTGACCTGGCTCCGCGGCGGCACGCCGATGCAGGCGACGGTGACGCCGGTGACCAACACCGTGACCCGGGTCGACGCGCAGGGCCAGATCGTGCGCGACGCCGCCGGCACGATGCAGACGGTGCAGGCCGGCTTCCTCGGCGTCACGTCGCAGGTGCAGACGGTGCAGGAGCGCCAGTCGGTCACCGCCGCGCCGGGCGCGGTCTGGGGCGCCTTCACCCAGACGGCGGGTGTCGTGCTGCGCATCCCGCAGAAGATCGTGGGCGTCGCCCAGGCCGCCTTCGGTGGCGGTCAGCGCGACCCCAACGGCCCGATCTCGGTCGTGGGCGTCGGGCGCATCGGCGGCGAGATCGCCGCGAGCAGCATCTTCCCCGACGGCACGGCCGGCAAGGTCAACATGCTGCTGCTGTCGCTGGCCTCGCTCAACATGGCGCTCTTCGTCTTCAACCTCATCCCACTGCTGCCCCTCGACGGTGGTCACGTCGCGGGCGCCCTGTGGGAGGGGCTGAAGCGCCGCGGGGCCAAGGCGCTCGGCAAGGCCGACCCCGGGCACGTCGACGTCGCCAAGGCCCTGCCCGTCGCCTACACGATGGCCATCGCGCTGGTGAGCATGTCGGCGCTGCTGATCTACGCCGACCTGGTCAACCCGGTCAAGCTCTTCTGACGAGGGCCGGCGCCGTCGGCCGAGGCCGTCGGCCGCGGCCGGTGGCTGGTGGCGCGGCATGCGCCTTCACGTGAAGCCGTATGTGGCCGATCTCGCGTCGATGTCCGCATACGCCTTCACGTGAAGATGTATGCGTGGCGGGGGCGTGGCCGAGGGTCGCCGCGGGTCGGAAGTGGCCTGTGGACAGTCGGAATCGGACCCTCGCCACGCGGCAGTCTTGACCCGTGAGCATCCTCCAGGCCCAGGTGGCGACGTACCCCCTCGACCTGCGGGCACCGTTCACCTACCGGGCTGCGCGCCTCAGCGGGATCAGCAGGGCCGAGCTGGGGTCACCGGCCTTCGTTCGACTCTCCCACGGCGTCTACGTCTCGCGAGCGATCACCCGGACCCTGCTCGTGCGCACCCAGGCAGCGCTGCTCTCCGCCCCGGACTCGGCCGTCGTCAGCCACCACACGGCCGCGATGCTCTACGGGGGATGGGTCCCCGCCTCCTCGAAGATCCACCTGACGATGCACGTGAGCCTCAACTGCGAGCAGCTCGGCATCCGCGCCCATCGGGTGAAGCGGCCCCCGCCTGCATCGAGGTGGCGAGGCGTCCGGATCACCTCACCCGAGCGCACCTTCTGCGACCTGGGGTCGAACCTCGATCTCGTCGAGCTCGTGGTCCTCGGCGACCGGCTCGTCCGTCGCAACCGGACGACGCCTGAGCGCCTTCGGTCGGCGGCCGCCGAGTGGGACGGCCCTCATGCGGCGACGCTGAGGCGCGCTGCCGGGCTGGTGCGCCCGCACGTCGACTCACGGCCCGAGACGCTGCTGCGGATGCTGCTGGTGCTGGCGGGGCTGCCCGAGCCCGAGGTCGACATCCGCTTCTACGACCGCGTCACCGGCGACCTGCAGCGGCGGCTCGATCTGGGATACCGCACGCTGCGCCTGGCCATCGAGTACGACGGAGCGCAGCACTTCGAGGACGAGGAGATCTACGAGTCCGACATCGAGCGACACGAGGAGCTCCGCGAGAAGCGCCACTGGCAGGTCACGCGCGTCACCAAGAAGGGGGTCTTCGAGGTGCCCCTGACGACGCTGCGTCGGGTAGACGGCGCGAGGGTCGACCGGGGGGCGAGACCCACGGTGTTCCGCGACGAGTGGCAGGCGTACTTCCCGGGGAAGCAGGCCTGACCCGGGGCGAACCGAGGGCCAACCGACCGTCCTCGGGCTGCAGGCGTCGCATACGGCTTCACGTGAAGCCGTATGCGCCCCAGATCGGAAATCTGGCCGCACAAGGCTTCAGATGAAGTCGTATGTCGCCCGATCAGCCCGGGGCCAGGCCGGGGGGTGCCGGTCAGCCCGGACCCGCTCCACCTTCCGGGGGCTCGCGGGGCGATAATGGAGCCATGACCGTCTCGCTCGGTATGCCGGCCGCTCCGGCACCCACCCTCGCCCCCCGTCGCCCGACCCGCAAGATCAAGGTCGGCAAGGTCGAGGTCGGCGGTGACGCGCCCATCTCCGTGCAGTCGATGTGCACCACGCCGACGACCGATGTCAACGCGACGCTCCAGCAGATCGCCGAGCTGACCGCCACCGGCTGCGACATCGTGCGGGTCGCGTGCCCCACCCAGGACGACGCCGACGTCCTGCCGCAGATCGCTGCGCACAGCCAGATCCCGGTGATCGCCGACATCCACTTCCAGCCGAAGTACGTCTTCGCGGCGATCGAGGCCGGATGCGCGGCCGTGCGGGTCAACCCCGGCAACATCCGCAAGTTCGACGACCAGATCAAGCAGATCGCGGCAGCCGCGAAGGACCACGGCACCTCGATCCGCATCGGGGTCAACGCCGGGTCGCTCGACCCGCGCCTCCTCGCGAAATACGGCAAGGCCACGCCTGAGGCGCTCGTCGAGTCGGCCGTGTGGGAGGCGAGCCTCTTCGAGGAGCACGACTTCCACGACTTCAAGATCTCGGTCAAGCACAACGACCCGGTGATCATGGTCAAGGCCTACCAGCTGCTGTCCGAGCGCGGCGACTGGCCGCTGCACCTCGGCGTGACCGAGGCGGGCCCAGCGTTCCAGGGCACGATCAAGTCGGCGACGGCCTTCGGGGCCCTCCTGTCCCAGGGCATCGGCGACACCATCCGCGTGTCGCTCTCGGCCCCCCCGGTCGAGGAGGTCAAGGTCGGCATCCAGATCCTGCAGTCGCTCAACCTGCGCCCCCGCAAGCTCGAGATCGTGTCCTGCCCGAGCTGCGGCCGCGCCCAGGTCGACGTCTACACCTTGGCCGAGCAGGTGACCGCCGGTCTCGAGGGTCTCGAGGTGCCGCTGCGGGTGGCCGTCATGGGCTGTGTCGTCAACGGTCCGGGCGAGGCGCGCGAGGCCGACCTCGGGGTGGCCAGCGGCAACGGCAAGGGCCAGATCTTCGTCAAGGGCCAGATCATCAAGACCGTGCCCGAGAGCCAGATCGTCGAGACGCTCATCGAGGAGGCCATGCGCATCGCCGAGTCGATGGAGCCGGTCGACGACGGCACCGGTGCGCCCACCCGCCCCAGCGTCTCGGTCAGCTGACACGACGACGTCGAACTTCGTCATCGACCGGTAGTCGATTTCCGCCTCGGTAACGGCGAGGATGGTCCCCATGCTGCGCACGAGCTCTCCGGTGCGCGCCCTCTCGGCTGCAGACCGTGACGAGGCGCTCGCGCTCTGTGCGCGCAACCCGGCGGCCAACGTCTTCGTCGCCTCGCGCATCGAGGAGGGCGTGCTGCGGGCCATGCCCGGCTCCCTGCTCGGCTACCGAGACGCCGGTGAGCTGCGGGGCCTGATGTGGGTCTCGGCCAATGTGGTGCCCGTCGAGTGCGACGACGAGGCGCTGCGGGCGATCTCGGTGCGCCTTCGTCGGTGGCACCGCGGCTGCGCGTCGATCTTCGGCCCCACCGACCAGGTCGAGCGGCTGTGGGACCACCTCGCACCCCACTGGGGGCACCCACGCGCGATCCGCTGGCGGCAGCCGCTGATGGCGACCAGCTCGCAGCCCGGTGGGCTGGGTGTGACGATCGACCCCCGTGTGCGGCTGGCCCGCAACGACGAGGTCGATGCGGTCCTGCCGGCGGCGGCAGCCATGTTCACCGACGAGATCGGCTACGCGCCCTACACCGGCTCGTCGCGTGGTTACCGCAACCTCATCGCCCAGCTGATCCGTGAGCGCCGCACCTACGTCTGGGTCGAGGACGGCGAGGTGCTCTTCAAGGCCGACGTCGGCTCGGCGTCGATCGGCGCCGCCCAGATCCAGGGGGTGTGGCTGGCGCCGCGGCTGCGCGGGCAGGGCCTGGCCGCGCCGCTGATGGGAGCCGCCACGTCCCTGGTCCTCACCCAGATCGCGCCCCTGGCCACGCTCTACGTCAACGACTACAACCGCCCGGCCAGGGCGACCTACGAAGCCATCGGTTTCGACCAGGTCGGCATCTTCAGCACCGTGCTGATGTAGCCCGACACGCCACCGACACGCCCACCGACACGGCACCCGACACAGCGACGGCCCGCCTCCCGAAAGGGAGACGGGCCGCCTGTGCGACGTGCTGGTGGTGCCTCGTGACTACTTGGTGTACTGCTCCAGGCTGGTGCCCGCGTACGCCTCGGCCGCGTTGGCCTTGGTGACGATGACCGGCGGGAGCAGGTTGGCCGGGACGACCTTGACCCCGTTGTTGTACGAGGTGGTGTCGGTCGTGGTCGGCTTGGCACCCGTCTGCAGGGCCTTGATCATCTCGATCGTGGCCGCGACGAGCTTGGTCGTGTCCTTGTTGATGGTGGAGTACTGCTCGCCCGCCATGATCGACTTGACCGAGTCGACCTCGGAGTCCTGACCGGTGACGACCGGGATCGGCTTGCCGGCCTGCTTCACCGAGGTGATGATGGCGCGGGCCAGGGTGTCGTTGGGGGAGAGGACCCCGTCGACGGTGGCGGTCGTGTAGTTGGCCGAGATCAGCGTGTCCATCCGCTTCTGGGCGTTCTCCGGCTTCCAGCCCTGGGTGACGACCTGGGTGAAGTCCTTCTGGCCCGAGACGACCTTGAGCGTGCCGTCGGCGATCTTGGGCGTGAGGACCGACATCGCACCGTCGAAGAAGACCTTCGCGTTGGCGTCGTCGGGCGACCCGGCGAAGAGCTCGATGTTGTAGGGGCCATTGGCTTTCTTGGCCTTCATGCCGTCGAGGAGCGCGGTGCCCTGCAGGACACCGACCTTGAAGTTGTCGAAGGCCGCGTAGTAGTCGACGGCCTGCGTGTCGAGGACGAGACGGTCGTAGGCGATGATCGTGGCGCCGGAGTCCTTGGCGGACTGCAGCTGGGTGCCGAGCTGCTTGCCGTCGATGGCACCGACGACGATCACCTTGGCGCCCTTGGTGACCATGCTCGAGATCTGGTTCTGCTGCTCGGTGACTCCGCCGTTGGCGAACTGGACGTCAGCCGTGAAGCCCGCCGACTTGAGACCGTCGTTGAAGAGCTTCTCAGCCAGGACCCAGTTCTCGGAGGTCTTCTGGGGGAGGGCGACGCCGATGACCGAGTTGGCCGGGAAACCCGCGGCCGCGCCGCCTGCCGTCGAGCCGGGGCTCGTTGTCGTCGTGTCCGAGCGACCACAGCCCGTGAGGGCGAGGGCGGCCACGGACGAGACGGCCAGCACCTTGGCGAAGGTACGCATGTGTTCTCTTTCCTGTTCTTGCGCTCAACCATGAGTCGCGTTGACACGCTCCGGGCGGCGCCCGGCGCGAGAGGGGGGTCAGCTGCGGCTGATGGCCGCGCCGATGGGCTGAGTCTCCGAGGCGGCGGGGTTGCCGCCGTCGGAGGTCAGGGGCGGGGCGACGGTGGAGTCGCCGGAGGAGGAGGAGCTGCCCCTGCCGCGCATGAAGACGCCGGTGATCGAGGGCTTGCCCTGGCTCTTGTTGTAGACGTCGAAGGCGACGGCGAGGAGCAGCACCAAGCCCTTGATCATGTACGTCGCGTCGGCGCCGATGCCCTTGAGCTGGAGGCCGTTGTTGAGCACCGCCATCACGAGGCCACCGACGATGGAGCCGACGACCGTGCCCACGCCGCCGGAGACGGCAGCGCCACCGATGAAGACGGCAGCGATGGCGTCGAGCTCCCAGCCGGTGCCGTCGAAGGGTCCGGAGGCCTGCGAACGGGCGACGAACATCATGCCGGCGAGGGCCGCCAGGATCGACATGTTCATCATCACGAGGAAGTTGATGCGCTTGCTCTTGACGCCCGACAGCTCGGCGGCGTGCCGGTTGCCACCCACGGCGTAGATGTGGCGCCCGGTGATGGTGCGGTTGGAGATGAACCCGTAGATCAGGACCAGCGCGACGAGGATCAGGCCCGAGTAGGGGAAGCCCTTGGTGCCGGAGGCGAAGAGCAGCATGACGGCCATGATCGCGACCGTGATGAGCGCGAGCCGCGTCCACATGATCCAGGCGTCCTCGACGGCGGCGCCGATCTTGGTGAGACGCGCACGGCCACGGACGGCCCCGACGACGATGCCCACGCAGGCCAGGATGCCGAGCAGCAGGGTGAGGTTGTTGTAGCCGGTGGTGGGCCCGACCTCGGGCAGGGTGCCTGCACCGATCTGCACGAAGTCGCTGGGGACGGTCACGGAGTTGGACTTGCCGATGTACTGGTTGACGCCGCGGAAGAAGAGCATGCCCGCGAGGGTCACGATGAAGGCGGGAATGCCGACGGTCGCGACCCAGAACCCCTGCCAGGCGCCGGCGACCGCACCGGCGGCCAGGCCGAGCAGCACCGCGAGGTACCACGGGAGGCTGTAGTTCTGGATCGCCAGGGCCACGATGATCCCGACCGCCGCGGCGACCGACCCGACCGACAGGTCGATGTGCCCGGCGATGATGACGAGCACCATGCCGATGGCCAGCACGAGGATGTAGGCGTTGCCCTGCAGGATGTTGTTGAAGTTGTTGGGACTGATGACGAGGCCACCGGTCCAGACGTGGAAGAAGACCATCAGCGCGACGAGGGCGATGATCATGCCGAGCTGGCGGGTGTCTCCACCGAAGATCTTCTTGACCTTGTTCATGGTTCCGTTCCTGCTGTGTCGTGGGTCGGGTGGGTGGAGGTCGTCAGACCAGGACGGCGGTGTGAGTCTCGACGTCGCCGCCGCCGTGCGAGTTCTTGGTCATCAGGCGCATCAGCGACTCCTGGTCGGCGTGTCCCTTGTCGAGGACGCCGGTGATCGCACCCTCGCAGATCGAGTAGATCCGGTCGGAGAGCCCGAGCAGCTCAGGCAGCTCGGAGGAGACGACGATGACGCCCTTGCCCGATGCGGCGAGCTTCTGGATGATGCCGTAGATCTCGAACTTGGCGCCGACGTCGATGCCGCGGGTGGGCTCGTCGAGGATCAGCAGGTCGGGCTCGGTGAAGAGCCACTTGCTCAGGACGACCTTCTGCTGGTTGCCGCCCGAGAGCTTGGAGATGCCCTCGTCGACGGTGGGGGCCTTGGTGCGCAGCTCGAGCCGGTACTGGTCAGCGAAGCGGTACTCCTCCGCGTCACTGACCTGCCCACCGTGGGTGATCCGCTTCAGGTTGGCGCTGACCGTCGTGCGCTTGATGTCGTCGAGCAGGTTGAGCCCGAGGGTCTTGCGGTCCTCGGTGACGTAGGCCAGGCCGGCGTCGATCGCCTGCGACACGCTGTACAGCGAGATCTCCTTGCCGTCCATGACGATCCGGCCCGACACGTAGGTGCCGTAGGAGCGCCCGAACAGGCTGCGCATCAGCTCGGTGCGACCGGCGCCCATCAGCCCGGCGAAGCCGACGATCTCGCCACGGCGCACGTAGAAGCTCTCGCGCTTGCACACCAGCCGGTCACCGACCTCGGGGTGGCGCACGGTCCAGTCGTCGACCTCGAAGAACTTCTCACCGATCGAGGGCGTGTACTCGGGGAAGCGGGACTCGAGGTCGCGACCCACCATCGCCTTGATGATGCGGTTCTCGTCGACGCCCTCGTCCTTGACCCGCATCGTCTCGATCGTCTTGCCGTCGCGGATGACCGTGATCGCGTCGGAGATCTGCTCGATCTCGTTGAGCTTGTGGCTGATCATGATGCAGGTGACGCCCTTGGCCCGCAGGCCGGCGATCAGGTCCAGCAGGTGCTGGCTGTCGGTCTCGTTGAGCGCCGCGGTCGGCTCGTCGAGGATGAGGAGCTTGACGTCCTTGCTCAGGGCCTTGGCGATCTCGACCAGCTGCTGCTTGCCGACGCCGATGTCCTTGACCTTGCTGTCGGGGTTCTCCACCAGGCCGACCCGGGCGAGCAGCTCGGTGGCCCGCTGCCGGGTGACCGTCCAGTCGATGCCGAAGCTGCCCCGCTGCTCGTTGCCCAGGAAGATGTTCTCGGCGATCGACAGCTCGGGGATGAGCGCGAGCTCCTGGTGGATGATGACGACGCCGGCGTGCTCGCTCTCACGGATGTTGGAGAAGTGGCGCACCTGGCCGTCGAAGACGATCTCGCCCTCCTCGGCCTGGTAGACGCCCGAGAGGACCTTCATCAGGGTCGACTTGCCGGCGCCGTTCTCACCGCAGATGGAGTGCACCTCGGCCCGCCTCACGACCATGCTCACGTCGGCGAGCGCCTTCACCCCCGGGAAGCTCTTGGTGATCCCTCGCATCTCGAGGATGACCTCACCCGGTGGGGGAGTCGTGGCCTTGGCCATGTCAACCTGGCTCATCGCGTCAAGAACCCTTTCGTCGGCGGCGTCGTTGCTAGCCCGTCGCTGATTGTGACCCGTGACACACGGGTCCCGACACCTTCCGGTGGAACTTTGTCGGTCACAAGGCGATAACGATTGACATCGTTGTCAGACTGAACATCGAAAGACAACCCCATCGATGTCTGGTCTGTCAAATACCGCGGACCGCCAAGGAATGGCTAGAAGCGCGAATCCCGCGGTGGTCGTTCACCGCTGGCGTGGAGGAACTTGACCGATGATGCTCATCGCACCCAAGATGTCGTGTTGTGTCAACGTTGTCACCCGCCGGGCCTGTGGACGGCCGCCCGGTCCGACCCGGCCGCCCCACCATGGCCGACGTCGCCACGCTCGCCGAGGTGTCGATCAAGACGGTCTCGCGCGTGGTCAACGACGAGCCCGGTGTGCGGTCGGAGACGGCGACCCGGGTCAAGGCGGTGATCGACGAGCTGGGGTTCCATCGGCACGAGGGCGCGAGCATGCTGCGCAAGGGTCGGTCGACCAGCATCGGCCTGATCGTCGAGGACCTCGCCAACCCGTGGTACTCCCAGCTCGCCGCGGCGATGGAGCGCGAGGCCCGCGGCCGTGGCCACTTCCTGATCTCGACCTCGGCCGAGGGCTCGTCGGCGCGGGAGGCTGAGCTGGTCGACGCCCTCGTCGCCCGACGCGTCGAGGGCCTCGTGGTCGTGCCGGCCTCGGTCGTCGCCAGCGCCGAGATCGCGAGCGCGGCGCAGGAGATCCCGGTCGTCTGCGTCGACCGGCCACTGCCGGGTCTCCTCGCCGACACGGTGCTCAGCGACAACGAGGGTGGAGTCCGATCGGCGGTCGAGCACCTGGTGGCGCACCGGCACCAGCGCATCGGCTTCCTCGGTGACCACGCCGGGGTCTGGACCGCCCAGCAGCGGCTGGCCGCCTTCTGCGCCTCGCTCGACGCCCTCGGCATGGTCGTCCCGGCCACCACCCGACTCGGTCCCTACGCGCCGGGCGAGGTCGCTGCCCTGCTGGCCCGGTGGACACAGGGGCCCGACCCCATCAGCGCCATCATCACGAGCAACAACCGCGTCACCCTGCAGGTCATCAGCGCCGTGCGTGAGGGCGGCCTCGACCTTGTGGTCATCGGCTACGACGACTTCGAGCTGGCCGACTTCCTCGACCCCCCGGTCACCTGTGTTCACCAGGACCCGGCGGCACTCGGAGAGAGGGCCATCCAGCAGCTCTTCGCGCGGCTCGACGGGGAGCGCGGCGAGCCCCGCACCTTCGTCATCCCGACCCGGCTGATCGTGCGCGGGGTGCCCCGCCGCCCGGCCCACACCCGCTAGGGCCGCGTCACACTCCCGCCGCAACCGGCCGTCCCGTCGGGCGTACGTGGTGGGATGTCGCGTATGAAGCCCTCCGCCAGCGTCGTGCCCCCACTCACCCGGGGGATCGGCGGCCTCGCCACCGCCTTCCTCGTCTCCGGAGTCGTCCACCTTGTGCGCCCGCAGGTCTTCGAGCCGACCATCCCCCCGCAGCTGGCGCATCCGCGTCAGCTCGTGATCTGGTCGGGTGTGGCTGAGATCGTCTGCGGCGCAGGCATGCTCGTGCCGCAGACCCGGCGCCGGGCCGGGCTGGCCAGTGCGGCCCTGCTGGTAGGCGTGTGGCCGGCGAACGCGCAGATGCTGGTCTCGGCGCACCAGCGCGCCCAGCGCTCGCCCGGCTCGTGGACGGCCCAGGCCGAGCGTGCGGTCACGGCCGTGCGGTTGCCGCTGCAGGCGCCGCTCATCCGTCTCGCGCTGCGAGCTGCGGGCCGCTGACCCCGAGGAGCTCGGGATCTCCAGGCAGGTCGGTCGTCTGCCGGACCACTCGTCAAACTCGAAGTGCGTAATACGAGGAACGTGTCAGAATCGGCGGTGAGACTTCGTCGGGTGATCGGATGATCGGGGTGCTCGGGGGCGCTGACGGGCGTCATCGCGCTGCCTCCGGCGGCGGTGTGGTCACCACACCGCGAGCTCGTCCGGACCAGGTCCGGACGAGCTCGGTCCTGCCCGGACCTCGGGGGTCGGTGGTCGCGGCTAGGCTTCGGTCCTGCCTAGCCGGCCGCACCGTCCGCACCCGCGGGCGCCCCCGTCGGCCACCCGAGGAGCCCACCGTGCCCATGCGCATGTCGAGCCTGTTCCTGCGCACCCTGCGGGAGGACCCGGCCGATGCCGAGGTGCCGAGCCACCGCCTGCTGGTGCGCGCCGGCTACATCCGCCGGGTCAGCCCGGGCATCTACACGTGGCTGCCGCTCGGGTTGAAGGTGCTGCGCAGGGTCGAGCAGATCGTGCGCGAGGAGATGGACGCGATCGGCGCGCAGGAGCTGCTCTTCCCCGCTCTCGTGCCGCGGGAGCCCTACGAGACGACGGGCCGCTGGACCGCCTACGGTCCCAACATCTTCCGGCTCAAGGACCGCAAGGGCAGCGACTACCTGCTCGCCCCGACGCACGAGGAACTGTTCACCCTCGCGGTCAAGGACCTCTTCAGCTCCTACAAGGACCTGCCGGTCTCGCTCTACCAGATCCAGACGAAGTACCGCGACGAGGCGAGGCCACGTGCTGGGGTGCTGCGTGGGCGCGAGTTCATCATGAAGGACTCCTACTCCTTCGCCGTCGACGACGCCGGTCTCGACAAGGCCTACGACGCGCACCGCGAGGCCTACATCAGGCTCTTCGACCGGCTCGGCTTCCACTACGTCATCGTCGAGGCGATGGCCGGCGCGATGGGCGGCAGCAAGAGCGAGGAGTTCCTCGCGACCGCCGAGAACGGCGAGGACACCTACGTGCGCTGCGCCAACTGTGGGTATGCCGCCAACGTCGAGGCCGTGCGCGTGCCCGTCCCGCCGGCGATCGACTGGGCCGGCGCCCCGGCGGCGCACGTGGAGGACACGCCCGCCACCCCGACCATCGCCAGCCTGGTCGACCTGCTCAACACGGCCTTCGCGCGGGACGACCGCGCCTGGGAGGCCGGTGACACGCTGAAGAACGTCATCGTCCAGGTCACCCACCCCGACGGCAGCACCGAGGTGCTGGCCATCGGCCTGCCCGGTGACCGCGAGGTCGACGAGAAGCGGCTCGAGGCCCAGCTCGAGCCCGCGACCTTCGAGGTCTTCGACGACTTCGCGTCCGTGCCACAGCTGGTCAAGGGCTACATCGGCCCGGGCGCGCTCGGCGCCGAGAAGCCCGGGGCGGTGCGCTACCTGCTCGACCCGCGCGTCGTCGACGGCACGAGCTGGGTCACCGGCGCCGATCAGGCCGGGCGGCACGTCATCGGGCTGGTCAAGGGCCGTGACTTCGAGGCCGACGGCACGATCGAGGCAGCCGAGGTGCGCCCCGGCGACACGTGCCCCAGCTGCGGCCACGCCCTCGAGGCGGCCCGCGGCATCGAGATGGGCCACATCTTCCAGCTCGGCCGCAAGTACGCCGAGGCGTTGGGGCTGAAGGTGCTGAACGAGAACGGCAAGCTCGTGACGGTGACGATGGGCTCCTACGGCGTCGGCGTCTCCCGCGCCGTGGCCTGCATCGCCGAGGGCAACCACGACGAGCTCGGCCTGGTCTGGCCGCGGCAGATCTCACCCGCCGACGTCCACGTCATCGCCCAGGGCAAGGACGACGACGTCTTCCTCGCGGCTGAGGAGATCACCCGGGGTCTCGAGGGAGGTGGTCTGCAGGTGCTGCTGGACGACCGGCGCAAGGTCAGCCCCGGCGTGAAGTTCAAGGACTCCGAGCTGATCGGCATCCCGACCATCGTCGTCGTCGGGCGTGGGCTGGCCGATGGCCTCGTCGAGGTCAAGGACCGACGCTCCGGCGAGGCGCGCGACGTCGCCGTCGCGGAGGCGGTGAGCCAGGTGCTCGCGGAGGTGCGCGGGGCGTGACGGGGCTGGTCGAGGCCCGCCCCGTCGAGGCGGTCATCTTCGACTGGGGTGGCACGCTCACGCCGTGGCACACGGTCGACCTCGTCGAGCAGTGGCGGGTCTTCGCCCGGGAGTACCACCTCGCCGACCCGCACCTGGTCGAGGACCTGACGGCGAGGATCCACGGCGCCGAGTCGGCTGGCTGGTCGCGGGGTCGGGTGGACGGGCACGCATCCGCGCGCATCGAGGACATCCTGGCCGAGGTCGACGTCGTGGCCGACGACCCGCGCCTGGTCGCCGGCCTGGCGGCCTACCGGCAGTTCTGGGAGCCGCACACGTGGACCGACCCGCAGGTCGCACCGTTGTGGGAGGGCCTGCGCACCAACGGGATGCGCGTCGGTGTGCTCTCCAACACGATCTGGTCGCGTGACTACCACCAGGAAGTGTTCGCCCGAGACGGGGTGCTGCACCTCATCGACGCCGACGTCTACTCGAGCGAGACGCCGTGGGTGAAGCCGTCACCCGAGATCTTTCGCTATGCCGCTGCGCAGGTCGGGGCTCCACCCGAGCGTTGCGTCTACGTCGGCGACCGCGCGTACGAAGACGTGCACGGTCCGCAGGCCGTCGGCATGCGGGCGATCTGGGTGCCGCACAGCGACATCCCGGTCGACCAGCAGGTGGCGGTGGACGCGACGCCCGACGCGGTTGCGCACGAGCTGATCGACGTCCTCGACATCGTGACCGCGTGGCACGCGGGCGGCGACCGCTGACGTGCTGGCCATCGACCCCACCGTCGCCGACCCGTCCCTGACCACCGCCCTCCTGCTGACCCTCGCGGGCCTCGTCGCCGGGTGGGTCGACGCCGTCGTCGGTGGGGGCGGACTGGTCCAGCTGCCGGCGATCCTCCTCGGGCTGCCGGGAGCGTCACCGGCGCAGGTGCTCGCCACCAACAAGTTCGCCTCGATCTTCGGCACGGCCACGAGCTCGGTGACCTACTACCGACGGGTGCGACCCGACCTGCGCACTGCCCTGCCGATGGCGGGCATCGCCTACGTCGGGGCGATCGGGGGAGCGCTGATCGGCCTGCAGATCCCCAAGGCGGCGTTCAACCCGATCATCCTCGTCTGCCTGGTGCTGGTCGGGGCCTACACCCTCTTCAAGCCCCAGCTGGGGACGGCGACGGCCCTGCGGTGGGACGGGGTGCGGCATACGGTCGCCGCGATGCTCACCGGCTTCGTCATCGGGGTCTACGACGGGGCGCTCGGCCCGGGCACGGGGTCGTTCCTCGTCTTCGCGCTGGTCGGGCTGATGGGCTACGCGTTCCTCGAGGCGAGTGCCAAGGCCAAGATCGTCAACGTCGCGACCAACCTCGGAGCGCTGACCGTCTTCGCCCCCGGCGGCCACGTGGTCGTGACGATCGGCCTCGCGATGGGGGTGGCGAACCTGGTCGGCGGCTACCTCGGCGCCCGCACCGCCGTGCGCCTCGGCAGCCGCTTCGTGCGCATCGTCTTCATCGTCGTCGTCAGTGCCTTCATCGTGCGGATCAGCCTGCAACTGCTGGGGGTCTGGGGCTGACGCGTGGCGCAGGCGTATGGGCAGGCGGCTCAGCGCCCACCCGTCAGTCGCGCGCCCGCACGGGGTCGTACGACGCCTTGCGGGCCGCTCTCCGCAGGGTCGCCAGCACGGCCGGCCCGAGCAGCGCGATCGCGACCGCGTTGGTGATGGCCCGCCCGGTGTCCCAGCCGCCGGTCGAGGTCACCAGCGTGAAGACCCCGAAGCGGTGCAGGTTGTCGAGCAGCGGGGCACCCGGCACGTAGGCCAGCGTCCCGTCGCCGAGCGACCCGGCGCCGGCGACGAAGGGCCAGAACCAGAGGTTCATCAGGGCTCCGAAGAGGTAGGCCGCCAGCACCCCGTAGACCGCGAGCATCGCCACCTCCCCCCGGCCTCTGGCGCGTCGGGGAAGCAGCCCCGCCCCCAGCCCGATCCACGCCGACGTCAGCATCTGGAAGGGCAGCCACGGCCCGACCCCGGCGGTCAGCAGGGCCGAGGCGAACATCGAGGTGCACCCGAGCACGAAGCCGAAACCCGGCCCGAAGACCCGACCCGCGAGCACGAGCAGGAAGAAGACCGTCTCGATGCCCGCGGTGCCGGCCCCCAGCGGTCGCATCGCCGCGTTGACGGCTGACAGCACGCCGAGCATCGCCAGTGCCTTCGAGTCCATCCCGCCCTCGGCCATCGACGCGAGCACGATGACGACGAGCAGGGGCAGCACCGCCGCGAAGACGTAGGGAGCGTCGACCGCGTGCCCCGCACCGGTCGGCGCCGCCTGCACGAAGAGCGGCCAGGCGAACATGGCCAGTCCGGCGACGGAGGCGACGACGAGGGCCACCGCCGTCCACGGCCCCATCCGCACGGCGGTACCGCCGAGCGTGGCGACGAGGTCGGCCGCCGCGGGGGAGCGGGGGGTCGGGCGCGACGCGTCCGCACGAGGTCGCTCGCGCAGGCTCATGGGGTCGCTCCCGTCGGGATGGTGCTGCCGGCCAGGGCCGTCGCGACCTCGTCGACGGTCAGCCACGGCTGCGGCGCCATGATCTTGGCGACCTGGGGGGCGAAGGACGGTGACGCCGCCACGACCGACGCCGTCGGCCCGTCGGCGATGACCTCGCCCTCCGCCATCACCACGACCCGGTCGGCGCAGGCGGCGACGAACTCCACGTCGTGGGTTGCGACCAGCAGGGCCCGCCCCTCGGCGCGCAGCTCGCGCAGCGCCTGGGCGAGGTGGCGCTTGGCCGTGTAGTCGAGCCCGCGCGTCGGCTCGTCGAGCAGCAGCACCGGAGGCTCGGCGGTCAGCTGCACGGCGAGCACCAGCGCCAGGCGCTGCCCCTCGGAGAGGTCCCGCGGGTGCTGCTCGCCACCGATGCCCGGCACGAGCCGGTCGAGCAGCGCCCGGCAGGTGCCGTGCGCCGAGCCGGTCTGGTCGTCGGCGGCGAGGCACTCCTCACGCACGGTGCGCAGGTAGAGCAGGTCGGCCGCCGTCTGGGGGACGAGCCCGACCAGGCGACGGGCAGCGTCGTCCGACAGCGACTTCGGGTCCTTGCTGCTGACCAGGACCGTGCCGCTGCGCCGTCGGCCACTGCCCTGCAGCGCCCACATCAGGGAGGACTTGCCTGAGCCGTTGCGGCCCATGAGGGCGGTGAGGCTGCCGCGCTCGAGCTGCAGGCTGACGTCGCGGACGGCCACGTGCTCGCCGTAGGTGACGGTGACGTGGGACGCCTCGAGCGCGGCACCTCCTGAGGGGTGACGGGCGAGCAGGGGGGACGGGTCGGCCGCCGCAGGCCGCACCCCTTCCAACCGCTCGCGCAGGGGTCCGGCGGCGCGCCGGGCGTCACGCACCGACAAGCGCAGGGGCGCCCAGCCGGCCAGCCGGCCGAGCTCGATGACGGGTGGCGCGATGGAGCAGGTCTGCATGACCACCTCGGGAGGGCCGCTGGTGACCACCCCGCCACCGGGTAGGTGCACGACGCGGTCGGCGAACTGCAGCACCCGCTCGAGCCGGTGCTCGGCGATCACGACGGTGGTGCCCAGGTCGTGCACGAGGCGGGTGACGGCGGCGAGCACCTCCTCGGCGGCGGTGGGGTCGAGCGCCGAGGTCGGCTCGTCGAGCACGAGCACCCGGGGGTGGGCCGTGAGCACCGAGCCGATGGCGACGCGCTGCTGCTGGCCACCGGACAGCGAGGCCAGCGGGCGGTGGCGCAGCTCGGCGATGCCGAGCAGGTCCAGGGTCTCCTCGACGCGCCGGCGCATCGTCTCCGGCGGCACGGCGAGCTGCTCCATCCCGTAGGCCAGCTCGTCCTCGACGGTGTCGGTGACGAAGCCGGCGAGCGGGTCCTGCCCCACCCAGCCCACGACGTCGGCCATCTCGCGTGGGGGGTGGAGCCGCGTGTCGTAGCCGCCGACGGTGACCCGCCCGGCCAGCCGCCCGCCCGTGAAGTGCGGCACCAGGCCGTTGATCGCCCCCAGCAGCGTCGACTTGCCGACGCCGGTGGAGCCGACGACGAGGGCCAGCTCTCCCTCCTCGATGTGCAGGTCGACGTCTCGCAGGGTCGGGACGGGCGCGTCGGCATACGTGACGCTGACCCCCTCGAGGCGGATCACCGCGGCCCTCCCGCCGGGACCAGCCGCAGCGGGGTCGCCACCGCCTGCGATGTCGGGCCGCCGCCTGCGGTGGACGCCGGCGGCGGCGTCAGCCACGCGGGCAGCGCCGCCACGACCACCGCGGCGAGCGGGAGCACCGACAGGGCGGGCCACGCAGCCGGGCTGACCGCAGGGTTGAGCACCACGGGGTCGACCTGCGCCGTGAGGGCGAGGGCCAGCCCGGCCACGGCCCCGCTGAGGGTAACGCCCCAGGCGGCGAGGTCGAAGGGATCGGGACGGTAGCGCGTGGTCCGGGTGCGCCGGCTCGCCGCGACCAGACCGCTCGAGGCGACGGCGAGGCCGGCCAGCAGCGTCGGCAGGGCCAGCAGCTGAGCGGTGGTGCCGTCGAGCACCGCATAGACCCCCACGCAGACCCCGATCAGACCGGCGATGGTGAGGCCACCGGTGACGAGTCGGCTACGCGCAGAGGCCTGCCCGTGGCGCCCGTAGCCGCGGGCGTCCATCGCGGCCGCGAGCAGCAGCGACCGGTCGAGGGCGTCGGCGAGCACCGGGATGACAACCGCGGTCACGGCGTGCCGGCCACGGCTCGGGCCTCCTCGCAGCCGCCGCGCCCGCTGCACGCGGACCACGCTCTCGGCCAGCTGCGGGAAGACCGAGACGGCGATGACCACGGCGGTGCCCACGTCGTAGAGCGCGGTCGGCACCGAGCGCAGCAGCCGCTTCGGGTTGGCGAGGGCGTTGCCCGCGCCGACGCACACGACCATGGTGGCCAGCCGCAGCCCGTCGTAGAGGCCGGAGAGCAACGACGAGCCGGTCACGTCGCCGAGCAGGCGGATGCCGGCGGCCCAGTCGGGCAGCGGGATCTGAGGCAGGTGCAGCAGCACCACACCGGTGTCGCCGCCGCCGAAGACGACCCGGAAGGCGACGCGCATGACCACGATGACCGCCCCGAGCACGAGATACATGCGGAAGGCTCGGCCCCAGGGGGTGTCGGAGCGGCGGCTGACCACGGTGAGGGAGGCGGCGGCGACGATCAGCAGGAGCAGCAGCGGGTTCGTGGTGCGGGTGGCCGCGGAGGCCAGGCCGAGCGCCCACGCCCACCACGCGACGGGGTGCACGGCGCGCGGCAGCCCGTAGGCCCCCGCCCGGTGCAGCCCCCGCGCGCCGGCCAGGCGGCGAGCAGCGGGCACCGCACGGGGGCGACGAGTGGTGCTCACGACGAGTCCGCGCCCCGGCGTCGGCGCCACGCGGTGCCCGCGCCGGCGACGAGGAGGAAGGCGAGGATGCCGACCCCGACGACGGTGCCGGTCGACGGCCCTGCCGAGCCGGCCGACCCCGGCGCCCCCGACGACGAGACGGGAGCAGCCGCAAGCTCACCCGAGACGACGGGCGGGGCTGCGGTCTGGGCAGTGGCGCCGGCTGCAGTGCTCGGGTCGGCCGACTCACTGCTCGGAGTGGCCCCACCTGGCCTCACGGGTGTGGGTGCAGCACCCGGAGTGGAGGCAACGGCGAGTCGCGGCGTGCTCCCACCGCCCGCGGATGTCGGTGCGCTCGCGCTGGAGCCAGAACCTGTTGCGGCAGAGCCGGATCCGGCAGCTGGCTTGGGAGCGGGGACGCCGGTCGCCGGTGTCGCCGGCCTGGCTGGTTTGGCTGGTCGCGTGGGAGCCAGTCGCGGTGCCGGGTTGCCCGAGCCGCTGGCGTTGAGCGAGAACGACCAGCCCTCGAAGCCTCCCGCCATCGCGCGATGCCCCTTCACGCCCTGTTGGCTGTACTGCCACGCGCCGTTGTCGGCGGCGTACCAGTAGCCCCAGAAGGCCGCGCTCGGCGGGGTGTCGAGGCACTGCTCGTGGTAGCCGGGCTGCCCGGTCACCGCGAGCGTCGTGGTGACCGCAGGCTTGCCACCGAGCCGGCAGATGAAGGAGTCACCCCAGCGGCGGGTGCCCTCGAGGCTGATCCCGGCGCCGACGAGCGCGTCGAGCCCGGTGCCGGATCCGGCCAGCGGTGCGGGCGCGCAGCGCACGACCACCCCGCCCCCGAGGGCCTGGAAGTCGACGACCACGGTGACGCCCGTGGCATCGGGGCAGTAGCCGGGCAGGCCCACGGCCTGCGCCGGCGCAGGGGCGGCGACGACCAGGGGCAGAGCCAGGGCGGCGCCGAGGCCGAGCGTCACAGCGGCCCGTCGCACCCGTGCCGGCAGCACCGACCGCGCCGCGTGTGCCGCGCCGACCTGACGCTGCGTCATCGCGCCCGCCCTCCGAGCAGGCGCCACGGCCGCAGCACGACGAGGGCCCCCATGAGCACGCCGATGCCCACCGCGAGCACCAGTGGGGAGCGCCAGAACCCACCGGCCGGTGTCTCGGTGTCCGTGCGAGCACTCGCCAGCGCAGCGGCGTCGTCGGGTGCGGGCGTCGGCGTCGGCGTCTGAGCCGGGGGGTCGCTGACGGCAGGGAGGTCCACACCGGTCGCGGCCGCGCTGGGGAGCACTGGCCGCGCGGACGGGACGAGCGGCACAGACGCGGAGGACAGCGAGCCCGAGCCACCCCCCAGGGGGCCCGGGCCCGCTGCGCCGTCGGACCGGGTCGTCGACACCGGTCCCGTGCGGGCCCCAGCAGGCTGGGGCGGCTGAGTGGACGCAGGTGCCGAGGTGGCGCGTGGCGTCGTGGCGGGGCGAGTCGTCGGGCGTGTCTCCGGCGTTGCCGGAGTGGTGGGGGTGGTGGTGGGTGGCGTGGGCAGCCCCGTCCCCGAGGGCAGCCCGGCGAGCTGCGCGAGCCCGACCGGGTTGAGGGCGAACACCGCCTGTGCCGTGGCCCGTCGCCACTGGTCGCGGCCGGCGGCGCTGATCCCGTGGGTGCGCGCGTCGGCGAGCGCCGCGGCGTCGTAGGCGATGGCCCCCCGCTCGCTGGCGAGCGCACCGGTCGTGGCGACCAGCTGCAGCCCGGCCACCCAGGAGCGCGCCCTGGCGGCCTGCGTCGTGCGGCCGGTGAGCTGCAGGGCGGCGGCAGCCAGGCCGGTGCTGTTGGCGTTGGCACCGGAGGCGCCGGCGCCCCCGCCGAAGGAGCCGTCGCTGTGCTGGGCCGAGACCAGGTATCCGGCGGCCGCACCCAGCGCAGCGAGGTCGACGCTGATCCCGCGGTCACGGGCGGCGACCATCGCCTGCACGGCGATCGCGGTGCCGTCGACGTCACCGGCCGCGTCCCCCTTGGCCAGTGCCGCATCACAGGTGAGGTCATCGTCGTAAAACACGCGGAACCAGCCGGGTGCGCACTGCTGCGTGCCCAGGAACGTGACGGCGGACGCGAGGGTGGTGGTGTCGGCCGCGCGGGTGAGCCGGGCGTCGCTGAGCCCGATGACGGCGATGGCCTGGCTGAAGACGTTGGTGCTGTCGAATCCTGCGCTCGCGGAGTCCTCGAGCCGCCCCACCTGCGGTCCGGTGGTGGCGATGCGCGCGAGGGTGGCGGCGACCAGGTCGTGACTCGTGCCGCCGGCCCGGACCGCCCGCGGGTCGGCGCCCACCGACTGGGCGGCCACCAAGACCTTGGCCGTTCCACCGCCGTAGCGCAGCGTGGTGTCGGTGGACCAGGACGGCGGTCCGGCGAGCTCGGTGGCGTTGGCCTCGATCGCCCCCCAGGTGCGTTGCAGGTCAACGGTGCTCGCGCCTGCGGCCTTCATGGCCCAGAGGGTGTCGACGGTCAGGCCCCAGTCGGTGCCGGCGAAGGGCCCCGGCACCCCGCCGTCGCCGTCACGCTCACCCGCGAGCCAGCCGGCCGCGAGCCTGGCGTCGGCCGGCACGCTCGCAGCCGTGGCCGCAGCCGACCCCGCGCTGGCCGCCGCAGGGCCGGGCGCGACGAGGGCGGTGAGCGCCACGACGACTCCTGCGGTCGCCGCGACGGCGATCCGCGTGAGCGCGGTGGGGGTGGGGCGTGACGGCATACGGTGAGGTCTCCTGGGCGTGGTCAGCGGTTGCGGACCTTGGTGGGGGTCAGCGTGGGCTTGGCCCCGTTGCCGAAGGCCCAGGCCTCGATGCTGCCCTGCGCCGGGGCGTAGGTCGACGCGCCCTGGCTGCTGTAGGACCACGCGGTCTGGCCGGCGGCGGCGTGGTAGTAGCTCCAGTAGGCCGTTGGCGCAGGGGTGTTCACGCACGGGTCCTGCGCCGGGGCCGGCTTGCTGTTGATCCGGCAGATGAAGGCCAGGCCGTAGCGGTCGGTGCCCGCGGGGGTGAAGCCGGCCTGCTGCAGGGCGGCGACACCGGTCGCGGGCGTGCCGGGTGCGCAGCGCACCTGGGTGCCGGCGCCGAAGGCGCTGAAGTCGACGGCGACGGTCACGCCGGTCGTGCCGGGGCAGTGACCGACGGTGCCGGCACGCGCGGCACGGGCGGCGCGGGCGGTGGCGAAAGCAGTGGCCGTGGCCTCGGGGCACCGGTAGCTCGGCGCTCCGGGGGTCAGTGTCCGCTGACGTACGGGGAGGGTCGCGCCGGCCTGCGCGGGCACGGCCTGGATCGTGGCCAGCACGTCTCCGGTGCGCCCACCGAAGGTGGTGTAGTAGGCGCCTCGGTCGGGGGCGGCGTCACCGCACGAGAGCTGGAACGACTGCAGCGCGGCGTAGGGCGTCACGTCGCCGACCTTCCAGCGGGCAGCATTGGGAGCACTGCCCGCCGCGAGGATCAGCTGGATCGACAGTGCGGTGGAGTTCGGGTCGGACTCCTGACCCGCAGCGGCGGTGTAGGGGAAGCCCCCGTCAGCGCCCTGCACGGCGTCGAGCGAGGTGAGCAGCGCGCGCCGCTTCTGCAGCAGGCCGTAGGCCGCGAGGCCCTGCCCGGCGAGGGCGCTGCTGTTGGTGTCGGCGTCACCGCTCGCACACGGGCTGGTGACGTCGGCTCGGTAGGACGCCCAGAGCCCGTTGGCGCACTGCTGGCCCTGCAGCCACGCGATCGGGGCCGAGAGCTTGCTGGCGCTGACGCCGGAGGCCTTGAGGGCGGCGAGGGCCAGACCCTGGCGGAAGGCGCCGTCGTAGGTGGGGGCGGAAACGCCGAACAGCCCGGCGTCGGAGCCGCCGGTGCGGGCGGTCGCCAAGAGGCGCCTGACGAGGTTGTTGCTCGCGCCGGTGCCACCGAAGGCACGCGGGTCCTCACCGGCGGCGCGGGCGGCGAGCACGAGGTTGGCGAGGGCGCCCGCGTTGTCGTTGCCCCCACCGTCGGTGAGGTTGCCGACCTGCGTCTTCAGGTAGGTGATGGCGAGGTCGCGGGCCCTGCCGCCGACGCCGGCGGCGGTGAGGGCCGACACGGCATACGCCGTGTTGCCGGGGTCGGGGCGACCGAAGGGGGCGAGGTAGCCGCCGTTGGCGGTGATCTGGTCGGCGAGCCACGCGGCGCCGGAGCGCGCGGACGCGGCGTTGCCGCGGGCAGCGGTCGCGCCGGCCGTGGTGTCGGGGGCGGCCGGGGTCGCCGAGTGCGCCGGTGCGGCGAGCCCGAGCGACAGGGCGAGTGCGGCGGCCGGGAGTGCAGCCAGAGCGGGACGGAAACGCATCGGGATGTGTGCCTCTCACAAAGAAGGACACACGACGAGACCCAAGCGCTGGCATACCCGGCCAGACCGCTCAGGCTCCGACCGCAGTCCTCGACGGTCATAACAGGGGGAGCCAGTCTCGGTCAGGCATTCCGGCTCGCCCCGGTCGTCAGGGGCCCACGGTTGCGGGTCAGCGCCGGAGTCGGACCGGCTTTCCCCGAAGGAGACGTGCCTTGCGAAGGTAGCACCCCCGCAGCCACCGCCGTGCACGACCCGGTTCACCACCGCCCCGAGCATCTCGCTCAGCTGGGCCAACGACAGCCCTCCGGCAGGGCGTCGAAGACGACCCGGCGCACCTCCTCGACGTGCGCCGCCAGGAGCCCCCGACCCCGGCCACGGTGCTCGCCGTCGTCGCGGTCGTCACCGCCGTGGTCGGCTTCGCCACGGCCTGAGCGCCTAGAGTCGCGGGGACGCCCGCGCAGCCCGAGGAGCCCCCCATGACCACCCTCACCGACCACCCGCACACTGCGCTGCTGGTCATCGACGTGGAGAAGGGGGTCGTCGAGGGCGCGCACGAGCGCGAGGCGGTCATCGCCAACATCGCCATCCTCGTCGACCGGGCCCGCGAGGAGTCGGTGCCGGTGATCTGGGTGCAGCACTCCAGTGACGACCTCGTGCAGGGCAGCGAGCAGTGGGCCTACGTGCCCGAGCTCGTCGCCCGCGAGGACGAGCCGGTCGTGCACAAGCGCTACGGCGACTCCTTCGAGGACACCGAGCTGGCCCAGCTGCTCACCGAGCGCGGAGCCGGTCGGCTCGTCGTCACCGGCGCCCAGACCGACGCCTGCATCCGCTCCACCCTCCACGGCGGCCTCGTGCGCGGCTACGACGTCATCCTCGTCAGCGACGCGCACACCACCGAGGACCTCAGCGCCTATGGTGCGCCCACTCCCGACAAGGTCATCGCCCACACCAACCTCTACTGGGCGTACCAGACGGCGCCGGGCCGTCAGGCCGACGCGGTCCCGACCGCCGAGGTCAGCTTCGCGGCCGGAGGCTGAGCCGCCCGTGGGGACGGCGCCCTGACGTCGCCCACCCTCTCGACATAGTGTGAGCAGGAGGGCACCGGCCTCGCGTGTGCGGCGTCGGACGGCCCGTCCTCGCCGCCGCGCAGGCGGCCCACCGCGACCGAGAAGTGGAGCACCACCGATGTCCGTGAGCCTCTCCAAGGGCGGCAACGTCTCCCTGACCAAGCTGGCCCCGACCCTGACGGCCGTCTCCGTCGGTCTCGGCTGGGACGTGCGCACGACGTCGGGGGTCGACTTCGACCTCGACGCGTCGGCCCTGCTGTGCAACGACGCCGGCAGGGTCATCTCCGACGCGCACTTCGTCTTCTTCAACAACCTGACCTCACCCGACGGGGCCGTCCAGCACACCGGTGACAACCTCACCGGCGAGGGGGAAGGCGATGACGAGGCGATCAACGTCGACCTGGCCACGCTGCCGGCCGAGGTCGCCAAGATCGTCTTCCCGGTCTCGATCTACGACGGCGAGACCCGCCACCAGAACTTCGGGCAGGTCACCAACGCCTTCATCCGGGTCGTCAACCGCGTCAACGACGAGGAGCTCGCCCGCTTCGACCTCACCGAGGACGCCTCGAGCGAGACGGCGATGATCTTCGGCGAGCTCTACCGGCGCGACGGCGAGTGGAAGTTCCGCGCCGTCGGCCAGGGCTACGCCAGCGGTCTGGGCGGGATCGCCCGCGACTACGGCGTCAACGTCGGCTGAGCGCTCCCCGGGGGCTGACCTGACGCAGCGTCGACCCACTTGACGCACGGCGCTCAGGTCACGGACCCGCGTCGATGACCCGCTCGACCTCAGCGAGGTCGAGGTCGTACGGGCCGATCCGGGTCAGCACCCACGAGGCGCCGCGTGCTCGCCAGGGCGTCGGGTCCTGCCCCGGCTGGAGGTCGATCACCACCTCGAAGCCCGGCGCCGGCTCGTGCTCCGCGAGCGCGGCGGTGACCTCGTCGAGGTCGTCGGGCCCGCTCAGGCCGATGACGAAGAAGCCGTCGTGTCTCGCGGCCCGGCGCACCGGAGCCCGGTTGCCGAACCGGCCGGCCAGCCAGATCGGCACGTCGGGCGCCGGGCGGAAGCGGGCGGCTCGCGCGGCATACAGCGCTCCGTCGTGGTCGACCGAGCCCCCGGTCAGCAGGGCGGTGAGCACCTCGAGCCCCTCGTCGAGCATCCGGCCGCGCGTCCTCGGGTCGGCTTCGTCGCCGAACGCGCTGAACTCGCCGAGCCCGTCGTCACCCAGCCCGAGGCCGAGCACGAACCGGCCGCCCGACAGCACCGCGAGGCTGGCGGCCTGCCGGGCCAGGACCTGTGGTCGGCGCCGCGGCAGCGGGGTCACCATCGGCCCGAAGAGCAATCGCTCGGTGCGCATCGCCACGGCCGCGCAGCAGGTCCACACGTCGGCGATCTCGGTGACCCGCTCGCCGTACTGCAGGTGGTCCCACAGGAAGAACCCCTCCCAGCCGGCGGCCTCCGCCCTGGCCGCCAGGTCGCCGACGACTCCCGGGTCGGCCAGGGCATCGAAGGGGGCGACGAAGAGCCCGCGGCGGCTGGTCATGCCCCCATCATGCCCACTCACCCGGGCCGCGGCCCGCGCCTACCGCTGCGGCGGCAGCCCGTATGCGTCCGCGCCCTCGACCAGCTGCAGGACGTCGACGGCGATCGCCGCGACGTGGTGCCCGCGCTCGGCCAGGAACCGTCGCGTGTGCGGCTGGCGCTCGTGCTCGTCGAAGGCCGCCCGATCGCGGTAGAGCTCGTAGAAGACGCGCACGCCGGGCTCGCCGTCTGGCCGGTGCGACGCGTACACCAGCGTCCCCGGCTCGTGGGCGCGGATGCCGTCGAGGGTCTCGGCGACGAGGGCGTCGAACGCGGTCTCGTGACCGGGCTCGAGGGTGAACCGCACCACGAGTGCGTAGCCGTCCATGATCGATCTCCCTGCCTGGCTCACCGGTCTGCGTCGACCCGCGTGAGCGTAGTGGCCAGCCGGCGCTCGCGGAGGGCGAGGAACAGCGGCAGCGCGAAGGCCAGGGCGGCGACGAAGGTCAGCGGCACGAGGACCAGGCTCCAGCGCCAGCCGAGGCGCCACCCCTCACGCACGGAGAACGCGCAGGCGACGCGGGCGAGGACCTGCTGCGGGCTGCTCGGCTGGGCTACGTCGAGACGCTCGAGCGGCTGCGCTCGACGGGCATCGCGCCGCACTGACGCTCACTCGACCCGCCCCATCTCCACCAGCTCGCTCATCACCTGCGCGAACGACCCGACGACGATCGACAGGTGGCCCTCCTGGGGCATCAGGTGCACCCGGGCCCCCGCCGGCAGCAGCTGGCGCAGCGCCCCACCGTGCGCGAAGGGCACCATCTGGTCCTGTCCACCCTGCCAGAGGCTCACCGGCACGGTGATGGCGCCGAGGTCGAAGCCCCACGGCTGCACGAAGGCCAGGTCGTCGTCGACCCACCCGTCCAGCGGTCCGGCGCCCTCGAGCGCGGCGGTCGTCGACGCCACGAGCTGGTGCCCGATGTCGCCGGTGAGGCTGGCCTTGTCGACGTCGGGCAGCAACGAGTCCCAGGCCTGCAGGAACGCGTCGGGGTCACCGTCGGTGAGGGCCGGCAGCATCCCCTCGAGAAAGCCCCGCAGCTGCTCCTCGCCGTGCAGGGCCGCACCGAACTCCGCGACGTTGTCCGCGCCCATCCCCGCCAGGAAGTCGAGCCCGATGCCGGGCGCGAGGTCGTGGGGCGCGACCCCGCACACCGACGCCGCGGCTGCCACGCGCTCCGGCAGCAGCGCCGCGCAGGCCAGGGCGTGCGGCCCCCCGCCGGAGGTCCCCGCGGTCACGCACCGCTCGATCCCGAGGTGGTCGAGGACCGCGGCGGTGTCGGCGGCGACGGCGGCGACGGTCCGCCCCGGCTGCCGGGTGCTGCTGCGGTATCCCGGGCGCGACACGGTCACCAACCGCACCCCGACCTGCTGCGCGGTCTCCACCAGCCACGTCATCGGTAGGAAGGCCTGCGGCGTGCCGTGGTGCAGCACCACCGCGGGCAGACCCTCGTCACCGACGGTCGCGACCTCGACGACCCGGCCCTCGGCCACGTCGACGTGGGTGGTCTGCCAGGGAGGTGTCGAGGTCGTCGCTGAGGTCACAGACGGACGCTACGGTCGGCCCCGCGGGCCCGCCACCCTCGCAACCTTCGAGTTCGCTGAGGGTGTGATGCACCGGGGTCGGGTCGGGCTTGACGACCCGTCGCGGTGGTCGGCCACTGCCGGGTAGGACGCGCCGCTACCGTCGGCTCACCGCGCCCGCCCACACCCACGCCTCGAGCACCCGCGGGGGGACCCCCCACCGGACGAGGACGGCCTTCGACGTCCACGACACGGCCACCGCCTGCTCCACGGCCCCGACCAGCTCTTCGACGCCGCTCTCCCAGACCACCCACGCCACGACCGGTACGGGGGCGCCAGCCGTGGTCACCCGCACCGCGGCATACTGCTCCGGCGCGAGCGATCGAGGGCGCAGCAGCGCACGGCGCGGAAGCTCGGTCACCGGGTCAGCCTACTCGAACAGGTGTTCGACAATGGAGAGCGTGAGCCGATAGCCTGAGGGTGCTCGACACCGCGTCGGAGGCATCCGGTCCGGCGCGGTCGGCGTCGGGTGCTCGACGAAGGGGGACTCGTGCCTGACGACTGGGACGGTGTCTACAAGCGACTCTTCCGCGACTTCCCGGTCGAGGCGCTACGCATCCTCTGTCACGTCGACGCCGACGGTGCAGAGGTCGTCGCCCAGCCGACCGAGTTCACGATGAAGCTGCGTGCCGACGGCGTGTTTCGCGTGCAGCCCAGCGACGGCGCCCCGTTCGTCGTGCACGTGGAGGTGCAGCGGTCGCCCGCCGACGACTTCGAGCTGCGACTGGTCCGCTACTGGCTGGCAGTCACCACCGAGCACGGCCAGCCGCCCCTCCAGGTCGTCATCATGCCGATGGGCGGACCGTATGCCGGTCGGTATGAAGCCGGCGGTCTGACCCTGACCTACGACGTCGTGGACGTCACCAGGTTGGATCCCGAGGTGCTCCGCACCTCGGCGCTGGCCCCGCTGGCGCTGGGCCGGCACGCCTCAGCAGCACTGGTGGAGTCCGTGGTCGCGCAGATCGCCCTGGCCACGGATGATCTGGATGCCCGAGCCACGCTCGTCGACCTCGCTATGCTGGGAGCAGACGACGAGTTGACCGCGTGGATCACCGACTCGATGAAGAGGAACGACATGAGCAACGTGCTGGAACGCACCGCCGAGGGCCAAGCGCTCCTGGCCCGTGGAGAGGCCCGTGGAGAGGCCCGCGGAGAGGCCCGTGGGTATGCCACAGCCCTGCGGGTGCTGCTCGTGCAGAAGTTCGGGGAGTCGACTGATCTCGATGCGATCTCGGACGTGCTCGCCGAGCGAGGCTTCGCCTCCGGGCTGCAGATGATCCAGGACGCCGACACCTTGGCCGACCTGCCGCACTGACCTGCCGCACTGACCTGCGGGCGCGCTCAGCCCCGCACTGTCGCCGGCACGAAGAACCGCAGGGTCGCGCCGCGGGTGCCCGTCCGCTCCAGCCGGCACCAGCCTCCCGTGGCCGACGCCCGGTCGCGCATCGTCTCGAAGCCGCGGTGTCCGCGGCGACGCGGCAGGTGCTCGACGTCGACGCCGTCGGGCAGGCCGTCTCCGTCGTCGGTGACCGCGACCTCGATCCCGCCACCCACGCGGTGCAGGTCAATGTCGACGTGTGAGGCGTGGGCGTGCTTGCGGGCGTTGATGAGCGCCTCCTTGACGATGCGCAGGATCTGCCCGCGCTCGAGGCTGGGCAGGTCGACCGCCCCGGTGCAGTGCACCGACCAGGTCGTCCTCTCGCCCTCGAAGACGTGCTCGGCCGTCGTGCTGAGGGCCTCGGTGAACGACTGCGCCAGCAGGGGTGGCTCGAGCTCGAAGAGCAGGGTCCGCAGGCTCTCGGAGGCCAGTCGCACGGTCTCGGTGATGGTGCGCACCATCGCGCTGGCGTCGGCGAGGTCGGGAGAGCCGCCGAGCCGCCGGCGCAGCAGCCCGAGGCGCAGGTTGACGGCGGCGAGCACCTGCACGGAGTCGTCGTGCAGGTCGCCCGCGATCCGTCCCCGCTCCTTCTCCTCCGCAGTGACCAGCCGCAGCAGCAGGTCGCGTCGCGCGGCGGCTTCGGCCTCGAGGGCCCGGGCCGACTCGAAACCGTCGAGGGCGAAGGAGATGTTGTTGCTCATCTGGATGAGCAGGTCGCCGACCCCGTCGTCGAAGGCGGTGACGCGGTCGGCATACAGGGTGAGGCAGGCCACGACCCGGCCGGCGGTGCGCAGCGGCAGGCTCGCGCAGGAGGCGATGCCGTAGCCGCGGGCGCGCTCGTGCACGAAGGCGGTGGTCGCGTCGTGCAGGAAGTTGCTGTTGACGACCGGATGCCCCTCGCGCAGGGCCACCCCCACGGGGCCCTGGCTGCTCGGGTCCAGCGGGTCGAGGGTCAGACCGAGCTGGGTGACGTAGGGGACCAGCACGCCCGCCTGCGCCAATACCTCCACCGCGCCCTCCGCGGTCGGGACCGCCACCCACGCCCCGAGGTATCCCCCGTGCTCGACGGCGACCTGGCAGGCTGAGTCCAAGAGCGCCTCCGCGTCTGGCGCCCGGACCACCGCCTGGTTGAGCTGGGCGAGCGCCAGGTAGGCCCGGTTGAGCTCGGCGACCTGCCGCTGGGCCTCCACCCTGGTCGACACGTCGCGCACGGTAACCACCGCCCAGACCCGTCCGTCGCCGAGGTCGGTCGGGGTGACGTCGACCTCGGCGGGGAACTCGGTGCCGTCGCCGCGCAGGCCCACGGGGTTGAAGCCGGCCTCCTGCCGCCGCAGCGCGAGGTCGTGCAGGTAGGAGGAGCTGCGGCCGGTGAGCCGGGCACTGACCAGGCAGGGCACGAGGACCTCGACCGGGTGGCCGACGACGTGGCCCGCCTCCAGCTGGAAGAGCTGCTCGGCCGGCCCGTTGACGAAGGTGATGCACCCGTCGTGGTCGACGGCGATGACGGCGGTGGGGGTGCGGGTCAGCAGCGAGCCGAGCCCGACGGGCAGGTCCGGACCCTCGCTCGTGACCGCGACGGCGGGGGAGGGATCCCCGGAGGTGTCGGTCATTTCTGTACGTTAACTGCTAAAGCACCGCAATGCACTCGGAGAACTTGTGCCCCGCAGACACCCGGCCCGGCGGCGTCGGCGAGCCTCACTGCGAGATCTCACGGTCGAGACGGTCGAGGAGGGCTTCGAGGGCCATCTCGAACTCCGCCTCGGTGTGGTCCTCGGTTAGCATCGCGGCGGTCCGCACGAGGGTCGGGTAGGAGGAGACCTCGAGGTCGGACGTGGGTGGATCGACGTCGGCGTCGCCCTCGTCGAGCGGCTCGTCGACCGGTGCGGTGGAGGCCCCTCGGGTGGCCGCCTCGAGCAGCAGGTGACCGAGCAGGAAGCTGGAGAAGATCCGGTAGGTCTCCACGGCCTTGCGGTCGGTGAACCCGCACTCGCTAAACCCGCGCAGCAGGTCCTCGACCAGGCGCAGGCTGCGCAGCGGCGGGCACAGCCAGGGCGCGGCGGGGGGGCGGGTCGCGATCAGCGGGAAGATCGCCGGGTGGTCGATGGCGACCTGACGCACGCAGTGCGCCGTCCACTGGAGCATCCCCTGCCACTCGTCGGTCAACGCGGGCTCGTGGTCGCCGTCACCCTCTGGTCTGGTCTGGATCTGCTCGACGAGGGTGTCGACGATCCCCTCGAGGAGGGCCTCGCGACCGTTGATGTGCCGGTAGAGCGCCATCGCCTCGAACCCCAGGTGGGCACTGAGGGACCGCATGGTCAGGGCCTGCAGGCTGCCGCTCCGGTCGATCATCCCGATCGCCGCGTCGATGATCGTCGCGCGCGACAGCGGCAGTCGGCTCTCGTGGTCGTCGGGTGCCGGCATGTGCACGAGCCTACCGGTGGGACATCCCTCGCCCTCGCGATGTTTACGTCGTACGCAGGTGGGGGATACGTCGTAAACACTCGTCACCATCGTGACGTGACCACTGCTCGACAAGGAGAAAACCGATGCAAGAGGCCCTCACCAGTGCCCTGACGTCGATCGCCACGTTCGTCCCCAAGCTCGTCCTGTTCCTCGTCATCCTGCTGATCGGCTGGCTCGTCGCCAAGGCGCTGGCCAAGGCCGTGAGCGCCATCCTGACGCGGGTCGGCTTCGACCGCGCCATCGAGCGCGGCGGGGTCGCCAAGGCCCTCGCGAAGTCGGAGTACGACGCCAGCGACATCCTGGCCAAGCTCGTCTACTACGCGGTCATCCTGTTCACCCTGCAGCTGGCCTTCTCGGCCTTCGGCCCCAACCCGATCAGCGACCTGCTCGCAGCCGTCATCGCCTTCCTGCCGCTGGTCTTCGTCGCGATCGTCATCGTCGTCGTCTCCGCCGCCGTCGCGGCCGGGGTCAAGACGCTCATCGAGGGCACGCTCGGTGGCCTGTCCTACGGCAAGACCCTGGCCAACATCGCCGCCGTGTTCATCCTCGGCCTCGGCGTCATCGCGGCCCTGAACCAGGTCGGCATCGCCACCACCGTGACCACCCCCGTCCTGGTGACGGTCCTGGCGACCGTCGGCGGCATCCTCGTCGTCGGTCTCGGCGGCGGCCTGATCAAGCCCATGCAGGCCCGGTGGGAGAGCTACCTGACCAAGGCCGAGGAGGAAGCCCCGAAGGTCCGCCGCGAGGCCGCCAGCGCCCCCAGCGCCAAGGACCAGGCGATCGAGGCGAAGAACCGCGCCCGCGCCGCCTACGACCAGGCCGAGCCCGACACAACGTCGGTGTCGTACCGGGACAACGAGCGCGGCGCCTACCGCGCCTGAGACGGGCACCAGTCGGCAGGGGGGCGGTGGGGGCGGACGATCGAGGTCGATCTGCCCCCACCTCCCGACCGGCCGGGGCGTCCCGGGCGGAGAGCGCTGTCGACCACCAGCGTCGGGTGCTGCCCGCCCGGGCCAGCCGCGTCCGGCGCCCCGATGCCGGACGCGACCGACCGCGGGCGCTGACCGCCCCGGGTGGCTCTGAGCCGGGCCGGCGGCGCCCGGTGGAGGCGGGGGGCCCGGCTTCTCGGCATCCGGCCAGGAAGCGGCGATGATCGCCTCGAACTCTGCCTGCAGAAGGTCCGGGTCGTCGAGCACCTGGTCGAGGTCTGTGTCCTCGACCGGTGTCGGGCACCGGGTCGCCGTGATCGCCACGATGACACCTCCCTCGAATGACCGTGGCAGTGGGTGGCAGTGGGTGGCCGTGCAGATCGGGGTGGCCGTGGTCAGGCGTTGACGACCTGCCGGTCTCGTGCGTCGTGCCGGTCCGGGGCGAGGGGCGGGCTCTCGCTGGGCCGACCGGTGCCGATCTCGATCTTGCGGGGCTTGGCCCGTTCGGCGACCGGGATCTCCAGGCTCAGCACGCCTGAGTCGTAGCGAGCCTCGATCCGCTGGGTGTCGAGGTTGTCTCCCAGGACGAGCTGTCGAGAGAAGACGCCGCGGGGGCGCTCCGCCGCCAGCATCTCTCGGTGTGTGGGCAGTGGGGGCCGCTCGGCCCGCACGGTGACGACGTTGCGCTCGACATCGAGGTCGACCGTCTCCGGGCTCACCCCGGGCAGGTCGAACTCGATGTGGAAGGTGTCGCCGTCGCGCCAGGCGTCCATCGGCATCGCCGAGGGGCGGGCCCAGGTGCCCGCGCTGCCGACGACCTGCTGGGTCAGCCGGTCCAGCTCACGGAACGGGTCGGTGCGCATCAGCATCGCAGCCATGACTGTCGTGCTCCTTTCGTCTGGGGTCCCACCACGGCTCTGATCTACCGTGGTGGCTGTAGGTTTTTTTGTAGCACCCATGACATGCTGAGAGCAACACCCGCCATCAGACTTTTTTCGAGGACTCCGTGCGCGAAGCATCCGGCACTCATTCGCGGCCCCTCCCCGGCCAGCCCTCAGGGGCGAGGTGGCCCGGTGAGCGCGCCTGGTCCGGGGCACGGCGTCTACGGCATCTCGGTCGCCGCCGAGCTGGTGGGCATGGGCGTGCAGACTCTGCGCCTGTACGAGGCTCGCGGGCTGCTCGACCCCGCCCGCACCGCGGGCGGCACGCGCCGCTACAGCCCCGACGACCTGGTCCGGATCCGACGCATCGGGGCGCTGCTCGCCGCCGGGCTCAACCTGGCCGGCATCGCGATGGTCCTCGACCTGGAAGAGGAGGCCACGCACCTGCGCACCCTGCACGAGCGAGCCCCGGAGTAGCGCCCACCAGCCCCGACTCGGCCCGAGTCAGCCGCCCTCCGTCACCGGTATGAAGAAGCGCAGCGTCGCCCCGTGGGGCTGGCGCCGCTCGAGGCGGCACCACCCGCCCGTCGCGGTCGCCCGGTCGCGCATCGTCTCGAAGCCGCGGTGTCCGCGCTGTCGGGGCAGGTCCTCGACGTGGACGCCGGGGAGCAGGCCCTCGCCGTTGTCCCTCACCGCGATCTCGATCCCGCCGTCGACGCTGCGCAGGTCGATGTCGATGTGCGAGGCGTGGGCGTGCTTGCAGACGTTGATGAGCGCTTCCTTGACGATGCGCAGGGCCTGACCCCGCTCGAGGTCGGGCAGCTCGACCTCGTCGACGCAGTGCACGGCCCAGGTCGTCGCCTCTCCCTCGAAGACGTGCGCCGCGGTGGTGCCGAGCGCGTCGGTCAACGACTGGGTCAGCAGGGGAGGCGCGAGCTGGAAGAGCAGGGTGCGCAGGCTGTCGGCAGCGAGCCGCACCGTCTCGGTGATGGTGCGCACCATCGAGGCCACGTCGGCCACCTCGGGGGCGGTGCCCACCCGTCGGCTCAGCAGCCCCAGCCGCAGGTTGACCGCGGCCAGCACCTGCACGGAGTCGTCGTGCAGGTCGCCGGCGATGCGTCCCCGCTCGTTCTCCTCTGCCGTCACCAGTCTCATCAGGAGCCCGCGTCGCGCCGCCGTCCCGGCCACCAGCGCCCGGGCGCTCGCGAAGCCGTCGAGGGCGAACGAGACGTTGTCGGTGACCTGCCCGAGCAGGTCGCCCACCCCGTGGTCGAAGGCGGTCGGGCGGCCGGCATACAGGGTGAGGGTGGCGACCACCGCGCCTGCGGTGCGCAGGGGGAAGGACGCGGCCGAGGCGATGCCATGGCGCCCGGCGCGCTCGTGCCACGGCTCGGTGGTGGGGTCGCCGAGGAAGTCCTTGCTGAAGCAGGGCCGTTCCTCGCGCAGCGACCGGGCCACGGGGCCGTCCCGGTGGGCGTGGTCGGGGTCGAGCCTGATGTCGAGCTCGTTGATGTAGGGACCCAGCGAGCCGGCCTGGGCCACCGCGTCCACGCGGCCGTCGGGGAGGGGGACGCCCACCCAGGCCCCGAGGTAGCCACCCTGCTCGACGGCGATGCGGCAGGTGGCGGCGAAGAGCGCCTCGGCGTCGGGAGCCCGCACGACGGCGTGGTTCATCTCGGCGAGGGTGAGGTAGGAGGTGCTGAGCTCGGCCACCTGCCGCTGCGCGCGCACCCGGGCCGACACGTCGCGCACGGTCACCACCGCCCACAGGCGACCGTCGTCGAGCTCGACAGGGGTGAGGTTGACCTCGGCGGGGAACTCGGTGCCGTCGGGCCGTATGCCCATGGGTTGGGCGGTGCGGCTGGCCGTGCGCCCGGGCGGAGGGTCCGGCAGGTGGCGGTAGCTAGAGGCGACGTACGCCACACCCTGGAGGCAGGGGACCACCACCTCGATCGGCTGCCCCACCAACCGGCCGTCCCCGAGGCGCAGGAGCAGCGCCGCCGCGTCGTTGACGAAGGCGATGACGCCGTCCTGGTCGATGGTGATGACGGGGGTGAGGGTGGCGGTGAGTAGCGATCCCAGCCCGGGGGGCAGGTCTGGGCCCCGGTCGGTGACCGCGTCGGGGGGCAGCACGCTGCCGAACTCGGTCATTTACCCACGTTAGCGGCATTGCGCGGCGAGAGGGACTTTTTCCTTCCGCGGCTGCTCCGGATGCCGACCAGTGGTGGCGGCTGTCGTCGAACCACCGGGGGTGTTTTGCCAGGACCGGTGGACGGCGTCAGAGGCCGACCTCCACCGGTCCACCCCTGACGACAGCAGGTACGTTGTCCCCGGGTTGCCCCACCGTCGCGCACCCGCCCCGTCCGACCCCGCCCCACCGCGCGAAGGACCCCTCTTTGCCGCACCTGCTCTTCGTCTGCGTCGCCAACCGCGCCCGCTCGCCCCTGGCCCAGCTCATCGCCCAGGAGCGCCTCGGCGCCCACCCCCAGGGCCACGAGATCACCGTCGCCAGCGCCGGGGTCTGGACCGCCGGTGACGAGCCCATGTGGCCGCCCGCAGCCGCAGCCGCCCGCGCCCTGACGCTGGATCCCGCCCCCTTCCGCTCACGCCAGATCACCTCGGCGATCGTCGCCGACTCCGAGCTCGTCCTGGCCGCGACCCGCACGATCCGCGACGGCGTCGTCGCGGCCAACCCGAAGGCGCGAGACCGGGTGCTCACCTGGCGCGAGCTCGCGTGGGTCTTCTCGCAGGTCGCGCCCGACTGGCAGGGCCTGCCGCTGGCGCAGCGTCCACAGCGCCTGCCGGCCTTCGTCAGCCACTACCGCAGCCGCATCACGTGGCCGCCGGGGGAGCAGCTCGACGTGCAGGACCCGGCCGGGGCTCCCTCACGCGTGATGGCCGAAGCCTCCGCGCTGACCCTGTCTGCCGTCGACCTCGTCGTGGCGGGCCTGTGCGCGTGATCCCGGCTCCCCGCTTCGCGTGCGGCAGCCTCAGGCCGCCGCATAGGGTCGCAGGGATAATTCGCAGCGACCGACAGCCAGGGAGGGGTCCGGCCTAGTGGCCAACCGAAAGCGCCGCGCGCCGTCGAGCCGACGCCGCGCCCGTCCCCGGCTGGCGACGGTGGCCCAGGTCGCCGGAGTCGCCCTCGCGGGCGCCGTCACCGTCGCGCTCACGGTCGCCCCGCTCCGCCCGCCCCCCACCTACGACTCCACCCAGGTGACGGCGGCGGCAGTGCTGCCGGCGCCATCGGCCGCGAGCACTCCCGTGCCCACCTCGACGGCGAGCACCACGACGCCGTCGCCACCCACCTCGGCATCGACGTCGGCCTCGACCACCGGCGCGACCACGCTGCCGGTGGGGCTCGTGCTGGGTGACGGCTTCGCCGTCCGACCCGCGGCACAGACGTCCTTCGCCTGTCTGGCGATCACGTCGCGTGGGTGGGCCTGCGACAACCGCGCCGGGGCCGGCAGCGGCTACGTCTCCGGCGGCACCGTCGGCTCGTATGCGGTGCAGCTCGCCGCCGCAGCCACCGCCCAGGACGTCGGGCTCGTCGTCATCAGCGGGGGAGCGGTCGACGGGCGGGCGTCGACCGCCACCATCAGCGAGGCTGCGCGCACCCTCGTCGAGGCGACCACGACCCAGTTCCCCCGGGCCACGGTGCTGATCCTGTCGCCCTTCCCGGTCAAGGGGGCCACCACCCCAGCCCTGATCGCCGCGTCCATCACCCTCAAGGGGCTGGCCGACGGCATCCGGGTGCAGTACGTCGACACCACGTCGTGGTTCGCCGGGCTGAGCACCATCGTGGCGGCGGATGGCATTTCGCTGACGCCGCAGTCGACGACGGTGGCGCAGTCGGCGCTCGCCGGTCTCGTGCCGACGGTCACGACGCCCTCCACCTGACGTCACCGGGTGGTCCCGCACCACATGCCCGGTAACGCTCGGTCTGATGTGATTTGCCATGAGGGAGTGGGGGGCTCGCACCTGCCCAGCTCGCATCGAGAGCGCTACGCCAGTAGGGTCTGCGCCGGGGAATCAGAGCTGGGTCAGAGAGGGTGAGGTCGGTCATGGCACGAGGCCGCCATCGTCAACGGCGCGCCCTGCTGTCCTACCGCAGCCGCGAGCGGGTGCTCCTCGGCAGCCTGCTCGCTGCCATGGTGGTGGGCCACCTCTTCATCGTCACGCTCACCGTGCAGTCGCTGTGCGCGCAGCCGCTGCGTTCCGACCGGTCGACCCCGAGCAGCGCGACGGCGACCTCAGACGCGCGTCCCGGAGCCAGCAGCACCCCGGCTCCGCTCGGAGCGCCCCCGGCGCGCTGAGACCGCTGCCCGTCCGGCGGTGCGTTGCCGGGTCGGTCAGGAGGGGTGCGACGCCGGGGCGGCGGCCGCAGGCTCCGACTCGGGTGGGGTGACCCGGTCGCCGTGCGGGCTCTCGTCGGCCCGAGGCTCTGGTGGGGGCCCAGGAGGCCGTCGACCTCTACTGGGAGGTCGTGGGCAGCGGCCGGGTCGACTACGTGTCCCACCTGGCGACCGCCGTCACCAACCTGTCGATCGACCTGCGGGTGGCCGGTCGGCGGACCGAGGCGATGTCGGCGGTGCAGGAGGCCCTTGCGCTGCGACGAGAGCTGGTGGCCCAGGACCGTGAGCTCTACCTGCCCGACTTCGCGAGGTCGTTGGACGCGCTGGCCACCGTGCTGTGGGTGTCGGGCCAGGGCGACGAGGCGGTCACGACCGCGCAGGAGGCGGTCGACCTGCGACGCGAGCTCGTGGCGACCGACCGCGAGCTGCACCTAGTCGCGCTGGCCACGGCGCTGGTCAAGCTCGGGCACCACCTCGTCAGGGCCGGTCGCGGGCCCGAGGCGGTGGCGGCGACGCAGGAGGCGGTCGACCTGCGGCGCGAGCGGGTGGGGCCGGGTGGTGCGGCGCTCGTCCCCGCGGGGAGACGGGTGCAGCTGGCGGTGACCCTGACCAGCCTGGCGATCCGGCTGCACGAGGAGGGCCGTCAGGCCGAGGCGGTCAGTGCGGCGCGGGAGGCGGCCGAGATCTACGGCGTGCTGGCGATAGCCGACCCGTCGACCTACGAGCACAAGCTGAACCGGGCGCAGCGGGTCGCGCAGCAGATGGTTGTACGCGACACGAACTAGGTCTGCCATTGTGCCTCAAGGGGTTTGGGCAGGGCGCGCAGACGGTGAGGCTCGGGTCGCGGGTGCGGCCGATGCTCAGGGATTACCCCGCTCGTTGGGCCACGTGTGAAGATCCTCCCATCGTCACCACATCACCGGGAAGGACCATCGCGATGCCCAGTCATGGCAGACACCCGCGCGCCACAGCCCTCCTCATCGGCGTGGGGCTGGCCCTCGCCGCCGCGGCTCCGGCGAACGCCGGGATCCGGTCGCAGCTGAGCAAGGGGTGCGCCGGGACCCCGACCATCGCGTGCTATCCGCTCAGCTCGCCCACCGGACCGGGCAAGTACGACCTGACCGAAGTGATCGACCCGGTGAGCAACACCGTGCCCGACGCGATCGACCCGGCCACCACCACGGGAGTCACGGCCGCCCGCGGCGGCCGGACCTACTACACCGGCGGCTGGGGCGACTACGTCCACCGGGTCGGCAAACGCTGGCAGCTCGGGCCCGACCCCGTCACCGGCTCGCAGACGATGGCCGAGACCTATGGGCAGGTGCTCGTCGACCGGACCGGCATCACCGACCCGGCGACGTCCTACAACCCCGGCCTGCGTGACTGGCGGGTCAGGCTCCGGCTGCAGCCCGAGCTGCTGAGGTTCGGCCCCGGCGACTTCCAGCTGCCCGACCTGTGCCCCGACGCGTCCTGCGCAGACCTGGGGCACCCCTCCTACAACGTCGTGCAGAAGGGCCGCAACGGCGCCGGAGGGCCGGTCGGCGGGTTCTACAAGATCGAGATCATGGGCTATGCCGGCAACGACCACGGGCTGCCCTTCACCAAGGGATCGGTGCACTGCGTCTTCACCGACGACGACGGCACGAGCGTCGAGGCCTTCACCGGCCGCGGCTCGACCCCCCAGCTGCTCAACACCAAGAGCTACTACTCGATCGACTGCTCGCGCATCGGCAGCGGCGTGCAGCTCAAGGTCACCAACGACACGACCGGGGCCCACGAGCGGGTCAACGGCACCATGACCCTGCTCGGGCGCATCATGCCTCCCGCGACCAAGGGCGACGGTGTGCTCGACACCGTCGCCCCGGCCAATCTCGTTGGCTCGCAGTACAGCCCGCTCCTGGCCGTCGGCAAGAAGCCGATGTCCACCAACCCGGCCGACGCCTTCCACGGCTGGATCGACTACGTCTCGCTGAGCACCCAGTAGCGAGCTCCGGTCTCCCTGCCCCGCCGGGCGGTGCGGCTGGCCGCCGGTCACCGCTCTTGGATAGCGGGTATGGGCCGTGGCACCATTCGCTGGTGGAGCTGCTCTCGGTCGGTGACGTCGCAGGGCGGCTCGGGGTGTCGCCGTCGACGGTGCGCATGTGGGGATCGCGCTACGGGATGACGGCCTCAGGCCGGTCCCCGGGAGGCCACCGGCGTTACACCGCTGAGGATCTCGAGCGGCTGCAGCGCGTGCACACCGCCGTGGTCAGCGGTCTGACCCCGGCGGCTGCCGTCGCCGCCGAGCTGGGAGAGGAGCCACCGAAGCCCCCCTCCGGGTCGGCGTCGCGTCGCTCGGGTGCGGGCGGCTCGGTGCTCGCGGTGCCCGGCGCCGGAGCCCGCGCCCGTGGAGTCGCCCGCGCCGCCTCCCGGCTCGACGAGATCGCCGTCGAGGACGCGATCGTGGATGCGCTGCGCGCGGAGGGGACCCTGGCGACCTGGCAGGACGTCGTGCGCCCCGTGCTCGTCGCCGCTGGTGACCACTGGCAACGCACCGGTCACGGCATCGAGATCGAGCACCTGCTCAGCCAGGCGGTGACCACCGCCTTCGTGCGCCATGTCGCCGACGTCAGCGAGCGACCGCAGGACCCGCCCGTCCTGCTCGCCGCCGGGCCGCAGGACGAGCACGTGCTCGCGCTGCAGGCGGTGCGCGCCGCCCTCGCGGAGCGGGGTCTGCCGGCCCGCCTGCTCGGGCCCCGCACCCCGATGTCGGCCCTGGCCGCGGCTGCTCGGCGCACCCGAGCTCCGGCCGCCCTCGTCTGGCTGTCCACCCCCGACGTCGCGGCCGCCGCGGAGCTGCCGATGCTGGCCAAGGCCCACCGACGGATCACCGTGCTGGTGGGCGGGCCGGGGTGGGCCGACGTCGACGTCGACGGCGCGCGGCGCTGCACCGACCTCGCGGACACCGTCGACGCCCTGGCCGCGGTCGCCGCGCCCGGCCGAGCTCAGACCGAGACTTCCTCGTAACTTGCACAACTTGTGCGCAGGCCCGTCCAGCAGTACGGTGGCAAAGGCCCGCCGATCGGTGGGCACGAGCACCCGCGGCAGAGTTGCCGCATCACGTAGGAGCACTGATGGTTGCCGCATCCGGCATTGACATCCCCTCGTTGACCGCAAGCCAATTCGCTACGGTCTACAACCTCTTCTCCCTCGTGATCGCCTCCATGCTGTTCACGGCGATCTACCTCCTCTTCTCGCGGAGCCGGGTCGCTCCGCGCTACCGCAACGCCCTCGTGGTGTCGGCCATGGTCTGCGGGATCGCGGCGTACCACTACTTCCGGATCTTCAACAACTTCAACGAGAGCTACCCGCCGGGGGCCGACGTCCAGGCCATCCACGCGCTGTCGAACATCCAGTTCAACGAGGCCTACCGCTACGTCGACTGGTTCCTGACCGTGCCGCTGCTGCTCGTCGAGACGATCGCCGTCATGGCTCTGGGCAAGACGGCCCAGCGCAGCCTCCTGCAGAAGCTGGTGCCGGCCTCGGCCCTGATGATCGCGCTCGGCTACCCCGGCGAGATCGCCTCGGGCACCGGCGAGCGCCTCATCTGGGGGATCCTGTCCACCATCCCCTTCATCTACATCCTCTACGTGCTCTTCGTCGAGCTCAGCAAGTCGCTCGACCGCCAGCCCGCAGAGGTCATCAAGACGATCAAGTTCCTTCGCCTCTCGCTGGTGATCCTGTGGTGCGTCTACCCGATCGCGTACCTCTTCCCGATCATCGGTGGCGACTTCTTCGGTGGCTCCAGCGGCTTCGTCCTGCGCCAGGCCGGCTACAGCGTCGCCGACATCCTGGCCAAGGCCGCCTACGGCCTCGTGATCCTGCGGATCGCCCGCATGAAGAGCGAGATCGAGGACCCGACCTACAACGACGACCACGAGACCGTGGCCGCCAAGTCGCGGGTCTCGGTCTGACCGATGGCGCTGCTCGCCCGGCCGGCCTCCGCCTCCGCGCGGAGGCCGGCCGCGGTCGGGTCGCCTGCCCGCTCCTCCGCTGCGCGAGGACCGACAACGGCGATGGCCGCTCTGCCGGTGCTCACGATCCTCCCGGTCTGCGCGCTCGCCGCCCTCGTCCTGCTCTCCGTCCTGGCCCCTGAGGTGGCCCGGTCCTTGGCCCTGCCGGTCGCGGTGGCCGGGGCGGCAGTCGGCATCCCTCACGGTGCCGTCGACCACCTCGTGCCGTGGTGGTGGTCGGAGCAGCGGGTCGCCGCGCGTCCCCACCCCGGTCGGCTGCGGCTGACCGTCTTCGTGGTCGCGTACGCCGCTGCCGCCGGCCTCGCCTTCGCGGCCTCGCTCGCTGTGCCCACCGTGACCTACGTCGTCTTTCTTCTCCTGTCTTCCCTGCACTTCGGCCGCGGCGAGGTGGTGACCAACGCCGAGCGCGCTGGCCGACCCGTGCCCGGCCCCCGGCAGGAGTGGGCCACGACGCTCGCCCCGGGTCTGGTCGTCGTCGGACTGCTGCTGTGGGCCCGTCCGGCTGACACCGACGTCTTGCTGAGGCCGGTGTCACCAGTCCTGGCCGATGCCGTATCCGCCACGGCCACCAGCGGGCTCGTCGTGGTGGGAGCCGCTGTCCTGCTCGCTCTGGCCGTGCAGCTGCGCCGGCGCCGCGTCCTCGACGCTGCGGAGCTCTCGCTGCTCGTCGTGGCCTTCGCGGTCGCGCCACCGCTGGCCGCCTTCGGGCTGTGGTTCGGTCTGTGGCACGCGGTGCGACACACCGGCCGGCTCCTCGACCTGGCTCGCACCGACTCCGCGCAGATCCCGAGCGCGCGGGACTGGAGGCGAGCCGTGCGCCGGCTGACCGTGGCCGGCGCCCTGCCCACCGTCATCGCCCTGGGCGCCGTCGCGGTGCTGTGGGCGGTGCACGAGCAGGCCGGGCTGCGGGCCGAAATCGGCATCCTCCTGGCCCTGACCTTCCCTCACACCGCCGTGGTCGGCGCCTGGGACCGGCACCAGTCCCGCCGCGCCCCAGCCACCCCCACCCTCACCCCCTGAGCGCTTGTTGCTGACGATCACCCCGAATGGTGGCTCTGGAGGGCATCATTCGCGGCGATCGGCCGCAACAAGGGGGTGGGGGTGAGGGGGTCAGGCGCGGTCCAGCAGGGCGCGCAGGTCGGCGTCGGTGGTCACCGGCCGGTCGCACACAAAGCCCCGGCAGACGTAGGCCGCGGCGCCATCACCGACCAGCGGTCGGCTCGCGAGCAGGGGGTGAGAGTCGGGGGCCCCATACACGAGGACGAGGCCGGGGGAGCTGCTGCGGCGGGCGGCCGCGACCAGCGCGCGACCGCGCTCGTCCTCGGGTGACGGCGTCACGACGGCCACCTGCAGCGGACCCGCCGCGCGGGCCTCGGCCACCGCGAGGGCCCAGCCGGCGAAACGGGGGTCTCGGGTGGCCACGGCGCCGGCGGCCGTGAGGGCTTGGTCGGCCGCGTCGAGCCACCGGGTCTCACCGGTGAGGGCGCCGAGGGTCAGCAGCGCCCCGGCGACCGCGGACTGGCCCGACGGCTCGGCCCCGTCCGAGCCGGAGTGCGGCCGGGCGTAGAGGGCCTCGGCGTCGTCGGCGGTGTCGTGCACGGCGCCGTCGTCGTCGGTGAAGCGCGCGGTCACCGTCTCGAGGAGGCTGGTCGCGGCGTCCAGCCACCGCTGCTCACCGGTCGCCTGATGGAGGACCAGCAGGCCCTCGGCGAGGTTGCCGTGGTCGTCAGCGACGGCAGCCGCCCCTCCGACCACGCAGTCCCGCGACGACCGGCGCAGGCGCCCGTCGACGACGTGAGTCTCCAGCAGGTAGGTGGCGCAACGGGATGCGGCCGCGACGAACCGGGGCTCGTCGAGCAGAAGGCCGACGTCGACCAGCCCGGCGATGGCCAGACCGTTCCACGAGGTGACGACCTTGTCGTCGCGCCCGGGCTGCGGCCGGGTGCCGCGCGACGCCAGCAGGCGCTCGCGGATCGACGCCCAGCGGGCCGGGTCGTCGGGGTCGACCGGTAGCTGCAGGGTCGAGCTGCCGTGCTCGAAGGTGCCGGCAGCCGTCACGAGGAGCAGGGGCGCGGCATACCCCGCGTCGTCGTCGCCGAGCTCCTCGGTGAGCTGGGCCGGGGTCCAGGCGTAGGTGAGACCCTCGACCCCCGCGCTGTCGGCGTCGAGGGCACTCGCGAAGCCGCCCGCCGCCGTGCCGAGATCGCGGACGATGAACTCAGCTGTCTCCCAAGCGATCCGGCGCGCGAGCGGGTTGCCGGTCGCGCGCCACCAGTGCGAGAAGACGCGGCAGAGGAGGGCGTTGTCGTAGAGCATCTTCTCGAAGTGGGGGACGACCCACTCGGCGTCGACGGCATACCGGGAGAAGCCGCCGGCGAGCTGGTCGTAGATGCCGCCGCGCGCCATCGCGGTGCAGGTGTCCTCGGCGAGCCGCAGCGCGGTCGCGTCGCCGGTGCGGGCGTGGTGGCGCAGCAGCTGCTCGAGCACCATCGACGGCGGGAACTTCGGGGCGCCACCGAAGCCCCCGTGCTCCGTGTCCTCGGTGCGCGCGAGGCTGGTCACCGCGGCGGCGAGCGCGGGCTCGTCGAGCACCACGCCCGCGGGCGGGGTCATGGCCCGCCGGATGACGCCTGAGATGTGGTCGCTGCTGGCGAGCACCTCGTCGCGCTGCTCGCGCCAGGCCCTCGTGACCGCCGAGAGCAGCTGGAGGAACTGCTCGCGGCGGAAGTAGGTGCCGCAGTAGAACGGCTCGCCGTCGGGGGTAGCGAAGACGGTCATCGGCCAGCCGCCGTTGCCGGTCATCGCCTGGGTCGCGGCCATGTAGACCGCGTCGACGTCGGGCCGCTCCTCGCGGTCGACCTTGACCGCCACGACCGAGGCGTTGACGACCGCGGCGACCTGCTCGTTCTCGAACGACTCGTGCGCCATCACGTGGCACCAGTGGCAGGCGGAGTAGCCGACGGAGATGAGCAGGGGGACGTCGCGCTCCTTCGCCTCGGCGAAGGCGTCAGGCCCCCACTCGTGCCAGTCGACGGGGTTGTCCTTGTGCTGCAACAGGTACGGAGACGTCGCGGCTGCCAGGCGGTTCATGACAGTAACCCTGCCACGGACCTCGCCCGCGGAGACCCGGGCGGGGGTATCGAGGCCGGGGATGAACCCGAGGACGGTGGTGTCGACCAGGTGCTCGGTCTGCTCGTCGGTTCTGCCAGACTCGAGGTGCGTGGCGAGCGCGTGCAGGAGCTGGTCTCCCGCCGCCGTCGGGCCGCCGTCGAGCGCTTTCGCGGTGTGCAGGGCGGCCAGCCGCCACCCGAGAACGTCGGCGCCCAGGGTGTCGGTGGACGTCAACGGCAGCGACCGCACGCGTCCGCTGGACGGGGTGACCCATGCCGCACGTGTGCTCGCGTCCCGTGGAGACGCTAGCCCAAATCGTGGCGGTACCCACTTGGGTGGGCACGAGCCGCTTGCCGACCGGCCCGATCCCCAGTTCCCCTTGGACGTTGGCCCCCCAGCACCACGGGGTGTGGTCGGTGCGGATCCCGCACGTGTGGGTCGCCCTCGCGGATACGCTGCCGCACGGGCTCACGGCGACGCCCGCCGACGAGACCCCAGCGACGTCCGGCGCGACCGGGCCGGCGGCTACGCCGGCCCCGGACATGGCGGGCGGACCCGTCATCGCCAGCACCGTCGCCACGATGAACGCGACCACGGCGGGGACCGTTGCCGCCCTGACCCGCCCAAGCAACCGCACACCTGAACGTTCCACGATCCCTCGCCCCTCGCCTGGGCCGGGTACGCAGGGACTCAGCCGCCACCGCACACACGTCCGGGATTCCCGGCCCGACCAACCCCGAGACGCGTCGATCCGAAATCGGTGCAGAACAATTTCCCGCTCTCCCCGCGAAAAGTGTCAACGGGGCCGTGCAGTGCGGGCGCCCCCTGCCGGCCGACCCACCGCTAGCCGCGAAGTACGGCTATCGGGTGGCGTAACGCTTTGGCGCGGGCCGCTGACGCTCTGTCGCCCTTGCGCGTGTAGAGCGCGGCGGCCTGCTGAACCCCGCGACGGGCGGTGCGTACACGTCCCGCAACCTCGTGGAGTTCGGCTTGGTCCAGCAGGGCGTCATCGGGGATGCTTGAGAAGTCGGTCGGGGCAACGAGAGCCACCGCCTCGTCGGCCAGGGCAAGGCTCGTCGAGCCGGCCGGATCCGGCTAGCGCGCGTGCGGTTGCGGTGCGCCACATCACCTGGCTCTGGATGTCACCGGGGCTGGTCAGCTCCCGCGCCACGTGCGCGGATTCGAGGGCCTCGGTGAAGAGCCCCACGGATGAGCCCGGATCCACCGACGTGTGAGCGGTAACGGCGGGTCGTGACACGCGAATGCCCCTGTGGTGCAGGAGAATTGGGCTTGCGAAGATCCAAGATCACCGGCTCCGAAGGGGCATCCGACAGATGCAAGCATTCCACACGATCGACGCAGTTTTCGATGACCCCAACCTGATCGGTGTGGCGGGTTTGGTCCCGGTGATGCGGTTGGCCGAACGCGCCGGGCTGCAGCGCCTGCTGACGCAGCGGTTGACCGTGTCGTCGCCCAACGCGGCGGTCAAGGCCGGGTGCGTGGTCGCGGGGATGATCGCCGGCGCCGACAGCATCGACGACCTCGACGTGCTGCGCCACGGCGGCATGAGCAAGGTCGTGACCGGGGTGCGGGCCCCCTCGACGGTCGGGACGTTCCTACGCACCTTCACGTTCGGACACGTCCGGCAGCTCGACGCGATCTCCTCCCAGGTCCTGGCCGGGCTCGCGGGTGTGGTCCCGCGGCTCCTGGCCGGGACCGACGCGATGGCGTTCGTCGACATCGACGACACGATCCGCGAGGTCCACGGGTACAAGAAGCAGGGCGTCGCGTACGGGTACTCCGGCGTCAAGGGGCTGAACGCGCAGCTGGCCGTGCTGTCGTCGCCGACCTGCGCACCGGTCATCGCAGCGTGCCGGCTGCGCAAGGGCAACACGATCTCCGGGCAGGGCGGCGCGAAGCTGGTCGGGGACGCCGTCGCCACCGCCCGCCGCGCGGGGGCGTGCGGGCAGGTGATGGTCCGGGCTGACTCCGGGTACTACCGCCGCGACCTGGTCACCGCCGCCCTCAAGGCCAAGGCCTGGTTCTCGGTCACCGTGCGGATGAATCCTGCTGTGGTGCGGGCGATCGGCGCCATCCCCGAGGATGCGTGGACCACGATCAAGTACCCCCGGGCGATCTGGGACGACGACGAGCAGCGGTGGATCTCCGAAGCGCAGGTCGCCGAAACCGAGTTCATCGCGTTCACGTCCGCCCGCAAGGACCAGCAGGTCCCCTGCCGACTCGTGGTCCGCCGCGTGCAGCGGCTCAACAAGGTCGCCGTCGCTGCGGGTCAAGACGAGCTGTTCGCCAGCTGGCGTCATCACGGGTTCGTCACCAACTCCACCCTGACCGCGATCGCCGCGGACGAGACCCACCGGGACCACGCGATCGTGGAGCAGGTCATCGCCGAGCTCAAGAGCGGGGCCATGGCCCACGCACCGTCAGGCAAGTTCGACGCCAACGCAGCGTGGCTCGCCCTGGCCTGCCTCGCGTTCAACCTCCTGCGCGCCGCGGGAGTCGCCGCCTCGACCCGCCACGCTAAAGCGAGGTGGGCCACCCTGCGCACCCACCTGGTCGCGGTCCCGGGCAGGGTCGCGTCCTCGGCCCGACGGTTAATGCTGCACCTACCGACGAACTGGCCCTGGGCGAATGCATGGGACAACCTCTGGGCCACCGCCACCGCTACCGCTACCTGACCATCCGGCCACCTGGCCCCCGAGGAACGACCCGACGTGGAAGAGCCGGACAGACCGGCGGCTCCACCGCGCCACCGTCCGGCAAGGCCCGGGATCACCGGCCGACGATGTCAGCGGACACCCCCGAAATCAGGGACGGTGGATCCGGGATGAGAGGGCGTGGGCCAGCATCGCCGTCGTCGTCGAGCGGACCGCGCGCAGCCGTCGGCCACGGGAACGAATCACGTTCAGAACAGGGCCTGACGGGTCTTTCTTTTCCCCCGACACGGGTCTAGATTGCTGGTCGTCGGGGGTCCACGGAATGACAGGTCCCCGGTGCGTGCGCATCCCGTACCCGAGCAGGAGCTTGGGGGTGGGGGCCGGAAGCGTTGGACGGTGGGGGTACCCACCCGATCTGCACCCAGTTCCCAGCAGTTGCCCAGGAAACGTTCGTCCGAGTGCCACGATGAGGAGAAAGAATGCCGGGCCACGCATCTCACAGGTCGGTCAGAGTGGGCGGCGCGGCGACGGTAGGGCTCCTTCTGGGCAGCCTCGCACTCTCCACCATCGGCGCCGCATCGTCGTCTGCGTCGTTGTCCGCATCGTTGTCCGCATCGCGGTCCGTGGTGGGGAGCACAGCGGCGGTTGCGAGCCCGATCAAGCACGTCGTCATCATCTACCAGGAGAACCACAGCTTCGACAACGTGCTGGGCAAGCTATGCGCGACCGAGGCCCGTTCCGTCCCGTGTGACGGGGCCACGAGTGGTCACGTGGAGAGCGGTTCAACAGTGCCGCTGCAGAAGGCCCCCGACATCGTGCCGCTGTCCAACCACGACACCGCGTCGCAGGCCGCCGCCGTCAATGGGGGGAAGATGGACTCCTTCGACAAGGTGAAGGACTGCACCTGGGACCAATTTGCGCCACCGCCCGGAGACGTGGCCCCGTACAGCGACTGTTACACCCAGTACGCACCGGGACAGATTCCGTCCCTGTCGGCGCTCGCGCGCAAGTACGCGATCTCGGACCGGACCTTCGAAGAGGACAAGGTCCCGTCCTGGGGTGGGCACCTCGAGCTCGCGCTGGCCGGGCTTGGGGGGTTCACGGGGGACAACCCGACGCCCGACAAGACGGTGGTGACGAACCCCGGGTGGGGCTGCGACAGCAACCGCAGGGCCCGGTGGTCTCCTGACGGCGGTGTCACCCCCTACTCGTGGCAGCCGTCGTGCATCCCGTACCCCGGCCTGGATCCCACCCGCTTCCCGTTCGGCGGGGCCTACAAGCAGAGTGCGGTCCCTTACCAACGCACCATGATGGACGAGGCCCTGGGAGCAGGGCTGTCCATGCACATCTACGCCGAGCTCCCGCCAGCCACCACCCCGGGCCCGCAGCCTCCGACGGCCACGCAGCCCGCAGCCGGCGGGGCCGCGGGTAACGCGTTGGCACCTGCGGCGGGGGGCCAGGTCCATCCCAACGGCTACGCCTGGTCGATCTGCCCAAGCTTCGCCAAGTGCCTGTACACGGCGCAACGCGGGCAGATCTTCACTCCGAAGAAGCAGCTCGACACGGACGCCGCCGCGGGGACCCTGCCGGCCATCAGCTACGTGATGCCTATGGGGGTGGGCGGCAACACCAGCCAGCACAACCAGCAGTCGATGCTGATCGGGGACAACCGCATCGGGCAGGTCGTCTCGGAGATCGAGAACGGTCCCGCCGGTCCGAGCACCGCGATCTTCATCACCTACGACGACTGCGGGTGCTTCGCCGACCACGTCGCCCCGCCGGCGGGGACCTCGCTGGGCATCCGCGTGCCCATGGTCATCGTCAGCCCCTACGCGAAGGCGGGTTTCACCGACCACACCGTCGCCAGCTACGCGTCGATGCTTGCGTTCATCGAGCACAACTTCGGTCTGCCGCCTCTGAGCTCGGCCGACGCGACCGCCTACGACTACGCCGATGCCTTCGACTACACGCAGGTTCCCCTTGCGGCAGAGACGTTGACGCAGCACCCGATCCCCGCGGATTCACAGCGGTTCCTGCTGAGCAACCCGGATGTAGCAGTGGACGACCCGACGTAGAACCAGGTGCGGACACCAACCCGGGGGCGGGTGGTACGAAGTCAAGGACGGCCAGTTGCAGGCTCGGGGGGTGACCCGTACCGGGCGTGGCGCGTGAGCAGCGCACCGGCCTGCCGGTGACGCCGCGACGACGGGGGCGGCGTCCCAGCACAGCTCAGCGCCGGACGACGGACGGTCGAGAGCTGTGTTGGTCGCGGCCAGGACGAGCAGCGATGCGGCGATCACGGGCGGGAACCCCTTCGGGAACGGGCGCAATTGGGCTCTTCACAGTTGAGGGTGTAGGTCCCTCGCCCGGGTGGCTCGGCGCGTCGGTCCCGGGGTAGGTGTCGAGGTCTTCCGATGATGAGGGTTCCTACACACCGCATCTGGAAGACCTCGACGTGCCTGACGCTACCTTCGCTGCCCCTGACCTGACCACCTTCACCCGCTTGGACGAGCTCGGACTCGAAGTGACCGGGCAACGTCTCGAACCTGGCCGGGCGGTCCTCGCGTGCCGGGTCGTGGAACCCGACCGGTGGTGCCACCGCTGCGGGGGCGAGGGCGTAGCCCGCGACACCGTGGTGAGGCGGTTGGCGCACGAGCCGCTGGGGTGGCGTCCCACGACGTTGCTCGTGACGGTCCGCCGGTATCGGTGCACAGGGTGCGGGCAGGTCTGGCGCCAGGACACGAGCGCTGCGGCGGAGCCGCGGGCGAAGCTGTCGCGGCGGGGGTTACGGTGGGCGTTGGAGGGGATCGTGTGTCAGCACCTGACCGTGTCCCGGGTCGCGGAGGGCTTGGCGGTGTCGTGGAACACCGCGAACGACGCCGTCCTGGCCGAGGGCCGGCGGGTCCTGATCGGCGACCCGGCCCGGTTCGACGGCGTGCAGGTCGTCGGGGTCGACGAACACGTGTGGCGGCACACCCGGCGCGGGGACAAGTACGTCACCGTCATCATCGACCTCACCCCAATCCGTAACGGTACCGGCCCTGCTCGGCTCCTGGACATGGTCGAAGGCAGGTCCAAGCAGGCGTTCAAGCAGTGGCTCGCGGCCCGCTCCCAGGGCTGGCGCGACCGGGTGGAGGTGGTGGCGATGGACGGGTTCACCGGGTTCAAGACCGCCGCCAGCGAAGAGCTGCCGAAGGCGGTGGCCGTGATGGATCCGTTCCATGTCGTCCGCTTGGCCGGCGACGCACTCGACACCTGCCGTCGCCGGGTCCAGCAGGCCGTGCACGGCCACCGAGGCCGAAAGGAGGACCCGCTGTTCAAGGCCCGCAGGACCCTGCACACCGGCAACGACCTACTCACCGACGCTCAGCGGGAACGACTGACCGTCTTGTTCACGAACCGCAAGCACGTCGAGGTCGAGGCCACCTGGGGCATCTACCAGCGGATGGTCGCCGCGTACCGCGACCCCGACCGCAAGCACGGACGCGAACTGATGACGACGCTCATAGCCTCGGTCAGCGACGCCGTCCCTGAAGCGCTGACCGAGGTGAGCAAGCTCGGCCGCACGCTGGCCAGCAGGGCCGACGACGTGCTGGCCTACTTCGACCGGCCCGGGACCTCGAATGGACCTACGGAAGCCATCAATGGTCGACTCGAGCATCTGCGTGGCTCCGCCCTCGGGTTCCGCAACCTCACCAACTACATCGCCCGATCCCTGCTCGAGAGCGGCGGCTTCAGACCGCAACTACACCCTGCTTTGTGAAGAGCCCGCAATTGCCGGTATCGACAGCAGAGGCAGCAGCCGCGCCGGAGCGGTGAGGGCGCCGAGGATGCCGAGGCGGGGTGAGCCTCGGTGTTAGGCCTCGATGGGGGTGGCGGTCCGGTAGTCCCCGGCCTGGGTCAGGATGCTAGCGATGCGACCACATAGGGCGCATGGCAACAACCGTCGTTCGAAGCTGGTGCGGTGGGTGCACCAGACCACGGTCTAGGTCCCACTCACGCTTCTACGCTACGAGCCGGCACTAGTGGCAGGCGGAGTAGCCCACGGAGATCAGGAGCGGGACGTCGCGCTCCCTCGCCTCAGCGAAGGCCTGCGGGCCCCACTCCTGCCGGTCGACGGGGTTGTCCTGGTGCTGCAGGAGGTAGGGCGAGGTGGCAGCGGCGAGGCGGTTCACGCCGGCCACTCTGTCACTCGAGCGGAGCTGGGGTGGCGGCCCCCCGAGGCAGCGGTGGCCCGTACTGGCCACTGTCGCCTTTCTCCATACCGGGTGTCGTGCGGTCGGCCCTCGTCTAGGGTCGTGTTTGTACCGATTCACGGTGCCACAAGGTCCCCAGCTCCTGACTTCGTGTTGATGCCAGCGCACCGGAGGACCCCATGGATGACGTCGTCATCCCCCCTGACGTCTCGGCCCGGCCTGACGGCCGCCTCGAGGTCGTGGTCGCCGACCTCGCGGGCCTTCTCGACCGGGCCGTGTCCGGAGACGCCTCGGCGGCCGCGGCAGCCTACGACCTGGTCTCGGTCCCGGCCTACCGCATCGTGCACCTCGTCGTCGGTGACGCCGAGACGGCGAGCGAGGTCTGCCGCCGGGGCTTCGCCCATCTCTGGGACGTATGGAGCGCGGCGCCCGCCTGGGTCGACCGCCCCGCCTCCGCCCGGACCTGGGCGCTCATGATCATGCACCGCTGCGCCACCGACCACGTGCGGCAGGTGAGTGGCGGCCTTCCTCGCCCGCCCCTGGCCCTCGCCCACCACACCTGACGCCGACCCGCTCCCGGCCTGAGGTAGGGCATCCCGCGTCGCAGACCTCCGACGCGAGCTCGGCGTGGCCCGGCCGCGACTCCAGGCCCGTGCTCCCGTTCCGAACCAGGGAAACCCGTGGTTTCGGCCCCGAGCGGGCTGCGAAACCAAGGGTTTCCCTGGTTCGGAACGAGGGTGGTGGGGGTGGGGCATGCTGGAGGCCATGAGGATCTCTGTGCCGCGCTACCGGCTGGGGGCACGGGTCTACGACGTGGTGTCGATGGAGCGGCTGGTCTACCGGCACGGCCGCGAGGCGGCCATCGACGCGCTGGACCTCGCCGTCGGCGCGCGGGTGCTCGACGTCGGGTGCGGGACGGGGCTCAACGTGCCCCTGCTGATGCGTGCGGGCGCTGCTGAGGTGGTCGGAGTCGACGCCAGCGCGTCGATGCTGCGCCAGGCCCGACGACGGGTCGCGGGTGCGGGCTGGTCAGGGGTCTCCCTGGTCGACGGGGACGCAGCCGAGCTCGGCGCGCTCGTCACTGGCCCCTTCGACGCCGTCCTGTTCACCTACTCGCTCTCCGTGGTCGGCGACTGGCACGCGGCCTGGGAGCAGGCCTACGGGCTGCTGCGCCCGGGAGGGCGCGTCGCCGTCGTCGACACGGCCCTGCCGGTCGGCCGCTGGCGCGTCCTCGAGCCCGTGGCGCGGCTGGCGCTCTTCACCGGTGGGGTGGACGCGTCACGCGAGGTCTGGCGGCAGGTGCTCACCGCGACGGACGACACGACGTATGCCGTGATGACCGGCGGGCACGTGCACGTCGCGGTCGGCACCAAGCCCGCCCACGGCACTCAGGAGGACGCGCGATGACCACTGGAGGCAGTCCGCCGGGACCGCCCACCGATGGCTCGTCCACCTGGGCGTCCGACGACCTGACGCCGCCGGACGGGGTCGCGTGGGACCTGCTGGTGGTCGGCGGCGGCACCGCCGGCCTCGTCGGGGCCAAGACCGCCGCCCGCTTCGGAGCCAGCGTGCTGCTCGTCGAGCGCGACCGCATCGGCGGCGACTGCCTGTGGACCGGCTGCGTGCCCAGCAAGGCCCTGCTGAGCGCCGCGCACGCCGCCCACGACGCGCGCACCGCCTCCCGCTACGGCGTCCGTGCGGCCGCAGTCACCGTCGACTTCACCGCGGTGATGGCGCACGTGCGCGACGCGATCATGACGATCGCGCCGCTCGACTCGCCCGAGGCCGTGCGGGCCGCCGGAGCGCACGCGGCGCGCGGGTCCGCGCAGCTGACCGGCCCGCACACCGCCACGGTCGACGGCACCCCGGTGCCCTTCCGGCAGGCCGTGATCGCCACCGGCGCCACGGCGGTGGTGCCGCCGATCCCCGGGCTCGCCGACGCGGGGCCGCTGACCAACGAGTCGGTCTTCGCCCTCACCGAGCTGCCGAAGCGGTTGCTGGTGCTCGGTGGTGGCAGCATCGGGTGCGAGCTCGGTCAGGCCTTCGCCCGGCTCGGCTCGCGGGTGACCCTGGTGGAGGAAGCCGACCGGCTGCTCGGGCGCGAGGACGCCGACGCCGGCGTCCTGGTCACCCAGGCCCTGGTCGACGACGGCGTCGACGTGCGCATCGGTGCCGGGCTGCGCGCCGTCCGGGCCGACGGGGAATCCTTCGTCGCCGAGCTGGCCGACGGCAGCGAGGTCGCCGTCGACTCGGTGCTGGTCGCCGTGGGGCGTCGCCCACGCACCGCGTCGCTCGGCCTCGAGCGGGCCGGCGTCGAGCTCGACGAGCGAGGCCTGGTGCGGGTGGATGCTCGGCTGCGCACCACCAGCCCCCACATCTGGGCCGCGGGCGACCTGACCGGTCACCCGCAGTTCACCCACACCGCAGGGGTGCACGGCAGCCTGGCGGCGTCGAACGCCGTCCTCGGTCTGCGTCGCCGGGTCGACGTCGCCCTGACACCGCGCGTGACCTTCACGCAGCCCGAGGTCGCCGCCGTCGGCGTGTCGCTCGCGCAGGCGCAGGCGCTCGGGCTGACCGTGCAGACGACGCCGCACACCGAGGTCGACCGGGCGGTCGCCGAGCAGCACACGGCCGGCTTCTCCCGGCTGGTGCTCGACGGCAGGGGCCGCGTCGTGGGCGCCACCGTCGTCGGCCCGCGAGCCGGGGAGTCGCTGGCCGAGGCCGTGCTGGCCGCGCGGCACGGGCTGAAGGCGCGTGACGTCGCCGCCTCCACCCACGCCTATCCGACACACGGCGACGGACTGTGGAAGGCAGCCCTCGCGCAGGTGCAGCAGCAGCTGGCCAGCGGCGTCACCGGTGGGGCGACGAGGGCGCTCGTCGCCGTGCGGCGCGCCACCCTGCGGGGCCGCTGAGCCCCTCAGGGTGGGGCCGACGGGAGTCGGCCCGCCTCCCGACGGCGCTCCCGCAGGGCCGCGACGCCGCCGCCGGCGGTCAGCACCACCACCGAGGTCAGCGCGGTCCAGAACGGCCACGAGCCGGGCTGGGAGCCGTAGGCACCGAGCGCCACGTAGGCCGTCGTCGTCGGCAGGATGCCGAGCACCGTCGCGGAGAGGAAGACCGACACCCGCAGCGAGGTGACCCCGGCCAGGTAGTTGACGACCGTGAAGGGCACGACCGGCACCAGCCTCAGCACCAGCACGGTGAGGAAGCCGCGTCGGGCCAGCCGGGCGTCGAGCCGGTCACCACGCAGCCCGGTCAGCCGGTGCACCCCCTCGCGGCCGAGGGCCCGGGCCAGGCAGAAGGCCAGCACCGCTCCGGCGCAGGCACCGACGACGACCACGCCCACCCCCGGGACGAGCCCGAAGAGGGCGCCCGCGCCGAGACTGAAGACGGCCTTGGGCAGCGGCGACAGGGTCGCGACGGCATACAGGCCCGCGTATGCCGCTGCGCCCCACCAGCCCCACGGCTCGAAGCGGGCCCGCAGCCCGTCGATGCTCGGGATGCCGATGAGCTGGGCCAGGGCCAGCGCCGCCGCGACCAGGACGACGAGGGCGACCAGCCGCAGGACGGCGGCCCGGCGGGTCACGCCCGGCCCCCGTGGAAGACGGTGCAGGCACCTGGGGGGAGGGTGACCGCCACCGTCTCACCGACCACGGCGCAGCACCGCGATCCCGAGCGAGATGCGCTGGACGGCCGTGACGGCCACCGCGGCGGTGAAGACCCACGCGATGGGCTCGGCGAGGTCGGGCAGGACGCACAGCACCGCATAGACCACCACGGTCTCGGTGCCCTCGGCGAGGCCGCCCACGAAGCGCAGCGACCGACCGTCTGCGGCGATGGTGGTGCCCCGCCGCTCGAGCAGGGACGACAGTGCCAGGAAGGCGGTCCCGGAGACGTAGTAGGCGCAGAGCAGGGCCAGGCACGCGATCCGGGCCTCGGGCCGCGCGATCCCGACGGCGACGACGAAGCCGGCGTAGATGCTGAAGTCGGCGACGATGTCGAGGAAGCCGCCGAGGTCGCTGGCCCCCTGACGCCGTGCGACCGGTCCGTCGAGCCCGTCGAGCAGCCGGTTGAGCAGCCACAGGGCGAGGGCCGGCAGCCACGCGTGGACGACGACGGCGACGCACGCGGCGACGCCCGCGACCCAGCCCGCCGCGGTCAGCGCGAGCGCCGGGACCCCGGCATCGGCGAACCGGGCCCCGACCGCGTCGAGAGGCGGGCCGAGGAGCCGTCGGGCCCGGGTGTCAAGCACGTGCGCCGGCCTGACGGGGCGGTCGCCGGACCGGGGTGAGCGGCAGCAGGGTTCGTAGGGCACGGTTCTCACCCGGGTCGAGCACGCTGTGCTGCACGCAGGCCGGGACGAGCACGCCGTTCTCGGGGTGCGCCATCGCGTAGGAGCAGGCGGCCAGCCGCTCCTGCGCCGCCACCTGACGGGGGTCGGCGGCCACCCGGCCCTCCTGCATGGCCTGCCACGCCGGGGCGACGTCAGCGGCATCCATGAAGGAGTGCATGACGAAGGTGACCGGGCGGATGCGGTGTCGCACCAGGCGTCGCAGGCCGACGCGTCTGGCCTTGCGGGCCAGCCACCTCAGGAAGGGCAGGGCTGCGCCGCGCGGGTGGCGCAGCACGACCCGGGAGACCTTGGCCGCGACCAGCGGCAGCGGCGAGCCGGAGAAGCTGATGCCGCCGAAGAAGGTGAGGAACGCGTCACGCACCTCGAGGTCGGCCGGGTCGAGGTCGTCGAGGATCGGCACGTAGTCGTCGCCGACGTAGAAGCCGTAGGTCGTGCGGTTGCACCGCTCGTCACCGACCTGCAGGGCGCGGAAGGGCAGCCGGGTGCCGGCCCCCGCCTCGACCTGCGCCCACACCTCGTCGGCAGTGGTGTCGGCGTAGCCCTCGTGCCAGCGCCGATCGTCGCCGATGAACGCCGCGGGCTGGAAGGAGAAGAGCCCGAAACCGTAGGCGTGGCAGTCCCGGACCACCGCGGCAACCTGCCCGAGGTTGCTCGGGGTGACGGTCATGCTGTGCGCCAGGAAGGAGCGCACCCCGTGCTCGCGGCGCAGCATCTCGAACATCGCGGTGAAGCGCCGGCGGTAGGGGTTGAGCGAGGCCTCGTCGGGGGGCCGCTCGATGCCCCGCCGGCCGAACATCAGCGAGTCGAAGTGCCCTGCGAAGGAGAGCCGGTCGAGTCGGCGGGTGCCGTCCGGCCCCAGGGCGAGTGCCGTCAGGTAGTCGGCGTCGAAGTCGCCGTGGCTCATGCTCATCGGCTCCCGGCCGTGCTCGCGCATGACCTGCAGCGTGGCGGCATGGTCGTCGGGGGGCAGCAGCGTGACCTCGCCGCCGATCAGCTGGGCGTGGGCGCGCGGGCCCCTCACCCTGCGCAGGAGCCCCATCTGGGCCCGCACCTGCTGGAGCGTGTGGCGGCCGCTGACGGCGACCCGGTTGGCGTCGCGGGAGTGGTAGCAGGGGGTGCAGGCCAGGTCGCACCTCGGGAAGACCCCGTGGGTGCCCTCGCAGCCCAGGGCATGCTGCCCGAGGGTCTGCGCCGGGGTGCGCGCGTGCGCCGGCAGGCCCTCCCACCGCGTGCGGAGCGCTGCGGCGGTCTCCTCGTCGACGGGGCGCGTCAGCCGCTCGAGGTCTCGCAGCCAGGTCATGCGTCCCATCGGGCCTCCGTGTCTGGTGCGGCATCGCGGTCGACTTGTCCCCGACTCGTGACGGCGACCCGGTTGGGTCCCCCCGATCCTTCCTGCTGCTGTCCCCGTTGTCCTGAGCGGGGGGACGACCGGCCCGGATGCGCTCTCACCCGGGGCAATCCGCTGACCCGCATGCGCCGAATGACCATCGAGAGTCAGCCACCAGCACTCGGTGGCCAACGGACAAGCCCACCAAGGAGATTCACCGTGAACGTTCGTCGCACCACTGCCGCCCTCGCCCTCGTGGCTGCCCTGCCCCTCGGCCTCGCCGCCTGCGGCTCCAGCAGCACCACCTCGGCCGGCACCGCCGCCAGCTCCAGCTCCTCGGCCGCGACCACCCCGTCCGACACCACGAGCAGCACCGCCACGGACGCCATGTCCACCAAGCCGTTCGGTGCCGGCTGCTCCGCCGTCCCCGCCGACGGTGCCGGCTCGTTCAACGGCATGGCCACCGCCCCGGTCGCCACCGCTGCCAGCGCCAACCCGGTGCTGTCCACGCTGGTCACCGCCGTGAAGGCCGCCGGCCTGGTCGACACCCTCAACTCGGCTCCCGAGCTGACTGTCTTCGCCCCGGCCAACTCCGCCTTCGAGAAGATCCCCGCTGCCGACCTCGGTGCGCTCCTGAAGGACAAGGCCGCCCTGACCAAGGTCCTGACCTACCACGTGATCGCGGGCAAGCTCACCCCCGAGCAGCTGGCCGGCACCCACAAGACCCTCAACGGTGGTGAGGTCACCGTGACCGGCTCCGGCGAGTCGTTCCAGGTCGGCGCCGCCAAGGCCAACGTCGTCTGCGGCAACGTGCAGACCGCCAACGCCACCGTCTACATCCTCGACTCGGTCCTGACGCCCCCGGCCGCCTGATCACCGCAGTCGTCCCCCGCGACCGCCATCCCAGCCCCGCTCGGCGGGCTGTGGGTGGCGGTCGCGTCTGCGTCCCCCGACGTGCTGCGTCGCCAGGGCAGCTCGAGCAGCAGGTGCTCGACGCCGGAGCCCGGCAGTCGCCGTGGCCCAGTGGGGAGTCGTAGGTCACCCTGATGGACACCGGTCACGAAACGGTACCCACAGGCGCAGGTGTGAGGCAGAATGCCCTTGCCCCGCAGGGTCGGTGGCAGGAGGACTACCGGGAGGGGGGTGGTGACGTCGATGCCGGCGATCACGGGCCCCGAGCTGGCCTTCAGCCCCGACGGCCTCGCGGTCGAGATCGGCTGGGTGCTGAGCAACGCCCGGCTCTACGCCACGGACCCCCGCTTGCAGCGGGCCTCGCAGTTCTCCGCGTCGATCAGCCCACCGGTGCACCGCGCGCAGATCGGCCGCTGGGAGTCGGGCACGACGTCGGTCAGCCACGCCCAGGTGCGACGGTATGAGGTCGTGCTCGGGCTGCCCGAGGGGCAGCTGCTCACGATGGTCGACCTGCTCGCGCGCGAGCGTCAGCTCACGACCGCCCAGCCGTACCTGGTGCCGGTGCGGCCCCCGACGTGGGAGGACGAGACCGACGACCTGCTCGACCTCGCCCGGTCCGACGACCGGATGACCCCGCTGCAGTGGCGCACCCTCTCGACCCACCTCGGCTCGGTCACCACCACCTTCCTGCGCCGCGACGACTGGACGCACCTGCTGCGGCGGGTCTCCCTCGAGGCCTCCCTCAGCACCGGCCTCGACTACATCCTGCGCGACGTGGCCAAGCTCTCCCTGGCCTCGCACCCGCGCAGCACCCGGGCGGTGCTCGACATGGTCGACGAGGTGCTGAGCGACCCCGTGGCCCCTGTCTACGGCGAGACCCTCGGGCTCCTGCTCGCGGTGCCGGGCCCGGAGCCGGTCGAGCTCGTGCTGCGTCACCTGCGCAACCCGATCGGGCCGGCCGCCCACTTCTCCCTGATGTGGATGGCCCGCAGCATGGTGAACCAGGCCGTCGTCTCACCTCGGCAGCTCACCCAGATGGGTCGGTACGCCGTCGAGGCACTCGACGACAGCACGGCGTCGCACCGCGTGCACCGCTCTGCGGCCTCGTTCCTCGAGGTGCTCGACGGACCCGAGCGATGCACGGTGGTCGCCGATCTGCTGTCCGAGACGACTCGTCGCCGGGTGGGGCGGATCATCGAGCACGGAGGTGCGCTGGGCGACGAGCAGGTCACCACGCTGGCCGACGAGGTGGAGCGGCGCCTCGCCGCCGCCCAGAGCCCGCGCGGCGCCCTGCACCCTGTCTTCGCGTCCCTGCTGCGCACGGCGGCCGGCCTCAGCGCCGAGGACTCACGGGGCACGGCGCTGTCGCTCCTGATGCTCTCGCCCCAGCGGGACGTGGTCGGCGAGACCTATGCCCGAGCCCTGCGCTGGGCCCTGGAGCAGGACCGCGAGCCGGTCATCGACGAGGCCCTGTCGGTGCTGGCGTGGCTCCTGCCCCCCACGGCCGTGCCGTGGATGCTCGAGCTCGCCTTCGACCCGTCGACCGAGCCGACCCGCGCCACCCAGGCCCTCGTCAGCGTCGCGAACGCCCAGACCCCGATGCAGACGGCCCCAGAGGGCTACGGCCCGGACGACGTCGTCGAGATGGTGCGACGGTCGGCCCTGGCGCTGATGACCGACCCCGGCCCCGAGCCCGACGTATCGACCCGGGGCCACCTCTACCTCCTCGGCATGTACGGCCGGTTCGACGCCATCACCGGCCTGGCCGACGCCGCCGCGCGGCCGGGCGTGCCGCCGCAGTGGGCCCTCGGCATCCGGTCGTGGCTCGAGGTGCCGCTCTGGGCGAGGCCCGAGCGCGTCCGCTAGGCGTCGAGCGCGGCGAGCAGGTCGACGGGCCCGACCTGCTCGCGGGCCACGCCGTACATCCGCGCCCTCACGAGGGTGCGCTCGGCCCACGCCAGGTGAGGCCCTGACTCGTTCATCTTGTTGCGGTAGCCCGACGCGAGCACCCCTCCGCCACGGGCCTGCTGGCCCACCACGTCGAGCGCGTCGCAGTGCTCCTCGAGGGAGACGACCGACAGCGCGTGCACGACGGGCACGTGGCTGGGGTGCACGACGGTCTTGCCGGTGAGCCCGTTCGCCTGGTCGAGCACGATCTCGCGGATGAGACCGTCGACGTCGCGGTCGATCAGGGCGTGCCGCAGGTCAGGGCCCGTCAGCGCCGCGAACGGGGTCTCGCGCAGCTGGGGCTTGAAGAGCCGGCTGCGGTCGGCGAAGTACTCCCACCCGGGCCCACTGATGACGAACCCGGTGCCGTCGGCCCGCCCCAGCACGTTGACGACGTCGTAGATGGTCGCGGCGACCGCCCCGATGTCGTAGGCCGTGAGCTCGCGCGAGCGGCGCACGCCGAGGGCGGCGCACAGGTCGGTCGCGCCGATGCGGACCGCGGGCACGACGTCGCGGTGCTGGGCCAGCAGCGCCGCCACCCCCGCCAGCGCGGCGTGGCGCGTCTCGAGGTGCACGACCTCGGGCGACTCGATCACGGGCATGGCCAGCAGCGGGTGACCGACGGCGCGGGAGGCGTGCGCGAGGGCCTGCAGGAAGCCGGCCCCCGACGCCGCAGTGAACTTCGGCAGCACGAAGCCGGCGAGCACGTCCGACCCCCCCGGCGCCGGGGGCTCGGCCAGCGCGGTGGCGATGTCGACGATCTGCTCCGGGTGGCGCACCCTGACGAAGACGAGCGGGGCGGTCGCGTCGGCCGTGGCCAGCCGCTCGGCGAGCCGGCGCAGCGAGGTGATCGTGTGCGCCTGCGCGCCCTCGACCTCGGAGTCGGCGATCGCATCCTCCAGGCAGACCACCGCGCTCACCACGCCGCGAGCCCCCTGCCGCAGCAGGTCGTCGGTCAGGTGAGGGCGCGTCGCCGGGAGGTAGAGCGTGGCCCCGAGCGCCGTGCCGACGTCGCCGAGCGGGCTCGAGACGTCGAACGGCTCGGGTGCATGGGCGAAGATCCCCTCCCTGACCCCTTGCGGCAGGTGAGCGAAATGGCGCTGGGAGCGGTGCCCCACGATCTGCATGACGGGACCTCTTCCCCGGTGACTCTCGACGCGCACGGGTGTGCCTCCCGCCAACGGGCGGGGGATGGGCCGTGTTCCCTCCTCTCGTTGCCCCGCAGCATAGGGTCGAGTGAACCGACTGATACGCCGCACCACACCGACTCCACGAGGAGAGCACCATGACCGTGAACCTGAGCAAGGGACAGCGCGTCTCGTTGACCAAGGGCCAGGGCGAGTCGCTGACCCGGGTGAAGATGGGCCTGGGCTGGGACGCCGTCAAGAAGAGGGGCCTCTTCGGGGGCCGCAAGTCGCAGACCATCGACCTCGATGCCTCGTGCCTGCTCTTCGACGGCAATGGTGGTCTCGTCGACCAGGTGTGGTTCGGCCAGCTGACGAGCAAGGACGGGTCGATCCAGCACACCGGTGACAACCTCACCGGTGACGGCGACGGCGACGACGAGTCGGTCAAGGTCGACCTCACCCGGGTGCCGACGACGGTGCAGACGCTTGTCTTCACCGTCAACTCCTTTACCGGACAGGACTTCTCGCAGATCGAGAACGCGTTCTGTCGGGTGGTCGACGAGAGCACCGACACCGAGACCGCGCGGTACGAGCTCACCGGCTCGGGCACCCACAACGCGCAGATCATGGCCAAGCTGACCCGTGAGGGCGGCGGCTGGGCCATGACCGCGATCGGTGCCCCGGCCACGGGTCGCACCTTCAAGGACCTGTTGCCGGCCATCGCCGCGCACCTCTGACGGCCTCGTGCCCCTGACCGACTCCCCCGCCAGTACGCAGGTGTGGCCCGGTGAATGGGTCGAGCGTGTCCTCGACGTGCACCTGCACAGCGGGTCGAGCGCGGACGGCGCGCCGCTCACCTCGCTCGTCGGGCTGGCCGTGCGACGCAACCCCCGTCGGGCCCACCTGCTCGTCTCACGAGTGCTCGGCAAGCACGTGCCCACCGACCCCGACGTCGTGCACGACGGCGGTCGCCGCCTCGGCGCGCTGGTGGCGCAGGCGCTCGAGGCACACAGGCTGACGCGGCTGGAGGGCCGGCCCGACCGGGGCCGGTTCGTGGTCCTCGGCTACGCCGAGACCGCCACCGCCCTGGGCCACATCGTCGCCGACGTGCTCGACGCGCCGTACCTGCACTCGACGCGCCGCCGGGTGGAGCAGGTGGTGCCCCTCGGTGGCTTCGAGGAGTCGCACAGCCACGCGGCCGACCACCTGCTCCTGCCGGTCGACCCCCAGCTGCTGTCGGCCCTCGAGGGCGACGGCCCCCTCGTGCTCGTCGACGACGAGATCTCCACCGGCTCGACGGCGCTGCAGACGATCGCCGCGCTCCAGCAGACCCACCCGCGGGCTCACTACGTGCTGGCCAGTCTGGTCGACCTGCGCTCGCTGGCCGACCGTGAGCGCATGACCGCCGAGACGGCCAGCCTCGGCGCCGCGGTCGACGTGGTGGCGCTCGCGACCGGCTCGATCGACCTGCCGCCCGACGTGCTGGCCCGGGGGGAGCGGGTGGTCACGGCGCAGGAGTCGATCTGCGCGAGCCCGCCTCCCCGCGGCGGCCTGACGGGCGACGTCGTGCGCGTGGTCCCGCGGGCCGCGGCCTGGGGACCCGACGTGAAGGAGGGTGGGCGTCACGGCTTCCTCCCGGGCGACCGCGCCGCCCTCGAGGCGGCCGTCACGGCGCTCGCCGGAGAGGTCGCGACGGCGTGCGGCCCGGGCCGCCGGGTCCACGTGCTCGGCTTCGAAGAGCTGATGTATGCGCCGCTGCGCCTCGCACAGGCCCTCGCGCTCGAGCTCGCGGGGCCCGACGGGGCGGTCGTCACCTCGTCGACGACCACGAGCTCACCGATCCTCGTCGTCGACGACCCCGGCTACCCCGTGCGCTCCGCCCTGACCTTCCCGGCCCACGACGACCCCGCCGGTGGCCCGGCCACCCGCTACGCCTACAACATCTCGGCGCCCGCCTCGGACCCCGCTGACCGCTTCGACGTCGTGGTGCTCGTGGTCGACGCCCGGGGCGACCGGCCCGAGCTGACCGCTCCCGGCGGGCTCGTGCCCCAGCTGGCCCGGGCGGCCGACCGCGTCGTGCTCGTCGTCCTGCCGCAACACGACCCCGTGGGGGTCCCCGCGTGACCCCGGCGCCCCTGACCGGCCCGGCCTTCGGCTCCTACCGCGCCGACGAGGTCGCGTGGCTCCTGACGGACCTGTCGCACGTGCCGCTCGAGGCCCCCACGCACGAGCGCGAGGAGGCCATCCAGCGCGGCCAGGCGCACTACGCCGAGTCGCTGCCGATCGAGTACCAGCCCAGCGAGGACTACCAGCAGCTCTTCACGCAGGCCCTCAGCCGCTCCGCCGCCAAGGTCGCGTATGCCGTGGGCCTCGTGACCGAGCGCGTGCTGCAGGAGCGCGGCGACCGGGTCGTGCTCGCGTCCCTGGCCCGGGCGGGCACGCCCGTCGGCGTGCTGATGCGCCGGTGGGCGCAGGCGTCGCACGGCCTCGACCCGGCCCACTACACCCTGTCGATCGTGCGGGGCCGCGGCATCGACGAGGTGGCGCTGCGCCACCTGCGCGAGCACCACGACCCGGCCGACATCGCCTTCGTCGACGGCTGGACCGGCAAGGGTGCGATCACCCGCGAGCTCGCTGCGTCGGTGCGGGCGGTCAACACCGTTCTCGGCACACGCTTCTCACCCGACCTGGCCGTGCTCGCCGACCCGGGGGAGTGCGTGCGGCTGCACGGCACCCGCGAGGACTACCTCATCCCGTCGGCGTGCCTCAACTCCACGGTCTCCGGTCTCGTCTCGCGCACCGTGCTCAACGCCGACCTCATCGGGCCGGACGACTTCCACGGGGCGAAGTTCTACGCCGAGCTGGCGCCCGCCGACGTGTCGGCGACCTTCCTCGACGCGGTCACCGCCGAGTTCGCCGGGGTGGCCGCGGCGGTGGCTGCCGCCGCGGCCCAGCCGCTGCCGGTGGAGGCGCCGAGGTGGACCGGGTGGGCCAGCGTCGAGCAGATCAGCGCTCGCTACGGCATCGACGACGTCAACCTCGTCAAGCCGGGTGTCGGTGAGACGACCCGGGTGCTGCTGCGACGGGTGCCGTGGAAGGTGCTCGTGCGCCCGGACGCCTTGGCCGAGGACGGCGAGCTGGCGCACGTGCTGCTGCTGGCCCGGCAGCGCGGCGTGGAGATCGTGCCGGTGCCCGGCCTGCCCTTCACCTGCGTCGGTCTCATCCGGCCCCGCACGGCCCCGACGGCGTGACCACCCCGGCCAGCGCGGGGACGGTCGCCTTCAGCGACCTCGACCGCACCCTCATCTACTCCCGGTCGGCGGTCGACGCCCTCGGCGCGCTCGCTGACCCGCCGACGTCGACGACGACCTGCGTCGAGGTCTACGACGGTACCCCGCAGTCGTTCGTCACCGACCGCGCCGTCCCCATCCTCGTCGACCTGGCCGCCACGGGCCGGCTCGTGCCCACGACGACCCGCACGGTCGAGCAGTTCCTCCGGGTGCGGCTGCCCGGACCCGCACCGCGCTACGCGATCTGCGCCAACGGCGGTCACCTGCTCGTCGACGGCGTGGTCGACGACGACCACCACCAGGACGTCGTACGACGACTCGGCTCGGGCAGCGCGCCGCTGCCCGAAGTGCTGGGCGAGGTCACCCGGCTCGTCGCCCAGGCAACAGCCGAGCCAGCGTTCGTCGAGCGGGTGCGGGTCGCCGACGACCTGTTCTGCTACCTCGTCGTCGACCGGGACCGGTTGCCCGCGGCGTGGCTCGAGCAGCTCGAGGGGGAGGCCGCGCGGCACGGGTGGGGGGTCTCCCTGCAGGGCCGCAAGCTCTACGTCGTGCCCACCCCGCTCACGAAGTCGTCCGCAGCCGACGAGGTGATGCAGCGGACGGGGGCCGGGCGTGCCGTCGCCGCCGGTGACTCCCTGCTCGACGCCGACCTGCTCGAGTGGGCGTCGGCGGCGATCCGGCCCCGGCACGGCGAGCTGGCCGACGCGGGGTGGATCCGCCCGCACGTCGAGGTGACCTCGTCGGTCGGCGTGCGGGCCGGTGAGGAGATCGCGGTCTGGTTGCGTGGCAGAGTGTCATGACGGGCACGTCGACGGACGGTCGTGCGTTGACAGGCTTCGTACAGACAGTATTGCCACTCCTCCCATGTGGGGGAACCGATCGCCGCCCGGGGTGCCAACCCCGGACGCACCATCTCTGGAGGAAGCACTCATGTCAGTCAGCCTGACCAAGGGCGGAAACGTCAGCCTCACCAAGCTCGCTCCCGGCCTGACCGCGGTCACCGTCGGTCTCGGGTGGGACGTGCGCACCACGACCGGCACCGACTTCGACCTCGACGCCAGCGCGATCCTGCTCAACACCGCGGGCAAGGCCGTCGACGACCAGCACTTCGTCTTCTTCAACAACCTCACCTCACCCGACGGGTCGGTCGAGCACACCGGCGACAACCTGACCGGAGCCGGCGAGGGCGACGACGAGGCCATCAAGGTCAACCTCAGCGGGGTCTCCTCCGCCGTGGAGAAGATCGTCTTCCCGGTGTCGATCTACGACGCCGCCACCCGCAGCCAGTCCTTCGGGCAGGTGCAAAACGCCTTCATCCGCGTCGTCGACCAGAGCAACGGCGCCGAGCTCGCCCGCTACGACCTCAGCGAGGACGCCTCCACCGAGACGGCCATGGTCTTCGGCGAGCTCTACCGCAACGCGACGGAGTGGAAGTTCCGCGCCGTGGGCCAGGGCTACGCCGAGGGGCTCGCGGGCATCGCCCGCGACTTCGGCGTCAACGTCTGATGGCGGACAGCACTCCCCTCGCACCGCCGACCACCGGGAGCACCCGGTGATCCTGCGCATCTTCGGGTGGTCCTTCGGGATCACCGTCGTGGCCCTCGTGGGCGCCCTGGCCATCGGCGGGGTGAAGGCGCTGACCCTCGTGGCCATCCTCATCGTGCTCGAGATCTCGCTCAGCTTCGACAACGCCGTGGTCAACGCGACCATCCTCGAGAAGCTGAACGCCTTCTGGCAGAAGATGTTCCTCACCGTGGGCATCGTCATCGCCGTCTTCGGGATGCGGCTGCTGTTCCCGCTGCTCATCGTCGCGGTCACGGCCGGCCTCAACCCGGTCGAGGCGGTGCAGCTCGCGATCAAGGGCGGGCTGGCCGACGAGCCCGGCACCTACGCCTACCTGCTCAAGCAGGCCCACCCGTCGATCGCCGCCTTCGGTGGGATGTTCCTCTTCATGCTGTTCCTGGACTACATCTTCGAGGACCGCGAGATCCGGTGGCTGACCTGGCTCGAGCGGCCGCTGGCCCGGATCGGCAAGCTCGACCAGGTCTCGGTCGTGGTCGGTCTCGTCGTGCTCGTCCTCACCGCCGAGCTGCTGGCTCAGACGCCCTCGACGGTGATGGTGGCCGGGGCCCTCGGTGTCGTGACCTACCTGTTGGTCAACGGGTTGGGGGCGCTCTTCGAGGGGGCTGGTGACGAGGCTGAGGACGGTCCCGACACCGCGGCCTCGACGGGCCCGACCGGTGTGGCCAAGGCTGCCGGGCGGGCGGCGTTTTTCCTGTTCCTCTACCTCGAGGTGCTCGACGCGTCGTTCTCCTTCGACGGGGTCATCGGCGCCTTCGCCATCACGCAGGACATCTTCATCATCGCCACGGGCCTCGGCGTCGGTGCGATGTACATCCGGTCGCTGACGGTGTTCCTCATCCGTAAGGGCACGCTCAACGACTACGTCTACCTCGAGCACGGGGCGCACTGGGCGATCGGGGCGCTCGCGGTGATCCTCTTCGTCAGCATCAAGACGGAGGTTCCCGAGATCGTCACCGGTCTGATCGGCGTCGGCTTCATCGCCGCCGCCTTCGTCTCGTCGCTGGTGCGCAACCGCCGACAACCCGCGATGGCCGGCTGATCCCGGCTGATCCCGCTGAGTGCGGGTCCACGCGCTGCTGTCAGTGGCGCGTGGACCCGGCCCCCGCACCACCCACCCGCTGACCCCGACCGGCCGACGCGTCCGTGCACGCCGTGGCCGTCCACGACTGGAGAACCCATGGCCATCGACTACACCAAGCGCCCCACCCCGCCGGCGGCAACGAACCCGGCTGCCCCGGCACCCTCGGCAAGCCCGGCGACCCCGGCTGCCCCACCTTCTCCGGCCGCCCCCCAGGGAGCCGTCAGCCTGACCAAGGCGGCGCCCACGGTCTCGCTGACCAAGCGGGGTCAGTCGACCGGGCAGCTGCGGGTCAACCTCAACTGGAACGCCCGCCCCGCGGCCCCGAGCGGTGGCAACTTCCTCAAGCGGGCGATGGCCGCGTCGAGCCCGGCGATCGACCTCGACCTGGGCTGCCTCTACGAGCTGACCGACGGGTCGAAGAGCGTCGTGCAGGCGCTCGGGGGGCTCTTCCGCAACCGCGAGGACGGGCCGCCCGTGGTCTGGCTCGACGGCGACGACCGCTCGGGCACCAACAGCGGTGGCGAGAACCTCTACGTCGACCTCGGGCAGCTCGCCAGGATCAAGCGCATCCTCGTCTTCGCCTTCATCTACGAGGGGGTCCCCAACTGGGCGGCGGCCGACGGTGTGGTCACGCTGATGCCCGCGCAGGGTGCCCCGATCGAGGTGCGGCTCGACGAGTCGCGCGAGGGCGCGAGCATGTGCGCGATCGCGCTCCTGGAGAACCGTGGTGGCGAGCTCGTGGTCAACCGTGAGGTGCAGTTCTACACCGGCCAGTCAGCCCTCGACGAGGCCTACGGCTGGGGCATGAAATGGAAGGCCGGGCGCAAGTAGCCTCCGCTCGTCGCCGACCGGCCGCGGTCGCCGGGCGGCACGTGTCGGGTCAGACCAGCGGGGTGTGGTCGTCGACCCAGGTGATGCGGTCGAAGCCGAAAGCGAGGGCTGCCGCGCGCACAGGACCGTCGACCACGATGCCCTCGTTGCGCAGGACGATCTCACCGTCGACGTCGTAGATCGACAGCGGGACGAGCACCCCCGGGCCAGCGGCCCTCCTAGACCGGTCGAGGGGGATCCGCACCCTCGTGCCGGCGAGCATCTCGACGACGAGAGTGCCGCTGGCCTGGACGGGTTGGCCGGTGGCGGACGAGAGGAAGACCACCATCCGGCTGAGCCGTCGCACCTGCACGAGGTCGACGGTGAGCACCTCACCTGCGTCGTACGACGCCCTGATCACGGGTCGTCGACCGTCTGCGGGGGCGGTCTGGGGGCCGGGGTCCCGTCGGACGAGCCCGGTGCCGTCGACCAGCTGGTAGGCGCACCCGAGGCGGAGGTCCGACGTGGCGCCCGAGGCCACCAGTCGCACCCGGACCGCGCCGGTGCCCGACTGCAGCCGGGTGAGAGTCACCGTGGGCGACGACCCGGCGAGGAGCACGTCGTCGCCGGCTCGCACCCGACGCGGCTCGTACCGGGCGATGGACCCTGGACCCGGGGCGAGGTCGGCGGGGCCACCACGGGCACGGTCTGCACGGCCCTCGGGTGAGGGCAGGGGCGGTGGTGGACCGAGGTCGAGGGCGTTCGACCCCGCGGGGGGCGGGAGCGTGAGGTCGAGGCTGCTGGCGGCTGGGGCGGCTGGCGCTGCTGGGGTCGCTGGCGCGGTGGAGAGGTCGAGCGGGCTCGTGCGCGGGGGAGCGGTGACGGGAGGAGGCGGCTCGGCGCTGCGCCGGTGTCGCAGCCATGGGAGGTCGGTGCGTGGGTTGGCCGTAGCGGGGTCGAGACGGGTCACAGCTCCAGCCCGAAGTCGGCCGCCATCGACACCAGCCCGGAGGTGTAGCCCTGCCCGACGACCTTGAACTTCCACCCGTTGTCGTGGCGGTAGAGCTCGCCCAGCACCAGCCCGGTCTCGGTGCTCAGGCCCGGAGCGAGGTCCTCGGAGCGGACCAGCTCGACGTCGCCGGCCAGGTCGAGCACCCGGATCGTGGCCGAGCGCAGCTGACCGAGCGAGCGGTTGGCGGCGATGCCCTCGTTGATGTAGGTGACGACGACGATGCGCTCGATGTCGGCGGGCACGTCACGCAGGTCGACCTCGATCTGCTCGGTGTCGCGACCCGCCGACGCGGCGAGCTGGGTGACCGACCGGTCGGGTGAGCTCAGCTGGTTGAAGAACACGAAGTGCTCGTGCGACAGCGCCCGCCCCCCGGCGTCGCACAGGATGGTGGCGACCACGAGGTTGTCGGCCAGCACCGAGTCGGCGGGGGCCAGTGAGATGCCGAGCACGACCGATCGCAGCGAGGGGATCTCACGGGTGAGGGCGACGTTGGCGCCGCGGACCATCGGAGCAGCCATCAGATGTCGAGATCCGATCCTGAGAAGCGGGTTTCCAAGAAGCTACCTTGGATCATGAGGGCTTGTGCGTCCTGCTGCCGAACGGCGAGCAGGCTCGCCGTCACCGACTGCTGCAGGACCTCGATCTGTTGCAGCAGTGCGTCGTTCGCACTCTGGTCGGTCGCCGACGTGTCGATTCGCTGGGTGTGGTCCAGGGCGAGGTAGCGCCGCAGGGTGGTCGGCAGGTAGTCGTCCATGGTGCTGCGCAGGGAGATGACGGCATACGTGTCGAGCGGACGGGTGGAGGTCGTGTCGACGATCTCGGCCAGGGTGTCGGTGAGCCGGCGGGCGTCGACGAGCGCCCGCGTCGGCATCTGCCCGGCGTTGGCGTTGATCAGCGAGACGAGGGCGTCGAGCGCGTCACGCAACGCCGCGGGATCGTCGCGTCGCGCCGTCGGTGCCACGGCCGGGTCGACCGCCTCGTCGCCGGCGACGCGCCTGAGCCAGCGCCTCACCGCCGCCCCGCCTCGATGGCAGCCCGGGACCGGGACCGCAGGTCGTCGATCGCGTCGATGCTCGCGACGACCTCGTTGAAGGCGGTGGTGAGGCGCCCGAGGTCGTCGGGCGACGCCCCCGGCTCGAGCGCCCGCTCGACCACGGCCCCGAGGCCGGCGATGCGACCGAGCACCAGCGTCTGGTGCTGCCTCGCCTCAGCGACGGCGACGGCGGTGCGCAGCGCCACGAGGGTCGTGCGCTGGGCCCGGTCGACGCCGCGGATCAGCTCGAGGTTGGTGTCGCGCACGACGTCGAGGACGAGCTGGCCCTGCAAGGTGACCGCGTGCGAGGTCGCCAGGTCGACCCGCCGTCGGCGCACGGCCGTGAGGGCCTCGGCGCGCACGACGTCGGCTGCGTCGCCGCGGCCAGCGGCCGTCAACGCGTCGGCCTCGCTCACCAGCACCGCGTCGAGCTGGGCGCAGAGGTCCTCGTACTGCTCGAGACGGGCCAGCAGGGCGAGGGCCGAGGCGCGCTCGGCCTCGATGACCGCGTTGTCGCGACGCAGGCCGTCCTGACCGCCCACGAGGTCGACGAGGATGACGTCGAGCTCGTCCTGTGCGGAGTCGAACCCGGCGAAGTAGTCGGCGAGGGAGTCGTCTCCTGGCAGTCGGCGCAGCAGTCGACGCAGGCCACCTCCTGCGGTGCCTGCCGGTGCGAGCCGTGACACCACCCCCCGCAGACGCGACAGGGCGTCCGCCACCAGCCCCTGGGCGTCGGGTCGCCCCGGTGCCGACCCGACGTCGCGGCTCAGGAAGCGGTCGCTCAGCGCCGCAGCCGCTCGCACGTCGGGCTCACCCATCGAGCTGATGGAGGCCACCTTGACCGCGAACCCGGGGGAGCGGGGCGGCAGCTCGAGCAGCTCGGTGGCGAAGGCACCCGCGCGCTGCCGCAGCGCCTGCGACGGCAGCCCCGCCCCCCGCAGGTCGGCCGCCGGCTCGGCCTGACCGCCCTGCTCAGTCATGCAGCGTCCCCCTCGTGGGTGCGGTGGTGGTGCCGGTGCGTCGCGATGTGCCTCGAGCCGACAGTACCGGGGCGCCCGCGATCACGCCCAGACGACCGTGAGCCACTGCAGGGCGAGCTGCTCGACCCACAGCCGGAAGTCGGGGGTGCCGTCGATGCGGTAGAGCGTGCCCTCGGGGCAGTCCTCGAGCTGGCGCTTGGTGTAGAAGTCGTCGTGGGGGGCCCAGCGCAGCACGTCGCCGTCGACCCGGTGGCACAGCGTGGCGTTGCCGTTGGCGTCGTCGCTGACGGAATACCACTGCGCCGGGTCGATCGGCAGCTCGAGGCCGTCCTCCTCCCAGCGCCAGGTGTGGTCGTGCAGGAAGTCGGCGGAGTGGCGCAGCTGGGGCCGCAGCAGGCTCTCGGTGCTGCCGCTCAACCACGTCGTGGGCTCCTGCCAGCGCTCGAAGATGCCCCCCAGCGCGCCCAGCAGCTCGGCGTGGTGCGGATGGGCCGAGGACGGCAGCGCCGCGTTCGTCGGTGGCGGGCAGAGCCATCCGGTGCGACCGCCACCGCGGCGCTCCCAGCCGAGGATCTCGTAGTCGACCCCCTCGATCGTCACGGGGGTGACCTGCGCCGCGGTGAGCAGCCGACCCATCCCGCTGGCCCACGACGGCACCTCTCGGTCCCACGCACGGGTGACCTGCGTGCGGGAGACGCCGTAGACGTAGCCCATCTGCGGCACCGCGTGCAGCAGCCGGTCCCAGTCGTCGAGGGGGCGGTCAGGCACCAGTCGCAGCGCCATCAGTCGTTCACGGCCTTGAGGATCGACACGGCCAGACCGGCGTCGTCGCACCCGGGCGCGAGGTCCCGCGCCCAGTCGACGACCCGCACGACGGCCCACGCGCGGGCCTTCGCCTCGTCGATCCCGGCTGCGTCGCACACGACCTCGACCCGTCGGCGCAGGCTCCACCGGACGGCCGATCCGGAGCCGAGCTCGTCGGCGCGGTTCCACAGCACCGGGGCCACCTCGAAGGCCCGGTCGCCGGCCATCGGCTTGGGGTCGATGGCCAACCAGGGCACCCGGCCGCCGGCGAGCACGTTGGCGAAGTGCAGGTCCGTATGGAGCAGCTGCGCATCCACCCCCGGGTCGGTCGCCAGGTCGGCGGCCAGGTGCCGGGCCTGGTCGGCGAAGCGCGGCGGCAGGGCAGCCGGGGCCGGTGCGGCCGCCTGGCGGGCGGCATACGCGCTGAGGGTCGGGATGCGGGCGATCGCCGGCGCCACGAGCTCGGCGAGCAGCCCCCCGATCACCTCGCAGGCCTCGTCGACCCACACGCCGGTGAGGTCCGAGGGGTCGAGCCGCTCGAGCAGCAGCGCCAGGCGGTGCGGGTCGGCCCGCAGGAGCTGCACGGCGCCCCGTCCGTCCCAGTGACGCAGGGCGATGTGCTCACCACGGGCCTCGAGGTGAGGCCAGGTCAGCTTGAGCATCGCGGGCCGGTCGTCGGCGGTCCGCACCGGCACGACGAGGGCGCACCGACCTGTGCGGGAGTGGCCGTCGGGCGCCAGCTGCCAGTCGTCGAGGACCGAGCCGACCAGCCGCGGGAGCGCCGCTATCCAGTCGGAGCCGGAGGGCGTCCCGGCCGGCGAGAGCGCGTCGGCGGGCCGGGCCTCGACGGACCGCGCGAAGCGGGCGGGGATGTCGACGTTCATGCCGCCATCCCCGGAAAGGCCGTGGGGGTGACGCCCCAGGCACGGGCGAGGCCGACGGCATCGGCCTGCAGCCGCACGACCGTGGTCACCGCGGTGGACCCCGGCGCGACCGCGCCCGTGGTGAGGGGGTCGAGCCCGCGGGACACGAGACCGGTCAGGAGGTGCTCGACGAGGCGGCGCACCGTGGCGGCGCTGGTGACCGCGAACGGCAGCGGGTAGCCCAGGGGCTGCGGCCGGGCCGACCCACCGGCGGCATCCAGCAGGGAGGAGACCCTCCGTCGCACGGTCGTCAGGGCCGCGAGGAGGGCGGCTCGCTCGTCGCCGGCCACCCGGGCGGCTGCCACCTCCAGCCCGTAGGCCACCGCACGGGACGTGTCGAGCAGCGCAGCGGCGGCGACACCCGGGAGGGCGTCGCCGACCGGCCAGGTGACGGTCGCACCGAGCTCGGCCGTGCTGGCCGCCGTGCACGCGGCGATGGAGGCCACGAGAGGCCGGTTGGCTGCGCCCAGCCGGGGCAGCACCACGAGCAGGTCGGACGCGAGGGCGGTGGCCTGGGCCCGTGCGAGCACCGCAGCGGTGGCTGGCGGTGACGTCGTGGAGGCGTCCGAGGGGGCCGGTGTGGCCGGGGGTGCCGCCGCACCCAGGATGCGGTCGGGCACGCCGGCCGTGCGCAGCCGGTCACGCACGACGCCCAGGTGCTGTCGGTGCAGGACGGCGATACGGGCGGAGGCCGGCGACACCGGGCGCACCCGCGCCGCCAGCGGCGCGAGGAACGCCGTGGCCGTGAGCACCCGCAGCAGCGCGGCCTCGTCGGGCACCGGGACGCGGGCGGCGGCAGGGGGAGGCGTGGTGTGCTCGAGACGCAGCCCACAGCCGGACAGGGCCACGAGGGCGAGCAGGGACCCGCCGCCGCCCAGGGTGTGCAGCAGCACCCGGCGCGAGGGCCGGCCCGGTGTGGGCGGTACTGCCGGTGCCATGGGGTCATGCTGTCAGGTCTGAGACCCGATGTGGGCATCCTGGGCGCAGTTCCGTCGCGTACGTGCCCCCTCCTGTCGCTCGGTAGACTGCACACGTCGCGCACCCTGGTCGGGCTGGTCCTCTCGGGCTGCTCGCGGTGCGTGGCGACATTCGAGAACAGGAGGCTGACATGGTGGACGACCAGGTGAGGTCGGCGCTCGTCGGCCCCCTCTCAGAGCTGGGGCTGGTGCTCGACGACCTCAGCATCGTGCCGACCGGACGACGACGGGTGGTGCGGGTCGCCGTCGACCGCGACCTGCGCGACCTGGCTGGCCACGACGGCACGAGCACGGTGCCTCCGCTGTCCCTCGACGAGGTGGCCGAGGCGACCCGGCTGGTGAGTGACGTGCTCGACGGCACCCACGGCATCCCGCAGGGGCAGGAGCCCGACGGGTCTGCCGACCTGATGGGCAGCGCCGGCTACACGCTGGAGGTGAGCTCACCCGGGATCGACCGACCGCTGCGCGGGTTCCGCTCGTTCCGCCGCAACGTCGGGCGGCTCGTCGCCTTCGTGCTCGAGTCGGGAGACGTGGTGACTGCCCGGCTCGTGTCGGTGACCGACGGCCCCGACGGGGCGGTGGCGAGCCTCGAGGTGCCGGCGGCCAGGAAGCAGCCCGCGAGCCGACGCGAGGTGCGCCTCGACGAGGTGACCTCGGCCCGGGTGCAGGTCGAGTTCAACCGGCCCGGAGGGTCGAGCGAGCCCGACGAGACCCACGACGCCGACGAGGCTAACGAGGCTGACGACACAGACGACACAGACGTGACTGACGCGTTCGACGACATGACCGACGAGGAGACCGACGATGGACATTGACCTCGCTGCCCTGAGGGCGCTGGAGCGTGAGCGGGAGATCAGTCTCGACATCCTCATCCCGGCCATCGAGCAGGCCCTGCTCGTGGCCTACCACCGCACCGACGGGTCGCAACGTCTGGCCCGGGTCGAGCTCGACCGCAAGACCGGCCACGTGGTCGTGCTCGCCCGCGAGGAGGGCGACCTGCTGCCCGCCGACGAGGGCGAGCGGCCGGTGCGTGCGGAGCCGGGCCCGGAGTTCGACGACACCCCGCACGGGTTCGGGCGGGTGGCGGCCTCGACGGCGCGCCAGGTGATCGTCCAGCGACTGCGCGACCTCGAGGAGGAGGCCATCCTCGGAGACTTCCGCGGGCGCGAGGGCGACATCGTCTCAGGCGTCATCCAGCAGAGCAGCAACCCCGGGCACGTGCTCGTCGACTTCGGCACCGTCGAGGGCATCCTGCCGCTCGCCGAGCAGGTGCCGGGTGAGAGCTACCGCCACGGGGACCGGCTGCGGTGCTTCGTCGTGAGCGTCAAGCGAGGGCCGCGTGGTCCCCAGATCGGCCTCTCGCGCTCGCACCCCAACCTCGTGCGTGCCCTCTTCAAGCTCGAGGTGCCCGAGATCGCCGACGGCACGGTCGAGATCGCGGCCCTCGCCCGTGAGGCGGGTCACCGGACCAAGATCGCCGTGCACGCCAAGATCGCCGGGGTCAACGCCAAGGGAGCCTGCATCGGGCCGATGGGGGCGCGGGTGCGCGCGGTCATGACCGAGCTGCAGGGCGAGAAGATCGACATCGTCGACTACGAGGTCGACCCGCGGGCCTTCGTCGCCGCCGCGCTGTCACCGGCGCGGGTGCAGTCGGTCGAGATCGTGGACGCCGTCCTCCGGGCGGCCCGGGTGACCGTGCCCGACTACCAGCTGTCGCTGGCGATCGGCAAAGAGGGACAGAACGCCCGTCTTGCCAACAAGCTCACCGGCTGGCGCATCGACATCCGCTCCGACACGGCGCCGCCGCCCGTCCTTGACGAGGCCGGGGCCAAGGAGGAGTAGAGTTGGCCGTGACCGATCGGACTGGACTCCGTGCCCGGCAGCCCCTCACACCCCAGCGGATGTGCCTGGGATGTCGCGGCAGGGATAGCCGATCGGTTCTCCTGCGGGTGGTTGCCACTGTCGTCGACGGCGGAGACGTCGTCCTCACACCTGATCCGGTCCGTTCTCGGCCCGGTCGAGGTGCGTGGTTGCACCCGAGTACGGACTGCTTCGAGCAGGCTGTGCGCCGCAGGGCGTTCACGCGGGCTCTGCGCCTGGCCCACGGGCCCGACGTCGGACCCGTGAAGGAGCACCTCGACGAGGTCGCCGCACGACGAACACCCCCGGAACGACAAGACCAACCGAAAGCGGGTCAGACGCTGATGAGCACCCGATGAGTACTCAGCGATGAACAAGCTTTAATCCGGTCTGCCTGCAGAGACTTCTCTGGGGTCAGACCACCCAGAGAAGGAGAAACGTGGCCAAGGTCCGTGTCTACGAGCTCGCCAAAGAGCTCGGCGCAGAAAGCAAGACCCTCCTCGCGTGGCTGAAGGAGGAGGGCGAGTTCGTGCGCTCTGCCTCGTCCACCATCGAGGCCCCCGTCGTCCGTCGGACGAAGGACAAGTTCCCCACCGAGCTGCGCTCGGGTGGAGACGCGCCCGTCGACGCCGCGGCGCCGACGGCCGTGCCGTCGTCGACCCGTCCGGGCCCCGTGCCCGGTCCGGCGGCTCCGTCCGCTCCCGCTGCTGCCGCCCCGGCACCGGCCAGCCCTGCTGCCGCGGCCGCCCCCGTTCCGACGCAGACGTCCGCTCCGGCTCCCGGCCCGTCGCGCCCGGCTACCGACTCGCGTCCGGGCCCGGCTGCTCCGGCCCGCCCGGCCGCTGCCGCGCCGGCCTCGAGCCGCCCGGCTCCCGCCGACCCGGCACCGTCGGCTCCCGCACCGGCCGCGGCGTCGGCTCCGGCCGCAGCGCCTGCTCCGGCCTCAGCGCCTGCTCCGGCCGCGGCGCCTGCTGCGGCTCGGGCCCCTCGAGAGGGTGGCGCTGCCACCCCGGGTCCGCGTCCGGCGCCCCGCCCCGGCGCGCCGCGCCCGGGCAACAACCCCTTCGCGCCCAGCCAGGGAATGGGGCGTCAGCCCGCGGCCCGCGAGTCGGCGCGTCCCGGTAACAACCCCTTCGCCCCCAGCCAGGGCATGCCCCGCCCGCAGTCGCGGCCCGGTGGCCCCGGTCAGGGTGCTCCGGGCGCTCCGGGCGCAGGCCCCGGTGGCCCGCGTCCCGGTGGCCCGGGTGGTCCGGCCGGACCTCGTCCGGGTGGACCGCGTCCGAGCCCGGGCATGATGCCCGACCGCTCGGCTGTCGCCCGTCCCGGCGCCCGCCCCGCGGGCGGTCCCGGTCGGCCCGGTGGCGCCGGCGGTCCCGGTCGCCCCGGTGGCGCCGGCGGCGGCTTCGCTGGCGGCGGCGCCCGACCCGGCTTCGCCGGTCGTGGTGGCGGCGCGGGTCGTGGCGCGACGGCAGGTGCGTTCGGTCGCGGTGGCGGTCGTCCCGTGCGTGGGCGCAAGTCCAAGCGCGCGAAGCGCCAGGAGTTCGAGCAGATGCAGGCCCCGACGATCGGTGGCGTGTCGGTGCCCCACGGCGACGGCAAGACGCTGGTCCGTCTCCGGCGCGGTGCGTCGCTGACCGACTTCGCCGACAAGATCAACGCCAGCCCGGCCTCGCTGGTCACTGTGCTCTTCCACCTCGGTGAGATGGCCACGGCGACCCAGTCGCTGGACGAGGACACGTTCCGTCTCCTCGGCGCCGAGCTGGGCTTCGACATCCAGGTCGTCTCGCCCGAGGACGAGGAGCGCGAGCTGCTCGGCCAGTTCAACATCGACCTGGAGGCCGAGCTCGAGGCAGAGGACGACGACGAGCTCTTCGCCCGTCCGCCTGTCGTCACCGTCGTCGGCCACGTCGACCACGGAAAGACCAAGCTCCTCGACGCGATCCGCTCGTCGAAGGTCGCCGAGGGCGAGGCCGGTGGCATCACCCAGCACATCGGTGCCTACCAGGTCGTCACCGAGCTCGAGGGCGTTGAGCGCCCGATCACCTTCATCGACACCCCGGGTCACGAGGCGTTCACCGCCATGCGTGCTCGCGGTGCGAAGGTGACCGACATCGCGATCCTCGTGATCGCGGCCGACGACGGCGTCATGCCGCAGACGGTCGAGGCTCTCAACCACATGCAGGCGGCCAACGTGCCGATCGTGGTGGCGGTCAACAAGATCGACAAGGAGGGCGCCAACCCGGAGAAGATCCGGCAGCAGCTCACCGAATACAACCTGGTGGCCGAGGAGTACGGCGGCGACACGATGTTTGTCGACGTCTCGGCCAAGAGCGGGCTCAACATCGACAGCCTGCTCGAGGCTGTCCTGCTGACCGCCGACGCATCGCTCGACCTGCGGGCCAACCCCGACAAGGACGCTCGCGGTGTCGCAATCGAGACCCACCTCGACAAGGGCCGCGGCCCCGTCGCGACGGTGCTCGTGCAGTCGGGCACGCTCCACGTCGGTGACTCGATCGTGGCGGGTGCCGGCTTCGGCCGCGTGCGCGCCATGCTCGACGAGGACGGCAACAGCGTCGACTCGGCCGGCCCGGCCCGTCCGGTGCTGGTGCTCGGTCTGACCTCGGTGCCCGGCGCGGGTGACACGTTCCTCGTGGCTCCCGACGACCGCACGGCCCGCCAGATCGCCGAGCGTCGCGAGGCCGCCACGCGGGCCGCGTCGCTGGCCAAGGCCCGCAAGCGGATCAGCCTCGAGGACCTCAACGAGGCGCTCGCTGCTGGCAAGGTCGACACGCTCAACCTCATCCTCAAGGGTGACGCGAGCGGTGCCGTCGAGGCCCTGGAGGATGCGCTCCTCCAGATCGACGTCGGCAACGAGGTCGACCTGCGGATCATCGACCGCGGTGTCGGTGCCATCACGATGAACAACATCAACCTCGCGGTGGCGTCCGACGCGATCATCATCGGCTTCAACGTGAAGGCGGAGGGCCAGAACGCGGTCTACGCCGAGCGTGAGGGTGTCGAGGTGCGCTACTACTCGGTGATCTACCAGGCGATCGACGAGATCGAGCAGGCGCTGAAGGGCATGCTCAAGCCGGAGTACGAGGAGGTCTCGCTCGGCGAGGCCGAGATCCGCGAGATCTTCCGGTCGAGCAAGTTCGGCAACGTCGCGGGCTCGATCGTCCGCTCGGGCGAGATGAAGCGTGGCGCCAAGGCGCGCATCCTCCGCAACGGCACGGTCATCGGCGAGAGCGTCGAGATCACGGGTCTGCGGCGCTTCAAGGACGACGTCACGGAGGTCCGTGAGGGCTTCGAGTGCGGTATCAACCTCGGGTCGTTCAACGACCTGCAGCTCGAGGACGTCATCCAGACGTACGAGATGCGCGAGAAGCCGCGCGCCTGACCCGTTCCACCCGGCGTGCGGGCGGGGGCCTTCGCCCCCGCCCGCACCCGTGCGCGGTGACCCCGCGTGTCCTGACATCCCCCGGCTCTCCATACGGGCCGGGCAGTAGCCAGCACGACCCACCCAGGCAGGAGCACGCCATGGCCGACCCGGCACGCGCCCGCAAGGTCGCCGACCGCATCAAGGTCGTCGTCGCGGAGTACCTCGAATACCGCATCAAGGACGAGCGGCTCGGGTTCATCACGATCACCGACGTCCGGGTCACCGGTGACCTGCAGAACGCCACCGTCTTCTACACCGCCTTCGGCACCGCCCTCGAGCAGCAGGACACCGCGCGGGCCCTCGAGACCGCCCGTGGGCGGATCCGCTCGGCGGTCGGGCAGCAGCTCGGCATCCGGCTGACGCCGACCCTGGCCTTCATGCAGGACGCGCTGCCCGAGGGTGCGGCGCACCTCGAGGACGTGCTCGCGGCCACCATCGCGGCCGACCTCGAGCTGGCCAAGGCCCGCGAGGGCAAGGTGCACGCGGGGGAGGCCGACCCGTACAAGAAGCCGGTGGTCGACGGTGACGACGAGGCCGAGACCGAGGCCGTGAGCGGCGGCGAGCCCGCCGGGGACGATGGTCGCTGACGGACTGCTCGTCGTCGACAAGCCGGCGGGCTGGACCAGCCACGACGTCGTGGCCAAGGCCCGCTGGGTCTGCGGCACCCGCAAGGTCGGACACGCCGGCACGCTCGATCCCTTGGCGACCGGGGTGCTCGTGCTCGGCATCGGCCGCGCCACCAAGCTGCTGACCTATCTGGTCGGCTGCGACAAGGCCTACACCGCGACCATCCGGCTCGGGCAGGCGACAGTGACCGATGACGCCGAGGGCGAGGTCACCGCGACCGCGTCGGCTGCGGGCGTGACCGAGGCCTCGGTGCGGGCCGGGATCGCCGCCCTCACCGGGGCGATCCAGCAGGTGCCCTCGTCGGTCAGTGCGATCAAGGTCGACGGCAAGCGCTCGTATGCTCGGGTGCGCGGTGGCGAGGCGGTCGCCCTCGCGTCGCGGCCGGTCAGGGTGTCGCGCTTCGGGGTGCTGGCCCTGCGCGCCGACGACGCGCTCGACGTGCTGGACGTCGACGTCGACGTGGAGGTGTCGTCGGGCACGTACGTCCGGGCGCTGGCCCGCGACCTCGGTGCTGCGCTCGGGGTGGGTGGGCACCTGACCGCCCTGCGCCGCACGCGCGTCGGGCGCTTCGGTCTCGACGTCGCGCAGCCGCTCGACCGGCTCGTCGCCTTGGCCGAGCAGGCCGTGGCGGTGGGGGAGCCGCGCGGCGGTGGCCTCCCGGTGGTGCCGATGGGTGTGGCTGCGCGGGCGCAGTTCGTCGTGCACGCGGTGAGTGCCGACGAGGCGCGGACCATCGGCTACGGGCAGCGGATCACGTCGGCGCTCGTGGGTGAGCCGGTCGTCGCGGCGATCGGCCCGGACGGTGACCTCGTGGCGATGCTGGACGAGACGCGGGCGCAGGCGCGGTCGTTGGTGGTCTTCCCGGTCGCGACCGCGTGACCGTGGCGCAAGGTCAGGTGGCGCATGGGCTCGGCCGCCGGCCGAGCTCGCGCCAGGTGGGGCCGATCGCCGGCAGCATCGTCACGGCGAGGTAGCCGACCCCGCACGACACCAGGGCGACCTGCAGACCCCACACATCGACGAGCAGGCCTCCGAGGAGGCCGCCCAGGGGCATCAGACCCCAGGCCATCGAGGTGACGAGGGACGAGACCCGACCCACGAGAGGGGCAGGGATCCGCTCGAACTCGACGGCGCCGATGATCGGGTTGATGAAGCCGGCGGCGAAGCCACCCAGCCCGAAGGTGACGAGCGCGACCCAGATCGGCGTGTCGTAGGCCAGGACGAGGAACCGCGGGAGACCGGCCACGAGGAACGCCCCGAGGTAGACCGCGTGGCGGTGCAGCCGGGCCGCCCAGACCGCGGCGGAGAGCGCGCCGAGCGCGGCCAGCCCGCCGAAGACCGCAAGCAGCAGCCCGAGGGCCGCGGCCCCGCGCGTGCTGTCGATGGCCCACACCGGAAGAAGTACGGAGACCCACGCCTGGTCGATGAGGTTGGTCATCGCCACCATGACGGCGATCCCGAGCAGCAGCCGGTCGGTGCGCAGGAAGTCCCATCCGGCGCGCAGCTGACCGAGGTAGGAGAGCGACTCGGGGTTGTCGAGGTTGTCGGGGTTGTCGAGGTTCTCGGGGCTGCCGAAGCCGCTGTCGTTGCTCGCACTCAGTGGTGCCGCGATGCCCCACAGCAGCACCCCTGCGGAGGCGGCGAAGCTCCCCGCGTCGACGTACAGGGCGTTCGCCGGCCCGGTCGCCGCGACGAGCAGACCCGCGATGATCGCCCCGGTCATCGTGGCCGTGCGCTCTGCCGTGCCAGCCAGCCCGGTGACCCGTTCCATGGGGACCCTCGCCGTGGCCGCCACCACCGGAGCCAGCGCGTTCTTCGCGGCGTCACCCGGCCCACGCAGGGCCCCGGCCAGTGCGACGAGGGCGAGGAAGGCGACGAAGGGGAGCCGGCTGGCGGCATACAGGATCGGGACGGAGCCGACGACGATCGTCGAGCCGAGATCGCAGGTGACCGCGACCCGGCGGGCGCCGAGACGGTCGATGACCGGCCCGCACAGGGCCTTGAGGGCGATGAGGGGCACCAGCTCGGCGAAGGCGACGAGGCCGGTCCGGGTCGCGCTGCCGGTCGCTGCCAGCACGAAGAGCGGGATGGCGATCATCGACACCCGGGTGCCCGTGATCGAGATGACGTCGGCCACCAGCCAGCCGACGAGCGGTCGTCGGCGGGCGCCCGTCTCGAGCGTCGCGCTCGGGGCGGTGGTGGTCATCGGTCACCCCCGAGCTGGCCGGGTCGGACGAAGCCGTTGACGTTGACGACGTAGGACGCTGCGTCGTCTCCCACCTCGTCTTCGGTCGACTCGATGACCTCCTGCAGCCGCTCGAGCAGGCGGGCCGCTCCAGCCGGGCTGATGCGCAGGCGCCAGTCGCTGTAGGTGACCACCTCGCGCCAGGCGCGGGGGAGCAGGGGCAGCTCCTCGACACTGCGCTGGAGCTGCTCGGCGTAGATCGTGGTCACTGCCTGGAGGTAGGCCTCGTTGGTGTCGTTGGCCTCGACGTCGTCGGGTGGCGGGTTCGCGGTGCGGGTGCTCGCGGAGGTCGCCCGCCACCAGCGGTCGCGGCCGTTGCCGCGCTCGGTGTCTTCCTCGATGAAGCCGTGGGTGGCGAGCTGGCGCAGGTGGTAGGACGTCGCACCGGTGTTGAGGCCGAGCGCCCGGGCGAGGCTCGTGGCCGTCGCCGCGCCGTCGACCCGCAGCATGCCGAGCATGCGTAGGCGAGCCGGGTGCGTGAGCGCCTTCAGCTGCTGGGGGCTGGGAGTGACGGAGTCAGTGGGCATGATGGCAAAGGTATCTCTGCAAAGAGATGTTTGCAATAGAACCTGTGAAAGGGGAGTGACGCCTGTGGTTCGTGTGAAAAGCGTTGACCCACAACGACGGTCGTGTCGCACGTGATCGGGCCGTCCGTCGGTGGCTTGTCGGTGGCTTGTCGGTGGTCGGACCTACGTTCGGATCATGGACAGGGAGATCGAGGTCGGGGGCGGCGGCGCCGGCGCGGTGGCTCGTGCCGCTGGCCACCGCGCCGCCCGTGACGCCGTCTGCCCCGAGCGCCTCCACCAGCTGGCCACGCAGCTGGAGCGCGAGGCCTTAGCGCGGCTGTCTACCCTGGGCGACGACGGACTGCGAGCGGTGCTCGGCCAGGTGGGGCGCGCTCGAGCGGCCCTCGCTCGTCTGGAGCTGGCCTGTGTCGGCGAGGTGCTCGGGCGGGAGGCTGCGTCTACCCGCGGGTTCTCCGTCGTCGACTGGGTGGGGCAGGCGCAGGGGCAGTGGGCGCCGCTTCCCGACCCCCGAGACGTGGCGGCCGTGGTGACGGTCGCCCAGGCGATGGCCGAGGGTCAGCCTGGCCGTGACGCCCTGACCGCAGCGGTCGAGGACGGGCGGCTCTCCGTGACGAAGGCCGCTCAGATCGCGCGCTGGACCAAGGACGTAGGCGGCGTCGCCGACGATCACGACCTCCACGCGACGTTGAGCAGCGTGATCGAGCTGGCCGGTGACGACCTCCCCACCGAGGGTGTGGCGACTGAGAACGGGGACGGCGCTGCAGTGACGTCGTGGCCAGGTCGGTCCCGCGGCTTGTCGACGGCCGAGCTCGCCCGCTTCCTGAGTCGGGCGAGTCGGCTGATCAAGCCCGCGCGTGACATCGAGGACCTCGAGCGGGCACAGCGGCTCGCCCGTTCGCTCGTGAAGTCGCAGGGGCCGGCCGGGATGAGCGTCTACCGCCTCCAGCTGGACCCAGAGGGTGTGGCGCTGCTCGACGCGGCCGTGGCGGCGCTGTCGGCGCCGGTTGCCGGTCTTGCCGGTGAGCGCGACGCCCGGCGGCCCGCCACGCGTCGGGCCGACGCCCTCTTGACCCTCGTCGAGCGGGCCGTGGCAGCCGGTAGCGGAGGGGTCGGCACTGGCGCAGGGGGAGGGGCTGGTGGGGGCGCGGGCGGAGGAGTCTGCGACCGCGAGCCACCCGCCGGGCCGGTCCCGGGCACCGGCGACCGGGCGCAGGTGGTGGTCACGATCGCCTACGAGTCCCTCCTCGAAGGACTGCGCGGCGCTGGGGTGACGCTGGGTGGAGAGGTGCTCTCGCCCAGTGTCGTGCGCCGGATGGCCTGCGACGCCCGGATCCTGCCGATGGTGCTCGGAGGTGACGGTCAGGTGCTCGACCTCGGTCGGGGCCGGAGGCTCTTCAGCCCGGCTCAGCGGCTGCTGATCAGGCGCCGGGATCGTGAGTGCACCTTTCCCGGGTGCACGGTGCCGGCCACCTGGTGCGACGTGCACCACGTGCGCTGGTGGTCTCGAGGAGGCACGACCGACCGCTCGAACGCCGCGTTGCTGTGCCAGCGACACCACACCGTCGTCCACGAGCGAGATCTTGAGGCCACGGTCACGCCCAGCGGCGTGTCGTGGCCGACCGGATACGGGTGAGGGCCCGGTCGGCACCCGGCCGGGGTGCGGGCTCAGCTCTTGCGGGCCACGATCACGTCGCGGTGGATCCCGGCGTCGACTCGGTGTGCCAGGCCTCGGTAGGGCTCGGTGTCGCACACGTCGAGCCCGGCCCCCGAGCACAGCTCGGTGAGCTCGCCGCGGCTCAGGCCGTGGGTGTTCCACGCCAGGCCCAGCGCCCCGCCGGCGCGCAGCACCGACGACCAGACGGGGAGGGCGGCAGCCAGCAGGTCACCGGGGGAGCGGTCCCGCCCGGCGCCCGACCGCGAGCCGTGGGCGACACCGTAGGGCGCGTCGGTGACGATCGCATCGACCTTGCGTCGACCGAGCAGCTCGGCGGTCTCGAGGGTGTCTGCCGCCCACATCGACAGGTGCTGGCGCTCGCCGGCCTTCCATGCCTCGACGTCCGGGTGGAGCTGGGCGGTGAGGTGGTCGGCGACGTGACGACCGTTGCGGCGCAGGGGATCCAGCGAGATGGTGTGCTTCAGCCGCTTGCGCCGCAGCCAGGTCGTCAGGAAGGCGGCGTAGGCCTCGACCTCGCGTCGCTCCCGCTCCACCCCGTAGGCGTCGTGGCCCAGCGCCAGGGCCCAGCTGAGGGTCGTGCCCCGCCCGGCGAGGGGGTCGAGCACCGTGAACCGGTGTCGCCCCAGCCGGTCACCCCAAGCGGTCGAGGCCAGGGTGACGTTGATCAGCGCCCGGGTGAACTGCTCGTTCGTGCGGCCGGGGTACTTCGGGATGGTGAGCAGGTCATCGTCGAGGTGCTCGGTGCGGGTGAGCTCGAGCGGGCGCAGCAGCTCACCCTCCCGCGCGAAGAGCGCGTGGGCGGCGGAGAGCTGCCCGAGTGCGGTGAGGGGCTCGGTGAGTGGTTGGAGGGAATCGGTGCGCGGCTCGTCGTCAGGCGCTGCGTCGAGCTCGGTCTCGAGCTCGGTCTCGAGCTCGGTCTCGGTCTCGAGGTCGACCTCGAGGTAGTCCACACCGGCCAGCCTGACCGGTTCCACCGAGCGCACCGGCGCCCCCACTCCAGCGGCGGCGAGCACCGCGAGCTCGTGGGCGACGACGCCCGGGGCGTTGCCGGCATACACGCGGTTGCTCGAGGGGGTGAGGAGCAGCAGGAAGCGGGTCACGGCGCGTCAGCCTAGACGGCGCCCGCCCGGTGGCGGGCCGCCCATGGTGCGCTGACTCACCCACCTCCGGCGTCTCACCACGCCTGCGGACTTCGTAGAGTGTGACCGTGCACGTGTGGAGCAGCCTCGACGACATCCCGACCGAGCTCGGTCGCACCGTGGTGACCCTCGGCAACTTCGACGGCGTGCACAAGGGCCATCGGGCGGTGCTCTCGCGTGTCGTCGAGCGGGCCACCGCCCTGGGGCTGACGTCCGTCGCGGTCACGTTCGAGCCGCACCCGATCGCGGTGCTCTACCCCGAGCGGGCCCCCCAGATGCTGCTGTCACTGACCCAGCGCACCGACCTTCTGGCTCAGACGGGTCTCGACGCGACGCTGGTGCTGACCTTCACCCAGGAGTTCGCGCAGCTGACCCCCGCGGACTTCGTCGCGCAGGTGTTCGTCGATGCCCTGCACGCCGATGTCGTCGTCGTGGGCAAGGACACCCGCTTCGGGGTCCGCAACACCGGCAACGTCGAGACCCTGCGGGCGCTGGGTGAGTCGCTCGACTTCGAGGTCGTCGCGCTCGAGGACATCGGCGAGGGTGCCCGCTGGTCGTCGTCGATGGTGCGCGGCCAGCTCGCCGAGGGTGACGTCGAGGGGGCCGCCGACGTCCTCGGGCGTCCGCCCCTGCTCGCCGGCACCGTCGTGCACGGCGACCACCGCGGCCGCGAGCTCGGCTACCCCACGGCCAACCTCAGCCCCGCTGTCGAGGGCCTCGTGCCGGCCGACGGTGTCTACGCCGGCTGGCTGACCCGGCTGGGCCAACCCGTCGGGTCCACCGACCGCACCCTCCCTGCGGCGGTGTCGATCGGCACCAACCCGACCTTCGACGGCACCGAGCGCCGGGTCGAGGCGTACGTGCTCGACCGCACCAACCTCGACCTCTACGGCGAGCGGGTCACCTACGAGCTGGTGCGTCGGCTGCGGCCCACACTGCGCTTCGACGGCATCGAGCCGCTCGTGGCCCAGATGGAGACCGACGTCGCGCAGTGCCGAGAGATCCTGAGCTCCATCGTCCCCACCTGAGGTCGTGACGCCCATCGCCGGCAGGGCTGGCGGGTCAGGGGGAGTCTCGTCCTCGCGTCGGAGACAGACGCAGCGGTGGCATCTGGGGGCGCGAGCCGGTGTACCGGCTGATCACGGAGAGCGTGGTCGAGACCGGGGCCAGACGTCGTCCCGCGGTCACCCGCTCCCCGCGTCCGACGGGGGGAGCAGCCCCCACGCCGGGGCCGAGTGGACGAGCAGCCGACGCAGGTGGGTGACCGTGGGACTGGCTCCCATGCTGCGGCGCCACGTGACGCTGACGGTGCGGGTGACCTGGGGCTCGACGGGCAGGACCACGACCCCGGCCGGGAGGGTCTCGCGGCCCAGGCGGGGGATCAGCGACACCGCCGCCCCGTGCTCGACCAAGGCGATGTGCGAGCTGAACTCCGCGGCCCAGTAGGCGATGCGGGGCGCCTTACCGGTCTCCTGGAACAGCCGGGTCAGCCACTGGTGGCAGACGCTGCCGACGGGAGCGCACGCGAAGACGTCGTCGCGCAGGTCGTCGGGTGAGACGTGCGGGCAGTGCGCCAGGCGGTGGTCGGCGGGCACGAGCAGGTCGGCGACGTCGAGACCGACCACCTCGCGCTCCAGGTGGTCCGGCATCGTCGGCCGCAGGTCGCCCCAGTGGTGCACGAGCGCAAGGTCCACGCGTCCCGCGGCCACGAGGTGGACCGCCCCGGGTGGGTCCTCCTCGACGACCTCCAGGGCGATCCCGCAGGCGTCGTCGGCAAGCCGCCGCAGCAGGGGGGCGACGACCCCGCGCACGGCGGTCGAGAAGGCTGCCATCCGCACCCGCCCGCCCACCACCCCGTGCCCGGCGGCGACGTCGGCCTCGAGCGCCTCCATCGAGGCGAGCAGCTCGGCGCCCCTCTCGGCGAGGTGGTGGCCGGCCTCGGTGAGCATGATGCCGCGGCCGTAGCGCTCGACGACGACGGTGCCCGCCTGTCGCTCGAGCTTCTTCAGCTGCTGGGAGACGGCTGACGGGGTGCAGTGCAGCACGTCGGCCGCCGCCACCACCGACCCGTGCTCACGGACGGCGGTGAGGGTGCGCAGCAGGGCGAGATCGATCACGACTCAGTCAACCATGCAGCCCTGCTTCATGGTGGCACCCACGACATGTCGCTGGTGCTAAGGAGTCTTGGGGCTGATGATGGAGGCGTGCCCCGTCGCCATGCCGCTCTCGCCATCCTGGTCGCGGTCGTATGGGGGGCCAACTTCGTCGTCATCGACGCCGGGTTGGGTGACCTGCCACCCTTGACCTTCGTGGTGCTGCGCTTCCTGCTCGTGCTCGTGCCCGCCATCTTCCTCGTCCCGCGACCGGCGGTGCGGTGGCGCGACCTCGCGGCGGTCGGGCTGCTGATGAGTGCGGCGCAGTTCGGCCTGCTCTACTCCTCGCTCGCCCTCGGGATGCCCCCCGGCCTCGCCTCGCTGGTCCTCCAGGTGCAGGTCGTCCTCACGGTCGTCATCGCTGCCCTCACGATCCGCGAGCGGCCAAGCCGCACCCAGCAGCTCGGCGTCCTGGTCGGTCTCGTCGGGTTGGGCATCGTGGCCCTCGGCCGCGGCGCAGCCACCCCCGTCCTCGCCCTGGCTCTCTGCATCGCGGCCGCGCTCGCCTGGGCCGCCGGCAACGTCGTGGCTCGCCGCGTCGGCACGTCCTCCGGGCTCGGGCTCACTGTCTGGTCGGCGCTCTTCGTGCCCCTACCCCTCCTGGCTCTCAACCTCGTCGTCGACGGCCCCCAGGCGATCGTCACCGGTCTCAGCCACGCCGGCTGGGCGACGCTGCTGTCGAGCGCCTACACGGCATACCTCTGCTCGCTGTTCGGCTACGGGGTGTGGAACTCCCTGCTGGCCCGGCACCAGGCGTCGGCCGTGGTGCCCTTCACCCTGCTCGTGCCGGTGAGCGGCATCGCGACGGCCTGGATCGCGTACGGAGAGCGGCCCGGCGTCGCGTCCGCCGTGGGTGGGACCGTGCTCATGGCCGGGGTGGGCGTCACCGTGCTGGCCGCCCGCCGCCGTGCCCGCAGTGTGGTCCCGCCCGCGGTGGACACGGTCGTCTCGGCGCCGGCCTCGGTGGCTCGCTGAGCCCGCTGGGCGACGCTGCCGGTGTCGGTCTGGTGTCGAAACCGACGAATTCCGGGGGCGACCTACCGTCGGTCGCCACACCTTGTCAGGATGGGCTCACCTGACGACGGCGTCGGTCCGATGCGGTCGCCCCCAGTGCGAGGAGAGTGTGGCGTGCCCCAGCTGTCGGTAGTGGACGAGGTCGTCGACGAGCAGATCCTGGCGGGGCGGGCCCCGAGCCTGGCCCGGCTCTTCCGTGACCGCGTCTCCAGCAGCGGCACCCGGGTCGCCTTCCAGTTCTTCCGGCCCGGCGTCGGCGGCCAGGAAGACCTGGTCGACCTGACCTGGGACGAGACCCGAGGCCGGGTCGACGCGCTCGCCGCTGGCCTCGTCGCGCTGGGGATCGCCGCCGAGGACCGGGTGGCGATCGCCGCCGGGACCCGCATCGAGTGGGTGCTGGCCGACCTCGCCATCATGACGGCGGGCGCCGCCACGACCACGATCTACCCGTCGTCCAACGAGGAGGACGTCGCCTACATCGTCGCCGACTCCGGCAGCCGGGTCGTCTTCGCCGAGGACGCCGAGCAGGTCGCCAAGCTGCGCCACTTCCGCTCCGAGCTGCCCGAGCTGATGAAGGTCGTCACCCTCGAGCCCACCCGCGCCCCGAGCGAGGCCGAGGCCGGCGACGACTGGGTGATCGGTGTGGACGACCTCGCCGACCTCGGGCGTGGCCTGCTTGCGCAGGACCCGACCCGGCTCGACGAGCGCGTGGCCGCGATCACCCGTGACACCCTGGCGACGATCATCTACACCTCGGGCACGACCGGCCGCCCCAAGGGAGTGCGGCTGACCCATGACTCCTTCACCTACATGGCCGCGGCCAGCGCGGCGATGGGGGAGATCAAGGCCGACGACCTGCAGTTCGTCTGGCTGCCCCTGTCGCACGTGTTCGGCAAGGTGCTGATCGCCGTCCCGTTGCAGATCGGCTTCACCACCGCCATCGACGGGCGCATCGACAAGATCATCGACCACCTCTCGGTGATCCGGCCGACGTTCATGGGCGCTGCGCCCCGCATCTTCGAGAAGGCCCACGCGCGCATCACCTCGATGTTCGCCGCCGAGACCGGAGTCAAGAAGCAGCTGATCGACTGGTCGCTCGCCACCGCGCGCAAGGGCCTCGACGTCCGTGAGGGCGGCGAGGAGCCGGGCCTCGTCCTGGCGGCCCAGCTCGCGGTCGCCGACCGTCTCGTCCTGGCGAAGGTGCGGGAGCGGTTCGGCGGCCGGATGCGCTTCATGATCAGCGGCTCGGCGCCCCTCAGCCCCGAGATCGCCCGGTGGTTCGGCTCGGTCGGTCTGCAGATCACCGAGGGGTACGGACTGACCGAGACCGCGGCGGGCTGCACGATCAACCGCGCCGGCACCGGCCGCTGGGCATACGGCTCCGTGGGCTGGCCCCAGCCCGGCACGCAGGTGCGACTCGCCGACGACGGCGAGATCCAGATCAAGGGACCCGGCGTGATGCGCGGCTACCACAACCTGCCCGAGGCGACGGCGGAGGTGCTGGACGCCGACGGCTGGTTCAGCTCCGGCGACATCGGCACCCTCGACGAGCGGGGCTTCCTGCGTATCACCGACCGCAAGAAGGACCTGTTCAAGACCTCGGGCGGCAAGTACATCGCCCCGTCGATGATCGAGTCGCGGTTCAAGGCCCTGTGCCCCGTGGTCGGCCAGTTCCTCGTGCACGGCGAGAGCCGCAACTTCGCCAGCGCCCTGATCACCCTCGACCCCGACGCGATCACCGCCTGGGCCGCGGGCCACGGCATGGCCGGCCGGCCGTACGGCGAGATCGTCGCCTCACCCGAGGTGCGCGCCCTCGTGCAGGGTTACGTCGACGAGCTCAACGCCGGGCTCAACCGCTGGGAGACGATCAAGAAGTTCGTCATCCTCCCTCGGGACCTCTCGGTCGAGGACGGCGACCTCACGCCCAGCCTCAAGCTGCGTCGACGGGTCGTGGTCGACAAGTTCCGCGACGAGCTCGACGCGCTCTACCGCTGAGGCGCTGGCCGCCGTCTCCTGGGGGAGAAGGGGGTCAAATCGGCCCTCACCGGGTTCCCGTCTGACAGACTGCACGGGTGGGCAGGCGCAGCGGCGGGGGCACCGCGGGCCCGCCGGGCCCCACCCCCGACGGCCCCCAGGGCCTCGACGTGGTGCACCTCGTCGTGCGATTCGGGTCCGTGGTCGCGGTCGACGACGTCACGCTGTCGGCCTCGGCCGGCCGGGCGACGGCGCTGCTCGGCCGCAACGGCGCCGGCAAGTCCACCACCCTGCGGGTCGCTGCCGCGGTCGTGCCACCGAGCGGGGGTCGGGTCAGCGTGTCGGGCGTCGACGTGACGGCCGATCCGCTGGGCGTCAAGCACCTCGTCGGCTACTGCCCCGACGTCGGCGGCCTCGTGCCCCGCGCCACTCCCTGGGAGCACCTGGAGCTGAGCGCCCGCCTGCGTGGGCTGAGCGGCTGGGAACCCCGCGCGCGCGACCTGCTCGACCGCTTCGACCTGCTCGAGGTGGCTGACCGCGTCACCGGCGGTTTCAGCCACGGGATGGGGCGCCGCACCTCGGTGGTGCTGGCCGCGCTGCACGAGCCCCGGGTGCTGCTCCTCGACGAGCCCTTCGACGGGGTCGACCCGACCGGGGTCGACGCCACCCTCGACGTGATCGCCGAGGCTCGCGGCCGTGGAGCGACGGTGGTCGTCTCGACGCACCTGCGCGACCTGGCCGTGCGAGCGTGCGACGACGCGATCGTCATGCGCGCAGGGCGGGTCGTGGCCCTGGTCGGGGCCGACGAGCTCGAGGGCGAGGAGGGGGAACGTGCCTACCGCGAGCTCCTCAGCTGACCTCGGTCTGGTGCCGCCCCCGCCCCGCGGGGGCCCGCTCGTCGGGCTGCCGCCGCAGCAGCACCCGTCTCCACCGAGCCCGCTCCGGGCCCTCGGGGTGCTGGCGCGCTTCCGGTGGGCGATGCTTCCGGGCCCGGTGCAGGTGCTGGGGCTGCTCGTCGGCGTCATCGCCCTGTCCCTCGAGGTCCTGCTGGTGGTGGGCGCTCACCGCCTGCGGTCCGACCCGGGCACCCTGACCTCCGTGACCTCCCTGACCAGCGCCGGCTTCTCGGCGCAGACCCTCGTCGCCACCCTGCCCCTGACCTTCGCGGCCTTCCTGCTGACCGTCACCGCGGCAGCCCTGGGGTCCGGGGGCGGGCGTGAGACCCTGCCGGCCGACCAGGCTGTCGCCCTGCCGATCGGCTCCTCGACCGACCACCTCGCCGCCCTCGGCTGGGCCCCGCTGACGCTGGCGTGGGTCGTGCCCGCAACCGCTTTGGCGGCCTCGGTGTCCTTCGCCGCCCGACACGACGTCGTCGCGGGCGAGGCGGTCGTCGTGTTGTGGCTCCTGGCTGTGACCGCGGCCGCTCAGCTGCTCGCCTGGCTGGTCGAGAGCCTGCGCAGCACCCGCCACGGGCCGCTGGCGGTGCGCCTCGTCACGGCAGCGGTGGTGCTTGTCGTGGCGGTGACCTTCTGGCAGGGACACGCCCACACCGTCGTCCGCGCCGTGGGGGGCGACCTCCTCGCCGCCCTGGTGAGCGCGGGCGACGACGGCCACTGGGCAGTGTGGTCCCTCGGTGTCGCCGCACTCGCCGTGGTGCTGCTCGGCGCCGTGCGCCTCGGCGACCGCGCGGCCGCCGCAGCCGCCCGCCGCGCGCCGCGGGCCCAGGCCGCACTCGAGACCAGACGACACCCCTTGCGCCCCGCACGCACGACCGAAGGGGCCCTGCGCCGCCTCGACCGGGCCGGCGTCTGGCGCTCGGTCCCGTTGCGCCGGGGCCTGGGCCTGCTCGCCCTCATCCCGGTCGTCGTCGCCGTCACCGGCCGGGTCCAGTGGGGGTCCCTGCCGTTGCTGCCGGGCTTCTTCGGCCTCGGCGGCGCGCTGCTCTTCGGGGTCAACGCGCTCAGCCTCGACGCGGCCGGTGCCTGGTGGCGCGAGTCGCTGCCGGTGCCGCCGGACGTGCTCCTGCGGGTGCGGACCAGGGTCGTGCTCGAGGTGGTGCTCCTCCCCTCGGTCGCCACGCTGATCGTCGGTGGGGTGCGCTCCGGCCCCCCGCCGGGACCCACCGCGGTCCTGGCCGTCCTGGGGTGCACCCTCGTCGTCGTGGCGCGGGTGCTGGCGTCGGTCATGCGGTGGTCGGTCACCCGTCCCTACGCCGCAGACCTGCGCCGGCCCCGAGCCACCCCGGCCCCGGCGGGGGCGATGCTCCTCTACTCGCTGAGGCTCACGGTGCACGGTGTCCTCTACGGCACGCTCTTCGCGGCCCTCAGTGCGATCTCGGCGCACTGGGCCTGGGCCCTTCCGGTCACGGTCGGCCTGAGCGGGCTGCTGGTGGTGCCGTCGGTGCTCAGCCTGCGCCGCACCCGCCGTCTCTGGCTCGACCCGGTGCGCCGGGCCGCCGTGGTGCGCACCGTCGGCGCCGTCTGAGCACCCACGACCCGCCGCCGACCTGCGGATGCGGGTTGGTGCGGCGACGGGGTCGGCCTACCCTTGGGCCATGCTCACCACCCGCCGCCCCGGAGACTCGCTCTTCACCGACCTCGAGCCGCTGCTCGAGCGCGTGAGCAAGCCGATCCAGTACGTCGGCGGTGAGCTCAACTCCACCGTCAAGGACTGGAACTGCGGCGGCCACGGCCCCGATGGCCAGGAGCTGACCACTCGCTGGGCCCTGATGTATCCCGACGCCTACGAGGTCGGCGTCCCGAACCAGGGCGTCATGATCCTCTACGAGGTCCTCAACGAGCGCCCCGACGCCCTCGCCGAGCGCACGTATGCCGTGTGGCCCGACCTGGAGGCGCTGATGCGCGAGCACGGCGTGCCGCAGTTCACCGTCGACGGCCACCGCAGCGTGCGCGACGTCGACGTGCTCGGGGTCTCCTTCGCGACCGAGCTGGGCTACACCAACATGCTCACGGCCCTCGACCTCGCGGGCATCCCCCTGCACGCGGCCGACCGTGGCGACGACGACCCCATCGTCCTCGCCGGTGGCCACGCCGCCTTCAACCCCGAGCCGGTCTCCGACTTCATCGACGCCGCGGTCGTCGGCGACGGCGAGCAGGCCGTGCTCACCATCACCGACGTCATCCACGAGTGGAAGGCGCAGGGTCGCCCCGGCGGTCGCCACGAGCTGCTGCTGCGCCTCGCCCGCACGGGCGGGGTCTACGTCCCGTCGCTGTACGACGTGTCCTACCTCGCTGACGGGCGCATCCAGCGCGTCGCGCCCAAGCCCAGCGCGTCCGGGGTGCCGTGGCGGGTCTCGAAGCACACGATCATGGACCTCGATGCCTGGCCGTACCCCAAGCAGCCGCTGGTCCCGCTCGCCGAGTCCGTGCACGAGCGGATGTCGGTCGAGATCTTCCGCGGCTGCACGCGTGGGTGCCGCTTCTGCCAGGCGGGCATGATTACCCGCCCGGTGCGCGAGCGCTCGATCACGGGTATCGGCGGGATGATCGAGCGTGGTCTGGCCGCAACGGGATTCGAGGAAGTGGGTCTGCTCTCGCTCTCCTCCGCCGACCACTCCGAGATCGCCGAGCTCACCAAGGGTCTGGCCGACCGCTACGAGGGCACCCAGACCGGGCTCTCGCTGCCGTCCACCCGGGTGGACGCCTTCAACATCGACCTCGCCAACGAGCTGACCCGCAACGGACGACGATCCGGGCTGACCTTCGCCCCCGAGGGCGGCTCGGAGCGGATCCGCAAGGTCATCAACAAGATGGTGACCGAGGAAGACCTCATCCGCACGGTCTCGGCGGCCTACGGCGCCGGCTGGCGGCAGGTCAAGCTCTACTTCATGTGCGGTCTGCCCACCGAGACCGACGAGGACGTGCTGCAGATCGCCGAGGTCGCGAAGCGGGTCATCGAGACCGGTCGCAAGGTCTCGGGGCGACGCGACATCCGGTGCACCGTGTCCATCGGAGGGTTCGTGCCCAAGCCGCACACTCCGTTCCAGTGGGCCTCGCAGCTCGGCGTCGAGGAGACCGACGCGCGGCTGCACAAGCTGCGCGACGCCATCCGCTCCGACAAGCGCTACGCCAGCTCGATCGGCTTCCGCTACCACGACGGACAGCCCGGTCTCGTCGAGGGACTGCTCTCGCGCGGCGACCGTCGGGTCGGCAGGGTCATCGAGGCGGTCTGGCGCGACGGCGGGCGCTTCGACGGCTGGAGCGAGCACTTCTCCTACGAGCGCTGGATGCGCTGTGCCACCGAGGTGTTCGCCTCCGCGCCGGACTGCGAGGCCGTCGACGTGGCCTGGTACACCACGCGCGAGCGCGAGCAGGCCGAGGTGCTCCCGTGGGACCACCTCGACTCCGGTCTCGACAAGGACTGGCTCTGGGAGGACTGGCAGGAGGCCCTCGACGAGACCGAGGTCGAGGACTGCCGTTGGACCCCGTGCTTCGACTGCGGCGTGTGCCCGCAGATGGGGACCGAGATCGAGGTCGGGCCCACGGGCAAGACCCTGCTCCCCGTCACCGTCCTCGGGGCCGGGCGCACGCAGATGCTCGAGTCCTAGCCGCCCCGGCCGGGTGCTACGCCAGCGAGAAGGCGAGCACCCGGTCGTTGTTGGTGTCGGCGACGTAGAGCAGCCCGTCGGGGCCGACCGCCAGGCCCTGGGGGTCGTAGAGCGGACGACCGTCCCACACGTCGGTCGGGGTGGTCTCCGCCACCAGGACACCCTGGTCGTCCATGACGACGATCCGGTTGTTGCCGGCGTCGGTGGCGTAGATCAGGCCGTCGGGACCGACCCGCACACCCCAGGGGCTGCGGAAGGGGCGGGCGCTGCCCGTGGCCTGCAGGAAGCGTCTCCATACGCCACCGGTCGTGCGTCGGCAGAGGCCGAGGTTGTCGGCAACCCACACCGTGCCGTCGGGGGCGACGTCGATCCCCGAGCAGTAGCGCAGGCCACCGATGCTGCTGGCCGAGTCGGTTTCGGCAACCGTTCCGTGACCCGAGCCGTCGAGCACGTAGCGCACGATGCGCTTGTTGGGGCTGTCGGTGACCACGACGTCGCCGGCGGGGGTGAAGGCGAGACCGACGGGGTGGTGCAGCTCCCGCGTGCCGAACGCGGCGGCCCGGTGCGACGACCCGTCGGGATCGAGCACCTCGATGTCGTTGCTCTCGCGGTTGGCGACGTAGATCAGGCCGGACCGCTCCACCCGCACGTCGGTGGGGAAGGTGAGGGCTCCGGGGGTCGTGCGGTCACCTGTCATGCCGACCTGCTCGGCGTTGGTGCCGTCGAGGTCGCAGCGCACGATGGCCTGGCGCCACCAGTCGATGACGTTGACCTTGCCCGAGGCGTCGATGTCGAGACCCTTGGGCTTGTTGACCCCGTCGATCGGGGGGACCGCACCGAAGAAGCTGCGGGTCGGGCTGCCGGTCAGGTCGAACTCGTCGAGCCCGTAGCCGTAGAGGTCGCAGACGATGACCCGTCCGCCGTTGACCGCGATCCCCTTGGGCCCGATGAACTGCCCCAGACCGGTGCCGCTGCTGCCGAAGGCGAACAGGTAGTTGCCCGCGAGGTCGAAGACCTGGATGCGGCGGTTGTCTGAGTCGGTGACCCAGATCTTGCCCTCGGCGACGTCGATGCCGCGGGGGAGACCCTTGAACTGTCCGGGAGCCGACCCGCGGCCTCCGACCTTCCGCAGGATCGTGCCGAGCTCGTCGAAGATGACGAAGCCCTGCACGATGGCGTCGCAGACGATCACGTGGTGGCTGTCCGGGTCGACGACGAGCTGCCCGTAGTGCAGGTGCAGGTTCTCACCGAGGGTGCCGATGAACCGGCCGTCGGTGGTGAACTTGTTGATGCGGGTGTTGTTCAGGTGAGCAGCCTTGTCGGTCGCGTAGACCACCTCGACGCTCGCGCCGGTGTCGTCGACCCCCGGCCCCACCGCGACGTCGGTGACCCCCTTGAACTGGCCGGGGCCCGTGCCGCGCCCGCCGAACGACAGGATGGCGCCGAAGCGCTTGTCCAGCTTGGCGATGCGGTTGTTGATGGTGTCGGTGACGTAGAGGTTGCCGGCGGCGTCCATGCCCATGCCGCGACCGGTTGCGAGGTCGTCGATGCCGGGCACCCTCGCCTTGGACTGCTCGTAGTCGATCTGCCCGGTCACCCGGTTGACCGCGACGAGCCGGTAGCGCCCGTTGTCGTTGACGTACCAGTAGCGGTCGTCGGCCACGACGTCAGTGGGATACATGTCCGCGTAGGCCGCCCCGAGAACGACGTGGTCCAGGGCGAGCGCCGGGGCCTGAACCGCACCGGAAGGGCGGCCGGACGCGGCGCTGGCCGACGCTGCGGAGGCGGGGAGCACGGCAGCACCTGCGGTGACGGTGCCGGCGGCGCCGAGGAGGGCGCGTCGGGTCAGGCGTGGCCGGGGGCTGCGGGGCGAGGTGGACATCGAGGTTCCTCCCGTGCTGGCGGGGCTCGCCGTCGAACCCCGAGGTGCGAGCGACGGCTGAGGCCTCCCGCCTGCCCATCCTGCACCACGGTCCGCCGCCGTGAGCCGGTGTTGCACGCGAGATGGCGGTGTGCGCACGTGGGGTCAGCCCCTGGACAGGACGCGCACGCAGATCAGTCGCCCGGGCCGGCACGCTGGGGCCCGGTCCGGCAGGTCCACCAGGAGGTGGTGCCTGCGGTCCCCGGCCCGGCGGCGGGCGAGACGGCCAGCCGGGTCCCGAGGGGGGACCGCAGTCACGCGCTGGTGGCGCGCCCAAGGCCCCCGACGTCCACTCGGTGCCGGGCTGCGCGGGGTGGGCTCGCGGCATACGGTCGCAGGGTGCCGACCCAACCCGCGACCCGGTGGCTCTTCGGAGACCAGCTCGGGCCCCACTTCCTTGACGACCACGACGGACGGGTGCTGCTCGTCGAGTCGAAGCGGGTCTTCGCCCGCCGACGGTTCCACCGCCAGAAGGCCCACCTGGTGCTCTCGGCCATGCGGCACCGGGCCCGCGAGCTCGAGGGGCGGGTGCTGCACGTGGCCGATGGCACCTACCGGGACGCGCTGGCCCGGGTCGACGGCCCGCTGCAGGTGGTGCAGCCGACGAGCCGGGCCGCAGTCGGCCTGGTGCGGCGGCTGTCGGAGGAGCGCGACCTCGAGCGGCTCCCGGCCAGGGGGTTCGTGACCTCCCGCGAGGACTTCACGGCCTGGGCCCGCTCACGCGGGGAGCGTCGCCTGCTCATGGAGGACTTCTACCGTGATGCCCGTCGTCGCCACCACGTGCTCCTCGAGGGTGACGGGGAGCCGGTCGGTGGTCGGTGGAACCTCGACCACGACAACCGCGAGCCGGCCCCGAAGGGTCGCACGACCCTCGGTGTGGCGCAGCCCTGGTGGCCGGTCGAGGACGAGATCGACGAGCAGGTGCGCGCCGATCTCGACCGGTGGGAGGCCGACGGAGACGTCACCTTCCTCGGTGTCGACGCCCCGCGACGGTTCGCCGCCACCCGTGACGAGGCCCTGGCGGTGCTCGACGACTTCGTGGTCCACCGCCTGCCGGAGTTCGGCCCCCACGAGGACGTCGTGCTCGAGGGCGATGACTGGATGGCCCACTCCCTGCTCTCGGCACCGATGAACCTCGGTCTGCTCGACCCCCTCGAGGTCGTCTCCCGGGCCGAGCAGGCCTTCCGGGACGGCGACGTCCCCCTCGCGTCGGCCGAGGGTTTCATCCGGCAGGTGATGGGCTGGCGCGACTACGTCTGGCACCTCTACTGGCACCTCGGCGACGACTACCGGCACCTCAACCGGCTGGACCAGCGCGAGCCCCTCCCCGACTGGTTCGCCAACCTGGACGCCGAGGCGACGAATGCGCGTTGCATCTCGCACGCCCTCGCTGGTGTGCGTGACCACGGCTGGGCACACCACATCCCGAGACTCATGATCTTGGGAAACTATGCTCTCCAGCGTGGTTGGCGCCCGGACGAGCTCACCGACTGGTTCCACCGCGCCTTCGTCGACGGATACGACTGGGTCATGGTGCCCAACGTCGTCGGCATGTCGCAGTACGCCGACGGCGGGATCATGGCCACCAAGCCGTATGCCGCCGGCGGTGCCTACATCTCCCGGATGACCGACCACTGCCGCGCCTGTCCCTTCGACCCCAAGGTGCGGGTGGGCGAGAAGGCCTGCCCCGTCACGGCCGGCTACTGGTGGTTCCTCGACCGCACCAAGAGCGAGCTGGCGGGCAACTTCCGGATGGCGCAGCCCGTCAAGGGGCTGGAGCGGCTGCGCGACCGCGAGCAGCTGGTGGCCCAGGAGGAGCGCCGTGGGTCCGACCCGCCGTGACCTCTGGGCGGCGAGACCTCAGACCGCGAAGCCGAGGTGGGCCAGCGCCTGACGCAGGAGCACGCCGTGGCCGTTCTCCATCTCGCCGAGCGAGGCGAGCCGGCCGGCCTCTTCGGGCGTGACCCACGAGAAGTCGAGCGCGTCCTGCTGGGGGGCGCAGTCACCGGCCACCGGCACCACGAAGGCCAGCGACACCGCGTGCTGGCGGGGGTCGTGGAAGGGTGTGATGCCCGGGGTGGGGAAGTACTCGGCGACGGTGAAGGGCACCGGCGACACGGGGATGTGCGGCATGGCGAGCGGCCCGAGGTCCTTCTCGAGGTGACGCATCAGGGCGTCGCGGATGCGCTCGTGGTAGAGCACCCGCCCGGAGACGAGCTCGTGGTTGATCGCACCCTCGCTGGTGGCGCGCAGCAGCAGACCGATGCCGGTGAGCGCACCCCGCTCGTCCAGCCGCACCGGCACCGCGTCGACATACAGGATGGGTAGCCGGTCGCGGGCGTCGCGCAGCTGCTCGGCGGTCAACCACGAACCCTGGGTATCGGTCTCGGTCATGCCGTCGTTTCTACCAGCAGGCCGGGGTCTCTCCCCGGTCGGGATGGCCGGTCGCCCTCACCGTGCCCACCGGCACCCCCGGCTGGGGGTGCCGGTGCCGTGGTCACCGGACCCTGAGGGCGAGCACCCGGTCGTTGCTCGTGTCGGCGACGTAGACCAGGCCGTCCGGCCCGATCGCAATGCCCTGCGGGCCGTAGAGCGCCCGGCCGTCGAACACGTCGCTCGGCGCGGTCTCGGCGACGAGCCGGCCGTTGGCCCGCATGACCACGACCCGGTTGTTGCCGGAGTCGGTCGCGTAGATGAGTCCGTCGGGTCCGACGCGCACCCCCCACGGGGTCTTGAACGGCATCGCACTGCCCGTGGCCTGCTCGAAGCGCGTCCACACGCCGGCCGGGGTGCGGCGGCACAGGCCGAGGTTGTCGGCGACCCAGACCGTGCCGTCGGGGGCGACGTCCAGGCCGGAGCAGTAGCGCAGCCCGCCGATCGCCGCGGCGTCGTCGGCGTCGGCGAAGGTGCCGTGGCCGTTCGCGTCGAGGGTGAAGCGCACGATGCGCTTGGCCGGGCTGTCGGAGACCAGGAGGTCGCCGTTCGGGGCGAAGGCCAGCCCCACCGGGTGGTGGACGTCCTGGACGCCGAAGAAGGCCTTCTTGTGCGAGGTGCCGTCGGGGTTGAGGACCTCGATGTCGTTGCTCTCCCGGTTGCAGACGTAGATCACCCCGGTGCCGGGCTGCACGCGGACGTCGGTCGGGAAGGTGAGCGCCCCGGGGGTCTTGCGGTCACCGGTCTGGCCCACCTGCTGGGGGTTGGTGCCGTCCAGGTCGCACCGCACGATGGCCTGGCGCCACCAGTCGATGACGTGCACCTTGCCCGACGAGTCGATGTCGAGACCCTTGGGCTTGTTGACCCCGTTGATCGGCGGGACCCCCCCGAAGAAGCTGCGCGTGGAGCGCCCCTGGAGGTCGAACTCGTCGAGGCCGTAGCCGTAGAGGTCACACACCAGCACCCGCCCGTTGCTGACCGAGATGCCCTTGGGCCCGATGAACTGGCCCTGGCCGGTTCCCAAGCTGCCGAAGCCGAAGAGGTAGGTGCCCGTGGTGTCGAAGACCTGGATGCGTCGGTTGTCCGAGTCGGTGACCCAGATCTTGCCTTTGTAGATGTCGATCCCGCGGGGGAGGCCGAGGAACTGACCGGGGCCGCCGCCCCGTCCCCCGACCTTCTTGAGCACCGTGCCCGCCTTGTCGAAGATGACGAAGCCCTGGACGATGGCGTCGCAGACGATGACGTTGCCGTTGTCGGGGTCGACGACCAGCTGGCCGTAGTGCAGGCCGATCATGTCGCCCATCGTCCCGATGGAGCGCCCGTCGGTCGTGAACTTGTTGATGCGGGTGTTGTTCTGGTGGCCGGTCTTGTCGGTCGCATAGACGACCTCGGCCGGAGCCCCGGTGTCGTCGAGACCGGGGCCGACGGCCACGTCCGTGATGCCGCGGAACTGTCCGTCGCCGTCGCCGCGCCCGCCGAACGAGGTGACCGTGCGGAAGCGCTTGGTCATCTTGGTGATGCGGTTGTTGATCGTGTCGGTGACGTAGAGGTAGCCGGCCGCGTCGATGCCCATGCCGCGACCCGTCGCCAGGTCGTCGGTGCCCGGCACCCGTGCCTTGGCGAACTCGTAGTCGATGACGCCGGTCTTGCGGTTGACGGCGATGAGGCGGTAGCGACCGTTGTCGTTGACGTACCAGTAGTTCGGGTCCGCGACGACGTCGGTGGGGTACATGTCGGCGTACGCGGCGCCGAGGACCACGTGGTCCAGCCCGACTGAGCGCGTGATCCGCGGAGCGGGGTCGGTGACCGCCGAGGCCGACGTGGCCAGCAGGGGGGCTGCGACGACCGACGCACCCGCGGCCCCTGCCGACCCCAGGAGGGTGCGGCGCGAGAGCGGCGAGGTGGGCTGGGGGAGAAGCTGTGACATGGGCACGACCTTTTCTTCGTCCGGTTGTGGGTCATGGTGTCTCATGACGGGGCGGGCGGTGCTCATGGTGCAGCAGGCTTTACCCAATCCGGGAAGTTGGCGCCCGGTGTGTGGCTATACCACCGATATGTGCGTGCTCGACCGTCGCGGATGCCGGTAGTCTGGCTACACCGACGTTCGAGCCGTCATCAGCGGTGAGTCTCCGGAAGAACGGCCCGAGCGACCCACGCCCGTCGTGGGCCGCGAGGGCTCAGTAGAGCCGGACGGGTGGGCCCGTCAGCGCCCGACACGAGTGGTTGTGCTCCGATCGCCCCGAGGCCGGAGGAGCACGGCAAGCGAGGTGGTACCGCGGTGCGGACCGGGCCAGGGCCCGGTAGGCGTCGTCCTCGTGGGTGACCGACCCGAGTGACGACAGCGACGACGAGCACGAGCAGGAGACCGTCCATGGCCTATCCCCAGGTGAGCACCGGCACGAGCGACGAGGCGTCGGCGTCCGACTCCCCCCCGGCGACCCGGCAGGGGGTCCCCACCGCCCCCCGCTTTCCGCAGATCGAGGAGCGGGTGCTGCGCTACTGGGACGAGGACGGCACCTTCGTCGCCTCGGTCGAGCAGCGGGAGGCGGGCGTCGACGGGTCGAACGAGTTCGTCTTCTACGACGGGCCGCCGTTCGCCAACGGCCTACCCCACTACGGGCACCTGCTCACCGGTTACGTCAAGGACATCGTCCCGCGCTACCAGACCATGCGGGGGCGCCGCGTGGAGCGCCGCTTCGGCTGGGACACCCACGGGCTGCCGGCCGAGCTCGAGGCGATGAGCCAGCTCGGCATCAAGACCAAGGACGAGATCCTCGAGATCGGCATCGAGACCTTCAACGCAGCCTGCCGCGAGTCGGTGCTGCGCTACACGGGGGACTGGCGCGAGTACGTCACGCGCCAGGCGCGCTGGGTCGACTTCGACCACGACTACAAGACGCTCAACCCCGACTACATGGAGAGCGTCATCTGGGCGTTCAAGCAGCTGCACGAGAAGGGTCTGGTCTACGAGGGCTTCCGGGTGCTGCCCTACTGCTGGAACGACCAGACGCCGCTGTCGAGCCACGAGCTGCGGATGGACGACGACGTCTACCAGCAGCGCCCGGACCCGGCCGTCACGGTCGGTCTCCGGCTCGAGACGGGCGAGCTGGCCCTGGTCTGGACCACGACGCCGTGGACCCTGCCGGCCAACCTCGGCATCATGGTGGGGCCCGACATCGACTACGTCGTGGTGGAGTCCGACGTCACCGGCCGGACGGAGCGCTACGTCATCGGCGCCGCTCGGCTCGCCGCCTACGCCAAGGACCTGTTCCCCGCGGAGGCGGCTGACCAGGCCTTCGACCCCACGACCCGCGTCGTCGAGCGCCTGACGGGCACCGACCTGCTGGGGCGGTCGTTCACCCCACCCTTCTCCTACTACCTCGGGCACGAGCGGGCCCACCGCGTGTTCTCGGCCGACTTCGTCACCACCGAGGACGGCACGGGCCTCGTGCACACGGCTGGGGCCTTCGGAGAGGAGGACAAGGTCGTCACCGACCGTGAGGGCATCGAGCCCGTCATCCCCGTCGGTCCCGACGGCCGGTTCGTCTTCCCGGTCACCGACTACGAGGGGATGCAGGTCTTCGACGCCAACAGCCACGTCATCGACGACCTGCGGGCGGTGACCCGCGGCGAGGGGTCGCACGGGGCGGCGACCGAGGGCACCGTCCTGCTGCGCCGCGAGACCTACGACCACTCCTATCCGCACTGCTGGCGCTGCCGGCAGCCGCTGATCTACATGGCCGTCTCGAGCTGGTTCGTCGAGGTCACCAAGATCAAGGACCGCATGCTCGAGCTCAACGAGCAGATCGCGTGGACGCCCGACCACATCCAGCACGGCCAGTTCGGTCGGTGGCTCGAGAACGCCCGCGACTGGTCGATCACGCGGAACCGCTTCTGGGGCAGCCCCGTTCCCGTGTGGAAGTCCGACGACGCCCGCTACCCCCGCATCGACGTCTACGGCTCCTTCGCTGACCTCGAGGCCGACTTCGGGGTCGCGGTGACCGACCTGCACCGGCCGTTCGTCGACCGGCTCACGCGGCCCAACCCCGACGACCCCCGCACCCCGCAGGAGGGGCAGTCGACGATGCGCCGGGTCGAGGACGTCCTCGACGTCTGGTTCGACTCCGGCTCGATGAGCTTCGCCCAGGTGCACTACCCGTTCGAGAACGCCGACTGGTTCGAGCACCACTTCCCGGGCGACTTCATCGTCGAGTACATCGGGCAGACCCGAGGCTGGTTCTACACCCTGCACGTGCTCGCGACGGCGCTCTTCGACCGCCCGGCCTTCTCCTCCTGCGTCAGCCACGGCATCGTCCTGGGCTCCGACGGCCAGAAGATGAGCAAGAGCCTGAAGAACTACCCCGACGTGCGCGAGGTCTTCGACCGGGACGGCGCCGACGCGATGCGGTGGTTCCTGATGAGCAGCCCGATCCTGCGCGGGGGCAACCTCGTCGTCACCGAGCAGGGCATCCGCGACGGTGTGCGCCAGGTGCTCCTTCCGCTGTGGAACGCCTGGTCGTTCTTCGCGCTCTACGCCAACTCGGCGCGCGGTGGTGAAGGCTATACGGCGCGCTGGTCGACGTCCTCGACCGACGTCCTCGACCGCTACCTGCTGGCCAAGCTGCGCGACTTCGTCAGCGAGGTCGAGACCCAGCTCGACGCCTACGAGATCGCCGATGCGTGCGAGACCACGCGTGGCTTCCTCGACGCGCTCACCAACTGGTACATCCGGCGCTCGCGCTCGCGCTTCTGGGGCGGTGAGGACGCCGACGCCGAGGCGGCCTTCGACACCCTCTACACGACCCTCGAGACCGTGTGCCGCGTGGTCGCGCCCCTGCTGCCGCTCACCACCGAGGAGATCTGGCGGGGACTGACCGGTGGCCGCTCCGTGCACCTGACGGACTGGCCGGTGGCGGGCGACCTCCCTCAGGACGAGGTGCTCGTGGCGGCGATGGACCGGGCCCGCGACATCTGCTCGGTCGCGTCGTCCTTGCGCAAGGGCGAGAAGCTGCGGGCCCGCCTGCCCCTGGCCGGCCTGACCGTCGTCGCGGCTCGGTCCGGCGCGCTCGAGGCCTTCGCGGCTGTCGTGCGTGACGAGGTGAACGTCAAGGACGTGACCCTGGTCGACCTCGAGTCGGCGAGCGAGGAGGACTTCGGCGTCTCGCAGCGTCTCAGCGTCAACGCGCGGGCGGCCGGTCCGCGACTGGGCAAGGATGTGCAGACGGCGATCAAGGGTGCCAAGGCGGGTGACTGGTCGGTGGCCGCCGACGGAGCGGTCACCTCGGGCGGCCTCGCGCTGGCCGAGGGCGAGTACACCCTCGAGACCGTCGTCGCCGCCGACGACACCGGGCCCGGCTCGGGTCGCGCCGTCGCGATGCTGCCCGGTGGCGGCTTCGTCGTGCTCGACACCAGCATCACTCCCGAGCTCGCGGCCGAGGGGCTGGCGCGCGATGTCGTCCGCGCCGTGCAGCAGGCCCGCAAGGACGCCGGTTTCGACGTCAGTGACCGGATCTCGTTGACGCTGAGCGGTTCTGACGCCGTCTGGCAGTCAGTGGTCGCGCACCAGTCGCTCATCATGGGCGAGACGCTGGCCGTGCAGTTCGGCGCGGCCGGTGGCGACCGCGAGCTGCCCGCCGTCGAGGGGGCGCACCTCACGACGGCCACGGTGGGCGACGGTGACGCGGTGCGCATCCTCGTGAAGCGGTCGACGTGACCCTGCTGGTGCGGCCCGGGGTGCTCGACGACCTGGCCGACGTCCTCGACGTGGGCCGTCGCACGTGGCCGGCGACCTACGGCCCCATCGCCGGGTCCGACTACGTCGCGATGGGCCTGGCCAAGTGGTGGACCGCCCAGGCGACGGAGCCGGCCCTGCGCGCAGGGCGGGTGCTCGTCGCCGAGGTCGACGGTGAGGTCGTGGGGATGTCGTGCACGGGCCCCCTCGACGGGCGGCTGGTGCTGTGGAAGCTCTACGTCCTGCCGCAGTCGCAGGGCCACGGAGCCGGGGGCGCGCTGATGCGGGCCGTCCTCGCCACGGCTGCCGAGACCTACGACGAGATCCGCCTCGCCTACCTCGACGGCAACGATCGCGCGGCGTCGTTCTACCACCACCACGGCTTCGTCGAGCTCGAGCGCGAGGCCGGCGGCACCGGCATACCCGACCAGGTCTGGATGTCGCGGGCGCTCGGGGAGCCGGAAGTCGCCGCCCCGCCCCCGGCGCGTCCACGCGAGCCGCACCCGCCCCCGCACCAGCCCCCGCACCCGCACGAGCCCGAGGACCCCCGATGAGCCCCAGTGGTCGACCCGATGCTGCCCAGGTCGAGGCGGGACGCCGCCTCGACGTCGAGAAGCGGGTGCGTGAGGTCGAGGCGGCCATCCTGGCCAGAGCCCCCGAGACGCACGTCGATCCGAGCCTCGACGAGGTCGCCGCGGTCATGGAGCTGCTCGGTGAGCCGCAGCACAGCTTTCCCGTCATCCACCTCACCGGCACCAACGGCAAGACCTCGACGACCCGGATGGTCGAGTCGCTCCTGCGCGAGCTGGGCCTGACGACAGGCAGATTCACGTCGCCTCACCTGCACTCGTTCCGCGAGCGGATCGCGATCGGAGGCGACTCCCTCACGGCCGAGCAGCTCATCGCGGTCTACGACGAGGTCCTGCCGATGGTCGAGCTGGCCGACGCCAGGTCGGTCGAGCAGGGCGGTGGACGGCTCAACTTCTTCATGCTCTCGGTGGTGCTGGCGTATGCCGCCTTCGCCGACGCCCCCGTCGACGTCGCCGTCGTCGAGGTCGGCCTCGGCGGCCGCTGGGACGCCACCAACGTCGCCGACGGTCAGGTCGCGGTCATCACCCGCGTCGCGATCGACCACACCCGGCTGCTCGGGTCGACGATCGAGCAGATCGCCACCGAGAAGTCCGGCATCATCAAGCCCGGGGCCATCGCAGTCTCGGCGGTGCAGGAGCGCGACGTCGCCGAGATCCTCGTCGAACGAGCCGAGGAGGTTGGTGCCCGCATCGTCTTCGAGGGCGTCGACTTCGGCGTGGTCTCTCGTGAGGTCGCGCTCGGGGGTCAGCTGCTGACGCTCAAGGGTCTGGCGGGGGAGTACACCGAGGTCTTCCTGCCCCTGCACGGCGAACACATGGCCAGCAATGCCGCCACCGCCCTGGCCGCGGTCGAGGCCTTCCTCGGCGGTGGCGAGCAGGCGCTCGATCCGGAGGTCGTGCGGGCCGGCTTCGCCGCCGTCACGTCACCGGGGCGCCTCGAGATCGTGCGCCGCTCGCCCACGGTGCTCGTCGACGCGGCGCACAACCCCGCCGGGATTCGCGCCCTGGTCGCGGCGCTCGAGGACGCCTTCACCTTCACCCGGCTCGTGGGCGTCGTCGCGATCTTCGCCGACAAGGAGCCGCTCGAGATGCTCGAGGAGCTCGAGCCGGTGCTCGACCACGTCGTCGTCACGCGCAACACCTCGTCGCGCTCGATCCGCCCCGACGACCTCGGCGCCATCGCGCGCGAGGTCTTCGGCGACGACCGGGTCACCGTCGTGCGTGACCTGCCCGACGCCCTCGACCGCGCGGCCGGCATCGCCGAGTCGTCCGGCGACGCCAGCGGCATGGGGTCCGGCGTCCTGGTGACGGGCTCGGTCGTCACCGCCGCCGACGCCCGCATGCTCCTCGGCGTCACCTCCACCTGACCCGCCCCCCGCCCCCCCGCGTTCCGAACGAGAGAAACCCGTCGTTCCGTGTCCTCCGGGCCGGCGAAGTGAAGGGTTTATCTCGTTCGGAACGCAGGAGCGGGGGGAGGGGGGAGGGTCACGGGTGTGGCGCTCCGGCGCCGATTCGCCACGGGTGGGTCCGCTCGAGCTGTGCCCCGAGCTGCAGCAGCAGCCGCTCCTGCCCGGGCCGCGCCGTCAGGAGGGCGGCAATCGGTAGCCCGTCGGCGTCCAGACCAGCGGGCACGGTCAGGCCGGGCCAGCCGAGCAGGTTCCAGGGGTTGAGGAAGCCGACGCGGCGCGACGCCCGCAGCAACGTGACGACCGTCCGCACGCCGTCTCGCTCGCCGACCGGGGGTGGGGCGCACGGCATCGTCGGGGTGAGGAGCACGTCGACGTCGGCCAACGACTGCTCGACCGCGGCTCGCTCGTCGCTGACGTCGAGCGCCCACGGCAGGGCCCGCCGGGTCACCGAGCCGACCCGGGCAGCGAAGCGGGTCAGCGGTTCGACCAGCTCGGGGTAGTCGGTCGCGGCAGTGTCGGCCGTCGCGGAGGCGGTGTAGCGCACGCTGAACTTCGTCGACGCCGCCGCGAAGCGCACGTGCCCCGCACGGACGGTGTGCCCGAGCCCGCGCAGCCGAGCCGCCGTCACCTGCGCCGCCTGCGCCCACGCGGGGTCGAGCGATCCGCCCTGGGGGATCGGCCGGTCCATCGCCCGGTCGGTCGTGACCATCACCCTGACCGGGGCCGGGTCGTCTGCCACGGCGGCCACGAGCCCCTGCGCCGTCGTGAGCAGCACGTCGTAGAGCAGGGCGGTGTCGGCCAGGGTGCGGCCGAAGCCCCCCGGCGAGACCATCCCCGTCCACGGGGCGATGTCGGGGGCGGTCGAGATCGCGCCCGGTGTCACGAAGAGCCCCGGCAGGCCGCACCACGCCCCGGGCCCCCGGATGGAGCCGCCCCCGTCTCCGGCCAGCGCAAGCGGCACCAGTCCGGCCGCGACGGCTGCGGCGGAGCCACCGCTGCTGCCTCCCGGCGTGCGGGAGGTGTCCCAGGGGTTGGCGGTCACGCCGCCGAGAAGGCTCTCGGTGTAGGGCGTGAGGCACAGCTCCGGTGTGCGGGTGGCCCCCACCACGATCGCCCCAGCGGCACGGACGAGGCGGATGCTCGCGGCATCCTGCGCCGAGACGCTGGTGAGCGCGCGCGATCCCTTGGTCATCACGTCACCGGTGATGTGGACCTCGTCCTTCGCCGCGACCGGGACCCCGGCGAGGGGCATGTCCTCCCCGGCGGCCAGCCGCTGCGCCACCCGGTCGGCGTCCGCGAGGGCGCGCTCGTGGGTCACGCGCTGGAAGGCGTTGAGTCGGTCCTGTGCGGCGTCGATCCGGTTCAGGGCCGCGGCCACGACCTGGCGGGGCGTCAACTCGCCGGAACGCACGCGTCGTGCCGTCTCCGTGGCGGTGGCCCACTGCAGGGCCTGCGCGAGGTCGGTGTCGTCATGAGAGGCCATGGGGGGACTGTGGCACACGGCCGGCCCGGTCCGGAAAGCAGTCGCGCCGACGATCTGCGGTCCACTGCGCCACTGCTCCGACCCCGCGCAGCGGAGGAGGGCCCGGCGGCATACGCTCGATGGCATGGACACTGGCGAGGTGGAGCGACCGTGCGGGGCCTGACGCTCTACGGGCAGACCGGCAAGTTCACCTCTCGCATGCTCATGACGGTGCTCGTCGGCCAGTCGCTCGCGGTCTTCTTCGGGGCACTCGTCGCGCGCGGCATCGCGGTCGCCCAGGGCGACACCCGCGGTGCGGCGTACCTCTGGGTGGGGGTCGGGCTCGCCGTGCTCGCCGTGCTCGCGGCGGGCACCATGCGCCGTCCGTACGGCGTGACCCTCGGCTGGCTCGTGCAGGTCGGCACCTTCGTCGCCGGCGCCGTGCTCCCGATGATGGTCGTCGTGGGGGCGATCTTCCTGGCTATGTGGGTCACCTGCCTCGTGCAGGGCGCGAAGATCGACGTGACGGACGCGCGGCGGCGAGCCGAGGCCGCTGGTGCCGAGCCCGGCGGCGCCGGAGCCTGAGCCCCGCCGCTAGGGTTGTCGGGTGACCACCGAACGCTCGCTCGTCCTCGTCAAGCCCGATGGCTTCCGCCGTGGCCTCACCGGCCAGGTGCTCAGCCGCATCGAGGCCAAGGGCTACACGCTCGTGGCCCTCGACATCTTCACCCCCGACCGGGAGCGGCTCGCGCAGCACTACGCCGAGCACGAGGGAAAGCCCTTCTACGAGCCGCTCGTCGACTTCATGGCCTCCGGCCCGGTGACGGCCGTCGTCATCGAGGGCGAGCGCTGCATCGAGGGCTTCCGGGCCATCGCGGGAGCGACCGACCCGACCGCCGCCGCTCCCGGCTCGATCCGGGGCGACCTCGGCCGCGACTGGGGCCTGAAGGTGCAGCAGAACATCGTCCACGGCTCCGACTCTCCCGACTCGGCTGCCCGCGAGATCGACATCTGGTTCCCCCAGCTCTGAGCCCCGAGCAGGAACGGATCGCGCGCGCCGTGGCCGCAGCGCAGGCCGGCTGACCCGGCCGGGGCCGTGCAGCTCGGCTCTGCGGTCTCAGCGGCGCAGGCCGTCGGGCGGGATCCGGCGGTCGAGGTCGGAGCCGCCCTCGCAGCGTCGAGCCAGTGCGGCGACCTCGCGCTCGACGTACTGCCGGGTCAGACCCTCGCTGAGGCGTCCGACGGCACCGGCGAGCAAGCCCGTGTGCAGCACGGTCGCCACGACGTGGGTCCGTCCGCCACCCAGGTCGGTCAGCTCGTGCAGGGCGGCGGTGGTCACCCCGGCGCTGCGGGCCTGCCACTCCCACTGGCTGAACGGCTCCCACACGGTCACGGTCCAGGTGCTCGCGGGCAGCTGCGGCTGCTTGAGGCGGGCTCTCGAGCCCAGATCGAGGGCGGCCGCTCCGCCCAAGGGCTTGACCCGGGTGACGGTGGGGTTCCACCGGGGCCATGACACGGCGTCGGTCCAGACAGCCCACACCCGCTCGAGCGGCGCGTCGATGTCGAGGTCGAACGTGATCATCGGGGCGGTCCTCGTGAGGGGGGGGTGGACGGGGGGCACCCACCAGCGTAGGGACGTCGCCGCCCCCGCGCGGGAGAAGGGGGGAAAAGCGGATCGGGCGGGTGGGTCCCCGGCCCGCGAGAGTGGGCCGGTGCTCCCGGCGCAGCTGCGCTCGGTCGTCGTCGACCACCTGCAGCTGACAGGCCTGGCCCCGCGACACCTGCGTCGAGTGGGGCCGGGGATCAGCGGCCGAGGCGCTCGTACGTCTTCTCGGTCTCGGCTTTCGCCGACTGCCACCACGACTCGTTGTCGCGGTACCACTCGACCGTCTGCGTGAGCCCGGCGCGGATGTCCTGGTACTGCGGGGTCCAGCCGGTCTCGGCGCGCAGCTTGGTGCTGTCGATCGCGTAGCGCAGGTCGTGGCCCGGGCGGTCGTTGACGTGCTCGAACCAGTCGGCCGGCTTGCCCATCAGCTCGAGCAGCAGGTCGATGATCTGCTTGTTGTCCCGCTCGCCGTCAGCGCCGATGAGGTAGGTCTCGCCGAGGCGGCCCTGCTCGATGATCGCGACCACGGCGTCGTTGTGGTCGTCGACGTGGATCCAGTCGCGCACGTTGGCGCCGGCTCCGTAGAGCTTGGGCTTGACGCCCTGCAGGATGCCCGTGATCTGGCGGGGGATGAACTTCTCGACGTGCTGGCGCGGCCCGTAGTTGTTGGAGCAGTTCGACAGGGTCGCCTTGAGGCCGAAGGAGCGGATCCAGGCCCGCACCAGCAGGTCGGCGCTCGCCTTCGAGGCGCTGTAGGGCGAGCTCGGGTTGACCGGGGTGGCCTCGGAGAAGCGCGTCGGGTCGTCGAGCTCGAGGTCGCCGTAGACCTCGTCGGTGGAGATGTGGTGGATCCGCTTGTCGTGCCGCCGCACCGCCTCGAGCAGGCGGTAGGTGCCGATGATGTTGGCCTCCATGAAGGGCCACGGGTCGTCGAGGCTGTTGTCGTTGTGCGACTCGGCCGCGAAGTGCACGACCAGGTCGGTGTCGCCGACGAGCCGGTCGACCAGGTCGGCGTCGGCGACCGACCCCTCGACGAAGGTGATCTCGTCCTCGACGGAGGCGAGCGAGGCACGGTTGCCGGCGTAGGTCAGCGCGTCGACGACCGTGAGCTCCCAGTCGGGACGGGTCGAGCGCACGCGCAGGACGAAGTTGGAGCCGATGAAGCCGGCTCCACCGGTGACGAGGACCTTCATGAGGCGTGCTCCTTGGGTGAGGGTGAGGGTGAGGGTGAGGATGAGGACGAGGACGAGGCGGCCGGGGCGGCGACGCTGCGCAGCCCGGGGGTCTCGGAGGCGGCGGTCGCCGGCCCGGAGTTGAACTCGACCTCGAGCGCGAACCGCGCGGCGAGGTAGCGGTGGTCGGAGAGGGCGACGGGGTGGCCGTCGGCACCGACGGCGACCCGGCGCACCAGGAGGAGCGGGTCGCCCTCAGCGACCCCGAGCAGGTCGGCGTCGGGGCCACTGGCGAGGCCGGCGGTCACGGTCTGACGCACGGTCGTGATGCGGTGACCCTGCCGGGTCAGGCTCTCCCAGATGCCGGGGGTGGTGGCGGCGTCGCGGCTGAGCGACCCGGCGAGGGTGGCCGGCACCCACTCGCGCACGACGTCGAGCCCCTCGCCGTCGACGGTGCGCACCGACCGCGAGTGCAGCAGGTCGGAGCCCTCGTTCACTCCGAGCGCGCCGGCCAGCGACAGGGCAGCGGTGCGGAAGCCGAAGTCGACCACGTGGCGCTCGATCGACTTGCCGGCGTCGGTGACGGCGGAGGTCGCGTGCCGGAAGGTGCCGATGGCGAGGCGCTGGTGGAAGGCGGAGCCGGTCACGAACCACCCTGCGCCGTGCCGGGACTCGACCAGCCCCTCGCCGCGCAAGGTCTCGAGCGCCCTCCGCACGGTGGGGCGCGAGACGTCGTAGCGCGCACCGAGCTGCGCCTCGGAGTCCATCGCACCGGTGTCGCCGAACTCGCCCAGCGCGATGCGCTCCCGCAGGTCGTGGGCGATGGTGGCGAAGCGAGCACTTGTCATCAACTTGTAAGTTACAGGACTGTATGAGGTCCTGTCACCTCACCATCCCGGCCGGGGCCGGGTCACGTCCGTCCCAGCCATCCCTGAGCCCGTGCTCAGCGCACGACCGTCACGAGTGGCGCGTAGAGCTCCATGAGGGCCAGGGCCCGCTCGTGGTTGCTTGGAGTCGACCCACCACAGGCCTCCGCGGTGACGGTGACCGCGATGCCGGCGTCGGCCATCGCGAGCACCGTCGAGACCACGCAGCAGTCGGTCGCCAGACCGACCACCTCGACGCTGCGGACCGGTTCGCGCCCGCCGACCTGTCGCAGGGCCCCCGCCAGCTCGGGCCCCCACTTGCCGAAGGTCGTCAGCTCGACGACCGGTCGGCCATCCACCACCTGCGCGACCTCCGGGGCCAGGGCGTAGAGGGGGTGGTCAGGCGGCACGAGGGCCCAGGGCCAGTCGGTGAAGTAATCCACCCAGGCACCGGCGGGCGCCGACGGCGCGACGTAGCGGGTGAGCACCGCCCGCTCGCCGTAGGCGGCCAGGCGGCTGAGCAGGTGCGGTCGCGCCGCGGCCCACATGGGAGAGCCCCACGCGGAGCCGGGGTCGGTGAAGACGTGCTGGGCGTCGACCACCACGAGGGCCTCGCAGCCTCCGGCCGCCACGGGTTCAGGCATCGACGAACGACTCGGCCGGTCGCTCCTGACGACGGACGGCGCCCCGGGAGACGACCAGCGTGCCGACGAAGCCGATCGCCAGGGCGACGAGCACGCCCAGGCCGGCGTAGGCCCAGGTGCCCTCCTTGCCACCGATCGGTCCCAGCAGGAAGCCCTGCCAGGACAGCCACCCGGCGTAGGTGTTGACGACCAGGCCCCAGCCCACGGCGGTGCCCACGACCATCAGCGCCACCGACTCCCAGCGGACCGCGCCGTAGCGGCCGTGAGGGTCGGCGAGGTCGCGCTGCTCGTAGTCACGGCGGCGCAGCGCGAGATCGGCGAGGAAGATGCCGCACCACGCGGCGATCGGCACGCCCATGGTGATCAGGAAGCCGGTGAACGGCGTGACGAAGTCCTTCGCGAAGAAGACGACGACGACGGCGCCGACCGTCATCAGGGCCCCGTCGATCGTCGCGGCCACCGGCCGGCTGACCGGCACGCCCAGGCTGAGCAGGGACAGTCCCGAGGAGTAGATGTCGAGCACGATGCCGCCGAGCAGCCCGAGGATGGCCACGACCGCGAAGGGCACGAGGAACCACGTGGGCAGGATGGTGGTCAAGGCCCCGATCGGGTCGCTCTGCACGGCGGTCGACAGGTCGGCGTCCGAGCCGGTGAGCAGCAGCCCGAAGACCACCAGCACGACGGGGCCGACCGACGCGCCGACGGTGGTCCACCCGACGACGCCCCGGCTGGACGCTCCCCGCGGTAGGTAGCGCGAGTAGTCGGCGGCGCAGTTGACCCACCCCAGGCCCAGGGCGGTGACGAGCAGCACCACGGCGCCGACCACCTCGGGCAGCGCCGCACCGGGCAGCGCGGAGACGGTCGACCAGTGGATGTGCGGGGCCGCCAGGGCCATGTAGGCCACCGTGAGCACCGCTGTGGCCACGGTGATGCCGGTCTGGAGCCGCATGATGAGGTCGAAGCCGAAGATGCCGGCCGTGACCGTCACGGCCACGATCACCAGCAGCGCGAGCACCTTGGTGCCCGTGCCCCCGCCGACCCCCAGCCGCTCGAAGATCGTCGAGGTCGCCAGCGTCGCGAGCACGACGAGCACCGTCTCCCACCCGACCGTCAGCAACCACGAGACGAGCGACGGCAGCTTGTTTCCCTGCAGCCCGAACGATGCCCGCGACAGCACCATCGTGGGCGCCGATCCCCGCTTGCCCGCGAGCGAGACGAAGCCACAGAGCAGGAACGACGCCACGATGCCGACGACCGAGGCACCCACGGCCTGCCAGAACGACAGCCCGAAGCCGAGGACGTAGGCCCCGTAGGGGATGCCGAGGACCGAGATGTTGGAGGCGAACCACGGCCAGAACAGGGTGCGCGGCGTGCCGCGCCGTTCCGACTCGGCGATGACGTCGAGACCGTTGGTCTCGACGACGGTCGCCCGCGGGGCGGGGGCTGTCGAGGTGGGGAGAGTCGTCGCCATGGCCACACGCTAGCCCGAGCGACCGACACCCCGCCGGTGTGGCGCGCGGCTACGTCCTGGCCGCCCTCTCCGTCGACCCAGCAGCCGCGCCCGACCCCGCCGTCTTGTCGACCCGGGGGTCACCCTCGTCGGCGAAGTAGTCGGCAGGGATCGTCTCGTCGGTGCCTGCCGACGCCCCGGTCGCTCGCAGCACCAGGGTGACGACGACCGCGACGACGACGTTGAGGGCGAAGGCGGTGACCGCGATGTAGCCCAGCTGGCCCCAGCCGTCGACCGCAGCGAGCGAGCCGCCGAAGTGCGCGGTGGTGGCGGACGAGACGCCGTACGCCTTGACCGTGCCGTAGACCATGCCGATGGCCCAGCCGGTGAGCAGGGCGTAGCGGTGGAACCACCGCGTGTAGAGGCTGAAGACGATGGCCGGGAAGGTCTGGAGGATCCAGATGCCGCCCAGCAGCTGGAAGTTGATGGCGTTCTGCTTGTCGAGCAGCAGCACGAAGACCAGGGCGAAGGCCTTGACCCCCAGCGACGCGAGCTTCGAGACGCGCGCCTCCTCCTTCACGGTCGCCGACGGGTTGATCCACTCCTTGTAGATGTTGCGGGTGAAGGTGTTGGCGGCGGCGATCGACATGATCGCCGCCGGCACGAGGGCGCCGATGGCGACGGCCGCGAAGGCGACTCCCGCGAACCAGGCCGGGAACATGTCCTCGAAGAGCTGGGGGATCACGAGCTGCGCGTTGGGCTTGCCGTCGAGCCCGATCGGCTTGGTGCCGGCCGCGATCGCCACCCAGCCGAGCAGGGCGAGCAAGCCGAGCACGAAGGAGTAGGCGGGCAGGATCGCGGCGTTGCGGCGGATCGTGTTGCGGCTCTTGGACGACAGGGTCGCGGTGATCGAGTGGGGGTACATGAACAGCGCCATCGCCGAGCCCAGGGCCAGCGAGGCGTAGGACCAGAACTGTGCCGACGTCGGGATGAAGGACCCGGTGGGCTTGCCGGTGGCCTTGCTGGGGGTCGCCATCTTCTGTTGCGCCGCGTCGAAGATGTGGCTCCAGCCGCCGACCTTCGACGGCAGGTAGATCACGGCGACGATGATGACGATGTAGATGAGGATGTCCTTGACGAAGGCGATGATCGCCGGCGCCCGCAGCCCCGAGGTGTAGGTGTAGAGGGCCAGCACGAGGAAGGCGATGAAGATCGGCAGGTCGCGCGCCACCAGGTTGCCGGTGCCGCCGACGCCCGAGACCTCGAGCACCGCCTGGATGCCGACGAGCTGCAGCGCGATGTAGGGCATCGTCGCCACGAAGCCCGTCACGGCCACCGCGAGCGACAGCGCCCGCGAGCCGTGTCGGCCGGAGACGAAGTCGGCCGGTGTGACGTAGCCGTGCCGGTGGCTGACCGACCACAGCCGCGCCATGAAGACGAAGATGATCGGGTAGAGGACGATCGTGTAGGGCACGGCGAAGAAGCCGCTGACCGCTCCGGCGCTGAACATCGCCGCGGGCACGGCGATGAACGTGTAGGCCGTGTAGAGGTCGCCTCCGAGGAGGAACCATGTCACCCAGGTGCCGAAGCTGCGGCCACCGAGGCCCCACTCGTCGAGGCTCTCCATGCTCGTCGGCCGTCGCCAGCGGGAGGCGTAGAAGCCCATCACCGCGACGATGACGAACAGGACGATGAGCACGGTCAGCGCGACGACGTTGACGCCCGTCTTCATCGCCGGCCCCCGTCCGTGGCCGTGGGTCCGTCGACGAAGGCGGTGCCGTCCGGCGTCATCGGCCGGTGCGGACGCGCGACCAGACCGATCCGGTAGGCGGCGTACGTGCATCCGGAGCAGAGGAAGACCCAGAGGAACTGGTACCAGATGAAGAAGGGGAAGCCGAAGAGCGTCGGGTCCTTGCGGGCGTAGGTGCCGACGAGCAGCAGGGCGATCACGGGCAGCGCGAGGAGCACACCGGCGACGGCGAGCAGCTTCCGGTTCGCCGGAGGCGCCTCGTGTGCGCTCGGGCGCCCGGCGGGGGCGGCAGGGGACATCAGGGGGACCTTCCGTTCGGGTGACGGGACACGTCGTCGTGACCGTCGAGACCGAAACATACTCCCGACTCGCCGCGTCGTGCGGCCAGAAAGCATCCCGATGCCGGTGTCGGGGGTGACCGATACGGTTCCCGCATGTCCCCTCAGACCAGCCCCACCGCCGTGCCGGCGGTGCAGGCCCGTGGCCTCGTCAAGAAGTATGGCGCCGTCACCGCCCTCGACGGGGTCGACCTCAGCGTGCCGACCGGCACGGTCCTCGGTCTGCTCGGGCCCAACGGGGCCGGCAAGACGACCACCGTGCGGGTGCTGACGACGCTCCTGCGCCCCGACTCGGGGGAGGCCAGCGTGGCCGGCATCGACGTCCTGGCTGACCCGCGCGGGGTCCGCCGCAAGATCGGGCTGTCGGGCCAGTACGCCGCGGTCGACGAGTACCTCACGGGCTTCGAGAACCTCGACATGATCGGCCGGCTCTACCACCTCGGGCGCCGTCGGGCCCGCGAGCGGGCTCGCGAGCTGCTGGCCCAGTTCAACCTCGAGGACGCGGGCGACCGGCCGTCCAAGACCTACTCGGGGGGCATGCGCCGCCGCCTCGACCTGGCCGGCGCGCTGGTCGCCGACCCGCCGGTCCTCTTCCTCGACGAGCCGACGACGGGGCTCGACCCCCGCAGCCGCACTGACATGTGGGACGTCATCGCGGGTCTGGTCGCTGGCGGCACCACGCTGCTGCTGACGACCCAGTACCTCGAGGAGGCCGACCGGCTCTGTGACTCCATCGTGGTCATCGACCACGGCAAGGTGATCGCGCAGGGCACGGCTGACGAGCTCAAGAGCCAGGTCGGGGGAGAGCGGCTGGAGGTCACCGTCAGCGACCCCTCCCGGCTCGACGAGGCGAGGCAGCTGCTCGGGGCCCTGGCGGCGACCGGCGCGAGGGCCAGCGTCGACACGCAGGTGCGACGGGTGATGGTGCCCGTCTCCGGCGGCCCGGCGGTCCTCATGGACGGTCTCCGGCGGCTCGACGCCGCCGGCATCGGTGTCGACGACGTCGGGCTGCGCCGCCCCACCCTCGACGACGTGTTCCTCACCCTGACCGGGCACGAGGCCGAGGCCTCCCCGGCCGACCCGGCCGCCCCGGCCAACCGGGCCACCACCAAGGAGCAGAGCCGATGAGCGCCCTCGACGCCGTGGCCGACGGACTCGTCGTTGCCAAGCGCAACCTGATCAAGATCAAGCGGGTGCCCGACCTGCTGGTGTTCACCACGCTCCAGCCGATCATGTTCGTGCTGCTCTTCTCCTACGTCTTCGGGGGGGCCATCTCGACCGCGGACGGGGGAGCGGCCTACCGTGAGTTCCTCATCGCGGGGATCTTCGCCCAGACGGTGGTGTTCGGGGCCACCATCACCGGCGCCGGACTGGCCGAGGACGTCAAGAAGGGGATCATCGACCGCTTCCGGTCGCTGCCGATGTCGGGGTCGGCGGTGCTCTTCGGCCGCACCCTGTCCGACGTCGTCAACAACGTCATCGTCCTGGTGGTCATGAGCCTGACCGGGCTGGTGGTGGGGTGGAGGATCCGCACCTCGGTCGCGGAGGCCCTGCTCGGGTTCCTGCTGCTCCTGCTCTTCGCCTACGCGTTCAGCTGGATCATGGCCTGGATCGGCATGCTGGTGCCGAGTCCCGAGGTGGTCAACAACGCCTCGTTCATCGTGATCTTCCCGCTGACCTTCGTCGCGAACACCTTCGTGCCGCTCTCGTCGCTGCCCGGCCCGCTGCAGGCCTTCGCCGAGTGGAATCCCGTCTCCGCCGTCACGCTGGCCGCCCGCCAGCTCTTCGGCAACCCCGATCCCAATCCCAACGCACCCCCGACCGACGCCTGGGCGCTGGTCCACCCCGAGCTCTACACGCTGCTCTGGGCGGTGGCGATCCTCGTCGTCTTCGTCCCGCTGGCGAGCTGGCAGTACCGGCGGGCGACCAGCCGCTGAGCCCCGTCAGGTCGGGTCGTCGCGGTCCTCTAGGGTGGAGGACATGGCTGATTTCGATGTCGTGGTGCTCGGTGCAGGTCCCGGTGGTTACGTCGCGGCGATCCGGGCGGCCCAGCTCGGTAAGTCCGTGGTGATCGTCGAGGAGAAGTACTGGGGCGGGGTGTGCCTCAACGTCGGGTGCATCCCCAGCAAGGCGCTCCTGCGCAATGCCGAGATCTCGCACATCATCACCCACGAGAAGAAGACCTTCGGGATCGAGGGTGACGCCACGATGGCGTTCGGCCCGACCCACGCGCGCAGCCGTCAGGTCGCCGACGCGAGCGCCAAGGGCGTGCACTACCTGATGAAGAAGAACAAGATCCAGGAGATCGAGGGCAAGGCCACGCTCACCGGCCCCACGTCGCTCGACGTCGTGCTGACCGATGGGTCGCGCCGCTCGGTGACCGGTGAGTCCTTGATCATCGCGACCGGCGCGACCACGCGGCTCATCCCCGGGACCTCGCTCTCCGAGCGGGTCGTGACCTACGAGGAGCAGATCCTCACCGACCAGCTCCCCGGCTCGATCATCATCGCTGGCTCCGGTGCCATCGGCGTCGAGTTCGCCTACGTGCTGAAGAACTTCGGGGTCGACGTGACCATCGTCGAGTTCCTCGACCGGATGGTGCCGACCGAGGACGCCGACGTGTCCAAGGAGCTGCTCAAGCAGTACAAGAAGCTGGGCGTCAAGGTCATGCTCTCGACCAAGGTCGAGTCGATCGACGACACCGGCGACACGGTCAGGGTGACGGTCAGCCCCGCCGCAGGCGGTGACCAGCAGGTGCTCGAGGCTGACAAGGTCATGCAGGCCATCGGCTTCGCTGCCCGCGTCGAGGGCTACGGCCTCGAGACGACCGGCGTCGAGCTCACCGAGCGCGGCGCGATCGCGGTCGACGCCCGTGGCCGCACCAACGTGCCGGGCGTCTACGCGATCGGCGACGTGACGGCCAAGCTGATGCTCGCCCACACGGCCGAGGCCATGGGCGTCATCGCGGCCGAGACCATCGCCGGCGCCGAGACGGTCGAGATCGACTTCGACATGATCCCGCGAGCGACCTTCTGCCAGCCGCAGATCGCCTCCTTCGGCTACACCGAGGCGCAGGCCAGGGAGAGGGGCTACGACGTCAAGGTCGCCCAGTTCCCCTTCTCGGCCAACGGCAAGGCCCGCGGCATGGCCGAGGGTGTCGGCTTCGTCAAGATCATCGCCGACGCGGCCCACAACGAGATCGTCGGCGCCCACCTGATCGGCCCCGAGGTCACCGAGCTGCTCCCGGCCCTCACCCTGGCCCAGAAGTGGGACCTGACGGCCGACGAGGTCGCCCGCAACGTCTTCGCGCACCCCACCCTGTCCGAGGCGATGAAGGAGGCCGTCGAGGGAATCGCCGGCCACATGATCAACCTCTGACCCCACCTCCTGCCCGATGGGCGGCACCTCCACCGGAGGAGCCGCCCATCGGCGTGCCCGGCTCGGGTCTCACCGCTAGTGTGCAATCCGTAGTAGTGTCCGGTCCGTAACAGCAACCGCACTCGAGGGAGGGTTCGTGGAGACGACCCAGCTGGTCAAAGGGGTGCTCGACCTGGCCGTGCTGGCCGTCGTCGCCCAGGAGGACGGCTACGGCTACGACATCGTGCGGCGCCTGCGCGCGGCGGGGCTGGAGGACGTCGGTGACGCCTCGGTCTACGGCACCCTGCGCCGGCTCTTCAACGCCGGCGCCCTGACGTCGTACGTCGTGCCGAGCGAGGAGGGCCCGCACCGCAAGTACTACGGGCTGAACGCTCAAGGGCGCTCGCAGCTCGAGCTCGAGGGCAAGACGTGGCGGACCTTCGCCGCGGTGATGGAGGACCTGGTGACGACAGCGGAGGGGGCAGGGCGATGAGGACGACGACAGGCGTGGCGTCGGGTGCACCGGGCAGCGCGGGGACGGGGTGGCGTCGGAGGTCACCCGCTACGTGACCGCGGTCCGGGCGGCGCTCGCGGACCGGCCCGAGGACGAGGTCGACGACCTCACCGGGGGGATGGAGGCTGAGCGCGACCTCGGTGCGCACCATCGACCTGCGGGCGGGCTGGACGCGTCTGACGACCGGGGTGGCCGCGGTGCGCGACCGACATCGCGGGCTGGCCTCGGTGTGGACGTTCCTCGTCTCGCTGCGCGCCGTGTGGTGGGTGCTGCGAGGGCTGGGCCTCGGCGCCCTGCTCTTCGGGCTGACCGGCAACAACCACCCGACCTACTTCGTACCGACCTCGGGGTGGTGGCCGTCGTGGCCCTGCTCTCCTACCCGGTCGTCGCGCGCGAGGTGGACTACGTCGACACGGCGGCGCCGCCGGCCGACGAGCTGTCGTTCGCGGGGCAGCCGGTCGACAACATCTACGTCTACGACCGGGACGGCCGCCGCCTCGAGGACGTGCGCCTCTTCGACGCCCAGGGCCGCTCCCTCGTCCTGCAGCGCACCTCCGACCCCATGAACCCGGACGTCACCCTCCCTGGGGTCAGTGACGTCTACGGCCAGTGGTGGACCAACGTCTACCCCCGCGCGTGGACCGTGGGCGGCGCGCCGTACGCCGGCAGCCCCGAGGCCGACCCCAGGCATCGACGGCACCGACCACCTCCACGGGTCGGACGACGCCAACGACCCCCTGACGGCGCTCCCCCGCCTACGCTGCCGGCTATGACCTTCGACGTCGCGGGGGATGCCTACCAGCGCTTCATGGGGGTCTACAGCGATCCCCTGTCGGTGCTCTTCGCTGACCGTGCGGGGGTGTCGGCCGGCAGTGGGGCCCACGTCGTGGACGTCGGCTGCGGGACCGGCGCGCTGACCTCGGTCCTCGTCGACCGGCTGGGACCGGCCCGGGTCGTGGGCCTCGACCCCTCCGGCCCTTTCGTCGCGGCGGCGAGGCAGCGTCTGCCCGATGTGGACGTGCGCGTCGCCGCGGCCGAGCGGCTGCCCCTCGTGGACGGCAGCGTCGACGCCGCCCTGGCCCAGCTCGTCGTGCAGTTCACGGCCGACCCGGCCGCCGGCCTCGCCGAGATGGCGCGGGTCACCCGCCCCGGTTGCGTGGTCGCGGCCTGCGTCTGGGATCTCGCGGGAGGGCGCGCCCCGCTGTCGACCTTCTGGCGGGCGGCCGTCGACGTCGAGCCGGCCACGCACACCGAGTCCGGGCTCGCCGGGGTTGCCGAGGGCGACCTCGTCCGTCTGCTCACCGAGGCCGGCTTGCGTGACGTGGCCGGCGGCACGCTCTCGGTGCGACGTCACTACGCCTTCTTCGACGACTGGTGGCAGCCCTACACGCTGGGGGTCGGTCCGGCCGGTGACCACGTCCGGCGCCTCGACGACGTCGGTCGGGAGCGTCTGCGGGGGCGCTGCCGGGAGCTGCTGCCGGAGAGGGACATCGAGGTGGAGGCCGTCGCGTGGGTCGCGACCGGTGTCGTGCCCTGAGCCCCGCACCACCGGGCCCGTCGGCAGGCTCCAGCTGCACGACCCGAGGTACCGGACACGCCGGTGGGCGGGCCCCCTGCGTCGAGGGCCCGCCCACCGGGGCCGGTCAGTAGAAGTGCTTGCGCCCCCCGATGGCGCGGCCCGTGGCGCCCAGCACTGCGAGGACGGCGCCCACCACGAGCAGGATGATCCCGATGGTCACGAGGATCTTCAGACTGGCCACGACGAGGCCGACGATGACGAGGATGATGCCGAGGATGATCATGTGCTCTCCTTGAGTCTGGCGTCCTGCGACGTCCGCAGTGACGGCACCCACCCGGTGGGCGGCTGGAAACGCAGGTCTACACCCGTGGTGGGGGCGAGGGCGCTCCGACACGCGTCCGAGACCGGGTCGGTCCCGGGGGGGTCGGTCTCCGGGGTCGGTTCCGGGCGTCGCGATGCAGGCGCCTACGCCGCCGGCTGGTAGCCTGCGAGGTGCCGTATACCGGCCGCGGACCGAGAGAGCCCAGTGGATCAGCCCTGGAGCACCGCGCACCCTCACCATAAGGAGCCCGTCACCCATGCCGTTGGCCTTGGATGTCAAGAAGCAGATCATGACCGAGTACGCCACCGTCGAGGGCGACACCGGCTCCCCCGAGGTGCAGGTCGCGTTGCTCACGCAGCGCATCAAGGACCTGACCGAGCACTCGCGGGCCCACAAGCACGACCACCACAGCCGTCGCGGCCTGCTGCTGCTGGTCGGGCGTCGCCGCCGACTCCTGCGCTACCTGGAGAACGTCGACGTCGAGCGCTACCGCTCGCTGATCAAGCGCCTCGGCCTGCGCCGATAAACGTCATGTGACATGGCGGCCACCGCTGGAGCTCTCCGCGGAGGCCGCCATTTCGCATGATGCGGCCCTTTGGCTCATTCCGGGCCCGGGGTCGCCCCGAAAGACGCCCGCGCACAACGACGATGCGCGAGGACTGACGAAGAAAAGGAGGACCCATGGAGGGTCCAGAGATCACGTTCGCCGAAGCTGTCATCGACAACGGCAAGCACGGCACCCGCACGGTCCGGTTCGAGACCGGTCGCCTCGCCAAGCAGGCCGGTGGCGCAGTCACCGCCTACCTCGACGACGACACGATGCTCCTCAGCACGACCGCCGCCGGCAAGCAGCCGCGCGACGGGTTCGACTTCTTCCCCCTGACGGTCGACGTCGAAGAGCGCATGTACGCCATCGGCAAGATCCCCGGCTCGTTCTTCCGTCGTGAGGGTCGCCCGTCCACCGACGCGATCCTCACCTGCCGCCTGATCGACCGGCCGCTGCGTCCGACCTTCAAGAAGGGTCTGCGCAACGAGGTCCAGGTCGTCATCTCGGTCTTCGCGCTGAACCCCGACCACCAGTACGACGTCCTCGCGATCAACGCCGCGAGCGCGTCCACCCAGATCTCGGGCCTGCCGTTCTCCGGCCCGGTCGGTGCGGTGCGCGTCTCCCTCATCGACGGCCAGTGGGTCGCCTTCCCGAACTTCTCCGACACCCCGAAGTCCGTCTTCGACATGGTCGTCGCGGGTCGCGTCACCGACACCGGCGACGTCGCCATCATGATGGTCGAGGCCGAGGCCACCGACTACACCTGGGACCTGGTCAAGAACCAGGGCGCCGGCGCCCCCACCGAGGAGGTCGTGGCCCAGGGCCTCGAGGCCTCCAAGGCGTTCATCGCGCAGCTGTGCGCGGCGCAGTCCGAGCTGGCGTCCAAGGCGGCCAAGCCGGTCGAGGAGTTCCCGTTCTTCCTCGACTACCAGGACGACGCCTACGCCGCGGTCGAGGGCCACGTGCTCGCCGACCTGACCGCTGCCCTGCAGATCGCGGGCAAGGCCGAGCGCGAGACTCGCATCGACGACATCAAGGACGCCATGAAGGGCGCCCTCGGCTCCGACGGCTCCGAGTTCGCCGGTCGCGACAAGGAGCTCTCGGCGGCCTACCGCGCGGTGCAGAAGAAGCTCATCCGGCAGCGCATCCTCACGGACGGCGTCCGCATCGACGGTCGCGGTCTGCGGGACATCCGCGCGCTGTCGGCCGAGGTCGAGGTGCTCCCGCGGGTGCACGGCTCGGCGATCTTCGAGCGGGGCGAGACCCAGATCATGGGCGTCACCACGCTCAACATGCTCAAGATGGAGCAGCAGCTCGACACCCTGTCGCCGGTGACGCGCAAGCGCTACATGCACAACTACAACTTCCCGCCCTACAGCACCGGTGAGACCGGCCGCGTGGGCTCCCCGAAGCGTCGCGAGATCGGTCACGGGGCGCTCGCCGAGCGTGCGCTCATGCCGGTCCTGCCGAGCCGCGAGGACTTCCCCTACGCGATCCGCCAGGTGTCCGAGGCCCTGTCCTCGAACGGCTCGACGTCGATGGGATCGGTCTGTGCCTCGACCCTGTCGATGCTCAATGCCGGTGTGCCGCTGCGCGCCCCGGTCGCGGGCATCGCGATGGGCCTGGTCTCGGACCAGGTCGACGGTGAGACCCGCTACGCCGCGCTGACCGACATCCTCGGGGCCGAGGACGCCTTCGGTGACATGGACTTCAAGGTCGCCGGCACCAAGGAGTTCGTCACGGCCATCCAGCTCGACACCAAGCTCGACGGCATCCCCGCGTCGGTCCTGGCCAGCGCGCTGACCCAGGCCCGCGAGGCCCGCCTGCACATCCTCGACGTCATGGCCGAGGCCATCGACGTGCCGGACGAGATGTCGCAGTACGCCCCGCGGATCATCACGGTGAAGGTCCCCGTCGACAAGATCGGCGAGGTCATCGGCCCGAAGGGCAAGATGATCAACCAGATCCAGGACGACACCGGCGCCGACATCTCGATCGAGGACGACGGCACGGTCTACATCGGTGCCGTCGACGGCCCGTCGGCCGAGGCGGCGCGGGCGGCGGTCAACGCGATCGCCAACCCGCAGATGCCCGAGATCGGTGAGCGCTTCATGGGCACGGTCGTCAAGACGACCACCTTCGGTGCGTTCGTCTCCCTGCTCCCGGGCAAGGACGGTCTGCTGCACATCTCCGAGGTGCGCAAGCTCGTCGGTGGGAAGCGGATCGACAACGTCGACGACGTCCTCAAGGTCGGCCAGAAGGTGCAGGTCGAGCTCAAGGAGATCGACCCGCGCGGCAAGCTCTCGCTCGGTGCGGTCATGCCCGACGGTGAGGGTGACGCGGCCGCCGACGCAACCGCGGCGGAGTCCGTCGACGCCTGAGCCTGACGGCTCGTCGTACGTCCTGACGACGCGGCCCGGCACCCTCTCGCGGGGGGTGCCGGGCCGTTGTCGTGCGGTGGTAGGGCCTTCCGGTCGGATGCCTGCCGGCGTAGGGTCTGCGGATCGGTCATTCGCAGGGGGGCCTGTGGGAGTGATGATGCGTCGAGACGGTCTCATCGGGGTCATCGGTGTCGTCCTCCTCCTCGCGGCCTGCACCGGGACCGCCGCTCAGGGCCCCCTGCCTCCTTCGGGGCACGCATCGGCGCCACCCGCCGCAGCGCTCACCATGGTCACCGCGCCGTCGGTGGTGACCGACTACTCCCGGCGCAACAACGCCGTGCTCGCCACCCTGACGACGACCTACAGCGAGCACGCGTGGGACGCTGTCGATGATGGGCCGCTCCTCGACGCCGACCGCTTCGACTCGGCCGTGTCGCAGGCGGTCAGCGGCCACAGCACGCCGCTCACCCTCACGTTCACCGCCACGGCGACCTGGGCCAACGGCTTCACGTCCTACCCCATCTGGGCGATCGTGCGCACCTCGGTGGTCGCCGAGCCCCCGCAGGGCTCCGGGGGGCCTGACGACTACCTCCTGGTCGTCCGCCGCGACTCGGCCACCGCCCGATGGAGGGACGAGATGATCGTCCGCGTCGAGGTCGTGCCGAACGACTCCGACGACCGGCCGGGCACCACGACCCCGGCCGACGTCGCCCGCGCCCAGGAGACCCGTCTGGCGATCGCGCGCTACCTCGAGACGGGCGACACCCCCGATGTCTACGTCACTCCCTACCTGTCGGCCGTCAGGACGCAGTTCTCCGAGCCCCAGTCGGGCGAGCGGGCCAGGAGCGCGACGTGTCGTGCGTATCCCGCCGCGGCACCCGGCGATGCCCTTCCGCAGACCCTGCGGGTCGTCCGCAGCCCCTCCGGGGTCCTGGCCCTGATGACCCTCAGGTGTGTCGAGACGCGTGTCGCCGTGGCGGACGGCACGGTGAGGCGGCCCGCGGGATACGCGGCAGCGCTGGGCGTCGCCGACGCACCCGCGGCGACCCTCACGCAGGACTTCGAGGTCACGCTCGCCGTGAGCCGCCCGACCAGGGGGCGGGCCATCGTGGTCGGGACGACCGTGAGCCCGGTGCGGCCGGTGAGACCGCCGGCCTGACGAGCTGAGTCAGTCGTCCGAGTCGCCGAGCAGCTCGCGCACCGAGTCCAGCTCGGCGAAGGAGGCCCTCAGCGTGCGCTGGGCCACCTTGTCAGCCGTCGCCGCCTCGGCCCTGGCGGTCAGCAGGCCGTCTCGTGCGGTGCGGGCGTCACGCAGGGCCGCCTCGAGGTCGCTGATGCGGGTGTCGAGGGCGGCGAGCGCGTCCGTCGCCTCCTCGAGGCGGGTGCCGGCGGCGGCGGCCTGCGCCGTCGTCTCCCGAGTACGGCGTCGCGCGGCCTCCACCCGCTCCACCAGCGCGGGGTCGGGCCCGGTCTCCTCGTCCTGCGCAGCCTCGTCGTCCGCCTTGTCGTCCGCGTCGTCGTCGTCGGGCGCGCTGCCCTTCTCGCCCCGCAGCACGGTCAGCGCCGGTCGCCGGGCCGGGGCGGGCGAGGCCAGGGCCTCCGACAGGTCGACGTCACCGAACCCGGCGTAGGACAGGGCCCGCGTCAGCTGTCCCGATGCGACGGCCCCGGCGGCCGGCGGGGAGGCCAGGGCCGCGACGTACGTCTCGCGCACCTGCTCCAGCGTCGGGCCGGTGAGCGTGGTGCCTGCGTCGACCACCACCTCGCGGGTGGCGCGGAGCAGGGTGTCGACGAGGGCGGTGCGCTCACGTCCGAGGTCGCGCAGGGCGCCGCCGTCCATGCGCTCGGACGCGTTCTGCAGCCGCCCGGCGAGGTCGAGCAGAGACTCCAGCTGCGCGGGCCGCTGCCGGACGAGCTGGTTGACCGCCCACGCGGCGACCGTGGGCTTGCGCACGGAGGCCACCGCCTTGGCCAGGCCGACGTCACCGTCGGCACGCACCTGGGCCACGAGCGCGGTGCGCGCCCCCATGAAGGCGTCGGGGTGTTGCCCGTAGAGCTCGGTCACGGCGCTGTCGAGGTCCACCCCGCCATCGTGGCACGGACCACCCGGGGCACCACGTCGTCTAGAGGGCGGTCGCCAGGTAGAGCACGGCTTGGTCGGGGTGCAGGGACGGGCTCGCCAGCCCGACGTGCTCCAGCCCGGCCCCGGTCACGACCACCCCCGGGTAGGCCGTCCCGTCGGCCGGCGCCTCCCCCCACCACAGCGGCGGGTTGAGCCCCGAGGGGGGAGCGCCGACCAGAGCCGGGCGCACGGCATACCGGCCGGCGGGGTCGAGACCGCGGAAGCGCAGGCGGGTGACCGGCTGGTGCCGCGGGCTGTCGAGCACGACCTGAGCGAAGACGGCGGCGGAGCGGTCGGGGGCGACGACCCCGTGCACCCACACGGAGCTGTCGGAGGAGTCCATGCGCACCACGTCGCCGCCGAGCAGCAGGCCGCGGTGCTCCTTGTAGAAGTCGAGCCACGGTCGCAGCTCGGCCAGCTCTCCGTCAGTGGCCTGGGCGAGGTCCCACTCGATGCCCAGGTGGCCGAACACGGCTGTGGCAGCGCGGAACCCGAGGTCGTGCACCCGTCCCGTGGTGTGCGAGCGACCCGAGGCGATGTGCGACCCCATGTACTCCGGGGGGATGAGCTGGGTGGTCCACCGCAGCATGTGCTGGCGGTCGTGCGGGTCGATGTTGTCGGAGACCCAGACCCGGTCGGTGTGCTCGAGCACGCCGAGGTCGACCCGCGACCCACCGGACGAGCACGACTCGATCTCGAGACCGGGGTGTGCCGCCCGCAGCTCGTCGAGCAGGCGGTAGAAGGCCTCGGTCTGCGCGTGCACCCCCGCACGACCACCGTCGGTCTGGTCGCCCGCCTCGACGAGGTCGCGGTTGTGGTCCCACTTGAGGTAGCCGATGTCGTACTCGGCGAGCAGCGCCATCATCTGGTCGCGGACGTGAGCGTAGGCGCCCTCGATGCCGAGGTTGAGCACCTGCTGGTAGCGCGACTCGACCGGCCACTGCGAGCGTGCGGCCATGACCCACTCGGGGTGGGCGCGGGCCACGTCGGAGTCGGCGTTGACCATCTCGGGCTCGAACCAGAGGCCGAACTGCATGCCCAGCCCGCGCACCCGGTCGACTAGCGGGTGCAGCCCGTCGGGCCACACCTCCTGCGACACGACCCAGTCGCCGAGCCCGGAGTGGTCGTCGCGCCGGGAGCCGAACCACCCGTCGTCGAGCACGTAGCGCTCCACCCCGAGGGCGGCGGCGCGGTCGGCGAGGTCGAGGAGCCGGTCGCGGTCGTGGTCGAAGTAGACGGCCTCCCAGACGTTGAGGGTGACGGGTCGGTCCGGGCTCACCTGCGGCTGGCGTGAGCGCTGGTGGCGGTGGAAGCGGTGGGCGACGTCGTCGAGGCCGGTGCCGTGGGCGCCGAAGACCCACGGGGTGGTGTAGGAGGCGCCCTCGGAGAGACGCACCTCGCCGCTCATCAGCAGCTCACCGCCGCTGAGGAAGGACTCGCCGGTGAAGACCCGCTCGGCGAGGTGGGTGTGGTTGCCGCTCCACGCCGTGTGCACGGCATACACCTCACCGGAGGCGAAGCCGAAGCCGGGCGTGCCGGCGTGCAGCACGTAGGCGGAGTCGTTGCCGGTGCGGCCCTTGCGGTTCTCGCGCAGGTGCTGCCCGGCGACGAGCGGTGAGCGCTGCGGCAGGCGCTCGCGGCCCCAGCGGCCGGTGAAGTCCAGCAGCTCGTCGGCCTCGGGCGGCAGCGGGTAGCCGAGGGTGACGTCGTCGACCGTCAGCACCTCGGCGTCGCGGTTGGTCACCGTCGCCCGCTGACGGGCCAGCCCGGTGGGGAGCAGCTCGATCTCGAGCCTCAGGTCGATGCGGGCGTCGGTGTCGCTGGCGCTCACGACCACCATCGCCACGCCGGCGTCGGTCCACCCGGTGACGCAGGTGCCGTCCACGGCGACCTCGGAGACGACGAAGCGGGTCGACCACGAGCGCCCGTCGCGCGAGGCCCGGAGACCCGGGCGCCCCGACCACCCGGACGAGGCCTCCGCGAGGACGGTGGGCCGCAGCGGCACGTCGACGTTGTTCTGGCCCACCAAGGGCACGGCGCCGACGACGAGGGAGCGGGCCGTCTCCTCGTCGAGCCCGGTGAGCTCCGGACCCCAGTGCACGATCGACGGGAGCCGTCCGTCCGTGGTGTCGAGCAGGAGGCTGACGCCGCCGGCACGGAGGTGGACGACCGGGCCGACGGTGGCCGGGAGCAGGGGGGGCATGAGCGAGGGCCTCTCGAGGGGTGGCGCGATCCGGATCGCTCACAACCTATCGGGCGGGGCAGACACGGCACCTGACTAGGGTGGGCGAGGTGAGCGACGTGCTGGCAGTGTCCGTGATCGGTGCCTCGGGGCGGATGGGGGCACAGGTGTGCGCGGCGCTCGAGGCCGCCGAGGACCTCGATCTCGTGGGCACCTTCGACGTCAATGACCCGCTCGGTGACCTCGCCGGCGCCGACGTCGTCGTCGAGTTCTCGGTGCCGGACGCCACCACCGGCAACGTCGCCCACTGCGTCGAGCGCGGGGTGCACGTGGTCGTCGGCACGACCGGCTGGACACCGGACCGGCTCGAGGGGCTCGAGGCGGTCATGGCGACGGCACCCCCGGCCCAGTCCGGCACCGGCGTCGGGGTGCTCGTGGCCCCTAACTTCGCGATCGGCGCCCTGCTGATGATGAGCTTCGCGGCCCAGGCCGCGCGCTACTACGAGTCGGTCGAGATCATCGAGCTGCACCACCCGCAGAAGGTCGACGCCCCCTCGGGGACGGCCGCCCGCACGGCGGGCCTGGTCGCCGCAGCCCGCCGCCGCGCCGGACTCGGCGACGTGCCCGACGCGACGACCACCGACCCCGGTGGCGCGCGCGGAGCCCGGGTCGACGGCATACCGGTGCACTCGGTGCGGCTGCGCGGGCTCGTCGCGCACCAGGAGGTGCTGCTCGGGGGGGTCGGCGAGCAGCTGACCATCCGGCACGACTCCTTCGACCGCGAGTCGTTCATGCCCGGCGTGCTGCTGGGGGTGCGACGGGTGGCTGAGCACCCCGGCCTCACGGTCGGGCTCGAGCACTACCTCGGGCTCGGCTGAGCGAGCCCGCCCCGGTCAGGCCGAGAGCGCCTTCTCGATGTCGGCCGAGAGCTTCTCCGGCTTGGTCGTCGGGGCGTAGCGCTCGATCACCTGGCCGTCCTTGCCCACGAGGAACTTCGTGAAGTTCCACTTGATCTTGCTCCCGAGGAGCCCGCCCTTCTGCTCGCGCAGCCACTGGTAGACCGGGTGGGCACCGTCGCCGTTGACCTCGACCTTGGAGAAGAGGGGGAAGTCGACGCCGAAGTTCTTCTGGCAGAAGGCCGCGATCTCGTCGTCGGCGCCGGGCTCCTGCCCGCCGAACTGGTCGCAGGGAAATCCGAGGACGCTGAAGCCCTGGGCCTTGAACTCGTCGTGGAGCGCCTGGAGGCCCTCGTACTGCGGGGTGAAGCCGCACTGCGAGGCGGTGTTGACGACCAGGACGACCTCGCCGTCGAAGTCGGCGAGCGGCACGTCGCGGCCGTCGATGGAGCGGGCGGAGAAGTCGTGCAGGGTGCTGTCGGTCATGGAGACATCCTGTCGGACGGGGAGCGGGTCGGCACCACTGGTTCGGAGGCGCCCGGCCCGGCGGATGGGGTGGCCGTCAGACCGCCCAGCCGAGGTGGCGGGCCAGGGCGGCGGTGGCCGCGGCCAGCACCACCACGACGACGAAGGGCGCCCGCAGGAGCAGCGCCAGCGCAGCCACGGCGAGCCCGAGCGCCCGGGCGTCGAGGACCAGCCGCTGGTGTGCGACGAGGGCCTGCACCACGACCAGGGCCGAGAGCAGCGCGACCGGGAGCAGCGCCGTGGTGCGGCGCAGCAGCGCCCCGTCGAGCCAGCGTCGTGGCACCAGGTGCCCCACCAGCTTGAGCAGGTAGGCGGCGGCGCAGGCGGCGAGGACCGTGACCCAGAGGCTCACCGGGCACGGTCCTGCCGGCCGGACCTGCGGTGCCCCCACCAGCCCACCCCGATCGCGGCGAGGGCGGCGACCAGGACCGGCACCCCCGGCGGGGCGGCGGGGGAGAGGGCGGCGGCCAGCACCGCCGCCGCGACGCCCGTGGCCGCAGCCTCGCGCGAGCGGAGGCGCGGCCAGAGCAGGGCGAGGAAGGCCGCCGCCGCAGCAGCGTCGAGACCGTAGGTGCGTGGGTCGCCGAGGGCGTCGCCCAGCAGGGCGCCGAGCAGGGTCGTGAGGTTCCACCCGACGAAGACCACGGCTCCGGTAACCCAGAAGCCCAGCCGTCGCCCCTCGGGCGTGGACTGACCGATCGCGACGTCGGTCGACTCGTCGATGGTCAGGTGGGCCGCCAGCGCCCGCCGGGCGCCTCGAACCTCGAGCAGGTTCCTCACCTGGAGGCCGTAGAGCCCGTTCCTCACGCCGAGCAGCGTCGAGGTGGCGACGGCGGCCGCGCCACTGCCCCCGGCGGCGACGATCCCGATGAGGGCGAACTGCGATCCCCCCGAGAAGAGCAGCAGCGACAGGCACAGGGTCTGGCCCAGGTCGAGCCCCGAGGCGACCGACAGCGCCCCGAAGCTCACGCCGTACGCGCTGGTCGCGAGCCCGACCGAGAGCGACTGCCGCAGGACGGCACGGCGCTCAGCCGGGTGCACGGTGTCGTCGGTCACCGCCGCCCCCGGGTCGTCTGCCTCGTCACCCGAGGCATGGTGGCAGAGACCCGTGCCAGACTTGCCGCCGTGTCCACGCCCTCCACCGCACCGACCGACCTGCTGGGCGAGTGGCTCTTCACCCGGCGCATCGACGACCGCGCGGCCAGCCGACGGGGCACCGTCGCCGGGCGGATGCGGCTGGTGCTCGAGGTCGACGGCAGGGTGCGGTGGGACGAGGAGGGTGCCCTGAGCTGGCCCGGTGCCGAGCCGCTGCCCGTCACCCGCACCCTGTACGCCGCCCCCCGCGACGACGGCTGGATGGTGACCTTCTCCGACGGTCGCGACTTCCATCCCTGGCGCCCGGGCGAGGTGGTCGAGCACCCCTGCGGGCCGGACCTCTACCGCGGACTGGTCCACGGCCCGGTCGCCGGAACCCGGGGCTGGTCGGTCATGTGGGAGTGCACGGGGCCGGCCAAGGACTACTCGATGACCACCCTGCTGCGCCCGGCTGCCCCAGGGCACGTCAGCGGATGACGAGGGCCTTGGCGGAGGCGTCCCAGACGACCTCGCGCTTCCCGGCGCGCAAGGCGTCCAGGGTCGTGGTGACGGTGTCGTCGAGCGGGTGACCACCTGGCAGGGCCGGTGCCTGCCCCGCGAGCGGGTGGTCGGCCAGCCCGGTGTCCATGTGCGGTGGCCGCACGTCGAGCACGGTGAACGCACGACGCTGCTCCCGACGCAGCACGCTGAGCCAGGCGGCGAGGGCGCTCTTGGTGGCGGAGTACTCCGCCATCCCGGTCGTGGGCGAGTCAGCGAGGATGGCCGAGACCACCACCACGGCGCCTCCCGGTGGCAGGTGGGCGGCGGCGGCCCGCACGAGGGCCATCGGGCCCAGCGTGTTGACGGCGAACAGCTCCTCGACGACCGCCGCGTCGGCGGAGACCGCCGGGCCGAACGCGGCGACCCCGGTGGTCACGACCAGCACGTCGAGCCCCCCGAGCTGTTCGGCGGCCGCGTCGACGACCTGACGGCACGAGCGCACGTCGATGACGTCGAAGGTCAGGGGCGTCGTGCCGCACCGCCCCGCCACCGCCGCGGTGCGCTCCTGGTCGCGCCCAGCCGCGACCACCCGCGCTCCCGCAGCGTGGAGGGCGTCCGACAGGGCGGCGCCCAGGACTCCTGAGGCCCCGCACACGAGGACACGGGCACCGGCGAGATCCATGGGCGAGGCTCCTGCAGCAGGGGGACGAGGGTACCGACGAACCCTACGGGCGCCGCGCTCGCCGCGCTCGCCTGCTCCGTCGCGGCGAGACGCCGGGCCCTCAGCCCTCCCCGGCCGCCGGCGCGTCGGTGACGGCCGTCGACAGCCGCACCTCGTGCAGCACCCGCTGCGGACCGACCTCGCGGTCGCGCACGGCGCCGTCGGTGCCGAAGCCCGCGGCCTCGAGGAACTGGCGGAGGACCCGATCGTCGTGCGGCACCCAGACCCGCAGCGCAGTCGCCCCGGAGCCTCGCACCGTGTCGACCGCAGCGTGCAGCAGGCGTGACCCGTGACCCTGCTGGCGGGCGCCCGGATGGACGCCCAGCACGAGGATCTCCGCGTCGGTCGCGGTCGCGTCGGGGTCACCGGAGGGCCCGACCGCCGCCATCGCCACCACCTGCTCGCCGGCGCACCCCACCAGCAGCCGGTGGGCCCGGGTCGGAGGGTTGGTCAGCGACTCGCGCCACACCGACGCGAACGCCGGGGGCTGGAAGCCGGCGAGGACGTCGTTCGGCACGTGCGCGGCATACGCACCGGTCCACAACGCCGCCTGGACGACGCCCACGGCAGGGGCGTCGCTCACCCGTGCGAGGCGCACGCTCGCGTCGGCGACGACGGCCTGCCCGGATCCGTGGTCGTGCCCGTGATGATCAGCCATGCGCCCATCCTCGCAGGGCGTGATGGGATAGGGCGGTGAGCCCCCGACCGACCGCGCCGCCCCTCACGGCCGCGGCGGCGCTGGCTGCGGGGGTGCTGCTGGCCGGGTGCAGCAGCGGCACCGCCGAGGGTGCCGACTCACCGCAGACGGCGGTGGTGACCTTCTTCCACGCCCTCGGGGCGAAGGACAGCACCGGTGCCTGCGCCGTCATCTCCACGCAGGGCAAGGCCCTGGAGGGAGTGGGGTTGCAGCAGTGTCAGGTCGGCTTCGACAAGGTGCTGGCCAGCCTCGCCGACCAGCGCGACATCGCGGCGCTGTCCGGGGCCCGGGTCAGCGGTGCGCAGGTCACCGGTGACCGCGCCACGGTGCGCCAGGCCCAGATCACCTCGGTGCCCGACGGCTTCCAGAACGACATCGACCTCGTGCGACTGGACGGGCGGTGGTACATCGACTCACCGTCCGCCGCCGACCCGCCCTCGGCCGACCCGACGGGCTGACCCGACCGGCTGACCCCACGGGTCGCGCTTGACGCGCGGGAAAGGGCGATACTGAAGGGCATGTACGGCACCGAGATGGTCAGCGAGGATCACGACGACCCGATCGGGCCCGACGTGCCGCTCAACGCGTCGGAGTCCGCTGACTACGACGCTGCCGTCGCCGGGGCCGTGGCCACGGCCGACCGGTCCGGTCTGGGCCCGACCTCCTTCGACGCCCTGCTCCAGGCCGACCTGCGGGTCGAGCCGCGTGACGAGATGCCCGACGCCTACCGCCGCACGCTGGTGCGCCAGATCGCCCAGCACGCACACTCCGAGATCATCGGCATGCAGCCGGAGGGGGCGTGGATCACCCGTGCTCCGTCGCTGCGGCGCAAGGCGATCCTCATCGCCAAGGTGCAGGACGAGGCCGGGCACGGGCTCTACCTCTACAGCGCCGCCGAGACCCTCGGTGTCGACCGCGCCGACCTGCTCGACCAGCTGCACGAGGGCCGGCAGAAGTACTCCTCGATCTTCAACTACCCCACCTTGACCTGGGCCGACTGCGGCACCATCGGCTGGCTCGTCGACGGCGCGGCGATCATGAACCAGGTGCCCCTGTGCCGCTGCTCCTACGGCCCGTACGCCCGCGCGATGATCCGCGTCTGCAAGGAGGAGTCCTTCCACCAGCGACAGGGCTTCGAGATCCTGTGGACGCTCACCCGCGGCACCGATGCGCAGCGGGCCATGGCCCAGGACGCCGTCGACCGCTGGTGGGGGCCGTCGCTGATGATGTTCGGTCCCCCCGACACCGGTGACGCGGCCCGGGGTGGCGGTCACACCGACCAGTCGATGGCCTGGGGCATCAAGCGCTTCAGCAACGACGAGCTGCGCCAGCGCTTCGTCGACACCATGGTGGCGCAGGCCGACCGGCTCGGGCTCACCCTGCCCGACCCCGACCTGCGGTGGAACGAGGAGCGTGGCCACTGGGACTTCGGCCCCGTCGACTGGGCTGAGTTCCGCCGTGTGCTCTCCGGTGACGGCCCGTGCAACGCCGAGCGCCTCGCGCACCGGCGGGGGGCCCACGAGGAGGGCGCCTGGGTGCGTGAGGCGGCGACGGCGCATGCCGCGAAGCACGCGCGCCCGAGCCGCCAGCGGGAGCCAGCCGCGTGAGCGAGCGGAGCTGGCCGCTCTTCGAGGTGTTCGTGCGCGCCAAGCGTGGCCTGTCGCACGTGCACGTCGGGTCGCTGCACGCCCCGGACCCGACGATGGCGCTGCGCAACGCCCGTGACGTCTACACCCGCAGGCAGGAGGGGGTCTCGCTCTGGGTCGTCCGCTCCGACGACATCACCGCGAGCAGCCCGGGCGAGAAGGACAGCTTCTTCGACCCGGCCGCCGACAAGGTCTACCGCCACCCGTCGTTCTACGACGTCCCCGACGACGTGGAGTACCTGTGAGCGACGAGCTCGCCGCCGCCTACCTGCTCGGCCTCGCCGACGACGCCATGGTCTACGCGCAGCGGCTGGGGGAGTGGCTGACCCATGCCCCCCAGATCGAGGAGGACATGGCGCTGGCCAACATCGCCCTTGACCTGCTGGGCCAGGCCCGAGCGCTCTACCCGCGCGTCGGCGACCTCGACGGCACCGGCCGCGGCGAGGACGACTACGCGATGCTGCGCGACGAGCGCGCTTGGTGCAACGTGCTGCTCGTGGAGCAGCCCCGTGGCGAGTTCGCCGACGAGATGGCCCGGCTGCTGTGGTTCTCCGCCGCTCGCCTGCAGGTGCTCGTCGCGGGGTCGGGCGACCCGGTGCTGGACGGCGTGATGGGCAAGGGGGCCAAGGAGGTCACCTACCACCTGGACCACGCAGCCCAGTGGGTGGTGCGTCTCGGTGACGGCACCGAGACGTCGCACCAGCGCATGCAGGCGGCGCTGAGCCGGGTCACGCCCTATGTCGACGAGCTCTTCGAGGACGACCCCGTCAGCCTCGCCGTGGCTCCCGAGGTGCGCGGGCCGCTGCCCTCCGAGACCCGCCCGCCTGCGGTGGCGGCCGTCGAGCGCGTGCTGGCCGCCGCGGGTCTCACCCTGCCGGAGGCGGACTCCTGGCGCTCGCGGGGTGGTCGGCAGGGGGTCCACTCCCGCCCGATGGGCTCACTGCTGGCCGAGATGCAGTATCTCGCCCGGTCGCACCCCGGGGCGTCCTGGTGACGCGGCTCGCCGTCACCCGCACGCCCGCCGCCGTGCTCGACGCAGCCCTGCGCGAGGTGCCTGACCCGGAGGTGCCGGTCGTCAGCATCGCCGACCTCGGCATCCTGCGCGAGGTGGTGCTCGACGAGCGCACCGGCGAGGCCAGGGTGACGATCACGCCGACCTACTCCGGGTGCCCAGCCATGGACGTCATCCGCACCCACGTCGAGCACGTCTGCCGCCAGCAGGGCTGGCAGCCGGTGGTCAGCCTGCGGCTCTCTCCGCCGTGGACGACCGACTGGATGACGTCGCGGGGCCGGATGCGGTTGCGGGAGTTCGGTATCGCGCCACCCGGGGCGGCCCCGTCGTCCGCCGGTGGCCCCGTCGCGCTGACCCTGCAGGCGCACGTCGTCACCTGCCCCCAGTGCGGCTCCGACGACACCCAGGAGGTGTCCCGCTTCGGCTCCACAGCGTGCAAGGCACTGCGCCGGTGCCTGGTCTGCCGCGAGCCGTTCGACGAGTTCAAGGCGATCTGAGGACGCGAATGCCGTTGATCACCAAGCCTGCTCGGACCCGGGTGGCCTTCCACCCCCTGCGCGTCGTGCAGGTCGAGCACCTGACCGACGAGTCGGTCGCGCTGACCTTCGCCGTGCCGCCAGAACTGTGGGGAGCCTACGGTTTCGAGCCCGGTCAGCACCTGACCCTGCGGTCCACCATCGGTGGCGAGGAGGTGCGTCAGTCGTACTCGATCTGCGTGGCGCAGGTGCCGCAGACCCGGCTCGGCCAGGGCCAGCTGCTGCGGGTGGCCGCGGCGCGCGTGGAGGGCGGGCGCATGTCGACCTGGCTGAACGAGTCGGTGCGGCCCGGCGACGAGATCGAGGTGATGACCCCGATGGGTACCTTCGTGGTGACCGTCCGCCCCGACGAGGCGCGCCACCACCTCGCGGTCGCTGCCGGCTCCGGCATCACCCCGGTGCTCTCGATGGTGTCGTCGCTGCTGGTGCAGGAGCCGCACAGCCGGGTGACCCTGCTCTACGGCAACCGCCGCACCAGCTCGATCATGTTCCTCGAGGAGCTCGAGGACCTCAAGAACGCCCACCCCGGCCGCTTCCAGCTCGTGCACGTGCTGTCGCGCGAGGCCCCCGACGTCGAGCTCTTCCACGGGCGGCTCGACCGCGAGCGACTCGAGACGATCCTGGATGCCCTCGCTCCCGTGGCGACGGTCGACGAGTTCTACCTCTGCGGTCCCTTCGGCATGGTGACGGGCGCCCAGGCGCTGCTGCGCGAGCGGGGGGTCCCGGCCGAGCACGTCCACCACGAGATCTTCCACGTCGAGGACGACAGAGCCCCGCGGCCCGCCGCCCCCTTCACCCCCACCGACTCGTCGGCTCCTGCCGCTGCGGTGGTGACGGTGACCCTCGACGGGCGCACGACCGAGGTCCCGATGCGCACGCGGGACGAGTCGGTGCTGGCGGCGACGCTGCGGGTGCGCCCCGACGCGCCGTACAGCTGCGCGGGTGGGGTGTGCGGCACCTGCCGCGCCCGGGTCGTCGAGGGTGAGGTGACGATGGACCGCAACTACGCCCTCGAGCCGGAGGAGCTGGCGGCCGGCATCGTGCTGGCCTGCCAGGCGCACCCGGTCACCGACCGGGTCCGCCTGGACTACGACGCCTGAGCCGGCGGCCCGGGGACGTCAGGCGAGCACGAAGCCCTGGCGCTGCCGCTCGTAGGCGACGAAGGCGAACCCGTCGTGGGGCTCGCGGCTCGTCTCGTGCCAGACCGCCATGTCGATGGCGGGGAAGCGCACGTCGCCCGGAGGCGACTGGTCGACCTCTGTCACCAGCAGTCGGCCGGCGACCGGCATCGCCGCGGCATAGAGCTCGCCCCCGCCGCACACGAAGACCTCGCCCGTGGGGCCGGCGAGGGCCAGGGCGGCATCCAGCGAGTGGGCCGTCTCGACGTCGGCGTGGCGCCACCCCATCTGGCGGGTCACGACGATGGTCCGGCGCCCGGGCAGCACCCTCCCGACGGAGTCGAAGGTCTTGCGCCCCATGACCATCGTGTGACCCATCGTGGTGCGCTTGAAGAAGGCGAGGTCGGCGGGCAGGTGCCAGGGCAGCTGGTTGTCGGCTCCGATGACACCGTTGCGGGCGACGGCGGCGATGAGGGTGGGTTGGGTCATGCTGAGCTCCTCAGACGGCGATGGGGGCCTTGATGCCCGGGTGCGGGTCGTAGCCGACGAGCTCGAAGTCGTCGAGGTCGAAGTCGTCGAGCTGCTTGCCCGCGGTGATGGTCATCCGCGGCAGGTCGCGAGGCTCGCGGGTGAGCTGGAGGCGGGCCTGCTCGAGGTGGTTGAGGTAGAGGTGGGCGTCGCCGAGGGTGTGCACCAGCTCGCCGACCTCGAGGTCACACACCTGCGCCACCATCATCGTCAGCAGGGCGTAGGACGCGATGTTGAACGGCACCCCGAGGAAGACGTCGGCCGAGCGCTGGTAGAGCTGGCAGGACAGGCGGGCCCGCCCGCCGTCGCGGGCCGGGGCGACGTAGAACTGGAAGAGCGTGTGGCACGGCGGGAGCGCCATGTCGTCGACGTCGGCGACGTTCCACGCCGAGACGATGTGGCGGCGGGAGTCGGGGTTGGAGCGGATCGACTCGACGACCCGGGCGATCTGGTCGACGTGACGACCGTCAGGGGTCGGCCACGAGCGCCACTGGTGGCCGTAGACCGGGCCGAGGTCGCCCGACTCGTCGGCCCACTCGTCCCAGATGTTGATGCCCCGCTCCTGCAGCCAGCGCACGTTGGTGTCTCCCCGCAGGAACCACAGCAGCTCACCGATGATCGAGCGCAGGTGCAGCCGCTTGGTGGTCAGCACGGGGAAGCCCTCGGCCAGGTCGAAGCGCATCTGATGGCCGAAGACGCTGAGCGTGCCGGTGCCGGTGCGGTCGCTCTTGCGCTGGCCCTCGGCGAGCACGCGGTCGATCAGGTCGAGGTACTGGCGCACGCTGGGCACGCTAGCACCGCCGGGCGACCCGCCCACGCCGTGGTCCTGAATCACACGAATGCGTCGTGGATACCCATTTGAGTCGGTCTGTTTCGGGGTTTTGGGGTCTGGAGGCGACGAATTTCGTGGTTTCCATTTCGCTCGCGGCACGTGTCGTGCAACAATGGACGAAGTCGTGGCGCTGCCTGAACCCCCGAGCGGGCAGCGCCACGACCCCTGTCCGGACGAGAGCCCTGGCCCCGATATCCTCAGGCCATGCCTTCGCCGCCCCCCTTCGGTCGCGCCCTGACCGCTGTCGTCACGCCGATGCACCCCGACGGGAGCCTCGACCTCGAGGGATTCCGGGCGGTGCTCGAGCACCTGCTCGCGACGGGGCACGACGGGGTCGTGGTCAACGGCACCACCGGGGAGGCGTCGACGACGAGCGACGACGAGAAGGTCGTCCTGCTGCGAGCCGCGCTCGAGGTGGTCGGCGACCGCGCCGCCGTCGTGGCCGGGGTCGGGACCAACGACACCGCACACTCCGTGAGCAGCGCCCGCGAGGCGCAGCGCGCCGGTGCCCACGGGCTGCTGGTCGTGACGCCCTACTACAACCGCCCGACCCAGGCCGGTGTCGTGGCCCACATGGAGGCAGTGGCCGACGCCGCCGACCTGCCGGTGATGGTCTACGACGTGCCGCACCGCACGGGCACCCCGATCACGACCGACAGCCTCGTGCGCCTCGCCGAGCACCCCCGCATCCTCGCGGTCAAGGACGCCAAGGGCGACCTGTGGGCGGCGACGCACGTCCTCGCGGCCACCGACCTGCTCTACTACTCCGGCGACGACGCGCTGACGCTGGCGCACCTGACCCAGGGGGCGGTGGGCTACGTCGGGGTGGCCACGCACCTGCTCGGCCTGTCGTATGCCGCGATGCTCGCTGCGGTCGACCGGGGCGACCTCGCCGAGGCCATCGCGATCCACCGGCGCTCGGTGCCGGTGGTCGACGCGATCATGACCACCTCGCAGGGAGCGATCATGGCCAAGGCCGCGCTCCACGAGGAGGGCGTCATCGAGTCGGCTGCGGTGCGCCTGCCCCTGCTCGAGTCGCCCCCCGAGCACCTCGCCCTGCTGCGAGCAGCCCTCTCACCCGCAGGAGCCCGGTGACCACCGCGTCTGCCGACCCGTCCGCCGCGCTCGTCACCCCTCCGCCGCCACCCCCGCTGCCGGACAACGGGCTGCGCGTCATCGCGCTGGGCGGGCTCGGCGAGGTGGGCCGCAACATGACGGTCCTCGAGACCCGGGGCAGGCTGCTGGTCATCGACTGCGGCGTGCTCTTCCCGGAGGACCACCACCCCGGCATCGACCTGATCCTGCCCGACTTCGAGTACCTCGACGGACGTCTCGACGACATCGAGGCCATCGTGCTCACGCACGGTCACGAGGACCACATCGGTGCCGTGCCCTTCCTGCTGCGGCGCAAGCCCGACCTGCCCCTCATCGGCTCCCAGCTGACCCTCGCCCTGGTCGAGGCCAAGCTCAAGGAGCACCGCATCAAGCCCTACACGCTGACCGTCGCGGAGGGGCAGCGCGAGCGGGTGGGGGCCTTCGACCTCGAGTTCGTCGCAGTCAACCACTCGATCCCCGACGCGCTCGCCGTCTTCGTGCGCACCCCGGCCGGCACGATCCTGCACACCGGCGACTTCAAGATGGACCAGCTGCCGCTCGACGGGCGCCTCACCGACCTGCGCGCCTTCGCCCGGCTCGGCGAGGAGGGCGTCGACCTCTTCCTCACCGACTCGACCAACGCCGAGGTGCCCGGCTTCACCACGCCGGAGCGCGACATCGCTCCGGCCATCGACACCGTCTTCCGCAACGCGCGGCGCCGCGTGATCGTGGCCTGCTTCTCGTCGCACGTGCACCGGGTGCAGCAGGTGCTCGACGCCGCGCAGACGTCGGGGCGCAAGGTCGCCATGGTCGGCCGCTCGATGGTGCGCAACATGGGGATCGCCGCCGAGCTCGGCTACCTGCACGTGCCGGACGGCGTGCTCGTCGACGTCAAGAAGCTCGACACCCTGCCCGACGACGAGGTCGTGCTCATCTGCACGGGCAGCCAGGGCGAGCCGATGGCCGCTCTGTCGCGCATGGCCAACCGCGACCACCGGATCGAGGTGGGCCCGGGCGACACCGTCCTGATGGCCAGCTCGCTCATCCCGGGCAACGAGAACGCCGTCTACCGCGTGATCAACGGCCTGATGAGGCTCGGCGCCGACGTCGTGCACAAGGGCAACGCCCAGGTGCACGTCTCGGGTCACGCCAGCGCGGGCGAGCTGCTCTACTGCTACAACATCGTCAAGCCGAAGAACGTCATGCCCGTCCACGGCGAGTGGCGCCACCTCGTGGCCAACGCCGAGCTCGCGATCAAGACGGGCGTCCCGCGGGAGAGGGTCATCGTGACCACCGACGGCGGGGTCGTCGACCTCGTCGACGGGTTGGCGACGCAGGTGGGCGAGGTCTCGTGCGGCTACATCTACGTCGACGGGTCGTCGGTCGGTGAGACCACCGAGGCGCTGTTGAAGGACCGGAGGATCCTGCGCGACGAGGGCTTCATCACCTGCATCGCGGTGATCGACCTGGCCACGGGCAAGATCGCCGCCGGTCCCGAGATCACGGCTCGGGGCTTCGCCGAGGACACCCACATCTTCGACGAGGTGATCCCGCGGGTCGAGCGGGCCCTCATCGAGGCGACGAGCAACGGCGTCCGCGACGAGTACCAGCTGCAGCAGGTCATCCGGCGCACCATCGGGGGCTGGGTCGGCGGCAAGATCCGCCGCCGACCCATGATCATCCCCGTCGTCATCGAGGCCTGAGCAGGGCGGTGACGAGATGACCTCCCGACGAGCCTCCGGGGGGCTGCTGGCGCTCGCGCTCGTCGGGTCGGGCGCTGGTGTGGCGTCGCGCCGGGTCGATCTGGGCCAGCGCGCGCTGGCGGTGGTGCAGTCGGTGGTCCCGGCCTGGGAGGTCACCGTCGTCGTCGTCGCGCTGCTGTGCGTGTGGCGTCACCGCCGGCTGGCCCTCGTGCCCGCCCTGGTCAGCGCGGGTCTGCTGGTGTGGCCCCCTTCCTGCCCCACTCCGTGCCGAGCGGCCCCGGCGACGTCACGGTCATGGCCTCCGACCTCGAGTTCGGCCCGGCCGACGCCGGCCTGGGTCGGCTGCTTGCCGTATGCCGCCGGGTCACCCGGACAGGACGTCTCCGGCACGATGGTGCGCAGTGGCTACCCCCGCGACCTGCTGAGCACCGGAGAGGGGCCGAACGGTCTGCGCCGTTCGTGGTCAAGGCCGTGCACCCGCTGCCACCGACCGGCGACGTCAACGCGTCGGTGGAACTCGACCACGTGCCGGTCCGGGGCTTCTCCGTGGTCGATGCCGGCACCGTGCACCTCGACGACACCGACCACGCGGCGGTCTGGGGCGCCGTGCGCTGACGGCGCCCCATGGCCTCGCGGGCCCCACGCGGCGACCGGGGGGTCAGCTCGCGGGGACGAGGACGCGGTCGGCGGTCAGGCTCGTGGTGCCCGTGCCCGAGACCACGACCTCGGCGCCGCTCGTGACGTCGGAGATGCTCCCCCTCGCCGCACCGGCCGCACCGGCCGCCGGGCTCGCGGTCGCTCCGGTCGCCCTGCCCTTGGCGGGCCGGAGGGTGACCTTCGTCGAGGCGCCCACGGTGTAGGTCTGGCTCACGCCGTCCTTCGCCTTGACGGTGAGCGACGTCGCCGAGACCGCGGTGACGGTGCCGCGGATCGCGTCGCGGGTGACGAAGGCCCCGTCCTTGTCGGCGACGACCCACTGCGCGTGCTGCAGGCCCTTGAGCCGGGTGACGAGGTCACCCTTGGCGTGCTTGCGGTCGGCCTTGGCGCCGGCCGGCCCGGATGGCGCGGTGGTGGCGGAGGGGCCGGCCGTGCTGGTGCCGACCGCGACGGAGGTGGCGGGGGTGGTGTTGGCCGCGTGTGCGGCCGCGAACCCACCCACGGCGCCGGCAGCGGCGATGAGGGCGGCGGCGCCGCCTCCGATGACGACCGAGCGGGTGCGAGTGGTCCACATGGTGCGGCTCCTGCTTCGTGAGAACGAGGTGACGGGCCGCTTCAGCGGCTCGGACGCCAGTGTGCGAGAGCGATGTTCGAGGACGGTCAGGCTCCGCTGTCGATTCGGTATCGGACGGAGGCCGGACCCGCGGGCCACGCGCGGTCCCGCCCAGCCCAGCCCGCTCCGGTCACCAGGGTCGGGGCAGGGCGAGCACGCGGGTGTCGTCGCGCGGCTCCCACGCCCCGTGCGTGCGCACGTAGGGGCGGGTCGGTCCGTCGGCGGCGAGGGCGGCCACGGCGGCGACGAGACGGGTGACGTGCTCGGGCGTCGTGCCGAGCCCGAGGCTGGCGCGCACCGCCGTCGCCGGGGCCTGCCCGGACGGCTCGCGGAGCAGGGCGTCGACCAGCACGTGGGCACAGAACTTGCCGTCGCGCACACCGATGCCGTGCTCGGCCGACAGCACGGCAGAGACCAGCGAGCTGTCGAGCCCGGCGACGGTGAAGGCGACGACCCCGACCCGGTCGTGGTCGTGACCGAAGAAGGAGTGCAGCCCCACCCCGGGGATGGCCGCCAGTCCCGCTCGCAGCTCGGCCAGCAGGGTGCGCTCGTGCGCCTCGACCGCGGCCCGGTGGCGGGTCAGGGTGGCACAGGCCGCCGCGAGCGCGACGGCGCCGACGACGTTGGGGCTGCCGCCTTCGTGGCGGGCGGCGCCGGTGGTCCAGGTGGCGCCGGTCGTCGTGACCTGCGCGGTCGCGCCGCCGCCGCGCAGGTAGGGCGCCGCCTCGTCGAGCCAGTCGGAGCGCCCGACGAGGACCCCGACGCCATACGGCGCATAGAGCTTGTGACCCGAGAAGGCGACGTAGTCGACGTCGAGCCGGCGCAGGTCGAGCGCGCGGTGGGGTGCGAGCTGGGCCGCGTCGAGGGCGACCCGGGCGCCGTGCCGACGGGCGACCTGCCCGACGCGGTCGATCGGCCAGACCTCGCCCGTCACGTTGGAGGCGCCGGCGACGACGACGAGCCGGTGCTGCGTCGTCACGCCGGTGAGGGCGGCGTCGAGGTCGGCCAGGGCCCGGTCGACGCCGGTGGGCACGGGCAGCGTCACGCAGGTCGAGTCGGCCCACGGCAGCAGGGCCGCGTGGTGCTCGCTGCCGAAGACGACGACGGTCGTGTCGTTCGGCAGGCAGCGGGCCAGCAGGTTGAGCGAGTCCGTGGTGTTGCGCGTGAAGACCACTGTGTCGTCCGGGCGGGCCCCGACGAAGCGCGCGACCTCCTCTCGGGCCTGCTCGTACCACGCGCTCGTCACCCGGCTGGCGTAGCCGTTGCCCCGGTGGACCGAGGAGTAGGTCTGGAGCACGGTGTCGACGGCATCGCGCACGGCGACGAGAGCCGGGGTCGAGGCGGCGTGGTCGAGGTTGGCGTAGCCCCGCGTCCCGTTCAGCGTCGGCGCGAGCAGGTCGGCCCCCACGACGGCCGGCAGGCAGGAGACAGTGGGAGCAGGGGGAGCAGTGGGGACGAGCGAGGTGGTCGACATGGGTGAGCCTCCGAGACGGGGAGGACCGACCCCGCAGGGCGGTCCGCGCTTGCCCGCGCCGGACGGCATACGGGCCTGGTCGTCATCCGGAGCACCCCACCGCGAAAGAGGGTTGCTGGCCAGCGAGCCGGGGCTTGACGCTGGCACTCATGACCGTTGAGGAAGATATCGACAGCGCGCCCCTCCGGTCCAGCAGAAGGGGCGACGCTCTCGGTATGCGAGACGGCTAGAGGATGCCGCGGGCCACGAAGGCCGCCTTGACCTGCCGTGAGGCGGCTGCCCCGTAGAGGGTCGTCGCCGTCGACACGGTCACCCGGGCGGCGGACGCGAAGCTCGTGCGCGGGGCGTAGCCGAACTGCGACTCCAGCACCAGGGTGGCGGCCTTCTCGCGACCGAGCGCCTGGGTGACGTCCCACAGCGCGTTCGACCAGATCTCGCCGTCGTCGTGCACCTCGCCGTCGAGGTCGGCGACGGTCTTGCCGGTGTCGGTGCGACGCAGGCAGTGCGGCACGGTCGTGGTGTAGCTGGTGGAGTCCCAGTCCATCACGCAGGGCGTGTCGAGGCCCTTGCCCAGCGGTTGGCCCATGGTGACGGCCCACCAGTCGCCGAACCCCTCACCGATGGCCCCGGCCTGCTCCGAGGCACCGAAGCCGGGCACCTGGGCGTCCTGGATCGCGTGACCGTACTCGTGCCACACGACCTCGAGGTCCTCGGCGTCGTCGACGCCACCAGTGCCGTAGGTGATCAGGTCAGCGCCGGGGGAGTAGAACGAGTTGTCGTCCGGGATCGTGTTGATGCTCAGCTTCTGGGCCTCGGCGTTGACGTCGGTGAACCCCAGTGAGCGGATGTAGGTCTGGGCGCGGTCGATCCCGTAGTAGGCGTTGGCCTGCTCGAAGCGGTCGTCGGCCCGGTTGTAGACGAAGGTGCGGTTGGCGCTCTGCGCGAGCCCACCGGCTGCGGACACCACCGTGGCCCAGCGACCGCTCAGACGGTCCCCCGGGAGCAGGTTGTGCAGGGTCACGCTGCGGTAGGCCGCCTGCGGCACCGCGGTGGCCGAGTCGTTGCGGTCCTTGAGCGTCTGCAGTCCGAGACCGACGACCGGGTTCGGGTCGAAGACCGTCGCCGTGCCCGTCACGGCGGCGGCCCGCGCCGAGGTCCCGCCGGACGCTCGCTCGTTCTTCGACAGGGCGCGGACCTCGCGGACCGCGCCCGTGGTCGCGTCGACGAGGGTGCGCGTCTCGCCGTCGGCGGCGGTGGTGACGACGCTCCACACGAGAGCGGGAGCGGCTCCACCGACCACCGAGAGGGTGGCGGTCGACGTGCCGGCGGCGGCAGGGAGGAGCGCCACGTCCTTGCGCGGTCGGGTCGAGAGCGACGGTGCCACGGCGGCCTTTCGGGCGCTCACGCCGGTCACGACGGCCGTCGCCGACGACAGGGTCGGGATCGTGCCGAGCGTGTCGGGCACGGCCAGCCGACCGTCGTCGACGCGGACGGCCCCGAGACGGTCGGTGTGGACGGCGTAGTAGCCCTCGAGCACCGGGAGCCCACGGTAGGTCTGGGCATACCAGGCGTGCGTGCCGAGGAGTGACGAGAGGGTGCGGACCGCGGTCAGTCCGGGCGGCACGGCGGCGGATGGTGCGGTGGTGCCGGTCGTGACAGCCGAGGCCACGAGGGGCGAGGTGCTCCCGACGAGGAGAGCGGCCCCGGCCGCCACGGCGACGGTGACGGCGAGTCGGCGGTGCGAGCGAGCCTGAGACACAGGGAGATCCTTTGCTGGGGGGTGCTACCAGAGATTAGAGGCCGCGGCGCCTCCGCAGGGCCCATCCGACAAACCTGTGGGCCCTGTGCTCGTGTCACGCGTGTGGTTCATGGGTCTGGTGGGACCGATGCCGTACGGTCTCAGCATGGCCACACGTCCGTCCTCCACGCCGCGCCCGGGCCCGGCCCGCGCGACACCGACGACGCGCCCCACGACCGCCCGCTCCGGCGGGACCGCACGGGCGGGGGGGACCGGACGGGCCGGCCAGTCGGGCTCGTCGGGCCGCGTCTCCGCCGCCCGCTCCCGCTCGGGTGCGCGCTCCGGCGGTCTTCCGTTGCCCCTGCGCGCGGTGCGCGGCACGTGGATGGGCGTCAGCCACCTGGCCGGCGGTGCCGTCCGCCGCATGGGCTCCTCCGCCCGCGACCTCGAGCCGGAGCACCGCCGCGACGGGGTGGGCTTCACCCTCCTCGCCCTCGCGGTCCTCGTCGCCGCCCGCGAGTGGTGGGGGGTCGAGGGCCCGGTCGGCACCGTGGTGCACGCCGTGGTCGCCGGCACCCTCGGACGGGTGGGCTACGCCGTGCCCCTCGTGCTGCTCGGCCTCGGCCTGCGGCTCCTGCGCACCCCGGGGGACTCCGCCGCGACCAACCGCATCATCGTCGGGCTCGGCGCCCTGACCTTCTCGGCCAGCGGCCTGGCCCACGTGGCCGACGGCATCCCCGTGCCCCCCGACGGGGCCCTGCCCATGCGGGCGGCCGGGGGCATCATCGGCTTCCTTGCGGCGAGCCCGCTCGCGTCGGCCGTGACCGTCTACGGCGCGGTCGTCATCCTCGCGCTCGTGGGGGTCTTCGGCCTGCTCGTGGTGACGGCGACGCCGGTGCGGGCCATCCCCGACCGCTTCCGCCAGCTGCACGACCGGGTCGTCGGCGAGCACCATGACGGCTTCCACGAGGAGCAGGAGCAGGAGCAGGAGCCGCGAGCCCGTCGGGGCGGCCGTCGCAGCCGTGACCCCGAGCACGAGCTCGACGAGCTGGGTGAGCGGGTGGGTGACGAGGCCTTCGAGCAGGCGGCCGTCGTCGGCGCGCCCAAGGGGGCCCGGAGCGGCCGTCGGCCGCGTCCCGGCGAGCGACGACCGGCCCACGACGACACGCAGCCGGTGGGTCCCGCCCCGGCGGCCGGGCCCACGCCACCGGTGGCTCGCGTCGCGGCCTCGGTGCCGGCGCCCACACCCGGGGGAGCGGCGGCTGTCGGCCCGCGGGAGATCCTGGTCCCGCCGCCGACCACGAGCCTGCCGGCCCGGGTCGAGCAGCTCCAGCTGTCGGGAGACATCACCTACACCCTGCCCGACCAGGCCCTGCTGGCCCCCGGCGCCCCGCACAAGACCCGCAGCGCCGCCAACGACAAGGTGGTCGACTCGCTGACGCAGGTCTTCGAGCAGTTCGAGATCGATGCCGCCGTCACCGGCTTCTCCCGCGGTCCCACGGTGACCCGCTACGAGGTCGAGCTCGGCCTCGGCACCAAGGTCGAGCGGGTCACCGCTCTCTCCAAGAACATCGCGTACGCCGTCGCCTCCGCCGACGTGCGCATCCTGAGCCCGATCCCCGGCAAGTCGGCCATCGGCATCGAGATCCCCAACACCGACCGCGAGACGGTCTCGCTCGGCGACGTGCTGCGCAGCCAGGTGGCACGCAGCAACGAGCACCCGATGGTCATGGGGGTCGGCAAGGACGTCGAGGGCGGCTACGTCATCGCCAACCTCGCCAAGATGCCGCACCTGCTCGTCGCCGGGGCGACCGGCGCGGGCAAGTCGTCGTTCGTCAACTCGATGATCACCTCGATCCTGATGCGGGCCACGCCCGACGAGGTGCGGATGGTGCTCGTCGACCCGAAGCGGGTCGAGCTCACGGCCTACGAGGGCATCCCGCACCTCATCACCCCGATCATCACCAACCCCAAGAAGGCGGCCGAGGCGCTGGCCTGGGTCGTGCGCGAGATGGACACGAGGTACGACGACCTCGCGGCATTCGGCTTCAAGCACGTCGACGACTTCAACAAGGCCGTCAAGTCGGGCAAGCTCAAGCCGCTGCCGGGGTCGGAGCGGGTGCTCACGCCCTACCCCTACCTGCTCGTCGTCGTCGACGAGCTCGCCGACCTGATGATGGTGGCGCCGCGCGACGTCGAGGAGTCGATCGTGCGGATCACCCAGCTCGCGCGCGCGGCGGGGATCCACCTCGTGCTGGCGACCCAGCGGCCCTCGGTCGACGTCGTCACCGGCCTGATCAAGGCCAACGTGCCGTCCCGTCTGGCCTTCGCCACCTCGTCCCTGGCCGACTCGCGGGTCGTGCTCGACCAGCCCGGCGCCGAGAAGCTCATCGGCCAGGGTGACGCGCTCTTCCTGCCCATGGGGTCGAGCAAGACCATGCGCGTGCAGGGGGCCTGGGTCACCGAGTCCGAGGTCAACGCGGTCGTCAAGATGGTGACCGAGCAGCTGAAGCCCAGCTACCGCGAGGACGTCACCGTCGTCGCCGCGAGCAAGCTGGTCGACGACGACATCGGCGACGACCTCGACGTGCTGCTGCAGGCCACCGAGCTCGTGGTCACGACGCAGTTCGGCTCGACGTCGATGCTGCAGCGCAAGCTGCGCGTCGGCTTCGCCAAGGCCGGGCGCCTGATGGACCTGCTCGAGTCGCGGGGCATCGTCGGCCCGTCCGAGGGCTCCAAGGCTCGTGACGTGCTGGTCAAGCCCGACGACCTGCCGGCCACGCTCGCGCTGCTGCGCGGAGACGACATCCCGATCGACCCGCCGCCGGTCGCCGCCGCGCTCCCGGGCGACGAGCCGCCGCCTCCGGCCCCGCGCTGGGAGACCAAGGACTCGCTCGCTCCCGAGGGCCACGCCGAAATCGACGGGGACGAGGGCTCCGAGGACGCCTGGAGCCTGACCGACCGCGACTGAGCGGAGACGGCGCGACGGCATGCTGGGGCCATGGCGTACGACCGTGAGCTCGCCTCCTTGGTCGGCGGCTCGATGGCCGTCGCGGCCGGCAACCTGGGCGGCCTGCTCCTGCGCTGCGACCCGGCACACCCAGGAGCTCGCGCGGGCCCCCGGCGTGGAGCGGTACGAGACGCGCGGCCGGAGCACGAACGGCTGGCTGCACGTGGCGCCGGAGGCGGTCGAGGACGACGTGGACCTCCGGCGGTGGGTCGCCATCGGACTCGACCACGCCGCGAGCCTGACATGCGGCTGAGGCCCCGCCCGCCATCTCCGGAGCGGGTGCTGCGCAGGCCGTGAGCACGGCACCCCGCGGCGCCCGGTCGATGCACCGGACCCACCCCCGAGCTGTGGATCCGGCGCACCGGCCGCGCGACGCGGGGTGCTGACTGCCGGGGACGGGCCCCGACGGGCGTGGTCAGGAGCGGACCGAGCGACGTCCTCCGACACGGGTCCACACCAGGAGCACGATGACCGCTCCGATGATGGAGCCGATGATCCCGGACGGCTGCAGGAAGCCGTCGGCGGCGTCCTTGTGGAAGAGCACGTAGCCGAGGAACCCGCCGACGAGCGAGCCGAGGATGCCGATGACGATGGTCATCGCGATCGACAGGTCCTGCTTGCCGGGCACGAGCAGGCGGGCGACGAAGCCCGCCACGAGGCCGACGACGAGGATGGTGAGGATGAGTCCGAGCATGGTGAGGTGACCTTTCGTCAGGTGACGGCGGTCGCGTCCCGGTGGGGGCACCTCGCGCCGTCGTCCTCGAGACAACCACCCCCTGGGGTGGGTCCACCACACCCCTGGGGGTGGTTAGAGTCCTCCTATGAGCCCCGCCCCGCTGACGATCGCGCTCGTCGACGACTACGACGTCGTGCTCAAGGGGGTCGCATCGATGCTCGACCCCTATCGGCACCGGGTGCTCGTGGCCGAGATCGACGCGACCACCGCCCTGCACGACGAGGTCGACATCGCGCTCTACGACTCGTTCGCACAGCCGGAGTCCGACCACCACGAGATCGGGGTGCTCGTCGACAACCCCGCCGCTCGCCGCGTGGTGGTCTACACCTGGAACTTCCACCCCGACCTGGTCGAGAACGCCCGCTCGCAGGGGGCGCACGGCTACCTCGCCAAGTCGCTCCCTGCGGCGCAGCTCGTCGAGGCCCTCGAGGCGGTGCACGCGGGGGAGCAGGTGGTCAGCGAGCCGCCCCGGCGCGCGGGCTCCGCCAACGGGCTCGACTGGCCCGGGCGCGGCGAGGGGCTCTCGGACCGGGAGGCCGAGATCCTCGCGCTCATCACCCAGGGGAAGAGCAACGCCGAGGTCGCGGCGCTGACCTTCCTCAGCCCCAACACCGTCAAGACCTACATCCGCACGGTCTACCGCAAGATCGGCGCGGGCAGCCGCACCCAGGCCGTGCTCTGGGGCGTGGCCCACGGCTTCACCCCCGACCACCACCGCATCGACCACTGGCGCGGCGGGCCCTGAGGGCGGGAGCCCGCTCAGGCGCCGAGCACCTGGGCGACTGCCCGGGCCGTACGCCGTCCCGACACCAGCGCCCCCTGGATCGAGGGGGTGTCGCGGTGGTCACCGCACACGAAGCGCCCGTCACCGAGGTCGACCGGCGCCCGTGCGTCCAGTGGCGGACCGGAGCGAGGCAGGGCCCGGGTCACGTCGTGGCGCACGAGCAGGTCCCAGCCGTCGGCGCCGACCTGCCACAGCCTCCCGCCCTCAGCCCGAGCGGCGCTGTCGGACAGTCCGGCTGCGGCCAGGGTCGTCACCTGCACGAGGTCGCGGCCGGCGGGGGCATAGCTCGGGGCGGCGGCCGAGACGACGGCCGTGTTGACGACCGGCCCGCGGTCGCCGTCGACGACCAGCAGCCGGTCGTGCGGCATGCCTGAGGGGGTGCTGAACCACCAGGTGACGAGGCCGCCCATGGGCGCCGCGTCGGGCAGCGCTCCCAGGTCGGCGGCGTCGTGCCCGTCGGTCGCGACCACCACGGCTCGAGCGCCGATCGACCCCGAGGCGGTGCGCACGGTGGCCCCGGTGGGTGCGGGGTCGATGCCCAGGACGCGCACCCCGGTCTCGGCGGGGCGCAGCAGGTGGGTGGCGAGCTGGGCGGGGAGCGCGCGCATCCCGTCGTGGGGCAGGGCGGGCGTGCCGAGCAGGAAGGAGCGGATCAGCAGGCGCACGAACGTCGCTGAGGTCTGGCCGGTGTCGTCGGCGAGCACCCCGGCGAGGAACGGCTCGAGCACGTGTCGGCGCAGCGGCCCGCGCACACCGGCGGCGTCGAGCGACTGGTCGAGCGTCAGGTCGTCGCCCCGCATCGTGCGCTTCGCGTCGACCAGCACCGGCGCCGCCCACCGGGCCAGGCCCGCGATCTCGCGCGGGTCGAGCAGGCGGCTGCGCAGGGTGGCCAGCAGCAGACCCGGCTCGCGACGCGGGTCGGCGAGCGTGACCGACCTGTCGCTTCGCCGCACCCGCACCCCGGCCGCGAAGGGCTGCAACCGCAGCGCGTCGACGTCGACCAGCCGACCCACGGCCGGGTAGGCGGGGTTGAGCAGCTGAAAGCCGACGTCGCACAGGTGCCCGTCGACCACCTCGGTGCGGACCCGGCCCCCGACCTCGTCGGCCGCCTCCAGCAGCCGCACGTCGAGACCGCGCCGCTGGAGCGTCGCCGCACAGACCAGTCCCGCCAGCCCGGCGCCCACCACGACCACGTCCGCCCGCTGCACCATGCCCTTAGGCTCTCACCCGGCACCGGGAGGGGCGCGCGTGGCCCCGCACGGGGCCGGCCCCGTCAGTCCAGCTCGATGGTGAAATCCCACACGGCCATCACGTGACCACCCGGCGCCCAGGTCAGCTGCGCCGAGCCGCTGCGGAAGACGCCGGAGACCTCGAGCTGCCCCGTCGACCCAGCGGCCACCCGGCGCGAGGCCGGGCCGAGCGGGGTGAGCCGGATGGAGGCTCCCGAGTCGTCGCGACAGCTCAGGTCCGACGCGGACAGGACCGTCGTGCCGGTCTCACCTCGGGCGGAGACGGTCATCGTGGCCTTCGTGCGTGGGGGCGGCTGCCCCGGGGTGGGGACCACCACGCCCTGGTGGTCCTGCCGTGGCCCGTTGGCGGTGACCGTCGCGCGGGAGCCGTCGGCCAGGACGACGAGCACCGGCTCACCCATCGCCAGCAGCTGCAGCCTCGCGCCCGACGCGGTGGGCACGGGCGGGGTGGGGGGTGGGGTGGGGATGGGCACCGCCCCGAGCGCCGCGACGTCGAGGTCGTCCGTCGTCGAGGTGGCCCCCGGGGTGGCGCCGGTGCTGCCGCCGGTGCAGGCGGCTGCGCCGAGGCCGAGAGCCAGGGCCAGGGGAAGGGCCACCGCCGCCCGCCGGCCCCGGGCGCGCAGGCGCCCGGGGCCGAGCAGGACGGCGTGGTAACCGGTCAGCGCGACACCACCGGGACCGGCGCACGCCGGACGACGGCCTGCGGCAGGTCGGCCGCCCGGGCCGTGGCCGGGTAGACCGAGCTGCCCGACGGGGCCGCCTGGAGGGCTCTCCCCGGGTGGTTGTTGTAGACGTCCGCCCCGAAGGGTCGCAGGCCGTCCGCGCCGGCGTAGCCCAGGTGGCCCTGTCCGTCGCTCCCGCCCTCGGTCACCCCGTAGAGGTCCTCCATGCTGCGCAACCAGCTGTAGTGGTTGTACGGCTGGTCCGACACCGAGCCGGGAGTGATGAAGCGGCTGATGAACACCGCCCCCGTGACGCCCCCGCCGGGAGTCGTGTCCTGGTTGAAGGCCTGGAAGCCCGGCTGGCTCGTGTTGGGGCCGGGGAGCTCGTTGCAGCAGGCGACGACCGACTGGGCGGTGTTGGCCTCGGCCTGGACCGAGCCACCCGTGGCGGAGTCCGTGCCGAGCCGGGCGTCACCGGCGTAAGTTAGGTCCGCGATGGAATTGTTGTACATCTTGTAGGGCGGGAAGGCCTCGTCGAAGAGCACCTGGATCATCCCGTCCTCCTGGAAGGCTGGGGAGGCCATGATCGTGGGAATCCACTTCTCCAGGAAGCGGTCTGCGGCGTAGAGGCCGCCCTGGTGGTTGGTCGGGTCGCCCGACAGGTTGTCGCCCACGCAGGTCGCGTCGTGGGCGTCCGAGCAGTTGTTGGGTGAGATCCACGAGTACGACGGCGTCGTGCTGACGGACTCGAGGTCCTTCGCCATGCTGGGGATGGCGGCGTGCCCCGGGGTGGCGGGGTAACCGTCGAGGGGGACGACGTTCTGACAGTCCTTGTGCGAGTCGATCAGCGAGTGGAACCAGGGTGCCGGGTTGTGCTTCGGCACGTACTGGTCGGTGGGCGTGGCGCCCCCCGGGTCGGGCACGCCGGCGCCGGCGGGGTTGCCCGGGATCCCGCACTGGTAGACCTGCTCGCGGGCGGGGTCGTTGCCCATGTCCTGGGCGTAGATCTTCCAGCTCTTCCCGACGCTGTCCAGCTGGTCGAACAGCGTCTTGGTCTGGCGCGGGTAGACGCAGCCGGAGGAGGCGAACGTCTGCCCGTCGGGGGCCGGGAGCCCCGGGGCCACGTTGACGTACTGCGGGCAGTCGGCCTGGTTGGACGGGGTCGGAGACTGCCCGGAGACGAGGCTGATGTAGTTGTCGAGGGAGTAGTGGCCAGTCCCGTAGTACTGCTGCAGAAGCTCGCCATAGGACGGGAGGGTCTTCCACAGGTAGTCGTTCTGGTTGAGGCCCGTGAAGGTCGCCTCGTAGGACTTGTTCTCGAGGATGATCGTCCAGACATGGCCGATCTTCGGCAGTCGGGGCGAGGAGCCCTGACCGCGCGCGCTGGCCGAGGCCAGCGAGGCAGCACACAGGAGGACGGCCACGGCGGTGGTGATCAGCGCTCGGTGGCGACCTCGCCAGAGAATCCCAGAATTCATTCGTCTCTCCGATCACAGCCGCCTGACACCAAGCGGTTGACAGACACACAGGTGGACGGCAGAAGATTGCCCGGGACAACTGGGGGGAGCCTGGGAGCACGCTGACCACGAGGCGGCATCCAGGTGAACAGTGCGTGGACGACCCCCTCGGGGCCGCTCAGGGGTGCAGGCGGTAGCCGATCCCGGGCTCGGTGAGCAGGTGCACCGGGCTGCCCGGGTCGGGCTCGAGCTTGCGGCGCAGCTGGTTGGCGTAGACCCGCAGGTAGTTCAGCTCCCGCCCGTAGGCCGGCCCCCACGCCGCGCGCAGCAGCTCGGCGTGCGTGACCAGGTGCCCGGGCTGGCGGGCCAGTGGCTCGAGCAGGCGCCACTCGGTGGGGGTGAGCCGCACCTCGGCCCCTCCGGGCCCGGTGGCGCGCCGTTCACCGAAGTCGAGCACGAAGTCGGCGGAGGTCACCACGAAGGACTCGTGCTCGTCGGCCGAGCCGCGGCGGATGGCGGCCCGCACCCGGGCGAGCAGCTCGTCCATTCCGAAGGGCTTGGTGACGTAGTCGTCGGCGCCGGCGTCGAGGGCCTCGACCTTGTCGTCGGACTCGTGCCTCGCCGAGAGCACGATGACCGGCACCCGCGAGGTGCGGCGCAGCCGACGCAGCACCTCGACGCCGTCGAGGTCAGGCAGCCCGAGGTCGAGCACGATGATGTCGGGCGCGCGCTCGGCCACGACCTGCAGGGCTGACCGGCCGTCGGCGGCCGTCTCGACCTCGTAGTCGCGGGCCCGCAGGTTGATCGTGAGGGTGCGGCGGATGAGGGGCTCGTCGTCGACGACGAGGACGAAGGTCACGGGCTCGATCCTCGCACCGCCCCGGCCGGCTCGGCAGGGGCGGTGGCGAGCTCGAGCACCACTGTCAGGCCGCCCCCGGGGGTGTCCTCCGCCCAGACCCGACCGTCCATCAGCTCGGCGAGACCGCGGGCGACGGCCAGCCCCAGCCCGACTCCGTCGCCGCGTGGGGCGTCGCCCTCGCGCTGGAAGGGCGCGAAGATGCGCTCCTTCGCGTCCTCGGCGACCCCCGGTCCGCGGTCGACGACCCGCACCTGCACCCGGTCGCCCAGCCGACCCGACTGGACCAGCACCTCCCGGCGGCCGGGGGAGTGGCGCACGGCGTTCTCGAGGACGTTCGCCAGCACCCGGTCGAGCAGCCCGGCGTCGGCGACGACGGCCTCGGCTCCCGCGTCGAGCTGCAGACGCACCCGGCCGGGGTCGCTGAGCCCGGCGTCGACGGTGCGCACGGCCGGGGCGACGGGCACCGGCTCGAGGTGGGGGGTGATGGCCCCCGTCTGCAGCCGCGACATGTCGAGGAGGTTGCCGATGAGCACGTCGAGCCGGTCGGCCGACTCCTCGACCGTGCGCAGCAGCTCGGCCTCGTCCTCGGGCGAGAAGGTGACGTCGTCCTGGCGCAGGCTCGAGACGGCCGCCTTGATGCCGGCGAGGGGCGTCCGCAGGTCGTGCGACACCGCCGCCAGCAGGGCGGTGCGGGCCCGCCCCTCACGGGCCAGACCCTTGGCCTGACCCGCCTCGGCGAGCAGTCGTCGCCGGGTCAGCACGGAGGCGGCGTGGGTGGCGAAGGCCGACACGAGGCCCTGCTCGTCGGCGGGCAGCACCGGCCCGAGCAGCACCAGGTCGGTGGTCTCGTCGACGGTGGCGCGCACGGCCGCGGCCCCGATGCCGTCGACGGTGAACTCGCCGGTCTGGCCCACGACCTGCCAGGGCTCGCGCACGCCCTCGCGGGTCACGAGGGCCGCCCCGCGCATCGCGAAGGTGGTCAGGGCCTCGTCGAGCAGCGCCGTCACCGGGTCGGAGGCGCTGATGAGCGAGCTCGCGAGCGTGGCCAGGGTGCGCGACTCGTGCTGCGCCTCCACCGCCTGCCGGGTACGCCGGGCCGCGAGGTGCACGACCGACGCCACCGAGACGGCGACGACCACGAAGACCAGCAGGGCGAGGGCGTTCTGCGGGCTGCTGATGGTGAGGGTGCCCACGGGGTCGGTGAAGAACCAGTTGATGACCAGCGACGACCCGATGGCGCACACGACCGACGGCCAGACCCCGCCGAGCAGGGCGCACCCGACGGTGAGCGCCAGGTAGAGCAGCACCTCGAGCGGCAGGTCGTGGGCCCCTCTGGTCGGCACGAGCAGGAGGCTGAGGGCCACGACACCCAGCACGGCCAGCAACCAGCCGCCGAAGCGGCGGCGGCGGCTGAGCGAGCGGGGGCCCGGACGACGCCTCGACACCGCCACCGCGCGATGGCCGACGAGGTGGACGTCGATGTCGCCCGCCCCGGCCGCCACGGCCTCGCCGATGCCGCGCGAGAAGCGCCCCCGCAGGGCGCCGTGCCGGGAGGTGCCGATCACGATCTGCGTGGCGTTGACCCCGCGGGCGAAGTCGAGGATGGCTTCGCCGACGTCGTCGCCGGCGACGGCGTGGAAGGTGCCGCCGAGCTCCTTGACCAGCCGGCGCTGCGCGGCGATCACCTCGGGGGCGTCGTCGACCAGTCCGTCGCTCTGCCCCACGTGACAGGCCAGCAGCTCGCTGCCGGCCCCGCGCGAGGCGATCTGGGCGGCCCGCCGCAGCACGGTCTCGCCCTCGGTCCCCCCGGTGAGCGCGACGACCACCCGCTCGCGGGTGGCCCAGGTGGCCGAGATGTCGTGGCTGGCGCGGTAGCGCTCGAGGGTCTCGTCGACCCGGTCGGCCAGCCACAGCAGGGCGAGCTCGCGCAGGGCCGAGAGGTTGCCCGGCCGGAAGTAGTTGGCGAGGGCGGCGTCGATCTTCTCGGCGGCGTAGACGTTGCCGTGGGCCATCCGCCGGCGCAGCGACTCGGGTGACATGTCGACGAGCTCGATCTGGTCAGCCGCCGACCGCACGACGTCGTCCGGCACGGTCTCGCGCTGCGTGATGCCGGTGATCGACTCGACGACGTCGTTGAGCGACTCGAGGTGCTGGATGTTGACCGTGGAGACGACGTCGATGCCGGCCGCCAGCAGCTCCTCGATGTCCTCCCAGCGCTTGGTGTTGCGTGAGCCCGGCACGTTGGTGTGGGCGAGCTCGTCGACGAGCGCGAGGTCGGGCCTGCGGGACAGCAGGGCGTCGAGGTCCATCTCCTCGAGCACCGCGCCCCGGTGCTCGATCCGGAGGCGGGGCACCACGGGCAGGCCCTCGAGCTGGGCCCCCGTGAAGGGGCGCCCGTGGGTCTCGACGAGCCCGACCACGACGTCGGCCCCCCGCTCCGCCCGGCGATGGGCCTCGGAGAGCATGGCGACGGTCTTGCCCACCCCGGGGGCCGCCCCGAGGTAGATCCGCAGCTGACCGCGCGCCATGCCCTCATCCTGCCTGTTGGAGGTGCAGCCGGGTCAGGACAGTCCGGCGAGGGCCAGGTTGAGCTCCGTGGTGTTGACCCGGGGCTCACCCAGGAACCCGAGCAGCCGACCCTTGGTGTGGTCCTGGACCAGCTCGAGCACCCGCTGCTGCGGGAGTCCCCGGGCCGAGGCGATGCGGCCCACCTGGAGCAGGGCGTACTCCGGCGAGATGTCGGGGTCGAGACCGCTGGCCGAGGCCGTCAGCGCGTCGGGCGGGAGCACGGCAGGCGCGTCCGGGTTGGCCGAGCGGACCGCGTCGCCGTTGTCCGTGACCGCCTTGGCCAGGTCGGCGGCGGCGGCCCCGAGGTTGCTGCCGCCGCTCGCGTTGCCGGCGTAGTCGCTGGCCGACGGCCGGGCGAGGAACCACCTGGCTTCCTGGCCCGTGGCGACGGTCTGGCCGAGGCTCGAGGAGCCCACGGTGGTGCCGTCGCGGCTGACGAGGGAACCGTTGGCGGCTCCGTGGTCGACCACCTGGCCGACGCCGAGGACCACGAGGGGGTAGACGATCCCGGTGAGCACCGTGAGCGCGAGCAGCATCCGCAGGGCTGCCCCGAGCTGGCGGGGGAGGGCGAGCATGTCAGATCACTTCGTTCCGGTCGAGGGCAGGAGCAGCGAGACCACGAGGTCGATCACCTTGATTCCGATGAACGGGGTGACCACCCCCCCGAGGCCGTAGACGAGCAGGTTGCGGCGCAGCATCGACGCGGCCGACGCGGGCCGGTAGCGCACCCCGCGCAGGGCCAGCGGGATGAGCACGACGATGACGAGCGCGTTGAAGATGACCGCCGACAGGATCGCCGAGTCCGGTGTGGCCAGGCGCATGACGTTGAGCGTCTGCAGACCGGGGAACAGCCCGGTGAACATCGCCGGGATGATCGCGAAGTACTTCGCGACGTCGTTGGCGATCGAGAAGGTCGTGAGGGCGCCGCGGGTGATGAGCAGCTGCTTGCCGATGGCGACGATCTCGATGAGCTTGGTCGGGTCGGAGTCGAGGTCGACCATGTTGCCGGCCTCCTTCGCCGCCGACGTGCCCGTGTTCATCGCGACACCCACGTCGGCCTGGGCCAGCGCCGGGGCGTCGTTGGTGCCGTCACCGGTCATCGCGACGAGCCGGCCGCCCTCCTGCTCCTTGCGGATCAGGGCCATCTTGTCCTCGGGGGTGGCCTCGGCGAGGAAGTCGTCGACACCGGCCTCCTGCGCGATGGCGGCCGCGGTGAGTGGGTTGTCGCCCGTGATCATCACGGTGCGGATGCCCATGGCCCGCAGCTGGTTGAAGCGCTCGGTCATGCCGGGCTTGACCACGTCCTTGAGGTGGATGACACCGAGAACCGTTGCGCCAGAGCCACCCTGGGCGCGGGCGACGACGAGCGGGGTGCCACCGGAGGTCGAGATGCCGTTGACGACCTGCGTGAGGTCGGGGGGCTCCGTCCCGCCGTTGGCGACGACCCAGGCGGCGACCTGGCTGCCCGCGCCCTTGCGCACCTGCTCACCCGAGGGGAGGTCGACCCCCGACATGCGGGTCTGCGCGGTGAACTCCACGAAGGTCGCGCCGTCGGCCTGCAGGCTGGACGGCGTGCGCCCGGCGGGGGCCGAGGGGTAGCCCCCGATCGCCAGCTCGACCACCGAGCGCCCTTCGGGCGTCTCGTCAGCGAGGCTGCTGAGGTATGCGGCAGCCGCGAGGTCGACGTCGGTCGTGCCGCCGACGGGCACGAACTGCGTGGCCCGGCGGTTGCCGAGGGTGATGGTGCCGGTCTTGTCGAGCAGCAGCGTCGACACGTCGCCGGCGGCCTCGACCGCGCGGCCCGACATGGCGAGCACGTTGCGCTGCACGAGACGGTCCATTCCCGCGATGCCGATCGCCGAGAGCAGCGCGCCGATGGTCGTGGGGATCAGGCACACGAGCAGGGCCACCAGGACGACCACCGTCTGGCTCTCGCCCGAGTAGGCGGCCATCGGCTGCAGGGCGACCACGACGAGCAGGAAGATGATCGTCAGCGTCGCGAGCAGGATGTTGAGGGCGATCTCGTTGGGTGTCTTCTGCCGGGCGGCACCCTCGACGAGGGCGATCATCCGGTCGATGAAGGTCTCTCCGGGCCTGGTCGTGATCTTGACGACCACCCGGTCGGACAGCACGGTCGTGCCACCGGTGACGGCGCAGCGGTCGCCACCGGACTCAAGGACGACCGGAGCCGACTCGCCGGTGATGGCCGACTCGTCGACGGTGGCGACACCCTCGACGACGTCGCCGTCACCGGGGATCACCTGACCGGCCTCGACGACGATGAGGTCGCCGATGCTCAGGGTCGCGCCCGAGACCTCCTCCTCGGTCCCGCCGTCGGAGGTCAGACGTCGGGCCATCGTGTCGGTGCGGGCGGCCCGCAGGGTCGCGGCCTGGGCCTTGCCGCGGCCCTCGGCCACGGCCTCGGCCGTGTTGGCGAAGACCACGGTGACCCACAGCCAGATGGCGATGCCGACCGAGAAGGTCGACGGGGTGATGGCGGCGAGCACGGTGGTGAGCACCGAGCCGACCCACACGACGAAGATCACCGGGCTGCGGACGACGTGCCGGGGGTCGAGCTTGGCGAGGGCCTGTGGCAGGGCCGCGAGGAGCGAGGCGACGCTCAGGCCGGTCCCGCCCCTCGGCGTCACGCTGGTGTCCGAGGCGGGGCGGGGACGGGTGGTGGTGGCGGTCATGACAGTGCCTCCGCGATGGGACCGAGGGCGAGCGTAGGGAAGTAGGTGAGCCCGGTGACGATGAGCGCGACGCCGACCAGGAGGGTGACGAACAGGGGGGTGTGCGTGGGCATCGTGCCGGCCGTTGCCGGCCGCTTCTTCTGGACCACGACCCGACCGGCCAGGGCCAGCACCAGCATCATCGGCACGAAGCGACCGAGGGCCATGCCCAGCGCCAGGGTGAGGTTGAGGTAGGGCTGGTCGGCCGTGAGCCCGGCGAAGGCGCTGCCGTTGTTGTTGGCGGCCGACGTGAAGGCGTAGATGATCTCGGAGAGCCCGTGGGTCCCTGAGTTGAGCAGGCCCGCCTTCGCGACGGGCAGGCTGATGGCCAGCCCGCCCAGCACGAGCACGAGGGCCGGGGTGACCAGCGTGTAGAGGGCCGCGAGCGTGATCTCGTGCCGACCGACCGTCTTGCCGAGCAGCTCTGGCGTGCGACCGACCATGAGACCGGCGATGAAGACCGTGATGACGGCGACGACGAGCGCGCCGTACAGGCCCGAGCCCGTGCCGCCCGGCGAGATCTCGCCGAGCATCATGTTGAGCAGCAGGACGGCGCCACCGGCGCCGCTGTAGCTGTCGTGGAGCGAGTTGACGGCGCCCGTCGAGGTCGAGGTGGTGGACGAGGCGAACAGCGCGGAGGCCCAGACCCCGAACCGCGTCTCCTTGCCCTCCATCGAGCCGGTGAGCCCCGACCCGGCCGCGACCTCGGCCCACGTGGTGAGCGCGACGCCGGCCCCCCACAGCAGGCCCATGAAACCGAGGATCGACCAGCCCTGACGGCGGTCGCGGACCATCACGCCATACATCCGGGGGAGGCTGAGGGGGATGACCAGCAGCAAGAAGATCTCGATGAGGTTGGTGAGGGGGTTGGGGTTCTCGAAGGGGTGCGCCGAGTTGGCGTTGAAGAAGCCGCCACCGTTGGTGCCGAGCTCCTTGATCGCCTCCTGCGAGGCGACCAGCCCGCCGGGGATGGACTGCGAGCCACCGGTGACCCCGGTGACCTCGAGCGGCGAGGCGAGGTTCTGGATCACCCCACCCACGACCAGCAGCACGGCCGCGACCAGGGCGATGGGCAGCAGCACGCGCACGATGGTGCGGACCAGGTCGACCCAGAAGTTGCCGATGAGCGAGGTCTCGTGGCGGGCGAAGGCGCGCACCAGGGCCACGACGACGGCGATGCCGACCGCTGCGGAGACGAAGTTCTGCACGGTCAGGCCCAGGGCCTGGACCGCGATGGAGGTGCCGGACTCACCGGCATACGACTGCCAGTCGGTGTTGGTGACGAAGGAGATCGCGGTGTTGACCGCGGTGTCGACGTGCATGGTCTCGCCGTGGTGGAAGGGCAGGATCCCCTGCGCCACGATGACGAGGAAGAGGAGCACCACGCTGAGCAGCGACAGGGCGCCGACGGAGCCGGCGTAGACCTTCCAGCTCTGCTCCTTGTCGGGGTCGACCCCGCAGGCGCGGTAGAGCAGCCGCTCGGCGCCGAGGTGCCGGTCGGTGGTGAAGACGTGCGCCAGGTGGTTGCCGAGCGGCACGTGGGTGACGGCGAGCAGGGCGAGCAGGACGCCGATGGTCAGCAGACCCGAGACGGTGTCGCTCATGCCGCCCACCTAGAACCGGTCCGGTTTGACGAGGGCGTACACGAGGTAGGCGATGAGGGCCAGGGCGATGATCCCGGCGACGATGTTGTCGATCACGCGTCGAAGTCAACGGCAGGGCCGAGCCGCCAACCCCTCGGTTGACGTCCGGTTGACGCGTCTTGACGGCGTCTTGACGTCGCGACCCGACCGGTCGGCTCAGCCGTCGAGCGCCGCGAACGTCGCCAGGGACGGACCCCCGCTCGATGCGCTGGCGGGTCGTCTCGGGGGCGGAGTCGGCGGCCGGCACCCGTCGGATCCTGCCACCCACTCCACTCGACGCTGCGTCGCCGCACGTGACGCACGGTGCTCCTGGCGTCGAGCGCGTCGAGCGACCCCGACGGCCCGTAGACTCCCCACGTGACGACCTCGGCCCTTCCTCGGCGCAGTGTCGCCCTCGTGACCCTCGGATGCACCCGGAACGAGGTCGACTCCGAGGAGCTGGCGGGCCGGCTGCAGGCCGAGGGCTGGGACCTCGTCGAGGACGCGGCCGATGCCGACGTCGCCGTGGTCAACACCTGCGGCTTCGTCGAGCAGGCCAAGAAGGACTCCATCGACGCCCTGCTCGAGGCCTCGGACCTCAAGGGCAGCGGCCGTACGCAGGCGGTCGTCGCCGTCGGCTGCCTCGCCGAGCGCTACGGCGAGCAGCTGGCCTCGCAGCTGCCCGAGGCCGACGCCGTGCTCGGCTTCGACTCCTACGCCGACATGTCGAGCCACCTCGCGACCATCCTCGGAGGTGGCAAGGTCGCCTCGCACACCCCGTCGGACCGTCGCCTGCTCCTGCCGCTGTCACCCGTGCAGCGCCAGGACTCGGGCGTGGCGCTGCCCGGTCACGGAGCGGCCGAGCTGCCCAGCTCACGCCCCGTGGACGTCATGATCGAGGGCCCGGTGCCGGCCAGCGGCCCGCGGGTCATCCGCGCCCGTCTCGATGGCCGGCCGTGGGCCCCGCTGAAGATCGCCAGTGGCTGTGACCGACGGTGCTCCTTCTGCGCCATCCCGTCCTTCCGTGGCGCCTTCGTGTCGCGCCGCCCGGCCGACATCCTCGCCGAGGCGCGCTGGCTCGGCCAGCACGACGTCCGCGAGATCTTCCTGGTCAGCGAGAACTCCACGTCCTACGGCAAGGACCTCGGCGACCTCGGCCTGCTCGAGAAGCTGTTGCCCGAGCTGACCGCCGTCGACGGCATCTCGCGCGTGCGCGTCTCCTACCTGCAGCCCGCCGAGATCCGCCCCGGGCTGCTCACGGCCATGGCCGAGACCGCCGGTGTCGTGCCCTACTACGACATCTCGTTCCAGCACGCGTCCGAGACCCTCCTGCGTCGGATGCGGCGCTTCGGCAGCCGCGAGGCCTTCCTCGACCTGCTCGGGCGGGTGCGCGCCACCTCGCCGCAGGCGGGCATCCGCTCCAACGTCATCGTCGGCTTCCCCGGTGAGACCGAGGCCGACGTCGACGAGCTCGAGGCCTTCCTCGAGGCCGCGCGGCTCGACGTCGTCGGGGTGTTCGGCTACTCGGACGAGGACGGCACGGAGGCCGAGACCCTCGACGGCAAGCTGCCCGACGACGTCGTCTCCGACCGGGTCGCCCGCCTCACCGCACTGGTCGAGGAGCTGACGACCCAACGGGCCGAGGAGCGCGTCGGCGAGACCGTCGAGGTGCTCGTCGAGGAGGTCGACGAGGAGACGGGCGAGATCGTCGGTCGGGCCGCCTTCCAGGGCCCCGACGTCGACGGGGTGACCCTGCTCGAGCGGGCTGCCGCCCACCGGGGCACCCCGCCGGCCGTCGGAGACCTCGTGACCGCCGTGGTCACCGCCACCGAGGGGATCGACCTCGTGGCCCGTCCGCTCTGAGCGGTGGCACGATGAGGGCGCGATGAGCGACGTCGACCACGACCACCACGCACCCCGGGCAGCGCTGCCCCCGGTGACGGTGGAGCCTGTCGTCGCGACGCCACCGTTCCCGCTCGCTCCCGCACCACCTCCGGCTCCCGCAGCACCAGCGGCACCAGCGGCACCAGCGGCTCCAGCGGCTCCAGCGGCCCCGAGCGCGTGGAACCTCGCCAACCTCCTCACCGTCGTCCGCATCCTGCTCGTGCCGGTGTTCGGCTGGCTGCTGCTGGCCCACGACGGCGGGCAGACGGCCTACCGGATGGGGGCGTTCGTCGTCTTCGCCGTCGCGGCGATCACCGACCTCGTCGACGGCGACCTGGCGCGTCGCCGCAACAGCGTCACCGATTTCGGCAAGGTCACCGACCCGATCGCCGACAAGGCGCTCACCGGCATGGCCCTCGTCGGGCTGTCCCTGATCGACGAGCTGCCGTGGTGGGTGACCACCGTCTTCCTCGTGCGTGAGGTCGGGGTCACCGTCATGCGCTTCGTCGTCATCCGCCACGGCGTCATGCCGGCGAGCCGCGGCGGCAAGGTCAAGACGGTGCTGCAGGCCTTCGCCCTCGCCATGCTGGTCTTCCCCCCCGACGTGCTGCCCTTCGCGGGGGCCTGGTCGCTCACCGCCCACCTCGTGCTGTGGGTGGCACTCGCCGTGACCGTCGCCACCGGGGTGGACTACGCCGCCAAGGCGCACGTGCTTCGACGCACGAGCGCCCGCGCCGTGGCCAAGCGCGCGGCTCGAGCCGGCGCGCGACGCCCGTGACCGATGCGGGGCCCCACGTGCCCGCCCCCCCCGAGGGGGCGACGCTCGCAGCCGACGTCGTCGCCCGGCTGCGCGCCCGTGGGGAGACGGTCGCCTGCGCCGAGTCGCTGACCGGCGGCCTGCTCACGTCACGGCTGGTCGACGTGCCCGGCGCCTCGGCCGCGGTGCGCGGGGGAGTGGTCGCCTACGCCACCGCGCTCAAGGCCGAGCTGCTGGGTGTCGAGCCTGCGCTGCTGGCCCGCGCCGGCCCGGTGGACCCGGCGGTGGCCGACCAGCTCGCCCGCGGTGTGCGGGCGCGGCTGCACGCCGACTGGGGTCTGGGCACGACGGGGGTCGCGGGCCCCGACCCGCAGGACGGCCACACCGTCGGTACGGTCTACGTCGCGGTCGCCGGCCCCCGCGACGAGAACGTGACCGTGCGCGCCCTGCACCTGCGCGGTGACCGCGCCGCGATCCGCGCGGCCACCGTCGACGCGGTCCTGGTCCTCCTGCTCGACCGTCTCGGCCCCAGCGGTCAGTAGCGGGACTCCTCCGGCCGCAGGGACCGGGGCGCCGATCGCGGCGTCGGGGCCGGCCCGGGCGCCAGGTCGGGAGGCAGCCCCGGCACGACCCACGCCGGGTCGGGGCGCCACGTGCGCCACGGGCCCCACGTCGAGTCGTCCGGCCCGAAGGGCGGCTCACCGGCCGCCACGGCGGCGAGGACGCCGACGGCCTCCTGATGGATGCCGTGGGCCTCCGGAGCGGTCAGCCGCCCTTGCTCGACCGCCGCTGCCAGCTCGTGCTCGTCCTTGAGCCGGCACCTGCCGTCGGGGTCGACCAGCACGTCGAGCACGTGGTCGGTCGAGAGCGTGTGCCGGCCCTGACGCCGGTGCGGCGCCTCGAGGTTGACGTACCACCCGTCGAACTCCCCGTCGGCCCAGAAGAGCCACGCCGACCAGGCGCGGCCGGCCGGGGCGATCCGCAGGGTCCCCTCGCCCTTCCACAGCATCCGCGACTGCACCCGCGGCGCCAGGAACATCCGCTCGACCGGCAGCGAGCGGGTGCTCGACCCGTCGGGCAGGGTGGGGGCGAGGATCGGGGTGCCACCAGCCAGCCAGGCGACCAGCCCTCGCGCGTCGTCGCGCACCACCCGCATCGGGTGCACGGTCTCGGGCTCGCCCGGCTGCCAGTCGTGGCGGCGGTAGTGCCACCAGACGGCGTCACCGGCCGACCAGTAGGGCGGCGACCCCGCCTCGGGCAGCCCCTGGCCCCACGCCGCGGGCCCCTGAGGGTACGTCGGCTGCGAGGGGAGGGGCACGCGACGAACGCTACCCACCGACGCACCGGTCCGCGGGCACCCACCCCGACCCGGCAGAATGACGGGGTGAGCGACTCGACCCCGACCCTCGACCCCACGCTGGCGGCGCTGCTGAAGCGTGACGACGCCGGCCTCGTGGCCGCCGTCGTCCAGCAGCACGACACCGGCGAGGTGCTCATGGTCGGCTGGATGAACGACGAGGCCCTGGCCGCGACCCTCACCCAGGGCCGGGTGACCTTCTGGTCACGCAGCCGGCAGGAGCTGTGGCGCAAGGGCGACACCTCGGGTCACGTGCAGTGGGTGCGCTCGCTCGCGCTCGACTGCGACGGTGACGCCCTGCTCGTGCGCGTCGACCAGGTGGGCGCCGCCTGCCACACGGGTGACCGCACGTGCTTCGAGGCCCAGCCGCTCGAGGCCGTCGTGCTCACCACCCCTGCGCCCACGCAGCCCGACGAGGTGTCCGCCGGTGCCTGACGTCACCGCGGAGACCGCCTGGGGCCAGACGTGGCCCGGCCTCGACCTCTTCTCCGAGCTCGCGCGCACCCGACGCGTCGTCCCCGTCGTGCGTCGGCTGCTCGCCGACGGCGAGACGCCGATCGGGGTCTACCGCAAGCTGGCTCGCGACGCGCCCGGCACCTTCCTGCTCGAGTCCGCCGAGCACGGTGGGGTCTGGTCGCGCTACTCCATCGTGGGTGTGCGCAGCAGCGCCACCCTCACCGAGCGAGGAGGCGAGGCGCACTGGATCGGCGTCCCCCCGGTCGGTGTGCCCACCTCGGGCGACCCCACCGTCGCCCTGCGCGAGACCGTCGCGGCCCTGGCGACCAGCCGCATACCGGGTCTGCCGCCGCTGACCGGCGGCATGGTCGGGGCCATCACCTACGACGCGGTCCGTCGGTGGGAGAAGGTGCCCGACACCGGGGTCGACGAGCTCGGCCTGCCCGAGCTCGGCATGGTCCTCGCCACCGACCTCGCCATCCTCGACCACACCGACGGGTCGCTGCTGCTCGTCGCCAACGCCGTCAACACCGACGACACCGACGAGCGGGTCGAGTGGGCCTGGGCCGACGCGTGCCAGCGTCTCGACCGGATGACGGCCGAGCTGGCCGAGCCGGCCCCCAGCACCGTCGCCGTCGTCGAGCCGGTCGAGGTCGAGGTGTCGAGCAACCAGACGCAGGAGGGCTACCACGACCTCGTCGAGCGCAGCAAGGAGGCGATCCGGGCGGGTGAGGCCTTCCAGATCGTGGTCTCCCAGCGCTTCTCGATGCCGTGCAGCGCCGACGCGCTCGACGTCTACCGGGCGCTGCGCGCAAGCAACCCGAGTCCCTACATGTACCTCCTGAGGCTGGCGCACCCCGACGGCACGACCTACGACGTCGTGGGCTCGAGCCCCGAGGCGCTGGTCAAGGTGACCGGGCGGCGAGCCATCACCCACCCCATCGCCGGCTCGCGCCCCCGGGGCAAGACCCCCGAGGACGACGTCCGAATGGGTGAGGAGCTGCGCGGCGACGCCAAGGAGCGCGCCGAGCACGTCATGCTCGTCGACCTCTCGCGCAACGACCTGCAGCGCGTATGCCGCGCCGGCACGGTCGACACCGTCGAGTTCATGAGCCTGCGGCACTACTCACACATCATGCACCTCGAGTCGACGGTGGTCGGCGAGATCCGCCCCGAGTGCACCGCCTACGACGTGCTGGTCGCGACCTTCCCCGCGGGCACCCTGTCGGGGGCGCCCAAACCGCGCGCCATGCAGCTCATCGACGAGATGGAGGGCAGTCGCCGCGGGGTCTACGGCGGCGTCGTGGGCTACCTCGACTTCGCCGGGGACCTCGACATGGCCATCGCCATCCGCACTGCCGTGCTCCGGGGCGGGCGGGCCCACGTGCAGGCGGGGGCCGGCATCGTGGCCGACAGCGTGCCCCAGCTCGAGTTCGAGGAGACGGAGCACAAGGCGGCCGCCGTGGTGCGCGCGGTGCGCTCGGCTGCGGGGCTGCGGGCTCCGCGGCCGGGGTGGGTGCCGACCGGCGCGTCGTCGTGACGGCCTGGCTCACCAAGCGCCGGGCCGCCCTCGGCCTCCTGCTGCCCAGCCTCGCGGTCGTGATCCTCGGCAGCCGCCCGTGGGTGACCGGCCGCACCAGCGACGTGGTCCTGGCGGGTCGGGGGCTGACGGTGACCGGTGACCAGGCCGCGCCCGGCCTCGTCGCCCTCGGCCTCGTGGCCGTCGCCGCCAGCGTGGCCGTGCTGACGACCGGTCGTCGCCTGCGGCAGGTCTCCTCGGTGCTGCTGACGCTGGCCGCCCTCGGGGCGCTGGCCCTCACCGTCGGCGTCCTGCGTGACCCCTCGGCGGCGCTGTCGGCCGGCAGCGGGCCCGGCGCGGTCGGTGCGGCGTCGGCGACCCCCGGCTCGCTCACCCCGTGGCCCTGGTCGGCCCTCCTGGCGGCCGTCCTCACCACCGTGCTCGGCGCCCTGTCGCTGCCTGCGGGGCGGGGGTGGGAGGGGCTCTCGAGCCGTTTCGAGCGGCCCTCCACGCCGGACGCGGCCCAGGGTCTGGAGCCCGGTGCCGGCGAGGGAGCAGGCGAGGAGCGGACCCACGCGCCCGACCTGCCCCCCGCGGCGACAGCCTGGGACGCCCTGAGCGAGGGACACGACCCGACCGACGACGACCCGGCGACGACCTGACAGGATGAAGGGGCAGAGCACGCACCCGCGAGAGGACCCAGCATGAGCGAGCAGGCCCAGGTCGACGGCCACGCCGTCGTCGAGCACACCGAGAGCCACGGTCACAGCACCGCGGCCTGGACGGGTGTCGGAGGCGTCATGCTGGGCTCCCTGGTGATGTCGCTCGCCGTCATCTTCCCCTCCATCGCATGGTTCGTCATCGGCGCCGTGATCGTGGTCGCCGCCGCCGCAGCCGGCAAGATCCTGTCGCTGGCGGGCTTCGGGGCGCACGCGGCCAAGGCCGGCACCCGCGAGGGCCGGGCCAAGGGCGCCCACGAGCCCGGCTCGAGCCGTCACGACAGCGGCACCTCCTGAGCCGAGCGCGCGGCAGCAGTCCCGCACCCTGGGGGGATCGTGGGTTTTTTCGGGCATTTCCCCTGCGGGACACGCCGCTGGGTCGGTGCGTCGGTGATCGCCACGCGCTAGTGTCCACACCACTCGCGTCCCAGGGGGTCGCACTTCGCTCGAGGAAGGCCAACACCCATGTCCTACGGCACCCCGCCACCCGGAGGTCCGTCCGACTCCGGGGAGAACCCTCCCCAGAACCCTGGCTACGGGTCCGCCCCGCCGCCGCCGCCGGCCTACGGCGCGCCACCGCCCCCGCCGGCCTACGGCGCACCTCAGCCGGCCTACGGCGCACCTCAGCCCCCCTACGGTGGACCGGCCTCCGGCGAGGCTCCGTCCCCCTACGGCCAGGCCCCGCCTCCGTATGGTGCCGCCCCCGGTGGCGCCGCGGGTGCCCTGGCCCAGTGGCCGCAGCGGGCCGTGGGCTGGCTGATCGACTTCGTCGCGCTCTCCATCCCGTTCTACGTCCTGTCGGCGCTGAGCGGCGGCAGAGGCGGGTTCCTCTATGTCCTCGGCGTCCTCTACCTCATCGGCATCTCCGTCTGGAACCGCTACCTGAAGGGCGGGTCCACCGGCCAGACCATCGGTCGTGGAGTGGCCGGCGTGCGCCTGGTGTCGGAGAAGACGGGTGAGCCGATCGGTGCGGTCATGGCGTTCGTGCGTGACCTGGCGCACCTCGTCGACAGCGTCATCTGCTACGTCGGCTGGCTCTTCCCCCTGTGGGACTCCAAGCGTCAGACGCTCGCCGACAAGATCGTCGGCACCGTCGTCGTCGTCGCACCCAAGGCCTGACGGGCACCGTCCCGTCCGCATGGCCGCGTCCGAGCACAGGCCCGCCCTCCTCCACCGCAGCGCCGGTGGGCGAGGGCGGTCTCTCGTCGAGGTGGGTGCCGGGACGGCCGCCCTCGCCGCCGTGCTCGCGCGGCTGCACGCCACGCGTGGCTACGACGTCCTGCCCCTGCTCCCTGTGCCCCTGTGCCCCTTCCACGCGGCGACGGGCCTGTGGTGCCCGGTCTGCGGGAGCCTGCGCGCTGTCGCCTCGCTGACCCGTCTCGACGTCGCCGGGGCGCTGTCGTCCAACCTCCTCGTCACGGCGCTGCTGCCGCTGCTGGCGCTCGCGGTGCTGAGCCCGGCGGTGACCTCCGTCACCGGTCGGCGGGTGCCGGCCCCGACCCTCGACAACCGCGCCTGGGTCGTGCTGGGGGTGGCGTTCTCGGTGTTCACCGTCTGGCGCAACCTGCCCGGCCTGCCGCTGTCGGGCTGGCTGGCCCCCTGAGGCCGGTCCGGGGGGTCGCTCGCGCGTCGTCCCGCGTAGTCTGGGGAGCGTGTCACCTGCTCCCTCCGTCCTTCACGACCTCATCGTCGGTGTCCGGGCCGACCTCGCCGAGCGCGAGGCGCTCGTGAGCCGCGACGACCTCCAGCGCCGCCTGCCCGACGTGGCCCCGGCGATCGACGCCACGACCGCCCTCCGTCGGGCTCGGGGGCTCGCCGTCGTCGCGGAGGTCAAGCGGTCGAGCCCGAGCAAGGGCGCCCTCGCCCCCATCGCGGACCCGGCGGCGCTCGCCGCGTCGTATGCGGCAGGCGGGGCCACGGCCGTGAGCGTGCTCACCGAGCGACACCGCTTCGGCGGCAGCCTCGACGACCTCGCGGCGGTGCGCGCCGCGGTGCGGGTGCCGGTCCTGCGCAAGGACTTCATGGTGACCCCGTACCAGATCGACGAGTCGCGCGCCTGGGGTGCCGACCTCGTCCTGCTCATCGTCGCGGCCCTCGCCCAGGCCGACCTCGTGGCGATGCGCGAGCAGGCCGAGGCGCTCGGCATGACCGCCCTCGTCGAGGTGCACGACGAGGAGGAGACGCGTCGGGCGCTCGACGCGGGGGCCACGGTCGTCGGTGTCAACGCCCGCAACCTCAAGACCCTCGAGGTCGACCGCTCCACGTTCGCCCGACTGCGCCCGCTGGTGCCCGACGACGTCGTCACCATCGCCGAGTCGGGGGTGCGCGACCTCGCCGACGTCCAGGCGTACGCCGATGCCGGCGCGCGCGGCGTGCTCGTGGGGGAGGCCCTCGTCACCGGGGGCACCCCGACCCGGACCGTGGCGGACTTCGCCGCGGTCGTGCCCAACCTCGTCCCGCAGACCGTGGAGGTGGCCCGATGACCACGACCGAGCTCACGCAGGCAGCACCCACCCCGGCCGCCGCGCCCACCCCTGGGCGCTTCGGCGACTTCGGCGGTCGCTACGTGCCCGAGGCCCTCATCCCAGCGCTGGAGCAGCTCGACGAGGTGCGGCGCAAGGCGATGGTCGACCCCGAGTTCGTCGGTGAGCTCGAGCGGCTGCACCGCACCTACACCGGCCGGCCCAGCATCATCACCGAGGTGCCCCGCTTCGCCGAGCACGCAGGCGGGGCCCGGATCATCCTCAAGCGCGAGGACCTCAACCACACCGGCTCGCACAAGATCAACAACGTGCTCGGGCAGGCCCTGCTCGCCAGGCGCATGGGCAAGCAGCGGGTCATCGCCGAGACCGGCGCCGGCCAGCACGGCGTGGCCACTGCCACGGCGGCCGCGCTGCTGGGGCTGGACTGCGTCGTCTACATGGGCAAGGTCGACACCGAGCGCCAAGCGCTCAACGTCGCCCGCATGCGCCTGCTGGGGGCCGAGGTCGTGGCCGTCGACAACGGCAGCCAGACCCTGAAGGACGCCGTCAACGAGGCGTTGCGCGACTGGGTCGCCAACGTCGACGACACCCACTACGTGCTCGGCACCGTCACCGGTCCGCACCCCTTCCCCGAGATGGTCCGCGACTTCCACCGCGTCATCGGGGTGGAGGCGCGCGCCCAGGTCCTCGACCTCGTGGGGCGCCTGCCGGACGTCGTCCTGGCCTGCATCGGTGGTGGCTCCAACGCGATCGGCATCTTCCACCGCTTCCTCGACGACACCCAGGTGCGCCTCGTCGGTCTCGAGGCGGCCGGGGCCGGGATCACGACCGGCAAGCACGCCGCTCGATTCGCCGCGGGCGAGAAGGGCGTCCTGCACGGGGCCTTCACCTACGTCATGCAGGACGCCGACGGCCAGACCGTCGAGTCCCACTCGATCTCGGCCGGTCTCGACTACCCGAGCGTCGGGCCCGAGCACTCCCACCTGCTCGACAGCGGCCGGGCGGAGTACCGCGCCGTCACCGACGTCGAGGCCATGGAGGCGTTCCAGCTGCTGTGCCGCACCGAGGGCATCATCCCGGCCATCGAGTCAGCCCACGCCCTCGCCGGCGCCATGCAGGTCGGCCGCGAGCTCGGGCCCGACGCGGTGCTGCTGGTGAACCTCTCCGGCCGCGGCGACAAGGACGTGCACACCGCCGCGAAGTACTTCGGCATGCTCGACGACGAGCAACTCTCGCAGGCCGGGGCCCAGGTGTGAGCGGCGTCTCCGAGGTCCTGGCCGCCTGCCGCGCCGAGGGTCGCGCGGCGCTCATCGGCTACCTGCCCGTGGGCTACCCCGACGTGCCGGGGTCGATCGAGGCCATGGTCGCGATGGTCGAGGCGGGTGTCGACATCGTCGAGGTCGGCGTGCCCTACAGCGACCCGCTGATGGACGGCCCCGTCATCCAGCGGGCGGTCGAGGCCGCGCTCGCCGGCGGGTCGCGCGTGGTCGACGTGCTCGACGCCACCGCGGCCGTGCGCGACGCCGGGGCGCCGTCGCTGGTGATGACCTACTGGAACCTCGTGCTGCGCCGGGGGGTCGACGGCTTCGCCGCCGAGCTCGCCGCCAGCGGGTGCTCCGGGCTGATCACCCCCGACCTGATCCCCGACGAGGCCGGCGCCTGGATCGCGGCCGCCGACGCCCACGACCTCGACCGCGTCTTCCTCGTGGCGCCCAGCTCGACCCCCGAGCGACTGGCCACCGCCACCTCCGCGAGCCGCGGCTTCGTCTACGCCACGTCCGTGATGGGGGTGACCGGCACGCGTACGACGGTCGGCAACGCCGCCGAGGGGCTCGTGGCCCGCACCCGCGAGGTCACCGACCTGCCGGTGTGCGTGGGCCTGGGTGTCTCGACCGGTGAGCAGGCCGCCGACGTCGGCCGGTTCGCCGACGGGGTGATCGTCGGGTCGGCCCTGGTGCGGTGCCTCCTGGAGGCACCCGACCGGGCGAGCGGCATCCGGGCCCTGCGTGAGCTGGTCGCCGAGCTCGCGGCGGGCGTGCGGGCCGGTGGGGCGCAGCGCGCCGCCCACGCGGCGAGCGCCCGGTCGACCACGGCGGGTGCACCGGCGTGAGCCTGCTGACGGGCCTGGCCCCCACCGTGCTGCCGAGCCCGACGTCGGGCGTCTGGCACCTCGGTTTCTTCCCCGTGCGGGGCTATGCCATGTGCATCCTCGCGGGCATCGTCATCGCCGTCTGGATCACCCAGAAGCGGCTCTCCGACCGCGGCGGGCGCGCTGGGCTGGCCCTCGACATCGCGGCCTGGGCGGTGCCCTTCGGCATCCTCGGTGGCCGGCTCTACCACCTGATCACCTCGCCGCAGGCCTACTTCGGAGAGGGCGGTCACCCGCTCGACGCGTTCAAGATCTGGAACGGTGGCCTGGGCATCTGGGGCGCGGTCGCCCTCGGTGCGGTGGGGGCCTGGATCGGGTGCCGGAAGCAGGGCATCCCGCTCGCGGTCTTCGGTGACTGCGCCGCCCCCGGCATCCTGCTCGCGCAGGGCATCGGTCGGTGGGGCAACTGGTTCAACAACGAGATCTACGGCGGCCCGACGAGCCTGCCCTGGGGTCTCGAGATCCACCAGTGGGACGCGGCCGAGGGTCATGCCGTGCTCGACGCCGCCGGGCAGCCGGTCGTGCTCGGCACCTACCAGCCGACCTTCCTGTACGAGTCGATCTTCTGCCTCGTGCTGGCCCTCGCGCTCGTGCTGCTCGACCGTCGGGTCACCCTGCGCGCAGGGCAGGTGCTGGCGCTGTACATCGCCGGCTACCCGATCGGTAGAGTGGTGCTGGAGTTCATGCGCACCGACGACGCCAACCACATCCTGGGTCTGCGGGTCAACGTGTGGGTGAGCCTGATCGTGTTCCTCCTCGGAGCCGCGATGTTCGTCCTCTTCGGCCGCCGATCGCGGCCCTCCGAGCTCGAGAGCCTCCCGACCCCGGGTCCTGACGCCCCCGCTACGGCGTCTCGCGCCCTGGACTGACGTCGTACCAGGCCTGAGTCCCGGCTGGATGACGGTTATTGTGTGCCCACCGGCCATCGCCGCCCGGCTCATGCCAGAGGTGTCTGCGCATGCCATCACCAAGGATCCGCGGCGGCTTCACCCGTGCCCGGTCCGACACCTGAAGGACGGTGAACCGCGTTGGTCTCCTCGCGCCCCCTGTTCACGGCCCAGCCGACCGATACCGGCCTCTACCGCCGCGACCTCGAGCACGACGCCTGTGGCGTCGCCATGGTCGCGACGATGCGCGGCAGCGCGGGCCACGACATCGTGGAGCACGCGCTGACGGCGCTGCGCAACCTCGACCACCGCGGCGCGACCGGGGCCGACCCGTCGGTCGGTGACGGAGCCGGCATCCTGACCCAGGTGCCTGACGCGTTCCTGCGCAGCGTCGTGCCCTTCCCCCTGCCGGCGGCCGGGGCGTATGCCGTGGGCCTCGCGTTCCTCCCGCCGGACGCGACCCAGCGGGCGCAGGTCGTCGCCGACATCGAGGCGCTGGCCGCCGAGGAGTCGATGAAGGTCCTCGGGTGGCGCGACGTGCCGGTCGTCGCCGACCTCGTCGGTCAGGCTGCCCGCGCGTGCATGCCGCACTTCGCCCAGCTCTTCGTCACCTCGTCGGTGGGTCGCCAGGTCGGGGTGGGGCTCGACCGCTATGCGTTCTGCCTGCGCAAGCGCGCCGAGCGCGAGACGGACGTCTACTTCGCCTCACTCTCCTCGCGCACGCTGGTCTACAAGGGCATGCTGACGACCGGTCAGCTCGAGCCGTTCTTCCCGGACCTGTCCGACCGGCTCTACGAGACCGAGCTGGCGCTCGTCCACTCGCGCTTCTCGACCAACACGTTCCCCTCGTGGCCCCTGGCCCACCCCTACCGCTTCATCGCCCACAACGGCGAGATCAACACCGTCAAGGGCAACCGCAACTGGATGCGGGCGCGAGAGAGCCAGCTCACCTCCGACATCATCCCCGGCGACCTCAAGCGGGTCTTCCCGGTCTGCACGCCCGACGCCTCCGACTCGGCGAGCTTCGACGAGGTGCTCGAGCTGCTGCACCTCGGTGGCCGCTCCCTGCCGCACTCGGTCCTGATGATGATCCCCGAGGCGTGGGAGAACAACGGGGCGATGGACCCGGCCCGACGCGCCTTCTACGAGTTCCACTCCACCTTCATGGAGCCCTGGGACGGCCCGGCCTGCGTCACCTTCACTGACGGCACCCTCATCGGTGCGGTGCTCGACCGCAACGGCCTGCGCCCCGGGCGCTACGCGGTGACGGACGACGGACTGGTCGTCCTCGCGTCCGAGTCGGGGGTCCTCGACCTGCCGGCCGAGACCATCGTCAAGCGCGGGCGGCTGCAGCCCGGCAAGATGTTCCTCGTCGACACCGAGCACGGCCGCATCATCGGTGACGAGGAGATCAAGTCGGGGCTGGCGTCGCGCCACCCCTACGACGAGTGGCTGCACGCCGGCGTCATCGAGCTCAAGGACCTGCCCGAGCGCGAGCACATCGTGCACACCGCGTCGTCCGTGGCCCGTCGGCAGCAGACGTTCGGCTACACCCAGGAGGAGCTGCGCATCCTCCTGACGCCGATGGCCCGCACCGGGGGAGAGGCCCTCGGCTCGATGGGGACCGACTCGCCCATCGCCGTGCTCTCGAGCCGACCCCGCCTGGTCTTCGACTACTTCACCCAGCTCTTCGCGCAGGTGACCAACCCTCCGCTCGACGCGATCCGCGAGGAGCTCGTCACCTCGCTGGGCACGACCATCGGGCCCGAGGGCAATGCCCTCTCCGCATCGGCGGCGCACGCCCGCCTGGTGCACCTGCCCTTCCCCGTCATCGACAACGACGAGCTGGCCAAGATCGTCCACATCAACGCCGACGGCGACCTGCCGGGCTACGCCACGCACGTGGTGCAGGGCCTGTACGACGTGACCGGCGGCGCCGGGGCGATGGAGGCCCGGCTCGAGGCGATCTTCGCCGAGACCTCGCAGGCGATCCGCCGGGGGGCCCGCTTCGTCGTGCTCTCCGACCGCGACTCGGGACGAGACCTCGCCCCGATCCCGTCGCTGCTGCTCACCTCGGCCGTGCACCACCACCTGATCCGCGAGAAGACCCGCACCCAGGTCGGGCTGCTCGTCGAGGCCGGTGACGTGCGGGAGGTGCACCACGTCGCCCTGCTCGTCGGCTACGGCGCGGCCGCGGTCAACCCCTACCTCGCCATGGAGAGCGTGGAGGAGCTCGTCCGCTCCGGCACGATCTCGGGCGTCACCCCCGAGCTGGCGGTCAAGAACCTCATCAAGGCCCTCGGCAAGGGCGTCCTCAAGGTGATGTCCAAGATGGGCATCTCCACGGTGGCGTCCTACCGCGGGGCGCAGGTCTTCGAGGCGATCGGTCTCGCGCAGGACCTCGTCGACCGCTACTTCACCGGCACGGTCAGCCAGCTCGGCGGGATCGGGCTCGACGTGGTCGCCGACGAGGTCGCCGCCCGGCACGCGTCGGCCTACCCGCCCGAGGGCATCCACCAGGCCCACCGCAAGCTGTGGGTGGGCGGCGAGTACCAGTGGCGCCGCGAGGGCGAGCCGCACCTGTTCGACCCCGACACGGTCTTCCGGCTGCAGCACTCGACCCGCCAGCGGCGCTACGACATCTTCAAGCAGTACACCGCCCGCGTCGACGAGCAGTCGACCCGCCTGATGACGCTGCGGGGGCTCTTCGAGTTCACCGACGCCGCCGTGAGCGGGCGCGAGCCCCTCGCGATCGACGAGGTCGAGCCGGTCTGCGAGATCGTCAAGCGCTTCTCCACCGGCGCCATGAGCTACGGCTCGATCAGCCAGGAGGCCCACGAGAACCTCGCGATCGCGATGAACCGTCTGGGCGGCAAGTCCAACACCGGTGAGGGCGGTGAGGACGAGGACCGCCTGCTCGACCCGGCCCGGCGGTCGGCGATCAAGCAGGTGGCCTCGGGCCGCTTCGGGGTGACCAGCCTCTACCTCACCGAGTCCGACGACATCCAGATCAAGATGGCGCAGGGCGCGAAGCCGGGGGAGGGCGGGCAGCTGCCCGGGCCCAAGGTCTACCCGTGGGTGGCCAAGACCCGGCACAGCACGCCCGGTGTGGGGCTCATCTCGCCGCCGCCGCACCACGACATCTACTCCATCGAGGACCTGGCCCAGCTGATCCACGACCTCAAGAACGCGAACCCGCAGGCGCGGGTGCACGTCAAGCTGGTGTCCGAGGTCGGCGTGGGCACGGTCGCGGCGGGGGTCTCGAAGGCGCACGCCGACGTGGTGCTCGTCTCGGGCCACGACGGTGGCACCGGCGCCTCGCCGCTGACGTCCCTCAAGCACGCCGGGGCGCCGTGGGAGCTCGGCCTGGCCGAGACCCAGCAGACGCTGCGCCTCAACGGCCTACGGGACCGGATCGTCGTGCAGACCGACGGCCAGCTGAAGACCGGCCGCGACGTCGTCATCGCGGCCCTACTCGGCGCCGAGGAGTTCGGCTTCGCCACCGCCCCGCTCGTGGTCTCGGGCTGCATCATGATGCGGGTCTGCCACCTCGACACGTGCCCCGTCGGTGTCGCCACGCAGAACCCCGACCTGCGGGCGCGCTTCTCGGGCAAGCCCGAGTTCGTCGAGACCTTCTTCGAGTACATCGCGCAGGAGGTGCGCGAGCTGCTCGCGCAGCTCGGTTTCCGCTCGGTCCGCGAGGCCGTCGGCCACGTCGAGGCGCTCCACACCGAGAAGGCCGTCCAGCACTGGAAGGCCGCCGGCCTCGACCTCGCGCCGATCCTCACCCAGGTCCAGGACCCGACCGGTGGCACCCCCTACAACTCCGCGGTGCAGGACCACGGGCTCGAGAAGGCGCTCGACCACCAGCTCATCGCCATGGCGCAGCCGGCGCTGCGCGACGGTGAGCAGGTGCGGGGCTCGCTGGCCGTGCGCAACGTCAACCGCACGGTGGGCACGATGCTCGGGCACGAGATCACCAAGGCGCACCCCCACGGCCTGCCGGACGGCACGATCGAGCTGACGCTCACCGGGTCGGGCGGCCAGTCGTTCGGGGCGTTCCTGCCCCGGGGCCTGACCCTGGTGCTCGAGGGCGACTCCAACGACTACGTCGGCAAGGGCCTGTCCGGTGGGCGCATCATCGTGCGGCCGCAGCCGGGGGCCCGGCTCACGGCCGAGGCCAACGTCATCGCCGGCAACGTCATCGGCTACGGCGCCACCGCGGGCGAGATCTTCCTCCGTGGACAGGTGGGCGAGCGGTTCTGCGTGCGCAACTCCGGCGCCGTCGCGGTCGTCGAGGGGGTCGGGGACCACGGCTGCGAGTACATGACCGGAGGCATCGCGGTCGTCCTCGGGGCGACCGGGCGCAACTTCGCCGCTGGCATGTCGGGCGGAGTGGCCTACGTGCTCGACCTGGACCCGGGCCTGGTCAACACCGAGCTGGTCGACCTGCTCCCGCTGCGCGAGTCCGACGCCACGACCCTCGAGGAGCTGCTGCGCCGACACCTGCGCTGGACCGACTCGACCGTCTCCGGCCGTCTCCTGCAGGACTGGGACGCCAGCCGGGCCCGTTTCACCCTCGTCCTTCCCCGCGACTACCAGCGCGTCCTCGACGTGCGTGCCCGAGCCGAGGCCGAGGGCCTCGACCTGCAGGGCGCGCAGGTCTGGGACCGGATCATGGAGGCTTCCCGTGGCTGACCCCCAGGGTTTCTTGAAGGTGCGCGAGCGCGAGCTCCCGACCCGGCGCCCCGTCCCCGTGCGGATCCGTGACTGGAAGGAGGTCTACGAGGAGCAGGAGCTGGGGCAGCTGCAGCGCCAGGCCGGTCGCTGCATGGACTGCGGCATCCCCTTCTGCCACAACGGGTGCCCGCTGGGCAACCTCATCCCGGAGTGGAACGACCTCGCCTGGCGAGGTGACTGGCAGGAGGCGATCGAGCGGCTGCACGCGACCAACAACTTCCCCGAGTTCACCGGTCGCCTCTGCCCGGCGCCCTGCGAGACCGCGTGCGTGCTGGGCATCAACCAGCCCGCCGTGACGATCAAGCAGGTCGAGGTCACCACCATCGAGCAGGCGTTCCAGGCCGGGGCCGTCACCCCGCAGCCACCGGAGCGGCTCTCGGGCAAGACCGTGGCCGTCGTGGGCTCGGGCCCGGCCGGCCTCGCGGTCGCCCAGCAGCTGACCCGCGCCGGCCACACCGTCGCCGTCTACGAGCGGGAGGCCAAGCCCGGCGGGCTGCTGCGCTACGGCATCCCGGAGTTCAAGATGGAGAAGTCGGTCCTCGACCGGCGGCTGGCCCAGATGGAGGCCGAGGGAACCCGCTTCCGCAGCGGGGTCGCGGTCGGTGACGAGATCACCGGCAAGCAGCTGCAGGACCGGTACGACGCGGTCGTGCTCGCCGTCGGCTCGACGGTGCCGCGCGACCTCGCCGTCCCCGGTCGTGAGCTGGGTGGCATTCACCAGGCGATGGAGTACCTCCCGCCCGCCAACCTCGTCGCGCTCGGCGAGAGCGTGGAGGGCCAGATCCTCGCGACCGGCAAGGACGTCGTCATCATCGGCGGCGGCGACACCGGGGCCGACTGCCTGGGCACGGCCACGCGTCAGGGTGCCCGGTCGGTGACCCAGCTCGAGATCATGCCGCGCCCGCACGAGGAGCGTCCCGGCTCGCAGCCCTGGCCGACCTACCCCATGACCTACCGGATCGCCAGCGCGCACGAGGAGAACGGCGAGCGGGTCTACGCGGTCAACACCGAGGAGGCCCTCGGCGACGCCGACGGCAACGTGCGGGCGCTGCGCCTGTCTGAGGTCGAGCTGAAGGACGGCCGGTTCGTGCCCGTCGAGGGCAGCGGGAAGGAGCTCCCGGCCCAGCTCGTCCTGCTGGCCATGGGCTTCCTCGGGCCGCAGAAGGTCGGTGTCGTCGAGCAGCTCGGGGTCGAGCTGGACGAGCGCACCAACGTGCGTCGCGACGCGTCGTACATGACCTCGGTGCCGGGGGTCTTCGTCGCGGGCGACGCCGGGCGTGGCCAGTCGCTCATCGTCTGGGCCATCGCCGAGGGTCGGGCCTGCGCCCACGGGGTCGACCAGTGGCTGATGGGTGCGAGCCAGCTGCCGCGGCCGATCGAGCCCACGGACCGGCCGCTGAGCGTCTGAGGCGAGGTAGGCGCCGGTCTCACCGATGGCCCCGGATGAGACCTGCGTCACCTCTACGCCTAGGCTGACGGCATGCGTCGCGCCAAGATCGTCTGCACCCTCGGCCCCGCCACCTCGTCCACGAGGCAGGTCCGCAAGCTCGTCGAGGCCGGCATGGACATCGCCCGCCTCAACCTCTCCCACGGTGAGTACGCCGTCCACGAGGAGGTCTACCGCGCCGTGCGCGCGGCGAGCGACGCGACCGGCCGGGCGGTCGGTGTCCTCGTCGACCTCCAGGGTCCGAAGATCCGCACGGGGCGCTTCGCCGACGGCCCCATCTCGCTGGCTCCCGGTGACCCCTTCACGATCACCATCCTCGACGTGCCCGGTGACAGCCGCCGGGTGAGCACCACCTACAAGGGCATGACGGGCGACGTCACGCCGGGCGACCTGCTGCTCATCGACGACGGCAAGGTCACCCTGCGGGCCGTCGAGGTCACCGACACCGACATCGTCACCGAGACGGTCGAGGGCGGCGTGATCTCCAACAACAAGGGCATCAACCTGCCTGGGGTCGCGGTGAGCGTGCCGGCGATGTCGGACAAGGACCGGGCTGACCTGCGCTGGGCCCTCGCGCTGCGCGCCGACATGATCGCGCTCTCGTTCGTGCGCTCCGCCGACGACATCAAGGAGGTGCACGCGATCATGGACGAGGTCGGCATCCGCCTGCCCGTCATCGCGAAGATCGAGAAGCCGCAGGCGGTCGAGAACCTCCGCGAGATCATCGAGGTCTTCGACGGCGTCATGGTGGCGCGCGGCGACCTCGGGGTCGAGCTGCCCCTCGAGGACGTCCCCATCGTGCAGAAGCGGGCGATCGAGATCGCCCGCCAGAACGCCAAGCCGGTCATCGTGGCGACGCAGGTGCTCGAGTCGATGATCGAGAACTCCCGTCCCACCCGGGCCGAGGCCAGCGACTGCGCCAACGCCGTCCTCGACGGCGCCGACGCCATCATGCTGTCCGGCGAGACCAGCGTGGGGGCGTGGCCGATCCAGGCCGTCAGCACGATGGCGCGCATCATCCAGAGCACCGAGGACCACGGCCTCGAGCGCATCCTTCCCCTCGGCACCCGTCCGCACAGCAAGGGCGGGGCCGTGACCTGGGCGGCCGTCGAGATCGGCGAGCTGCTCGGAGTCACCTACCTCGTGACCTTCACGCAGTCGGGTGACTCCGCGCTGCGCCTGGCTCGCATCCGCCCGAAGATCCCCATGCTGGCCTTCACCCCGCTGCAGGACACCCGCTCCAAGCTGGCGCTCGTCTGGGGCATCGAGACCTTCCTGGTGCCGATGGCGCGCCACACCGACCAGATGGCCCTCGAGGTCGACAACTCGCTGCTCGCCTCGGGCCGCGCGCAGGAGGGCGACCTGGTGATCATCGTGGCGGGGTCACCCCCCGGCATCCCCGGCTCGACGAACGCCCTGCGGGTGCACCGCATCGGCGACGCCAAGAACCGGGTGGCCCCGGCCTACGAGGACTTCTCGCGCGTCGAGTGAGCCCTGGAGTTGGGGCCGGGCAGCGGCGCTCGCTACTCTTCGCCTGCGCCCCGGTATCCCAACCGGCAGAGGAAGCGGTCTCAAACACCGTCCAGTGTGGGTTCGAATCCCACCCGGGGCACTGCGCACCGCCCGGACCCCGATAAACTCCCGCCATGACGACGAGCGCTGCGGCGGAGCAGGGACCCGACACGGTGGGCACGACCGACCAGGGCGCGGATGACGGGCGCCTGCGCATCGTCGTCGCCGAGGACGAGGCGCTGATCCGGCTCGACCTCGCCGAGATGCTGGGCGAGGGTGGCTACGACGTGGTCGGGCAGGCCAGCGACGGTGAGCAGGCGGTCGAGCTCACCCGTGAGCACCGCCCCGACCTCGTCATCATGGACGTCAAGATGCCCGTCCTCGACGGCATCAGCGCAGCCGAGATCATCGGCAAGGAACAGCTCGCCCCGGTGGTCATGCTCACCGCCTTCAGCCAGAAGGAGCTCGTCGAGAGGGCCCGCGACGCGGGTGTCATGGCCTACATCGTCAAGCCCTTCACCCAGGCCGACCTCGCTCCGGCCATCGACATCGCCCGCTCGCGCTGGACGCAGATGAGGGCCCTCGAGAGCGAGATCGCCGACCTCGGGGAGCGCCTCGAGACGCGCAAGGCCGTCGACCGGGCCAAGGGCGTGCTGATGACGCAGCTGAAGCTGAGCGAGGCCGAGGCCTTCCGGTGGATCCAGAAGACCGCGATGGACCGTCGTCTCGGCATGCGCGAGGTGGCCGACGCCGTGATCACCGGCCTGCCGAAGAAGTAGCAGACCGGCAGCGAAGAGGGCCTCCGGCCAGCGGGAAGCGCGTCCAGCGGCCTCTGGCACCACCAATTTCGCGTTTCCTCTATCGGTGGCGTCGGCCGTGGTCCTAGAGTCGGGGCAACCCGAGCGACATCCGGGCCCGCCGTCGGGGGACGGCACGACGACGGCGCCACCCTGCCTTGGTGCCGTCGTCCGCCACGCACCCGACCCGCAGGTGCACGGTCCCTCTTCTGCCCCAGGAGGCTCGCCTTGGCTCGACCCCAGATCCTCGTCCGCCGGGTCACCCCCGGTCAGCACCAGGACCTCGTCGACCTGTGGGTCGCCCATCGGGCCGAGACCGGCGCGAGCCCGGAGGCCACGGCGCGGATGGTGGCCGAGGGCACCGTCGTCTCGAGCCTCGAGCGCCCCGGGGTCGTCGCCCTCATGGCCCTGGCCGACTCCCGTCCGGTCGGTTACCTCGTGCTGTCCGACACGACCGCCGGGGTCTTCGTCGACGCCCACTGCGTCGCCGTGGACCAGCTCTTCGTGAGCAGCACCTGGCGCAAGCACGGCATCGCCCGGCACCTGCTCTCGGCCGTCGCCGCCCACGCCGACCGGGTGGGAGCCGAGCAGATCGTGGGTCACGTGCCGGCCGGCCAGCGCGATGCCAACCGGTTCTTCGCGCGCCTCGGCTTCACGCCGACCGTCGTGCGGCGCGTCACCACGCCGAGAGCGCTGCACCGTCGCCTCGCCGGGGGCAGCGAGCAGCAGGCGTCCCTGGGCACGCTCGAGCAGGTGCTGCGTCGGCGTCGCTCCGCCCGGGTGCGGGCCGTGCAGGGCACCGTCGGCGGGCTCTGAGCCCGTCATCGGTGCTGTCGGTGCGGTGGCCTAGGCTTCCGGCGTGGCTCGACTCCTCCTGCTCGACGGACACTCCCTCGCCTACCGGGCGTTCTACGCGCTCCCCGCTGAGAACTTCTCGACCAAGACGGGGCAGACGACCAACGCGGTCTTCGGCTTCACGTCGATGCTCATCAACATGCTGCGCGACGAGGAGCCGACCCACCTGGCCGTGGCCTTCGACCTGTCGCGGCAGACGTTCCGCCTCGAGGAGTACGCGGAGTACAAGGCCGGGCGGGCGGCCACACCGTCCGAGTTCTCGGGCCAGATCCCGCTCATGCACGAGGTGCTCGACGCCCTGAAGATCCGGTATGTCGAGGCGCCCGGCTACGAGGCCGACGACATCATCGCCACGCTCACCACCCAGGCCGAGGCGCAGGGGATGGAGGTGCTGATCTGCTCCGGAGACCGTGACGCCTTTCAGCTGGTCACCGACCGGGTCACGCTGCTCTATCCGGTGCGGGGGGTCTCGGAGATGTGGCGGATGACCCCGGCGGCGGTCACCGAGAAGTACGGCGTCCCCCCAGGTCTCTACTCCGACCTGGCCGCGCTCGTGGGGGAGACCTCCGACAACCTCCCGGGGGTGCCCGGCGTCGGTCCCAAGACAGCGGCGAAGTGGATCCAGCAGTACGACGGCCTGAGCGGCATCGTGGCCCACGTCGACGAGATCAAGGGCAAGGCCGGTCAGTCGCTGCGCGACCACCTCGACGACGTCCTGCGCAACCGCCGCCTCAACCAGCTGGTGCGTGACGTCTCGCTGGGGATCGAGGTCGACGAGCTCGAGCGGCAGACGTGGGACCGCGAGCAGGTGCACCAGGTCTTCGACGGCCTCGAGTTCCGCGTCCTGCGGGAGCGTCTCTTCGCCACGCTCGAGTCCGCGACGCCCGAGGCCGAGTCCGGCTTCGACGTCTTCGGCTCGGTGCTCGAGTCGGCTGACGTGCCACTGTGGCTCGACGAGCACAGCCAGGACGGTGACCGGGTCGGGGTCAACGTCGTCGGTCGGTGGGCCCGCGGCACCGGTGACGTGCGGGGCCTCGCCCTGGCGACGGTCGACGGGCACGCGGCATACCTCGATGTGACGACGCTCGACGAGCCGGCCGAGCAGGCCGTCGCCGGGTGGCTGGCTGATCCCCTCCGGCCCAAGGCGATCCACGACGCCAAGGGGCCCCTGCAGGCGCTCGCGTCCCGGGGGTGGGCGCTCGCGGGCCTCACCAGCGACACCGCCCTGGCCGCCTACCTCGTCAAGCCCGACCAGCGGTCCTACGACCTGGCCGACCTCGCCCTGCGCATGCTCAAGCGCGAGCTGACCAACGACACCGACGACCACGGTCAGGGGATGCTCGCCTTCGATGGCGACCCCGACGGCGACAGCGAGGCGCAGGACGCGATGGTCGTCGCCCGCGCGGTGCTCGAGCTGGCCGACGCGCTGGACGCCGAGCTCGTCACCCGCGCGGCGGACGGTCTGCTGCGCGACGTCGAGCTGCCGCTGGTCGACGTCCTGGCAGGGATGGAGCGGGTGGGCATCGCGGTCGACGTCGACGCGCTCGACGCCCTCGACGCCGACTTCGCCGACCAGGTCTCCCGGGCCCAGCAGGCAGCGTGGGACGCCATCGGTGACGACAGCGTCAACCTCGGCTCGCCCAAGCAGCTCCAGGAGGTGCTCTTCGAGCGGCTCGGCCTGCCGAAGACGAAGCGCACCAAGACGGGCTACACCACCGACGCCGATGCGCTGGCCGACCTCGGGCGCAAGGTCGACCACCCCTTCCTGATGGGTGTGCTGGCCTTCCGCGACGCGAGCCGGCTCAAGGTCACGGTCGAGGGGCTGCTCAAGTCGGTGGCCGAGGACCAGCGGGTCCACACCACCTACCTGCAGACCATCGCCGCCACGGGGCGCCTCAGCTCCACCGACCCCAACCTGCAGAACGTCCCGATCCGCACCGAGGAGGGCCGGCGCATCCGCGAGATGTTCGTCGTCGGCGAGGGGTTCGAGTCGCTCATGTCGGTCGACTACAGCCAGATCGAGATGCGGGTGATGGCCCACCTGTCGGGGGACGCCGGCCTGATCGAGGCCTTCCGGACCGGTGAGGACCTGCACAGCTACGTCGGGGCGCGCGTCTTCGGGGTCGGCATCGAGGACGTCACCTCCGCGCAGCGCTCGAAGGTGAAGGCGATGTCCTACGGCCTGGCCTACGGTCTGTCGGCGTTCGGCCTCTCGAAGCAGCTGACCATCGGCACGGGCGAGGCCAAGGAGCTGATGGACGAGTACTTCGAGCGGTTCGGCGGGGTGCGCGACTACCTGCGAGAGCTGGTCGTCGAGGCCCGGGCGACGGGCTTCACCGCCACCATGCTCGGCCGCCGTCGCTACCTGCCCGACCTCAACTCCGACAACCGCCAGCGGCGCGAGATGGCCGAGCGGATGGCCCTCAACGCCCCGATCCAGGGGTCGGCGGCCGACATCATGAAGGTGGCGATGCTCGGTGTCCACCGTGGTCTCGTCGGCTCTGGTGCACGGTCACGGATGCTGCTGCAGGTGCACGACGAGCTGGTGCTCGAGATCGCTCCGGGGGAGCGCGACGACGTCGAGCGGCTGGTGCGGCACGAGATGGGCCAGGCCGTGACGATGGACGTGCCCCTCGACGTGAGCGTCGGCGTCGGCCGCTCCTGGCACGCAGCCGCCCACTGACCCCGGGACGAACCGGACGGGGAAGAGGCCGGGCGGGCGGACCCGCCCGGCCTCCAGTGGCCTCCACAGAGCCACCTCAGCCTCCCCGCCTCGGTGACTCCGGTCAGCCAACTGCGCTTCCGGTCGCAGGACAAGACGTTACACACACCTCGGGGAATTCTCGGGCCTTTACGGTGAAATCACGTCCCGTTCATCAAGTTGACATCCATCTCGTTCGCTCAGCGAGCGAATGACCGGTGATTCTTCCTGACCTCGTGGTCCGGCGGTCGGCGACGGCTCGTCCTGCGGCCAGTCGTCATCCGGGTCGCCGGGTGACGAAGATGGCGGTCCCGGGCACCAGCTCACCCCGCAGCGGTGACCACCCGCCCCACGTCTGGTCGTGACCCGGCGGCCAGGCCGGCTCGACGAGGTCGACGAGCTGCAGCCCGGCAGCCACCAGCTCGCGCACCCGGTCGCCGACGGTGCGGTGGTGCTCGACGTAGGTGGCCCGGCCACCGGCGTCCTGCTCCACGTAGGGGGTGCGGTCGAAGTAGGAGTGGCTCACGCGCAGGCCGGCCTCGCCGGGGTCGTCGGGCAGCGACCAGCGGATCGGGTGGGTGGTCGAGAAGACGAAGCGCCCCCCCGGACGCAGGACCCGCCCCGCCTCGCGCATCACGGCCGCCGAGTCGGCGACGAAGGGGATCACCCCGTACGACGTGAAGACGACGTCGAGGCTGGCGTCGGCGACCGGCAGGGCGAGACCGTTGCACTGGAGCAGGGGGACCGGCGCCGAGCCTGACGAGCCTGACGTCTGCTCGTCGAGCCGGGCGTCGATCGCCTGGGCCTGACGCAGCATGCCGAGCGAGAGGTCGCTGGCCAGGACCATCGCCCCCTGACCCGCCAGCCAGCGCGAGCACTGCGCGGCACCGGCGCCGATCTCGAGCACCTGCGCTCCCCGCACGTCACCGAGCAGTCGGGCCTCGGCCTCCCGCAGGCCCTCGGGGCCCCACACGAAGTCGTCGTCGCCGAGGAAGCCGCCGTGCTCGAGGTAGTAGCCGTCGGCCTCGGCGTCCCACCAGGTCTGGTTGGCGGGGACCGTCTCGGCGTCGTCGGAGACCCGCCGGGCCACGGCGGGCGGCCGCTCGTAGGGAGACGGCGGGGACGGCGTCACAGGGTTGGTCACGGCATACAGTCTGGCGTCGGGACGGACATCGCCCGGCGTTTTGACCCACGTCGCGTGGCGCGCGTAGTCTGGAGTGTCGCCCACGTGGGTGCCCGTGCATTATGTCCCCTTTTCCTCCACCTGTCCACCAACGGAGTTCCTCCTACATGACTGCCACTACGGTCGAGAAGACCGCCCCTCAGGTCGCCATCAACGACATCGGCTCTGAGGAAGACCTGCTCGCCGCCATCGACGCGACGATCAAGGATTTCAACGACGGAGACATCGTCGAAGGTGTCATCGTCAAGGTCGACCGGGACGAGGTCCTGCTCGACATCGGCTACAAGACCGAGGGCGTCATCCCCTCGCGCGAGCTGTCGATCAAGCACGACGTCGACCCGTCCGACGTCGTCAAGGTCGGCGACGAGGTCGAGGCCCTGGTCCTCCAGAAGGAGGACAAGGAAGGTCGTCTGATCTTGTCCAAGAAGCGGGCTCAGTACGAGCGCGCCTGGGGCACGATCGAGAAGATCAAGGAAGAGGACGGCGTCGTCACCGGCACCGTCATCGAGGTCGTCAAGGGTGGGCTCATCCTCGACATCGGCCTGCGCGGCTTCCTGCCCGCCTCCCTCGTCGAGATGCGTCGGGTCCGCGACCTCCAGCCGTACGTCGGCAAGGAGATCGAGGCCAAGATCATCGAGCTCGACAAGAACCGCAACAACGTGGTCCTGTCGCGCCGGGCGTGGCTCGAGCAGACGCAGTCCGAGGTGCGCACGACGTTCCTCAAGGAGCTCCAGAAGGGGCAGGTCCGCGAGGGCGTCGTCTCCTCCATCGTCAACTTCGGTGCCTTCGTCGACCTCGGTGGCGTCGACGGTCTCGTCCACGTCTCCGAGCTGTCCTGGAAGCACATCGACCACCCGTCCGAGGTCGTCGAGGTCGGCGACAAGGTCACGGTCGAGGTCCTCGACGTCGACATGGACCGCGAGCGCGTCTCCCTCTCGCTCAAGGCGACGCAGGAAGACCCGTGGCAGCACTTCGCCCGCACCCACGCGATCGGCCAGGTCGTGCCGGGCAAGGTCACCAAGCTCGTCCCGTTCGGTTCCTTCGTGCGCGTCGACGACGGCATCGAGGGTCTGGTCCACATCTCCGAGCTGGCCGAGCGCCACGTGGAGCTGCCGGAGCAGGTCGTCAACGTCGGTGACGACATCTTCGTCAAGGTCATCGACATCGACCTCGAGCGTCGCCGGATCTCGCTGAGCCTCAAGCAGGCCAACGACGGTGCGCAGCTGGCCGAGTTCGACCCGACGCTCTACGGCATGGCCGCGGAGTACGACGAGGCGGGCAACTACAAGTACCCCGAGGGCTTCGACCCGGAGACGAACGAGTGGCTCGAGGGTTACGACACCCAGAAGGAGAAGTGGGAGGGTCAGTACGCCGAGGCGCACTCCCGCTGGGAGGCCCACAAGGCCCAGGTCGAGGCTGCGGCCAAGGCCGACGCCGAGGCCGCCAGCGGTGGCGACGTCACGACCTCGTACTCCTCCGCCACGGGTGACGTCAGCGACGACGACGACGGTGACCACCCGGTGGCCTCGCGTCCCGCGCCGGTCGCCGAGGGCACCCTGGCCTCGGACGAGGCCCTCGCCGCCCTGCGCGAGAAGCTCACCGGTAACTGACCCAGGTCTTCGACCGGATCGACGACGAAGCCCCGGACCCGTGCGGTCCGGGGCTTCGCCGCGTCCTGAGGCGGGCCGTCCCGACGTGTCGTCGACCTGCCACTCCCGGCGCCCCGACCTGGGGGACACGCCATCGACAGCGGCCCGCAATAGTCGCGATCGCGCGGGTCGGCCCGCTAGGTTGGCGGAGTGAAGTCACCCGTGACCGAGCCACAGCGGGCAATTCTGCCGTCTGGAGGCTCCCCCCAGGGACCTCCCCCACCCGTCGGGCCGGCGCCCCGGCGATCCAGCGGCCGGGTGTGGGAGTGGAGCCTCGCGGCCCTGCTGCTGCTGCCGAACCTGATCCTGCTCATCGTCTTCACCTACCGGCCGCTGATCGACAACATCCGGCTGTCGTTCACCGACTGGAACATCTCCTCGCCCACGCTCAACGGGGTCGGCTTCGCCAACTACGTCGAGTGGTTCGGGCGCGAGGACACCAAGGTGGTCCTGCGCAACACCGTCATCTTCACCGCGGCGACGGTGGGTATCTCGCTCGCCGTCGGGCTCGGGCTCGCACTGCTGCTCGACCAGCAGCTGCGTGGTCGCAACCTCGTGCGCTCGGTGGTCTTCGCCCCGTTCGTCATCTCCGGAGCCGCGATCGGGGTGGCCTTCCAGTTCGTGTTCGACCCGAGCTTCGGGCTCGTGCGCGACCTGCTCGCGCGGGTGGGCATCGAGTCGCCGGACTTCTACCAGCAGTCGGGGTGGGCGCTGTTCATGGTCACGGTCACCTACATCTGGAAGAACCTCGGCTACACCTTCGTCATCTACCTCGCGGCGCTGCAGGGGCGACGGTCCGACCTCGACGAGGCGGCCGAGATCGACGGCGCCTCGGCGTGGACGCGGTTCCGGCGGGTGCTCATGCCCCAGCTGCGGCCGACGACGTTCTTCCTGTCCATCACCGTGCTGCTCAGCTCGGTGCAGGTCTTCGACATCATCAACGTCATGACCCGGGGCGGGCCGGTCGGCAACGGCACCACCACGCTCGTCTACCAGGTGTACCAGGAGACCTTCGTCAACCAGCGGGCCGGCTACGGCGCGACGGTGGCCACGGTGATGTTCCTCATCCTGCTGGTCGTCACCGTGGTGCAGGTCCGCTTCATGGACAAGGGGCGCCAGTCATGACGACGACACCGGCGACACCGACGACACCGACGACACCGGCGACACCGGCGACGACACCGGCGACACCGGCGTCGTCCACGACGGCCTACGGGTCGGACGGGGCTTTGCGCCCCGGGCGGCTGCGCGCCACCGCTGGATACGTCGGGATGGTGCTCGCCGTCCTGCTCGTGGCGGTGCCGCTCTTCTGGATCCTCATCACGTCGTTCAAGGACCGGGGCGACATCTACGTGCGCCCGGCGCAGTGGTGGCCGGACCCGATCACCCCCGGCAACTACTCCGACGTCACGACCCGCATCCCCTTCTTCAGCTACGTGCGCAACAGCTTCATCATCACCGCGAGCACGTCGGCGATCAAGATCGTGCTCGGGGTGCTCAGCGCGTACGCCCTGTCGCTGCTGCGCTTCCCCGGCCGCTCGGTCGTGTTCTTCGTCGTCATCGCGGCGCTCATGGTGCCCAACCAGATCACCGTCATCTCCAACTACGCCTTCGTGGCGCAGATCGGGTGGCGCAACACCTACCAAGGCATCATCATCCCGCTCGCGGGGGTCGCCTTCGGCACCTTCCTCATGCGCAACCAGTTCCTCAGCCTGCCCGGCGAGATCATCGAGGCCGCCCGGCTCGACGGAGCCGGCCCGCTCAAGCTGCTGTGGCGCGTCGTCCTGCCCATGTCGTGGCCGACGGTCGTGGCCTTCTCGCTCATCACCGTCGTCACGGAGTGGAACGAGTACCTCTGGCCGTTCCTCATGGCCGACGACGAGCGGGTCGCCCCCCTGCCGGTCGGGCTCACGCTGCTGCAGAACAACGACGGCGTCACCAACTGGGGGCCGGTGATGGCCGGCACGGTGCTGGCCATGCTGCCGATCCTCATCCTCTTCCTCTTCCTCCAGCGACAGATGATCAAGGGCCTCACGGCCGGGGCCCTGAAGGGCTGACTTCACCTCATGACGACGAAAGGCACCACACCATGAACGATCTCTCCCGCCGCGGATTCCTCGGGCTCACCGGCGCCGCCGGGATCGCCGGTCTCAGCGCGTGCGCCGGGACCGGCGGGACCCCCGCCGCTGCCGGCGGTGGTGGCTCGAGCAACACGATCGAGTTCTGGAGCAACCACCCCGGCACCTCCAAGCCCGTCGAGCAGGCGATCATCAAGGACTTCGAGGCCGCCAACTCGGGGCTCACGGTCAAGCTCGTCGACGCGGGGAAGAACTACGAGGAGGTGGCCCAGAAGTTCAACGCCGCCCTCGCCGGTGGGCAGCTGCCCGACGTGGTCGTCGTCTCCGACGTCACGTGGTTCAACTTCGCGGTCAACAAGCAGCTCGCCCCGCTCGACCAGCTGCTGTCGACGGCGAAGGTCGACGTCACCGACTACGTCGACGCCCTCTACAACGACTACACCTCAGGCGAGCAGCACTTCGCCCTGCCGTACGCCCGCTCGACCCCGCTCTTCTACTACAACAAGGACGTCTGGAAGAAGGCCGGCCTCGAGGACCGCGGCCCCAAGGACTGGGAGGAGTTCGCCACCTGGGTGCCGAAGATCAGGGCCGCCCTGGCCAGCGGTCAGGTGGCGCTCGAGCTCGCCGACGGCTCCAACTACCTCGACTGGTACTTCCAGAACATGGCCTGGGGCTTCGGGGGCGCCTACTCGAAGGAGTGGACCCCGACGTTCTCCGACCCCAACACGATCAAGGCGGGCCAGTTCCTCCAGGGCCTGGCCAAGGACGGGGCGGTGAAGTTCAACAAGGCCCCGGAGGCCGACTTCACGGCCGGTCTGGCCGCCTGCATCCTGCAGTCGACCGGGTCGCTGACCGGGATCACCAAGGACGCCAAGTTCGAGTTCGGGACGGCGTTCCTCCCGGGCACCGACAACTGCCCGACCGGCGGCGCCGGTGTCGGCATCCCGGCCAGCCTGAGTGACGCCCGCAAGGCCAACGCCGTGAAGTTCATCGAGTTCCTCACCAACGCCAAGAACACCGTGACCTTCACACAGGCCACGGGGTACATGCCGGTCCGCAAGTCGGCCGTGACCGAGGCGTCGGAGGTCGCGTTCCTGGCCAAGAACCCCAACTCCAAGACGGCCATCGACCAGCTCGCTCACACCCGGTCCCAGGACAACGTCCGGGTCCTCCTGCCCGGTGGTGGTGCCCGCATCGGCAAGGCGCTCGACCAGGTCGCCCAGGGCCAGGACGTCACGACGGTGTTCAAGGCGCTGGACGCCGAGAGCCAGCAGGTCTACGAGACGCAGGTCAAGCCCAAGCTCGGAGCGTGACGGCCGGCCCGTCCCGGGCCGACCCGACCACGACCGCCACGACGACCACCCGCCACGACACCGCCCGCCACGACACCGCCCGCCACGACACCGAGAGAGAGCGCCTGCCATGGCCACCGTGTACTTCGACGAGGCGACGCGCCGGTTCGCCCAGGGCGACCGACCAGCCGTCGACGCGATCACCCTCGACATCGCCGACGGGGAGTTCCTCGTGCTCGTCGGACCCTCCGGCTGCGGGAAGTCCACGACGCTGCGCATGCTGGCCGGTCTCGAGCCGATCAACGGGGGGCGAATCCTCGTCGACGGCCACGACCAGCAGGGGGTACGCCCCCGGGACCGGGACATCGCCATGGTGTTCCAGAGCTATGCGCTCTACCCCAACATGACGGCGGCGCAGAACATGGCCTTCGCCCTCGACAACGCGAAGGTGGGCAAGTCCGAGACGACGTCTCGCGTCGCCGAGGCGGCCAAGATCCTGGAGCTCGAGGACCTGCTGGACCGCAAGCCCGGCCAGATGTCCGGTGGGCAGCGACAGCGCGTCGCGATGGGGCGGGCGATCGTGCGCAACCCCAAGGTGTTCTGCATGGACGAGCCGCTGTCGAACCTCGACGCCAAGCTGCGCGTGTCCACCCGCTCGCAGATCGCCGACCTCCAGCGGCGGCTCGGTGTCACGACCGTCTACGTGACGCACGACCAGGTCGAGGCGATGACGATGGGTCACCGTGTGGCTGTGCTGCGCGACGGCCAGCTGCAGCAGGTCGACACCCCCGAGCGGCTCTACGACCACCCGGTCAACACCTTCGTCGCCGCGTTCATCGGCTCTCCCGCGATCAGCCTCGTCGAGTGCCCCGTGCGCGACGGCCACGCCATCGTCCACGGCGTGTCGGTCCCGTTGGAGCGCGAGGTCGCCGACGCCGCCGGGGTCACTGTCGTGGTCGGTCTGCGACCCGAGTCGTGGCACGTCGTCGACCCGACGAGCGAGGGCGAGAGCGTTCCCCTCACCGTTGAGCTGGTCGAGTCGCTCGGCTCCGAGTCCTACGTCTACGGTCGACCAGCCGTGGCCGGACGCGAGGTGGACCGGGTGACGGTCCGACTCGACAAGCGCACCCACTTCACCGTCGGCGACGTCATGCACGTGCGTCCCGACACCACCGAGCTGCACGCCTTCGATGCTGCGAGCGGCGTGCGGATCGGCCGCTGAAGATGGACGACCTCGTACCGCGACGTGGCCCGTGGGCCCCAGCGCGTCCGGGACGGCTCGGCAGCCTCGGTGTCCAGGGGCACCGGGGCGCCAAGGGACTTGTTGTCGAGAACACCGTCCCGAGCGTGCTCGCCGCGCTCGACGCCGGCGTGCAGGGTATCGAGATCGACGTGAGGCTCACCGCCGACGGCGAGGTCGTCGTCTGGCACGACGCGACCCTCCTGCCTCACAAGGTGGTGGCGCCCCACGACGGGCTAGTCGGCGCACGGGTCAACCTGCTGACCTACGACGAGATCTCGTCGGTCGACGTCGGTTCCCTCACCCTGCCGGGGTTCCCTCGCCAGCAGGCGGCGCCCGGTGCCCGCATCAGCACGCTCCCAGACCTGCTCGAAGCGAGCGGCGAACGCGGAGCCGAGGCTTTCTGGACCCTCGAGGTCAAGGTGAACGCGCTCGACCCCGGCGAGGTGGCAGGTCGTGAGCGACTCGTGGGCCGTCTCGTCGAGCAGGTCAACGCAGCGGGGATCAGGGACCGCTGCCTGGTCCACTCCTTCGACTGGCAGGTCCTCGAGCTCGCGCTCGAGCTCGACCCCGAGCTACGCCGGTCGGCGCTGGCGATCGTCGGGACCACGTGGGCACCGCACAGCCCGTGGACGGGGATCACGAGCTTCGAGGAGCACGACGGTGACCTCCCCGCGGCGGCGGCGGCGATCGGGGCCCACGTCATCGCGCCCCAGTACACGTATGTCGACGAGGCCCTCGTCCACCGGGCCCACGACCTTGGCTTGGCGGTCCTGCCGTGGACCGTGAACGCCGCCGACGACATCCGGGCGATGGCTGCGATCGGCGTCGACGGGATCGTGACCGACTACCCCGACGTCGCGCTCGCGGTCGTCGGCTCCGGCTGAGCCTGCTCGCCCTTCGGTGAGGAGGTCAGCGAGGGACCAGCGTCATCGCAGGGCGAGCACGACTGGCGCTAGGGTCGGCGGGTGCTGAGGATCGGGCTGACGGGTGGCATCGGGTCGGGCAAGTCGACGGTGGCGCGGCTGCTCGAGGAGCACGGGGCACAGGTCGTCGACGCCGACGCCGTCGCCCGCCAGGTGATGGAGCCGGGCGAGGCGACGCTGGCGGCGGTGGCGGCCCGCTTCGGAGCCGAGGTGCTGCGCGTCGACGGCACGCTCGACCGGGCCGGGCTGGCGGCGATCGTCTTCCCCGATCCCCGAGCCCTCGCGGCGCTCGACGCCATCACCGGCCCGGCGATCGCCGAGCGCGTGGCTGCGTCGCGCGCGCAGGTCCCGGCCGACCGGGTGAGCGTCTTCGACATGCCCCTGCTGGTCGAGCGCCGGCTGTGGGTGCACGAGCACCTCACCGTCGTCGTCGGCGCCGACGCCGAGACCCGCGTGCGGCGCCTCGTCGACCAGCGGGGGCTCCCCGAGGCCGACGCCCGGCACCGCATCGCGGCCCAGGCCACGGACGAGCAGCGCAGGGCCGCTGCCGACGCGTGGATGGACAACGACGGCGACCGCGAGGCCACGACCTCGGCTGTCGCGAGGCTGTGGCGCGAGCGGCTGGCGCCGTACGACGACAACCTCCGGGCGGGGCGTCGCACCCGGCGCCCCGAGACCGGCCCGATCCTGCGCGATCCCGACCCCACGTGGCCGGCCCAGGCGGCCCGGCTCGTCGCGCGGCTGGTGGACGCCCTCGGTGACCTCGCGACCCGGGTCGATCACATCGGGTCGACGAGCGTGCCGGGGTTGTCGGCCAAGGACGTCGTCGACCTCCAGGTGGGGGTCCGCTCGCTCGCCGACGCCGACACCCCCGCCTTTCGTGCGGCGATGGACGACCGGGGGTTCTTCCAGGTCGACGACGTCGACCGCGACACGCCTCACTGCCCGCCCGCGCTCTGGCCCAAGCGGTTGCACGGGTCGGCCGACCCCGGGCGGGTGGTCAACATCCACGTCCGCGAGGTCGGCTCACCGGGCTGGCGCTTCGCCCTGCAGCTGCGTGACCGGCTGAGGGCCGAGCCCGACGCGCGCGCCGACTACGCCACGGCGAAGGCACACCTGGCCTCGCAGGCCTCGACGACGACGGCCTACGTCGAGGCCAAGGAGCCGTGGTTCGCCGAGGTGTTCCCCCTGGTCGAGGACTGGGCCGCTCGGAGCGGCTGGTCCCCCTGAGTGCCGCCGGCCACTGCGGGGCAGTGCCCTGTCGGTGGTCGGGCTTACCGTTGCCCTATGCGTCCCACCACCGACATCAAGCGCACCGTGGCTCCCATCGAGGTGATCTCGGACTTCTCGCCGAGCGGTGACCAGCCGACGGCGATCGCGCAGATCACCGAGCGACTCAGGAGCGGTGAGTCCAACACGGTGCTGCTGGGCGCCACCGGCACCGGCAAGTCGGCGACCACCGCGTGGGTCATCGAGCAGGTCCAGCGACCCACCCTCGTCATGGCCCCCAACAAGACGCTGGCGGCCCAGCTGGCCAACGAGTTCCGCGAGCTGATGCCCCACAACGCGGTGGAGTACTTCGTCTCCTACTACGACTACTACCAGCCCGAGGCCTACATCCCGCAGACCGACACCTACATCGAGAAGGACTCGTCGATCAACGAGGAGGTCGAGCGGCTGCGCCACAGCGCGACCAACTCGCTGCTGACCCGCCGTGACGTCGTCGTCGTCGCGTCCGTGTCGTGCATCTACGGGCTCGGCACCCCGCAGGAGTACGTCGACCGGATGGCCCGTCTGCGGGTCGGCGACGAGATGGTGCGCGACGACCTGCTGCGCCAGTTCGTGCAGATGCAGTACACCCGCAACGACATCGCCTTCACCCGGGGGACGTTCCGGGTGCGTGGCGACACGGTCGAGATCATCCCGGTCTACGAGGAGCACGCGATCCGCATCGAGTTCTTCGGTGACGAGATCGAGCGCATCTACACCCTGCACCCGCTCACCGGCGAGGTCATCCGCGAGGAGGAGGAGATGTATGTCTTCCCCGCCACGCACTACGTCGCAGGCCCCGAGCGGATGGACCGGGCGATCAAGGGCATCGAGCTCGAGCTGGCCGACCGTCTGGCCGAGTTCGAGAAGCAGGGCAAGCTCCTCGAGGCCCAGCGCCTGCGCATGCGCACGACCTACGACATCGAGATGATGCGGCAGGTCGGCTCCTGCAGCGGCATCGAGAACTACTCACGGCACATCGACGGCCGGTCCTCCGGGTCAGCGCCGAACTGCCTGCTCGACTACTTCCCCGAGGACTTCCTGCTCGTCATCGACGAGTCGCACCAGACCGTCCCGCAGATCGGGGCGATGTACGAAGGTGACATGTCGCGCAAGCGGATGCTCGTCGACCACGGGTTCCGGCTGCCGAGTGCCGCCGACAACCGCCCCCTCATGTGGGAGGAGTTCCTCGAGCGCATCGGGCAGACCCTCTATCTCTCGGCGACGCCGGGTGACTACGAGATGGCGAAGTCGGGCACCCCGGTGCAGCAGATCATCCGGCCGACCGGCCTCGTCGACCCCGAGGTCATCCTCAAGCCGACCAAGGGCCAGATCGACGACCTCCTGCACGAGATCGGTCTGCGCGTCGAGCGCAACGAGCGGGTCCTGGTGACCACGCTGACCAAGAAGATGTCCGAGGACCTCACCGACTACCTCCTCGACAAGGGGGTCCGGGTGAGGTACCTCCACTCCGACATCGACACCCTGCGTCGCGTCGAGCTGCTGCGTGAGCTGCGCATGGGGGAGTACGACGTGCTCGTCGGCATCAACCTGCTCCGTGAGGGTCTGGACCTGCCCGAGGTCTCGCTGGTGAGCATCCTCGACGCCGACAAGGAGGGGTTCCTGCGCTCGGCCCGCTCGCTCATCCAGACCATCGGTCGCGCCGCGCGCAACGTCAGCGGTCAGGTCCACATGTATGCCGACAAGGTGACCCCGTCGATGCGGCAGGCCCTCGACGAGACCGACCGCCGGCGCGAGATCCAGGTGGCCTACAACCGCGAGCGCGGGATCGACCCGACGCCGCTGCGCAAGCGGATCGGCGACATCACCGAGATGCTGCAGCGCGAGGACGCCGACACCGAGGCCCTGCTCGGCAGCGGGCGCTCGCAGTCCCGTGGCAAGGCGACCAAGAACGGCGGGGGCCCCTCGGGCGGGCGGGGAGCGTTGGCCGCCGACGTCGGGCTCGGCGCGGGCGGCAAGGTCGAGTCGATGGCCTCGTCCGACCTGGCCAACCTCATCCAGGAGCTCACCACGCAGATGCACCAGGCTGCGGCCGAGCTGCGCTTCGAGCTGGCGGCCCGACTGCGCGACGAGCTCGGAGACCTGAAGAAGGAGCTGCGGCAGATGCATCGGGCGACATCCTGACCGGCGGGCGGCTCCGGCTCGCCACGGTCCCGTCCGTCTGCCAAGGTGGGGGCACGGGTGGGGCGGTGATTCATCCTGCCCAAGGGAGGAGCTGAGCGTGGGCCGCGTCGTGGTCATCGGGGCTGGGGTCGTCGGGGCGTCCTGCGCCTGGTTCGCAGTGCAGGCCGGATGGGACGTCACCCTCGTCGACCCCCTGCCGCCGGGCGGTGGCACGACCAGCCGGGGCGAAGGCAACCTCCTGGTGTCGGACAAGGGAGCCGGGCCTGAGCTCGCCCTGATGCAGGCGAGCCGGCTGCTCTGGCTCGAGGTCGCGCAGTCGCTCGGGCGTGACTCGTTCGAGCTGGACGAGAAGGGCGGGCTGGTCGTCGCGACGACCGGGCCGGAGCTCGAGGCCCTGACCCACTTCGCCGAGGGGCAGCGCCGGGCGGGTGTGGTGGCCCACCCGGTCGCCGGTGACGACCTGTGGCGCCTCGAGCCGCACCTCGCCCGCGACCTGCCGGGCGCGGTGCTCTATCCCGAGGACCTTCAGGTGCAGCCGGTGCTGGCGGCGGCCGGCCTGGCGCGCGCCGTCCGTCGCGCCGGTGGGGTCGTGCGACTGGGTGACGAGGTCGTCGCCGCCGAGCGTGACGCGGCGGATCGGTTGCGTGGTGTGCGGCTGTCCAGTGGGGAGGTCGTGCGGGCCGACGTCGTGGTGAACGCCGCGGGCACCTGGGGAGGGGTCGTGGGTGCGCGTCTCGGGGCGCCGATCCCCATCCACCCGCGACGCGGCTTCGTGCTGGTCACCGCTCCCGTGGGCCAGCTCGTGCGGCACAAGGTCTACACCGCCGCCTACGTGGCCGACGTGGCCTCGGACGACGCGGCGCTCCAGACCTCCACCGTCGTCGAGGGCACCCGCTCGGGGACCGTGCTGATCGGGGCCAGCCGTGAGCGGGTGGGGTTCGACCGGGCCATGAGCCCCCGGGTGGTGCATCGCCTCGCCGCCGGAGCGGTGCGCATCCTGCCGGTCCTGGCGGGTGTCGACCTCCTGCGCACCTACCGCGGGTTCCGCCCCTACAGCCCCGACCACCTGCCCATCATCGGTCCGGATCCCCGGGTGCACGGGGTGATCCACGCCTGCGGTCACGAGGGGGCCGGCGTCGGTCTGGCCGCGGCGACGGGTTTCCTCGTCGCTCGCCACCTCGACGGTGCACCGGTTCCCGACGGGCTGCCGGTGACCCCGTTCCTCCCCGACCGGCTGCTCCGGGGTGGTCCGCTGCGGGTACCGGCGGAGGCGTCATGACGTCGTCCTTCGACTTCGACGGTCGACCGGTCAGATACCGTCCGGGGCAGACGGTCGGGGCCGCGCTCGTCGCGGACGGCACCCGCTCCTGGAGCAGGTCGGGGCGCACCCGACGCCCGATGGGTCTCTTCTGCGGGATCGGCGTGTGCTTCGAGTGCCTCCTGACGGTCGACGGGGTCCCCGACGTCCGGGCCTGCCTGGCCCCCGCGCACGAGGCGGTGGCGGTGCACAGCCAGGACGGCCCTCCTTCCCGCCACCCCAGCCACCCCAGCCCGACCGCTGACGAGCTCGCGGAGGGGGCGCCGTGACCGCAGTCGCCGGCCCGGCGACCCCCTACGACGTGGCCGTGGTCGGCGGGGGACCGGCGGGTCTCGCGGCCGCGACCACCGCCCTCGCGGTGGGCCTGCGGGTGGTGCTGGTCGAGCGGGCCACCGCCCTGGGCGGGCAGTACTGGCGTCAGCCGGCGCCCTCGTCCGGCGCCGGTCGGCTGCGGTTCGGCGAGCTGCACGACCTGCACCACGGTCTCGACACCTTCACCCGGCTGTGCAACCGGGTCCTCGAGGGCGAGCGGGCGGGTCGGCTCCGCCTGCTGCTGCGCACGCAGGTCTGGACCGCGGTGCGCACCGAGGGACTGGTCGTCCTGAGCACGGCAGGGACGGGGGCGGGGGCCTCGGCGGGCGAGGTCCGGGCCCGGAGAGTGGTCATCGCGACGGGTGCGCACGACGTGGCCCTGCCGTTCCCGGGCTGGGAGCTGCCCGGGGTGATGACCATCGGGGGTCTCCAGGCCCTGCTGAAGGGCAGCGGCGTCGTGGCCGGTCAGCGGGTCGTCCTGGGCGGTTCCGGCCCGTTCCTGCTCCCCGTCGCCGTCGGGCTCGCGCGTCGCGGCGCCACGGTGCTCGGCGTGCACGAAGCAGCATCGCCCCAGCGCTGGGCCCGGCACCTGCCCGCGGTGGGGCGCAACCCCGGCCGACTGGCCGAGGGAGTGGCGTATGCCGCCGAGCTGGCCCGCTACCGCATCAGGGTCCACCCCAGGTCGATGATCGTGCAGGCCGAGGGCGCCGACGAGGTGGAGGCGGTGACGGTGCAGCGCCTCGATGCACGGGGCCACCTCGTGCCCCACGCCACCCGACGGATCAGCGCCGACACCGTCGGCATCGGGTGGGGGTTCGCGCCCGTCATCGACCTGGCCGTCACCCTCGGCTGTGCGGTGGCCGCCGGCCCCGACGGTCGTCTCGTCGTCACGACCGACGCTCGTCAGCAGACCTCGGTGCCCGAGGTGCTGGTGGCTGGAGAGACGAGTGGGGTCGGCGGTGCCGCTCTGGCCCTCGCCGAGGGCGAGCTGGCGGGCTACGCCGCCCGAGACGGTCTGGCCGGCCCGCTGACCCCCACCCCTGCCGCCGGACCGGGCTCCCTGCGTAGACGGAGCACGGTCGGTCGGCGCCGCGACGCCCAGCGGGCCTTCGCGTCAGCCCTCCACGCGGTGCACCCGGTGCCGGCCGCCTGGTCGCAGGCCCTCACCGGGCCGACCCTGCTGTGCCGGTGCGAGGAGGTGCCGGTCTCTGCGGTCCGGGCGGTGATCGCCCGTGGCGTCGACGGTGCGCGACCGGTCCGTCAGCTCACCCGGGTGGGCATGGGCTGGTGTCAGGGACGCACGTGCGAGGCGGCCTGTGCCCTGCTGGTCGCCGAGGCCGCAGGCCCGAGCGCGGCACCTCCACCACCCTTCGAGCGGTTGGTGGCCCAGCCGGTCAGCCTGGGCCTGCTGGCCGCCCTCGACGACCGACACGACGACGACCCACCAGCCGATGAGCCGTTCCTCGACGACGTCGGTAGGGTGTGACGGCCGGGTCCGAGATCGGGTTTCCGGCTGACCCAAGGAGATCCCGTTGACCGCCACTCCCTGGCGCGGTGTGCTCGTCGCCACCGCCCTGCCCTTCGTCTCGACGGCCGCCGGCGAGCTCGAGCCGGATCTCGCCGCCTACGGCGAGAGCATCGCCTGGCTGGCTGCGCAGGGCCTGCACGGGGTCGCTCCGAACGGCTCGCTGGGTGAGTACCAGACCCTCACGAACAGGGAGCGGGATGCCGTCGTGCAGACCGCGGTCGAGCACGCCCCCGAGGGCTTCGTCGTGATGCCGGGGGTGGGGGCCTACAGCGGTCGCGAGAGCCGCCGGCACGCCGAGGTGGCCAGAGACCTCGGCGCCGCGGCCGTGATGGCGCTGCCCCCGAACGCCTACCGCGGCGACGACCGTGCGGTGCTCGAGCACTACGAGCTCGTGGCCGGGGCGGGGCTGCCGGTCGTGGCCTACAACAACCCCATCGACACCAAGATCGACCTCACTCCGGCACTCCTGGCCCACCTGCACCGCGAGGGGCTGGTGGTCGCGGTGAAGGAGTTCACCGGCGACCCGCGCCGAGCCTACGAGATCGCCGAGCTGGCACCGGGGCTCGACGTGCTGGTCGGCAGCGACGACACCGTTCTCGAGGTGGTCCTGGCGGGGGGTGTCGGCTGGGTCGCGGGCTACGCGCAGGTGTTTCCCCGCGCCTGCCTGCAGCTCTTCGAGGCGTGCGTCGCGGGAGACCTCTCCACGGCCCTGCCGCTCTACCGCACCCTGCACCCGGTGCTCCGCTGGGACAGCCGCACCGAGTTCGTCCAGGCCATCAAGCTGGGCCAGGACCTGGTCGGGCGGCCCGGAGGCGTGTGCCGGGCGCCGCGGCAGCCCCTCGACGCGCAGCTGCTCGAGGTCGTGAGCGCGGCCACCCGGGCCGTGATCGACGCCGGCCTGTCGTAGGTCGGCCGTGCGCAGCAAGGTCGTCCTGCACGCAGTGGACTCGCACACCGAGGGGATGCCCACCCGGGTCGTCACCGGTGGTGTCGGTGTGCTGCCCGGATCGACGATGGCGCAGCGACGTCAGCTCTTCATGGCCGAGCGCGACGACCTGCGCACCCTGCTGATGTACGAGCCGCGCGGCCACGCCTCGATGTCGGGCGCGATCCTGCAGCCGCCGACGCGTCCCGACGCCGACTACGGGGTGCTCTTCATCGAGGTCTCGGGCTGCCTGCCGATGTGCGGCCACGGCACAATCGGTGTCGCCACCGTGCTCGTCGAGACCGGCATGGTGCCGGTCGTCGAGCCCGAGACCGTCATCCGCCTCGACACCCCCGCCGGGCTCGTCACCGCGCGGGTGCAGGTGCGTGACGGCGCAGCCGTGAGCGTGACCCTCGAGAACGTCGCGTCCTACAGCCACGCGCTCGACGAGGTGGTCGACGTGCCGGGCTTCGGCGAGGTGACCTACGACATCGCCTACGGCGGCAACTTCTATGCCGTGGTGCGCACCGACGACCTCGGGCTGGAATTCAGCCGAGACCACCGGGCGGCCCTGCTCGACGCCGGTCTCGCGGTGATGGCGGCGATCAACGAGCAGCGGCCGGTCGTCCACCCCGAGGACGCGAGCATCGACGTCTGCCACCACGTCTACCTCGAGGCGCCCGGGTCGACCCCCCGCCACTCGAGGCACGCGATGGCCATCCACCCGGGCTGGTTCGACCGGTCGCCGTGCGGCACTGGCACCAGCGCTCGACTGGCCCAGCTGCACGCGCGGGGTCTCCTGACCGTCGGCGACGAGATGGTCAACGAGTCATTCATCGGTGGTCGTTTCCTGGGCACCATCCTCGGGGAGACCACGGTGGGCGGCCGTCCGGCGATCCGCCCGGCCGTGACCGGCCGGGCCTGGGTGACCGGCACCGCGCAGTACCTCCTCGATCCCACCGACCCCTTCCCGGCTGGTTTCCTGCTGTGACCGCATCCTGGGCCGTCCGGTGAGCGGACCGGCGTCAGGGGCGTGGCCGGGGCCTGCCAACATGGTCGGGTGAAAGCACTCCTGCTCGAGAACATCCACGCCGATGCCGTCGCCTCCTTCGAGGCGGCAGGCATCGAGGTCGTCCAGCACGCCGGGGCCATGGACGCGGCCGAGCTCGTCTCGGCGCTCGCGGGGGTGCAGCTGCTCGGCATCCGCTCCGGCACCCGGCTCACCGCGGCCGTGCTCGACGCTGCGCCCGATCTGCTCGCCGTCGGTGCCTTCTGCATCGGCACCAACCAGATCGACCTCGACGCCGCCGCCGCCCATGGCGTGGCTGCCTTCAACGCTCCCTTCTCCAACACCCGCAGTGTCGTCGAGCTGGCCATCGCGGAGATGATCGCGCTGACCCGTCGGCTGACCGAGAAGAGCGACGCGCTGCACCGGGGGCTCTGGGACAAGTCGGCCAAGGGCGCCCACGAGATGAGGGGTCGGACCCTGGGCATCATCGGCTACGGCAACATCGGCAGCCAGCTCTCGGTCGTGGCCGAGGCCCTCGGCATGGGCGTCGTCTACTTCGACGCCGACGACAAGCTGCCCATGGGCAACGCCCGCAAGGTCGACACCCTCGACGAGCTGCTCGGGCTGGCCGACGTCGTCACCCTCCACGTCGACGGCCGCATCGGCAACGCCGGGCTGTTCGGGGCCAAGCAGTTCGCGGCGATGAAGAAGGGGTCCGTCTTCCTCAACCTCTCCCGCGGTTTCGTCGTCGACACCGAGGCCCTTGCCGACAGCGTGCGCGGCGGCCACCTGGCCGGTGCCGCGATCGACGTCTTCCCCGTCGAGCCCAAGGCGCAGGGCGACACCTTCGAGTCGAGCCTGCGCGGGCTGCCCAACGTCATCCTCACACCGCACGTCGGTGGCTCGACCGAGGAGGCGCAGCGCGACATCGGCCGCTTCGTCTCGGGCAAGCTGCGCGACTACGTCGAGCGGGGGAGCACCTCGCTCAGCGTCAACCTGCCGGCGGCGCTGCTCGACGCCGGCAGCTCCAGCCACCGGTTGGCCCTGCTGCACCGCAACATCCCGGGAGTGCTGGCCAGCGTCAACCAGCTGCTCTCGGAGCACGGGGTCAACATCGAGGGTCAGGTGCTCGCCACGCGGGGAGAGATGGGATACGTCATCACCGACGTCGCCGCCGACACCTCGCCCGACGTGGCCACCGCCCTCGAGGCCATGCCCGAGACGATCAGTCTCCGCGTCCTGCGCTAGCGGTCGACCGGGCCGGTCACGAGGGGGGCCGCCCGGCCCCGGCGAGGGTCTCGAGCCGCCCGTCGTCGAGCGGCTCCTCCATCAGCCCGCAGCCGGTCTCGGGCGCGTGGATCATGTGTCCCCGGCTGGTCACGATGCCCACGTGGTGGGCCCGACCCTCACCCGGGAGCGCAAAGAAGTAGAGGTCGCCGGCCCTGACCTCGTCGAGCGGCACGGGGACGCAGGCGTCCTGCTGGTCGTCGGCATCCCGCGGCACGACCACGCCGAGCGCCCGCAGGCACCAGTGGACGAGGCCCGAGCAGTCGAAACCGGCGGGGCTGAGCCCTCCCCACAGGTAAGGCAGCCCGAGGTGCTGGCGCGCCAGGACCACGAGGGGGTGCTCTGCGCTGATCGGGGTCGGCTCGGTCAGGGGGAGGGAGCCGGCCGGGTCGGCCGGGTCGGCCGGGTCGGTCAGGTGGCTGGCGCGGACCCACCCCCGGTAGCCGTCGGGGGCGATCGAGGTCGGCTGCCGGGGCGCCCGCACGTGCACCCAGCCCGGATGGGCCGGGTCGGCGCCGAGCACCACGGCCGGCTCGCCGGCGAGCAGCTGGGTGTGCAGGCGATGGTGCAGGCCGAGGCGCCCGTCGCCCGTCATCGACTCCCCGTCGTGGGCATCCAGCTCCTCGAGCCACCGCGCGACATCCGGCTCGTCGGCGACGCTGGGAGCGTCGACCGTGCGGGGGCTGTCAGGGCGCTCCCAGAGGTTGGCGACCTCGACTCGGACGCGGCGCCGGTGGTGGTCGGTGGCGGTCATCGATCCATCCTGACACGGGGAGGGGCACCGACCCCGGGCGCGGACCCCGACGCCCGTGGATCGGGGGCAGACTGGCCCGATGCTGCCTCTCCTGATCGACCACGCGCGAGCCGCGGCCACGCTCATGCACCCGGCGGCGGTCGACTACGTCGGCACCGGTGCCGCCGACGAGGTCACCCTCGACGAGGCTGAGATCGCCTGGCGGGACTGGCGTCTGGTGCCGTCGGTGCTGGCCGGCGTCGACGTCGCCTCGACGCGGACCACGCTCCTGGGCTGCGACCTCGCCACCCCGGTGCTGGCTGCGCCGACGGCCTACCACCGACTTGCCCACCCTGACGGTGAGCTGGCCACCGCGTCGGGCGTGGCCGACGCGGGCAGCCTGATGGTCCTGTCGACGCGCACCACCGTGGCCATCGAAGAGGTCGCCGGGGTGCTCGACGCCCGTGGCACCCCGTGGTGGTGGCAGTCCTACCTCGTGCGCGACCGCGGCCTGACCGCTGCGCTCGCCCAGCGGGCCACGGCGGCAGGGGCGAGGGCGGTCGTGCTCACCGGTGACACGCCGTACGTCGGTCTGCGCGCCCGGGAGGCGCACGGTCCACCACGGGGCACTGCGGAGCTGATGCACGACAACCTCGCCCGCCACGTCGGCTCGGCAGACGAGGTCGATGCCGAGCAGGCGCTGGTCCAGGCCCCGGCGACGCTCGACGACATCGGGTGGCTGGCCGGAGTCACCGGCCTCCCGGTCCTGGTCAAGGGCGTCCTGGGCGGTGCGGACGCCGAGCGCTGCCTCGCCGCGGGCGCGGCCGGCATCGTGGTGAGCAACCACGGGGGTCGCCAGCTCGACCGGGCCGTCGCCACGGCGCGCGCCCTCCCGGCGGTGGTGGACACCGTCGCCGGCCGGGTGCCGGTCCTGGTGGACGGCGGCATCCGTTCCGGCCTCGACGTGCTCGTGGCCCTCGCTCTCGGGGCCGACGCGGTGCTGCTCGGGCGGCCCGTCGTCTGGGGCCTGGCCGCGGGGGGCGGCGCGGGGGTGGCCGCAGCGCTCGAGGCGGTCCGGGCCGACCTCGCGCACGGGCTCGGGCTGCTGGGGGTCGGTGGTCTCGACGAGCTGGCGCAGCGGGGGCGCTCGTGCCTCGTCCCCGCCGGTCCGTGGCGGGGCCCGGGAGGGCCGGCATGAGCGAGCGGGCCGCCGACGCGGCGGCGGCGCTGCTGCGCGAGCGCCTGTCCGCGCTCGTCTCGCGCGCCCCCGGGCGCGTGGGGGTCAGCGTCAGCCTGCCCGGTGCCCTGCGGGTCGACGTCGACGCCGAGCACGTCGTCCCGGCGGCCAGCACGATCAAGGTGCCGGTCCTCGTCGCCGCGCTCGACGCCTGCCAGCGCGGCCGGTTGGCCCTGGACACCACCGTGAGCCTGCCACTGCCCGGTGAGCGCGTCGGAGGCAGCGGGCCCCTCGAGCTCCTGCCGTCGGTGCGACGGCTGCCCCTGCTCGAGGCGCTCACGCTGATGATCTGCCTCAGCGACAACGACGCGACCAACGCCGTCATCGACCTCGTCGGCCGCGAGTCGGTCACGGCGAGCCTCGCGCTCGTGCCCACCCGCCACACGCACCTGCGACGCCGGCTGATGGACGTGCGCGCCGCTGCCGAGGGCATCGAGAACACCACGACCGCGTGCGACCTCGTCGACCTGCTCGTGGCCCTGCGCGGTGGACGGCTGCTCGACCCGGAGCACACGCAGACGGCGCTCGCGGTCCTGCAGCGGCAGCAGTTCCGTGAGGGTCTGCCGGCCTATCTCCCCGAGTCGGTGCCGGTCGCCTCGAAGACCGGCTCGCTGCACGGCGTGCGCAGCGACATGGCGCTCATCGAGTCGGTGCCGGGCCGCTTCGCGGCCGTCGCCGTCGTCGCGACCGGGCTGGCGGGGCCGGGGGGAGCCGGCGGCGAGCTGGGGGCCGACCGGGGCACCGCCGTCCTCCCGCTCTTCGCCGAGGTCGGTGAGCTGGTCGCGTCCCTGCTGTGACGGCCTCGGGCCAGGTCGCTGCCGGCACGCACCACAAGGGGTTCTGTCCCATTGGTCGGCTCCGGACATGACAGAGAAACACGGACCTCATAAGGTCGGCACGTGAGCGCCCCCTTCGACCTCTATGACGCCGCCGGGCCGACCAGGCCGTCAGCCGACACGCCGTACGACGAGATGTTCGGGGCGGAGGGGATGCGGGCGGGGTACCGGCAGCTGGGCGACAAGGCGGTGCAGATCGGTACCGAGGAGCTGTTGGTCCGCGCCGAGTCCCTCAAGAGCTCCTACCTGGCGCAGGGCGTGACCTTCGACTTCGGTGGGGTCGAGCAGCCCTTCCCGCTCGACATCATGCCGCGCCTGATCGAGCCCGACGTGTGGGCGCCGGTCGAGAGGGGCGTCGCCCAGCGGGTCCGCGCGCTCGAGGCCTTCCTCGACGACGTCTACGGCAAGGGCGAGCTCTTCCGCGACGGGGTCATCCCACGCCACGTCGTGCTCAGCTCGCCGCACTACCACCGGGTGGTACACGGTCTGAAACCGGCTGGGGGCGTGCGGGTGCACGTGTCCGGCATCGACCTGATCCGCGACAACGAGGGCGTCTTCCGCGTCCTCGAGGACAACGTGCGGGTGCCCTCCGGGGTGTCGTACGTGATGACCAACCGTCGGGCCATGGCGACGGCCCTGCCCGAGGTCTTCCACGACCACCGCATCCGGCCGGTGTCCCGCTACCCCCGTCAGCTGCTGGCCGCGCTGCGGGCGACGGCCCCTCCGGGCGTCGCCGACCCCACCGTGGTCGTCCTGACGCCGGGCGTGTACAACTCGGCCTACTTCGAGCACGCCCTGCTCGCCCGCCTGATGGGGGTCGAGCTGGTCGAGGGTCGCGACCTGGTCTGCAAGGGCGGACGGGTGCTGATGCGCACCACCAACGGACTCGAGCCCGTGCACGTGATCTACCGGCGGGTCGACGACGAGTTCCTCGACCCGGTGCACTTCCGGTCCGACTCGATGCTCGGCGTCGCCGGGCTCATCAACGCGCTGCGCGTCGGCAACGTCACCGTCGCCAACGCCATCGGCAACGGTGTCGCCGACGACAAGCTCGTCTACACCTACGTGCCCGACCTGATCCGCTACTACCTGCACGAGGAGCCGATCGTCCCGAACGTCGACACCTGGCGCCTCGAGGACCCGGCCCACCGGGCCGAGGTGATGGACCGGCTCGGCGAGCTCGTCCTCAAGCCGGTGGACGGCTCGGGGGGCAAGGGCATCGTCATCGGGCCGAGGGCGACGACCGCCGAGCTCGACGTGCTGCGCGAGCAGGTGCTCGCCAACCCCCGCGGGTGGATCGCCCAGCCGGTGGTGCAGCTGTCGACGCACCCCACCCTCATCGACGGCGCGATGCGCCCCCGGCACGTCGACCTGCGGCCCTTCGCGGTCAACGACGGCCAGCAGGTGTGGGTCCTGCCCGGTGGGCTGACCCGTGTGGCCCTCCCGGAGGGCGAGCTCATCGTCAACAGCAGCCGTGGCGGGGGCTCCAAGGACACCTGGGTGCTGTCGCGCTCGGCGTTGCCCGGCGCGACGGGCCCGCTGGTCCAGGAGCCGGCGACCGGCCGGCTCGACCTGAGCGACATCGCCGCGGCGTCGACGACCTCGCCGGGCACCGGCTGGCCGGAGCAGAAGCAGACGCAACAGCAGCGGGTGGACCCGCTGGATCCACTGGCGCCACTGGCGCTACTGGACCCCCTCGCCCCGCACGACGGTCCCGATGGAGGGCAGCACTGATGCTCAGCCGCATCGCGGAGTCGTTCTTCTGGATCGGCCGGTACCTCGAGCGGGCCGACGCGACCGCCCGCATCCTCGACGGGCACATGGCCACGCTCGTCGAGGACCCCACGGTCGACGAGGCTGCCGCCTGCCGCACCGTCCTGCAGGTGATGGGGGTCGAGCCCGACGAGGGCACCCACTACGACAACGACCTGGTGCTGCGGCTGCTCGGTCACGAGCCCGACGAACCCAGCTCGATGGTGTATGCCCTCGGCTGCGCCCGCGAGTCCGCCCGGCGGGCCCGGGAGACGGTCTCGGCGGAGGTCTGGGAGGCGATCAACACCACCTGGCACGCGGTCTCGCACGGTCAGCTCGAGACCATGAGGCCCCACCTCGCCTCGCGGCTCGTCGTCGAGCGGGTGGCGATGATCTCGGGGATGGTCGACGGCACGATGAACCACGACGAGAGCTGGCAGTTCCTCACGCTCGGTCGGCACATCGAGCGGGTGGACATGACGGCCCGGCTGCTGTCGAACGCGTCGCTCTCCGCCGGCGCGAGCACCGCCTGGTCCTCGACCCTGCGCGCCTGCGGCGCGCTCGAGGCCTTCACCCGCACCTACCGGGGTCGCCTCGGTCAGCGGGAGGCGGCCGAGTTCCTGCTGCTCGACCGGCTCTTCCCCCGATCGGTCATCCACTCCCTCGGGCGGGCCGAGGACTGCATCCACCACCTCGACGCCGGCCGCCGCTCGGGGCAGCACGGCGAGTCGGCGCAGCTGCTGGGTCGGGCCCGCGCCGAGCTCGAGTACCGTCCGCTCAGTGACATCCTCAGCGACCTCGCCGGCGAGATGGAACGCATCCAGCAGCGGATGACGCGGGCGAGCGAGGCCATCGCGTCGCGCTACTTCCCCACCCCCATCGCCCACAGCTGGCAGGCAGGAGAGGCATGAGCGCCCGACTGGTCGTCTCGCACCGCACCGGATACATCTACGGCAAGGGGGCGCTGACGTCCTTCAACGAGGCCCGTCTGACCCCTCCGACCACGTCTGAGCAGACCGTGTTCTTCTCACGGGTCGAGGTGACCCCGCAGCCGTGGACCTTCGACTACGTCGACTACTGGGGCACGCACGTGACCGGCTTCGAGGTGAGTGAGCGCCACGACCGGCTGGTGGTGACCGCGTCGAGCACCGTCGACGTCCACCGTCCTGCGCGTCAGGGCCTGGGGCTCGACTGGGACGGCCTGGCTGCCGAGTGCGTCGGGGTCGAGGCGTGCGAGTTCCTCGAGGTGTCGGACCGGGTGCGACCGCCGGACGACCTCCGCGAGCGGGTCGTCGCCCTGCGGACCGACGCGATCGGTCCCGCCGAGCTCGTGGCCCTGGTGACCACCCTGGTCCACGACGAGGTCGCCTACGTGCCGGGCTCCACCAGCGTGTCCAGCCACGCGGTCGACGCCTGGCAGGCCCGGCAGGGCGTCTGCCAGGACCTCGCCCACCTGACCATCGGTGCCCTGCGCTCGGTGGGCATCCCCGCGAGGTACGTCTCGGGCTACGTCCTCCCGGACGAGTCGGCCCCGGTCGGTATGCCGGTCGACGGGGAGTCGCACGCCTGGGTGGAGTGGTGGGACGGAGCCTGGCTGGCCGTCGACCCGACCAACATGGTCACTCCCGGCGACCTGCACGTCGAGGTCGCCCACGGGCGTGACTACGCCGACGTGCCGCCCTTGTCCGGGGTCTACACCGGTGGCACCGACACCGACATGTTCGTCGAGGTCACGATCACCCGGCTCAGCTGAGCCGGGTCGCCATCGGGGTGGGCGGGGGAGTCACCAGCCGCGTTCGCGCCACTGCGACAGGTGGGGGCGCTCCCGGCCGAGCACGGTGTCGCCCCCGTGGCCGGGGTAGACCCACGTGTCGTCGTCGTACTCGTCGAAGACCCGCTCGGTGACGTCGGCGATGAGGTCGTCGAAGCTCTGACCCTCGTTCGTGGTGTTGCCGACCCCTCCGGGGAAGAGCGAGTCCCCGGTGAAGAGGTGCGTGCGACCGTCGCCGTCCTCGTAGGCGAGGGCGATCGACCCGGGGGTGTGCCCGCGCAGGTGCACGACCTCGAGGCTCACGTCGCCGACCTGCAGCGTGTCGCCCTGGGCGAGGCGCCGGTCCGGCCGCACCGGCAGGGCGTCGGCGTCGTCGGCTCCGGCGGCCGTGCGGGCGCCCGTGGCCTCGACGACCGCGGCGAGGGCGCGGTGGTGGTCCCAGTGCTGGTGGGTGGTGACGACCCAGTCGAGACGGCCGGTGCCGGAGGCGACCAGCTGCAGCACCTGCTCCGGATCGTCGGCGGCGTCGATGAGCAGCTGTTCGCCGGTGGCGGTATCCGTCAGGAGGTAGACGTTGTTGCTCATCGCGGAGACGGCGAGCTTGCGGATGGTCAGACCGGGGAGCTCGCGCACCTGGACCGGGCCTCCCGGTGTCACGTCACCGTCGTAGGGGGCGGCCACCTGGGGGTCGGGTTCGCGGGTCGTCGGAGCCATGGCCCAAGCCTAGGGGTGGAGGGGGCCGAACGGAGCACCGGTCGCTCGCAGGGGAGTATCGCCCCCGCACGCCCGGGCGAGCGAGACCCCTGTCGGTGGCCGCGCCTAAACTGAGGGATGTGAATGCTGCGCCGTCCCGCCCCTCGTCCCGGGCCTCCGCGACCCCCGCCTCTGCTGCCGTGATCGCTGCGTCGACCCACGCACTGGTGCCGGGCGCACCCCGCCGGGCTCACGACACCCTGATCGTGCGTGGCGCGCGAGAGCACAACCTCAAGGACATCTCGGTCGAGCTCCCCCGCGACGCCCTCATCGCCTTCACCGGCCTCTCGGGGTCGGGCAAGTCGTCCCTCGCGTTCGACACCATCTTCGCCGAGGGCCAGCGTCGCTACGTCGAGTCGCTCAGCTCCTACGCCCGCCAGTTCCTCGGGCAGATGGACAAGCCCGACGTCGACTTCATCGAGGGGCTCTCGCCAGCGGTCTCGATCGACCAGAAGTCGACCAACCGCAACCCGCGCTCCACGGTCGGCACCATCACCGAGGTCTACGACTACCTGCGGCTGCTGTTCGCCCGCGCCGGTCGGCCGCACTGCCCCGTGTGCGGCGAGGCGATCACGAGGCAGAGCCCCCAGCAGATCGTCGACCAGCTGCTCGAGCTGCCCGACCGCACGAGGTTCCAGGTGCTGGCCCCGGTGGTGCAGGCGCGCAAGGGCGAGTTCGTCGACCTCTTCGCCGAGCTGCAGACCAAGGGGTTCTCGAGGGCCCGCGTCGACGGCGAGGTCGTCTCCCTGTCCGAGCCGCCGAAGCTCGAGAAGCAGTACAAGCACACGATCGAGGTGGTCGTCGACCGGCTGGTCGCCAAGGGTGACGACACCGGAGCCAAGCGGCGACTCACCGACTCGGTCGAGACCGCCCTGCGGCTGGCGGCCGGGGTGCTGCTCGTCGAGTTCGTCGACGTCGACGAGAGCGACCCCGACGCCGTCCGCGAGCGCCGCTTCTCGGAGAAGATGGCCTGCCCCAACAACCACGCGATCGCGATCGACGAGATCGAGCCACGGTCGTTCTCGTTCAACAGCCCGTTCGGGGCCTGCCCGACCTGCACCGGCATCGGCACCGAGCTCGAGGTCGACCCCGAGCTGCTCGTGCCCGACCCCGACCTCTCCGTGGCCCAGGGGGCCATCGCCCCGTGGGCGCAGGGCAGCGGCTCGGCCGAGTACTTCCAGAACGTCATGCACGCGCTCGCGAAGGACCTCAAGTTCTCGGTCGACGCGCCGTGGGCCTCGCTGCCGGCGCGGGCCAAGGAGGCCCTCCTGCACGGCCAGAACTACAAGGTCCACGTGCAGTACCGCAACCGCTACGGGCGCGACCGGTCCTACACCACCGGCTTCGAGGGTGTCGTCCCCTTCGTCAAGCGACGCCACGCCGAGACCGACTCCGAGTGGAGTCGTGAGCGCTACGAGGGCTACATGCGCCAGGTACCGTGCCCCGTCTGCAAGGGTGCGCGGCTCAAGCCCGAGATCCTGGCGGTGCACGTCGGGGGCCGCAGCATCTCCGAGATCTGTGCGCTGGCCATCAACGAGGCCGCCGACTTCCTGCGCGAGGTCGACTTCACGACGCGCGAGCGGCAGATCGCGGCCCGCGTGATCAAGGAGATCGAGGCCCGGCTGGGCTTCCTGCTTGATGTGGGGCTCGACTACCTCTCGCTCGACCGCCCGGCCGGCACCCTCTCCGGCGGGGAGGCCCAGCGCATCCGGCTGGCCACCCAGATCGGCTCGGGGCTGGTCGGTGTGCTCTACGTGCTCGACGAGCCGAGCATCGGGCTGCACCAGCGTGACAACCACCGCCTCATCGAGACGCTCACCCGCCTGCGCGACCTCGGCAACACGCTGATCGTCGTCGAGCACGACGAGGACACCATCGCCATGGCCGACTGGGTCGTCGACATCGGTCCGGGCGCGGGGGAGCACGGGGGAGAGGTCGTGCACTGCGGCACGGTGCAGGGTCTGCTCGACCACCCGACCTCACTGACCGGGCAGTACCTCTCCGGCCGGCGCGAGATCCACGTGCCCGATGTGCGGCGTCCTCTTGACGGCCGCGAGGTGTCGGTCATCGGTGCTCGGGAGAACAACCTGCACGACGTCGACGTCTCCTTCCCCCTCGGCGTCCTGGTGGCGGTGACCGGGGTGTCGGGCTCGGGCAAGTCGACCCTGGTCAACGACATCCTCTACACCGTGCTCGCCAACAAGCTCAACGGCGCCCGTCAGGTGCCCGGCCGGCACAAGACGGTCACTGGCCTCGAGCACCTCGACAAGGTCGTGCACGTCGACCAGGGCCCGATCGGCCGCACCCCGCGCTCCAACGCGGCGACCTACACCGGCGTCTTCGACAACATGCGCAAGCTCTTCGCCGAGACGCAGGAGGCAAAGGTCCGCGGATACCTGCCGGGCCGGTTCTCCTTCAACGTCAAGGGCGGCCGCTGCGACAACTGCTCGGGCGACGGCACCATCAAGATCGAGATGAACTTCCTGCCCGACGTCTACGTGCCGTGCGAGGTGTGCCACGGGGCGCGCTACAACCGCGAGACCCTCGAGGTGCACTTCAAGGGGCGCACGATCGCCGACGTGCTCGACATGCCGATCGAGGAGGCAGCCGACTTCTTCGCCGCGGTCCCCTCGATCGCCCGGCACCTCAAGACGCTCAACGACGTCGGGCTGGGATACGTGCGGCTCGGCCAGCCCGCACCGACCCTCTCGGGCGGTGAGGCCCAGCGGGTCAAGCTGGCCACCGAGCTGCAGAAGCGCTCGACCGGACGCACCGTCTACGTCCTCGACGAGCCCACGACGGGCCTGCACTTCGAAGACATCCGCAAGCTGCTCGAGGTGCTGCAGGGCCTGGTCGACAAGGGCAACACGGTGATCGTGATCGAGCACAACCTCGACGTGATCAAGAGCGCCGACTGGCTGGTCGACCTCGGACCCGAGGGCGGCAAGCGTGGTGGTCGGGTCATCGCCGAGGGCACGCCCGAGGAGGTCGCCCTGGTCGAGGAGTCCTTCACCGGCCAGTTCCTGCGTCCGCTGCTGGAGAAGGCCGCCTCTGGCCGTCCCTCCCCGCGACCCAGCCAGTCACGGGTGCGTCCGGTGGCCGCCTCGGCCTCGACGCGACTTCAGGCGGCGGGCAGGGCCACCACCAAGACGACCAAGAAGGCCACCTCGAAGCCGGCGGCGACATCCGTCACCGCGAAGAAGGGGACCACGAAGGCCACTGGTTCGACGGCGTCCACGAAGGCCCCGCGCCGGGCCGTGGCCCGCTAGGGGCCTCCGCCGGGGCTGGGCCCCGGCGGAGGTCTCTCAGGCCGGCGTGAGGGGGTGGATGGCCGGCGGCGCCGCGAGAGCGTCCCCGACGGCGCCCAGAGCCTTCGCGATGTGCGGGGAGGCCATGTGGCCGTCGAGCGCGGCCTGGTCGGCCCACTCCTCCACCGTCACGAACGTGCCGGGCGTCGCCGCCGACTCGAAGAGGTCATAGGCGCGGCACCCGGCTTCCTGCCGGGTCGCCTCCGCCAGCTCGGTGAGCGCCTCGTGGACGACCGTCTCCGATCCGGGCTTGGCGCTGATGAGGGCGACGACGTGCAGACCGGCCATGGGTGCGACTCCTGTGTCGAGGGAGCCGCTGACCGGCTCGCTGGCCTTACCCTACTGCGTGCACGCGTCGACGTGCCGAGGGGCCCGGTCATCGGTGGCAGGCCGGGGAGGACGGACCGACCGTCAGGAGGCGATCTCCTCGCCCAGGTAGGCCGCGCGGATCCGGTCGTCGGCCAGGAGGTCCTTGCCGGTGCCGGAGAGCACGATCTCACCGGTCTCGAGAACATAGCCACGGTCAGCCAGGCCGAGGGCCTGGGAGGCGTTCTGCTCGACGATGAGCACCGTCATGCCGGCGCTGTTGACCTCTTTGACGATCGCGAAGATCTGCTGGATGATCAGCGGAGCCAGCCCCATCGAGGGCTCGTCGAGCAGCAGCAGCCGGGGCTTGCCCATCATGGCGCGGCCGATGGCGAGCATCTGCTGCTCCCCGCCCGACAGGGTGCCGGCACTCTGCTTGATCCGCTCCTTCAGGCGTGGGAAGAGCGTGAAGACCCGCTCCAGCTCCGCCTGGTCGGGCTTCTTGAAGCGGAAGGCGCCCATCTCGAGATTCTCCGCGACGCTCATCCGGGGGAAGACCCGTCGACCCTCGGGCACGTGGCAGATGCCCAGGTTGATCAGCTCGTGGGCGGGGAGCCCGTCGATCCGCTGGCCGTCGAAGCGGATCTCACCCAGCGCCGGACGGAGCATGCCCGACACCGTCTTCTGGGTCGTCGTCTTGCCGGCGCCATTGGCGCCGAGCAGGGCCACGACCTCTCCCTCCTCGACGGTGAAGGACACCCCCTTGAGGGCGCGGATGGCGCCGTAGCGCACCTCGATGTCGTCAACCTCGAGCAGGCTCACTCAGGACTCCTCGGTCGTGGTGGAGTTGTCTGCCGGCGCGGGTGGCCGGTGCTCACCGACGGCGTGCGTGCCGGCGGTCTCGTCGGGGAGCCGGTGCAGGGTGGGCTGGTGGGCCACCTCCTCGGCGGCCTCGCTCTCGTCCGCCGATCCCAGGTACGCCGCGATGACAGCCGGGTTCCTCTGGATCTCCTCGGGCTTGCCCTCGGCGATCTTGGAGCCGAAGTTGAGCACCACGAGGCGGTCGGCCACGCTCATCACCAGCTTCATGTCGTGCTCGATGAGCAGGACCCCGACCCCGAGGTCGCGGTTGATCAGCCGGATCAGGTCGGCCAGGTCGCGCTTCTCGGCGGGGTTGGTGCCGGCCGCCGGCTCGTCGAGCAGGATGACGCCGGGGTCGGTGCCGAGGGCTCGAGCGATCTCGAGGCGTCGCTGCTCGCCGTACGGCATCGAGCCGGCGAGGTCGTTGGCCCGGTGGACCAGGCCTACGAGCTGGAGGAGCTCGTAGGCTCTGGCCGTGCTGGCCCGCTCCTCCCGGCGCTGACCGGGCAGGCCGAGCATGCACGAGATCGGCCCCGACTTCTGGCGGGTCTCGATCCCGATCTTGACGTTCTCCATGGCGGTGAGCGCTGGGAAGAGCCGGATGTTCTGGAAGGTCCGGGCCACCCCCATGTGGTTGATGACGTGGGTCTTCTTGCCCAGCACCGACTGCGGCGCGTCGCCGGCGCGACCAGCCAGGGTGATGGTGCCTTCCTGCGGGGTGTAGACACCGGTCAGCGAGTTGAACAGCGAGGTCTTCCCGGCGCCGTTCGGCCCGATCACCGCGAGGATCTCACCACGCAACATCTGCAGGGAGACGTCGTTGATCGAGGTCACCCCTCCGAAGCGCAGGGTGACGTTGCGGACGTCGAAGACGATGTCGGTGACGTCGGGGGCGGTCGTGGTCATGGCGCTCATCGGGAGCCTCCCAGTCCTTCTCCAGCCGGAACGGCCATGGGTTCGCTACGGGGGGCGTCGTCGAGACCGCGCAGCTCGGTGGCCCGACGCCGGGCCGGGATCAGCCCAGCTGGGCGGAAGATCATCATCAGGAGGATGACGGCCCCGATCCACATCTGCCGGTCCTCGGCCGGCACCTGGTCCTTGAGGAACTCCGGGAGCCAGGTGAGCACCGCGGCACCGGCCATGGCGCCGGGCAGCGAGCCCATCCCGCCGAAGACGACGTAGGCGACGACGAGGATCGAGTTGTTCAGCAGGAAGTTGTCCGGGTTGATGTAGCCGATCTGGGAGGCGAAGAAGACACCCGCCAGCCCCGAGGTCGAGGCCCCGATGGCGAACGCGAGGAGCTTGACCCGGGTGGTGTCGATGCCGGTGGCCGAAGCCGCGACCTCGTCCTCGCGGACGGCTGCCCAGGCCCGCCCGATGCGCGACTGCTCGAGACGGTTGAACACCAGGACCACGATGCCGATGAGCACCAGCAGGAGATACCAGTACTGCAGTGAGGCCGAGCCCCACTCGATGTCGATCGGGCCGATCTTGATCGACGGCTTGTCGATGCCGAAGGCACCGCGCGGGCCGTTGGTGAGGTTGCCGGGGTTGTTGATGGCCACGATGCGGATGATCTCGCCGAACCCGAGGGTGACGATGGCCAGGTAGTCACCACGCAGCCGCAGGGTGGGAGCACCCAGCGTCACCCCCGCCACGAGGCAGATGACGATGGCGAACGGGATGGCGAGCAACGGCGGCAGCTGCAGCCAGCTCGGGGGGAGGATCGGCAGGGCGCCGACCAGGTAGGCGGTGGTGTACGAGCCGATCGCGTAGAACGCGATGAAGCCGAGGTCGAGCAGGCCGGCCCAGCCGACGACGACGTTGAGCCCGATCGCCAGCAGTACGTAGATGCCGATCTCGGAGACCAGCACCGTCTGCCAGAACTGGTTGGCCATGGGTGGGTAGAACAGGGCTGCCGTGATCACGAGGATGAGCACGGCGCGGCCCATCCCGGGCACCTTGACCAGGCCGTTCGCGACGACATCGGAGCCCGTGCGCGCGGACCGGGCGGCCTCGCCCCTGACGGTGGCGACGATGAAGCCGGCGCCCGCCAGCAGCGAGAAGGCCGCGGCGGCGAACCAGCCACCGGTGCCGAGGTTCTGCCACGGACCGCTCGCCCCGTCGAACCGGGAGTCGCCGGCGAGCTTACTGAAGCTGTAGATCGTCAGCAGGGTGAGGACCAGGGACAGGCCGCCGACCCCGACCACACCCCAGCCGAGGCGGACGTCGCGGCTGTAGGCGGCGTACCCGGCGAGGGCCGTCGTGACCACGAGCAGCACGTAGCCCAGCCAGGCCAGGTAGGCCGAGGCCAGCGGTGCCAGACCCGTCCCCGCGAAGATGGCGGACGTGTCGAGCATGGTGGCGTTGCGGTTGCCGGGGGAGAACCAGGTCGCGGCCAGGAGCCCGACGAGACCGAAGACGACGCCGACGACGACCAGCGGCATGCCGGGGCGCCAGGCGAACAGGCGGTTGATGAAGGCCCGGGTGTCGGCGGTGTCGTCGTGCGCCAGGGCGAAGGCCGCTCCCGACGCGGCCACGGTCAGGTAACCCAGCACGGCGATGAGGGCGCCGGTGGAGTGGTCGGGCGTGCGCAGCAGTGAGGTGACGGCCTGGTGCGAGACGAAGACCCAGATGGCAGCCAGGATGGCCAGCGCGGTGCCCGCCCACGCCAGGAGGCGTTTGGCCAGGACGATCCCGGCCGCCGCGACGCCGACGACGACGACGAACCCGAGCCACGGGACGTTGTTGCCGAAGAAGGCGCGGGCCAGCGGGGCCAGCGTGTCCGTCTGACCGGCCGCACCGGCGACGGTGCTGAACTTGCCGTCACCGACCGACGGGGAGTCGGTCCACTTCAGCAGGGTCTGGGACACCGCCACTGTGGCCGCCCCCACCGCGAGGGGGCGGAAACCCGGGCGCGCGAACATTGGCTTGATCCGCGGCCAGAAGGTGATGGCGACGAAGACCAGCACGCCGACGAGCAGGAAGAGGAAGATGCGGGGGCCGAGGACAGCCTGGCGGAAGGCCAGACCGAAGTCCTGCTGGGTGCCCTCGTGCTGGCCGATCATCAGCGCGAGCATGAAGCCCAGCGCCAGGCAGGCAGCCAAGCGCTGCAGCAGCGGGTTGGACCACCATGGCCCGCGGTGGGACGGGTTGGGGGCCTTGGGCTGGGTCGAGGTCGTGGTCGAGGTGCTCATGCCGCACGCCCCAGCTTCTCTCCGAGGATGCCGGATGGTCGGAAGACCAGCACGAGGATGAGGACGACGAAGGCGACGACGTCGGTCCAGGCGAGGCCGATCCACCCCCCGGACCCGTCCCACGGAGCGGTCGGGACGAGGTTCTCGACGATCCCCAGCAGCAGACCGCCGAGCATGGCCCCGCGGATGTTGCCGATGCCGCCGAGGACCGCAGCGGCGAAGGCCTTGACCCCGGGGATGAAGCCCATGGTGCTGGAGAACACGAACGCGGTGCCGAAGAGGAAGCCGGCCGCGCCCCCGAGGGCCCCGCCGATGATGAAGGTGCGCGAGATGGTCTTGTCGATGTTGATGCCCATCAGCGCCGCGGTCGGCGCGTCCTCTGCCACCCCGCGGATGCTGCGGCCCAGCTTGGTGCCGGACACGAGCCGGTCGAGGCCCAGCATCATCACGAGGGCGCTGACGATGACGATGGCCTGGATGAGGGTCACGTTCGCCCCCCCGATCTTCAGGACCGACATGTTCTGGTTGAAGTACGTCGGGAACGAGTTCTGGCTGAGGCGGTTGAACATCTTGCCCGCGAGCTGCGAGAGGAAGAAGGACATGCCGATCGCGCTGATGAGGAAGGCGAGCTTGGGTGCCCCCCGCCTGCGCAACGGTCGATAGGCCACGCGTTCGAGGGTCCAGGCGACGAAGGCCCCGACGGCGGCACCGGAGGCCAGCCCGAGGATGAGCACGGCGATGACGCCGTACCACGGCAGGATGTCGCCGTTGTGGACGAAGAGGCCGATCACGAGGTATGACCCGAAGGCACCCGACATGAAGACCTCGCTGTGGGCGAAGTTGATCAGCTGGAGGACGCCGTAGACGAGCGTGTAGCCGAGGGCGATCAGCGCGTACATCGAGCCGCGCGTCAGGCCCAGGATGAAGTAGGTGAGGAAGTCGGACATCGCGTCGGGTTCTCCAGTCACGTGCAGGGCCCAGGATGGTGGGGCAGAGCCACCGAGGGTCTGCATTCGTCGGGACGGACGAACGCAGACCCTCGGCACGGGTGAGTCACTGGCCGGTGAGGCCCAGGTCTAGCTGGCGGAGCCGACGTCTCCGAGCGAGACGATCTTGCCGTCCTTCTGCTGGAAGAGGTTGACCGTGCCGACGCCGGCCGGCAGGTCGCCGTTCGCGCCGAACTTGATCGTGCCCGTGATGCCCGTGAAGTCGGCCTTGGTGACCTGCGCGTTGACCGACGCCCGGTCGACGGTGCCGGCAGCCTTGGCCGCCTTGATCGCGTCGATCAGCAGGTTCGCGGCGTCGAACGCCTCGGGGGAGTAGGTGGACGGCGGGGTGTTGAACTTCGTCTGGTAGGCCGCGGTGAAGGCCTTCGAGTCCGGGGCCACCGTCGCGTCCTGGCAGCCGCAGCTGAAGTACCAGCCATTGCCGGAGGCGCCGGCGCCGGAGGTGAAGACCGAGGACTTCACGCCGTTGCCGGCGGAGCGGAGACCGGTGTAGTCGACTGCGGTGAGGGCCTTGGCGAGCAGTGCGGCCTGGGCGTCGTAGCCGCCGTAGAAGAGGGCGGTGGCGCCTGACTGCTTGATGGTCTGGGCCGTGGCGCCGTAGTCGGTGGTCTTCGCGTCGACTCCCGCCGTCACGACCGCGATGCCCTTCGTCTTGAGCTCCTTCTCGACGGCTCCGGCCACGCCGGCGCCGTAGTCGGACAGGTCGTTGAGCACGAAGACCTTCTGCGACTTCTTCGCGAGCCAGTCCGCCATGGCGGGACCTTCGGCGAAGTCGTTGGGGACGATGCGGTGCCAGGTCTTGAAGCCCAGGGTCTGCAGGGTCCCGTTGCTGGCCGAGGGGTTGACGATGGCCAGCTGGGCATTGCCGTAGTCCTGGCCGACGGCCTTGCTGGTGCCGGAGAAGGAGGGTCCGACGACTCCCATCACCGTCGCGTCCTGCAGGACCTGGGCCGCGGCGGCCGGGGCCTTGGAGGCGTCGCCGCCGTCGTCGGCCTTGAGCAGCTTGAGGGTGAAGCCGAGATTGCCCGAGGCATTGGCCTGCTCGATGGCGAGCTCGACGCCGTTGACCTCGTTGATGCCCAGCTGCTGGTTGTCACCGGACAGCGGGCCCTGGAAGGCGACGGTGTAGGTCGACCCTCCGGCGGCACCGCCACCCGTGGCGCCCGCACCGAGTCCACCTCCCGTGCTCGTGGACGAGTTGGAGCAGGCCGACAGGACCAGGGCTCCGGTGGCACCGAGAGCGGCCAGGTTGACGAGAGTGCGTGTCCGCAGCAAGTAAGTCCTCCAAAGATCTGCCGACAGGAGCGTCGGTCGTGCCAGTGCGCCGAGGTCGGCGCGGCTCCGGGCCGTCGCGGCCCGGTGCGCCCACACAGTGGTCCATCCGAGTGGGGGGTGTCAAGGGATGCGACACACCTGTGACCTCATGGAGTCCGAAGGTCCTGCTCGGGACGTTCGAGCAGGTCAGAGCGCTCGGAAGGGTCGTTCGGGGTCGCCGACAACGGCACGGACGAACCGCTGCCCACGACGCTACTGGTCGCATCCGACGCCGTGGCCGGGACCCGTCTCTCGTGTCCTTCTCGTAATAATCCGATGTCAGCTCCGACTGACGGAATCCGCGCCTCGCGGGGTCGCGCGGCGGACGCGAACCATTCGTGACCGTTGGGCGTTGGGCGTGGGGACGACGACACCCGCGCGGGCGTCCCCAGCTGGTCCGCTCGCGCCCGCCTCCATCGCCCAACCTCCCAGGAGCACCCATGACGCAGCCCCAGGTCGACCGCCGCACCCTCGTCCGCTCTGCCTGTGCGCTGGGGGTCGGGACAGCCGCCGTGGTGGGCCTCGGCGGGTGCGGCTCGTCCGGCCCGGCCCCCGCCTCGGGTGCGCCCGCGGGCGGTGCGGCCACCGGGACGACCGTGCCGGTCGCCGACATCCCCGTGGGCGGCGGGAAGATCGTCGGCGACGTCGTCGTCACCCAGCCCACGAAGGACTCGTTCAAGGCGTTCAGCGTCGTCTGCACCCACCAGGGCTGCCCGGTCTCCAAGATCGAGGGCGGCCAGATCGAGTGCACCTGCCACGGCAGCATGTTCGACATCGCCACCGGGGCGCCGAGCCAGGGACCGGCCCGGCAGCCGCTGGCCCCCCGGACCGCCACGGTCAAGGGGACCGACGTCGTCGTGTCGTAGGTCCGACCTACGCTGGGGGCGTGGCTGATCCCTCGACCTACCGTCCGAAGCCGGGGGAGATCCCTACCGACCCCGGGGTGTACCGCTTCCGCGACCGCGACGGGCGGGTCATCTACGTCGGCAAGGCCAAGTCACTGCGCCCGCGACTCTCGTCCTACTTCCAGGACATCGCCGCCCTGCACCCGCGGACCGCGACGATGGTCCGCACCGGGGCCAGCGTCGAGTGGACGGTCGTCAAGACCGAGGTCGAGGCACTCCAGCTCGAGTACTCCTGGATCAAGGAGTACGACCCACGCTTCAACGTCAAGTACCGCGACGACAAGTCCTACCCGTTCCTCGCCGTCACGCTCGGCGAGGAGTTCCCCCGGGCGCAGGTCCTGCGCGGCGTCAAGCGGAAGGGCACCCGCTACTTCGGTCCGTTCTCCCACGCCTGGGCCATCCGCGAGACCCTCGACCTGCTGCTGCGTCCCTTCCCGATGCGCACCTGCTCGTCAGGGGTCTTCAAGCGGGCGGCGGCGAGCGGTCGCCCCTGCCTGCTGGGCTACATCGACAAGTGCTCCGCCCCCTGCGTCGGACGGGTCTCCGAGCAGGAGCACCGTCAGATCTCCGAGGACTTCTGCGACTTCATGGCGGGCAACACCACCAAGTTCGTCGCACGCATCGAGCAGCGGATGAAGCAGGCCTCGGACGACCTCGAGTTCGAGCTCGCGGCCCGGCTGCGCGACGACATCGGTGCCCTCCAGCGCGCGCTCGAGAAGTCGGCGGTCGTGCTCGGCGACGCGACGGACGCGGACGTCTTCGCCCTGGCCGACGACGAGCTCGAGGCCGCGGTCCAGGTCTTCCACGTGCGAGGCGGCCGCATCCGCGGACAGCGCGGGTGGGTCGTCGAGAAGGAGAGCGAAGAGCTGCCCGACCTCGTCTGGCACCTGCTGCTGCAGGTCTACGGCGACCAGGGCGCGGACGCCGTCCCCCGCGAGGTGCTGGTCCCGGTGATGCCCACCGACGACGACGCCGTCCAGGTCTGGCTGAGCGACCTGCGCGGGTCCCAGGTCGACCTGCGGGTGCCCCAGCGCGGCGACAAGCGGTCGTTGATGGAGACGGTGCATCGCAACGCGGAGCAGTCACTCGCCCGCCACAAGGTGGCTCGGGCCGGCGACCTCACCGCCCGGAGCCTGGCCCTGCAGGAGATCCAGGAGGTGCTCGAGCTCGAGGACGCACCCTTGCGGATCGAGTGCTTCGACGTCAGCCACGTGCAGGGCACCAACGTCGTCGCGTCGATGGTCGTCTTCGAGGACGGGCTGCCCCGCAAGGCGGAGTACCGCCGCTTCATCGTCCGGGGGGCACTCGAGCCGGGGCTCGACGGCGAGCTGGCCACGATCGACGACACCGCCGCGATGCACGAGGTGCTCACCCGGCGCTTCGCCCGCTATCTCGGCGACCGGGAGCGGGAGGCCGAGGCCCTCGCGGCGGAGGCGTCTGCGGTGACGCGTGGTCCGGCGCTCGAGGTCGACGAGACGGGTCGGCGCTCAAGCGGCCCGATCGACGAGGAGACCGGTCGGCCGCGCCGGTTCGCCTACCCACCCAACCTCGTGGTGGTCGACGGGGGCCTGCCTCAGGTCAACGCTGCGCGCGCCGCCCTGTCCGCGCTCGGGGTGGACGACGTGGCGATCGTGGGCCTGGCCAAGCGCCTCGAGGAGGTCTGGGTGCCGGGTCAGGACTTCCCGGTGATCCTACCGCGCACGAGCGAGGGTCTCTACCTGCTGCAGCGGCTGCGCGACGAGGCGCACCGCTTCGCCATCACCTTCCACCGTCAGCGGCGCTCCAAGGCGATGACGACGTCGGCGCTCGACGGCATACCGGGTCTCGGTGAGACGCGCCGCGGGGCCCTGCTGAAGGCCTTCGGCTCCGTGAAGAAGCTGCGGGCCGCGTCCGTCGAGGAGGTGGAGCAGGTGCCGGGCATCGGGCCCGCGGTCGCGGCGACGGTGGTCCAGCGGCTGCGCGTCGAGGGCGCGACCCTCACCCCGGCGGTCAACCTCACCACCGGTGAGGTGCTCGACTGACGGGGGACCGCGGATGGGCCCTACTAGGGTGGGAGCCATGAGCGAGCAGCCGGCCCCCGCAGGAGCCGGAGAGCCCATCGTCGTCCTCACCGGCATGAGCGGGGCCGGACGGTCGACCGCCGCCAACGTGCTCGAGGACCGCGGGTGGTACGTCGTCGACAACCTGCCGCCCCAGATGCTTCCCCAGCTGCTCGAGCTGCACGCCGACTACCTCACCCGGCTGGGGGAGGGCCGGTTGCCCCGTCTGGCTGCCGTGGTCGACGTGCGCAGCCACGGCATCTTCGCCGACTTCGGTAGCATCATCAGCGACCTCGGCCGCACCGGGCACCGACCCAACATCGTCTTCCTCGACGCCACCGACGAGGCGCTCGTGCGCCGATTCGAGAGCGTGCGCCGCCCGCACCCGTTGCAGGGCAAGGGACGGCTGCTCGACGGCATCCTGCGTGAGCGCGAGCTGCTCGGCGAGCTGCGCTCCGAAGCCGACCTGATCGTCGACACCTCAGGGCTCAACGTCCACCAGCTCAGCTCGAAGGTCTCGTCGCTCTTCGAGGAGGGTGGGCGCGCCCAGATCCGGCTCGCCGTCATGTCCTTCGGCTTCAAGTACGGCGTGCCGCTCGACGCCGACTTCGTCTACGACATGCGCTTCCTGCCCAACCCCTTCTGGGTGCCGGAGCTGCGAGCTCTCTCCGGCCGCGACGCCCCGGTGGCCGACTACGTGCTGGCCCAGCCCGGCGCTCTCGAGTTCGTCGACGCGGTGGTGGCGCTGATGGTCCCCGTCGTCGACGGCTACGTGCGCGAGGGGCGGCGCTACAGCACGCTCGCCGTGGGGTGCACCGGGGGCAAGCACCGGTCGGTGGCGATCGCCGAGCGTCTGGCGCGTGAGCTGGCGAGCGACCGGGTCGAGACCTTCGTCGTGCACCGCGACTTCGGGCGGGAGTGACCCGTGGCGGGACCGGGTCGGGAGACGCGTGTCGTCGCGCTCGGCGGTGGGCACGGTCTCGCGGCGTCGCTGGCGGCGCTCAAGCTCGTCACCGACCGGGTGACGGCCGTGGTCACGGTCGCCGACGACGGGGGCTCGTCGGGGCGGCTGCGGGACGAGTTCGCCGTGCTGCCACCGGGAGACCTGCGGATGGCGCTCGCGGCGCTGTGCGACGACACCGCGTGGGGACACACCTGGCGTGACGTGCTCCAGCACCGGTTCGCCGGTGACGGGCCACTGGGTGGGCACTCGCTCGGCAACCTGCTCATCGTGTCGTTGTGGGACCTCCTCGGCGACACCGTGGGCGGGCTCGACCTGGTGGGGCGCCTGCTCAACTCGCGGGGCCGGGTGCTGCCGATGTCCGGGGTGCCCCTCGAGATCGAGGCCGACGTGCTCGACCGCTGGGGGGTGACGAGCACGGTGAGGGGACAGCACCGCGTGGCGACGGCGAAGGGGCGGGTCGAGGAGGTGCGCCTGCGCCCGTCGGACGCACCGTGTCCCCCCGAGACCCTGGGCGCCATCCACGACGCCGACTGGGTGGTGCTCGGCCCCGGCTCGTGGTTCACCTCGGTGCTTCCGCACGTGCTGGTGCCGAGCCTGCGCGATGCCCTCGCGTCGACCTCGGCGCAGCGCCTGCTCAATCTCAACCTGGAGGTGAGCACCGATGAGACCAAAGGGTTTCGGGCTGCCGACCACCTGGCGTCACTGGTGCGGCACGCGCCGGGTCTGACCTTCGACGTCGTGCTGGCCGACCCCACCACGCTCGAGGGCCCGCAGGGGCACGACGACCTCGAGGCGGCGGCCAAGGCCCTCGGGGCCGAGCTCGTGGTCAGTCCGGTATCGCGGCTGCGCGACCGGGGCCAGCACGACTCCCTCCGCCTGGCCGCCGCATATCGGGACATCATCGGCTAAGGTCGCTCGAGACCGATGGCAGGATGGTGCGCATGGCGATGACGGCGAAGGTCAAGGACGAGCTGAGCCGCCTACCGGTGACGAAGCCCTGCTGCCGCAAGGCCGAGGTGGCGGCGACGCTGCGTTTCGCGGGTGGTCTGCACATCGTCGGCGGCCAGATCGTGGTCGAGGCCGAGCTCGACACCGCGCAGGCGGCTCGTCGGCTGCGGATGTTCATCGGTGAGGTCTACGGCCACCGGTCGGAGGTGCTCGTGATGTCGGCCGGCGGCCTGCGCAAGGGCAGCCGGTACGTCGTGCGGGTGGTCGAGGAGGGCGCCACGCTGGCCCGCCAGACGGGGCTCGTCGACTCGCGCGGACGCCCGGTGCGCGGTCTGCCGCCCAAGGTCGTGAGCGGCGCTGCCTGCGATGCCGAAGCCGCTTGGCGCGGAGCGTTCCTCGCCCATGGTTCGCTCACCGAGCCGGGGCGCTCGTCGGCCCTGGAGGTGACCTGCCCGGGGCCGGAGGCGGCCCTTGCCCTGGTCGGTGCGGCCCGACGGCTCGGCATCTCGGCCAAGGCTCGGGAGGTGCGCGGGGTCGACCGGGTCGTCATCCGCGACGGCGACGCCATCGCCGCGATGCTCACGAGGCTCGGCGCCCACGACGCCGTGCTCGCCTGGGAGGAGCGGCGGATGCGTCGCGAGGTGCGCGCCACGGCCAACCGCCTGGCCAACTTCGACGACGCCAACCTGCGTCGCTCCGCGCGCGCCGCCGTCGCAGCGGGGGCTCGGGTCGAGCGGGCGATGGAGATCCTCGGCCCCGAGATGCCCGACCACCTGCGCCAGGCGGGCACGCTGAGGCTGGAGCACAAGGAGTCGTCCCTCGAGGAGCTGGGCCAGCTGGCCGATCCGCCGATGACCAAGGACGCGGTGGCCGGGCGGATCCGTCGCCTGCTGGCGATGGCCGACAAGCGTGCGGAGGACCTCGGCATCGCGAGCACCGAGGCCAGCCTCACCGCCGACATGCTCGACTGACCGGCAGACGGACGGGCAGGTCCGGTCGTCCGAGCCGGGCACTAGGGTGGATGACGGCGCGGAGCCGGGCACGGCGGCCGCCCGACCCACGACAGACCCACCATCGGAAGGCTCGACCACCCATGACTGTCCGCGTAGGGATCAACGGCTTCGGCCGCATCGGCCGCAACTTCTTCCGGGCCGTGCGGGCCGCGGGCGCCGACATCGAGATCGTCGCCGTCAACGACCTGACCGACAACGCCACGCTCGCCCACCTGCTCAAGTACGACTCGATCCTCGGCCGCCTCGACGGCGAGGTCACGCACACCGACGACGAGATCGCGGTCGACGGCCAGGCGTTCAAGGCCTTCGCCGAGCGAGACCCCTCCGCCCTGACGTGGGGCGCCCTCGGTGTCGATGTCGTCATCGAGTCCACCGGCTTCTTCACCGACGCGACCAAGGCCAGGGCGCACGTCGACGCCGGGGCGAAGAAGGTCATCATCTCGGCGCCCGCGAGCAACGAGGACGTCACCATCGTGATGGGCGTCAACCACGAGCAGTACGACCCCGCGACCCACACGATCATCTCCAACGCGTCGTGCACCACGAACTGCCTCGCGCCGATGGCGAAGGCCCTCAACGACGACCTCGGCATCGTCAAGGGCCTCATGACGACCATCCACGCCTACACCCAGGACCAGAACCTCCAGGACGGTCCTCACAAGGACCTGCGTCGCGCCCGTGCCGCCGCCCTCAACATCGTGCCGACCTCGACCGGTGCGGCCAAGGCGATCGGGATCGTCCTGCCCGAGCTGAAGGGCAAGCTCGACGGCTTCGCGCTGCGGGTGCCGATCCCCACCGGGTCGGCCACCGACCTCACCTTCGAGTCGGGCCGCGAGACGACTGCCGCCGAGGTCAACGCGATCGTCAAGGCCGCGGCCGACGGCCCGCTCAAGGGATTCCTCAAGTACACCGAGGACCCCATCGTCTCGTCCGACATCGTCACAGACCCGCACTCGTGCATCTTCGACGCCGGCCTCACGAAGGTCCTCGGCAACCAGGTCAAGGTGGTCGGCTGGTACGACAACGAGTGGGGCTACTCCAACCGGCTCGTCGACCTCGTCGTCCTCGTCGGCCGCGACCTCTGACCGGCCGCTGACCCGTTGAGAACTCTTGCCGACCTGCTGGCGGGTGACCTGCACGGCACTCGCGTGCTCGTGCGCTCGGACCTCAACGTCCCCCTGGACGGGGAGACGATCACCGACGACGGTCGCATCCGGGCGTCCGTACCGACGATCCGCGAGCTCTCCGAGGCGGGCGCACGCGTGATCGTGTGCGCCCACCTCGGGCGGCCGAAGGGCGCGCCCGAGGCGAGGTACTCCCTCGCCCCCGTGGCGGCCCGGCTCGGCGAGCTGCTCGGGCGGGCGGTGACCTTTGCCGGCGACACCGTGGGCGAGTCCGCGCGGGCCGCCGTCGCAGGAGCGTCCGACGGCGACGTCGTCCTGCTCGAGAACCTCCGCTTCAACCCCGGCGAGACGGCCAAGACCGACGACGAGCGGGCCGAGTTCGCCGGCCAGCTCGCCGGGCTGGCCGACGCCTTCGTCTCCGACGGCTTCGGGGTCGTCCACCGCAAGCAGGCCTCGGTCTACGACGTGGCCCGGCTCCTCCCCTCCTACACCGGCGGGCTGGTGACCACCGAGGTCGCCGTGCTGCGGCGGCTGACCGAGACCCCCGAGCGTCCGTATGCGGTGGTGCTGGGTGGCGCCAAGGTCTCCGACAAGCTCGGCGTCATCGGCAACCTGCTCCAGACCGCCGACCGCCTGCTCATCGGCGGCGGCATGGTCTTCACCTTCCTCAAGGCCCAGGGCCACGAGGTCGGCACGAGCCTGCTCGAAGCCGACCAGGTCGACGTCGTCAAGGGCTATCTGCGCGACGCGGCAGAGAGGGGCGTCGAGATCGTGCTGCCGGTCGACGTCGTGGCGGCCGACGCGTTCTCGGCCGATGCGGCGCACGAGGTCGTGGCCGCTGACGCCATCCCCGCAGACCGGATGGGCCTCGACATCGGCCCGGAGTCGAGCCGGCTGTTCGCGCAGAAGCTCGCCGACGCACGCACGGTCTTCTGGAACGGCCCCATGGGAGCCTTCGAGATGGCGCCGTACGCCGAGGGCACCCGTGCCCTGGGCCAGGCGCTCGTCGACGTCACGGCGGCCGGCGGCCTGACCGTGGTCGGTGGTGGGGACTCGGCTGCCGCCGTCCGTCAGCTCGGCTTCACCGACGACCAGTTCGGGCACATCTCCACCGGCGGTGGGGCGAGCCTGGAGTACCTCGAGGGCAAGCAGCTGCCCGGCATCACCGTCCTCGACGAGGAGCAGGCCTGATGGCCGCGCGCCAGGCCCCCGCCGGACGGACGCCGCTGATCGCCGGCAACTGGAAGATGAACCTCGACCACCTGCAGGCGACCCACCTCGTGCAGAAGCTTGACTGGACCCTGCGCGACGCCAAGCACGACTACGCCGCGGTCGAGGTGGCGGTCTTCCCGCCCTTCACCGACCTGCGATCGGTCCAGACCCTCGTCGAGGGCGATCGGCTGCTGCTCCGCTTCGGTGCCCAGGACCTCTCGCGGCACACCGCGGGGGCCTACACGGGTGAGGTCTCGGGCACCTTCCTGGCCAAGCTGGGGTGTACCTACGTCGTCGTGGGCCACAGCGAGCGTCGGGAGTACCACGCCGAGACCGACGAGACCGTCGCGGCGAAGGTGACAGCCGCCTTCCAGCACGGGCTGACACCGATCCTGTGCTGCGGCGAGGGGCTCGACGTGCGCCGGGAGGGCGGCCACGTGCCGTTCGTCCTCGACCAGCTGCGAGCCGGTCTCACCGGGGTGAGCAAGGAGGCGGCCCGCACCCTCGTCGTGGCCTACGAGCCCGTGTGGGCCATCGGCACCGGCGAGGTGGCAACCCCCGACGACGCGCAGGAGGTCTGCGCGGCGATCCGGACGCTGCTGGCCGAGCTCTACTCCGGCGATGTCGCCGATGCGGTCAGGATCCTCTACGGCGGGTCGGTCAAGGCAGCCAGCATCGCGTCGATCATGGCGCAGGAAGACGTCGACGGCGCCCTCGTCGGAGGCGCGTCGATCGACCCGACCGAGTTCGCCGCGATCTGTCGGTACCGCGACCACGTGGGTCTCTGAGCGCTCTGACCAGGCCCTCGACCACCGTGGGGAGTCCGTGTCCGGGCACGTCTCCCCACGGGGGTGGGGTAGCCTTGCCCGGTCGGGTTGCCGCGGGATCAACCACGGCCGCCGACCTCCTCAGACACCACCGAACCGACAAGGACACCCCGCAGCGTGAACGCCGTGAAGATCGGGCTCGACGTCGTCCTCGTGCTCGCCAGCCTCTTCCTCATCCTGCTCATCCTCCTGCACAAGGGCAAGGGTGGCGGCCTGTCGGACATGTTCGGCGGCGGGATGTCCAGCTCCCTCGGCGGCTCGACGACGGCCGAGCGCAACCTCGACCGCTTCACCATCGCCATCAGCATCATCTGGTTCGTCACGGTCGTCGGTCTGCAGCTGCTGACCCGCTTCGCCAACTGACCCACGCCCCACAACCCCACCTGCCCCGGGGGGGGCACCCGACGGAAGGACACGATCTGATGGCTGGCGGAAACGCAATTCGAGGCAGCAGGGTCGGCGCAGGGCCCATGGGAGAGGCCGAGCGCGGCGACGCCGCCCCTCGGGTGATCATCTCCTACTGGTGCTCCAACGGCCACGAGACCACTCCCAGCTTCGCCCACGAGTCCGGGCTCGCTCTGCCCGTGACCTGGGACTGCCCGCGGTGCGGGCTGCCTGCTGGTCAGGACCGGGCCAATCCTCCCGCGGCCCACAAGGTGGAGCCCTACAAGACCCACCTGGCCTACGTCAAGGAGCGTCGCTCCGACGCCGACGGCAAGGCGATCCTCGACGAGGCGCTCACGACGCTGCGCGACCGCGGCCTCATCCAGTAACGACCCCGGCACCCCTCGACGCTGCGTCACGTCGGGCGCGGGTTCCGTCAGGGGGTGGCGGCGTCCTGGTCGACGAGCCACCTCGTGGCCTCGGTGCCGTGCACGCCGCCGGCCGGGACGTCCCAGCGGTCGACCCCGGGCGCCAGGGCACGCGAGACGGCCTGCGCCTTGTCGGGTCCTGAGACCAGGAACCAGACCTCGCGGGCGCGACCCAACCGCTCGAAGGTCAGACTGACGCGGTCGGCGGGTGGCTTGGGCGAGTCGTGCACCGCCACGGCGGGGGTCCCCTCGCTGCGCTGCGCCTCGTGGTGCGGGAACAGTGACGCGACGTGGCCGTCGGGGCCGACGCCCAGCAGGACCACGTCGAAGAGGACGTCGCCGTGGGCAGCGAGGGCCGCGGCATACGCGGAGGCGCTGTGCTCGGCCGACTCGCTGCTGTCCGGGCCGGCGACCCGCATGACCCTTCTGGGGTCGAGCCCGAGGGTGCTCAGCCCGGCCATGTCGTTCTGGGTGTCGTTGCGGTCGTCGTCACCGGCCACGAGATAGCGCTCGTCACCCCACCACACCCACACCGTCGACCAGTCGACGGCCGAACGCCCTGCGTCGGCGACCAGTGAGGTGATGACCGCCGAGCCCATCGAGCCACCGGTGAGGACGACGTGGGCCTCGCCTCGTGCGGCCTGGGCGTCGAGCAGGGCCGTCGCGAGGCGGGCACCGGCCGCGTCAGCCAGGGACTGCTTGCTCGGGTGGACGACGACCTGGGTCGTCGTGGTCATGTCAGCTCGGCGGTGGTCGCGGAGGGACGCCGAGTGGCGGCGGCCTTCTTGGGCTTGTCCTTCGCGGGAGCGGACGAGCCCGACGCCCGGGCGACCTCCTTCTCACGAGGAGTCGGCTTCTCGGCCAGCTTGCGGGTCGTCGCGTGCTTGACCTGCCCCTCGTCGCCGGTCTGCGGCGGCTCCGGCGCCGTGACCATCTCGGAAGCCAGCGCTGCCGAGGGGTTGTGGGCCAGCTCACGCGAGATGCGTCGCGACTCCCCGGCTGACATGAGGTCGCCGTCGGCGGCTGCCTCGCTCGCCGTCTTCGAGGCCGGGGTCAGGGTCGGCAGGCCGCGGACCAGCGTCTCCGCGTAGACCTCGTCGGCATCGAGCCGACGCAGCTCGTCGGCCAGGCACTCGGCCAGGCCGCGACGCTTCAGGCTGATCCGCCGGTCGGGCTGGCTGGGTTGGGAGAGCGTCGCGATGACGCCGTCGGGGCGGGCGAGGTCGATCGGGCCGTTCTCCCGGTCGAGGCGCACGCTGACGACGCCGCTGCCGGCCTTGGTGCGCACCCGCTCGACGGGCACCTTCAGCGTGACCGCGAGCCAGGCGGCCAGCATGTCCGACGACGGTGAGTCGACCGCGCCTGCGACCACCGCCTGGGTGACCGGCAGGAACGGGGGTCCGTCGAGGGCTGCGGCGAGCAGCCCTCGCCAGAGCGTGATGCGGGTCCAGGCCAGGTCGGTGTCACCTGGGACGTAGGTCTTCGCCAGCTTCTTGAGGGCCGCCTTGGGGCTGGGTGCCTCGGCGGCGTCGGTGATGCGGCGCTGGGCCATCAGGGCGATCGGGTCCTTGCGCAGGTCGGCCGGGGCCTCGTGCGGCCACCAGGCGACGACGGGGGAGTCGGGCAGCAGCAACGGCACGACGACCGACTCGCCGTGGTTGGCCAGGGCGCCGAAGAGACGCAGGATGACGACCTCGCTCGCCCCCGCGTCACCACCGACGCGGATCTGGGCGTCCATGCGGTTGGTGCCGCGCCGGTTGCCCGCGACGACCACGATGATGCGGCAGGGGTGCTGGCGGCTCGCGTCGTTGGCCGCCTCGATGATGTCCTCGGCCTGCGTGTCATCGACGACGATCACCAGCGTCAGCACCCGTCCGAGGGTCATCGCACCGACGTCGTTGCGCAGCTTGACCAGCTTCTTGCTGACCGAGACGCTCGTGGTCTTGGGCAGGTCGATGATCACGGCGTGCCCCCGGTCTGTCGAGCGGTCACACGGTTCTGGGGTGAGGTCATGGCATCCTCCAGGTGCGGTCGTCCCGGGCCATCATGTCGTCGCTGGCCTTGGGTCCCCAGCCCCCCGCGGGGTAGGGCTGCGGCTTGCCGTGAGTCGTCCACCACGCCTCGATCGGGTCGAGGATCTTCCACGACAGCTCGACCTCCTCGTGGCGGGGGAAGAGCGGCGGCTCGCCCAGCAGGACGTCGAGGATCAGTCGCTCGTAGGCCTCGGGAGACGACTCGGTGAACGCGTTGCCGTAGCCGAAGTCCATGGTCACGTCGCGCACCTCCATCTGGGCACCGGGCACCTTGGAGCCGAAGCGCATGGTGATGCCCTCGTCGGGCTGCACCCGGATGACGATCGCGTTCTGGCCCAGCTCCTCGGTCGCGGTGTCGTCGAAGGGCAGGTGCGGGGCCTTCTTGAAGACGACGGCGATCTCGGTGACCCGCTTGCCGAGGCGTTTGCCCGTGCGCAGGTAGAAGGGGACTCCCGCCCACCGGCGGGTGTCGACCTCGAGCTTGACCGCGGCATACGTCTCGGTGACCGATCCGGTGGCCACACCGTCCTCGTCGAGGTAGCCGACGACCTCGTCGCCACCCTGCCAGCCGCCGGCGTACTGCCCGCGCTGGGTGTCGGCGTCGATGTCGGCCGGCACCCTCACGGCCGAGAGGACCTTCTCCTTCTCGGCGCGCAGGTCCTTGGCGTTGAACGAGACCGGCTCCTCCATGGCCGTGAGGGCCAGGAGCTGGAGCAGGTGGTTCTGGATGACGTCGCGGGCCGCGCCGATGCCGTCGTAGTAGCCGGCTCGACCGCCGATGCCGATGTCCTCGGCCATGGTGATCTGCACGTGGTCGACGTAGTTCGCGTTCCAGATCGGCTCGAACATCTGGTTCGCGAAGCGCAGGGCGAGGAGGTTCTGGACCGTCTCCTTGCCGAGGTAGTGGTCGATGCGGAAGACCGAGTCGGACGGGAAGACGCTCTCGACGATGGTGTTGAGCTCACGGGCGCTGGCCAGGTCGTGGCCGAAGGGCTTCTCGATCACCACGCGCCGCCAGCTCTCGCCGCTGGTCTTGGCCAGGCCAGAGCGCTCGAGCTGCTCGCAGACCTCGGAGAAGAAGCCCGGGGGGATGGAGAGGTAGAACGCGAGGTTGCCGCCCGTGCCGCGCTCCTCCTCGAGGCTGTGCACCGTCTTCGCGAGCAGGTCGTAGGCCGCCGGGTCGTCGAAGGTGCCCGGGACGAAGCGGAACCCCTCGGACAGGTTGCGCCACACGTCCTCGCGGAAGGGGGTGCGGGCGTGCTCCTTGACCGACTCGTAGACGACCTGGCCGAAGTCCTGGTCGGCCCAGTCACGGCGGGCGAAGCCCACGAGGCAGAAGCCCGGCGGGAGCAGGCCGCGGTTGGCCAGGTCGTAGATCGCCGGCATGAGCTTCTTGCGGGACAGGTCTCCGGTCACGCCGAAGAGGACCATGCCGCACGGTCCGGCGATACGGGGCAGCCGACGGTCGCGGGGGTCGCGCAGGGGGTTGGCGCCAGGAGCGACGCGCGCGGGAGTCATGCGTCTGCGGTGGTGACGCCGAGGGCTGCGGTGACCTGCTCGAGGCCCGCGCCGTGGTCGGTCAGGTGCAGGTGCAGCACCGGCCGACGGTGGTCGTCGTCGGCGAGCACCGCCGCGTCCCCAGCAGCCTGCGAGGCGATGAAGTCACCGAAGGTGAACTCCCGTCCCGGGATGGCGAGGTCGTCGAGCGGGGCCGCCGTCAGCTGGAGGTAGACGCCCACGCGGGGACCCCCCTTGTGGAACTGGCCGGTGGAGTGCAGGAACCGCGGCCCCCAGCCGAAGGTCGTCGGGCGCCCGGTGCGGGTCGCCACGGCGCGCCGAGAGGCCGCGAGGGGAGCATCCTCGAGACGGTCCAGGTAGGCCATGATCGACACGTAGCCGGCCTCGGGGTCGACCTGGGCGAAGAGCGCCGAGAGGGCATCCGCCACGGTCGTCGCGTCGCCGAGCCATCCCTCGGCACCGCCGATGGCGTGGATCTCGACCGAGCCGTCGACGGCATCGGGCTCGGAAGCAGAGCCCAGCCCCTCGTCGAGCAGCGCACGGGCGGCCTTCTTGGCGCTCTCGACGTCGGGCTGGTCGAAGGGGTTGATACCCAGCAGTCGGCCGGCAGCCGCCGTGGCGACCTCCCACAGCAGCATCTGCGCCCCGAGCGAGCCACCGACGAACACCGCGCTGCTGGCCGGGTCGACCTGCGGCGAGTCGCCGTCGCCGTCGCCGTCGCCGTCGAGGCTCACCAGGTGGACCACCGTGACGTCGGCTGCGGGGTGGCTGACCTCGGGGTCGGCGTCGTCGGACACGACGACGGGCAGCACCCCGGTGCCCTGCTTGCCGGTCGACTCGGCGATAAGCTGCTCGGCCCAGTCGGCGAAGCCGACGATGCCCGAGCCCTCGTCGACGAGGACGAGCTTGTCACGCAGCGGGTCGGTACCGGCCATGGCCGCAGCCAGGCGCAGGGCGGGGTTGCCGTCGTCGTCGGCGGCGAGCAGGTCGGCCACGGACTCGGCGTCATCGAGCAGGGCCTCGATGTCGACACCCGCCAGACCGCTCGGCACGAGCCCGAAGGCGGTGAGGGCGGAGTAGCGACCACCCACGTCCGGGTCGGCGTTGACGACGCGGTAGCCCTTCTCGCGAGACTCCTTGTCGAGCGGGCTACCCGGGTCGGTGACGATGACGATGCGGGTCGCCGGGTCGATGCCCGCCTGCGTGAACGCGGCCTCGTAGGCCCTGCGCTGCGAGTCGGTCTCGACGGTCGATCCCGACTTGCTCGAGACGACGACGATGCTGCGCTCGAGGCGGTCGGCGATCGCCGCCCGCACGTAGTCGGGGTCGGAGGAGTCGAGCACGGTCAGCGGCACCCCGGCCGTGGCGCAGATCACCTCGGGGGCCAGCGACGAGCCACCCATGCCGCAGAGGACGACGTGGTCGAGGCCCTGGCTGGTCAGCTCGTCGCGGATAGCCGCGACCTCACCGACGAGGGGGCGCGAGCTGCGCGGCAGCCCGACCCACGACAGGCGGATCGCCGACTCGCTCTCGGCGTCGGGCCCCCACAGCGTGGCGTCCCGGGCAAAGAGCCTGGAGGCGAACCCGGCCTCGACGAGGGCGGGGACGTGCGCGGCGACGGCGTCGGCCGCAGGCCCGGAGGCAGTGACTGAGATCGAGCTCACTTGCCCGCCTTCTCGAGGTTGGCCGTGACGGTCTCGAGCAGCTCGCCCCAGGCCTGCTCGAACTTGTCGACGCCCTCGACCTCGAGCAGCGCGACGACATCCGGGTAGGACACACCGAGGCCCGAGAGGTCGTCGAGGACCTTCTGCGCCTGCGCGTAGTAGCCGGTGATGGTGTCACCGGAGACCTCACCGTGGTCGGCCGTGGCGTCGAGCGTCTTCTCGGGCATCGTGTTGACGATGCCGGGGGCGACGAGGTCGACGACGTACATCGTGTCGCGGTAGGCCGGGTCCTTGACGCCGGTCGAGGCCCACAGCGGTCGCTGCGGCTGGGCACCGGCCGCCTTCAGTGACTCCCAGCGAGGGGTCGAGAAGACCTCCTCGTAGGCCTGGTAGGCGAGGCGCGCGTTGGCGACACCGGCTTGGCCCTTGAGGGCACGCGCCTCGTCGGTGTCGATGGCGTCGAGCCGCTTGTCGATCTCGGTGTCGACACGCGAGACGAAGAAGGAGGCAACCGACTGGATGACGCTCAGGTCCTTGCCGGCCGTGTGCGCCTGCTCGAGCCCCTCGAGGTAGGCGTTCATCACGGCGCGGTAGCGCTCGAGCGAGAAGATGAGGGTGACGTTGACGCTGATGCCCTCGGCGATGACGGCCGTGATGGCGGGCAGCCCCTCGACGGTGGCAGGGATCTTGATGAGCACGTTGTCGCGGTTGACCGCGTCCCGCAGCTGCTTCGCCTGCTCGATCGTCCTGTTCGTGTCGTGGGCCAGGCGGGGATCGACCTCGATGGAGACCCGGCCGTCGACCCCGCTGGTGTCGGTGAACAGGGTGCTGAAGACGTCGCAGGCGTTGCGCACGTCGTCGGTGGTCATCGCGAAGACGGCCTCCTCGACGTCCTTGCCCGCGGCGGCGAGCTGGGCGACCTGGTCGTCGTAGGCGATGCCCTTGGACAGGGCGGCCTGGAAGATCGAGGGATTGGTGGTCACGCCGACGACGTTGCGGGTCTTGACGAGCTCGGCGAGGTTGCCGGTGTTGAGCCGGTCGCGCGAGAGGTCGTCGAGCCAGATGCTGACGCCGGCGTCGGAGAGGGCCTGGAGGTTGGCGTTGGTCATGGTCATCGCTTCCTTGGCGGGTGGTGCGTGTGGACTGCGGGGAGGTGCGCGGCGGGCCCGCAGGCCCGCCGCGACCGGTGGCTCAGTGAGCGGAGACGTCGGCCTTGTCGGCTGGGGCGGTGTCGTCGTGCGAGGGCGTGGTGGCCGTGGTCACCGGCGCGGGCACTGGCCCGGAGGACCGGACGGCCTTGAGGGAGCCCTTGGCCGCCTTGACCGTCTCGGCCGCGGTGATGCCGAACTCGCGGTAGAGCGTGGTGACGTCGGCCGAGGCACCGAAGTGGTCGAGCCCGATGCAGCGGCCGGCGCCGCCGACGACGTCGTGCCAGCCGAACGTCACCGCGGCCTCGATGCTGACCCGCGCCCGCACGGCCGAGGGCAGGACCTTCTCGCGGTAGGAGCGTGACTGCTCCTCGAACCACTCGCGGCAGGGCATCGACACGACGCGCGTGCGGACACCGGACTTCTCGAGCGTCGCGCGCGCCTCGATGGCGATGGCGACCTCGGACCCGGTCGCGATGAGGATCACCTCGGGGGACGCCGTCCCGTCGGGGCCGCCGTCGATGAGGACGTAGGCGCCCTTGGCGGCGCCGGAGGCCTTGGCGTAGACCGTGCGGTCGACGACCGGCAGCGGTTGGCGGCTGAGCGCGAGCCCGGCCGGGCGGGCCTTCTCGAGGATGGTGCGCCAGACGACGGCCGTCTCGTTGGCGTCGGCGGGGCGGACCACGTCGAGCCCGGGCATGGCCCGCAGCGACGCGAGGTGCTCGACCGGCTGGTGGGTGGGACCGTCCTCGCCGAGGCCGATCGAGTCGTGGGTCCACACGTAGGTCACCGGCAGGCCCTGGATGGCGGCCAGGCGCACAGCGCCGCGCATGTAGTCGGAGAAGACGAGGAACGTGCCTCCGTAGGGTCGGGTCAGGCCCTCGAGGGCGATGCCGTTCATGATCGCGCCCATGCCGAACTCGCGGATGCCGAAGTGCAGGGTGCGGCCGTAGGGCCCGCCCTTCCACTCGTCGGTCTGCTTGCCCGTCGGGATGAAGGAGGGCTCGCCCGCCATGGTCGTGTTGTTGGACTCGGCGAGGTCGGCCGAGCCGCCCCAGAGCTCGGGCATGACGTCCGCCAGGGCGCTCAGCACCTTGCCGGACGCGGCGCGGGTGGCCATGCCCTTCTCGGTGTCGGTCGGGAAGGTCGGCAGGGCCTTGCCGAGACCGGCCGGCAGCTCGGCCCGCACGAGCCGGTCGAGCAGGGTGGCGCGGTCGGGGTTGGCCTTGCGCCAGACCTTGTAGCCCTTGTCCCACTCCTTGTGGGCGGCCTTGCCCCGCTTGACGACCTGACGGGTGTGAGCGAGGACGGGCCGCTCGACGACGAAGTCCTTGCCGGTGGGGAAGCCGAGCAGCTCCTTGGTGGCGGCGATCTCGTCCGGGCCGAGGGCCGAGCCGTGAGACTTGCCGGTGTTCTGCTTCGTCGGCGCAGGCCAGGCGATGATCGTCTTGAGCAGCACGAGCGTGGGCTTGTTCCGTACCTTCTTGCCGGCCTCGATGGCGGCATACAGGGCGTCGATGTCCTCGACGTAGGCGTGCCCGCCCTCGTCGTCGGCGGCGTTCTGGCGCCAGTCGACGACGCGCACGTCCCACCCGTAGGCCTCGTAGCGCTTGGCCACGTCCTCGGAGAACGAGATGTTGGTGTCGTCCTCGATCGAGATGTGGTTCTGGTCGTAGACGAGCGTGAGGTTGCCCAGCTCCTGGTGGCCGGCGAGCGCTGACGCCTCGTGGCTGACGCCCTCCATGATGTCGCCGTCGGAGGCCAGCACGTAGACGTGGTGGTCGAAGGGGCTCTCGCCCGGCTTCGCGTCGGGGTCGAGGAGCCCACGCTGACGGCGCTGGCCGAAGGCCATCCCGACGGCCGACGCCAGACCGGAGCCGAGCGGGCCGGTCGTGATCTCGACCCCCTTGGTGTGGTGCACCTCGGGGTGACCGGGGGTGAGGCTGCCCCACGTGCGCAGCGCCTGCAGGTCGCTGACCTCGAGGCCGTAGCCGGAGAGGAAGAGCTCGACGTACTGCGTGAGCGACGAGTGCCCGCACGACAGCACGAAGCGGTCGCGCCCCAACCAGGTCGGGTCGCTCGGATCATGGGTCATGACCTGCTGGTAGAGCAGATAGGCCACCGGCGCCAGCGACATCGCGGTGCCGGGGTGGCCGTTGCCGGCCTTCTGGACGGCGTCGGCGGCGAGCAGGCGGGCGGTGTCGACAGCGCGGATGTCGAGGTCGCTCCAGCCCGCCTTCTTCGCGATCGGTGTGGGCAGGTCGGTGCTGCGCTTCGCGATGGGCGATCCGGCGCGAGCAGCTGTGGTGGTCACTGGTGACGTCTCCTTCGAGGGTTCGCGTGCACTCCCAGGCATTCACGACCGAGCCTAGTGCCCGACGTGACGTGCACGACATCTCGGGGGGCTGGGCGAATGCCTGTTCTCGTGCTAGGGGTCTCTCCAGTTGCACGTACCCGGGAGTGTGCGATGTTCCACGCTGCCCGGGGCAGGCGAGACGACGGTCGGGCGACGGTTAGACTCGGGGGGTATTCGCACCCGATACCGAAGGACATCGTGACCGCTCTCGACCCGCGCGCCGGGCTGTCGACGACTCCCGGACCTGGAGGTCACGGAGCGCTCTTCACCCTCGGGCAGTACGTCGCCCTGACCAAGCCGCGGATCATCGAGCTGCTGCTGATCACCACGGTGCCGGTCATGTTCCTGGCCCAGCGCGGCGTCCCCTCGCTGTGGCTGGTGGTCGCCACCCTCATCGGGGGCACGCTCTCGGCCGGGGCGGCCAACACGCTCAACTGCTACGTGGACCGCGACATCGACGCGGTGATGCACCGCACGAGCACCCGGCCCCTGGTCACCGGCACCATCTCGCCGACCGCGGCTTTGGTCTTCGGTGGAGCACTCACCCTCGGCTCGACGCTCTGGCTCGGGCTGCTCGTCAACTGGCTCAGCTCGGGTCTCGCCCTCGCCGCGCTCCTGTTCTACGTCGGCGTCTACACGATGCTGCTCAAGCGCCGCACGACCCAGAACATCGTCTGGGGCGGCGCGGCCGGGTGCATGCCCGTCCTCGTGGGCTGGGCCGCCGTGACCGACACCGTGTCCTGGTCGGCAGCCATTCTCTTCGCCGTCATCTTCTTCTGGACGCCCCCGCACTACTGGCCGCTGTCGATGAAGTTCAAGGACGACTACGCCGCCGCCCACGTGCCCATGCTGCCCGTCGTCGAGCGCTTCGTCGTGGTCGCCCGCCAAGTCGTCGCCTACGCGTGGGTCATGGTCGCGACGTCCCTGCTGCTGGTCCCCGTGGGCGACATGGGGTGGGTCTACCTCGTCGGCGCCGTGGTGTCAGGTGCGGCGTTCCTCGCGGAGGCGCACCGCCTGCTGCGCGCGGCCGAGGCCGGAGCCGGACCCGAGGTGCTCAAGCCGATGCGGCTGTTCCACTTCTCGATCACCTATCTGACGATCCTCTTCGTCGCGGTCGCGGTCGACCCGCTCGTGCACGTCGCCATCCGCTGACCCCGGGCTATGGGCCGACGGCCCGATGGTGAGCGCGTGTCCCGGGGCTGAGCGTGAGCGCGAGACGGAGTCGAGGGGTGGGGCTCCCCGGCCGACTGACGACCACTGCCTGCTCGCCGGCACCGTCGTCGTTCACGCCCGCGAGAGTGCCCGCGGCTGCGCTGACCCGGAGGCGTCGTCGACTTCTTGCGGCTGGTGCCCCTTCGTGCCCCGTCAGATCCCCAGCACAGGGCTTCAACCGCAAGAAGTCCGTATGAACGGGCGCCTACCCGTCAGGGGGCTCACCTCTCGGCTCAGACGGAGGCGCGCTCGCGTCGCGACGGACGGGCGCCGGAGTCGTCGGCCGGCCGGGGCGACACGGCCAGCACGAGGACCGCTGTCGCGGCCGCCACGAGCAGCGAGGCGCCGACGAGGTGCAGGGCCACGACGGTGATCGGCAGGCCGGTGTAGAACTGCACGAAGCCGATGACGCCCTGGGCCAGCTCGACGACGAGCAGCACCCGGGCGGCGCGGGCGAGCACGCCGCGGCGCACCACCAGGCACAGCCCCAGGGTGAGGGCGAGCAGCACGTAGACCGAGGCGGCGTGCACGTGGCTCGTCGTCTCGGGGGCCAGCCCGTTGCGGGGGGCGTCGACGTCACCGGCGTGCGGGCCGCTGCCGGTGACCACCGTGCCGAGCCAGACGACGACCCAGGTGACCGCGTACGTCGCGACGGCGAGCCGGCGGGCGACCAGCCCCGCGTTCGGAGCAGCCCCGGCGGGCCGGCCCGTGGCGCGCACGCGCAGCAGCAGCCACGTCGAGGCGGCGACCAGGGCCATCGAGAGCACGAGGTGCAGGGCGACCACCCACGGGTTCAGACGGGTCAGAACGCTGATGCCGCCGATGACCCCCTGGAGGGGGACGCCGGCCGCGATCAGCCCCGCGTGCCACCGCAGCGACCGGGTCGAGCCGGCCCACCGCCAGACGACGACGAACGTGGCCACGACGACGGCGATGAGCACGTAGGTGAGCATCCGGTTGGAGAACTCGATGACCCCGTGCACACCCAGCTCGGAGTGCGGCACGAACGAGTCGGTCGTGCAGCGAGGCCAGGTCGGGCAGCCCAGACCCGAGCCGGTCAGCCGCACCAGGGCGCCGGTCAGGATGATGACGGCGTTGGCCGCCAGGGTGGCCCACGCCCAGCCCTCGACGGCTCTGGAGCGGGTGCGGAGAGGGGCAGCGGTCACCTCTCCAATGTAGGTGAGCCGCCGGCGTGTCGACTCGCGAGGTCGGGCGGGGAGACCCGAGTGAGACCGAGCGCTCACTCATGATCTTGAGCGGCGGGGCACGCCCTGGCCGTGGGACCCTCCGCAACGACTGGTCGCCACCGGGCCGTACGCCTACTTGGCCAACCCGATGCAGACGGGCACCGTGGCGCTGCTGGCCGGCCTCGCGGCGCTCGCCGGGTCGTGGTCGCTGCTGGCCGTGACCGGGAGCGCCGTCGTCTTCTGTGTCGCCCTCGCCGACCCCCACGAGCAGGCCCGGCTCGGACGGCGCTGGCCGCAGTGGGACGACTATCACACGGGGTGCGGTCCTGGCTGCCCCGGACGACGCCGTGGGTCGAGGCCCCCGCCACCGTCTACCTCGCCCGCTCCTGCGGGGTCTGCACCGACACCGAGCGGATGCTGCGGCTGCTTCCGGTGACCGGTCTGCGCTGCGGCTGCCCGGGGTGGTCGCGGTCGTGCAGCTCGTGGTCGACGCCTTCGGGGGCGGGCCGAGGTCGGTGGGCCCGGCGGGCGGGGGCAGCGAGGGGCCGCCGTCGATCCGTGCCACAGTGGGGCGGTGCGCAGCACGCAGACCAAGCAGGCGCTGCTGCACACGGCCTTCACGATGGTGCGCGACCAGGGGGTCGGGGCGGTGACGGCCCGAGCCCTCGCCCGGGAGGAGGGGGTCAACCAGGCGCTGGTCTACTACCACTTCGGCAACCTCGACGACCTGCTCGTCGAGGCCTGCAGCGAGGCGACCGGGGCCCTGGTGGCCCGCTACGCCCGGCCCTCGACGAGGTCACCAGCCTCGCTCAGCTGCTCGCGGTCGCCGAGCGGATCACCGCCGACGGTCGCGAGTCGGGCGACGTGCGGCTGCTGGCCCAGGTCATCGCCGCCGCCCACGCGACGACCGCTACGCGCAGATCCTCTCGCGCTCGCTGCCGCAGTGGTACGACGCCGTCGACCGCGCCGCCCAGCGGGTGCTCACGACCCAGGGCCTCGACCGGGCCCTCGACGCGGGCGACGTCGCCCGCCTCGCGACGGTCGCGATGATCGGCGTGCTGCTGCTCGACGGGCGCGACGGGCGCCCTGACGGGGTGTCGCTGGCCGCGTCGAAGCGGGTCGGCGAGCGCCTCGAGCGGCTGCTGCGCCGGGTGCCCGTCGCCCTGCGCCAGCGGGTGCTTCGCTAGAGCTCCTTGGCCATCAGGGCCACCACGTGCCCGGGCTCGCCGCCGCGCCCCACCTCGACGTAGCCCCGGCCGCGGTGGAAGGCCAGCGAGGGCTCGTTGGGTGGGTCGACGTTGACCTCGAGCAGCATCCGCGCCCCGGCGCCGGCCTCGAGCTCCTCGTAGACGGCCGCGGCGATCCCCCGACGCCGGAAGCGGCTGTCGACGACCACGCGGTCGAGGTAGGTGAAGTCGTCGTAGCGCTGCGCGAACCACCGGTAGTTGTCGGAGTCGTAGTCGCTGCCGGGCGCGAAGGTGAGGACGAACCCGCCCACCTCGCCGTCCACCTCGATGACGTCGGCGTGGTCGGCCCAGGCGACCAGCCGCTCCAGCCGGGGCCCGTCGAGCGGGGAGAGCAGCTCGACGTGCAGGTGGTTGAGGTGCAGCACAGCCGGCGCGTCGTCGTCGGTGAGGGGCCGCAGGCGGGCAGGCGAGGCGGTGGTCGGCACGACGACACCGTATGCCGTCACGCCGCACCGGCGCTCGTCAGTGGTGGAAGGAGACCGGCCCGGTGCGCCCGCTCTCGCCGGCGTGCTCGACGAGCCGGTCGGTGACGGTGTGCAGGTCACGCAGGAACAGGTCGGCGAGGTCGCGTGAGAACCCGTTGCGGCACACCACCCGCAGCACGGCGAGGTCGGTGCGGTCGGGGGGGAACCGGTAGGCCGGCACCTGCCAGCCGTGCTCGCGCAGCCCGCGCGAGACCGCGAAGACGTCGAAGGTCGTCACGTCGTCGGCGGTCGTGAAGGCGAGCACCGGCAGCTCGTCGCCCCGGGTGACGAGCCGGTACGACGGCATCGCACCGATCTCGTCGGCGAGCGCGGTCGCGACGTGGCGGCACGCGCGCTGCACCGCCTCCATCCCGGAGAAGCCGAGCCGGAAGAACGTGTAGTACTGGGCGATGACCTCGGCGCCCGGGCGGGAGAAGTTGAGGGCGAAGGTCGGCATGTCGCCGCCGAGGTAGCTCACCCGGAAGACCAGGTCCTCCGGCAGCGCGGCCGCGTCGCGCCACAGCGCCCAGCCGACCCCCGGGTAGACCAGCCCGTACTTGTGGCCGGAGGTGTTGATCGAGGCCACGCGCGGCAGCCGGAAGTCCCAGACGAGGTCGGGGTCGAGGAAGGGGGCGATCATCCCGCCCGAGGCCGCGTCGACGTGCACCGGCACGTCCGGGCCCCCACCGGCCGCGAGCGCGTCGAGGGCGGCCGCGATGTCGGCGACCGGCTCGTAGCTGCCGTCGAAGGTCGACCCGAGGATGGCCACGACCCCGATGGTGTCGTCGTCGCAGGCGGCGGCGGCCTCGGCCGCCCCGAGGTGCAGCCGGTCGCCCTGCACCGGCACCATCCGCGGCTCGACGTCCCAGTAGCGGCAGAACTTCTCCCAGCAGACCTGCACGTTGGCGCCCATGACGAGGTTGGGCCGGCGCGACCGGTCGTGGCCGGTGCGGGCCTCCCAGCGGCGCTTGAGCGCCATGCCCGCCAGCATGCAGGCCTCGCTCGAGCCGGTGGTCGAGCAGCCGGTGAAGCGGCCGTCGGCGGCAGGCGCGTGCCACAGGTCGGCGAGGATGGCCACGCAGCGGTCCTCGATCGCCGCCGTCTGGGGGTACTCGTCCTTGTCGATGATGTTCTTGGCCACCGACTCGGCCATGAGGCGCTCGGCCTGGGGCTCCATCCAGGTCGTGACGAACGTCGCGAGGTTCATCCGCGCGCTGCCGTCGAGGAGCAGCTCGTCGTGCACGACCTGGTAGGCCACGTCGGCCGGGACCGGGTGGGGCGCCAGCCGGTGAGTGGGTGGCGAGACCTCCTCGCCGTACGCCGGGTTGGCCGCTCCGAGGAACGGGTTGCGGTCGCCGCGGCCACTGCCACCGGACAGGGAGGTGATGCGGGAGGGGTGCGGGTGGACGGGATCTTCGTGCAGGGCCATGCGGCCAGTGTCACCGTCCGCGCTGGGAACGGGCCGTGGGCGGAGAGGTCAGTCCGACCAGCGGAAGGTGCGACGCGCGAGGGCGGTGGCCAGGGCGCCCCAGATCAGCAGGGTCAGCACCGCCGTGCCGTCGAGCGTGCCCGACCCGAACGCCGTGCGCAGACCGTCGGCGAGGGCCGAGCTGGGCAGCACGGTCGTCAGGTGGGACAGCCCCGCCGGCAGCTCGGTGCGGGGGACGAGCACGCCGCCGAGGGCCAGCAGCAGCACCCACACGAGGTTGGCCACGGCGAGCACGCCCTCGGCCCGCAGGGTCCCCGCGAGCAGCAGGGCAAGCGCCACGAAGGCCCAGGTCCCGATCAGCAGGAGCAGGGCGGCCGCGGCCCAGCCGGCCGCGTCGGGGTGCCACCCGAGCAGGCCCCCGACGACCCCGATGACGACCCACTGGACGACCTCGACGGCGAGGGTGGCCACGGCCTTGGCGAGCAGGAGCCCGTCCCGCCCGAGCGGGGTCGTGCCGAGGAGGCGCAGCACGCCGTAGCGACGGTCGAAGCCGGTGGAGATGGCCTGGGCGGTGAAGGCGGCGGAGATGATGCAGAGCGCGAGCACCCCGGGGGTGGCGACGTCGACCCGGCGCCCCGAGCCGAGCGAGGGGACGCTCGCCTGGACCAGCCCGACGAGGGCCCCGAGAGGCAGGACGAGGGAGACCAGCAGCTGCTCGCCGTTGCGCACGAGGGTGCCGAGCTCGAAGCCGGACTGCGCGAGCACCCGGCGCATCGGCGAGGCCGGCCCGCCACGCTCGACGCCGCCGGCCCCGAGGGTCGTCGGGGCAGGCACGGCGGCCTTGCGGGAGTCGGGGGAGTCGGTGGCGGTCACTGGCGCACCCTCCTGGTCAGGTCGAAGTAGACGTCCTCGAGGGATCCCCGCCCGACGACCTCGTCGACCGGTCCCTGCGCCACCGTGCGGCCCTCGCTGACGATGACGAGGTGGTCGGCCAGGCGCTGGGCCTCCTCGAAGGAGTGGGTGCTGACGACAACCGTCGTGCCCTCGTCGCGCAGACGGGTCACGAGGTCGTAGACGTCGAGCCGGGCGTGCGGGTCGAGGCCGGCGGTCGGCTCGTCGAGGAAGACGACCTCGGGGCGGCCCACCAGCGCGGCCGCGAGGGCCACGCGCTGCTTCTGGCCGCCGGACAGGCGGCGGATGGTGGTGCGGTCGAAGCGGTCGATGCCGAGGGTGGACGCGAGCTCGCCGACGTCGGCGGGTGCGGCATACAGGCTGGCGAGGTGGTGCAGCAGGCGCATCGGCCGGGTGCCGTTGGGCAGCCCACCCGACTGGAGCATGACGCCCACGCGGGCGCGATGCTCCGCCGGAGCGTGCCACGGGTCCTCGCCGAGCACCCGCACGAGCCCGTCGTCGGGCTGCTGGAGGCCGACGGCGCACTCGATGGCGGTGGTCTTGCCGGCGCCGTTGGGGCCGAGCAGGGCGGTCACGGTCGCCGGGGCCGCGCTCCACGCCATGCCGTCGAGCGCCACCACGTCACCGAAGCTGCGGCGGAGACCGTCGAGGCTGACGGCCGGAAGGGGAAACTGCACCTGACGAGTCTAGGTCGCGCGGCTGGGTCCCTCCTGCGTGCTCGACCGGTCGGGCAGGTTAGGCGACCCTTGCTATCGGCTGGGGACCAATTACGTCACACTGGCATGGTGTTTATCGGATCTGTGGGTGCCCCGGCGGTGGAGGCCGACTGCGAGCAGTCGGCCCACCACCTCGAGCGGCGCACCCGGGAGCGGGTCCTCGCCGTGGTCTCCGAGGACGGCCCGGTGACGGCGGCCGAGATCGGCCGCGTCGTCGGCCTGACCCCGGCAGCGGTCCGACGCCACCTCGACGCACTGGCCGAGCAGTCGGTGATCGCGGAGCACGACCCCGCGTCGCCGGTGCGCGGCCGTGGTCGCCCCGCGCGGGCGTGGGTCGTCTCCGGGGCCGGGCACCTCGCCCTCGACGACGACTACCAGGACCTCGCCGCCCAGACCCTGCGCTACCTCGCAGCCCACGCCGGCCCCGAGGCCGTCGACGCGTTCGCCCGCGAGCGGGTCGCCGGTCTCGAGAGCCGGTACGCCGGTCGCCTCGCCGCCGCCGGGCCCTCGACCCGGGCCCGCGTCGACGTCCTCGTCGACGCGCTGACCCAGGACGGGTACGCCGCCAGCGCCCGTCCGGTCGGTGAGCAGGGCAGCCCGCTGCACGGCATCCAGCTGTGCCAGGGGCACTGCCCCGTCGGACAGGTGGCCGAGGAGTTCCCGGCCTTCTGCGACGCCGAGACCGACGCGATCTCGCGGCTGCTCGGCGTGCACGTGCAGCGGCTGGCCACCCTCGCCGGGGGCGCCCACGTCTGCACGACCTTCATCCCGACACCCACCGTCCCGACCACCACGCAGACGACCCCGGTGGGAACACCGAGGCGTCCGCGGCCCTTGCACGAAGAGGCGGCCCTGACCGGCGTTCCACCCGTGCACCCCCGTCCCCACCACGAAAGGTCCTCCCGATGACCACCCACATCGAAGAGCTCAACCCCGGACTGAAGGACCTCGGTCGGTACGAGTACGGCTGGGCCGACAGCGACGCTGCCGGCGCCCTGGCCAAGCGAGGCCTCTCCGAGGACACCGTGCGCAACATCAGCGCGCTCAAGAACGAGCCGCAGTGGATGCTCGACCTGCGCCTGAAGTCGCTGAAGCTGTTCGGCAAGAAGCCCATGCCGACCTGGGGCTCCGACCTCACCGGCATCGACTTCCAGAACATCAAGTACTTCGTGCGCTCCACGGAGAAGCAGGCGACCTCGTGGGAGGACCTGCCCGAGGACATCCGCAACACCTACGACAAGCTGGGCATCCCCGAGGCCGAGAAGCAGCGGCTCATCGGCGGGGTCGCGGCCCAGTACGAGTCCGAGGTCGTCTACCACCAGATCCGTGAGGACCTCGAGGAGAAGGGGGTCATCTTCGTCGACACCGACACCGGTCTGCGCGAGCACGAGGACCTCTTCCGCGAGTACTTCACCTCGGTGATCCCCGCGGGCGACAACAAGTTCGCCTCGCTCAACACCGCGGTGTGGTCGGGCGGCTCCTTCATCTACGTCCCCAAGGGCGTCAAGATCGACATCCCCCTGCAGGCCTACTTCCGGATCAACACCGAGAACATGGGCCAGTTCGAGCGCACCCTGATCATCGCCGACGAGGGCTCCGACGTGCACTACGTCGAGGGCTGCACCGCGCCGATCTACAAGTCCGACTCGCTGCACTCCGCCGTCGTGGAGATCATCGTCAAGAAGAACGCCCGGGTGCGCTACACCACCATCCAGAACTGGTCCAACAACGTCTACAACCTCGTCACCAAGCGCGCCACGTGCGCCGAGGGCGCGACCATGGAGTGGATCGACGGCAACATCGGCTCCAAGGTGACGATGAAGTACCCCGCCGTCTACCTGCTCGGTGAGCACTCCAAGGGCGAGACGCTGTCGATCGCCTTCGCCGGCGAGGGCCAGCACCAGGACGCCGGCGCCAAGATGGTCCACCAGGCGCCCAACACCAGCTCGACGATCGTGTCGAAGTCGGTCGCCCGGGGTGGCGGACGCACCTCCTACCGCGGCCTCGTCCAGATCATGGAAGGCGCCACCAACTCGAAGTCGACGGTGCGCTGCGACGCGCTGCTCGTCGACACGATCAGCCGGTCCGACACCTACCCCTACGTCGACGTCCGCGAGGACGACGTGCAGATGGGTCACGAGGCCACGGTCTCCAAGGTGTCAGCCGACCAGCTGTTCTACCTCCAGTCCCGCGGGATGACCGAGGAGGAGGCCATGGCCATGATCGTGCGCGGGTTCGTCGAGCCCATCGCCCGTGAGCTGCCCATGGAGTACGCCCTCGAGCTCAACCGCCTGATCGAGCTGCAGATGGAAGGAGCAGTCGGCTGATGCCGCTGTTGGAGAAGAAGCTTTCGGACAGGGCCGAGGGGACGACGATCCCCGGAGCCACCTCGCACGTCGACGGGGGTGAGGCGTTCGTGCCCGACCAGTCGCGGGCCGAGCGCGCGACGTCCTTCGCCGTCGCCGACTTCCCCGTGCCCTCGGGCCGCGAGGAGGAGTGGCGCTTCACCCCGGTCGACCGGCTGCGCGCGCTCTTCGCCGACGCCCCGGCCGACGACCTCGAGGGTGATCCCGCGGCGTCCTTCGACCTCGAGGGCCCGCAGGAGGCCTTCCCCGGCACGCTCGCGGCGGGCCAGGCCCCCCGGGGGTCGGCGCTCGTCCCGGCCGACCGGGCAGCAGTCGTCGCCTCGGCGCAGGTCGCCGCCGCGCCCCACGTGCGCATCCCGGCCGACGCCGACTACGCCGAGCCGCTGCGGGTGCGGGTGCACGGCGCCGGCCCCGGTCGTCGCTCCAGCTCGCACCTCGTGCTCGAGGCCGGTCGCCACAGCCGCTCGGTGGTCGTGCTCGAGCACACCGGCTCGGGTGACCACACCGGCAACGTCGAGGTCGTCGTCGGCGACGGCGCCAGCCTCACCGTCGTGTCGATCCAGCACTGGGACGACGACGCCAACCACCTCGGCCAGCACGACGCCCTCGTGGGACGCGACGCGACCTTCAAGCACATCGCCGTCACCCTCGGCGGCGGCATCGTGCGGATCAACACCAACGTGCGGTATGCCGGCCCCGGTGGGTCGGCGACGCTGCTCGGCGTCTACTTCGCCGACTCGGGGCAGCACCTCGAGCACCGCAGCTTCGTCGACCACAACGCCCCGCACTGCACGAGCCTCGTCACCTACAAGGGCGCGCTGCAGGGCGACTCGGCGCACACCGTCTGGGTGGGCGACGTGCTCATCCGCGCGGTCGCCGAGGGCACCGAGACCTACGAGCTCAACCGCAACCTCGTGCTCACCGACGGGGCGCGGGCCGACTCGGTGCCCAACCTCGAGATCGAGACCGGTGAGATCGTCAGCGCCGGCCACGCCTCGGCGACCGGCCGGTTCGACGACGAGCAGCTGTTCTACCTGCAGGCCCGCGGCATCCCCGAGGACCAGGCCCGACGTCTCGTCGTGCGTGGCTTCCTCGTCGACGTCATCAACCAGATCCCCGACGAGGCCCTGCGCGACCGGCTCTTCGCCGACGTCGACGCCGAGCTCTCCGCCGCCGCGCGGGCCGGGGCGCAGGTGGGCGTGACCTCATGAGCGCCGAGCCCACGACCCACCCCGTGGACACGAGCGAGGCCGGCTGGACGCTCGTCTGCCAGGTCGGCGACGTCGCCCCCGGCACGGCTGCCCAGGCCGAGGTCGACGGCCACGTCGTCGCCCTCGTGCGCGAGACCGACGGCACCTACCACGCCCTCGATGACCGGTGCACCCACGCCAACGTCTCGCTGTCGGAGGGCGAGGTCGACGGCTGCGCCCTCGAGTGCTGGCTCCACGGCTCGCGCTTCGACCTGCGCACCGGCCAGCCCTCCGGCCCCCCGGCGATCACGCCGGTGGCGGTCTACCCCGTGAAGATCGATGGAGACGACGTCCTGGTCTCCATCCACCGACAGATGGAGAACTGACGACATGACCACTCTCGAGATCCGCGACCTGCACGTCACGGTCGATGTCGAGGACGGCACCAAGGAGATCCTCCGCGGCGTCGACCTGACCATCCGCTCCGGCGAGACCCACGCGATCATGGGGCCCAACGGCTCCGGCAAGTCGACGCTGGCCTACTCCATCGCCGGTCACCCGAAGTACACCGTGGCCTCCGGCAGCATCACCCTCGACGGCGAGGACGTGCTGGCCATGTCCGTCGACGAGCGGGCCCGCGCCGGCCTGTTCCTCGCGATGCAGTACCCCGTCGAGGTCCCCGGGGTCACCGTCTCCAACTTCCTGCGCACGGCCAAGACCGCCATCGACGGTGAGGCCCCCAAGCTGCGCACCTGGGTCAAGGAGATGAAGGGCGCCATGGAGCAGCTGCGCATGGACCCGGTCTTCGCCGAGCGCAACGTCAACGAGGGCTTCTCCGGCGGTGAGAAGAAGCGTCACGAGATCCTCCAGATGGAGCTGCTCAAGCCGCGCATCGCGATCCTCGACGAGACCGACTCCGGCCTCGACGTCGACGCGCTGAAGGTCGTCTCCGAGGGCGTCAACCGGGTCAAGGAGACCAGCGACATCGGCGTTCTGCTCATCACGCACTACACCCGCATCCTGCGCTACATCAAGCCCGACTTCGTGCACGTCTTCGTCGACGGCAAGGTCGTCGAGCAGGGTGGCTCCGAGCTGGCCGACCGCCTCGAGGACGAGGGCTACGACCGCTACCTGACGCCGGCCACCGCGTCGGCCACGGTCTGAGGCTCGAGCCCCATGACCACCGCCGAGCCGTCGCGGGCGCAGCCCTTCAGTGATGCGGAGGTCACCGCCATCCGGGGTGACTTCCCGATCCTGACGCGCACCGTGCGCGACGGTCGGCCGCTGGTCTACCTCGACTCAGGCGCCACCTCGCACAAGCCCTGGGTGGTGCTCGCGGCCGAGCAGGAGTTCTACGAGAAGCACAACTCGGCGGTGCACCGCGGTGCCCACCAGCTCTCCGAGGAGGGCACCGAGCTCTACGAAGCGGCTCGCGAGACGATCGCCGGCCTCGTCGGGGCCCCGGCCAGCGAGGTCGTCTTCACCAAGAACGCCACCGAGTCGCTCAACCTCGTCGCCTACGCCTTCTCCAACGCCACCCACGGCGGCGGGGGAGCGCGCGGGGGGACGCGTGAGGGCGGTGACGCGGGTGCGGCGCGGTTCGTCCTGCGGCCAGGCGACGAGGTGCTGGTCACCGAGATGGAGCACCACGCCAACCTCGTGCCCTGGCAGGAGCTGTGCCGCCGCACCGGGGCCACGCTGCGCTGGGTGCCCGTGGCGGGCGATGGCAGCCTCGACCTGAGCACCCTCGACGAGCTGCTGACCCCCCGCACCAAGGTCTTCGCCTTCACCCACGTCTCCAACGTGCTCGGCACGGTCAACCCCGTGCGCGAGCTCACCGACCGTGCCCACGCGGTCGGTGCCCTCGTCGTGCTCGACGCGTGCCAGTCGGCGCCGCACCTGGCCCTGGACGTGACCGACCTCGACGTCGACTTCCTCGCCTTCAGCGGCCACAAGATGTTCGGACCGCTCGGGATCGGCGTGCTGTGGGGTCGGGCCGAGCTGCTCGACGCCATGCCGACCTTCCTCACGGGTGGGTCGATGATCGAGACCGTGACGATGGAGGGCTCGACCTACGCTCCCGTGCCGCAGAAGTTCGAGGCCGGTGTGCCGATGGCCGCCCAGGCCATCGGCCTCGCTGCGGCGGTCGACTACCTCACGGAGCTCGGGATCGACCGGGTCACCGCGCACGAGCAGCGGCTGACCGAGCACCTGCTGACCGGCATCGCCGAGCGACCGTGGCTGAGGGTGGTCGGTCCGCCGACAGCCGCCGAGCGCGGCGCGACCGTGGCCTTCGTCGTCGAGGTGGCCGGCGCCCCCGGCGACCGTCCCGAGACCGTGCACGCGCACGACGTCGGCCAGGTGCTGGACGACCGCGGGATCGCGGTGCGTGTCGGTCACCACTGTGCCTGGCCCCTGCACCGCGCGCTCGGGGTCGCGGCGACCACTCGCGCCACCTTCGCCGCCTACAACACGGTCGCCGAGGTCGATGCGCTGCTCGAGGCGCTCGACCTGGTGCCCGGGGTCTTCGGTCTCGACGTCTCCCTGCACCAGCACGCCCAGGTCCCCACCCGCACCCCGCAGGAGGCTCACGCCTGATGGACCTCTACCAGGAGCTCATCCTCGAGCACTCGAAGCGCCCCCGGCACGCCGGGCTGCGCGAGCCGTTCGCCGCCGAGGTGCACCACGTCAACCCGACCTGCGGCGACGAGGTGACCCTGCGCGTGCAGCTCGACGGCGAGGGCGAGGGAGCCATCGTGCGCGACCTGTCCTACGACGCGCTCGGCTGCTCGATCTCGGTCGCCTCGAGCTCGGTGCTGGCCGAGGAGGTCACCGGTCGCACCGTGATCGAGGCGCTCCATACGTATGCCGCCATGCGCGCCATGCTGACCTCGAAGGGCCAGGACCTCGGCGACGAGGACGCCATCGGTGACGGTGTCGCCCTCGCCGGTGTCGGCAAGTACCCTTCGCGGGTCAAGTGCGCGCTCCTCGGCTGGAGCGCCTTCACCGACGCCCTCGCAAGAGCCGGCGTCGACATCGCCACCCTCACCCCTGACGCCACCCGCACCCCCACCCCGACGAAGGGCTGAGCATGTCCGACACCGAGACCACCACCGACACCCACGCGGGTCACGACCACGCCGGTCACGACCACGCGGGTCACGACCACGCCGGTCACGACCATGCAGGTCACGACCACGCGGCCCCCGAGGGTCCGCCGAGCGCCGGCGTCGCGCCGTCCTCGACCTACGGCGGCACCGCTGCCAACGTCGCCGACGTGGAGGAGGCGCTGCGTGACGTCGTCGACCCCGAGCTGGGCATCAACGTCGTCGACCTCGGCCTGATCTACGGCATCACCGTCGACTCGGCCGCCCAGGCGATCATCGACATGACGCTGACCTCGGCGGCCTGCCCGCTGACCGACGTCATCGAGGACCAGACGGCCACCGCGCTCGACGGCCTGACCAACGGCTTCCGGATCAACTGGGTCTGGATGCCGCCGTGGGGCCCCGACAAGATCACCGACGACGGCCGCGAGCAGCTGCGCGCCCTCGGCTTCAACCTCTGACGTGCGCTCGTGGGCGGTCACAGAATCACCTCATGTGACCGTGGTTGAGGTGACTCTTTGACCACCCAGGGGGAGCGGGCGTACGGCTTCCGCACCCGAGCGATCCACGCCGGGGCGATCCCGGACGCGGCGCACGGGGCGCGGGCGCTGCCGATCTACCAGAGCAGCGCGTTCGTCTTCGACGACACGGCCGACGCCGCGGCACGCTTCGCCCTGCAGAAGTACGGCAACATCTACAGCCGTCTCTCCAACCCCACGGTCGCCGCCTTCGAGGAGCGGGTGGCGTCGCTCGAGGGCGGCCTGGGCGCCGTGGCGACCGGGTCGGGGCTCGGTGCCGAGCTGATCACCTTCGCCGCCCTCGCCGGCGCGGGTGACGAGATCGTCGCCAGCGCCTCGCTCTACGGAGGTACGGTCACCCAGCTCGACGTCACGCTGCGCCGCTTCGGCGTCAGCACCACCTTCGTGGGGTCGCACGACCCCGAGGCCTATGCCGCGGCGATCACCGACCGCTCGAGGCTGGTCTTCGTCGAGAGCATCGCCAACCCCTCGGGTGCGATCGCCGACCTGTCCGGTCTCGCCGACGTCGCGCACGCCCACGGCATCCCGCTGGTCGTCGACTCGACCGTGGCGACGCCCTACCTCCTGCGGCCGATGGAGTGGGGGGCCGACCTCGTCACCCACTCGGCGACGAAGTTCCTCGGCGGGCACGGCACCACGCTCGGTGGCGTGGTCGTCGAGTCGGGCCGCTTCGACTGGGCGGGCGGGAAGTTCCCCCTGTTCACGCAGGAGGTGCCGCACTACGGCGGTCTCACCTGGAGCGGCAACTTCGGGGAGTACGCCTTCCTCACCAGGCTGCGCGCGGAGCAGCTGCGCGACCTCGGGCCCGTGCTGGCCCCGCACTCGGCGTGGCTCCTCGCCCAGGGTCTCGAGACCCTGCCCTTCCGGATGCAGGCGCACGTCGAGAACGCCCGCGTCATCGCGCAGTGGCTGGACGCCAACCCGCTCGTCGCTGCGGTCAACTGGGCCGGGTTGCCCGACCACCCGCATCACGAGCGCGCCCAGAAGTACCTGCCGGCCGGGCCCGGATCGGTCTTCACGTTCGAGCTGGCCGGAGGACGCGCCGTGGGTCAGCGCTTCATCGAGTCGGTCGAGCTGGCCTCGCACCTGGCCAACATCGGCGACACCAAGACGCTGGTGATCCACCCGGCGTCGACGACGCACGCCCAGCTGTCCGAGCAGCAGCTGGTCGACGGGGGAGTGGCTCCGGGGCTCGTGCGCATCTCGGTCGGCATCGAGGACGCCGCCGACATCATCGACGACCTTGAGCAGGCCTTGGCCAAGGCGGTGGCGTGATGACCCCGTCGCCTCCCCTCCCGTCGGCGAAGGAGCGGCTGGGCATCCTGCGGTCCACCGGCAGCGTCGCCGTGGTCGGTGCCTCCCCGAACCCCGCGCGGGCCTCGTTCTTCGTGGCCACCTACCTGCTGGCCTCGACCGACTACGAGACCTTCTTCGTCAACCCCGTGGCTGCGGCCAGGGGCGAGGCCATCCTCGGGCGTGCGATCTATCCCGACCTCGCCTCCCTGCCGGTCGTGCCCGACCTCGTCGACGTCTTCCGCAAGGCCGACGACACCCCGGAGGTGGCCCGCGAGGCGGTCGCCGTCGGCGCGACGACCCTCTGGCTGCAGCTGAGGGTGTTCTCCGACGAGGCCGCGGCGATCGCCCGCGAGGGTGGTCTGGGCGTGGTCATGGACCGCTGCCTGAAGATCGAGCACGCCCGCTTCCACGGCGGGCTGCACCTCTTCGGCTTCGACACCGGGCAGATCAGCTCGCGCAGGCCGAGCCGCTGACCCAGATGCGTATCGTTGGTGTATGACCCGCACCAACATCGACATCGATGACGACCTCGTCGCCGAGGCCATGCGTCGGTACGGGCTGTCGTCCAAGCGCGAGGCGGTCGCGTTCGCCCTGCCGCGGCTGGTGGGTCCCGTCATCAGCCGGGCGGAGATGCTCGACATGGAGGGCTCGGGCTGGGACGGCGACCTCGAGGCCCTGCGCTCGGACGAGGTGGAGCAGGTGGAGCACGTGGAGCCGGTCGAGCCGGTGGAGGCACAGCACTGATGACGTTGGTCGACACCTCGGTGTGGATCGAGTTCCTCCGGGGCACCCCGACGGGTGCCGCCAGCTTCGTGCGAGACAACCTCGGGGGCCGTATCCACGGCAGCGAGCCCGTCCTGATGGAGCTGCTCGCCGGTGCGCACACCGACTGCCTGATAGCCGCGGTCGCCTTGCGCCGGGGGATACCGCTGGCCCACCGGGATCGCGACGACGAGTACATCGCGGCGGCCACCGGACTCGCTGTCGTGGACCTGCGCGAATGAGGGACGTGAGCACCGGGTCGCTCACGCCGCGCACCGTGGAGGTGGCCCCCGAGCGGGTCGAGAGGTGGGTGGGCAACTTCGGCGAGCGCCACGGCGGCGTCGAGGTGAGCGAGCACGGGGGTCGGGTGACCTCACTCCTCGGTGCCGACGGGGCGACGGCGACCTTCGACTGGTTCGACGCCGAGCCGTTGGGCGTGGTGCTCGTGCGCCGTGGCGGCTACGCCGTGGCCCTGGTCCGCGGGAGCGAGCTGGCCCTGCACAAGGTCGGCGCGCGGCACGTGCAGTCGCGCACGGCAGCCGGTGGCTGGTCGCAGCAGCGGTTCGCCCGACGTCGGGGCAACCAGGCCGACGCCCTGGTCGACGCCGTCGTCGGGCATGCGCTGCGGGTGGTGCTCGGCGGCGACGAGTCGCCCGCAGGCGGCGCGGCGGACGTGCCGCGGGGTCTCGTCGTCGGTGGTGACCGGGCGATGGCGGCCGCCGTGCTCGACGACGGCCGCCTCCGCGCACTGGCCGGTCTGCCACGCCGCGAGCTCTACGACCTTCCTGACCCGAAGAGGGCGGTGCTCGACGACGCCGTGCGGCGGGGACGCGCCGTACGGGTCACCCTCGTCGAGCCGCTGCCCGCGCCGTGAGGCGCCCCGGCTACGACGTGTGGTGCACCTCCTGCAGCCGGTAGACCGGTGTGTCGAGCCCCTCGTAGCGGGCCTTGAGCTGCAGCGCGAGGTAGAGCGAGTAGTGGCGCGACTGGTGCAGGTTGCCCCCGTGCATCCACAGGTTGGTGACCTGGGTCGGCTTCCACGTGTTGCGCTGCTCGCCCTCCCACGGACCGGGGTCCTTGGTCGTGTCGGAGCCGAGGCCCCAGACCTTGCCGACCCGGTCGGCCGTCTCCTGGTCGATGAGGTCGGCGACCCAGCCGTTCATCGAGTTGTAGCCGGTGGCGAAGACGACGAGGTCGGCCGCCAGCTCGGTGCCGTCCTCCAGCACGACGGCGTGCTCGGTGAGGTGGTCGACCTGCCCGTGCACGAGGTGCACGTCGCCGTCGGCGACCAGCTCGGCGGCGCCCACGTCGATGTAGTAGCCCGAGCCGCGGCGGAGGTACTTCATGAACAGGCCCGAGCCGTCGGCGCCCCAGTCGTGCCAGAAGCCAGCCGCCTCGAGCCGGTCGTAGAAGTCCTTGTCGACCTCGGCCATCTTCTCGTAGGCCGGGATCTGGAACTCGTGGAGGATCCGGTAGGGGAGCGAGGCGAAGATCATGTCGGCCTTCTCCGTCGTGACCCCGGCCTCGAGGGCCCGCTCGGAGTAGAGGTCGCCGAGCCCGTACTCCATCAGGCTCGCGCTCTTGACGATGTGCGTCGACGACCGCTGGACCATCGTCACGTCGACGTCGTGCTCCCACAGCGCCCCGCAGATGTCGAAGGCGCTGTTGTTGCTGCCGATGACCACGGCCTTCTTGCCCGTGTAGGCGTCGGGCCCGGGGTGGCGCGAGGAGTGGTGCACGTCGCCGCGGAAGACGTCGAGGCCGGTCACCTCCGGCATCCGGGGCTTGCCCGACATGCCGGTGGCGAAGACCAGCTGCGTGGGGCGCAGCACGAGCGGCTGGCCGTCGCGCTCGACCTCGACCGTCCACTCCTGCGCCTCCTCCGACCACGTCGCCGAGGTGGCGACCGTGCTGCTCCAGTAGGGCACCTCCATGACCTTGACGTAGGACTCCAGCCAGTCGCCGATCTTGTCCTTCGGGGCGAAGACCGGCCAGTTGTCGGGGAACTTGAGGTAGGGCAGGTGGTCGTACCAGACCGGGTCGTGCAGGCACAGCGACTTGTAGCGCCCTCGCCACTGGTCTCCGGGGTGGGGGTGCTTGTCGATCACCAGGGAGGGCACCCCGAGCTGTCGCAGCCGCGACCCGAGGCCGATTCCGCCCTGGCCGCCGCCGATGACCAGGACGTAGGGCTGGGTGGTCGACCCGAGGCTCTCCGCCTCGGCCTGGCGCTTCTCCTTCCACGTCTGGCGGGTCTTGCTCGCCCCGTGCTCGGCACCCATCGGTCGGTGGGTGCCGCGCGGCTCCTCGTGACCCTTCAGCTCGTAGAGCGCGGTGAGGAGGGTCCACGCCTTGTCCTCACCGTCCTCCTCCTTGAGGCGCAGCAGTCCGTTGCCGCGTCCGGTCGCCGTCTCGAAGGTCACCCAGGCGGTCACGACGCCACCGTCCTCGCTCGCGGGCTCGCTGGTGGTCAGGTGCGAGGGGTCGGTGCGCTCGAGGGTCTCGGTGAGCAGGTCGCGCACGCCGTCGGGGCCCTCGACGGTCGCGATGTTCCACGTGAAGGAGACCAGGTCCCGCCAGAAGCTGCTCTGAGCGAACATCCCCGCCGCCCGGTCGACGTCACGGGCCACCAGGGCTGCCTCGAAGGCGGTGAGCCAGGCCTGCGCCCGCTCGGGAGCGGAGGGCGTCTCGTGGGTGGTGCGCTCCAGGGTGTCGGTCATGTGCACTCCTTGTCGGCCGGCGGATCCCCATCGACCCGCGCTGCACGCCAGCACACTCCTCACGCGGCCGTCGGCGTAAGGGTTGCAACGGGTTGCATCCGGATACGCTCAGGTGATCGGAAGGAGTCGACGATGACTCGCACGCTCGCGTCAGCACCCTCATGACGCCGTATGCCGGTGCCGCGGTGATCCCCGGCACCCACCTCGGTCAGCACGCCCGCGACCTCCAGCGGGTCCACGACGCCGTCATGGGTGGCACGACGCCGCCGACGCGTCCGCGTCCGCTCGTCTCGAGGTCCTGGACCCGTGTGCTCGGGCTGGGGCTCGACCCGACCCGGGCGAACGCGCGCGACCCCCTGCCGTGGGGCGAGGTCGAGCGCCGACGCCGCTCGTCGCCCCTGCGCCTCGTCGTCGACGAGATCCGGTCGGTGCTCACCACGGTGGCCGATGCCTCGTACTTCATCGTCGTCGTCACGGACGCCGAGGGGGTCATCCTGTGGCGGGAGGGCTCAGCCGCCGTGCTCCGCCGCGCCGACGTGCTCGGCTTCACCGAGGGTGCGACGTGGACCGAGGACCACGTCGGCACCAACGCGATCGGCACGGCCCTGGCCGAGCAGGCGCCGGTGCAGCTCTTCTCCGCAGAGCACTTCGAGGAGAGCCAGCACCCCTGGTACTGCACGGCATCGCCTGTGCACGACCCGCGCACCGGCGTCCTCCTGGGCGTCGTCGACGTCAGCGGGCCGGCGATGACCCTCCACCCGGCCCTCATCGCCCTGGTCGACACCGCGACCAAGCTCGCCCAGGAGCGGCTGTGGCGCCACCACGAGCAGTCGCTGCAGCGACTGCGTCGCTCCGCGGAGCACGTGCTGGCGACGGCGAGCGGGCCGCTGCTGCTCGTGGACTACGAGGGCTGGGTGGCGCACTACAGCGGGGTCCTCGTGCGTGACCGGATCGCGGCTCCGACGCCCGACCGCCCGATCGCCGTGGCCGGCCTCGGCCTGTGCCTGCCGGAGCGGCTCGGCGAGGGGTGGCTGGTCCGCCCCCACCAGCGGGCGTCGTCACTGACCGCGAGCCTGCGCACCGTCGGCGGTGTGGCCGTCCTCGAGGTGTCGGCCGACGTCGACGGGGCCAGCGGCTGGCGCGCGTCCCTCACCCCGCGGCACGCGGCGATCCTTGCTCTGCTCGCGGCGGCCGGCACCGACGGTCTGAGCGCTGCGCGGCTCAGCTGCGCCCTGTTCGGGGACGACGAGCACCAGGTGACCGTGCGCGCCGAGGTGAGCCGGCTGCGGCGGGTGGTCGGCACGCTGGTCGCCGCAGCGCCCTACCGGATCGCCGAGGGGGTGCGTCTGGTCTGCGAGACCTGAGGGCCAGGCGCCCGCGCACTCGGGCCTACTCGACGCTGGTGACCCCGAACGTGTTGCACTGGTTGAGGTCGCCGCTCTGGTATCCGGCGAGGAACCACTTCTGGCGGGCCGCACTCGAGCCGTGGGTCCACGTCTCCGGGGTCACCCGGCCCTGCACCGACTGCTGGATGCGGTCGTCGCCGACAGCCGAGGCGGCCGAGAGCGCAGAGGTGATGTCAGCCGTGGTGAGCGGCTTGAGGAAGGTCGTGCCCTGCGCGTCCTTGGTCTGGGTCGCGTGGTTGACCCAGGTGCCCGCCAGGCAGTCGGCCATGAGCTCGAGCCGGACCGACCCCGACTCGGCGCCCTGCGGGTCCTGCTGGGCGCGCCCGAGCACGCCCAGGATGTCCTGGATGCGGTGGCCGTACTCGTGGGCGATGACGTACTCCTTGGCCAGCTGGCCGCCGTCCGAGCCGAAGCGCTGCTTCAGCTCGGCGAAGAAGCTGCTGTTGATGTAGACCAGCCCGTCGAGCGGGCAGTAGAACGGGCCGACCTGGTTGGAGGCGGTGCCGCACTTCGAGCGGGTCGAGCCGGAGTAGAGGACCGTCTTCGCGGGCTGGTACTGGCGGCCGTAGGTGGGCAGTGCCTCGCTCCAGTAGGCCTGCACGCTGTTGACGGTGGCGATGACCAGGCAGTCGTCGTTGCGGTTTGCGTCAGCGCCTGTGCGGCACTGGGCGAAGTCGGCGCCGGACTGCGACCCGCCGGCCGACACCTGCCCCGGCTGCAGGGCACTGCCCTGTCCCTGCGCGGACGTGCCCGGGTCGGTGGTGCCCGAGCCACCGAGCGCTCCGCCGCCGAAGACCAGGGCGAGGATGAGCACGATGATGCCGCCGATGCCGCCACCGACCTGGATGCCGCCGGGGAAGGAGCCCCGGCCGCCGCCACCGCCGCCGAAGCCGCCCCCGCCGCCGAAGCTCCCGCCGCCACCGGAGCCACCCCCGGTCACCTGCGAGGTGTCGAGCTGGACGTTCTCGTTGAAGGACATGCGGTCAACCCTCTTCGCGCGTCGAGCACCCCGGACGGCCTGCCGTCAGGCCAGCCATCACCCTAGTGCGCGTGACCCGCTCAGGTGATGTCGACCGCGTCGGCCCGCAGGGTGGTGTGACGCACCCGCACGGTCAGCTGGTCGCCGATCGCGGGTGGGGTGACGTCGGCGGGCAGCGAGAGCAGGCTGACCTGCATGTGGGGGGGCTCGGCGAACCAGGTGGGCCGCCCGTCGATCGCAAACGGTGAGCGCACCCGGTGGGCCGCCTGCATGACGCCCTCGGTCACCGCGATGGCGCGCTGCCGGGGTGTCGCGGCCGCCGACGGGCCCTCGAGCGCGATGCCGTGGGCGGTGCCGCCGCTGACGACGACCAGGGTGCCCGCCCGCAGCGCCCGCTGGCGGTAGCCGGCCCGGTCACCCTTGTCGACCCGGCGCACGTCGAGGACGTGCGCCCGCACGGTGAGGGCACCGGGGTCGCCGAGCCAGAGGGAGGTGCCGATGCGAGGGCGGAAGGTGCGGTCGGGATGGCGCGACCGCAGGGTGCTCAGCTCGGACGGGCTGACGTGCGAGACGAACCAGCGCGGCTCGTCGACGGCCTCCACCCAGCGGCTCACCTCGTCGAGGTGGCCCTCACCCAGGGGCAGGTGAAGGGTCATCGCCTCGACGTCGAGGGGGAGGTCGGCCAGGTCGGCGCGCAGCCGGGCGACCTCGTCCAGGCGCACCCCGAAGCGGTTCATCGAGGTCAGCCCCTCGACGACGACGCGCACCCGCCCGGCCCTGGAGGTCAGGTGGCGGGCGTCGTCGGCCGTGGTGACGGTGTGGATCAGGGTCGGGTCGCCGAGGGCCAGCTCGGCGGCTCCGGGCAGCGGGGGCACGGCGGCCCGGTAGGGCTCCATCACCAGCACGTCGCCGGGGTGGGCCGACAGGGCGAGGGGGGCTTCGGCATACGAGCCGATGGCGACCTCGCGCACCTGGCCCTCGCCGCTCAGACGGGCCGCCTCGGCCAGGAGCCGAGGCAGCCCGAGGCCGTAGCCGTTGCCCTTGATGACCGGCACGAGGCCGGGGTTGGACACGGTGGTGCGCCGCAGGTGCTCGCGCCAGCGGTCACCGTCGACCTGGAGGACCAGGCTCACGACCTCACCCCCTGCGCTTCATGTAGAGGCCGAAGGCCTTGTGCAGCAGAGGTCGTAGCGGCAGGTCCCACTCACCGACGTATTCGACCGCCTCGCCACCGGTGCCCACCTTGAAGCGGATGAGACCGAGGTGCGGGTCGTCGGAGGCGATGGTGTCGGTGATGCCACGCAGGTCGTAGACGTCGGCCCCGGCGGCGATCGCGTCGCTCATCATGCGCCACTGGATGGCCGTCGACCCCTGGACCTCGCGCTTGGCCGACGTCGAGGCCCCGTAGGAGTACCAGGTGTGGTGGCCCACCCGCACCCACGTCGTGGCGGCCACGAGGTCGCCCTCGTGGTGTGCCAGGTAGAGGCGGATGCGGTCGTCGTCCTCGGCGCTCATCACCTCGACCATGCGCTCGAAGTAGCGCAGCGGCCGGGGGATGAAGTGGTCGCGCTGGGCGGTCTCGGTGTAGACGGTGTGGAAGGCCGGCAGGTCCGCGGCGGTGCCGCGGGTGACGACGACCCCCGCCTTGGCCGCCTTCTTGATGTTGCGCCGCCACAGCTGGTTCATGCCGCGCTGCACGTCGGCCTCGGTGCGCCCGGTCAGGGGCAGCTGGAAGACGAACTGGGGCTGCCCGGCCGCAAAGCCGTCGTCGGCCGTGAGGTGCTCGAAACCCAGTCGCACCAGCTGGGCCCGCAGCGTGACCCCGGCGTCGTGGGTGACGTCGGGGCGCACCGCGGTCAGGGAGCGCACGCCCTCGGCGACGATGGCGTCCTTGATCGTGTCGGCGTGCCACCGGCGCACGGGGACGGTGGGACCGATGCGCAGGGTGAAGGCGCCCTGTCCCCTGACGTGGTCGCGCAGGGTGCGGAGGACCTCGAGGACCTGCGCCCCCTCCCAGCCCTGCGGGCCCATCACGGGCCCCTCCGGCAGGTAGGCGAGGTAGCGCTCCAGCCTCGGCACCTTGCGATAGAGCACGAGCGCCGCCGCGACCAGCTCCCCGTCGGCGAACCAGCCGAGCGACTCGCTGCGCCAGTCGTCCTTCAGCCGGCCCCAGGCGGGCGTCTGCAGGAAGCTGCCCGAGCGGCTGTCGACGAACGTGAGGTGCTCAGAGGCCGAGATCGGCCGCAGGGTCACCGGGCCGGGTCGGACGGTGTCGTCGGGGGAGGTCACGGCGGTCGAGACTATCCCAGCCGGGCCGCCCCCCCGGGAGCGCCGGGCCGGTGCTCGTCCGTCGCGCCGTCGCCGGCGACGGCATCGGGGTCACGACCGGGGGTGCGGGTCCGGGGGGGTGAGAAGGCCAGCGCGTGCACGACCGAGACCGCGACCCAGCAGACCCCCAGCACGAGCAGGAAGCGGTTGAGGGCGTCGGACCAGGCCACCACGCCCTGGTAGGCGTCCCACAGGACCGGCGAGCACAGCACCAGGCTGGGCACGAGCACCGGCCGGGAGAACGGGCTCACGGCGTCAGCACCATCGCAGCGAGCGAGACCACACCGACGGAGCGCACCTGGGAGCACCCGATGAGCTCCTGGTAGGAGAGCACGGGCAGGCCGGGGATGCTCGGCCGCAGCAGCCGACGCAGGGCCGGCCGGATCTGGGGGGCGCACACGAGCACCGGGTGGATGTTGCTCTCCTGGGCCTCGTGGCTCAGCTGCGTGAGCTGGTTGAGCAGCGACTGGCCGAGGTCGGGGTCCAGAGCGAGCATGGGCCCGACGTCGGTGGGACGCATGCCCTCGAGGATCCGCTGCTCGAGCCGCGGCTCCATGCTGATGACGTGCGCGACACCGGCGGACGTGTAGGTGGCGACGATGGCCGGCCCGAGGGCCGCGCGGGCGCTCTCGACGAGCCCGTCGAGGTCCTTGGAGACCTGGGCCCGCAGGGAGATCGCCTCGAAGATGCGCACCAGGTCGCGGATGGAGACCCCCTCGTCGAGGAGCGTCTGCAGCACCCGCTGCACCTCACCGAGGCTCAGCTGGGACGGGGTCAGCTCCTCGACGACCACGGGGTGCGACCGCTTGACCACGTCGGTGAGCAGCCGCACGTCCTCACGGCCGAGCAGCCGGGCGGCATGGGTCGTCACGATGTCGGCGATATGGGTGGTGATGACGGAGGTGCGGTCCACGACCGTGGCGCCGCTGAGCTCGGCGTGGTTGCGCAGGTCGGCCGGGATCCACTTGGCCTCGAGGCCGAAGACGGGCTCGCGGGTGAGGGTGCCGGGCAGGGAGCCGAGGTAGTCGCCGATGGCGAGCACCTGCCCTCGGGGTGCCTCGCCCCGGGCGACCTCGATGCCGAAGAGCTTGATGACGTAGGTGTTCATCGGCAGGTCGACGTCGTCGCGCGTGCGCATCGGGGGCACCAGGATGCCGATGTCGTTGGCGATCTTGCGGCGCAGGGCCTTGACCCGCTGGAGCAGGTCCCCACCGACTGCCGGGTCGACGAGGTCGATGATGTCGGCGGAGAGGTCGAGGCCGAGCGGGTCGATCTGCATCTCCTCCACGAGGTCCTCGGGTGACTCACCCACCGGTCCCACCGGGAGGGCGGCCGCCGCCGCAGCGGCGGCCTCGGCCTCGTCCGTGGGCACCCTTGTCGAGGCCAGCAGCATCAGCCCGCCCGCGAAGATGAAGGGGATCTTGGGTAGTCCCGGGATGAGGCAGAGCGCGAAGGCCGCGCCACCGGCGACACGCAGCGGGACCTGCTGGGCGCCCACCTGTCGCAGGATGTCGGTGCCCATGTCGTCGTCGCCGGTCGAGCGGGTGACGATGAGGCCGGTGGCCACCGACAGGAGCAGCGCCGGCACCTGCGAGACCAGGCCGTCGCCGACGGAGAGCAGGCTGTAGGTCGAGATGGCGTCGGGGAAGGACATCCCCTTCTGGGCGACGCCCACCGCGAAACCACCGATGAGGTTGACCAGGGTGATCACGACCGCCGCGATCGCGTCACCCTTGACGAACTTCGACGACCCGTCCATCGCGCCGTAGAAGTCGGCCTCGGCGTGCACGTCGGCCCGGCGCCGGCGGGCGGTGTCCTCGTCGATCAGACCCGAGTTGAGGTCGGCGTCGATGGCCATCTGCTTGCCGGGCATGGCGTCGAGCGTGAAGCGTGCCCCGACCTCGGCCACCCGGCCGGCACCGTTGGTGATCACGACGAACTGGATGACGAGCAGGATGGAGAAGATGATCAGGCCGACGATGAGCGAGCCACCCACCACGAAGTGCCCGAAGGTGTCGATGACCTGGCCGGCGTAGCCGTCCAGGAGGACCAAGCGGGTGGCGCTGACGTTGAGGGCCAGACGGAAGAGCGTGAGGACCAGGATCAGCGCGGGGAAGGCCGCGAAGTCGATGGGCCGGTGCACGAACATGGCCGTCAGCAGGACCAGCAGACCGACCGTGATGTTGAGGGCGATCAGCATGTCGAGCACGATCGCCGGCAGGGGCACCACCAGCATGATGACGATGAACACGATGGCCACCGGGACGCTGAGCTGCGTCGCACGTTTCACGGGGGACTGCCTTTCGCACTGCTCGCCGAAGCGCTTGGCCGTCCTGGCACCGGAGATGCCATCCTGGCCTCGGGCCTACGATCGGCCGGCGACGACCGCGGTTGAGGACTTCGGGCGACGGCGTCCTGCGGGAAGCACGGCGGGCAGCTCGTCCCCGGGCCGGGGGGTGCGGTGCTCGCCTCCGTGCTGGCCCTGGGTGCGGCGGCTGATGACGAAGGCCAGCACGGTCGCGACCGCCGCGAAGAGCTCGGCGGGGATCGCCTGGCCGACGCGCGTGGAGGCGTAGAGGGCGCGGGCGAGGGGGACGTCGCGCACCAGGGGTACCCGGGCCTCGATCGCCTTGGCGCGGATGGCCGCGGCGATGGCGCCGGCCCCGCGGGCGACCACGAGGGGTGCGCCGTTCTGCGGGTCGTACCTGAGCGCGACGGCGATGTGGGTGGGGTTGACGAGGACGACGTCGGCGGTCGGGATGTCGGCCATCATGCGGTTGCGGGCCATCGCCAGCTGGCGCGAGCGGATGGCCCCCTTGAGCATGGGGTCCCCTTCGCTCTGCTTGTACTCGGTCTTGACCTCCTCCTTGCTCATCCGGGTCTGCTTGCCCACGCGGCGCCGGGCCATCGCGTAGTCGGCAGCAGCCAGGACCAGCCCGGCCAGGGCGACGGTGCGCAGCAGCCCCAGACCGGCGTCGGCGACCGTGGCGACCACGTGGGGGATCGGGAGCATGCCGCCCACCAGGGGCAGCAGCGACTGGATCGCCGAGTAGACCAGGAGCCCGACGAGCGAGCTCTTGAGCAGCGTCTTGGCGCCTTCCCACAGGGCGTGGGGCCCGAACATCCGCTTGGCCCCCTTGAGCAGGTTGAGCTTGGCCAGGCTCGGCTTGACCGCCTTGGTCGACACGAAGAAGCCGCCCTGGGCCACGGCGGAGCCGACACCGACGAGCAGCACACCGGAGCCGAGCAGGAGCACGCTGGTGAACGCGTGCTGGGCGGCTCGGTGCAGCAGGATGCTGGCGCCGTGGGTCGACGGGTCGGCAGCGAACCCGAGGCAGTCGGCCATGAGCTCGCGGACCGACTCCAGCTCGCGACCCATCAGGCTGGGTAGCGTCATCCCGACCAGCAGCACCACCGCCCACGCCCCGAGGTCGGGCGTTCGCGCCACCGTGCCCTCCTTGCGGGCCTGCTTCTTGCGCTTGGCGGTGGGCTTCTCCGACTTCTCCCCGGACACGGCTCAGCCCGCCCCGACCAGCGCGGCCATGGCCTGGGTGGACATCGTGCTCAGCCGCTGCACGGCGCTGGGCAGGACGGGGAAGGACATGCCGATGATGAGCAGGACCAGCCCGATCTTGGCCGGGAACATCACGTTGATGGCGTTGAGCTGGGGAGCGACCTTCGTCAGGAGGGCGAGCCCGAGATCGGCGACGAAGAGGACGGCGACCATCGGCAGGGCGATCTGCACGGCGGAGACGAACATCATCGAGAAGGCGGTCGTGACGACGCTGGCGTTCTGTGGCATGGACGGGGCCTGGCCGACCGGCAGGTAGTGGAAGGTGCGCAGCAGCCCGCCGATGACCAGCAGGTGACCGTTGGTCGCGAAGAGCAGCACGGTGGCCAGCCACTGGTGGAACTTGCCGAAGACGGTGTTCATGTTCTGCCCCAGCGGGTCGTAGGCCTGGGCGAGCGAGAAGCCCCCGAAGACGTCGATGAGGCTGCCCGCGGCGGCCACGGCTGCCAGCAGCACGTAGGTGACGAAGCCGAGCGCCGCGCCGACCAGCACCTGGGTCAGCGCCGACACCACCAGCGCCGGGGTGGTCTGCGGGGCGGCGAGCGGAGCGGAGCCCGACACCACGCCGAAGGCCAGCCCGAGTGACAGCACCACCTTGGCGGTGGTGGGGACGGCCTTCGACGAGAAGGGGGGGACCACGAACAGCCAGGCGATGATCCGGATGGAGGCCAGGAGGTAGGCGACGAGGGCGTCACCCGGGACGGTGAGTGACATCGGCCATCACCTCAGCATGGCGGGGAGCTGCTCGAAGAGGCTCACCGTGAAGCTGATCATCGTGTGGAGCATCCAGTTGCCGCACACCAGGAGCGCCACCCCGACGCCGATCACCTTGGGGACGAAGGCCAGCGTGAACTCCTGGATCTGCGTCATCGACTGGAAGACCGAGACGACGAAGCCGATCACGAGGGCGGTCGCGAGGACGGGGGCCGACAGCTCGAGCGCCACCATCATGGTGCGCAGCGCGATGTCGATGATGGTGGCGTCGGTCATGGCTAGGTGTAGCTCGCCACGAGTGACTTGATGACCAGGGCCCAGCCGTCCACCAGCACGAAGAGCAGCAGCTTGAAGGGCAGCGACACCATCACCGGGGGCATCATCATCATGCCCAGGGCCATGAGGGCCCCGCTGACCACGATGTCGATGACCAGGAAGGGGATGAAGATGACGAAGCCGATGGTGAAGGCCTGCTTGAGCTCGCTGAGCACGAAGGCGGGGATCAGCGTCGTCAGCTCGACCTCGTCCGGGTTCTTGGGCAGCGGGCGCTTGGCGACGTCGGTGAGGAGCTTGAGCTCGGAGCTGTCGGTGTGGGCCAGCATGAAGGTCTTGAGCGGCTTGCTGCCGTCGGTGAACGCCTGCGACGACGTCTTCGTCCCGTTCATGTAGGGCTGCAGTCCGGTGGAGTTCATCTGGGACAGCACCGGTCCCATGATGAACAGGCTGAGGAACAGCGCCAGGCCGGTGAGGACCTGGTTGGGTGGTGTCTGCTGCAGGCCGAGGGCGTTGCGGGTCAGACCGAGCACCACGAGGATCTTGGTGAAGCTCGTGCAGGTGAGCAGCAGCGCCGGCAGCAGGGACAGCAGGGTGGTGGCGAGGATGATCGACACCGAGGTGCCCGGCTTGTCGGTCAGTCCGCTCAGGTTGACGTCGACCGAGCCGGGGTCGGCGGTCGAGCCCTTCGGCCCGACCGGGCCGGAAGGTCCGGTGGCGGTGCTCTTCTTCGTGGTGCCACTCGTGGCGCCCGACTTCGTGGCCGGCGCCGGAGCGTCTACCGACGACCAGGCGGTGGCGTGGGCGAGCGAGACGGTGCGGCTGGCGGCGGCCGGGAGGGAGGCCGCGACCGGGCTGGCGGCAGCCGCGGTGGGCGCCAGCACGGCGAGGAGGCCGATCAGGAGACCGATGACGGCGCCGATCCGGCGGATGCGGTTCACCGGGCACGTCCCGTGGCGGCAGCGAAGGTGTCCCGCCAGGTCTGGGGGGCGAGCAACGACTGGCCCAGACGTCCCGAGCCGGCACGGGGCGCGGGGCTCGGCGTGGAGGTCGACGAGAGGGCGTCCTGCAGGTCGCGGGCGAAGGCCGCGTCGAGGTCGGGGGAGGTCGAGAGGGGGGCGAGGTCGGTCTCGACCGCAGGAGGCAGGGTGTCCTGGGGTGAGAGCTCGGCGAGCAGGCTCACCTGGTGCTCGGTGGTGCCCAGCACGAGCACACGTGAGCCGACGGTGACCACGGCGACCGCGGTGGACCGGCTCAGTGGTTGGCGGTGAAGGACGGTGACGAGGGAGCGTGAGCCCCCACCGAAGCGCCGACCCGCCAGGCGGGACAGCAGGATCAGCAGTCCGACGACGATCGCCAGCGAGAACACCAGCCGGGTGACCAGCTCGACCATGTCAGCCCGCAGCCGAGTCGACGATCTCGGTGACCCTCAGGCCGAAGTCCTCGTCCACCACGACGACCTCGCCCCGGGCGATCAGGCGTCCGTTGACGAGCAGGTCGGCCGGGCTCCCGGCCGCTCGGTCCAGCTCGAGCACGTCACCGGGAGCCAGGGAGAGCAGCTCACGCACGGCCATGCGGGTCCGGCCGAGCTCGACGGTGAGCTCCATGTCGACACCGTGGAGCATCTCGATGCCGCGCCGTGGGCCGGGGGCCGAGAGATACGCCGGGGCAGCCGCTCGGCCTGGTGCGGGCAGTGACGGGTCGGGGGCGAAGGAGGAGCTGGTGGGGGGCTCGGCCGCGACGGACGCGAGGACCCCGGGGGTGAACAGCACGCACCCCGAGAAACCGGCTCCGATCAGGGGGACCGCGATGACCTCGCCGCCCATCTGCGGGCCGACCTGGTCGAGCGCCACCTGCTGAGCAGGCTCGGCCGAGCAGCCGAGGGCGGCTGCGGCCGCATCGAGGGCGGGCTGCACGGCAGCGGCGATGTCCAGACCCGGCAGTGGGCTCGACGAGAGTGCCTGGACCAGGTCGTCGGCGACCAGGACGCCGATCGACTCCGCTCGTCCGGTGACCCGGGCGACGACGCCGGTCGCGAACATCGGGAGCAGGTCCTCGAAGCCCGGCTGGGGGCTGCTGGCGTTGAGCGGCACCTCTGAGGGGAGCACCGCCGCAGCGGCGGCCGCGGCGTGACCGGCCAGCTCGTCCGGAGAGGGGTCGGTGAGCGAGGTGCTCGGAGCAGTGGTCATCGTGCCTCCTGTGAGGTGCCCACGATCAGGGCGGCGAGCCGGGGACCCTTGGTCCCCGGAGTGGCGTGGGCAAAGGCGGTGCCGTCAGCAGTGACGTCGAGGGGGGCGGCTGCGGGGTGCGAGAGCCGGATCACGTCTCCGAGGCTGAGGTCGACGAACATGTCGGGGGAGACCAGGGTCGGTCGGAAGCGGATCGTCAGCTCGACCGGGACGGTCTCGAACTGCGCCCTCAGCGTGTCGGCGGACAGGGCCCGCAGGGCCCGCTCACGGTCGGACACCGGTGCGGGCGCAGCCGCGGCCACGAGGTGGGGGAGGATGCCGTTGAAGGGCAGGCACAGCGTCAGGACGTAGGTGCGCTTGTCGACCAGGAGATCGAAGCTCACGACGACCATCACGTCGGCCGCCCCCGCCACCTGGGCGAACTGCGGGCTGTACTCCACGCCGGTCACGACCGGGTCGATGCGCAGGGTGCCCTCGAGCGAGTAGCGCATCTCGCCCAGGAGCCTCACGACGAACTTGCCGATGACCCCGCCCTCGATCTCGGACAGGGGTCGCTGCGGCTGCTTGTCTGAGCCCGGCCCTCCGAGCATGTGGTCCACGCAGGTCATCGCCGCCGGCAGCGGCAGCTCCAGCATGCACCGCCCGAGGATCGGGTCCGCGGTGAAGATCGACAGGTAGGTGAGGCTGTCGCGAGAGGTGATGTACTCGGAGTAGCTGCGCTGGTCGATGGACCCGAGGGTCACCGAGCAGACGGTGCGCAGGGACGAGGTGAACAACGTGGTGGCCTGACGCGCAAAGTCGTCGAACGCCAGCTGGAGGATGCGCGAGTGCTCGCGCGAGAGCTGGATGGGTCGCCGGAAGTCGTAGGCCACCGCGATGCCCGTGCGGCGGGATCCGGTGCCTCTGCGGGCGCCTGGTGCGAGTGTCACATGGAGACGGATCGTCCCTGCTCGGTGACACCTGAGGAGAACGACGTCATTGGGTGACGAACTCCGTGAAGTAGATGTCCATCACCGTCTTCTCGTAGAGCTCGCGCACCTCTTTCAGCAGCTCGGTCTTGAGCTTCTTGCGGGCCTTGGGCTCGTTCACCTCGTCGATCGGCTTGCCGCTGAAGACGGCGATCGTGGCGTCGAGCGCCTTGCCGCCGTCGACCTCGGCCTCGCCGGTCTTGGTCATCTGCAGCGAGATGCCGATCCGCAGGTAGTGCTCGCCGGAGAGGTTGACCTGGATCGGCTCGAGGGGGACCACGGCACCGGCGACGTCCTTGGGCGGGGCCGGCGGGCCCTTCTTCGACGACAGGAGGAAGAAGCCACCACCACCGGCCGCCAGCAGCACGACGACCGCGATGATGATGATGAGCATCTTCTTGCTCTTCGGAGCCGCGGCCTCGGCGTCGCCGTCCTTCTTGGCCATCGTGGTGACACTCATCAGTGGCTTCCTGTCTGGGTGAGGGATGCGGTCGCCCCGGTGAGGGCGATCTTCTTCAGCAGCGCCTGCGACTCGGCGGGGAGCAGGGTGAGCACGACGATGTCGACGCGCTTGTTGACGTCCTGGGACCCGGGTGTGGCCGGGTTCACCAGCGGCCTGGTGTGGCCGAAGGCCGCGGCGGTCATCCGGCTGTTGTCGATGCCGGCGGCCTCGTTCAGATAGCGGAGGACCGTCACGGCGCGGGCCGACGACAGCTCCCAGTCGGTCGGGAAGAAGCGTGGCTTCACGTTGACCTGGTTGGTGTGCCCGTCGATCTCGAGCTTCTCCGGAAGGGCTCTCAGGACCGGGGCGAGCGCGGCGACGATCTCCTGCCCGCGGGGCGAGAGCTCAGGCATGTCGGGCTCGAAGACCACGTGCCGCGAGACCAGGCTGATCACGAGGCCGCGCTGGTCGATGGCTGCCTGGACGTCCTGCCCCAGGCCCTTCTTGTTGAGCGTGGCCGCCATCTTCTTCCACACCTCGGTCAGCGACTTCGTCTCGGCGGTGGCGGTGGCCTGGTTGCGCTCGGCGGCCAGCCGCTGGGTCTTCGCGACCGCGCTGAGGATCTCCTTCTGGTCTCCCGGGGGCAGGTCGGCGACGGCCTGGTTGGGCGCGATGGGCGCCGCGATCGAGGTCCCGGGCTCGGAGAGGATCGAGCTGGAGCCGCTGAGCACGCTGGTCGACTGCCCGAAACCGGCGGCCAGGCCGGCCTTGAGCGCGTTGAACTTCCTCTGGTCGACCGTGCTCATGGCGAACATGACGACGAAGAGCACCATGAGCAGCGTCATCATGTCCGCGTAGCTCACCAGCCAGCGCTCGTGGTTCTCGTGCTCCTCGTCATGGCCCCCCTTCTTGTGCTTCGACATGTCAGGCCGCCTCGGCCTCGCTGGCGCCGTTGGCCAGCAGGGAACGCAGCTTCTGGGCCACGATGCGGGGGTTGGAGCCGGCCTGGATGGCGGCGATCCCCTCGATGGCGATCTCCATGCGTCCGCACTCGAGCTCGCTGAGCCGCTTCAGACGGCTGCCCAACGGGAGGAAGATCACGTTGGCCGAGGTGATGCCCCACAGGGTGGCGATGAAGGCGGCGGCGATGAGGTGACCGAGCTTGCCCGGGTTGGAGAGGTTCTCCAGCACGTGGACGAGACCCATGACGGTGCCGATGATGCCGATCGTGGGGGCGTAGGCGCCGGCGTCGGCCCAGAACTTGGCTCCCTGCCTGTCGGCGGCCCGCTTGGCGTAGACCTCCGACTCGAGGATGTCGCGCAGCTCCTCCGGGTCGGTGCCGTCGATGGCCATCGTGATGCCCTTGAGCAGGAACGGGTCCTCGACCGACTTGGCCGAGTCCTCCAGTGCCAGCAGACCCTCCTTGCGTGCCTTCTCGGCCAGGGCCACGACGGTGGGCACGAGGTCGCTCGCGGGAGGGACGCCCCCGGTGAAGGCGCGGACCAGGGACGAGCCGGCGTTCTTGGCGTCGGCCATGGTGCCACCGGCGATGGTGACGAGGATGCTCGTCACGAAGATGAGGATGAGTGCTGGCGGGGCCAGCAGCGTCATGGGGTTTCCGCCCTCCATGACGTTGACGACGACGACGACGACGAAGCCGCCGGCGATGCCGATCGCGGGCGCCGGATCCATCAGCGGTCCGCGTGCAGAGGCGCCACCGTCGCGAGGTGCGGCGTGTGGGAGCGGGCGCTGGGGTGCGAGGCGGTGGCGTCGAGCTGCTGCGGGCGGCAGCTCATGGCGAGGATGTCGCTGCGCAGGAGCCGGATCGCGTGCATCACGGCCTCGGGCGACTCGAGCACGACGTACTTCTTGCCGTCGACGAGCGAGATGACGGTGTCCGGCGTCGAGTCGATGCGTTCGATCAGGTCGGCGTTCAACACGAACACGGAGCCTGAAATCCGGGTGAGCGTAATCATGTCGCACCTTCCTAGTGCTGGTGTGCGCGGCCGTCCGTGGCCGCTCACCCTGTCCATCGGCCCCTGACCGGCGGACCTGAGTGATCGCCACGGATCGGCCGCGCCAAGATCAGCGCTTGATGTTGACGAGCTCCTCGAGCACCTGGTCAGACGTCGTGATGACCTTCGAGCTGGCCTGGAAGCCACGCTGGGCCAGGATCAGGTTGGTGAACTCGGCGGCCAGGTCGACGTTCGACATCTCCACCGCACCCCCGTTGATGGTGCCCAGACGTCCCGTGCCGACGGTGCCGATCTGCGGGGCACCGGAGTTGGCGGACGCGCGGAAGGTGGTCTCGCCGACCTTCTCCAGACCCATCGGGTTGGTGAAGTCGGCCATGGCGACCTGGCACAGGTCACGCTGGACGTTGTCGGAGAAGAGGCCTCGCACCTTGCCGTCCGCGCCGATGCTGTACGACGACATCGTGACCCCGGCGGGCACGGCCGGCTGGGCGTTCGTCGTGTCGAGGGACACGTCGACCAGACCGCCGGTCGGCAGGCCCGCGGTGTCGAGGTTGTAGCCCTGCACCCGGGAGCCGGTGGGGGTGACGAGGGTGCCGTTGTTGTCGAAGGTGAACGACCCGGCGCGGGTGTACTGCTGCTCGGTGCCCTTCTGGACCACGAACATGCCGTCGCCCGAGATCATCAGGTCGGTGAGACGGCCGGTCGACTGGGTCGAGCCCTGGTTGAAGTTGGTGCTGGTGGCGCCCACCTGCACACCGAGGCCGATCTGGATGGCGTTGGTGCCGCCACGGATGGTGTTGGCTCCGGACGACGCCGTCAGCATCTGGCTGAGGGTGTCCTGGAAGACGGTGCTGCTCGACTTGAAGCCGAGCGTGTTCGCGTTGGCGATGTTGTTGCCGGTGACGTCGAGCATCGTCTGGTTGGCGCGCAGGCCGCTGATACCGGCGAAGAGTGAGCGAAGCATGGTGTGGGGGTTCCTCTCGTGGCGGCGAGACGCGCGGGGCGCTCGCCGTGTGGGGGTCGTGCAGGAAGGTCGGTCGGGGTGGTGCGGTGGGGAGGCGACCCGTCAGGCGACGGGGGTCGCCGGTGCGGTCGGCGTGGCCGGTGTGGCCGGCGTGGTGCCGTTGATCGAGGTGACCTCGCCCATCGAGACCGTCTTGGTGCCGATGACGAGCATCGGTCCCTGGCTCTGAAACGAGACCCCGTCGACCGTGCCGGTCGCGGAGGCACCGGTCGGGTCGGTCCAGGAGACGCTGCGGCCGACGAGCCCGCTGGCGCCGAAGGCCATCGACGCACTGAGCAGCGCCTTGGTCTGGTCGGCCACCGACTGCATCTTCTCCAGGGCGGTGAACTGGGCCGACTGGGACAGGAACTGGCTCGAGTCGGTCGGGTTGCTCGGGTCCTGGTAGCGCAGCTGCGCCACGAGCAGCTGGAGGAACGTGTCCTTGTCACTGGGTTTGGTGGTGCTGGTGGAGCCGGTGCTGTCGATGGCACCGACCGGATCACCGAACATGCCCGCGGACGCGGCGGTCACGGCATTGACGGTCATCTCATCCCCTCTACATCGTCAGGTCCACGCCCGAGGTGCGGGCGCGGTCGATCGGGTGACCCCCGAGGTGCCTGCTGGCTCCTCGTACGGTCCGGTCCCTGCTGTCGATGCCATCCATGGCGATCGGTCCGCCACCCGTCCCTGGGTGGTGGTGGTCTGTGGTGGCCTGGCCACCGGGGGTGAACCCGCCTGCGCCGTCGGACGCCGTGCTGTTCTGGGCGGTCGGCGACGACCACGACGAGGACGAGCCGGTCGGGTTTCCCGACGGGTCCCGGACGTCGACGCGGGCGGACTGGGCGCCGGCCTGCTCGAGGAGGCGGTGCAGGTCGGACGAGGAGGACAGCAGGGCCGCCCTCGCCTGGTCGCCGGCGGCGAAGCGCACGTGCACGTCGCCCTGACGGAGGGTCAGCACGACGCGCACCTCACCGAGCGCGCGGGGGTTGAGCTGCAGGACGAGCCGGTGCACTCCTTCGCCCGACCCGACCAGGCGGGCGACCTCCGGCAGCACCTGGGTCGCGACGACGTGGTGGGCCGAGCTGAGGTCCGGGCCGCGTGGGGCCGCGCTCGGGGCGACGGTGGGCCCGGTGGGCCCGGTGGGCACGGCCGCGGGCGTCGACAGGCCGACGGTCGGCACCGCAGGGTCGATGCGGGTGACAGCGGGTGAGGCGGGGTCGAGGCGCGGAGTGCGCTCGGCACGGTCCGTGGAGGTCCGCTCCGTGACGACCGCCGCGGCGGCCGGCGCCGGCGTGAGGCCGAGCCTCTGGAGGGAGGGAGCCGTGGCGCTGGCCGTCCCGCCGGGCAGGGTGGGGACGAGTCCCGAGACAGTGGCCGCAAGCGCCGCGACGAGCGCGCCGCCATCGGGCGCAGGGCCGGTGGTGGTCGCCGCGGGTCGTCCTGTCGTGACCCGGGCGGCGGGTGCCGCCGATCCCGGGACGGCCGGCTGTCGGCGGTCGGATCCCTTGGTCGCCGCCGTCGCTACGGCGTCCGTGGCTGTGGCGCGGCCGGTGCCGACCACCGCCCCCCGGGGGGTGGCTGCGGGAGCGGCCGTCACGGTGGCTGGGGTGGCCGAGGGAGGGGTCGCGGAGGTCGTGTCGCCCGCCGTGGTCGCAGCTGGGACCACCGCGGCGGGCGACGCGGCCTGTCGGCCGGGGCCGACTCCGGTGAGCGTGGGGACGCCGCCGGGGGCCTGGTCCCGCGTCGTCGTCGGACTGGCCTGTGCCTGACCTGCCGTCACCGGCGCGGTGGCCACGGGGGTGACCTGCGCGGCCGCGGCGGTGACGGCCTGCAGCCCTGCCGCCAGGGGGCTGGTCGCACCGGCGCCCGCGCCAGCGACGGGGGGACCAGCGGGTGCGCCGGCGGCGTCCTCCTGGCGGTCGCCGGACGTTCCCGGGACGGGCTCGGCCCGAACGGGGGCGACCGACCTGCGGTGCGTGGGCGCCGCGGTGCCGGGTGTCGTGGTGCCGGGTGTCGTGGCACGCTCCGGCATCACGAGCGCCCGGTCGGTCGCAGCGGCTGCGTCGGGTGCGTCGGGTGCGTCCGAAGCGTCGGGCGGGGCGGGCGAGCCGTTCCGGCTGCTGGTCAGCTCGCGCTCCATGAGGTCGGCGAAGTGGGTGTCGGGAGCGGAGACGGCGTCGGCGCGCGTGGCGCGGGTGGGGCCGGGACGCCCCAGGGTGGCGATCTCGGAGGCGGACGGGCGGGCGCCGGAGAGGACCGGGGGGAGGGTGGGCATCACGTGGCTCCTGCCATGGACATGACGTTGCGCACGTAGCTCTGCGTCTCGGGATAGGGCGGGATGCCGTTGTACTTGCGGACGGCGCCCGGGCCCGCGTTGTAGGCGGCGAGCGCGAGGTCGGTGCGACCGAAGCTGGTGATGAGCCCGTGCAGCATGCGCGCTGCACCGTCGACCGACTGGGCGGGGTCGAAGGGGTCGGTCACACCGAGGCCGGCAGCCGTGGCGGGCATCAGCTGCATCAGGCCGCGTGCCCCCGCGCCGCTGACGGCGGTGGGTGAGAACCCGGACTCCTGCCGGGCGACAGCAGCCAGCAGCGGGGCGCTGATGCCGTACTTGCGGCTGGCGGCGTTGAAGAGACCGGCGTAGGGCACGTCAGCCCCGACCAGTGCCCCGGTCGCCCCGCTGGGGGCGACCGTGCCCAGACCGGCGGCGGGGGCGGCGATGATCCGGCGGATGGCCGTGGGGGTCTCGTAGACCGGGCCGATGCGCACGTCCTTGCCCGGGCGGGGCGCTTCGATCATCTGACCCCCGCCGATGTAGATGCCCACGTGGTGGGCCGGTGAGCCGAAGCCCAGCACGTCGCCCGGGCGGGCCTGCGCCATGCTGCTGACGGCGGTGCCGGCCTTGGCCTGGTCCCAGGACACGCGGGGCAGGTCGTAGCCGAGGTCCTTGTAGACCCGCTGCAGCAACCCCGAGCAGTCCAGCCCGGTGTGCGGGTCGGTGCCGCCCCAGACGTAGGGGACACCGAGGTACTTGCGCGCGTCGGTCACGACGTCCGCGCCGCTCACCGAGCCGCTGGTGGCGCTGGTGCCGCCGGTGCTCGTCCCCGTGGTCACGCCCTGACCGGCTGCGGTCGCGAGCGCGTCGGTGGTCACGGAGGCGGCGCCGGATGCCGTGGGGCGAGGAGAGGCCGTCGCGCTCGCCTGGCCGAGGGCCGCGGTGAAGGCGGCGCTAGGGCCGGCCGTGGGTGCGCTCGGCGCGAGGGCGGCCAGCTGCGACTGCAGCTCGCCGATGCGGGAGGTGACGTCGGCGATGCTCATCGCGTGTCCCCGTACCGTGCCCAGCGCTGCCCGGCGATCTCGTCGAGATCGCGGGCCTCGCGGCGGCGGTCCTCGTCGCGCAGCTCGACGGCGCGCCGTTCCATGAGCAGGGAGATGGCCTCGAGCTGGGTCTTGTCGTGCTGCCACTGGCCTCGAGCCGCGAGGGCGACCGCCTCCGTGGTGTCGAGCTGGCCCTGGGCGGCGGCGACGGCGGTGCCGACCACCAGCATCGCGCTGCGAGCCGCGAGGAAGCTCGCGGCGTCCTGGCCCTGCGCGGCGGGGGCCGCCGTGGGTGAGTCGAGACGGCTGTCGAGCGAGACCAGGCGCTCCTGGTCGCGACGGGCGTCGGTGAGGGCGCTGTGCAGACCGAAGAGGCTGTCCTTCTCGCGGATCGAGCGCACCCGGGCGACGGCATCGAGGCCGGGCGACCCGGCGGGGCGGGGGGCGGGGGAGGTCATGTGGGCATCAGCTCGTGGAGTCGGGTCCAGGTCGTGCCGAGCGGGCTCGGCTCGTCCATGGACTGGCGGAGGAAGTCCTGGATGCGGGGCATGAGGGCGAGGGCGAGGTCGGCGTCGGGGTCGGCGCCGGAGACGTAGGCGCCGATCTCGACGAGCTCGCGCACGTTGCGGTGGGCGGCGAGCAGACGCCGCAGACGGATGGCGTCCTGCCGCTGCTCCGGCGTGGTGACCGCGTTCGTGACCCGTGACACCGACTCGAGCACGTCGACGGCCGGGAAGTGGCCGCCGGTCGCGAGCCGACGGGTGAGGACGACGTGACCGTCGAGGATGGAGCGTGTGGTGTCGGCGATGGGGTCCTGCATGTCGTCGCCCTCGACGAGCACCGTGTAGAGCCCGGTGATGCTGCCTCGCTCGGTGGTCCCCGCCCGCTCGAGCAGCCGGGGCAGCAGGGAGAAGACACTGGGGGGATAGCCGCGGGTGGCAGGCGGCTCGCCGGCCGAGAGCCCGATCTCGCGCTGCGCCATGGCGACCCGGGTGAGGCTGTCCATCATCAGCACGACGTCGCGGCCGCTGTCGCGGAACCACTCGGCGATGCGGGTGGCCACGAAGGCGGCGCGCAGCCGCTCGACCGGAGGCGCGTCCGACGTGGCCACGACGACGACCGACCGCGCGAGGCCCTCGGGGCCGAGGTCCTGCTCGATGAACTCGCGCACCTCGCGGCCCCGCTCGCCCACGAGGGCGATCACCGAGATCTCGGCGTCGGTGTTGCGGGCGACCATCGACAGCAGGCTCGACTTGCCCACACCGGAGCCGGCCATGATGCCGACGCGCTGGCCGCGGCCGCACGGGGTCAGCGCGTCGAGCGCGCGCACGCCGAGACCGATCTGGGTGTCGATGCGCGGCCGCTCGAGGGCCCCGGGCGCGGGGTGCTCGACGGCGGCGAGGGCGAGTGACGTCAGGGGCGGGCCACCGTCGATCGGTCGGCCGAGCCCGTCGAGCACCCGACCCCGCAGCTGCTCGCCGACGCGGATCCGCAGGGGGCCGCCGGCCGTGCGCACGTTCGACCCCGTGGTGAGCCCGGTCGTCGAGCCCAGTGGGAGGCAGACCAGCCCGCGGGGCCCACTGGCCACCACCTCCGCCAGCACCGCGGGCTGACCGTCGATCTCGACGAGGTCACCGACGGCGGCGTCGAGGCCGCTCACCCGCACCTGGAGCCCGAGCAGCTCGACGACCCGGCCGAGGGGGAGCGGGCGCACCGCGCCCAGGGCGCGGGACGCCAGGCTCGACGTGAGCACGCTCATCGCAGCACCTCTCGCAGGCGCTGCAGGGCAGCGACGACGTCGATGGACACGAGGCGGTCGTCGAGCTCGACCACCGAGGCCTCGCGGGCCACCGACGAGTCGGCCACGACGACGACCCCCAGGGCGCGCAGGTCGGCGGCCGGCACCGAGGCGGCTACGGACGGGTGCAGGCGCAGCCGTGCGCGCTCTCCCTCGGGGAGCACGCGGACCGCCCGTCGGACGACGTCCTCGTCGGTCTCGCCGAGCAGTGCGTGCCCCACCAGCTCTTCGGCCACGGCACAGGCCAGCTCGCTGGCCTGCTGCTCGACGGCCGTGCAGGCCGCCGACGTGGCTGCGTCCAGTCGGGCGGCCGCCTGACGCAGCGCGCTCATCGCGAGCTCGTGCTCGTCCTGGTGCCGGGCCGTGGCCCGCGCCCGGGCCGCGGTGGCCTCGCGCTCGGCCTCGGCCGCGCGCTCGGCCGCGGCGCGTCGACCCTCCGACCACCCCACGGCGTAGCCCTGGGAGCGGGCCGAGGTGCGGGCGCGCGTCGCCAGCTCGTCGAGGACGGTCTCGGTGCCGAGGTCGCCCCGCACGTGGTCGCCGCCGAGGCGCGTCCACGTGCCCTGGCGCAGGTCCGGGGTGAAGAGGGCGGTGGTGGCCACGTCCCGCAGGACCCGGGTCTCAGGTGACGAAGTCATCGTCGTTCCCTCTCCGGAGCAGCAGCTGCCCCTTCTCCTCCAGCGAGCGGATGGTGCGGATGATGGCCTGCTGGGCTTCCTCGACCTGGGCCGTGCGCACCGCGCCGAGCAGCTCGACCTCCTCGAGGAGGTTCTCGCCGGCCCGCTCGGAGAGGTTGCCGGTGATCTTCCCGCGCACCTCTTCCGTGACGCCCTTGAGGGCCATGGCCAGGTTGTTCATGTCGACCTCGCGCAGCACCAGCTGCACCGAGCGGTCGTCGATGGTGACGATGTCCTCGAACATGAACATCCGGCTCTTGACCTCGTCGGCGAGCGCCGCGTCGAGGGCCTCGAGGCCTTCCACGATCTGGCGCTCGGTGGACCGGTCGGAGCGGTTGATGATGCTGACCAGGGGGTCGACGCCGCCGACGCGGGACATCTCGGTCGGCTGGAGCACGGACGAGAGCTTGCGCTCCAGCGTGGCCTCGACCGCCCGGATGAGGTCGGGCGAGGTCTGGTCCATCACCGCGATGCGGTGCGCCACCTGGGCCTGCTGGTCGGGCGCCAGGCCCGAGAGCAGCATGGAGGCGCGGTCGGGGCTGAGGTGCGCGATGACCAGGGCGATCACCTGTGGGTGCTCGTCGACGATGAACGACAGCAGCTGGGCCGGGTCGATGCCCTGCAGCAGCTGGAACGGCATCTTGACCGACGAGGCCTTGAGCCGGGCCATGATCTCGGCCGCCCGGTCCTCACCCAGCGACTGCCGCAGCATGTCCTGCGCCAGCTGCATGCCGCCCTGGGCGATGTGGGCCCGGGCGGTCATCATGTCGCGGAACTCGCTGAGCACCTTGCTGCTCTCGGCCGCATCGATCGACTCGAGCCTGGCGACCTCGGACGAGATCGCCTCGACCTCGCTGTCGGGCAGGAGGGCGAGCACGGTGGCGGCGCGCTCGCGACCCATCTGGATGAGCAGCACGGCCGCCTTTCGCACCCCCATGGTGGCGACGGCGGTGCTCATGACGGTCCCTCGACGAGCCAGCCGCGCAGCAGCGTGGCCACGTCCTCGGGCTGGTTGTCCACCAGGGCGGCGAGCTCGTCACGGATGGCGTCGTCCTCGGACGGGCCTTCGAGGCCGAGCAGCGTCGCGGCCGGGCCCAGGGCCGCAGGCGGGGCGAAGCCCCGCGCCGCGGCACCGTCGCGCAGCTGCTCCACCAGGTACTCGGTGGCCTCGGCCCGCTGCTTCGCCTTCTTGCGTCCCCGCAGCCAGGCGATCAGGACGGCCAGCAGCAGGATGATCACGGGGATGGCGCTCTTGGCGTAGCCCATCATCTGGTCCTGCTGGTCGATCGAGGCCTGAGCCTTGAGCGCAGCGGCGGCAGCGGTCTCGGCGGTCCGGTCGAAGGGCAGGGCCGAGACGTTCATCGTGTCGCCCCGCTTGGCGTCGAAGCCGATCGCGGAGGCGATGGTGGCCTGCAGCACCGCCGGGTCGATCTTGGCGGAGGCGGCCTTGTCGAGGACCACGCCGACGTGCAGGGAGTTGATGCCCCCCGGGGCGAGGTTGCGGTCCTCCGTGGTCCAGTTGAGCGCCTCGTCCGAGGTGGCGGAGCTCTTGGTGTAGCTCGAGCTCCCGCTCGTCGCCGAGCCGGTGGCCGGGGTGAGCTGGCCGTCGGGGCCGACGACACCACTGGCCGAGGTGCCGCTCGCCGGACCCGTGTACTTCTCGCTGTTGACGGTGGACGAGGAGGTCAGGCCCTTGGGGTCGGCCCGCCGGTAGGTCTTCGAGCTGGTCTTGGCCTGGTCGAAGTTGAGGTCGGCCGTCACCTGCACGGTGCCGTTGCCGGCGCCCACCACCCGGTCGATGATCGCCTGGATGCGGGCGACCTCCTGGTTCTGGAAGGCGGAGACCTGCTCGTCGCGGGTGCTGGCCGCCAGGGCCCCGCCGGTCCCGTCGCCGGGGCTGGAGAGCATCTTGCCGGACTGGTCGGCGACGGTGACCTTGGCCGGGTCGAGCCCGTCGACGCTCGAGGCGACGAGGTGGACCACGGCCTGCACCTGGTTGGTGCCCAGGCTCACCCCGGGCTTGATGTCGAGCAGGACCGAGGCGGTGGTGGGGTCCTGGGTGTCCGAGAAGACCTGCTTGTTGGGCAGGGCCAGGTGCACGACGGCCGACGACACCCCGTCCATCGACGCGAGGGTCTTGGACAGCTCGCCCTCCATGGCCCGCTTGTAGCTGACCTGCTGCTGGAAGTCGGAGGTCGACAGGCTCTGGTTGTCGAGCAGCGAGTAGCCACCGTCGCTGCCGCTCGGCAGACCGTCGCCCGAGAGCGCGATGCGGTTCTTGTAGACGTCGTCCGCGGGCACCAGGACCGTCCCGCCGCCGTTGGTGAGCTGGTAGGGCGTCCCCTGGCTGTCGAGCTTGGTGACCACCGCGGCGGCGTCCTTGGCGGACAGGTTGGAGAACAGCGGGGCGTAGGCCGGTGCCGACACCCAGTGGTAGACCAGCACGGCCCCGAGGAGCAGAGCGGCGGTGCCCACGAGGGCCACGGCCTTCTGCCCTGCGGTGAAGCCGAGGAAGGTCCGCTGGTAGCTGCGAGCGGTCCGCAGCAGTGACTCCTTCATCCGACCGGCATCCGCATGATCTCGTTGAAGGACTCGAGCGCCTTGTTGCGCAGGGCGACCGTCAGCTGGGTCGTGACGGAGGCCTCGGTGGCCGCGATCGTGTACTGGTGGATCGCCGTGAGGTCACCCGTCGCCGCCTTGACGGCGAGGTTGTCGCTGGCGCTCTGCACCCCCTGCAGGCGGTCGAGACCGTCGGTGAGCAGGTTGCCGAACTCGCCACGGGGGGCGGTGACGGACGAGGTGCCCTCGCCGCTGCCGATGGTGGGGGTCTCCGGGCCGACGACCGGGGGGACGTACGGCGTGAAGCCGCCGGTCCCGACGGCCGTGACGCCGGAGATGCCGAGGTCGCTCATGCGCGGCGTCCGATCTCGAGGGCGGAGGAGTAGGTGTCCTGGGCGTTCTTCGTGACCTGGACCGAGGCCTGGAACCCGCGCTGGGCCATGATCAGCTGGCTCATCTGGCTGGCCATGTCGACGTCCGGCGCGCGGACGTAGCCGCCGGCGTCGGCGAGGGGGTTCTCGGGGGCGTACTCCAGGCGGCCCTGGGCCGAGCTGAGGGCGATGCCGCCGACGGCGACCCCACCCTGGGGCAGCGCGGTCGCGTTGATCATCTGGGCCTGGAAGGCGCTCTGCGAGGTCGGCTTGATCGTGTTGACGTTCGCGATGTTGTTGGCCAGGGCGTCGAGCCAGGTCTGGTGCACGGCCAGGCTCGACCCGGCGATGCGCAGCATGTCGAAGGCCGCCATCAGGCGCCGCTCAGCGACTCGTGGATGCGCTCGTAGCGGTCGCTGACCGCACGGCTGAGGATCTGGTACTGGTACTGCGCCTGGACGCCGGCGAGCGTCTCCTTGCGCAGGTCGACGTTGTTGCCGTTGGCGCCCACGGGGGTGCTCTCGGCACTGCGGCTCGCGGCCACCCCGCCCTGTCCGGCCGCCATGCTGCCGTCCGCGACGGCGGAGCGCAGGGCGCTCTCGAAGTCGACCGCGCTCGCGGTGAAGTGCGGGGTGTCGACGTTGGCGATGTTGTCGGCGATCACGCTCTGACGCAGGGAGACGCCATCGAGCGCCGAGGAGAGAACGCGGCTGACGGCGTCGGTAACGGCCATGGACACGACGGATCTCCGTGGGGAAGGAGTGGGTGCCGGTCCATCGGCGGAGGGGGGGAGCAGTCCGTGCTCACGGGTCTCATCGGCATCAGCGCTGACGACCTGAGGTAAAGCACACTAAATCGGATGAAAAGGTCAGGCCGACTGATCGATGTACGTCGCGCAGGCGCGCGGCGAGGCCGTGGCGTCGGCGATGCGCTGGGCGAAGTCGCGCTGCCGGCCGGTGCGCTGCATGGCGCGGGCGATGTCGCCCATGGCCCGCACCTGGCGGTCGTGGATGGCCCGGGCCCGGGGCAGCAGCTGGGCCGGCAGCGGGACCTCGGGGGAGGGGGGCACCCACTCGTCGAGCTCGACGGGGAAGGCGTCCTGCAGCCGGCGCTCGATGCCGAGCACGGCCCGTTCGAGGCGGTCGAGCTCGACCTCCCAGGCGCGCGCGGAGTCGATGGTGGTCATGCGCTCCTTGCTTCCATCGTGTGCGAGGCCACGATGAGCGCAGCCTCGCGCCAGGTCTGGGCGATCTGGGTCGACAGGGTGAGGCACTCCAGCATCGGGGCGGCGTCCTTCGACACGTTCGCCTGCACCAGCCGCTGGAGAAGGTAGTCGTAGAGGGCAGCCAGCTGGTGCCCACCGCGGAACCCGTCGGGGTCGAGGCTGCTGCGCAGCTCCGACACGATGGCCTGCGCGTGCACGAGGTGCTGGTGGGTCTGCAGGTGCTCTCTCGTCTGCTGGCTGGCTACCGCTCGCTGCAGGTCGAGGACCAGTCGTTCGCAGAGCATCACCAGCAGGGTCTGGGGGCTGGCCGTCGTCACGGAGGCGCTCACGTAGGCGGCTCGGGCGGTGCTGTGGGTCATCGGGTTCCCTCCGTGGCTTCCGTGGTCACTTCGACGTGCTCAGGGCGCCGAGCTGACCGGCGAGCCAGCTGGACTGGCTGTTGAGCTGGTTCAGGGTGGTCTCGAGGTTGGTGTACTGCTGGGTGAGGGTCGACTGCCGCAGGGCGAGCCGCACGTCCCAGTCGGCGATGGAGTCCTGGGTGCGCTGGATCTCGACGTTGTGCCCGCTGATCGCCCCGGTGAGGGAACCGCTGATGCTGTCGCTGGCGGCCTTGGCCACCGCTCCGATCCGGTCGACGAAACCGGAGCCTCCGCTGAGGGCGCTGGTGACCTTGCCCGGGTCGGCGGCGTAGGCGGCCGAGAACGCGCCGGCGTCGAAGACGAGCTTGCCGTAGCGGTCGGACTGGATCCCGACGGACGAGAGGCTGGTGCCGTCGGTGGGGAACACCGCAGCGAACAGGGCGCCCCGCAGGGACCCGGCGGCCGCGTCACTGGACAGCAGCCCCTGGGTCTTGGTCGTGGGGTTGTAGGACGTCAGGGTGTCGATCTGGGTGAGGGCGGCGTTGATGTTGTCGACGAGCGACTTCGCCTTGGCAGCGGCGGCGGTCTTGTCGGCGACGACGTCGATGTGCGCGTCCTGGCCGACGGCGGCCGCGCTGATCGTCAGCTCGAGACCCGAGATCGCGGTGAAGGTGTTGCTCGACGAGGTGAGCGTGTCGGCGCCGACGACGATGGTCGCGTCCTGACCGGCGGTGGTGGTCGGCGAGCCGAGCCCACCGACGTTGCTCAGCGAGAAGGTGCTCGCCGCGCCGGTGGTGGTGGACTGGAGGCTCAGGCGCTGGGTGCCGTCCGAGAGGTTGACGACGGTCGCGCCCACACCGTACGAGCCGGCGTTGATGGCGGCCGCGACGCTGCCGAGGGTGCCGCTGCCGGTGGACAGGGTGGTGGTCGTGGTGCCGACCGTCAGCTCGACAGGAGAGCCCGTGACGACGACGTCGGTCGCCGACGCAGGGTCGAAGGTGACCTTGGTGGCGGTCGCCAGCTGCTGGACGTGGACGTCGAGCGTGGTCGGGCTGCCGGTGGAGGTGACCGTCACCCCGGCGAGGGAGGAGGTCACCTGCTGGGGGCTCCAGGCGTTCGCCTTGCCTGCGTCGGTGGCCTGGGTCGCGAGGGCGGCGATCTGCGCGTTGAGCGACTGGAGCGCCTGCACGGTCGACTGCTGGGTGCCGAGCTGGGTCTTGAGCCGGTTCTGGGGCTGGGCCTCGAGGAGCATGAGCTGGCTGATGATCGAGGCGGTGTCCAGACCACTGGACAGGCCGCTGATGCTGCTGGTGCTGGTCGCCATCGAGACGTCCCCCCTGAGTCTGTTCCGAGAGAGTGGAGCCGGGGGCCGGAATGGCCCGGATCCCGGCCCGGGGGGAGGTGATCTCCCCTCGGACCGGGATCAGGTCGGTCAGCCGCGCAGCAGCTGCAGCACGCCGTTGGGCGCCTGGTTGGCCTGGGCCAGCATGGCCGTACCGGCCTGCGACAGGATGTTGGAGCGGGTGAACTGCACCATCTCCGACGCCATGTCGGTGTCGCGGATCCGGCTCTCCGACGCGGACAGGTTCTCGATCGCCACGTTGGTGCTGGCGATCGTGTGCTCGAACCGGTTCTGCACCGCACCGAGCTCGGCCCGCTGGGCCGAGATGGTGGTGATCGCCGTCTGGATGGTGGTGCTGTCCGTGATGACGGCCGAGCTGGTGTTGACGGCCGCGAGCGCGGTCGCGGAGACGTCGATCTTGTCCGCCGCGTCGGAGCCGACCTGGAAGGTCAGCGCCGCGCCGCCGAAGAGCGTCACGCCGTTGAACTTCGCGTTGTCGGTGATCCGCGTGACCTCGGTCTGCAGGGCCCCGAACTCGGCACCGAGAGCGGCCTTCGAGTCGGTGTTCTGCGTGCCGTTGTTGTACTGCACCGAGAGGTCGTTCATGCGCTGGAGCATGGAGTGGACCTCGGTGAGCGCGCCTTCAGCGGTCTGGGCGACAGAGATGCCGTCCTGGGCGTTGCGCACGCCCACCTTGAGTCCGCCGACCTGCGAGCGCAGGCCCTCGGAGATCGCGAGGCCGGCGGCGTCGTCGGCAGCGCGGTTGATCCGGAAGCCGCTGGACAGCTTCTCGAGCGACTTGGACATCTGCCCCTGCGTGACCGACAGGTTGCGGTACGCGTTGAAGGCGTCGATGTTCTGGTTGATGCGAAGACCCATGATGGAACTTCCTTCCTGGAGGGTGGGTGACTGCTGGAGCCCGTCCGTGGGCTCCACCTGTCTCATCGGCCCGGGAGTGGGCCACCTGAGGATTTAGCTGGACATTCTGGACTTTTTTTCTGGGTGGTGCGGTGGTGGTGCTGCGGTGGAAGCGGTGAGGTGCGGCGCAGGAGGTCAGGCGGTCTCGTCGAGCTCGACCGGGCGCTGCTGGCGCAGACCCAGGGAGTGGCGTGCGGCGACGGAGGCGTAGTAGGACTCGCGGCGACGCGAGGCGCACCCCGGGTTCGCGTCCGGCTGCTCGGCCAGCTCGGGGTCGAGCTCGCGCTGGAGCGCGGTGCGCAGCAGGACGAGGGCCTCGGCGCGGATCTGCGAGATCCGCGACTCCGACACCCCCAGGTCGGCCGCGATCTCGGCCATCGGGCGCTCGGCGAGGAAGTACTCCGTGACGACCACGCGCAGGCGCTCGGGCAGCTCGGTGACGGCCTCCATCAGGTAGGTGAGCAGCTCGAGGTGCTCGACGACCTGGTCCGGGGTGGCGCTGGTCGACGCGAGGACCGGGCCGTCGGAGTTCTCCGTGCCCTCCAGGGACAGCACGGAGGCGCGAGCGATGTCGCCCTCGTTGCGGCTGATGTCCTCGATGGGGACGCTCAGGGCCGAGGCGACCTCGGCGGTGGTCGGGATGCGGCCGAGGATGGCGGCGAGCCGGTTGCGGGTCTCGTCGAGGTCACGGGCGCGGCGGCGCACCGAGCGCGAGGCCCAGTCGACCCGGCGCAGCTCGTCGAGGATGGCTCCGCGGACGCGGGTCGCGGCGTAGCCGGCGAAGGGGACGCCGCGGGTCGGGTCGAAGGCGCGAGCAGCGAGGACGAGGGCCAGCATGCCGGCGGAGGTGAGGTCGTCCCTGCTGACGTGGGCCGGCACGCGGCCCATCGTCTCGCGGACGATGTGGCCCACGAGGGGCATGTGCGAGGTGACGAGGTCGTCGGGGGAGGCCGGCGCGGTGGGGGAGGTCGTGGTGGGGGGCACGCGCCCACTCTGGTGGACGAAATGCGCAGACACACCCCCTTAGGGGTGTTTTAACCCCTTCGGAGACCACCCTTGAGCAAAACGGATAGAAAGGACTAGTACGGACAGACTACCCACCCAGGATGGGGCCTCCGGGGCTCTGGGGCACGAACCCACGGGCATACCGCTCAGATGGGTGGCGCCGCCGCCGATGGTCCCGTCAGCACGAGCAGAAGGCATGCGTGCTGAAGGGAGTGATGACGTGGAGAAGCTGTCTCAGATCCTCTGGCGCGAGCGCGAGCTGCTCGAGTCCCTGTTGTTCCACCTCGACGTGGAACGACTGGTGCTGAGCTCTGGCCGCACGAGATGGCTGGCCCGCGCCGCCGACGACGTCGAGGCGGTGCTCCAGAGCCTGCGCGAGACCGAGATCCTGCGCTCCGTGGTCGCGGACGAGGCGGCCGGAGCGCTGGGTCTGAGCCACAGCTCGAGCCTGCGCTCGCTCGCCGAGTCGCTCGACGAGCCGTGGAAGTCGATCATGATCGACCACCGGGACGCCTTCCTCCTGGTGAGCCGAGAGATCCAGGCCCTGGCCGAGACCAACCGGGAGCTCCTGACCTTCGGGCTGCGGTCGGCCCGAGAGACCCTCATGGGGCTCGGCGAGGAAGGTGTCCAGGGCTACCGACCCGACGGCGCCGCCGTGCTGGAACGACCCACCCCCCGACTCGTGGACAGGAGCTTGTGAGATGACCGGCACCTTCGGTTCGTTCACCACCGCGCTCAGCGCGCTCAACTACACCCGCGTCGCCATGGACGTGGCCAGCAGCAACATCGCCAACGTCTCCACCGACGGCTACACCCGCCGACGGGTCGAGGCGGCCTCGGTGGGTGGGCCCACCCAGCCCGCCATGTGGTCCCGCTACGACGGGCACGGTGACGGGGTGACCGTCACCGGCGTCTCCCGGCTGACCGACGGGCTGCTCGACAGCCGGATGCGCACCGAGCACGGTAACCAGAGCTACCTCGACGTGCGTCAGACCGCCCTCGACCGGCTCGAGCAGGGTGTCGGCGAGCCCGGCACCACCGGCGTCTCCGCCGCCCTGGCCGACTTCCGCGCGTCGTGGCACGACCTGGTCAACAACCCCGGTAACGCCGCCGCCCGCAGCCAGGTGCTGGGCAGGGCCACCACCCTCGCCGAGGGTATCGCCGCCCAGAGCCGCCAGATCGCGGCCACGCAGGGTGACCAGCGGCTGCAGCTGAGCTCGGTCGTCGGTGAGGTCAACTCCCTGGCGACGGGCCTGGCCGACGCCAACCGGGCCATCGCCTCCGGCACGATGGCCGGCGCCGACGTGAGCACCCTGCTCGACACGCGCGACCAGCTGACCCTGAGGCTCACCGAGCTGACCGGGGGCACGGCCTCCATCCGCAGCGACGGGGGGTCCGACTTCGCGGTCGCCGGCCTGTCGCTGGTCAGCGGCAAGGACGCCTCGGTCTTCCGGGTCGCCTCCGGGGTCACCGCGACGGGCAGCGCAGACGGCAACCCGGTCACCTTCAGCCTCACCGCGCCCGGCGGGTCGGCGGCCACCCTGTCCACGCCGCCCCGAGGTGAGGTCGGCGCCCTGGCCGAGCTGATCGACGTCACGCTCCCCGCCTACCAGGTGGGTCTGGACGCGGTGGCCCAGCAGCTCGCCGACACGGTCAACACCCAGCACCAGGGCGGCTTCGACGCCGCCGGGAACCCCGGCGTGGCGCTCTTCGCCTACACAGCGGGCTCACCCGCCTCCAGCCTCACGGTGGCGATCAGCGACCCCGCGCTGCTGGCGGCGTCCTCGATCTCGGGAGGGGTGCTCGACGGTGGCAACGCCGACCTGCTGGGCGCCACCTCTGGCGTCGAAGGCAGCTACCAGCAGCTCGTCAACGGCCTCGGCACCACGGTCCAGGCCGCCCGTCGGGCGGCCGGCAACCAGCAGGTGCTCACCAACCAGTTCGACGGCGCGCACGAACAGCTCGCCGGCGTCAACCTCGACGAGGAGACCGTCACCATGATGCAGAACCAGCGGGCCTTCGAGGCCGCGTCGAAGGTGCTGAGCACCCTCGACTCGGTGCTCGACACCCTCATCAACCGGATGCTCGTCTGATGACCATCACCCGGGTCACCCAGCGGATGATGACCAACCGGTCGGTGGGGGGGATGCAGGCAGGGCTCGCGCGGATCTCCCAGGTGCAGGAGCAGCTCTCGACCGGTCGCGTGCTCAACCGCCCGTCGGACTCGCCGACCGGCACGAGCGCCGCCATGCGCCTGCGCGACTCCCTGTCCTCGGTCAAGCAGTACCAGCGCAACGGGCAGGACGGTCTGGGCTGGCTGGGCCAGATCGACGGCGCGCTCGCGTCGGTCACCACATCGCTCGGCCGCGCGAAGGACCTCGCGATCCAGGGGGCCAACGCGGTCAACTCCAGCCCGTCGGCCCGGGAGGCGCTCGCAACCGAGATCGACCAGATCCGCTCCGGCCTCGTCTCCGACGCCAACACGACCTACCTCGACCGACCGGTCTTCGGCGGCGTCACCGCCGGTGGCAAGGCCTACGACTCCGCGGGCGCCTTCGTCGGTGTCGCCGGGGCGGTCAACCGCTCGGTCGCCGACGGGGTCAAGATCCGGGTCGACGTCGACGGACCGTCGGCCTTCGGCCCACCGGGGGGCTCGGTCTTCGACCACCTCAGCACGCTGTCGAACGCCCTGCGTGCCGGTGACGGCGCCGGTCTCAGCGCCAGCATCTCCGACCTCCAGGCCGACCTCACCCGGATCCAGAGCGCCAGGGCCCAGGCCGGTGGCGCCTACAACCGGGTGGAGGCAGCGATCGGCTCGGCAGCCGACAGCGAGCTGCGGCTCACGGCCTCCCTCTCCGACGTGGAGAACGTCGACCTGCCCAAGGCCACGATCGAGCTCCAGCTGGCCAACGTGGCCTACCAGGCGGCGCTGGGGGCGACGAGCAAGGTCATCCAGCCGAGCCTGCTGGACTTTCTGCGATGATGGCGACGGCGTCGCTCCCGGCGACCGCGACCAACCTCCACCTGGGCAGGGGCCTGATGCCATCCGAGATCCCGGTCATCGAGCTCGTCCAGCCGATGCCCGGCTTCGCCGACCGGCACCGGTTCGCGCTGGTCCAGGTCGACGAGGACGGGCTCCTGTGCTCGCTGCGCTCCCTCGACGACCCCGACCTGCGATTCCTCGTGGCGCCACCGATGCCCTTCTTCCCCGACTACGCCCCCGAGGTCGGTGACGACGTGGTCGAGCAGCTGGGGATCGACTCGGTCGACGACATCCTGCTCCTGGTGGTGCTGACCGCTGGCCCCTCGCTCGAGACCAGCACAGCCAACCTCGCCGCCCCCGTGCTGGTCAACCTGCGCACCCGGCGGGCCCAGCAGGTGATCCTCGCGGACCCGGGGCTCTCGGTCACCGCGCCGCTCGTGACCCCGTGATGGTCACTTCGTCCCGGTCGTACGTGTAGTTTCTGCATCATGCTGGTTCTGAGTCGTCGCGTCGGTGAGAGCATCGCCATCGGTGACGACGTCGTCGTGACCGTGCTCGAGGTGCGGGGTGACGTGGTCCGCATCGGCATCGCCGCGCCCCGGTCGGTCACCGTCCACCGGTCCGAGCTCCTCGAGGAGCTCGAGCGCAGCAACCAGGAGGCCGCCTCGCCCAGCGACGACGCCGTGCGGTCCCTGCGCGACGCGCTGCGCCTGCGCAAGGGCTGAGCCCGCATCCCGGCCTGCACGACGAGGGCGACGGGCGCGGATTCGGCGCCTGCCCGCGAGGCTGGCAGAATGGGCTCGACCGACTCCACGCCGTGACGTGCATTGGCAGGCTCCCGCCGATGCGAGCATCCTGCGCCCGCGACACCCCGCAGATCGAAGGACCGCCGTGATCACCGCCACCGGGATCGAGCTGCGTGCTGGCCCCCGACTCCTGCTCGACAACGCCTCCTTCCGGATCGCCGAGGGCGACCGCATCGGGCTCGTCGGCCGCAACGGTGCCGGCAAGACCACGCTGACCAAGGTGCTCGCCGGCGAGGGGCAGCCCGCTGCCGGGACGGTCACCTCGTCCGGCGAGGTGGGCTACCTACCTCAGGACCCCCGCACCGGCGACATGGACGTGCTGGCCCGTGACCGCATCCTCGCCGCCCGCGGCCTCGACACGATCATCCGCAACCTGCGCGACACCGAGAAGGCCATGGCCTCCGAGGACGAGGCCGTTCACGAGAAGGCGATGCGCCGATACGGACGCCTCGACGACGAGTTCACTGCGGCGGGCGGGTATGCCGCCGAGTCCGAGGCGGCCACCATCGCCAGTGCGCTGGCCCTCGAGGAGCGGATCCTCTCCCAGCCCATGCACACCCTCTCCGGTGGCCAGCGCCGGCGGGTCGAGCTCTCGCGCATCCTCTTCTCCGGCGCCAAGACGCTGCTGCTCGACGAGCCGACCAACCACCTCGACGCCGACTCGATCCTGTGGCTGCGTGACTACCTGCGCTCGTACAAGGGCGGGCTGGTCATCATCAGCCACGACGTCGAGATGCTCGACTCGGTCGTCAACCGGGTCTTCCACCTCGACGCCAACCGCGCCGAGGTCGACATCTACAACATCGGCTGGAAGACCTACCTCAACCAGCGCGAGACCGACGAGCGTCGCCGCAAGCGCGAGCGGCAGAACGCCGAGAAGAAGGCCGGGGTGCTGATGGCCCAGGCCGACAAGATGCGGGCCAAGGCGACCAAGGCGGTGGCGGCGCAGAACATGGCCCGTCGGGCCGAGAAGCTGCTGGCGGGCATCGAGGGCGAGCGGGTGCAGGACAAGGTGGCCAAGCTGCGCTTCCCGAAGCCCGCCGCCTGCGGCAAGACGCCGCTGCGGGCGTCGGGCCTGTCGCGCTCCTACGGCTCGCTCGAGATCTTCACCGACGTCGACCTGGCGATCGACCGTGGCTCACGGGTCGTCGTGCTCGGCCTCAACGGCGCGGGGAAGACCACGCTGCTGCGGATGCTGGCCGGGGTCGATGCTCCTGACACGGGTGAGATCGAGGCCGGGCACGGTCTCAAGCTCGGCTACTACGCCCAGGAGCACGAGAACCTCGACATCGACCGCACCGTCCTCGAGAACATGAAGTCGTCGGCCCCCGAGCTCGGCGAGACCGAGGTCCGCAAGACCCTCGGCTCGTTCCTCTTCTCGGGCGACGACGTCCTCAAGCCGGCCCGGGTGCTGTCGGGCGGCGAGAAGACGCGTCTCTCACTGGCCATGCTGGTGGTCTCGGCGGCCAACGTGCTCCTGCTCGACGAGCCGACCAACAACCTCGACCCGGCCTCTCGCGCCGAGATCCTCGGGGCCCTGTCGACCTACGAGGGTGCCGTCGTGCTCGTCACCCACGACGAGGGGGCGGTGCTCGCCCTCGAGCCGGAGAAGATCCTGCTGCTCCCGGACGGGGTCGAAGACCTGTGGGGCCCCGACTACCTCGACCTGATCACGCTCGCCTAGTCGTCCTGGTGGGAGGCGGACTGCGCCTTCTCCACGATCTTGTCGCGGCTGCGCACCAGACGGGTGGCGGTCACGAGCAGGATGCCGCCCGCCATGTTGGCGAGGGCGACCCACCACTCGAAGCCCAGCCAGTCGCCGTAGGTGACCCGCCCGGCGCCGGTGAGGATCGCGCCGAAGAGCAGCAGGGCGTCGAGCACCGAGTGCAGGACCCCGGTGCCCGCGACGACGAAGGCGATGGCCACGGTGGCCACGACCTTCGCCATCTCGTCCTCGGTGCCGTTGTGCATACGGGTCATCAGCGTCAGGGCGGCGCCGGCCAGCACGGCGAGCGCCAGCGGGCTCCAGCCGATCGAGGTGGAGGCGTACTCCTCGCCGCGCTCGAGCAGCAGGTCGTGCAGCTCGGGCAGGCCCGTCACGATCAGCAGCATGGCCACCCAGCCGCCCACGAGGTTGCCGGCGAAGGTGCCTGCCCACAGTCGCAGCAGCTGGCTGACGGTGCCCTCCTTGGCGACCACCGTCGTCACGGGGACGAGGAAGCCCTCGGTGAAGAGCTCGCTGTGCCCCAGCTGCATGGCCAGCAGGCCGATCGAGAAGGCCAGGGCCCCGAGCAGGTGGTTGCCGGTCTCGTGCTCGACGACGAGCATGGCCAGCACCCCGAAGCCGAGCTCGCCGCCGGCGACCGCCCCGGTCAGCAGCTGCTGGGGGAAGCTGCGGTGCAGGCGGGGCTTTCCCAGCTCGACGATGCGGTCGACCGCGTCCTCGAGCTCGTCCTCACGGATGTCGTGCTCGCTCATGACGCGATCCTGCCTCACCGGGGCCGTCGCCGTCCGGGAGGATGGGTAGCAGATCCCCGGGCCCCGACCGCGGCGCGGGCGGTCTCGAGACGACGAGGAAGGGCGGTGGGACCGTGCGCGCGGTGCTCTACACGGGCTACGGGCAGGTCCCGGGGCTGACGACGGTGCCCGACCCGGAGCCACCCGACGGGGGTGTCGTGGTCGCCGTCGAGGCGACTGGGGTGTGTCGCTCGGACTGGCACGCCTGGAGTGGGCACGACCCCGTCACGCTGCCGCACGTGCCGGGGCACGAGCTCGCCGGCCGGGTCGCGCAGGTGGGCCGCGGGGTGCGGCGGTGGCGGGTCGGGGACCGGGTCACGGTGCCGTTCGTCTGCGGCTGCGGGCGGTGTGCCTACTGCCGGGCCGGGGACGCCCAGGTCTGCCCCGAGCAGACGCAGCCGGGGTTCACCCACTGGGGCTCCTTCGCCGACCTGGTGGTCCTGCACGCCGCGGACACCAACCTCGTCGCGCTGCCCGACTCGGTCGACCCGGTGACGGCTGCCGCCCTCGGATGCCGCTTCGCCACGTCCTACCGCGCCCTCACCGCCCATGGCGGTCTGCAGCCCGGTCAGTGGCTCGCGGTGCAGGGGGCCGGTGGCGTGGGCCTCTCCGCCGTGCTGATCGGGGTCGCCCTCGGGGCCCGGGTCGTCGTCGCCGACCCCTCGGGCGCCGCGCGTGAGCTGGCGACCTCGCTGGGCGCCGAGGTCGTGCTCGATCCGGGCACGACCGACGTGGTCGAGGGCGTCGTCGAGGTGACCGGAGGCGGCGCCCACGTCGGGGTGGACGCCCTCGGGTCCGCAGCCACCGCGGCCGGCTCGGTGCGCGCGTTGCGGCGTCGCGGCCGCCACGTGCAGGTGGGGTTGCTCTTCGGGGCCGACGCGACACCGCCGCTGCCGATGGACCGGGTCGTCGCGTGGGAGCTGTCGGTGCACGGCTCGCACGGCATGGCCGCCTGCGACTACCCGCCGATGCTCGACCTGGTGGCTGCTGGCCGGTTGGACCCCCGGCGCCTCGTCGGTGAGGTCGTGGGCCTCGACGCGGCGGGGGCGGCCCTGGCGGCCATGAGCGCGCCCGCCTCGCGCCCGGGCCTGACCGTGGTCGACCTGAGGCGCTGAGGTCCGGCGCCAGGGCTCCGAGGGAGCGTCGGCGTCGGTGGCCTCAGGCGCTCGGCAGGGCGTTCAGCACCGTCGTCATCTGCTCCTCGGTGTCGCTGGCGAGCTTCTCGAACACCAGCTTCATGACGGGTGTGGCCAGCTTGGCCGCGCCGTGCATCTCGAGCTCGGCCGTGTAGGTGATCTCCGACCCGGTGCCGACCGGGACGACCGTGATCGTGTCGGTCGAGGTGGAGGAGTCGTTCTCGCCGACCAGCACGATGTGGTCCGGAGCCTTCTCGCGCAGCGTATAGGTCAGCTCGGTGGTCACGCCGACAACGGTCGAGACGTTGTGCCAGCTCGTCCCGACCTCGACGGGTCCGGCGCCGTTCTGACGGCAGGTCTCGGTGCCGGGGTCCCACTGGGGCGCGTTGCCGAAGTCAGCGAGGTAGTCGAGCACCTGCTGCGGCGGCGGGGTGACGGTGAAGGTGCGTGAGACTGTCGGCACGGGGGCTCCCGGGTTCTCGGGTGGGTGGGCGAGCGGCCCGCCGTGGCGGCAGACCCTGACTCGTCCTACCCGCCGGCCCCTCACGGCAACCCGCCCGGCCCCGGTGCGGGCCTGGTGACGGGCCCGGTGCCCTCAGCGGGTCGTCGGCGGGCGAGTGCCGTCGCGTACCGGCAGGGCGCGTCCAGCGATGTTGCGCCCGGGGATGGCCCCGGGGGTGGTGCTCCGAGCGGGGATGACGGGGCCGACGGGGCTCACAGGGCTCGTGGAGCGCACGGGGCGCGGCCCCGGCTCGGTCCCCGGCTGGACCGCCGTGGGCGAGAGGAGCTCGGCCGCGAGTGACTCCAGGCCGGCCATCGAGGCGCGCGCCGCCAGACGGGCATACGCGTAGTCGCCGTGCCGGCTGCGGTACTGGTCCGTGGTGCTGGACATCGATGGGGCCTCTCGCAGGAGCGGATCTGACCTCGTCAGCATAGAGCCGGATCAGCCTTCCGGGGGGCGATTCCCGACTTACGGTGATTTCATATCATCCGTTCAGCTAGGTCATAACGCCACGTACGATTTCGGATAATGGACAGTTATGCGAAACCGGTCGACAGACCGCAAACTCGTGAGGTGACCTCCCCGGCTACCCCGACCCCCGACCCCTCGACCCCTGCCACCGTCCGCCCGCAGCGCCGGGCCGGGCAGCCGACCGGGGCGTGGGCCGACGGAGACCGGACCCCCCTGAACCACAACGAGGCGTTCAAGCAGGACGACGACGGCCTCAACGTGCGTCAACGCATCATCGACACCTACAGCCGTGAGGGGTTCGGCTCGATCCTCGACGACGACCTGCGCGGCCGGATGCGGTGGTGGGGGCTCTACACCCAGCGCAAGCCCGGCATCGACGGGGGCAGGACCGCCACCCTCGAGGCCGCCGAGCTCGACGACGAGTACTTCATGCTGCGGATCCGGTCCGACGGCGGCGCCCTCTCGGGTGAGCAGCTGCGCACCATCGCCGGCATCAGCACCGAGTTCGCGCGGGGCACCGCCGACGTCACCGACCGGCAGAACATCCAGCTGCACTGGATCCGCATCGAGGACGTACCCGAGATCTGGGACCGCCTCGAGGCGGTCCGCCTGATGACCACGCAGGCCTGCGGCGACACCCCCCGCGTCATCCTCGGCTCACCGGTCGCCGGCATCGACGCCGACGAGATCCTCGACGGCACACCGGCCCTCGAGGCCATCCGCGACCGCTACATCGGCGACCCGGAGTTCTCCAACCTGCCCCGCAAGTTCAAGACCGCGATCTCCGGCAGCCCCAGCCTCGACGTCACCCACGAGGCCAACGACATCTCGTTCGTCGGTGTCGACCACCCCCAGCACGGCCCGGGCTTCGACGTGTGGGTCGGTGGCGGGCTCTCGACCAACCCGATCTTCGCCCAGCGACTCGGCGTGTGGGTGCCGCTGGAGGAGGTGCCGGAGGTCTGGAAGGGCGTCGTGTCGATCTTCCGCGACCACGGCTACCGGCGCCTGCGCGCCAAGGCCCGGCTGAAGTTCCTCGTCGCCGAGTGGGGCCCCGAGAAGTTCCGGCAGGTGCTCGAGCGCGACTACCTCGGGCGAGCCCTCCTCGACGGCCCTCCTCCGGCGGACCCGGGCTCGCGTCGGCGTGACCACGTCGGTGTGCACCGCCAGAAGGACGGCCGCTACTGGGTCGGCGTCGCTCCTGTCGCCGGGCGCATCAGCGGCGAGACCCTTGTGCGCCTCGCCGACCTGGCCTCGACCCACGGGTCGGGTCGGGTGCGCCTGACAGCCCAGCAGAAGCTCCTGGTCCTCGACGTCCCGCAGTCGCAGACCGCTGCCCTCACCGCCGCCCTGGAGGAGATCGGTCTCACGAGCGAGCCGAGCGAGTTCCGCCGGGGGGTCCTGGCCTGCACGGGCATCGAGTTCTGCAAGCTCGCCCTCGTCGAGACGAAGGCCCTCGCCCGCACGACCGTCGACGAGCTCGAGAAGCGGCTGCCGGGTTTCGACTCGCCCTTCACGCTCCACGTCAACGGGTGCCCCAACTCGTGCGCCCGGTTCCAGGTCGCCGACGTCGGGCTCAAGGGCCTGATCATGCAGGACGAGCAGGGCCAGGACGTCGAGGGCTTCCAGGTACACCTCGGTGGCAGCATCGGCGCCGATGCCCAGCTCGCCCGCAAGACGCGCCAGCTGCGGGTCACCGCCGACGAGCTCCCCGACTACGTCGAGCGGCTCGGTCGTCGCTACCTCGACCAGCGCGAGGCTGCCGAGCCCTTCGCCCAGTGGGCCCGCCGCGTCGACGAGGCGCACCTGCGATGAGCCGGCCCGCGACCCACCTGACCCGCCCGACCCGAGGAGGCACCCCGTGACCGTCACGATCACCCGAGGACGCACCGGCGAGCAGTGCCGGCCGGGGACCCTGCGCGCGCTCGTGGCCGAGGGCACCGAGATGGTCGGCGACCGGGGGCCGGGGCTCGAGCCGACCACCTACGAGGAGCGGGTCGAGATGGCCCGGCGGGCGCTGCGCTGGGCCCAGGAGACCTTCGGTGAGGCGCTCACCGTGGCGAGCTCGATGGGTGACACGGTGATGGCCCACCTCGCCGGCACGACCATCCCCGGGGTCGACGTGTTCTTCCTCGACACCGGCTACCACTTCGCCGAGACCATCGGCACCCGCGACGCCTACGACGCCATGATGCCAATCAACGTGCGCACCGTCCTGCCCCTGCTGAGCGTGAAGCAGCAGGACGTCGAGCACGGTCCGCAGCTGCACGACCGCGACCCCGACCTGTGCTGCAGGATGCGCAAGGTCGAGCCGCTCCAGCGGGCCCTGAAGGGTCGGCAGGCCTGGGTGAGCGGCCTGCGCCGCGACGAGTCCGACACGCGGGCCGCGACGCCCGTCATCGGCTACGACGAGAAGCGCCAGATGGTCAAGGTCAACCCGCTGGCGACCTGGACCCACGACGACGTCTCCCGCTTCATCGCCGAGGAGGGGGTCTTCGAGAACCCCCTCAAGAGCGAGGGCTACCCCTCGATCGGCTGCGGACCGTGCACGCGCGCCGTCCGTCCCGGAGAGGACGAGCGCGCCGGTCGCTGGGCCGGGCGGGCCAAGACCGAGTGCGGTCTGCACACCTGATGGTCGGCCCACGACCCTCACGGCGGGTGGCGCGAGGCGTGAGCGCACGGTCGCACGCACGAAACACCCGGTCAGGACAATGGGCTCGTGGCTGACAGCTCTCGCGGATACCCCCTGACCCTCGATCTGCGCGGTCGACGCGTGCTCGTCGTCGGCGGCGGACCGGTCGCGACCCGTCGGGCTCTGGCTCTGGTCGAGTCCGGCGCCGCCGTGGAGGTCGTGGCACCCGAGGCGACGACCGACCTCGTGGCGGCAGCGGCCGGCGGCCGTCTGGCGTGGCACGCCCGGGCCTTCGCAGCCGGCGACGCCGTGCGCCCCGGTCGGGCCTGGCTCGTGCACACGGCCACCGGCACCGACGTCGACGCGCAGGTCGCCGCCGACTGCGACCGCGACGGGGTGTGGTGCGTGCGCGCCGACGACGCGGCCGAGTCCCGTGCGTGGACCCCCGCGGTGGCCCGCGGCGGCCTGGGGACCCCGGCCGAGGGACTGCTCGTCGCGGTCAGCGGTGGGGGTGACCCCCGCCGGGCTGCGGCGGTGCGTGACGCCGTCGCCGCGGGTCTCGAGAGCGGCACGCTGCCCGTCCGTCGGGTCCGGCGCCGCGAGCAAGCGGCCGACCACGTCGGCCGGGTCCACCTCGTCGGGGGCGGCCCCGGCTCGCCCGGGCTGATCACCGTGCGCGGGCGGGCGCTGCTCGCGGCCGCCGACGTCGTCGTCGTCGACCGCCTCGGGCCCCGCGACATGCTCGACACGCTCTCGCCGGACGTGGAGGTCGTCGATGTCGGCAAGACACCGCGCCACCACCCGATCCCGCAGGAGCGCATCAACGAGCTCCTCGTCGAGCACGCCCTCGCGGGCAAGGACGTCGTGCGGCTCAAGGGCGGCGACCCCTTCGTGCTCGGCCGAGGAGGTGAGGAGGCGCTGCACTGCGCCCTCAACGGTGTGCCCGTGGAGGTCGTGCCCGGGGTCACCTCCGCCATCTCGGTGCCCGCGGCGGCCGGCATACCGGTCACCCAGCGGGGGATCACGGCCTCCTTCGTCGTCGCGTCGGCGCACGAGGGAGCAGGGGCCGCTCTCGAGGCCCTGAGGGACGCCCCCGTGTCGTCGACCCTCGTGCTGCTGATGGGGATCACCACGCTGAGGGACACCGCCGAGCAGCTGATCTCCTCCGGCCGGTCGCCCCAGACACCCGTCGCCTTCGTCGAGTCGGGGTGGACACCGGCCCAGCGCACGACGGTCACGACCCTCGAGAAGGCGGCCGACATCGCCGAGCAGGAGGACGTGGCGGCCCCGGCGGTCATCGTCATCGGGGAGGTCGTGCGGCTGCGCGACCAGCTCGGCGACCTGCGGGGGGTCTCGTGATCCCCGGAGAGGATGACGATGCGATCGTCATCCTGGCGCACGGCTCCCCCGACCCGCGCCACGCGGCGGCGGTCGAGGCCATCACGGGCCGGGTGCGGCAGATCGTGGGCGCGCGGGCCGTCCACACGGCCTACCTCGACCACCACGGCCCGTCGGCGACGGAGGTCGCCGCCGTGGCGACCGGGGGGGTCCTGACCCCGCTGCTCCTCACCCGGGCGACCCACATCCGCGACGACGTGCCCGTCGCCGCACGCGACATGGACGACCTCGGCCGCGGCCGCTACGTCGTGGCCGGCGCCCTCGGGCCCGACGAGCAGCTCTTCCGCGCCTGCGAGGAGCTGCTGGCGCGGTCGGGGTGGGCAGCACGACCCGAGACGGCCGTCGTCCTCTTCGCCGGCGGGTCGTCGGCGCGCGAGGCCATCTCGGCCATCGGCGACAGTGCGCAGCAGCGGGCCAGCCGCGGCTGGGGTCCGTGGACGGTCGCCGCGCTCGCGGGGGGCGAGCCGGTGGACGTCGTCGTGGGCCGGTTGCGCGCCGACCCGGCCGTCGGACAGGTCGTGGTGGTCTCCTACATGGTGGCCGACGGCATCCTGCGCGACCGCATGCTCGCGGCCTGCGACGAGCTGGGGGTCCCCATGGCCGCGGGGACCCTCGGTGACACCGACCTGCTCGCCCAGCTGCTGGTGCGCCGCGCTGACGAGGCACTGCGTGTCGACCGGTCGCAGGAGCCCGGCAGCGATCCCCACGTCGTCGCGACCTCGAGGCGCAGCGGGGACAGCAGCTCCTCATAGGGCCCAGCGAGCGTGTGGAGGTCGGTCCACCTCCACGCAGGCGAGGGCGGCGGCCCGGTCGACACCGGCGAGGTCGAGGGTCTCGGGCCGACGGTCGTCGACGACGACGTCGACGACGACGACCCTGACCCCGGCACCCACGAGCTGTTCCACCACCCTCAGCCCCTCGTCGTGCAGGCCGCAGGTCACGCACGTCAGCCGCAGGTGTCCCCGGTGTGAGCTGCCGTCGGGCACCATGGTGGCTCCTGCGACGTTGACCCGGTCGGTGGCCGGACGACGGCCCGCGACGCCCCGTGACGAGGAGAACCATGCCCCGCCCCATCAGGTCCACCGACGCCCCGGCCGGGACGGCTCGGGAGAAGGCCGCTGCCCTGCGCCGTGAGCACGAGGCGAGCGAGCGCCGACGCACGCGTCTGATCTTCGTGGCTGCGGCCGTCGTCGTCGTGCTCGTGGCCGGTGTCGTCACCTTCGCCGTGCTGCGCGAGCGGGCGAACCGTCCGAGCCTCGCTGACGTGAAGACCTACACGGTGCAGCAGGGTCATACGCCCTCCGCCGTGACCTACGCGCAGACACCACCTGCGGGCGGCGAGCACGCCCCGGTCTGGCTCAACTGCGGGGTCTACACCTCGCCGGTGCGCAACGAGAACGCCGTCCACGCGATGGAGCACGGTGCGGTGTGGGTCACCTACCGCCCCGACCTGCCCGCTGCCGACGTCGACGCGCTCAAGGCCGCCATTCCCGACACCTACATGGTGCTGTCGCCGTATGCCGGGCTGCCGGCCCCCGTCGTCGCCTCCGCCTGGGGCAAGCAGCTGCTGCTGACCGGTGCCGACGACCCGCGGCTGGCGGCCTTCATCAAGGCCTACCGCCAGGGTCCGCAGACCCCTGAGCCAGGCGCCGCCTGCACCGGGGGCACCGACGGTGCGAGCGGCCCCGCCCCGGGCCCGGTGGGCCCGGTCGGCCCATGACCTCGGACCCCGCGAGGGTGGGCTCGTCGGCGGCGGGGGGTCGTCGAGCCGTGGTCCTCGCGGTGGCCCTGCTCGCGCTCGCGGTGGCGTTCGTGGCCGGCGGTCAGCTCCTGCGGCCGGGCACCCCGTCCGACACCAGTGCCGAGGCCGGGTTCGCGCGCGACATGCAGACGCACCACAACCAGGCCGTGGAGATGGCGCTCGTCGTGCGCGAGAAGAGCACCGAGCCGGTGCTGCGCTCCGTGGCCTACGACCATCGCGACGAGCCAGAGCCAGCAGTCGGGGCAGATGTTCGCCTGGCTGCGCCTGTGGGGGCTGAGCCAGACCTCGTCGGAGCGGGCCATGACCTGGATGGCCGGAGAGCAGGGTGATCACGGCGGCATGACGGGGAGGTCGCCGGGCGCCGCCTCCGGCAGCACCTCGATGCTGCTGCCCGACGGCCGGATGCCGGGCATGGCGTCGGCCACCGACCTGGCCCGGCTGGGTGCGGCCAGCGGCCGCGACGCCGAGGTGCTGTTCCTCCGGCTGATGGTCGTGCATCACCGCGCCGGTGTGGTGATGGCCCAGGCCGCCCAGTCGCGCTCCGCTCGCCCCGAGGTGCTGGTCCTGGCCCAGAGCATCGTCGTCGCCCAGACGGCGGAGATCTCGCAGATGGACGACCTGCTCGTCGCCCGGGGGTCCGAGGCCGCCTGACCGTCGTCCCGCCGCCCCCCGCCGTGGGCGCGGACGTGCGGGGACGCGGCTAGCCTGACGAGGTGACCGACACCGTCTTCGCCGCTGACCCCGTCTCCGCCGCCGACCCGGCGGTCGCAGCCACGACGCCGCACCCGTGGCTGCGGGTGGAACGCCGGGGCGCCGTGCAGACGGTCACCCTGGCCAACCCCAGCCAGCGCAACGCGATGACACCGAGCCTGTGGCGGGCCCTCGGGCAGGTCGCCGCCGACACGCCCGACGAGGTCCGCGTGGTCGTCCTGCGCGGCGACGGCCGGTCCTTCTGCGCCGGGCTTCACCGCCAGATGCTGACGGCGGAGGGGATCGAGGGCGAGGACGACATGCTCGCCGTCGCGGAGAGGGGCGAGCAGCACGCGGAGGCGATGATCGAGGAGTTCCAGCGCGGCTTCACCCGGTGGGCCGAGCTGTCCGCCGTGGTGGTCGCCGGCGTGCAGGGCCACGCCATCGGTGGCGGTTTCCAGCTGGCCCTGGCGGCCGACCTGCGGGTGGCGACCGACGACGTGCAGCTCGCCATGCGCGAGACCAGCCTCGGCATGGTGCCCGACCTCGCGGGAACGAGCCCGTTGGTGCAGCTCGTGGGCGTGTCGAGGGCGCTCGAGATCTGTGCCACCGGGCGCCTGGTCGGGGCGGTCGAGGCCCGCGAGATGGGTCTGGTCAACCTCGTCGTGCCGACCGGTGAGCTCGATGCGGGGGTCGAGCAGGTGGTCGGCGGGCTGCTGGCCGCGCCCGATCTCGCGCTGCGGGCCCTGAAGCCGCTGCTCCGGGCGGCCGTGACGTCGACCCCGTCGCAGCAGCAGGCGGCCGAGCGTGCGGCCAACGCCCGGTTGCTGGCCACCATGGCGCGGGTCGCGACGGGCGACGACGCCCCGTCCGGCCAGGAATAGCCGACCGCGCGGCATACGTTGCCTGCCTGCCTGCTGGCGGGCGCAGCACTGGGCCGCAGACGGTCACGAGCAACGAGCTGAGGAGGGGATGACGTGAGTCACTCCGGCTGGATGATGATGCGGTCGCTCTCGAGCGACGACTCCGTCAAGGACGTCTCGCTGGCGCCCGGTACGTCGCGTCGGGTGATGGGCTACGGGCGGCCCTACGTGGGTCCGCTGCTCGGGTTCCTGCTCATCGTGGTGGTCGACTCGGTGGTGCTCGTCGCGTCGCCCCTGCTGCTGCGCGACATCATCGACAACGGGGTGACCCCCCGGGACTCCTCGGTGGTCGTGCGGCTCTCGCTCGTGGTCGCGGCCCTGTCGGTGGTCGACGCGGGCCTGACGGTCTGGCAGCGGTGGTACTCCGCGAGGATCGGTGAGGGCCTGATCTACGACCTGCGGTCGGAGGTCTTCGGGCACGTGCTGCGCCAGCCCATCGCCTTCTTCACCCGGGCCCAGACCGGCTCCCTCGTGAGCCGGCTCAACTCCGACGTGATCGGTGCCCAGTCCGCCTTCACGACCGTGCTCTCCAGCGTGGTCAGCAACGTCGTGTCGCTCGCGCTGATCGTGGTCGCGATGCTCACCCTCTCGTGGCAGCTGACGCTGGCGGCGCTGCTGCTGGTGCCCTTCTTCATCGTGCCGGCCAAGATCATGGGCAAGCGCCTGGCCGCGCTGTCCTACCAGCAGATGAGCCTCAACGCCGAGATGGGCACCCGCATGACCGAGCGGTTCAACGTCGCGGGGGCGCTGCTGGTCAAGCTCTTCGGCGACCCGCGCCGCGAGGACGAGGAGTATGCCGTGCGCGCCGCCTCGGTGCGCGACTCCGGCATCAAGATCGCCATGAACCGCACCGTCTTCCTCGTGGCCCTGTCACTGGTGGCGTCGCTGGCCACGGCGATGGTCTACGGCTTCGGGGGGGTGATGGCGGTCAACGGGACCCTCACCGTCGGGACCCTGCTCGCGCTGGCCGCACTGCTCGCCCGTCTCTACGCCCCGCTGACCGCGCTGTCCAACGTGCGGGTCGACATCATGACGGCCCTGGTGTCGTTTGCCCGGGTCTTCGAGGTGCTCGACCTCCAGCCCCTGGTGCGCGAGGCCGAGGAGCCGGTCGCCCTCCCGGACGGACCGCTCGGGGTGCGGCTGTCGCACGTGGCCTTCCGCTACCCGTCGGCCGACGAGGTGTCGCTGGCCTCGCTCGAGTCGACCAGCAGCGGTGACCGCGGAGCCAGCGCCACGGTCCTGCACGACGTGTCGTTCGTCGCCGAGCCGGGGCAGCTGGTGGCCCTGGTCGGGCCGAGCGGCGCGGGCAAGACCACCATCACCTCCCTGGTGTCCCGGCTCTACGACCCGACCTCCGGCTCGGTCCTCCTGGGCGGTGTGGACGCGCGCGCCGTGTCCTCCCGGGCCCTGCGTGACGCGGTGGGTGTCGTGACCCAGGAAGCGCACCTCTTCCACGACACGATCCGTGCCAACCTGGCCTACGTGCGCCCCGAGGCCACCGAGGCGCAGATGTGGGAGGCCATCACGGCCGCCCAGGTCCGTCCCCTCGTCGAGGCCCTGCCCGCCGGTCTCGACACCGTCGTGGGCGACCGCGGCCACCGTCTGTCCGGAGGGGAGAAGCAGCGTCTCGCCATCGCCCGGCTGCTGCTCAAGGGGCCACGGGTCGTGGTGCTCGACGAGGCCACCGCCCACCTCGACTCCGAGTCGGAGGCGGCTGTTCAGCGCGCCCTCGACGTCGCCCTCGAGGGGCGCACCTCGCTGGTCATCGCCCACCGCCTGTCCACGGTGCGCGGCGCCGACCAGATCCTCGTGGTGGACGGCGGCCGCGTGGTCGAGCACGGCACCCACCGTGAGCTGCTCGAGGCCGGTGGCCTCTACAGCGACCTGTACGAGACCCAGTTCGCCACCGGCGTCGCCGTGCTCGACGAGGTCGACGAGGTCGACGAGGTCGACGAGGTCGACGAGGTCGACGAGGTCGACGAGGTGCCGTCCGCGCCCGAGGTCGAGCTGGCTTCGGGGCCAGCACACTGAGCTGCGGCCGCTGATCGGGGTGGGCGCCCACCGTCCGCTGCCGGTCGACGTGCTGAGCGACGTCGTGCGCCGTCGCGCCGACGAGGTCGACGCGGCCCCCGACCGGACGCGCTAGGAGTCCTCCTCGTCCCAGATGCGCACCTTCTTGGCTTTCACCGGCTTGGCCCGCTTGGCCGGCTGGTCAGCGCCGTAGGCGGGGCGGCCGGCCGGGACGAGCTGACGAGGAGCCGTCGCGACGAGGTCGAGACCGTCTGTGCCGCTGCCGGCGCCGTCGAGCTCGTCCCGCCGCTCCTGACGGTCGACCTTCAGGCGGTACCCGTAGAAGACGAACCCGAAGGCCGAGAACAGCCACCACTGGAAGGCGTAGGCCTGGTTGGTGCCGAGATCGGTGTCCGGTGGCTCGAGGTCGGCCGGGCGGGCCGGGGTGGCCCCGGAGCCGGTGCGCTCCGACTCGAGCACGAGGTAGGTCGGCAGGACAGGGCTGCCGATCTGCCCCTCGACGTCGGCGATGGCGATGCTGGCCAGCTGGCCACGCGGCAGGTCACGGCCGAGCGACGGCTCCGGTCGCCGCAGCCAGCCCTGCACGGTGACGGTGCCGCCCGGGGCGGATGGCACCGGGGGGAGCTGGGCTGCCGTGTCGGCGTTCTGCACCCAGCCCCGGTCGACCAGCAGGCGCCGTGTCGACCCCCCCGCGGTGGCGCCCGGTGTGAGCGTCAAGGGCACGAGGACCTCGAGGCCCGGCGACCCGCCCTGCACGCGGTTGCGCACCAGGAGCTGGTCGGCCGCGTCGTAGGTGCCCGTCGCGGTCACCCGGGTCCACTCACCGGACTCGGTGAGCGGGAGGCGGTCCACCAGGCCGCCCAGGTCGACGGCGGGGGCACTGTAGTTCGTGGTGACGGCGTCGGCGCGCAGCAGCTTGTCCTCGTACTTCCCCCACTGCCACCGGCCGAGGAAGACGCAGGCCACGGCGAAGGCTGCGGCGACGACGAGAGCCAGCAGCCAACGGGGGGACAGGACGGTGCGTGCCACGCAACGACGGTACGCGCCTCACCACCTGACCTAAGGTGGAGGGGTGACGAACCTCCCGATGCCGCGAGTCCGCGTCCCTTCCCTCCTGCCTGAGCCGCCGGAGCAGGCCGGTGCGGGGATGGTCGACACCTTCGGCCGGGTCGCCCGTGATCTGCGGGTGTCCGTCACCGACCGGTGCAACCTGCGCTGCACCTACTGCATGCCTGCCGAGGGTCTGCCGTGGATGCCGAAGACCGAGATGCTCACCGACGAGGAGCTGCTGCGCGTCGTCGGGGTGTTCGTCGGTCTGGGGGTGCGCCAGGTGCGGCTCACGGGGGGCGAGCCGCTCCTGCGCCGCAGCATCGTCGACGTCGTCGCGGGCATCACCGCCCTGCGCCCGCGCCCTCAGGTGGCGATGACGACGAACGGCATCGGGCTGTCCAGGCTGGCCATCCCGCTGGCCGAGGCGGGCCTCGACCGGGTCAACGTCAGCCTCGACACGATCGACCCCGAGGTCTTCGCCCAGCTGACGCTGCGCGACCGCCTGGGCGACGTGGAGAAGGGTCTGGCGGCCGCGGTCGAGGCGGGTCTGACCCCCGTGAAGGTCAACGCGGTCGCCATGCGAGGGGTGAACGACCACGCGGTGGCCGACGTGCTGTCGTGGTGCCTCGACCGTGGCTACGAGCTGAGGTTCATCGAGCAGATGCCTCTCGACGCCCAGCACAGCTGGGACCGTGACGCGATGATCTCGGCCGACGAGCTGCGCGAGCGGCTGTCGAGCCGCTTCACCCTGGAGGCGGTGCCCGGTCGGGGGAGCGCACCCGCGGAGCGCTTCCTCGTTGACGGCGGTCCGGCGACGGTCGGCATCATCGCCAGCGTCTCCGAGCCGTTCTGCGCCGCCTGCGACCGCACCCGGCTGACCGCCGACGGACAGGTGCGCAACTGCCTCTTCAGCGAGCAGGAGACCGACCTGCGCGGCCCTCTGCGAGAGGGCGCGACCGATGCGGAGCTCGCGGGGCTGATCCGCGGCGAGATGTGGCGCAAGGCACGCGGACACGGCATCGGGGATCCCGACTTCCAGCAGCCGAGCCGGCCCATGTCGGCCATCGGCGGCTAGTGCTGCCCGGGCTCCAGCGCCTCGACGGGCACCGTGTCACGCAGGAAGCCGCGCAACGAGAGGAACTCCCCCAGGGAGACCACGTGATCGGGGCACGCGAGCCAGACCTTGCGTCGCTCGACCGTGTGCAGCCTCGGGTTGTTCCACAGCAGCGCAGAGGTCGCGTCCGAGCGGCAGGCCCGGGCGCTGCACCGCAGCTCAGTCGCGCGAGGCGCTGACGTCATGCTGACCCGTCGACCCGTCCACCACAGGGCCGTCGTCGATGGTCCCGGTCAGGGCCCGCGTCTGCTTGGAGCGCGGGTCGACCCGGGTCACCGTGCCGCCCGTGCGGGGGCCGACGGCGTTGGCCAGGACGACCGCGATGTAGGGCAGGATCACCGCGCCCGCGACGAAGGTCCACCGGAGCCAGCCGGTGGTGACGATGGCGAGGACGAAGCAGATGCCGCGCAGCCCCATGGCCGTCAGGTAGCGGCGGGCACGGTCGGCGCGGTCGGCCGACACCGATGACGGGACGTCCGTGACGGACTGCACCGGGTGCGGCTGGGAGGAGGGATGATGGGGCCCGGCGTCGCGTGACTCACGCGTCGGGGTGTGGTATTCGGGCACCCTCCAAGCCTACGTCGCGCCTGACCCACTCGCTGGTCCGCCCAGGCCTCTCGCGCCCGCGCACGGGGAGTGTGTTGCGTCATACCCGGGGGTAGTGGGCTAGGTTCGTCAACGCACCTCCGGCGCCCCGCCGCCGCACCCCCTCCCGCACCGGAAGCGAGCATCGATGACCGACACCCCGACGACCGTCAGCAACCCGGAGGCCGCGGCGCCGCAACGGGTCCTGGTGACGGGGGGCAACCGGGGCATCGGCCTGGCCATCGCCCGGGCGATGTCGGCCCAGGGCGACGAGGTCGTCATCACCCACCGCTCGGGCAAGCCCCCCGAGGGGCTGCGCGGCGTCCTGTGCGAGGTCACCTCGACCGACTCGGTCAACGCCGCGTTCGACCAGGCCGAGAAGATCCTCGGTGGCCCCGTCGAGGTGCTGATCTGCAACGCCGGCATCACACGCGACGGGCTGATCATGCGCATGTCGGACGCCGACTTCGACTCCGTGATCGAGACCAACCTCTCGGGCGCGTTCAAGTGCAGCCGTCGGGCGGTCAAGGGCATGATCCGGGCCCGGCACGGTCGCATCGTCTTCGTCAGCAGCGTGTCCGGCTTCTCCGGCGCCCCCGGGCAGGCCAACTACGCCGCCAGCAAGTCGGGTCTGGTGGGCATGGCCCGATCCATCGCCCGCGAGCTCGGCTCCCGGGGGATCACGGCCAACGTCATCGCCCCCGGCTTCATCGACACCGACATGACCGCCGAGCTGACCGACGAGGTCCGCGCCGGCTACATGTCCAGCATCCCCATGGGCCGCTTCGCCTCGGTCGAGGAGGTGACCGGGGTGGTCCGCTTCCTCGCGAGCCCCGACTCGGCCTACATCACCGGTGCGGTGATCCCCGTCGACGGCGGTCTCGGCATGGGCCACTGAGCTCCCTACCGCCACCTGCACACCACCCCGAACCGACACCAAGGACCTGACATGGGCATCCTCGAGGGCAAGCGCCTTCTCATCACCGGCGTCCTGATGGACTCCTCCATCGCCTTCCACATCGCCAAGGTGGCCCAGGAGGAGGGAGCACAGGTCGTGCTCACGTCCTTCGGTCGCACGATGAAGATCACCTCCACCATCGCCAAGCGGCTGCCGACGACGCCGCCGGTCATCGAGCTCGACGTGTCGAACCAGGACGACCTCGACAGCCTGGCCGAGCGGCTCACGGAGCACGTCGACGGCCTCGACGGGGTGGTCCACTCGATCGGTTTCGCGCCCCCCGGTGCCTTCAACTTCATGGAGGGCACGTGGGACGACGTCGCCACCGCCGTGCAGATCTCGGCCTTCTCGCTCAAGAGCCTCGCGGTCGCGGCGCTGCCGCTGATGGCTCCCGGCGGCAGCGTCGTCGGTCTCACCTTCGACGCGAAGTTCGCCTGGCCGGTCTACGACTGGATGGGCGTGGCCAAGGCCGCGTTCGAGGCGACCAACCGCTACCTCGCGCGCGACCTGGGGGCGAAGGGCATCCGCTCCAACCTCGTCTCGGCGGGCCCGATCCGCACGACGGCGGCCAAGTCGATCCCGGGCTTCGAGCAGTTCGAGGCCGTATGGAGCGACCGTGCCCCCCTGGGCTGGGACCTCGCCGACCCCGTGCCCGCCGCCCGCGCCTGCGTGGCGCTGCTCAGCGACTGGTTCCCCGCGACGACGGGCGAGATCGTCCACGTCGACGGCGGGGTCCACGCCATGGGGCAGTGACGCCGGCGTGACCGACCAGCTGCCGACCGACCCCGCACCGGCGGTGACGGTCTCGGAGGTGCGGGTGCTCGACGGACCCAACCTCTACTTCACCCGCCCGGCGGTCAAGGTCAGCCTCCGGCTGCCCGGCTACCTCGCCCTGGACCGTCGTGGGGCGGTCGACCTGGCCAAGCGGCTGGGGCTGGGGGCGTCGAGCCCCGGCAAGCCCGGCACCGCGCAGCGTCAGCGTTTCGTGATGCGTCTCGCGGCCCACGTGACCCGTCGCGTGGCCGACGGCCTCGGGATCAGCCGCATGACCGTGCGGGCCCGTGCGGGCCAGGGCGTCGACGAGATCGTCGTGGCCGTGCCCTGGCGCCATCGCGAGTGGGGTCGCGCCACCGGTGAGGAGCTGGGCCCGCTGCTGAGCGAGCTCCTGCTGGCCGATCCCGACGACCCGCAGGCGGCCGACGACATCGTCGAGGCGGCAGCCGAGCGGATCCGCGAGCTGGAGCCGGGTGAGTCGAGCCAGGTCATCACCCCGCAGGTGCCGGTCGCCTCGATCACGGGAACCAACGGCAAGACCACCACCACCCGCATCGTGGCCCACGTGGCGATGACCGCCGGATACGTCACGGCCTGGAGCTCGACCTCGGGGGTCGTCGTGATGGGCGAGACCACCGAGCCCGGTGACTACTCCGGCCCCGGTGGGGCGCGCTCGGTCCTGTCCACGCCCGGCCTGGAGATCGGCGTCCTGGAGACGGCGCGCGGGGGGCTGCTGCTGCGCGGGATGGGTGTGGCGAGCAACGACGTCAGCGTCGTCACCAACGTCTCGGCCGACCACCTCGGACTGCAGGGCATCGACACGCTCGACCAGCTCGCCGAGGTCAAGGCCATCGTCACCACCGTCACCAAGCCCGACGGCTGGGTCGTGCTCAACGGTGACGACCCGCGCGTCTGGGCGATGCGGCACCGGATCAAGGCGCGTCCGTGGGCGTTCAGCCTCGACCCCGACTCTCCGGCCCTGCGCGAGGCCCTGACCGTCGGCGGGCGCGGGATCACGATCCTCGACGGAGACATCGTGGTGCTCACCCGCGGCAAGGACCCCGACCGGCTGGCCCGCATCGTCGACGTGCCGGTGACGCTGTCGGGCCTGTCGCACTTCAACATCGCCAACGCCCTCGCGGCCGCAGCGGCGGCGCTGGGCCTCGGTATGCCGCGGGCCGCCGTGGTCGAGGGCCTGCGCACCTTCGCCCCCGACCCGGTGCTCAACGAGGGCCGGCTCAACACCTACTCGATGCCGCTCGCGTCCTTCGCCCCCGCCGAGGTCGCCGGGGAGGCCGTCGAGGGGGCCGACCGCGGCAGCGCCACGGTGATCCTCGACATGGCGCACAACGAGGCCGGGCTCGAGGCGCTGCTCGAGGTCGCCGGCGGTCTGCGGGCCCCCGGTGGGCGGGTCCACCTCGGCCTCGGTGCCACGGGTGACCGGCCCGACGAGGCCATCGAGGGTCTCGGCGAGATCGCTGGCAAGCTGGCCGACCGGGTGGTGATCGCCCACAAGCCGAAGTACCTGCGCGGTCGCACGGTCGACGACATCGACTCGCACCTGCGGGCCGGGCTCGCCCGGGTGGGCACGGTCGACGTCGAGAGCTTCCCCCACGAGATCGACGGTCTGGCAGCGATCCTGCCGGAAGTGCGGGCCGGCGACGTCGTCGCCTTCATGGCCCACGACCAGCGCCCGCAGTGCGCCGCCTGGCTGGCCGAGCACGGCGCGACCCCCGACGATGCCCGCTCCATCAGGCGCAAGGTGATCGAGGCACGGGGTGAGCACGAGCTCGATGCCGAGATGGCGCAGCTCTGGTCCCTCGACGACGACCACGCCCGCGTCGAGCGTTTCCGGGTGCTGGCCCAGGAGCGTCCTCGCGACCACCGGATGACCTTCGAGCTGGCCAGTGCCCTCGACCGGGCAGGCCTCGAGGCCGAGGCGATCCCGTTGTACCGCAAGGTGATCGCGTCAGGGCTGCGCGAGCCGTTCCGACACCGGGCGCAGCTGCAGGCGGCCTCCAGCCTGCGCGTCGTGGGTGAGACCGACGAGGCCCTCTCGCTGCTTGACGAGGTCGCCCTCAGCCAGCCGCGGAGCGCGGCCGCCGCCGCGTTCCGGGCACTCACGCTGGCCGACACCGGCCGGGAGCGGGAGGCGGTCGCCGACCTGCTCGACGCGCTGGTCGACCACTCTCCCGACGAGGACACCACGGCCTACCGGGTCTCGTTGCGGGCGTATGCCGAGCAGCTGCGTGAGAGGGCCCACGCAGACCAGGATTCCTAGGACGGCGTCCTGGGCGACGGGCTAGACGATCCCGGACTCGCGGTCCGGCTCCTGCGAGCGGCGGATGCGCTTGCCGTCGCTCGGCAGGGGCTCGTCGTCGAGATAGGGCTGGCTGTCGGTCGTCTGCGGCGACCCCTGGCCCGACGAGCCGAGCGCCTCCTCCTCGGCCTCGGTCCCTTCGGTGCTCGCGGTCTGCGACAGCTCGACGGGGTCGAGGTCGGGGTCGCCGGCGAGCAGACCGCTGTGCGACCCGGCCTGGGCCCACGACGTGCGGCTCTCGAGCTCGGAGAGCACCTCGGCGTGCTGGTCGACGCACATCACCACGAGGTCGCCGGGGTTCGCGCGGGCCATGACGTGGCTGACGGCGGTGATCTCGTCGAGCACCGTCTCGACCTGGCGGCAGCGGGCGCCGTCGGCCATCGCCCGGCGCACCCCCTCGGCGACGAGCTCGGCGGTCTCACCGGTGGCGCGGCCGCGCAGGCGCTGGTCCTCGCGGACGACGATGACGTCGAAGTGCCTGGCCGCGACCTCGCCGAGCTCGCGCATGTCGTCGTCGCGGCGGTCACCGGCGGCCCCGATCATGCCGATGCGTGACATCTTCAGCTCGGAGCGACCCTCCTGCTGCAGACCGTAGGCATCGACGAACTGGCCGAGGGCGCGCATACCAGCAGCGTTGTGGCAGTAGTCGATGAAGACCTCGACGTTGCCGATCATGACCTGGTTCATCCGTCCGGGGGACAGGTAGTAGCTGGTCGTGAAGGTGCGCAGGCCCTGGCGGATGTCGTGCAGCGGCGCGCCCGCCGCGAAGGCGGCACCGGTCGCGGCCAGAGCGTTGGCGACGTTGAAGCGCGCCGTGCCCCCGAAGGTCGCGGGGAGCAGGTGGGTCCACGCGAGCTGCATGCTGCGCCGACCGTGGCGGATGACGATCATGTCGCCCCGCTCGGTCTGCTCCAGCACGACGGCACGCCCGCCGCGCCGGCAGGCCCTCTCGATGAAGTCGCGGCTCTCGCTGCCGGGGTACTCCAGGGAGAACCACACGATCTCACCGGAGCAGCGTCGACGCATCGCGCGCACGTTGGGGTCGTCGGCGTTGAGCACGGCGAAGCCGTCGCGGGGCACGGCCTCGACGACGACGGCCTTGACGGCGGCGAGCTGCTCGAGGGTGTTGATGCCCCGCAGCCCGAGGTGGTCGGCGTCGACGTTGGTGACGACGGCGACGTCGTTGCGGTCGTAGCCAAGACCCTCGCGGATGATGCCGCCGCGGGCGACCTCCATGACGGTGAAGTCGACCCGGGGGTTCTGCAGCACCATCCGGGCCGACTTCGGGCCCGAGGCGTCGGCCCTGATGACGAGGCGCTCGTCGATGACGATGCCGTCGGTCGAGGTCATGCCGACCTTGCGCCCGAGACCCTTGAAGATGTGGGCGATCATCCGCGAGGTCGTCGTCTTCCCGTTGGTGCCGGTCACCGCGACGATCGGCACCCGTGACGGCGTGCCCGGCGGGAAGAGCAGGTCGACGACCGGCTTGGCCACGAACTGCGGGACGCCCACGGTCGGGTGGGTGTGCATGCGGAATCCGGGAGCAGCGTTGACCTCGCAGATCGCTCCGCCCGTCTCGCGCACCGGCGAGGCGATGTCGGGTGCGATGAAGTCGATGCCGGCGACGTCGAGCCCGACCATGCGGGCGGCCTCCTCGGCGATCTCGACGTTGTCCGGGTGGGCGTCGAAGGTGCGGTCGATCGAGATGCCACCGGTCGACATGTTGCCGGTCAGGGCGAGCTTGACCATCTCACCGACGGGCGGCACCGACTCGAGTGACCAGCCAGCGTCGGCCAGCACCGCCTGGGCGGCCGCGTCGACCTTGATCTTGGTCAGCACCTTCTCGTGGCCCACACCCCGGCGTGGATCGGCGTTCGTGGTCTCGACCAGCTGGGCCACCGTGTGCTCCCCGTCGCCGATGACGTGGGCCGGCACGCGCTCGGCGATGGCGACCATGTGCCCGCCGACGATGAGGCAGCGGTAGTCGCGACCGGTGACGAAGGACTCGACGATGAGGGTGCCACGCCGCGACTCGGGCTTGGCGACGTCATACGCCTTCTCGACGTCCTCGACCGACTGGAGGTCGAGGCACACGCCTCGACCGTGGTTGCCGTCGAGGGGCTTGAGGACCACGGGGAAGCCGATGCGCTGGGCCGCCTCGACGGCACCCTGCACGGTGCGCACGGTCTCCTGCTTGGGGACGGGGAGCCCGGCCGACGCCAGTAGGGTGCCCGTCAGGTCCTTGTCGCTCGCGATGTCGACCGCGAGGGCCCCGGTCCTCGAGGTCATCGTGGCCCGGATCCGCTGCTGGTGGACGCCTTGCCCGAGCTGGACCAGGGAGGCGCTGTTGAGCCGGAAGTAGGGGATGTCACGGCTCACCGCCTCCTCGATGATCGCGGCCGTCGACGGGCCGAACGCGGTGCGCTGCGCGAGGCGCAGGAAGGTGTCGAGCTCGATGTCGAAGTCGAAGTCCGCCTCCGGCTCGACGAGGTGGTTGACCAGCCGGACGGCGAGCCGACCCGCCGCCAGACCGACCGTCTCGTCGGTGAAGCCGTAGATGACGTTGTAGTGCCCCGCACGCCCGCGCACGGCGCGGGTCTTGCCCCGGCGCTGGTCCTGCCCGGCCTCGGTCTGCAGCTGGAGCGCGACGTGCTCGGCGACGTGCCCCAGCCAGGTGCCCTCCTCGAGCCGCTCGACGAAGCCACCGGCATGACCGCGTGAGCAGCTGTGGCGGTGAAGGCCCGGCAGGGCGGCGACCAGCCCCTCGGTGAAGCCGGGGAGGGTGTCGGTGGGGTAGCCCTCGAGCACGCCGAGGTCGACGACGAGGTGGATCGCCTGCTCGTAGGACCACAGGTTGGGCCCGCGGTACACCCGGGACTCGGTGATGCTGACGTCCGGGGTCGGCGGACCGGTCGGGGTGGGTCGTGCTGCGGCCACGGGGGGTCTCCTGGGATGGGTGCGGACGCGAGGGTTCAGCTGGTTGCGGTCGTGAGGGTCGTGGTGGCGGCGGGCGTGCGCTCCCGGGCCGACGCGCTGCCGGCGTCCTTGTCCTGGTGCCGCTCGACGAACCCGACGAGGGTGGCCTGCTTGAGGTCGAAGGTGGCGCCGGCCGGGAGGGTGTGGACCACGGCGCCCGAGACGAGCAGCGGTGCTCCGCGACGCGCGTCGGGGGCGTCGGTCACGGCGGCCCGCCCGTCGAGGACGAAGACGGCCCGCGCCCCGAGGACCGTCATGAGCCGCTCGTCGTGGATCTCGACCGCGGTGTTCTCGTCGATGCCCACCCCGAGCAGGTGGGGGGAGTTCGCGATGATCGACATCAGGCGACCGTAGCGGCCTCGCTGGTCGAAGTGCTGGTCGAGCACGATGTCGTCGATGAAGCCGAGGCCGCCGGTGAGCTGGCTCATCCGCTGTCGCGGGGTGAGCCGCTCCTCGCCCATCGAGATCATGTGCCGGCTCATGATCGAGGCCCCGGCGGACGTGCCCGCGATGACCGCACCGCGCTGGTAGGCCGCGTGCATCGCCGCACCCACGGGCGTACCGGGGTAGAACTGGCTCAGCTTGAGCTGGCTGCCACCCGAGAGGAAGACTCCCGTCGCGTCGTCGAGCCGGGCCACGAGCTCGGGGTCGTGAGCCTCCTGCCGCGAGGTGGCGTGCACGACGCGGATGTCGGGCCCGGCCGTGAGCCGGGTGAAGGCGGCCGTGTATCCCTCGACGACCTCGTCCACGAACGACGAGGCGGTCGGCACGATGACGATGCGCGAGGACCGGCCGCCCGCGAGCCTGACGAAGCGCTTGAGGATGGTCGAGGTGCCGACCTTGTCCTCGGCGCCACCGATCACCAGCAGGGTGCGGGGGCGGGGCTTGGGGGCCTTCCGTGTCGCCATCGCCCAACCCTATGCGTCAGCCGCCGGGCAGGGGACGCGGCGTCACCGGAGCGGGTGTCGGCGTGCCGTCGAGGTCGTCGGCCTCCTCGACCTCTTCGCGGGTGATGCCGAGCAGGAACAGGACGGCGTCGAGGTAGGGGACGTTGACGGCGGTGTCGGCCTGCGCCCGGACGACGGGCTTGGCGTTGAAGGCGACGCCGAGGCCCGCCGTCCCGAGCATGTCGAGGTCGTTCGCCCCGTCGCCGATGGCGACGGTGCGCGACAGTGGCAGGCCCGCCTCGTCCGCGAAGCGACGCAGGGCGCGGGCCTTCCCGGCCCGGTCGACGATGTCGCCGACGACCCGGCCGGTGAGCCGGCCGTCGACGATCTCGAGGCGGTTGGCCTCGGCGTGGTCGATGTTGAGCTCGGCGGCGATCGGGCCGACGATCTCGATGAAGCCACCCGAGACCAGGGCCACCGTGAAGCCCAGACGCTTGAGGGTGCGCACCAGCGTGCGGGCGCCCGGGGTGAGGACGACGGCCTCGCGCACCCGGTCGAGCACCGAGGCGTCCAGGCCCTCGAGGGCCCGCACCCGCTCGCGCAGCGACTCGGCGAAGTCGAGCTCACCGGCCATCGCGCGGGCGGTGACGGCGGCCACCTCGGCCTCGCGACCGGCATACGCCGCGAGCATCTCGATGACCTCCTGCTGGATCAGGGTCGAGTCGACGTCCATCACCACCAGCCGCCGGCCGCGTCGGGCGAGCCCGGCGGGGGAGACGGCGACGTCGACGCCGAGGGCGGCCGCCTCGAGCGAGAGTTCGCGCCGCAGGCTGGGCAGGTCGGCGCCGGAGATGTCGAGCTCGACGGTGGTGACGGGGTAGCGCGACAGGCGGCGGATGCGGTCGATGTTGGCGCCGTGCGCCGCGATGCGGGCGGTGAGGGCGGAGACGACGTCGGCGGTCAGGGGCGAGGCCAGCACGGTGACGGCTGCGCGCCCCGTGCGGCGGCGGGTCGAGTCGCCCGAGCCGTGGCGCACCCGCACCTTCATCCCCAGCGACTCGCCGACCCGGCGGACCACTGCCTCGACCTGCGCCGTCCGCTCTCCGGCGGCGAGGAGGATGCCGAGGGTGAGATGGTCTCGCACGACGACCTGCTCGAGGTCGAGCACCTGCGCGCCGATCGCGGCGATGGCGTCGAACAGCGCACTGGTGACCCCCGGGCGGTCGTCGCCGGAGACGGTCACGAGGAGGGTCTCCTCGTCGGACTCCTCGTAGGGCAGGGGGGGTCGAGCGGGGCCCTCGGTCACGCCCCCAGCCTAGGGCTGGGTCGGCAGGCACCGGCTCGGGGTCCGTGCGCGGATCGCGTCGCTGGCCAACGCGACCAGCCGACTTCGCGCGGACTTGCGCCAGCTGGGGCTCGACGACGTCTTCGACGTCGTCGTGAGCAGCTCCGAGCTGGGTGTGGCCAAACCCGACCCCCAGGCCATCGAGCCCGCCTGCCGACAGCTCGGGGCCGAGCCCTCGCAGTGCTCGTTCGTCGACGACACGCCAGCCAATGTCGAGACGGCGGCCCGGCTGGGTCTGCGGGCTCATCTCTTCACCCGCAGCGACCGGCTCGCTGGCTTCCTCCTGACCGGCGGCGCTGGTGGCGACCTGTGAGCGATGGGGCTCGAGTGACTGAAGTCCGTTCTGTAGCAATTGATTTGGATGACTTGTAGAACTTGTACCCCTGTCAGTGGTCGCGTCTAGGTTGAGGTCATGGACAAGGACCTGCGGGGTGTCGAGGGCGGCGGCGAGGTGTCGACGTCCTCGGGTGCTGCGCCGGCCGGCGCGGTGGGCTCGCAGTCCGCGGTGACCGGCCGACTGGGTCCGACTGCACCCTGGTCCCAGGTGCACGGTGGATGGCGACGGGAGGGGCTCCCCTCCGGTCCGGTGCCCGCCTCGTCCGAGCCTCGGACCGCACCCCCGCCGCACGGTGTCGTGCCCGACGACGCGTGGGGGCAGGTCGTGGCGTGGTTGGAGTCGACGCAGGGTGTCGCGGGTGGCGCCCCGGTCTGGCGGCTGGGGGACGCGGGGCTGGGTGAGGTGCTGGGCAGGGTGGGTCGGGCCCGGGCGCTGCTCGCCGCGGCGGAGGTTGCCTTGGTGACCGAGGTGGTCGAGCGCGGAACGGCGTCGGCGGCGGGGTTCTCGGTGGTGGACTGGGTGCGTCAGGCGGAAGGGCGGGCCGCGCCGCTGCCAGGGGTGCGGGAGGTCTCGGCGGTGGTGTCGGTGGCCCGGGCGGTGGTCGAGCGACGGGTGGGGTCGCAGGCCGTCGCGGCAGCGGTCGCGTCCACGGCGTTGCCGGTGGGCAAGGCGGCACAGGTGACCCGGTTCGTGGAGCAGGTGCGCACGGTGGCAGACCCGGAGGGCCTGCTGGAGTGGGTGGCCGGGCTCGTCGCGGGGGCGAGCGACGACCTGCCGTCGTCGGCCGCTCCTGCCGACGGTGCCGCCGCGCACGAGGGCGCGGATTCTGGAGAGGATCTCGTGACCACGGGCGGTGGTCGCTGTCGGGGGGTCGACGAGCGCGAGCTGGCGGCAGCGTTGCGGCAGGCCGTGCGGCTCGTCAGGCCCGTGAGGGATCTGGAGGACCTGGAGCGGCGCCAGCGTCTGGGGCGTGGGTTGACACGCACGGATGGTGGCGGCAGCGAGTCGGGGATGGCGCACTACCGGATGACGTTGGATCCGGAGGGCGCGGCGGTGCTGGATGCGGCGGTGTCGGCGTTGTCGGCCCCGCGCAGACTGGCTGACGGGGCGCTCGAGCCTGGCGAGATGAGTGATCCGCGGTCGGCGGCGACGCGACGGGCGGATGCGTTGCTGGACCTGGTCGGTCGGGCGGTCACTGCCGGCGCTGGGGGTGCCGCGGGCGCTGAGAGCGGGGGGCCGGTGCCGCCTGTGGGGGAGAAGGCGCAGGTGGTGGTGACGATCGACTACGAGGCGCTGGTGCAGGGGCTGCGGGGAGCGGGGGTCACCATCTCGGGGGAGCTGCTGTCTCCGGGGGTGGTGCGGCGGATGGCGTGCGACGCGCGGATCATCCCCGTGGTGCTGGGCAGCCAGGGGCAGGTGCTGGATCTGGGGCGGTCACGGCGGTTGTTCAGTCCGGCGCAGCGGTTGGTGGTCTGGCGGCGGGATCGGCACTGCACGTATCCGGGGTGCTCGGTTCCAGCGACGTGGTGCGACGTGCATCATCCGCAGTGGTGGTCGAGGGGTGGGGGCACGGTCCTGTCCAACGCGGCCCTGTTGTGTCGTCGGCACCACACGGTGGTGCACGAGCGTGATTTCGTGGCGTCGGTCGACGACACCGGCGTCACGTGGCACGACGCGCCGTCCTGACGACCACGTCCCGGACCCCGCCGCCGGCGGGGTCCCCGGTGTGCCCGGCGGCCGCCTTGCCTACCCGGCTCGAGCACGCCCCGGAGGCTGAGGGGCCCTGGCGGCGTCGACGACCCGCTGCGAGCTCAACGTCGGTCGCGCCACCTGCCGCCGCCTCGACCCCAGCAGGTCGCAGACGTCCTCCAGGGGCTCTGCGCCTGCGGTCCCCACTGCGGGCACGCGCTGACCCGACCGCGTGGCGCTGGCCCACAGGCGGGGTCACGCGTCAGGCGCCGACCCTCGGACGGCGCCCGTCAGGATCGCGCCCGTCAGGATCGCGCCCGTCAGGATCGCGCCGGTCAGGCGTTGACGCCGTCGCGCCAGTCCACCAGCTCGCGCACCTTGGCCAGTGACCGCGGGTCGTCGTGCTCCTCACCGGAGATGCCGATGGTGAACAGCCGCACCCCCACGGCGTGCAGTGCCTGAGCGTTGGTGGAGTAGCTCTCCACCTCCTCGCGCATCCGCCCCGGCGTGGGGGCGACCCCGGCCGAGGTGGTGATCGCACCGGGGTCGCGGCCCACCTCGGCGCACCACCGGTCGAGGACTGAACGCTTGTGCGCCACCGTGTCCGGCCCTCCGAAGGTGTGCCAGATGTCGGCGTGCTCGGCCACGATGCGCAGTGTCTTCTTCTCGCCGCCGCCACCGATGAGCACGGGGATGTCGCGGGTGGGGGCGGGGTTGAGCTGCGACCACCGTCCCTTGATCAGTGGCAGGTCGCGGGCGAGGTCGTCGAGCCGGCTGCCCGCGGTGCCGAAGGGGTAGCCGTACTCCACGTAGTCGCGCTCGGCCCAGCCCGACCCGATGCCGAGCACCAGCCGCCCCTCGCCGCCACGGGCGCTGATGTGGTCGACCGTGCGCGCCATGTCGGCGAGCAGCTGCGGGTTGCGATAGCTGTTGCACGTCACCAGCGCGCCGATCTCGACCCGCTCGGTCGCCTCGGCCCAGGCCGCGAGCATGGTCCAGCACTCGAAGTGCAGCCCGTCCGGGTCGCCGCCGAGGGGGAAGAAGTGGTCCCAGTTGAGCAGCATGTCGACCCCCAGCTCCTCCAGGGTCGCGCACGTGCGGCGCAGGTCGTCGTACGACGCGTGCTGGGGCTGGACCTGGACGGCGATGCGGGCGGGCGGCATACGGCACATCCTGCCTGTTGGGTATGCGGCACGCTCGTCGGGCACCGCCCGTGTCGTGGTCAGCCGGGGGTGCGAGCCACGACGAAGTACCAGCTCCAGGGTGCGCCGTCGTCGAGCTCGAGGTCCACGTCGACGAATCCCGCTGCCTCCACCCGCTCCTGGAGCGGCTCGCCCCTCCAGTACTGGTAGAAGCGCGGCACCCCGAGCTTGTGGTCGCTCCACTCGGTGCCGTCGCCGACCTTGACGCTGAAGCCGAGCACCCCGCCCGGGACGAGGGCCCCCGCGATCTTGGCCAGCACGAGCGACAGCTCGTTGGGCGTGAAGTGGAGCAGCACGGCGTTGGCGAGCACGGCGGCATACGGGCCGTGGGTGGTGTCGATGAGGTCGTCGGTGAGCAGGTTGAGCACGTCGGCGTCGTGCCCCTGGGACCGCAGCATCGCGACGAAGGCGCGCGAGCCGTCGGTGCGGCGCACCCTGCGTCCGTGCTGCTCGAGGTATGCCGCGTCGCGCCCCTGCGCGCTGCCGACCTCGAGCACCTCGCCGGGAGGCGAGACGCGGGCGAGTCGGCGCAGGAACGTCCGGTGAGCGATCGAGCCCGAGCTCTCGGTCTGCTCGGCATACTGCTCGGCGTGCGCCTCGTAGACGGCGAGGGTGCGGGCGTTGCTGTCCGTCGGCGTCGACGGCACCAGGGCCGGGTCGGCAGAGGCGTCGTCGATGGTCACGGCCCTAGGGTCTCAGGTGGCTCGGGCGGGTCAGGGGGTGACCGTCTGGCCCTTGCCCACGACGGTGAGGCCGGACTCGGTGACCCAGAACCCGCGCGCCCGGTCGTGGTCGTGGTCGACCCCGATCTCGGCGTGCTCGGGCACGACGACGTTCTTGTCGACGATCGCGCGGCGGATGGTGGCGTAGCGGCCCACGTCGACGCCGTCGAGGATCACGCTGTCGCTGATCGAGGCGTAGGAGTGCACGTTGACCCGCGGGGCGATGACCGAGCCCGACACCTGACCACCGCTGATCACCACACCGGGGGAGACGGCCGAGTTGCGGGCCTCCCCCACGCGGTCGCCGTGCCCGTGCACGAACTTCGCCGGAGGCAGGGAGCCGGTGGAGGTGTAGATCGGCCACTCGTAGTTGTAGAGGTTGAAGACGGGGTGCACCGAGATGAGGTCCATGTTGGCGTCGTAGTACGAGTCCATCGTGCCGACGTCACGCCAGTAGCCCTGGTCGCGCTCGGTCGACCCGGGCACGACGTTGTCCTTGAAGTCGTAGACGTAGCCGCGGTCGTCGCGCACGAACGCGGGCACGATGTCTCCACCCATGTCGTGCTTGCTGCCCTCGAGCGTGTGGTCGCTGGTGACGGCGTCGATGAGCACGTCGGCGTCGAAGACGTAGTTGCCCATCGACGCGAGGACCTCGTGCGGGGCGTCGGGCAGACCCTTGGCGTCGGTCGGCTTCTCGCGGAACTTGCCGATCTTGCGCCGGTCGTCGTCGTCGACCTCGATCACGCCGAACTGGTCGGCGAGCTCGATGGGCTGACGGATGGCTGCGACCGTGACGCCGGCCCCCGTCTCGATGTGCTGGTCGACCATCTGCGAGAAGTCCATGCGGTAGACGTGGTCGGCGCCCACCACCACGACGATGTCGGGCCTGTCGTCCGCCAGGAGGTTCAGGCTCTGGAAGATGGCGTCGGCGCTGCCGAGGTACCAGTTCTTCCCGACGCGTTGCTGGGCAGGGACCGGGGCGACGTAGTTGCCGAGGAGCGTCGACATGCGCCACAGCGACGTGACGTGCTTGTCGAGGCTGTGCGACTTGTACTGCGTCAGCACGACCACCTTGAGGTACCCGCTGTTGACGACGTTCGACAGGGCGAAGTCGACCAGCCGATAGATCCCGCCGAAGGGCACCGCGGGTTTTGCCCGGTCGGCGGTCAAGGGCATCAGTCGCTTGCCCTCGCCGCCAGCCAGGACGATCGCCAGCACCTTTGCATTCTGCGTCCGTCGCGCCATGGGCTCACCTTAGGTCGGTGAGGCGGTCCCACGCGAGTGGCTGGCCGCAGTGATGGACAGGCTTCCAGCGGCGCCCCCTGCGCACTAGGGTGCGGTGCGTGCGCGTTGACATCCTGAGCAAGGAGTACCCCCCGGCGGTCTACGGCGGCGCGGGGGTCCATGTGGCCGAGCTCGTGCGGGCCCTGCGCGAGCGCGGCGACATCGACGTGCAGGTGCGCTGCTTCGGTGCGCCGCGCGACGAGGCAGGCACGTCCGCCTACGCCGACCTCGCCGAGCTGAGCACCGCGAACCCGGCCCTGCAGACGCTCGGCGTCGACCTCACCATGGCGCAGGACTGCGTGGGGGCCGACCTCGTCCACTCGCACACCTGGTACGCCAACTTCGGTGGCCACGTGGCGTCGTTGCTCGGCGGCATGCCACACGTCGTCACCGCCCACTCCCTGGAGCCGATGCGACCGTGGAAGGCCGAGCAGCTGGGCGGTGGCTACCGCGTCTCCTCCTTCGCCGAGCGCACCGCCTACGAGGCCGCCGCGGCCGTCGTCGCCGTCAGCGCCGGGATGCGAGCCGACATCCTCGCCAGCTATCCCTCGCTCGATCCCGGCCGGGTCCACGTCGTGCACAACGGGATCGACTCGCAGCTCTGGCAGAAGGCGGACGACCTCGACGTCGTGCGCAGCCACGGGATCGACCCCGACCGGCCGTCGGTCGTCTTCGTCGGGCGCATCACGCGTCAGAAGGGTCTGCCCTACCTGCTCCGCGCGGCCGCCGCCCTCCCGCCGGAGGTGCAGCTCGTGCTGTGCGCCGGCGCCCCGGACACCCCCGAGATCCTCGCCGAGGTCGAGGGGCTCGTGGCCGAGCTGCGTGCCCACCGCGACGGGATCGTCTGGATCCAGGAGATGCTGCCCCGAGCACAGGTGGTCGCGATCCTTTCTGCGGCAACGGTTTTCGCGTGCCCGTCGGTCTACGAGCCGCTCGGCATCGTCAACCTCGAGGCCATGGCCTGCGAGCTCGCCGTCGTGGCGACCGCCACCGGGGGCATCCCCGAGGTGGTCGTCGACGGCGAGACCGGCTGGCTCGTGCCCATCGATCAGGTGACCGACGGCAGTGGTATCCCGGTCGACCCGGAGCGCTTCGTCTCGGACCTCGCGGCCGCCCTCACCAACGCCGTCTCCGACCCCGATCGAGCCCGGCGAATGGGTCGTGCCGGTCGACAGCGGGCCATCGACAGCTTCTCCTGGGCGACCATCGGCGACCGGACCCTGGAGGTCTACCGCTCGGTGCTGGGCTGAGCCTCGGTCCACCGCTCAGACCTCGGCGCCACGAGTCCGAGGTGCGCCAGCTGGCGCTCCGATCGGCCCACGATCTCGGCGACGACGTCCGGCCGCCCCTCGTACCAACGCAGCTGGGCCGCCTCGATCGTCTCGACGTCGACCACCGCACCCTCGACCACCCACCCCGCTCGAGCGGCGACGTCGCCGAAGACGTCGGCGACCGCAGGCTCGACCGGGGCGTGGAGGCCGTTGAGCAGCGGTCGGGTCAGCCGGGTCGGGCGGGCTGCGAGCCCCAGGGCGGCCCGGATCCTCACCGCCATCGCGGCGAAGAGGTCGTTGCCCGGGTGGTTGATGGTGCGCATCTGCGGGCGCGCGGCGATCTCGAGCAGGTCGCTGGCGACGAGGGTCCCGTGCTGCGCCTCGCGCCGTCGCAGCTCGGCCACGGAGTCGGCAGCCACAGCCAGCACCGCCGCCCGGGTGAGCCGTGGCGTGGGGGGAGCGGCCTGACCGACCCCTGCCCACGCGGCCCGCACCACGGTCCGAAGGTCGTGGTAGGGCACCACCGGCGGGTCGGGCTGCGGCAGGTGCGGGGGGTGGACGAGCACGTGGTGGGGGGAGCGACCGGCATACCGCAGGCTCGGGACGAGCACCTGACGCAGCGTCGGTGACGTGTGCGCCAGCAGCTGCCGCGTGCCGATCGGCAGGCCGCGGTAGCCGGCGGCCACGGGCTGGGTGACGAGCAGGTCGAGCCGGGGCAGCAGCGCGCGGAGCGGCCCGAGGTCGTCGGCGGTCCACTCGTGCACGGCCGGGACCCGCACGGTGCGCAGGTCGTCGTCCTCGAGCACCAGCCGCAGCGACTCGGCCTGGCAGTTGCCCACCACCGCGAGCACCGGTCGGCGCGAGGTCCGGTCGGCGTCGGAGCCGAGCCCGTCGTAGAAGTCCGCGTAGTGCCGACGGCGCCCGTCGCCGGGCCCGGAGCCGGGCCCGGCGGTCGTCGCGCCCCTCGTCGCGCCGGGGGTCACGCCGGGGGTCACGCCGGCCGCCAGCCGGCGATGCTCATCACGGCCACGTTGGTCGCGCCGGCGAGGGCGTGGTCGGCCGCCACGGCGAGCCGCCGCAGACTGAGCTCGCGGTGCCCGGAGGTGTGCACATCGAGGGCCGGGCCTGCGGCGGACAGAGCCAGGCCCTCGTCGGCGATCACCCCCAGGCGCGCGGCCGTGGTCATGACCCGCACCGCCCGCGGCGGGAGACCGCCCGGCAGGCCCCACACGGCCGCGCCGAGGGCCCGGTCGGCGTCCTCGCGGGGCCCCGGCGTCCAGGGTCGGCCCTCCACGGACTCGAGCGACTCGGCGCCGTCGGCCACAGCGCGGGCCAGCGAGCGCTCGAGGTCGCTCAGGTCGAGGGACTCGAGCACGTGCCTGGCCACGGGCTCGGCGTCGTGGGCCGACCACCGCGCCATCGTGCCCTCGTCACCCTCCGACCCGAAGACCGCCAGCTCGGGCACGAGCAGGCCACCCACACCGGCCACGAAGACGCACTCGCCGGCCGCGGCGGCGGCGGCCGCGGCGTCGGGAGCGGTGCGCGGCATCCCGGAGACGTCGCCCGGTCGGGGCAGGGCAACCAGCAGGGCGCTCTCGCCGAGCTCACGCCACACCACGACCCGACCGAGGTCTCCCTCGACGTGGTCGAGGTCGGGGTGGGCCGCGGCGATGGCCTCGTCGAGGTCGGTCAGCCCACCGTGACCGTGCCACGCCGCGGTCACCCACAGGGCAGTGCGGACGGAGAGCGGCAAAGAGGACACCGAGCCACGGTAGTTCGCCGGCGGCACCGTCCGGTGTGCGGGGCGGCCGGTCCCGGCGAGCCGCTGTCCGCACCGGAGGTCCGCTCGTCTACTGTGGGGCCGCATGAGCGACGTCCTGGCCTTCGCAGGCGTCTGCGTCGAGCGCGGAGGCACCCTGCTGCTCGACGACGTGACCTGGGAGGTCGAAGAGGGGGAGCGCTGGGTGGTGCTGGGGCCCAACGGCGCCGGCAAGACGACCCTGCTGCAGCTGGCTGCCGCCCGCATCCACCCCACGCGTGGCGTCGTGGGGGTCCTCGGGGAGGTGCTCGGAGCGGTCGACGTCTTCGAGCTGCGACCGCGGATCGGGCTCTCGAGCGCGGTGATGGCCGAGCGGATCCCGCACGACGAGATCGTCGGCAACGTCGTGGTCACCGCCAGCTACGCCATCCTCGGGCGCTGGCGCGAGCACTACGACGACGTCGACTACCAGCGTGCGATGGAACTGCTCGGCGACCTCGGGGCCAGCCACCTGGCCGACCGGACCTACGGCACCCTCAGCGAGGGGGAGCGCAAGCGGGTCCAGATCGCCCGTGCCCTGATGGCCGACCCCGAGGTCATGCTGCTCGACGAGCCCGCCGCGGGTCTCGATCTCGGCGGACGCGAGGACCTCGTCGGCCGGCTCGGCGCGCTGGCCGCCGACACGGACGCCCCGGCGCTGGTGCTCGTGACCCACCACGTCGAGGAGATCCCTCCGCACTTCACCGACGTGCTCCTGCTTCGCGAGGGCAGGGTCGTGGCCGCCGGGCCGCTCGAGCCGACCCTGACGGCCGCGAACCTCAGCACGGCGTTCGGTCTTCCGCTCGTGGTCGAGCGCCACGGGCAGCGGTGGTCGGCCCGCGCCGCAACCGACTGAGGCTCGGAACCCCGCGCACCTCCCGCTCGTCGTAGTGTATGAGGGTCGCACCGGAGTGCACCGGTGGCGAGACGATCACGGGGGGTGGACGGGTGCTGGAGGAGAACAGCTGGCTCGTGTGGCTCGGTGTCGCACTCGCCCTCGGTGCCATCGAGGCCGCCACCGTCGACCTGGTCTTCATCATGCTGGCGGGCGGAGCGCTCGGTGGCGCCGCAGCAGCGGCCTTCGGTCTCGGGTTCCCCCTGCAGGTGGTGCTCGCCGTCGTCACGGCCGGTCTGCTGCTCGGGGTGGTGCGTCCGCTGGCCAAGCGCCGCTTCACCACCCCTGACCGGGTGCTGATGGGCACGGCCAGCTATGCCGGCCGAGAGGGCACCGTGGTCGAGGAGGTCACCGCCAGCTCGGGCCGCGTGCGCATCGGCGGCGAGACGTGGACGGCCCGCAGTGTCGGGGACCGCGTCGCGCAGCCGGGCGAGCGGGTCACGGTGGTGCGGATCGACGGCGCCACGGCCATCGTCGGCCCCGGGTCCCCACCGGTGCCTGGCCCGGCCATCGGACCAACTCCTCAGGACTCACCGCTGCCACCGGTCGGCGACTAGCCACCCGATCTCCCGCCCCACCAATCGGTGCGACGGTCACGCAAGGGCCGACCCCGGGGGCGGCCGGAAGAGAGGTTGGAGTGGGCACCGTGATCACACTCGTCGTAGTCCTCGCGCTCGTCATCTTCGCCGCGACGGTGCTGTTCCGCACCGTGCGCATCGTGCCGCAGCAGAATGCCCAGATCATCGAGCGGCTCGGCTCCTACAGCCGCACCCTCGACGACGGCTTCCACATGCTCGTGCCGTTCGTCGACAAGGTGAGAGCCAACATCGACCTGCGCGAGCAGGTCGTCACCTTCCCGCCACAGCCGGTGATCACGTCGGACAACCTCGTGGTCAGCATCGACACCGTCATCTACTACACCGTCACCGACGCCAAGTCGGCGGTCTACGAGATCGCCAACTACATCTTCGGTATCGAGCAGCTCACCGTCACGACGCTGCGCAACGTCATCGGGTCGCTCGACCTCGAGCAGACCCTGACCTCGCGTGACCAGATCAACGGCCAGCTGCGCGGCGTGCTCGACCAGGAGACCGGCCGTTGGGGCATCCGGGTCAACCGCGTCGAGCTCAAGGCCATCGACCCGCCCCACTCGGTGCAGGACTCGATGGAGAAGCAGATGCGGGCCGAGCGTGACCGGCGAGCGGCCATCCTCAACGCCGAAGGCGTCAAGCAGAGCCAGATCCTGACGGCCGAGGGTGAGAAGCAGAGCCAGATCCTGCGGGCCGAGGGCTCGGCGCAGGCGCGCATCCTCGAGGCGCAGGGTCAGTCGAGGGCCATCACCCAGGTCTTCGCCGCCATCCACCGGGGCAAGCCCACCCAGCGCCTGCTGGCCTACCAGTACCTCCAGGTGCTGCCCCAGCTGGCCCGCGGTGACTCCAACAAGATGTGGATCATCCCGTCGGAGGTCACGGACGCCTTGCGGGGAATCAGCGGGGCCCTGGGCGGCGACAAGTCCGTCGCGGGCGACGACGAGGAGGAGAGCTTGGCCCTCGAGGACTTCGGCCCGGAGGACAACGCCTTCGCCGACACCGCCCTGGCGGACCCGGCCAAGGCCCTCGCCGAGGCCCGAGAGCAGGCCGGCGCGGCCAGCGCCGAGGCTGCTGGGCACGCGTCAGCCACGGGAGTGCGCCGCCCGGTGGCGACCCCCGGCCCGACGGGCTTCGTCCCGGCGGACGAGCAGACGGACGAAGAGCGCCCGGCCTCGCCACAGACCTACGGACAGCCGCAGCCGGGGCAGCCGTGGGAGCAGCCGCCCAAGCGCTGACGTCCGAGCACGCCGCACGAGGCCCAGAGCGACCCCGTACGGAGTCACCCGGTCACCCGCGGTTAGGGTGGCCGGGTGACTGTGCTCGAGGCTGTCGCCGTCCTGCTCTCCGGGGTCCTCGCCGGCACCATCAACACGATCGTCGGCTCGGGCAGCCTGATCACCTTCCCGACCCTGCTCTTCCTCGGCGTGCCACCGCTGGTGGCCAACGTCAGCAACAACGTCGGGCTCGTGGCCGGTGGTGTCACGGGGTCCTGGGGCTACCGGCACGAGCTGTCGGGCAGCCGGGCGACCCTGCGGCGCCTGGTGCCCCTGTCGTTCGTCGGCTCGGTCATCGGGGCCGGGCTGCTGCTGGTGCTGCCCGCGGAGGCGTTCCGGGCCATCGTGCCGGTGCTCATCCTGATCGCCCTCGTGCTGGTGGTCGCGGGCCCGCGTCTCAACCGCGCCTCGGCCGCCCGACGCGAGACCGACCGGGCCCCCGGCTGGCACGTGTGGGCGGTCGGCGGTGGGGTCTTCGTCGCCGGGGTCTACGGCGGCTACTTCGGGGCGGCGCAGGGGGTGCTGCTGATGGGCATCTTCTCGGCTCTCAGCTCCGAGCGGCTCCAGCGGCTCAACGGCTACAAGAACGTGCTCAGCCTCGTGGTCAACGCCGTCGCCGCCGTCACCTTCATCCTCTTCGCGCGCAGCAGCATCGACTGGCTGGTCGTCGTGCTCATCGGCGTGGGTGCCTTCGTCGGCGGGCTGGTCGGCGCCCGCATCGGGCGGAGGATCCCGCCGAACGCCCTGCGCGCCGTCATCATCACCATTGGTGTCGTGGCCGTCGTCAAGCTGGTGGCCTTCCCGTGAGGACCTCGTGAGTCCCGCGTGAGCGTCATCGAGATCTCCACCCTCGACGTCGTCGGCCTCGCTGCGGAGGGTCGCGCCGCCGACGCCCACCTGCTGTCGGACTACGTCTCGCTCACCGACGTGGCCCTGCGCCGTCGCACCGAGCCGGAGCGAGGCCTCTATCTCGCAGAGTCGGAGAAGGTGATCCGACGGGCGCTCACCGCCGGTCACCGGCCGCGGTCGTTCCTGATGGCCCGGCGCTGGCTGACCGACCTGGCCGACCTCGTCGAGCAGGCCGAGTGCGACGGCGTGCCGGTCTTCGTCGGCGAGCACGACGTCATCGAGCAGCTCACCGGGTTCCACCTGCACCGGGGAGCCCTGGCTTCGATGCAGCGGCCGGTCCTCCCCGCCGTGGCGGACCTCCTCACGGGAGCCCGGCGGGTGGCGGTCCTCGAGGACGTCGTCGACCACACCAACGTGGGTGCGGTCTTCCGCTCGGCGGCAGCCCTGGGCGTCGACGCGGTGCTCATCACCCCGCGGTGCGCCGACCCGCTCTACCGGCGCTCCATCCGGGTGTCGATGGGTACGGTCTTCCAGGTGCCGTGGACGCGCATCGACCCGTGGCCGGACGGGATCCACGTGCTGCGCGAGGCGGGCTTCACGGTCGCAGCCCTGGCGCTGACCGACGACTCGGTCGCTCTCGACGACCTGGCCGCCGACCCACCCGAGCGACTTGCGGTGGTGCTGGGCACCGAGGGTGACGGGCTGGGGGCCAGGACGGTCGCGGCCGCCGACCTGGCGGTGCGCATCCCCATGGCCGGCGGCGTCGACTCGCTCAACGTCGCGGCCGCCAGCGCAGTGGCCTTCTGGGCCCTGCGTGCACCCACCCCCTGAGGAGGGTCAGCCGCGCAGGTGGAGGGCGCGCAGCAGGTGCGGCCAGGCCCAGCGGCCGAGCTCGGTGTCGGCCTCCGGGGTGCCGCCGCGCTGCATGGCGAGGCCGCCGACGACCGGGCTCTCCCCGGGGAGCACGGTGCGGTGGCCGGCGTCGTGGTGCACGACGACGCTGGTCGCGAGGCCGTGGGCGTCTCGACGCTCCTCGATGCGGCGGGCGAAGTCGACGCTCGGCCAGACCTGGTCGTCGCCGCCGGCCACGAGCACGACGTCGCCGCCAATGCGCTCGACGGGGATGGTCGCGGCGCGCACGAGGTCGGGCCGAGCGGCCAGGCTGGTCGCGTAGAGCGAGCGGAAGGCGGGCGGGTCGCTGTCAGGCTCCCAGCTCTCGTCGAAGGGCACGAAGGGCAGGGGCTCGCCCCCGTGCGACCAGTGCGACGTCTGACGTGCCTCCCCTCCGGGGCCGTCGTCCGCGACCCCGGCCCACACCACCGACGACGGGGCGAAGGCGGCGACCGACGTCACCCGGGGGTCCTGCGCGGCCAGAACCAGCGCCAGCTCGGCCCCGAACGACACCCCGACGACTGCGAGCCGGTCGCTGACCCCGGCCAGCGCGTCGAGGCACTCGGTCAGCTGCTCCAGCGGCACCTCATAGGGGCCGGGCGGCTGGCCCGGGCCGCCGAACCACCTCACCGACATCGCGAGCGCTCCGTGCTCGGCCAGCAGCCGCGCCCGCTCGTCGTCGACCCGACCGCTCGACCCGCTCAGAACGAGCACACCTGTGCCGCAGGGGGAGTCGGGGCGCAGGAGCACACCCTCGGGGCTGCTCAACCGATCCTCACCGACCATTCCCCGACCGTATGCCGGGGGTCGGCCCGGCGCCAGTCAGGCCACCAGCGTGCGCAGCAGCCGGGCCAGCTGCTGGGGTGGGTCGAGGCACACGCCACCGTGGCGGGGGCCCGGCTGCAGGACGGTGGAGCGCGACGCGGTGATCCACCCGTAGCGCTGGCCCGGGGTCTCGAGCGTGGGCAGGCCGCGCCCGGTCTCGCCCCGGCAGACCTGCTGCACCGCGAGCAGGGCGTGGCGCAGCTGGTCGACGTCGAGGCCGGGAGCGAGGGCGAGCAGCCGCGGGGCATCGAGGTGGAAGGCGGCATCGAGGAAGCCGGGCCCCTGGGCGAAGAGCACGACCCCGACGTTGACGAACTCCTCGCGCTCGACCCGCGGCACGCACCGGAGCACGACGTACTGGTATCCCAGGAACTCACCGTCGGCGGGACGAACGACGTTGGTGGTGCCGGTGATCGACGGCACCTCAGGCCCCCGGGACCCAGGCACGAGAAGAGAGGCGCGCCTGCAGCAGCGCCTGGTACGACTCGCGGACCGCTGCCGCGTCGGCCAGCCACGGGGTCGTCTCGAGCCAACCGGTGGGCACCTGCGCGACCACCTCGGCCACCGCTGACGGGGTGAGGCGGGCGACGAGCTCGTCGTGCACGGCGGCCACCGATGACGCGACGTCGCGCAGCACGTGCTTGGCGGGGTCGAACGGCAGGTCGGCAAAGCGGGTGGGGTCAGGTGCCCTTCCCGGCCACGAGTGGTGCACGTACAGTGCGGCACCGTGGTCGATCGCCCACGTCCGGCGGTGCCACACCAGCAGGTTGGGATTGGCCCAGGTGCGGTCGACGTTGGCGGTCAACGCGTCGAGCCAGATGATCCGCGCTGCGAGGTCGGGCGGTGGAGGGGCGGTGCCGTCGTAGCCGAAGGAGCCCGGCAGGAAGTCGACCCCGAGGTTGAGCCCGAGGCTCGCGGTGAGCAGGTCCTGGACCTCCTCGTCGGCCTCGTACCTCGCGATCTGCGCGTCGAGGTGGAGCACCACCAGGCGCGGCACGGGCACGTCGACCAGTGCGGCCAGCCCCGCCACGAGGACCTCGGCGACGAGCACCTTGACGCCCTGTCCGGCCCCGCGGAACTTCGCGACGTAGGTGCCCTCGTCGGCGGCCTCGACGAGACCGGGCAGCGAGCCGCCCTCACGCAGAGGTGTCACGTAGCGCGTCACGACCGTCTGCTCCAGCACGTCTTCAGCCTAGGGGGGTGGGCGCGGGGGTTCCAGCGGGTTCCGCAGGGTCAGGCGGCCGGCAACGCGGGGGAGCGCTCGCCCGCGGCCAGCCAGCGGCGCGCCACGACCACCGCGACCGCGAGGTACCACAGGCCCGCGCCCACGACCACGACGGACGACGCCCCGTCGGGCGGCAGGACCAGGGCAGCGAGGACGGCGCCGAGGATCAGGACGGCATTGAAGAGCACGTCGTAGAGCGCGAAGAGCCGGCCGCGGTAGACGTCGGCGACCACCTGCTGCACGGTCGTGTCGACGCAGATCTTCACGCCCTGGGTCGTCACGCCCAGGCCGAAGGACGTGACGGTGATGGCCCACTGGGTGAAGAACGCCCCGGGCACGACCACGACGACACCGGCGAGCGCGCTCAGCAGGGACACGTAGCGGGCCGTCCCGAGCCGCTCGGTGAGCGCCGGGGTCACGACGGCCGCGACGCCGAAGCCGAGCCCGGCCGCCGCCGCGGCCACCCCGATCCCCTCGAACCCGGTGCCCGTCCCGGGGAAGTGCCGACGGTAGAGCAGCACCGTGGCGACGAGCACGACTGCGTAGGGCAGCCGGATGGCCGCAGCGACGCCGAGGCCGAGGCGGGCCAGCGGTGGCAGGTGCCGCACGGCCGCCACCATCCCGTGCAGCACGTCGCCGGCGGCGCGGCGCACCTCGGTCGGCACCTCGTCGAGCGACGGCCCGAGCGGGGGCAGACGAAGGGCGACCAGCGCCGAGAGGGCGTAGCAGCCGGCGCCGACCACGAGGATGAGGGCGTCGCTGCCCCCGACACCCCGCACCCCGCCGCCGGCCGCCAGACCGACGAGGTAGGTGAGGCTGCCGCAGGTCGGGCCGACCGAGTTGGCCGTCACGAGCAGCCCGCTCGGCACGACCCGGGGCTGCCCGGCCGACAGCCCCGCGAGCAGGAAGCGGTTGACCGAGAAGGTGACCAGCACGAGCGCGTAGAACAGGGGCCCCTGGTCGTGACGGGCGACGTCGGCGGCCAGCAAGAGCAGCAGCACCACCCGGGCGGCGTTCGCACCGACGATCACCAGCCGCCGGGGCCACCGGTCGAGCAGCACCCCGACGAAGGGACCGAGGGCGGTGAAGGGCAGCAGCACCACGGTGAGGGCGACGGCGATGGACCGCGCGTCCGGGGCCTGCTCGGGTGAGAAGAGCAGGTTCGACGCGAGGGCGACCTGGAAGACCCCGTCGGACAGCTGCGACACCAGGCGCACGGCGAAGAGCCGTCGGAAGCCGGTCACCCGAAGCACGGCGGCCAGGTCCCGCGCAAACGTCACCCCCACAGCCTAGGTGGCCGGTGCCCCCGTGCCGGTCCGACGGGCGCGGGGTAGCGTGCGAAGCAGGACGCTCAGCAGTGCGTCCCCCGATCCCGAACCCCACGTCCCAGGAGGACTCCTGTGCCCGACTACTCGTACGACCCGTATGCCGCCCTGCCGCAGGTGCCGTCCTTCGAGGTCACCTCGACCGACGTCGCCGACGGAAAGACCCTCGGCACGGCGCAGGTCAGTGGCATCTTCGGCGCCGGTGGGCAGGACGTCTCGCCGCAGCTGAGCTGGTCGGGATTCCCCGAGGGCACCAAGAGCTTCGCCGTGACGATGTACGACCCCGACGCCCCCACCGCCGCAGGGTTCTGGCACTGGGCCGTCCTCAACCTCCCGGTGTCCGTCACCGAGCTCGCCACCGGAGCGGGTGACGCCGAGGGCTCAGGGCTCCCCGACGGGGCGATCCAGCTGAAGACCGACGGCGGCGTGACGCAGTACCTCGGTGCCGCGCCACCGGCGGGCCACGGTCACCACCGCTACTTCGTCGTGGTGCACGCGGTCGACGTCGAGACGCTCGCCGTGCCGGCCGACGCGACACCGACCATCCTCGGCTTCAACCTGTTCTCCCACACCCTCGGGCGGGCCCAGGTCGTGCCGGTCTACGAGGTGGCTGCCGGCTGAGCGACCACGGGTCGAGGGGGTCAGCGCTGGACGAGATCCCTTGCCTGACGGGCGATCTCGAGCTCCTCGTCGGTCGGCACGACGAGGACCGAGACCGCACTGCCCGGCGACGAGATGACGTGCTCGCCCCCGGTGGCGGCCGCGTTGGCCCTCTCGTCGAGCGTGATGCCGAGCAGGTCGAGGCCCGACAGGGCGGCCGACCGCAGCACCGGGCTGTGCTCCCCGATCCCGCCGGTGAGCACGACGGCGTCGAGCCGACCGAGCGCGGCGGCATAGGCGCCGACGTAGGTGCGGATGCGGTAGGCGGTGACCTCGATGGCCAGCTCGGCGTCGGCGTCGCCGGCCTCGGCGGCGGTGACCACCTCACGGAAGTCGCTGTGCCCGCTGAGGCCACGCAGGCCGCTGCCCGACGTGACGACCCGGTCGAACTCCTCGACCGGCACGCCGGCGCGCGCCAGGTGCCCGGCGATCGCGGGGTCGAGGTCACCCGACCGGGTGCCCATGACGAGCCCCTCGACGGGCGCGAGACCCATCGACGTGTCGATGCTGCGCCCACCGAGGATCGCGGCGGCGCTGGAGCCGTTGCCGAGGTGCAGCACGATCAGGGCGGTGTCCTCGACAGCGCGCCCGAGCAGGCTCGCGGCCCGGCGCGAGACATAGGCGTAGGACGTGCCGTGGAAGCCGTAGCGGCGCACACCGTGGTCGTCGCGCCAGAGCCTGGGCACGGCATACGTGTGGGCCCGTGGGGGCAGGGTCTGGTGGAAGGCGGTGTCGAAGACCGCGACCTGCGGCACGTGGGGAAAGTGGCTGCGCGCCAGCCGGATTCCCTGGAGGTTGGCGGGATTGTGCAGTGGCGCGAGTGGCGAGAGCCGGTCGATGCCGGACTCGACGTCGTCGTCGACCAGGGTGGCGGCGGCGAAGGAACGGCCGCCGTGGACCACGCGGTGACCCACGGCGGCCAGCTGGAGCTGCGCGAGGTCGGGGCCGTGATCGGCGAAGGCGTCGAGCAGGGCGGTGAACGCCTCACGGGCGTCGACGCACTCGACGCGACGCTCGTGGCGGACGCCGTCGCTGGTCGTGTGGTGCACGTTGGGTGCGGAGCCCTCGGTCGCCTCGCCGATCCGCTCGACCAGGCCGACCACGAGGGGCGCCGAGCCGTCGGGGGCATCGGCGTCGAGCAGCTGGTACTTCAGTGACGAGGAGCCGGCGTTGAGGACGAGCACGAGGGTGGTCATGTCGGGGCTCCTGCGGCCGCCGGTGTCGGGGGCTCTGCAGGGGCGGCCGCCTGCACGGCGGTGATGGCCACGGTGTTGACGATGTCGCGCACGAGCGCCCCCCGGCTGAGGTCGTTGACCGGGCGGCGCAGCCCCTGCAGCACCGGGCCGATCGCGACGGCACCGGCGCTGCGCTGCACGGCCTTGTAGGTGTTGTTGCCCGTGTTGAGGTCGGGAAAGATGAGCACGGTGGCCCGCCCGGCGACGGCGGAGTCCTTCAGCTTGGCGGCGGCGACGGCCTCGTCGACGGCGGCGTCGTACTGGATGGGCCCCTCGACCGACAGATCTGGAGCCCGCTGCCGCACCAGCACCGTGGCCGACCGCACCTTCTCGACGTCGGCTCCGGTTCCCGAGCCTCCGGTCGAGTAGGACAGCATCGCGATGCGTGGCTCCACCCCGAACTGACGGGCGGTGGCTGCCGACGAGACGGCGATCTCGGCGAGCTGCTCGGCGGTCGGGTCGGGGTTGACGGCGCAGTCGCCGTAGACCAGCACCCGGTCGGCGAGACACATGAAGAAGACGGAGGACACCACCCCACCGCCTGCCGACCGCAGCATCTCCAGGGCCGGTCGGATGGTGTGGGCGGTCGTGTGCACCGAGCCGGAGACCATGCCGTCGGCCAGGCCGTCGCGCACCATCATCGTGCCGAAGCAGCTGATGTCGCCGACGGCGTCCCAGGCCTGCTCGGCGGTGACCCCCTTGTGCGCGCGGGCCGCGGCGTACTCCTCGGCGAAGCGGGTGCGCAGCCGGTCGTCGCGCGGGTCGTGGGGGTCGAGCAGGGTGGCTCCGGCCAGGTCCAGCCCGAGCTGGCCCGCCCGGGCCGCGATGAGCTCAGGGTCGCCCAGCAGCGTGAGCCGCACGACCTTGCGCCGGAGCAGCTGGTCGGCCGCCGCGAGGATGCGCGGCTCCTCGCCCTCGGGCAGCACGATGTGTCGGTCGGCCTCCCGCGCCCGGTCGAGCAGACGGTGCTCGAACATCAGCGGCGTGACCACGGTCGTCGGTGCGACGTCGAGCCGGTCGAGCAGGCCCGGCACGTCGAGGTGCTGCTCCACCAGCGCCAAGGCGGTCTCGATCTTGCGGGTCGCGGTGCGGGTGAGACGGCTCGTGACGGCCGAGAGCAGGGCGGTCGTCTGCATCGTGCCGGTGTCGCACGCGATCACCGGCACGTGCACGTCGAGACCGTCGACGAGCCGGGCCACGGGCGCCGGCAGGTCGAACCCGCCGTTGAGCAGGATGCCGCTGGGGCTGGGGAAAGTCCGTGAGCCGTGCGCCATGAGCAGGCCGAGCAGCATGTCGCCGCGGTCAGCCGGCGAGACGACGACACAGCCCTCGACCAGCCGTTCCAGTGCGTTGGGCATGGTCATGGCGGCGACGACCAGACCCGTCGCCTCACGGTCGAGGAGGGCGTCGTCGCCGTGGAGGAGCCGACCGCCCACAGCGGCCGACAGCTCGCGCACGGTGGGGGAGTCGAGCACCGGGTCGGCCGGCAGCGCGTAGGCCGCGAGCCCGCCGAGCGCCTCATTCAGCCGGTCGGCGGTGCTCGACAGGATCACCGGCGCGACGCGGTTGGCGACGACGGCCAGGATGGTGGCGTGGTGGGCCCGCGCGTCGTCGACGGTGACCACCGCCGCGGTGGCGATCTGCTCGGGGGTGCGTCCCGCCCCGGTGACCACGAGCACCATCGGCGCGTCGAGGTTGGCGGCGATGGTCGCGTTGGTGGAGAACTCCGTCGGCGTCGCGACGTCGGTGTAGTCCGAGCCGACGACGAGCACGACGTCGCAGGTGCGGGCCAGCGCGTGGAAGCGGTCGACGACGGTGCCCATCGCCCGGTCGGGGTCGTGGTGGAGGTCGTCGTAACAGACACCGGCCGCATCCGCAGCGGTCAGGCCCGTGCCGAGTCGCGACAGGAGGAGCGCCAGCACGTGGTCGGCCGCGGGGTCGTCGGTGCGCACGATGGGGCGGAAGACCCCCACGCGGCCGACCCGACGGCTGAGCTGGTCGAGCAGGCCGAGCGCCACCGCCGACTTGCCGGAGAACCCCTCGGCGGAGGCGAGATAGAGGCTGGTCGCCATGACGCCACGCTAGTGGGTCAGGGAGCGGGGTCGGCGGTGGGCTCCGGCCGAGCATCGCCACGGATCAGGGCCCAGGAGACGCCGGCCCCGGCCGCCAGCAGGGCGGCGGCCACGAGCATCGCGGCCCGGAAGCCGGCGCTGAGCGCTGCGGGGCGGGCGTAGTCGGCGCCCGACAGTCCGACGACTGCCGGCAGGGCAGCCACCGCGAGCAGGCTCCCGGTGCGGGCGACCGCGTTGTTGACCCCGCTGGCCACACCGGCGTAGCGGTCGGGGGCAGCATCGAGGACGGTCACGGTGAGGGGGGCCACCAGGAGGCACAGCCCGAGGCCGAACACGACGACCCCGGGGAGCACCCCGGACGCATAGCTGTCACCCGCACCTACCCTGCTGAGCAGCAGGACACCGCCCGCGCAGGTGAGTGGTCCGAGCGTCATCGGCACCCTGGGCCCGATCCGCGTGGACAGCTGCCCCCCGCGGGCGGCGAGCAGCAACATCAGGACGGTGAGCGGCAGGGTGGCCAGACCTGCGGCCAGCGGCGGGTAGCCCAAGGTGGTCTGCAGCTGGAGGGTGAGGAAGAAGAGCACGGCGCCGAGGGCGGCATACGTCAGGAGGGTCATGAGGTTGGCCGCGGTGAACTGTCGCGACGCGAACAGCCGGGGCGGCACCATGGGGTGGCGCTGGCGGTCCTCGAGGATGACGAAGCCCGCCAGCAGGAGCAGCCCGGTCAGGACGACCGCGGTCGCCCGCAGCGCGCCGAGCGACCCGGCCTGGATGAAGCCGTAGGTGGTCACGGCGAGGGCGAGGGTGGCCGTGAGGGCCCCCGTGACGTCGAGGTGGTGGTCGGCGAGCTCGTCGCGCGTCTCGGGCACGAGCCGCAGCGCGACGGCGACGGTGAGGGCCCCGAGGGGCACGTTGATCAGGAAGGCCCAGCGCCAGCTGGCGTACTGCACCAGCCAGCCGCCGACGAAGGGCCCTGCGGCAGAGGCGATCCCACCAAGACCGGTCCACGAGCCGATGGCCCTGGCCCGGTCGGGGGGGCGGATGCTCGCGTGGATCATCGCGAGGCTGCCGGGCACGAGCAGCGCCGCCCCGACCCCCTGCACGACCCGTGCCACGATGAGCTGGGAGGGATACTGCGCGAGCCCGCAGGCGGCGGAGGCGACCGCGAACCACGCCACACCGACGACGAAGACCCGGCGTCGACCCAGCCGGTCGCCCAGCGAGCCGCCGAGCAGGATGAGCGAGGCCATGGTGACCAGGTAGCCGTTGCTCACCCACTGCAGGTCGGCGAGGGTCGCGTGCAGGTCGGCTCCGATGCGCACGACGGCGACGTTGACCACGGTGGCGTCGAGCATCGCCATCCCGCTGCCGAGCACCGCGGCGACGACGACCCCGCGCCCGGTCCGCGATCTCAGGGCGATCTCTGACACCCCAGCATCCTGGCAGGCGGGTAGCGTGCCTGCAGCAGATGGTGTCGCGGCCGCCGCATCATCCACCGAGGGGCGTGCGCCCGCCGCAGGAGGTATGCCGTGGCTGCAGGACCCACGCCGACCGGCCCGGCCATCGGGCCGGGCCGAGCCCGCCAGAACGCCATCTACCGGGCGGGGGCGCTCGGCCGTCGACCAGTCGTGCCGACTGGCCCCGACGAGCTGGAGGCGCAGGCCCGGCGGGCGATGAGCAAGGAGGCCTGGGCCTACGTCGGCGGGGGAGCGGGAGCCGGGGCCACGATGCGGGCCAACCGGGCTGCGTTCGACCGCTGGGCGATCGTGCCGCGGATGCTGCGCGACGTCTCGAGGCGCGACCTGGGCACCGAGCTGCTCGGCCGGCGGCTGCCGGCCCCGCTCCTGCTCGCGCCGATCGGTGCTGCGGGCCTGGTGGCGCGTGACGCCGACGTGCACATCGGGGCCGCGGCAGCGCTGCTCGGGCTGCCCTACATCTTCTCCAACCAGGGAAGCTCGCCGATGGAGGAGACGGCCGCCGGGATGGGGGAGTCGCCACGGTGGTACCAGCTCTACTGGTCGACCGACGAGCAGCTGGTCGACAGCCTCATCGGGCGGGCCGAGCGGATGGGAGCCGACGCCCTCGTCGTCACGCTCGACACGACGATGCTCGGGTGGCGACCGCACGACCTCGACCTCGGATCGCTGCCCTTCGCCCGGGGCATCGGTATCGCGCAGTACACCTCGGACCCCCGGTTCCGGCAGATCGTGCGCGAGAAGGTGGCTGCCCGTCGGGCCGGGTCCGCGACCCCGTCGGGTGACCGTGTCTCTTTGACGCCGGGGGCGATCCGCACCCTGGTCTCGATGGCCCGGGAGACGCCGGGAGGGTTCGTCGACAACCTCCGCTCGCCCTATCCCCGAGCCGCCGTCGAGACCTTCCTCGAGATCTACTCCAAGCCGTCGCTCACCTGGGACGACATCGCCACCCTGCCCTCGCGGACCCGCCTTCCCGTGCTGCTCAAGGGGATCCTGCACCCCGACGACGCCCGTCGGGCCCTCGACCTCGGTGTCTCCGGGCTGGTCGTCAGCAACCACGGCGGGCGCCAGGTCGACGGGGCGATCGCCTCGCTCGACGCCCTGCCCGACGTGGTGGCGGCCGTGCGGGGTCGGGTCCCCGTGCTGCTGGACAGCGGCATCCGGACCGGCGCCGACGTGGTCAAGGCGCTCGCACTCGGGGCCGACGCCGTGACGGTCGGGCGCCCGCACGTCTACGGTCTGGCGATCGACGGCCGGGCCGGCGTGCTGGCCGTGCTGGAGAACCTCGTGGCCGAGCTCGACCTCACCCTCGGCCTATCCGGGATGACGTCCATCGGTGAGCTGCGCGAGGAGGGCGCACGGGTGTTGCGCCGCGTCTGATGCACTTGCGGCTCCGACGCCGTTTGGGAGGTGGACGACCGTGCGTGCTAACGTTTCTGGCGCAGCAGGGAACGACGAAACGGGCCCTGCTAAGCACCCTGTCCGGGTGGCGGAATGGCAGACGCGCTAGCTTGAGGTGCTAGTGCCCTAACGGGCGTGGGGGTTCAAGTCCCCCTCCGGACACGATGATGGACACACACTGCGGAGGCGGTTGCGGTGACGCGGGATCCCTCGGGGTCGTACCGCAGTGCGTGAAGACGGGGAGCGTCAAGCTGAACCGGTTGCCGTAGAAGGCCCTCTGGGGCTCGCCGATGACGACGACACTGAAGCCTCGTTGCTCATCGGCGAGTGCGGCGAGGAGCCGACAGGCCTCAGGGCGGCGCTTCCACGGGAGGGACCGCGAGCGACCAATGTCGAAGAACACCCCGACGATCATGCATCCCGCCGGCGCCACCAGTTGAGGCGCCAGGCTGACCTGCGCCACGAGCGGGCAGGATGTGACCCAGGTCGCCGAGGCGATCACCGAGCAGCTGCCGGTCGGCGAGGACCCGACACCTGGTGGAGCTGACCGTCGACCACGTCCCGAAGACTGGCGACAACCTCGGTGACGAGTTCGAGCACGCACTCGCTCTGGTCCTCGACGGTCGCGCCCGCTCATGGCAGATCTTGAGCTCGCCCGATGGAGGCCGTGGCGATGGCCAGAAGAGCGGCGCTGGGCGACTGAATCTGTCAGGGCAGGTCAATCACCAGGACGTGTGTCCCTACTGGCGCGGTCCGCGAGACCCTGACTGGCGGCGAGCAGGTCTCGCTGGCGGGTGACGTCGGTGATGAACGGGTCGGGGGTGAACCGTCCGCGCTTGCCGGCGAAGCCGGGTGACGCGGGAGACCAGTGTTCGTCCTCGAGCAGCTCGAGCAGGTGCTGGGCGACCTGGTCGGGGGTCCGCTTGTTGCGGGTGAACGGGAAGAACAGGGCCCGGGTCGTCCAGGGCAGTTCGCGCAGGATGGCGGTGTCGGTGTTGCCGGGGCCGTATCCGAGCGCGGCGATGCCGTAGCGGATGCCGGCCTGGGCGGTGAGCAGGTCGTTCGCGGTCTGGGCTTGGCTGTGGCTGGCGAACCCGGTGCGGGCGGAGACGGCGTCGAGGTCATGGAACTCGGTGCGGGCGCGCTTGGGCAGTCGGGGTGCGGCGGCGGCGATGTTGACCAGGCGGGTCTGGGGACCGAGCAGGCCGCGGCGGTGTGCCTGTTCGAGGAAGACGTAGCGGGAAAGGTAGCTGACGGCGAGGTCCTTCTCGATGCCCTCGGGGGTGTGCTCGGGTCGGGTGAGGAACACCCCGACCCCGTGGACGAGCACGTCGATGTTCGGGGTGATCGCGGCGAGGTCGTCGACGGCGGTCCGGACGGCTCGCATCGAGCTGAAGTCGCTGACGATGGCCTGCATCGAGCCGGGCAGCCGGAGCGCAGCCGACTCAGCCACCAGGTGCTCGGCCTTCTCCGCGGACCTGCCGAGGATGACGACCCGGGCGCCGTGACGGCGGAGCAGGCGGGCCGTTGCGGCAGTTGGTGCCTCCGGTGACGACGGCGGTGCGGCCGGCGTGGCGAGATGATGCGGTCATGAGGTGGGCCTCTCGTGAGTGAGTGAGGTGGTGACTGATTGAAGTTCAGGACTGAACATTTGGACGGTTGTCGAAGGGGCGCCTCTGTGCGACGTCACCTCTCGCGGATGGTGTGGAGCACGTCGGCGGTGAGGTCCATCTGCGACACCGACAGGTGCGCGAACAGCGTCAGCATGAACCGGGCCCGGGTGGGCCCGAGCGAGTCGAAGGTCTGCCGGCCGGCTTCGGTCGCCCTCAGGCGGACGGCCGCGCCGGCCGGCACCCGGTCCACGAGCCCGGCAGCCTCGAGCTTGGAGACGAGCATCGACACGTTGCCGGTGGTGACGTTCAGGCGCTCGCTCAGCTCGCGCTGAGACAGGTCCGGGGCGCTGATGACGTGGAGCAGGACCTGGAACTGGGCGTGCGTCAGGCCGAACGGCTTCAGCTCGGCCTCGACGCCCCGCGTGATGTCGTTCATCACCAGCCACAGCTCGCCGAACAGCCGCCTGGCCGACTGCTCACGCGCGCTCATGTGAGTATGTTCAGTGCTGAACAGGACTGCTGTCAAGCCGGCCGGAGGGTCCCGGGTCCCAGGGGGGAGTGGGTGAGCCGCACGACCTGGCCGTTCGTCTCGTTGAGAAGGGGGCCGAAGCCGAGGTCGTCGAGCAGGTCGACGGCGTCTGCCTTCGGCACGGGCCCGGTCCTCTTGACGAGGCGCGCACCGGTCAGGGTGTCGAGGTGCTCAGGGACCGTGTCGGGGTGCGGGTCGGCGAGTACCGAGAGGGAGGCAAGGTCGACGGGCAGCGACTGCCCACGTCGTAGCTCGAGGTCTTGGTCGCCGAGGCGCGCGCGGTGCCCGGCCCGGCCTCCGGGGCGCGGCGGCGTGGGACGGCTCGACGTTCTTCCTCGCCAACGAGGACATCGCACAGGGATGCAGCTTCACCGAGTTCCAGGCCGACCCCACCTGCGACACACCCGCTCACCGTTCTCCAACTTCTCCACCCGGATCACAGCCCTTCACTAAACCGAGTGAGGCACCACGCCCCCTCTGCGGTGCTGACCACGAGTGCGTCCCGTCACCTGACCAGGCGGTCCCGTACCACCTCGTCATCCGTGTGCACATGACCTGCTGGGCCGACACCGCTCACCCAAACGGCGGCTGCAGCACCAAGCTCTCACATCACGACGCCGACCTGGGGGCTCTCATCGGGTCAGCGGGGCGGGGCTGCGAGTTGCTCCAAGGTGGTTCGGAACGCCGGCACGTCACCGCTGCCCAGCGCATAGTGCCCGGTCGCCCCAGTCGTCTGCGGTGTCGTGTTGAAGTAGACGAACCCCGACACCCGGGTGGTTTGCCGCAGATAGGGCCCTAGGTTGCGCAGCCACGCCGCCTTACCCGCACCGTCGACCCCGATCTCGGCCAGCACCAACGGTTGCGGACCCAGCCGAGACAGGGCCTCGACCGTGGGACCGAAGGTCTCCTGCGGCTGGGAACCGCCGTGCTCGTAGCCAGTCAGGCCGAGCACGTCGACGACGTCGTCGCCGGGGTACAGCGCGCCCACGTCGTCGGCACTCCGTTCCGAGCCGAGCGCGGCAGGGGCGAACACCCACCGCACCTTCAGCTGCGGGACCTGCTGCTCGAACAGGGCGTGCACGTGCCGCCATGCCGCGACGTACTGCGCGGCGGTGTTGCCGTTGACGCCGACCGCCCACGGGTACCAGTCGCCGTTCATCTCGTGCGCGAACCGCAGGTAGATCGGGCCGCGGGAGGTGGCCAATGCGCGCGCCTGCATTCGCAGCTCGGCGTCGAAGCGGCCGGCCAGCAGCGCCGCCAGCGAATCAGCCGGGTCGAGGCGCTTGCCAACGGCCCCGCGGTGCCACGGCTCGAGCGTGACGAACGGGGTCAGCCGGGCGGCGGCCATCTGCCGCACGACCTTGGCGGTCCAGGTCGCGTCGTAGCGGATGAACATGCTCGACACCGTCGGACGCGAGCCGACGGCGGCGGCGAACGCGGTGACCGCCGCCGGCTCGGCGTCGGGCACGTCGACACCGAAGAACACCGGGTGCCATCGCACGGGGCGATCCCCGCCCGGCGAGTCACCCGCCGGCCCGCCCGGCGAGCATGCCGCCAGCCCACACGCGATGGCGACGGCGACGGCCGCCCACCTGACGGTCCACCGCGCTGACCGCCGGTGCCGGCTGGCGGCAGTCCGGTCACCTGCGGTGGGAGCACTCGGCGGCACCCGGCCAGCCCGCAGCCCCATGCCGCGACCAGCGCGGACGGAGCGGACAACACGGCTCACGTACCGAGCTTCCGGTCGATGCGTGAGATCGAAGCCAGGCACCCGTGTCACGGTACGGCACAAACGGGACTAACGGGACGGGCGCGCCGAGGGCGGGGGTCGCACCCTGTCAGGAACTCCGCCCCCGCACAGGCGGGGGAGCCGTCATCCGGTCCGGGAGATGAACAGCGACGCGGTCATGGGGGCCAGGAACGTCGACCAGCTGACGCTCATCCGAGTCGCGTCATGGTGCGCCAGGGTCAGCTCGGTCATGGGTCGGCCCAGGCTCATGCCTGCTCGGTCGATCGGCGCAGCTCCTGGAGCAGCAGGACGTAGGCCGTTGCGCCCGGGTCCGGGTGACCCGCACCCCGCTCGCCGACCCACGCAGCACGACCCCGGCGGCCCTATCCGAAATTGGGTGATGGCCTAAGAGCGTCGAATGTCGCAGAGTCTTGACCGCCCGTGTTGGTGCGGGTGACTTGGGGTTGTTGTGACGCGTCTGCTGTTGAACCCCTGGTCCCCACCGGGCCATCGCCGCCCGCTCGTGACCTTCGAGGTCCGGCCACGAGTTTCGCGAGGTCCGGTGGCCCAGGACCTTCAGACCGGCTTCAGGGCCATGCGCCGGAGAGCGCCGAGCATTGAGCGACAGGCCGCAGGGTCCCGGGACCACTTGGTGCTCTCCTCACTGCTGGGACAGCGAGGAAGCAACCATGAGCCTGACCTCTGCCCACCCGGTCTCGCGAGTCAGACCAGGAACCTTGTGTGTGGGCGAGAGCGCGTCGCTCGTTCGGGGAGCTCGTCGCCGCAGACGTTGACCAGGCACCGGTCCGCGAGGATAGTCGGGTGGCGGTAGCGCGAGCCGCGGAACGGCTTGCACCCCATGGGCTGAGGGGGGTTCGTCATGGCTGACGCAGATCTGGTGCTTGAGGGCGGCGGCGTCAAGGGCGCCGCCCTGGTTGGGGCCTTGTCGGTGCTCGACGGTGCACCGGACCCCTACCGGTTCCATCGGATCGCGGGGACGTCCGCCGGGGCCATCGTGGCGTCGCTGCTCGCGGCCGGCTACAGCGTGGGCGAGCTGAAGGAGGTGATGGACGAGCTCAACTTCTCCCAGTTCGAGGACGTCAGCCCGGTCCTGCGTCACTTCAAGCTGCTCGGCGAGGGGTTCGGGCTGCTGTTCGAGGAGGGCCTCTTCCGGGGAGACTTCCTGCACTCGTGGGTCGCCGAGAAGCTGGCGGCGAAGGGGCTGCACACGTGGGGGCAGCTGAAGGACCTCGACGCCCACAGCTCCCTGCCGCCCGAACGGCAGTACAAGCTGGTCGTCGTGGTCTCGGACGTCTCCCGCGGCCGCGAGCTCCGCCTGCCGTGGGACTACCAGAAGCTGTGTGGGGTCTCCCCGGACAACCAGCCCGTCGCCGATGCCGTCCGGGCGTCGGCGTCGATCCCCTTCTTCTTCCGCCCGTTCCGGATGAGGGTGGACCCGGCCGTCGCCGGCGGCCACCCCGAGATCCTGTGCACGGACGGGGGGATGCTGTCGAACTTCCCCATCGACCTGTTCGACCGCACCGACGGGGGCCAGCCGCGCTGGCCCACCCTCGGGGTCAAGCTCTCGGCGAAGGCGCAAGCCATCGACCCGGGGTGGCACCCGAACCCTGGCCCGCTCGAGCTCGCGACGTCGCTGATCTCGACGATGACCAATGCCCACGACCAGCTGTACGTCAGCGACCCGTCCTTCTCCTCCCGGACGGTCTTCGTCGACACGACGGGCTACAAAGCGACCGACTTCCACCTGACCGCTGACGACAAGGCCACCTTGTTCAGCAATGGCGTCTCAGCCGGGACGGCGTTCGTGGACACCTGGGACTGGGAGGGATGGAAGGCGCAGTACCGCCCCACCGCTGCCTCATGAGGCCCGCCCAAGGCGGCGGCGGCCACCCGTGCGTGATGAGCGCCCCCCATTCGTGCCCACGGAAGTGAGCCCTGATCGTGAGCCCCGACCAACGAGTAGCACCGTGAAGGGAGACCGATGAGCGCGTGGACTGAGCTTGCGACGTGGATAACCCCGCAGGATGTCATCACCCCGACGTCGTTGCCGACCTCGACAGGGACCTCGACGGCGGTCTCGACGGGGACCGGTGGGGGTGCGGGGGGTGCGGACAACGTCGGAGCGTTGCCCGACTGGCTCCTGACCGACCTGGTCGTCATTGTCGTGGCCATCGTCGCGGCCATGTTCGTCTTGAGCTGGTGGAGCTTGAGCGCGCCGCGGTCGACGCTGAGGAACGTCCTGGGTCTGAACGCTATTCGACGGCGAGCTAGGGAAGACAACTCGAAACTCATCACCCCGGAGCTGATCAGCACCCTTGCGACGTCGGCTCGCAGCGGCAAGCGCACGACCCGCACGACGTTGGCTGTCGGTGGTTTCTCCGTCTTGTTCGTTGTCGTCCTGGGGGTTTTCGGCCTCTCCGGAGCGGGCGTGCGGGACCTGCGGTCGCAGGTCGTTGCGTCCTTGACGACCCTCGTCGCCACGATCGCGGGGTTCTACTTTGGCGCTCAGACCGCGGCGGGGTCCTCGTCCGGGTCCGGGTCCGGGACCGCTGCCACTACGGCGGCGCCCCAGATTCGTCCGGTGAAGGGCGGTCCGCAGTTCACCGCAGGCAAGGCCGGCCACTGGGCCCCCAGCCTCTCGGGGTCCCCAACGCCGACAGTGCAGCTGGCCGACGGGAGCGCCCCTCTGCCGGTGGGGCTCACCTTGGACGCGGCCACGGGCGCCATCTACGGGACACCGACGTCAGCAGGGACCACCCAGGTCGCCCTGGTGGCCAACAACGGCCTACCGCCGGCGGCCACGCTGGACGTCACCATCACCGTCGCCCCCGCCGCTGCAGCGGATGACGCTGCTGCCGGTGTGGGTGCTGGGGGTGCTGGCGATGCGGCGGGCGACGGCGCGGAGCCCGCTGGTCCTGCGGATGGTGTGGTCGCGCCTGGGTGACGGGGGGCCGCCGGCTCGGACGGGGACACCTCCTGAGCAGACCTCTCGGGGCGTCAGATCATCTTCGGGAAGGTGCGCTCCTTCACGGCCACCCACCGAAGGCCATCCACAGGTTCTGGTCATTGCTACCCGGATGATCGTTCAGACCAAGGCGGCAAGTAGCGGTGGTGCCCACCACCACAGGCCCATGACCAACGCCGACGGCCAGCATGGCGACACCGGCAACGAGGACGACGCCTCCGATCAGTCCACGCAGCCGCAGACCGCGTGGCGCCATACCGACGTCGCGGGACATGGCGGCGACCGGCGGGGTGCGCGCGGCCTTGAGAGCGGGGAGGGTCGCTGCGGCCGGGGTGACCAGTGTGGTGCGGTGGGACCCTGCGAGCAGCACACGTGGGCGGCCAGGTCGATTGCCGCACCGGGCCTCGCGGCACACAGGACGATCTCCACCTCGGCTCCCTCCTCGGGGTTTGCGTCGTTACGTAAACCAGTCCAGGGGAAGGAGCATCCAGGCTCACGGGACGGATTCGCCGGCAGCGGTGTTCGGCCAGCCTCGGGCAGCCGCGCACCTCGTCCCAGGAGCGTCTCAGCCACGCCCGCGACCGGTTCTGCCGCACGGGCCGACGGTCACGCAGCCCGGCTCAACCCCGCCCTGGCGCGCTCGGACCAGCAACAGTCCGCCGTTGCGCGGGCACTCGGCTGAACTGAGCACGACCGGATTCGGCTGTAGAGCACCGGGGCGACTCAGAGTCTGGCGGCGAGCTCGTCGAAGTACTCCAGCATCAACCCGAGGTCGTGTGGCTTGGTCCAGAACTGGTCGGCACCGGCATCCACCAGCGGCGCCGCCTTGGCCCCGATCGTGCCGGCACTGAGCACCACGACAGGGATGTCGCTCGTCTCGCGGTCCTGCTTGAGGGCCGTGAGCACCTGGTCGCCCGTGCCGTCGGGAAGGTGCATGTCGAGCAAGATCAGGTCTGGACGTTGTGTGCGCGCGGCCTCGATCCCGGTGCTGACGAGACCTGCGTGGACAAGTCGCCAGACTGGTCGCAGCTCGAGGATGTCTGCCATGACGCTGACACTCTCGAGGTGGTCCTCGATGTACAACAGCACGAGTGATCGCGCGGATGTGCCGTTCGTGTGGGCGTCGGCTGTGGAGGGCTCCATCGGTCAGGACACCGCCGAACCCGTGTGGTGCGGCTGCTGGGCGTCGCTCATGGTCGATCCTGGGCAGTGGTGACGCGATCAGAGGTCACTGTCGACGCCTCCAGCGAAGGTGAGGATGCCGGGAAGGGTGACCGTGAAGATGCTCCCGAGGCCGTCTGCTGTCTCGACCTCGAGCCGGCCGCCCATCAGGTTGACCAAGCGTCTGGACAGCGGCAGACCGATCCCCGTGCCTTCGATGTCGGTCGACTGACGTCCCAGCCGGTCGAAGGCGTGGAACAGCCGGGGGAGGTCCACCTCGGGGATGCCGAGGCCGGTATCGATGACAGCGATGTCGACGGTCCCGGTGTCGTCGTCGGCGTTGATCTCGATGGTGACGCTGCCGCCGGGGCGGTTGTACTTGACGGCATTGGACAGCAGGTTGAGCAGCACCTGCCGCAGGCGGCGCGGATCTGCGGTGACTCGGCAGGCCGTCGCCAGGAGCGGGTCGAAGTGCAGCGCCAGGCTCAGCTGTGTGGCGCGCGGCTGGACGAGCGGCAGGGTGTCGGCGATGAGCTCGGCCACGGCGAACTCCTGCTGGGTCACCGTGAGACGGTCCCCATCGATGGCGGTGATGTCGAGGACGTCGTCGATCATCGCGAGCAGGTGTCTGCCTCCAGCGAGGATGTGCTTGACATGTCCCTCCCGTTTGAGGCTGAGGGGGTCGATCTCGAGGAGCTGCGCGTACCCGAGGACGGCATTGAGTGGGGTGCGCAGCTCGTGGCTGAGTCTCGAGAGGAACTCGTCCTTGGCCGCGTTGGCGCGCTCGGCCTCCGCCTGCGCGACGGCCAGGGCGGCTTCCGCGGCCTTCCGGGCGGTGATGTCCTCGGAGATGGTGGTGTACCGGCGCACGGTCCCGTCCGGGTCGACGATCGGGGTCACCCGGGTGAGGAGCCAGCGTGTCCGCCCGTCCGCACGGACCAGTTGCCACTCCAAGGTCACCGCCTCGCCCGCGGCGGTCCGGGTCAGGATCGCACAGGTCCCGACCTGGTCCGGGTGTGCTTCGGCCAACGAATCGGCAAGCGGGGGAACGGGTCCGGATGGATCGACACCCATGAGGGTCAGGTAGGCGGCGTTGGCGTACAAGGCTTCAGGGGGATCCAGCTGGCCGAGCATGAAGCCGACGTCGGTGTGGGTCGCCAGCTCGTGAAACCGCTCGGCCATTTGTGCTTCGGCGGACTTGCGCAGAGTGATGTCGTGGACCTGTGACACCAGATACGACGGGAGTCCTTGGGCATCGCGGACGACGGTGACCGCGAAGTGGACCCAGATCGGCTCACCAGACGCGCGGATGTAGCGCTTGTCGGTGTCCCAGTGCGTCGTGACACCGTCGGCCAGGAGCGCGATGTTCGTCTCGGTGCTCTGACGGTCGTCGGGATGGGTGATGGCTGTAGACGTGGTGGCCAGCAGCTCGTCCTCGGAGTATCCGGTCAGGGCGCAGTAGGCGGGGTTGACCTGGACGAGCCGGCCTGGACGGTCACCGTGCAGGTCGATCAACGCCATGCCGATGGGCGCCCGGTCGAAGGCGATCCGAAAGCGTTCGTCACTGACCTGCAGCTGGGCGTCGGCAACCTGGTAGGCGCTGACTTCCCGGATGCTCGCCAAGACCGCATGACCAGTCGGCAGGGTGATCGAGCTGACGTCGACCTCCACCGGCAAGGTCGTGCCGTCCTTGCGAACGGCGAAGATGCTCGGCCCAGCGATCCGGTCGAGGGGGGTGTCACCCCTGGTCACGGCCTGCGTGCTGGCGCGAAGAGCGTCGTGGAGGTCAGCACCGACGATCACCTGCACCGGGCTTCCCACCAGCTCATCTGGCTGGTACCCGAACAGCGCTACCGCTTGCGCGTTGATTCGCTCGATCACCCCTGCGGAGTCGATCACGACTACCGGGGCGGGCACGGCTTGCAGCAGCCGCCACGCTCGGCTCTCGCTGTCGGCCAGCTCCAGCTCCATCGCGGCGTTCGCCACCGACCAGTACCGGTCGATCGACGACGCTGCCCGGTCGGACGACGAGGTGTCCCGGTCGAGGCTCGACGACAGCCGATCGTGGGCTCCTGCGACCCGGTCTGCGAGGGCGACACCTCGTCGGAGCGCAAAGAGGTCGCGGTCGCCGGCCGACGCAGCCCGGTCGGCTTGCGCCGTCTCACGATCGAGCCCGGCCGTCCCCCGGTCGATCCTGGACCTGTCTCGTCTCGCAGCCCCGGCGACCCGGTCGGCTGACCCCATTGCCCGGTCAACTGCTGCCTCAGAGCGTTGATGGGCCGCGGCAAACCGGTCTGCCTGCGCCGATCGGCGATCCGAAGCGACCAGGGCCAGGTACGGGAGCATGGCCGCCGAGCTCCGGGTCTCGCTGGGGGACCTCGATCGCGCGCTCCGGGCGCTCTTCTCCACGTCTTGGTCTCGTGTGTCGGCGGTCCGGTCGCGCTGGTCGGCCTCCGTGTCGGCTCGGGCGGCGCCGAGGTCACGAACCTCGGCGGCGAGATCCCTCTGGAGCGCGGTGTCGTCCCGGTCTGCACCCGAGGTGTCGTCCTGTGTGGCGCTGGTGTCGCGACGCGTAGCCTCAGCATCGCGTCGCAGGGCGCCCGCGTCGCGATCAGAAGCGGCACTGCCGCTTACCTCAGCCGCTTGGTCACCGAGGCTCGACAGCGCGTCCCGTCGGTCGGCATCCAGGTCGCGCCGACCGGCAACGCCGTCTCGCAGGCCAGCCGCGTCGTCGAGAGCGTCGGCGGCCGCGCCTCGACGCTCCCCACCGGCACGCGCGCCGTCCGGCGTCGTGGGGGTGTCAGACATGCTGGCGAACCCGATGAGCCCACAGGTCGGCCAGCCACTGGGGCGCGGTCGGTGCCTCCCAATTCATGTGAGGCCCACCCATCGGTTGCGTCCCGGTTGACACCGAGGCATAAGCGGATCATAGCGGCAAGCAAGACAAAATATCGGACATGTCACCGGACGACGCCGGACACCCTTCCCTCCGAACGGATCCGCCAGGATGGGGCCACTGGAGCGGGGGGCTGATGCGCCAAGGCCGTCGTGCTGCCGCGTCGGTGCTACTGACCTGGAGGCCGCTACCCATCGCCTCGGTGAGATTTGGGCCGACGGCTGGCGACGACCTCCGGTCGCATGTGATGGATCGGTGGGCGACCAGGCACATCATCATCCCGGTTGTAGTGTGGGAGGGCTCCTGCGTCGTGTGACGGTGCCCGGTGAGTGAACTGCTGAGTCAGGACGTGTCCCCGGTGAGCCGATCCGCGATCACGACGACCGGACTTCGTGCCGGCACCAGTGCCTGCCTCTTCGACCTCGACGGTGTCCTCACCGACACCGCCACGGTTCACGCCCACGCCTGGAAAGAGATGTTCGACCGCTTCCTGACGGCGCGGGCGCAGGAGGCCCACACACCGTACGACGCCTTCGACCAGGTCACGGACTACGACACCTACGTCGACGGCAGGAGCAGGGCCGACGGCACGCGGGCCTTCCTTGCCTCACGTGGGATCGCCCTGCCCGAGGGCGACCCGGGCGACGAGCCCGGCGCACCGACGGTTGCCGGCCTCGCGGCCGCCAAGAACGCCATCGTGCTGCGCCGCATCCGCCACGACGGCGTCGAGCCGTACCCGGGGTCGCTGCGCTACCTGAAGGCCGTGCGGTCGGCCGGTCTGCTGACGGCGGTGGTCTCCTCCAGCGCCAACTGCGCCGAGGTCCTCGAGGCCGCTGGCCTCACTGACCTCTTCGAGGTGCGGGTCGACGGCCTCACCGCAGAGGACCAGCACCTGGCCGGCAAGCCTGCGCCCGACACCTACCTCGCGGCCGCGAAGCTGTTGCACGTGGAGCCGGGGGAGTCGGCGATTTTCGAGGACGCGCTGTCCGGAGTGGCTGCGGGTCGGGCGGGAGGCTTCGGTCTCGTGGTCGGTGTCGACCGGGTCGGGCAGGCAGCCGAGCTGCGTGAGCACGGTGCCGACGTCGTGGTCGACGACCTTGCCGACCTGCTCGGCGGGGTCGACGAGGCATGATCGCCCACCCGGCCTATACGACCGAGCCGTGGTGCCTGCGTGAGACCAGCCTCGACCTCGGGGTGCTGGCGCAGGGCGAGTCGGCGTTCGCCCTGTCCAACGGGCACATCGGGTGGCGCGGCAACCTCGACGAGGGCGAGCCGTGCGGCCTGCCCGGCTCCTATCTCAACGGCTTCTTCGAGGCCCGCCGGCTGCCCTACGCCGAGGCCGGTTTCGGCTACCCGGAGGCCGGTCAGACGCTCATCAACGTCACCAACGGCAAGCTCATCCGCCTCGTGGTCGACGACCAGCCCTTCGACCTGCGCTACGGGCAGCTCGTCTCGCACGAGCGGGTGCTCGACTTCCGCACCGGGCTCCTCACCCGCGCCGTCGAGTGGGTGTCACCGGGGGGCCAGCGGGTGCGGGTCCACTCGACCCGGCTGGTGTCGCTGGCCCAGCGGTCGGTGGCCGCGGTCCGCTACGAGGTCGAGGTGCTCGACACCTCCGCACGGGTGGTGCTCCAGTCGGAGCTGGTGGCCAACGAGTCGTCGCCGCCCTCGGGCGGCGACCCACGCGAGGCCGCCGACCTGCAGGCGCCCCTGCTGTCGGAGGGACATTCCTGCACCGCGTCGGGTGCGGCACTGCTGCACCGTACGGCGGTCAGCGACCTGCGGCTCGGCGCGGCGATGGACCACCGGCTCGACGGTCCGCCGTCGGTGGAGGTCTCGAGCGAGAGCTTCGACGACCTGGGCCGGGTCACAGTCACCGCGACTCTCGAGCCCGGACAGCGCCTGCAGCTTGTCAAGTTCGTCACCTACGGCTGGTCGGCCGTGCGGACCCAGCCGGCGATCACCGACCAGGTGGCGGCGGCACTGACCGTTGCCGTCGAGACGGGATGGGAGGGGTTGGTGGCCGAGCACGGTGCCTACCTCGACGACTTCTGGGGGAGGGCGGACGTCGAGGTCGACGGCGACGCCCGGGTGCAGCAGGCGGTGCGCTTCGGCCTCTTCCACATCCTGCAGGCGAGCGCCCGCGCCGAAGGGCGGGCGGTCGCGGCGAAGGGGCTGACCGGGACGGGCTACGACGGTCACGCGTTCTGGGACACCGAGACCTTCGTGCTGCCGGCGCTCAGCTACACGTCCCCGGGCGCGGCGGCCGACGCCCTGCGCTGGCGTTTCTCGACGCTGACGAAGGCCAGGGTGCGTGCCACCCAGCTGGGGCTGGAGGGGGCGGTCTTCCCGTGGCGCACCATCGACGGGGACGAGTGCTCGGGCTACTGGCCCGCCGGCACGGCGGCGTTCCACCTCGGCGCCGACATCGCCGACGCGGTGGTGCGCCACGTCCTCGTCACCGGCGACGAGGCGTTCGAGCGTGGCATAGGGCTCGAGCTGCTCACCGAGACCGCCCGGCTGTGGTGCTCCCTCGGGCACCACGACCCTCACGGACACTTCCGGATCGACGGGGTGACCGGTCCGGACGAGTACTCGGCCGTCGCCGACAACAACGTCTTCACCAACCTCATGGCCCAGCACAACCTGCGATGTGCGGCCGACGTGGTCGAGCGCCACCCCGACCGGGCGCACGACCTGGGCGTCCCGGCCGACGAGGTGGCGGCGTGGAGAACCGCGGCGCAGGCCATGGTCGTGGCGTACGACGACGCCCTCGGCGTGCACTCGCAGTCCGAGGGGTTCACCAGCCACGAGGTCTGGGACTTCGACACCACCACGCCGGAGCAGTACCCCCTCATGCTCCACTTCCCGTACTTCGACCTCTACCGCAAGCAGGTGGTCAAGCAGGCCGATCTGGTGCTGGCCATGCACCTGCGCGGCGACGCGTTCACTGCAAAGCAGAAGGCGCGCAACTTCGCCTACTACGAAGCGCTCACCGTGCGCGACTCCTCGCTCTCGGCGTGCACCCAGGCGGTCGTGGCCGCCGAGACGGGTCACCTGGACCTCGCCTACGACTACCTGACCGAGGCCGCGCTGATCGACCTCGACGACCTCGAGCACAACACCCGCGACGGGCTGCACCTGGCCTCACTGGCCGGCACCTGGATCGCTCTCGTACCCGGGCTCGCCGGGCTACGCGAGAGCGGCGGGAGCCTCGCCTTCTCGCCGCGGCTACCGGCCGGGCTCACCCGGCTGCGAGCCACGGTCGGCTTCCGGGGCAGCCGCCTGCGGCTGACCGTGACCCCGCAGACGACGACGTACGACGTCCTCGAGGGAGGGCCGGTGTCCCTGCGGCACGACGGGCTGCCGGTGTCGGTCTCGCTCGGCGACCCGGTGACCGTGCCCAACCGTGCATCGCAGGTGGGTCCGACGCCGACCCAGCCGCGACACCGACCCCCCCTGCCTCACCGCGAGAGCGCCACCTGACGACCTGAGCTCGCCCCGCGGTCGAGGACGCGGTACGCCAGCAGCTTGACCCGGTCGGTGGCCAGCGCCCAGGCGATGGCGTAGACCCAGACGAAGGCGGCCCAGCCCCAGCCGAGTGGCTCCATGAACAGCCCGTAGACAGCGATGAACGTGGCGATGACCTGGGTGCCGACAACGGCGGTGAGCAGGATGCGCGCGGGCCGGATCGACCAGAACGGGCCCCGGGTGCGGGTGAGGAAGATCGTCATGTGCCCGGCGACGGACAGCTTGAGGTACATCATCGTCTGCAGCTGGGGCCGGTCGAGGCCGAAGACGCGGTCACCGAGGAAGAAGAGCAGGAACGCGGAGACGACGCCGACGACGCCGAGCACGGTGGAGACGCCGAGGACGAGCCGCATGTTCCACGCTTCGGGCTTCATCCGGTAGCGCACGTTGTCGTAGGCGATGGACAGGATCGCACCGTCGTTGAGGAGCGCGAGCATCACGATCATGATCGCCGTGACGGGGTAGAAGTTGAAGACGAGGATCGCCAGGGTCATGAAGAGCAGCACCCGCAGCGTTTCCGCGATCCGGTAGATGGCGTAGGAGTTCATCCGCTGGAAGATCCGACGGCTCTCCTCGATCGCGTCGATGATCACCGACAGCCCCGGGATCAGGAGCACGATCGCCGCGGCGGCGCGGGCGGCGTCGGTCGCACCGGAGACGGCGATGCCGCAGTCGGCCTTCTTCAGGGCAGGTGCGTCGTTGACGCCGTCACCGGTCATGCCGACGATGTGTCCTCGCGCTTGGAGGACCTCGACGATGTGGTACTTGTGCTCGGGGAAGACCTGCGCGAATCCGTCTGCGGTCTCGATGGACTCGGCCACCGACGTGGCCTCGTGCGCCTTGGCGTCACCCAGGACGGCGGCGTCGAGGATGGTGTCGCCCAGCCCCACCTTGGCCGCAGTCTCCCTGGCGATGGCGATCGCGTCGCCAGTCACCATCTTGACCGAGACGCCCATCTGGAGCGCGGTGGCGATGGTCGACGCGGCGTCGTCGCGGGGCGGGTCGAAGAGGGGCAGCACCCCGAGGAACCGCCAGTCGGGGTGGTCGTCGTCCTCGCCGTCGGAGCGGGCCACGCCCAGTGACCGGAAGCCCCGGGCGGCGAAGTCGTCCACCGCCGAGGTGATCTGAGCCGTCTCGTCGTCGGAGCCGGCGGCGAGGGCGATGATGACCTGGGGTGCGCCCTTGCTGACGGTGAAGGTGCTCCCGTCGGCGGCGGTGACCGTGGCCAGTGTGCGCTTGTGGACCGGGTCGAAGGGCTGGAAGTGGGTGACCGAGTAGCCCTGCAGCCCAATCGGGTCGGCCAGGCCGCCGAGCACCGCGAGGTCGATGGGGTCGTCGTCGTCGGCCCGCGAGGCGAGGGCCCCGGCGAGCACGACGTCGGCGGGCGTGACGTCGGTGGCGGTCCAGGGGTCGCCGAGGGTGAGGGCGTTCTGGGTCAGGGTGCCGGTCTTGTCGGCGCAGAGCACGTCGACCCCGGCGAGCTCCTCGATCGCGACCAGCTTGGTGACGACGGCCTCCTTGGTGGCCAGGAGCCGCGCGCCGACCGCCATCGTCACCGACAGCACGGTCGGCATGGCGACCGGGATGGCGGCCACCGTCAGCACCAGCGCGAACTGCAGGGTCGTGAGCACCGGGTCGCCACGCAGGAGGGAGACGAGCACGATCACCGCCACGAGGGCGACCGCGAGGATGATGAGGTAGTTGCCGATCGTGAGCACGGCCCTCTGGAAGTGGCTCACGGTGTGGGCGTCCTGCACGAGCTCGGTGGTCCGGCCGAAGTAGGTGCGGGTGCCGGTGGCGTAGACGACCGCGCCGATCTCGCCGCGTCGCACGATCGAGCCCGAGTAGACCGCGGCGCCGGCCGGGCAGGTCGTGGGCAGCGACTCGCCGGTCAGGGCCGACTGGTCGACCTCGATCTCGTCGCCGTCGAGCAGGCGCACGTCGGCCGGCACGATGTCACCGAGGCGCAGCCGGATCACGTCGCCGGGCACCAGCGCTCGGGCGGCGGAGGTGATCCACACGCCGTCGCGTTGCACCCGGGCGTTGACCGCGAGGCGGGCCTTGAGGGCGTCGACGGCGTTGCCGGCCTGGCGCTCCTCGCTGTAGCCGACCACGGCGTTGGCCAGCAGCAGCACGAAGATGATGACGAAGTCGGCCCAGTGTCCCACCGCACCGGACAGGACGACCGCGATCTCGATCATCCAGGGGATCGGGCCCCAGAAGTAGGACAGGAACTTCAGCAGCGGGTTGGTGCGGTGCTCAGCGATCTCGTTGGGCCCGTAGGTCTCCAGCCGAGTGGTGGACTCTGCCTGGGTCAGCCCGTCGGGCGAGGTGTCGAGCTGTGACATCACCTGCGCCACGGGGAGCGAGCTGAGGTCGGTCGCCGGGTCGGGTGCTGCGCCGGGTGAGGACCCGGCGTGGGTCCGCGTGTCGTGGGGAGCCATCAGGCCGTTGCTCTTTCCTGAGAAATGATCTGGTGAGGAGCCGGTGCGCGGCGAAGGAGAAACGGGTGAAGAAGGGCTTCCTACCGGCCACCCTCAAAGACCCGGATATGCCCGCGATCCGTGTCCGGCCCCCCAGAGGCCCGTGGGGTACAGGTAGCCTCCGACCCAGGACGGGGTGTAGCCGTAGTGGTTGTAGATGTCGGCATGGTGGGGCCGGTCGCTGACGAGGTCCGGGTCGTAGCCGGGCGCCGCCGCGACCCGCTCGCGGGACTGGTCGATGAAGACGGCGTCCTCGGTGATCTTGGTGACGGCGTCGACGGGTATCAGGCTCTCCTTCTCGCCGAAGCCGAGGAACCCCCCGTGCTCGACGAGGAGGAAGCGGATCTTGTCCTCGCGGTCGTCGACGAGCAGGTCGGTCACCTTGCCGATGCCGTGTCCGTCCTTGTCCTTCACCTCGCGGCCGCGGACGTCGTCGGCAGATCCGTCGACGGTCTCACCTCGGTCGCCCAAGGTGTGGAGGGCGCTGTCGTGGTCGATGCTGGTCATGGAAATGGTCTCCTAGAAGTAGTGGCGCCGGATCGTGGTGGTCAGGCTGGGATGACCGGCGAGTGGCTCACGCCGGAGGTGCGGGAGGTGCGGTCGGCGGCACAGCCGCTTCTGTGGGGCGCCCACCACAGGTCAGCGCCGACGTCAGGGTGGGCGGGACGAGACAGCCTCGTCTCGGTGGGATGGAGTTCGCGGGGGAGCCTGCAGAGTCCTTGAGTGCGCGACGTGCCCGGGTCTGTCCGGCTCGGAGTGTGAACTCCTCGCGCTCGACGGCGGACGGCCGAGTGCGTGCGGTGAGGGCTGTGGTCCCAGCGCTCCCCACGCTACGACATCGCCGGTTGGGGTACTCGGGACCTTCGTCACCTGAGGCGATCCACACGCGCGGGCAGCGCCCCCGCCACGACTGGCGCCAGCTGGCGACCAGCCCGTCTTGCCCCGCAGCGGCGTCCCCGACCACCTTCGCCCGCCCTGCCCAGAGACCGTGTTGCTCTGACGAAGACGTGACGCCGCGATCACCGGGGCGCACCTGCGAGGGACCCGGCCCGCAACCCCGCTCACGACCTTGGCCATGCCGCCGTGGCACAGCACGTCGAGGTCGTCGATGCTGTCGGCGCCAGCGACGATCACCGCGACCACGCACTCCCCCAGCTGCTGCAGCCCGGGCCGTGCGGACCACCGCCTCACCGGGACCGGACCCGCCGACCAGATCAGGTGGGGTTATCGAACGAGCGATCGATCGGGTGGAATGCGTTCATCTGTCGGATGTCTTTTCGGAGCCGGTGATCTTGCCTACGTGAGCCCAGTTCACCTGCACCACACGGACGAGAAGCTGGCGCCGGGGGGGGTGCGCTCTGTCGCGGTCCCGGTCCGCGAGGTGCGCACCGCGGGGGCCATCAGCGGGGGAGTGGACCGCCTGGCAGCGGCGGCCCCACCTCGAGCTCGCCGTACGCCCCGAGCCGGGTCCCGCCCACGCGCTCGGGGACACGTAACGGGAACGACGTCGAGCGTTCCGCTCAGCACTGGCGAGGCGCAGCCGATGGGACATGCGCATGGTCGGGGTCTCCGGGCGTGCTCGTGATCGACGGGCGGGGAGAAGATGGCGAAGCCTCAGCGGATTCGTGGGGTGCTGACCGTCCTCGTGACGTTGGCGATCGTGGTCGGCGAGTTCATGTTCCTCAGCTCCGTCTACTCGCGAGGGGCACCCGTCCGGGCGCAGCACACGCTGGCGGTCCAGCTGGCGAGCGGCCTGCACGAGGTCGACGGCTCCCGGGCCCCTGCCCTCGTGGACGCCGCGATGCCAGGCCTGCTGGCGGCCGGGGTGCCGAGCGGACAGCTCGAGGCACTCCAGCAGGCCACGCGCGCTGTGTCTGTCGCACCCACTGACGCCCGGAGCCTGCTGACGGTGCGGACGACCGCCGATGCCCTGCAGGAGCGGCTGGCCGCTCAGGCGCGCTCCATCGACGTCCAGGCCAACCTCATCTACGTGGCCCTGCTGGTCGTGGTCTCGCTGGGGTGGATGGTGTGGTTCCGTCGGCTCGTGGGCCGTCACCGTGAGCTGCAGCGTCAGATCACCGAGCAGCAGGCGTCCTCGGTCAGCGAGCAGCGCCTGGCGGCGCTGGTGCACAACGCCTCCGACCTCGTCGCGGTCCTCGACGCCTCGACGACCATCACGTATGCGACCTCATCCGCTCTCGCCGTCGTCGGCCTGTCGGCGGAGGACCTCACCGGCCGTCAGCTGCTCTCGATCATCGCCCCCGAGGATGCCCAGATCCTCGCCCAGCACCTCGTCAGCAGTGCCCCGAACGACGAGCACCCCGTACGCCTGCGCATGCACCATGCCGACGGTCGCACCCGGCAGGTCGAGGGCAGCCTGGTCAACCTCGTGGCCGACAGCGCCGTCAGGGGTTTCGTCCTGACGGTGCGCGACGTCACCGACCGGGTCGCCCTGGAGGAGCAGCTGACCCACCAGGCCCTGCACGACCCGCTGACCGGTCTGGCCAACCGGCGCCTCTTCAACGACCGCCTGGCGCACGCGATCGAGCGGCGCAAGGCGGACGACGCCGAGATCGTCGTCCTCTTCTGCGACCTCGACGACTTCAAGGACGTCAACGACCGCTCGGGCCACGACATCGGCGACCAGGTCCTGGTCCACGTCGCCGAGCGGGTGCAGGCCGCCCTGCGCATCGGGGACACCGTCGCCCGGCTCGGCGGCGACGAGTTCGCGATCCTGATGGAGGGGGCGTCCCTCGCCGACGGCCTCGACGTCGCCCACCGGGTGGTCGCGTCGGTCTCGGAGCCGATCCTCCTCCAGGGCCGCGAGGTCGCGGTCGGGGTCAGCGTCGGCGTCGCCGCGAGCGGACCGGGTGCCCGTGGTTCCGACACCGCAGCCGCCCTCGAGGGCGGCGCACCCTCGCCGGAGGCCACGCCCCTGTCGAGCGCCGAGATCCTGCGCAACGCCGACGTGGCGATGTATCTGGCGAAGGACCGCGGCAAGGCCGGCGTCGCCGTCTTCGAGTCCCGGCTGCACGAGCAGGCCATGGAGCAGCTGCAGGTGCGGGTGGACCTCGAGCAGGCCCTGTCCAGCGACGAGCTGGTCCTGCACTTCCAGCCGACCGTCGACCTCACCACCGGCGAGATCGCCGGCTTCGAGGCCCTGGTCCGCTGGCAGCACCCCACGCGGGGTCTGCTGCCGCCGATTTCCTTCATCCCGACGGCCGAGCGCACGGGCCAGATCGTCCCCCTCGGCCAATGGGTCCTGCGCACGGCCTGCGTCGCGGCCGTCGGAATGCAGACACCCGGGCGTCGGGTGACGATCTCGGTGAACGTCGCGGCTGCCCAGCTCGCGAGCCCCACCTTCTGCGACGAGGTGAAGCAGGTGCTGCACGACACGGGTCTCCCGCCGGAGTGCCTCCAGCTCGAGATCATCGAGAGCGTCCTGCTCGGAGACCTCGACACCATCAGCGCACGGCTGGAGGCCCTGCGCAGCCTCCGGGTCCGCATCGCCATCGACGACTTCGGCACGGGATACAGCTCTCTCGCCTACCTGCGCCGACTGCCGGTGGACGTCGTCAAGGTCGACAAGTCGTTCGTCGACAACGTCACGACCGACGCCCACGACGCCGCCCTGACGCAGGCCATCATCGCGATGAGCCAGAGCCTGCAGCTGGTGACGATCGCCGAGGGGGTCGAGGAGGCCGGACAGGCCGACTGGCTCACCGCCGCCGACTGCAGCTATGGGCAGGGCTACCTCTGGTCCCGGCCCGTCCCCCTGGACCAGGCTCGCCTGCTGCTGGCCAAGAGCACACGGCCCAATCCTGCCCCGACGCATCCGGCAGGGCCTGCGCTCGAGGTCGTCTAGGGTGCGCGGGAGACACGCGAGATGAGGGCGGCGGCGACGGCGACGGCGACGTCGCGATCGTGGGTGAGCACGTAGTCGAAGCGCCGCGTGGCGTCCGGTCCGCTGTCGCCGAGGTCACGGGAGACCAGCGCCGCCCCGAAGTGGGGACCGATCACCGCGATGTCCCACTCGCCGACGACGGGGTCCGTCGCCGCGAGGGAACCGCCCCGGAGGCCGGGGAGCGGCTGGGCCGGCATCCCCACACCGAGCACCGCGGCGAAGGCCACGGTGTCGGACAGCTCGGCATACCGCTGGGCGGTCGCGGGGGTGAAGGACGAGACGTGCTGCATCGCGGCGACGACGACGGCGCTGTGACCAAGACTCAGCGCCGCGCGCTCGAGGTGCTCGCCGATCTCGACCAGCAGCTCCCTGCGCGCGGTCCGCGGGCTGGAGTGGGCCCAGGCGATCTCGAAGGGGGATGCGTCGAGGACCAGCCCCGTGCGACGCTCGACAGGGATCGTCCCCGGCGCCGGCGTCGGCACGGCCGAGAGGTCTGGCAGGGGTCCCGGTCGCCCGAGCAGCCAGCCCTGACCCAGTCGGGCCCCCAGACCGCGCGCGAACTCGCGGTGCTGGGGGGTCTCGATGCCTTCGGCGAGGATGAGCGCCCCCGAACGCTCGGCCTCGGCGTTGACCGCGGAGACCACCTCGGCGACGTCGCTGCCGGGCTGCCCCTGCACGAGGCTCAGGTCGAGCTTGATCACATCCGGACGCAGCAGCGGCAGGAGGGCCAACGATGCCCGCTCGGCCCCCACGTCGTCCAGGGCGATGCCGTAGCCCCAGGATCGCACCTGGTCGACGTAGCGCAGCAGCGCGGGCGGGTTGAGGAGGAGGTCGCGCTCGGTGATCTCGAGGATGAGCGACAGGTCGCGCGCGACCCGACGGCGCGCCTGGGCCCGCTCGCTGCTGGCCGCTGCCCGCTTCATCATCCAGTCGACGCCCGACGGTTCGACGTTGACGAAGAGGCTCCACGGCGTCCGGAGGCCGCCTGCGACGGCGCCGTCGATCGCGGACCACCGGCAGGCCTCGTCCAGCTCTCCCACGCACCGGTCTGCCCGCGCGACCTCGAACATCCGGTCGGGGCGCTCGAGAGGATGGCCGACCGGACCACGGGTCAGGGCCTCGAAGCCCACCACGGCACCGGTGTCGAGGTCGACGATCGGCTGGTACACGGAGCGGAGACCCTTTGCCTGCACGAGCTCAAGGACGTCCGAACGAGCAGATGACCCCACCGTCAACGCCACACACCCCCAGACCAAGATAGGACGCCACTCGAACAGGGCGCTGCCCGTGGCATCGGCGTCGGCCGCACGAACCTGAGCAGGCTACCCCCGCTCACCGTCTTCCAGCTCAGGCGGGAGTCGCGAGGGTCACGGGTTGGGGCGCTGCCCGCGGCTGCTCTGTCCAGGTGACGACCGTTCCCTTGCCCACGCGCTTGGCTTCGTACATCGCCTTGTCGGCGCGCTGGAGCATCGACTCAGCCGTGGGGGTGACCTCACCCGGCCGCAGCTGGGCGATCCCGATGCTGGTGGCGAGGGGGACCACGTCCAACCCCGTGGAGACCGGGCGGCTGAACGCTGCGAAGATCCGGCTCGCGACCTCGTGGGGGTCTCCGCCGTCCTCGAGGAGGATCGCGAACTCGTCACCGCCGATGCGCGCCGCGGTGTCGCCGGTGCGGGTGACGGCAGTGAGGCGCTCTGCGGCGCTGCGCAGCACGATGTCGCCGACATCGTGCCCGAACGTGTCGTTGACGGTCTTGAACCCGTCGAGGTCGCAGTAGAGCACGCTCAGGGGCCGGAGGTCACGCTGGTGGAGCTCGAGGCTGTGTCGGAGCCGGTCGTCGAAGAGGACGCGGTTGGGCAGCCCGGTCAGGGGATCGTGGAACGCCAGGTGATGCAGCTCCTGCTGGGCGGCCAGGATCTGGCGGACCAGCGCCCGGTTGTCGAGCACGGCGAGCAGCTGCCTCGCCAGCAGGGCGGCGATCACCACGGCGGCGGCCGCGAGGGTGACCGTGTCACCGTTGCCCGCGAACTGGCCGTGCACGGCGACACCGAGGCCGACGCCGGCGGGGAGGTAGGGCAGCATGGCCCGCGGCGTGGACTCCAGTGCTGCCGTCGCACCCTGCGACGCGTCGGTCTCAGGTGGCGTGGCCCGGTAGGCCGCGACGGTGATCAGGAGGAAGCCACCGAACCAGCCGGCATCGACCGGGGAGCCGGTGGCGTAGCTGCCTGCCGCGGTGAGGTAGGCGAAGCCGGAGTCGGCGACGCACAGGCAGGCCAGACCGACCGCCAGCACCGCAAGACCTGACCGGGTCGCTCGCGTGTAGGTGACGATGACGACGGTCAGCGTCAGCAGCATCAGGTCGAAGAGCGGATATCCCAGCGAGACGGCGAACCCGAGCCCGCTGGTCCCGCCTGCGGTCACCGTGCTTCCCAGTGCGGTGACCCAGCTCAGGATGAGCAGGGCACCGGCCACCAGGACCCCGTCGAGCAGGGACCGCCATCGGGTCGTGCCCCGCGAGACCGTCGAGGGCCACTGGAGGAGCCCGATCGCCGCCAGGACGGGGAAGAGCAGGAAGCCGGCGTCCGCCACCGACGGGAAGGGGGTCTGACGATCGGCGACCAGCTCGTAATAGGACCATGTGGTCTCGCCGAGCGCCCACGAGGCGGTCCCGGCGGCCAGCCACCACCAGGATCGAGCCACTTGCGGTGCTGATCGTCGGGCGCGCCAGGCGCACACGACCGCCGCCGCCGCCGCCGCCAGGAGCTGACCGACGTCGTCGACCGCCCGGCCGACCTGCGGTCCGGCAGGCTGGAACCGCACCAGGAGCATGAACGACGCGATGGTCGCAGCCAGCGGTGCCACGGATGCCCACGGTAGCCCCGAGCGTCGTCTCACGTGTCTGCTATCGGCCGCTTCCGCACCGACCTGAGGCCGTTGCGGAGGCGGGTTTTGCCATGGTCTGGCCCGTTCCACCCGCCTGAATCGTCGTGTATTGTTGGGCGAAATGCCCAGTTAGATGATGATTTACCCTCCAGGATTCGGGGTGTTCCATGACGACAGAAGCGGCCCTCGACGACGCTGCGGTCAGCGACGTCGACGGGCGACTGCGCCGGCGGGACAGCGACCTGCGCGGGGTCATCGCGGCGCTCCTCTCCGCGGGGATGAGCCGGGAGGCGTTGCGCGAGGCGACCACGAAGGCGCGCCACACCGGGCGTCCGCTGCAGTCGATCCTGGTCGAGGATCGCGTCATCACCGAGTTCGAGATGGCGTCCGCGGTGGCCGAAGCCTACGGCCTCGAGCCGCTCGACCTCGCCAACTACCCACTGGACCCCAAGGCCATGGACCGCGTGCCGCTGGCGATCGCCCGCCGGCACCGGATGCTGGCGGTCGCCATCGACGGTGACGTCATCGTCGTCGCGGTCGCCGACCCCGGCAACGTCCTCGCCCTAGACGACATCCGCTCGGCCACCGGGCTCACGGTCAAGCCCGTGGTCGCCTCGGCGGAGGAGCTGACCAGGCTGCTCAACCGCTACACCCGGGACAACGCCGACCTCGGTGACGTCGCGACCCAGGTCGTCGCCGACGACGGTGCGGCGGCCACCGAGTCGCTCAGCGCCTCGACCAACGACACGCCGGTCGTCCGCTTCGTCAACTCCCTGCTGGAGCGGGCGATCACGGCCAGGGCATCCGACATCCACCTCGAGCCGAGCGAGCACGCGATGCGGATCAGGTTGCGGATCGACGGTGTCCTGCACGAGGTCGACTCGGTGCCCCGAGGGATCCAGTCGGCGTTGATCTCTCGGCTGAAGATCGTCTCCGGCCTCGACATCACCGAGCGCCGGGTCCCCCAGAACGGGCGGATCACGATGGACATCGGCAATCGCGGCATCGACCTGCGGGTCGCGACCCTGCCCACCGTGTGGGGCGAGAAGGTCGTCCTGCGGGTCCTCGACACCGGGGGGCTCGACCTCGACCTCAAGAAGCTCGGGTTCACCGACTCCAACTACGACCTGTTCCGGACCAGCTTCACCAAGCCTCACGGCATGGTGCTCGTGACCGGTCCGACCGGGTCGGGCAAGTCGACCACGCTCTACGCCACGCTCACCAAGATCTCCAGCTCGGAGGTCAACGTGATCACCGTCGAGGACCCGGTGGAGTACCGGGTCAACGGGGTCAACCAGGTCCAGGTCAACCCCAAGGCCGGGCTCACCTTCGCGGCCGTCCTGCCGGCCATCCTGCGCTCGGACCCCGATGTCGTCCTGATCGGCGAGATCCGTGACCGCGCCACGGCCCAGCTCGCGATCGAAGCGGCCCTCACCGGTCACCTGGTGCTCTCGACCCTGCACACCAACGACGCGCCCAGCTCGATGACGAGGCTCGTGGAGATGGGCATCGAGCCCTTCCTCGTCGCCTCGTCCCTCGACTGCGTCCTCGCGCAGCGGCTGGCGCGGCTGCTCTGCCACTGGTGCCGTGAGGCCTACAGCCCGACGACCGCAGAGCTCGACGCCGCCCGTTGGCCCGTCGAGACGATCCCTGCGCCGACCCGGCTGTGGCGCGCCGTGGGCTGCCGCTCCTGCTCCCACACTGGATTTCGCGGGCGCCTCGCCGTCACCGAGATCATGCCCGTCAGTGAGGAGATCGCCCGCCTCACGGTGGCCCAGGCCCCGGCAACCGAGATCGCCAAGGTCGCCCGTGCCGAAGGCATGATCAGCCTCCGCGACGACGGCCTGCTCAAGGCGGCGCAGGGCAAGACCACCGTCGCGGAGGTCCTCCGCGTGACCATCTAGCGCCTCCCCGTATGCCGCCGGCTCACCCCCCACACCCTGGAGAACCGCATGACGACGCTCGAGACCTACACCGAGGCATCCCCCTCCGTCTACGAGGACACCCGCCAACGTCGCGACATCAACGAGCTGCTCACCACCATGGTGGCGGTCGGCGGGTCCGACCTGCACGTGACCACCGGGATCGCGCCGTGCTACCGCATCGACGGTGTGCTGGCCCGCGTGCCCGGGCGTGAGCCCCTCAGCAACGCCGACACCGAGATCATGGTGCGCTCGATCCTCACCTCGGAGCAGTGGCAGACCTTCACCCGCGACGGTGAGCTCGACCTCGCCTACTCGCTGCCGGGAGTGGGACGGTTCCGGATGAACGTCTTCCGCCAGCGTGGCGCCGTCGGGACGGCGATGCGGGCGATCCCCTTCGCCATCCGCGGCCTCGACGAGCTCGGGATGCCCGCCGCGGTCGAGTCCTTCGCCGGGCTGCCGCGCGGCCTCGTGCTGGTCACCGGACCCACGGGGTCGGGCAAGTCCACGACGCTCGCCAGCCTGCTCGACGTGGCCAACCGCACCCGCACCGGCCACATCATGACCGTCGAGGACCCGATCGAGTACCTCCACACCCACAAGCGGTGCGTCGTCAACCAGCGCGAGGTGGGGGGCGACACCGAGAGCTTCCCCACCGCCCTGCGGCACGCCCTGCGCCAGGACCCCGACATCATCCTCGTCGGTGAGCTCCGCGACCTCGAGACGACGTCGGTGGCCCTGACGGCAGCCGAGACCGGGCACCTGGTCCTGGCCACCCTGCACACCCAGTCGGCCGCCCAGACCATCGACCGGGTCATCGACATCTACCCACCGCACCAGCAGGGGCAGATCCGGGCCCAGCTCGCCAACTGCCTCCAGGGTGTCGTCACCCAGTCGCTCATCCCACGCAAGGAGGGCAGGGGCCGGGTCGCGGTCTGCGAGGTGATGATCGCCTCGCCGGCGATCCGCAACCTGGTCCGCGAAGGAAAGGCCCACCAGATCCCGTCGGTGCTCCAGTCCTCACGGGAGCTGGGGATGATCGGCTTCGACCAGCACCTCGCCGAGCTCTACCACTCGCAGCTCGTGAGCCGCGGGACCGCCCTGGACGTCTGTCAGGACATCACCGAGTTCAAGCGGCTGGCGAGGATCTAGGTCGTGACCACCCAGACCTTCAGCTACGAGGCCATCAACGCATCCGGGGCGGTGGTCAAGGGCACCGTCGACGCCGAGAACAGCCAGTCGGCCTCGGTCACCCTCGCCGACCAGCACCTCATCCCCCTGGGGATCACCGCAGCCGGAGCAGGCCTCCAGCGCACCATCACGATCCCCGGGTTCGGTGGCCGTACCACGCTCAAGGACCTCGCGGTCCTCATGCGGCAGTTCGCGTCGATGACGACCTCGGGCCTGTCCCTGATCCGGGCGCTGGGCATCCTCGAGGACCAGACCACCAAGAACGGTCTCAAGACGGCCATCACCCAGGTGCGCACCGACGTCGAGGCCGGGAGCACCCTGTCCACGGCGCTGGCCGCCCACCCCGAGCACTTCCCGCTCATGGCCGTCAACATGATCAAGGCCGGCGAGACGGGCGGTTTCCTCGACCAGGCGCTCGCGCGCATCGCGACGATGTACGAGGCCGACTCCAACCTCCGCGCCAAGATCAAGAGCGCCATGATGTACCCGGTCATGGTCCTGATCTTCTCGCTGCTGATGGGGACGGGCGTGATCATCTTCATCGTGCCCATCTTCGAGAAGATGTTCGAGGAGCTGGGCGGCAACCTGCCGGCGCCCACCCAGGTCATGGTGAACCTCTCCCACAACATCTGGTGGTCCGGTCCGCTGGTCGTCGTCACTGCCGTCGTCGGCAACCACTTCTTCCGCCGGGGCGTGCGCAACAACGCCGCCTTCCGCCTGAGGGTGGACCGGCTGCGTCTCCGGCTGCCGGTGTTCGGCAGCCTCGCCACCAAGCTGGCGATCAGCCGCTGGGCCCGCAACCTCGGCAGCCTGCTGGAGGTCGGCGTACCGATCATCCAGGCCCTCGACGTCGTCGGCGACACGTCGGGCAACGCGGTGGTCACCGAGGCCATGATCGACGTCAGCGACGCTGTCCGGACCGGCTCTCAGATGTCGGCGCCGCTGTCCCGCAACCCGCTGTTCCCCGCGATGGTCGTGCAGATGCTCGAGGTCGGTGAGGAGACGGGCCAGATCACCGAGATGCTCGACAAGGTCGCCGACTACTACGACCACGAGGTGCAGGCCGCGACCGACGGGCTCACCTCGACGATGGAGCCGCTGCTCGTGGTGCTGCTGGGCTCGGTGATCGGCACCATGGTGATCTGCCTCTACCTGCCGATGTTCTCGATCTACTCGAACATCCAGAAGTAGCGTCCTGCCGGCACGAGCTTGAGGGTCATCACCAGGACAGCCGCCAGCCTGTGACGTTGCACCGGCCCCCGGAAGCACTGCCTGACGCGAGGACGGTTCCATCGGAGCGGAGGCCGAGCGTGTGAGTCGAACCCGCGGCCACCGCAACCACGCCACGCCAGGCCGCGACGTCGCACTGCCCGCTGCTGTTGTCGCCGGCCGCGAGCACTCGTCCGTCGTCGGGCACCGCAACCGTGTGCTGGCTCCCTGCGGACACCGCCGCGACGTCACGCCAGGCTGACACATCGTGCCCCCCGACCATCCGGTCCCCGGTCGCGATCACCCGTCCGTCTCGGGTGAGGCCGACCGTGTGCAGGTGGCCCGCAGCCACCGAGCGCAGGTCGCGCCACTCGGCCACCGCGCACTGCCCTCTTCGGTTGTTCCCCGCTGCGACAGCCGTGCCGTCGGCTCGCAGCCCGATGGTGTGCCAGTCTCCGGCTGCGGCCGCGACGAGCTCGCTCCACCCTTCGACATCGCCTGCTCCCTCGTTCCGACGACCAGCTGCCAGAGCTCTCCCGTCGGCACAGACGGCCAGGGTGCGCCGCCAGCCAGCGGTGATGCTCACGATACTGGTCCAGCCGTCGACGAGGGACCCGACCGAGCCATCACTCGCCTCCGGACGGGGAGGATCGCGACGTGGTCGAGGACCGAGCTGGGCCGGCCCCGGCCCTACTTCTCCTTGACGTTCTGCACGGCGGAGTCCGTGAGAGCGGGGGAGGCGTTCCACTTCTGCTCGCGAGACCCGTCGCACGCCTTGACGTCGAGGGTGGACCAGGCTGAGGCGTTCACCGGGGCGGTCAGCCCGAGGCAGTAGCCCGAGGCGTCGACCACGGTGTACTTCACCGAGTAGGGGAGTGCGTTGTTGCCGTCGTTCTGCACCCAGCGCTGCCGGTAGGCCAGGGCCTGATTCGTCGACGTGCACTCGTAGAGCTGCACGTAGCCGCCGGCGGTCCCCGGGCTGGTGACGCACCACGTCTTGCCGCCCGTGACGGTCGTCAGCTGTCCGGAGGTGGGGGTGAGCGGCAGGGCGGTGTAGGTGAACCGCTGGTTCCAGGCCACCGTGTTGGGCAGGCGGCTCGGGTTCTGCTTGCAGGGATAGAGGATGAAGTGGTCGGAGCTCACGTTCTGGTTCGTCACGTCCATGCATCGGCCGAACTGCCCGAAGTTGACGAACTGACGCCCGTCGACGCGTGGCTCCGTGGCCGCCCCGGCTCCCACGTCGGGAGAGGGTATCCAGGCCTGTCGGGGGTCGTCGATGCTGCCCGCGCACCCGCCGAGGTTGACCACGGCGATGGCCGGGTCCTGCGACGTCGCCGTGATGCACAGGGTCGAGAGGGTGCCGTTCGCCCGGGAGGTGCTGCTGGACGCCTGCAGGTGCCCGTTGTCGTTGAAGCTCCACTGCTGCCACCAGTTGGAGTTCGAGAAGATGTCTGCCGTCGGGTCGAGTGGGCGGCACCGGGTGAGGACGACGGCTGTGCCGTTGCCGGGAGGGTTCCCGCCGTCCACGCACACGCCGTCCGCGTTGGTCGCGGTCACTGACGAGATGAGCTGGATCGTCAGGTCGGTGCGGTAGGCGAAGACCTGCTTGGGCGAGGGCGGCTTGGTGCCGCTGCAGGGCGCCAGCGTCACCGGTGTCGCTGTGGCCGGATCCGGTGTCGACGTGGCCGACTGCAGGCACACGGGCTGGTTCGTGCCTGAGGGATACAGCCGGATGAGGCCTCCCGCGATGTTGCGGTTGTCCACGCGGAAGACGTAGGTGCTGATCAGGGTCCGGCCGCCACTCGTGCCGTTGCTCCCGCCGCCGGCGACCGTGCCCGTGGACGTGATGAGGGCATAGCTGGGGGTCGACTGCCCGCTCGCCGGGTCGTAGGTGCCGTATCCGGGTGAGCAGACCATCGTGCTCAGCGGGCTGGTGACCGGGTCGAGGCCCGACACGACCGGGTCGCTCATGTAGTAGTCGATGAACACCGAGTAGCTGCTGCTGCCGACCTGGGTGCCGGCGAGGTCGCTGACCACCGCGCCGGCCCGAGCGGCGGCGTTGCGATGGGTCCAGCACGGGAGACCCGCAAGCGCACCCGCTCCGGCAGCCGTGGACGCCCTGATCGCCGCCAGCGCGACGTCGGTGCCAGCCTGGGCGGCGTTCAGGGCCTGCTCACGGCTCGTCGTGAGGCGGGTGGACGTGGTCTGGGAGACGACGACCGAGATCATGTAGGTGCTGAGGACGACTCCGACGATGATGACCATCATGAGCACGGGCAGGGAGCCTCGCTCGTCACGCAGGTCGAGGCGAGGCCCTGTGGAGGTGTGGTGGTGTGCCCGGGGTGCGGGGGTGGCGGTCATGGTCGTCCCATCTCCTGGCAGACCCCGGACGTCGAGGTCGTGGTCGTCGCGTTGACGGCGGGATAGGTCGTCAGGGACATCGAGGTCGTCGAGGCGTCTCCGCTGGTCGCGACGAGGCCCACGGTGAGGCTGGGGTACCGCGCGCTTCCGCTCGTCGGGACCAGCACGAAGGGCACGGGCCGGTCCGCCGTCGGATCGGTGACGTCGCCGTTGACGATCCCCTGGGCCAGGATCGTCCAGCCCGTCGCGCCCGTACCGACACCGGCGACGACCGTCCAGGTGCGCGACTGGAGCTGCTGCGTGGCCTGGTCCACCCGCAGCTGGGTGCACACCTCCGCGCCGGTGTTCGTGGTGCGGAACTCGGCGTACCAGCTCACCGGGCCAAGGCTCCCGGTGGAGCGGCCCGGTGGGCTCAACGCGGCGGCGAACCGCACGGTCTTGTCGAGCTTCGTGAACGCGGTGCTGAGCTGGGTCGAGGACGTCGTGATCGACTGGGCGGTCTTCGTGGAGTTCGTCATCATGAAGATGGCTCCGCTGAACATCGCGCCGAAGACGGCGGTGATCGCGATGCCGACGAGCAGCTCGAGGAGCGAGCTGCCCTCGTCGTCCGTCAGCCGCTGCAGCGGCCGAGCGCGTGTCACTGGACGGTCCAGGTGCCGGAGTCGGTGCCGGACCAGAGGTCCCCGGAGACGCTCAGGGTGACCGTCGCGCCGACGCGCGCGGCATTGCCGGCCACCGTCCCGTTCAACCACAGGGTGCCGGTGCCCGGCGACACCTGGATCGAGGCGGGGTGGTTGGTCGTGGTGTTGCCGGCGGTGGTGCTGAGACCGATCCCCGAGGGGAGCCCCGTGACGCTCACGGTGCAGGTGCCGATGCCATTGGAGGGCTGACAGCTGTAGGCCAGTGGCTGGTCAGGCGTGTCACCCGGGCTGGTCGCGACCGGCCACGTCGCCGAGATGAATCGCTGGCTGGCCACGGTCCACGTGAAGGCTGCGCTCGTCGCCGTGGCGCCGTTCTTGTCCGTGACGCTGACCCTGGTCGTGGTGTAGCTTGTCGCGGTCCCCCCGATGGCCGTCGAGGTCAACACGCCGGTGCCGTCGATGCTGACGCCGGTCGGTGCGTTGACGAGGGTGTAGGTGCAGGGACCCACGGAGCACGTCGAGGCCACACGGATCTTGACCGGCGAGCCGACACTGGAGGTGAGCGTGCCGGGGGTGGTGACGGTCGGGGGCACAGGAGGGGTTACCACCCAGGTGAAGGACCCGGACGTCGCCGTGACGCCGTCGACGTCGGTGACGCTGACGGTGGCACCGGTGACGGTCCCCTGCGTCGTGGGTGCGCCGGTGATCACGCCGCCGACGAAGCTGAGCCCGCCCGGCAGGCCGCTCGCGGAGTAGGTGCACGGGCTGTGGGTACAGGTCGTGGCTACGGCGACGCTGACGGTGGCCCCCGCCGAGGTGGACTGCGTCGGCGGGGTCGCGATCGTCGGCCCGGCGACGACCGTCCAGGTGAAGGTGACGGGAGCTGTGGTGCCCTGCTGGTCCCTCGCGGTGATCGTCGCCGCGCTGCTGCCGACGGAGCTGACGGTGCCGGTCACCAGGCCGGACGAGGTCACCGTGAGACCCGCCGGCAACCCGGTGGCGCTCCAGGTGTAGGGAGCCTGCCCGCCCGTGGCCGCGAGCTGGAGAGGGGTGACCGGGTGACCCACGGAGTCCGTCCGTGTGCCCGGGTTGACGACGACGACCGGCGGGTAGCGGATCGTCCACCTGACGGCGACGGTCGCCTTGCGGTTGACGGTCTTGTCGGCCACGGTCAGCAGCACGTCATAGGCGTGGGGGTAGGGCGGGGCTACTGCGGTCGGCGTGCCGCTGACGACGCCGGCAGAGGTGATGCTCAGGCCGACGGGCAGGCTACCTGTGGGGTCGGACCAGGTGTAGGGCCCTCCGGCGCCCCCCGTCGCGCTGAGGGTCAGGGCGGGGATGGGCGCACCGAGCACGTCGTCGCGGGTGGCGGGGCCCGACCCCTGCAGGGCCGGCAGCACCGACCAGGTGAAGGTCGCAGACGCCGTGCGCACGAAGCTGTCGGTCACGGTGACCGTGATCGGTCCGGACGACTGCGCCGTGATGCGACCGGTGATGTGACCGGTCCAGTCCATGCTGACGCCGGGGGGCCACGTGCCGCCGGTCTTCGTCCAGGTCAGCACCGGCACGCCGGTGCCGGGCTGGACGCCCATCTGGAGGTCGACCAGGTCGCCGACCGCGGAGTCGGCGAACGACGGGAGCGCGATCACCGGGACGGCGGCGGCGGCCTGGTTGAGGGTGAAGACGGGATCGACGCCGGTGCTGAGGAGGGTGGCGCTGACGTAGGCGCAGGTCGGCGCCGGGTCGGTGGGCGACGTGGCGCAGTGCCGGTCCGGCCAGCTCACGGCGACCACTGCGCGCAGCTGGTCGTGCACGGTGGCCGGCGTCAGGCAGGCGGTCGGGGCCACGGCGCCCGCGACACCCGCCGTGTGGCACCAGCCGAGGTAGACGTTGACCGTGTAGGGGATGCCGTGCACGACCTTCGCCGGGAGCGTCATCGGCAGCACGGCGGTGCCACCGGCCAGCGTCGGCAGGCCCTGCTCCATCGACGCGAGGTACGGCAGCACGTCGCTGGGTGCGCTCGACCACTGTGCGGTGACCGCGGCAGCAGTCCGGCCGGTCAGCAGGTCTGAGGTCGGGAGGCTGCGGACGTAGCTCGCGGTGCTGTCGGCCACCTGCACAGCCACCTGGAGCGCCCGCTGCTCGCTGTTCACCCGGATCACGGTGACGAAGAGCGACGTCAGCGCCGCCATGATGACGGTGATGAGGCTGATCGAGACGATCGTCTCGAGGAGGACGAAGCCGTCGTCCTCGCTCCGCCGCGGGCCGGGTGACATGCGCTGGTCAGCTCGTGCTCGGACCAGCGATCAGCCGGGTGAGCTGCGCCTGGTCGTCGGGGCTCAGTGGTGCCGAGAAGACGGTGAGCACCGTCGTCATCGTCGAGCGGTCCTTGATCGATGTCGCCGCCGCCGCCGGTGCGGTCGCTGCGGAGACGGGGCTGGGGGCGAGCTGGGTCGACACCAGGAGCGCCCGTCGTGGGCCGTCCTGCTGCACGGCGGCGAGAAAGGCGATCTGGCTGGTGGCGGCGCCGGTCGTGGTGATGGTGACGGGGATCGCGAAGAGCTGGCCCGCCGGGCTGGCCGATGCACCCGCTGCGGCCGGCGGTGCCGACCGGACGACCGCGGCGATGGCGCCCACAGCGACGCTCGTGAGGTCGACCCTGGCCGTCCTGGCCTGAGCGGTCAGCTGCCGGGTGAGCTCGGGCAGGCCACTGCCGGCGGGCAGGCCGCGCACCTGAGAGCCGAGAGCGGCCCGCAACGCAGGCAGCTTCTCCTCGTCCCTCTTGAGCACCGAGATCCGCTGCGCGAGCACGACGTTCTGGTCGCGGGCGTCGGTCTCCTGGCTCGCGAGGGACGCGGTGTCCGCCTGCAGGGGGCCGATGAGCGCGAACCAGCCGGTGGCGACGAGGAGGACCGCGAGCAGGACCCCCAGACCCATCCACGCGCGCCGCTCGGCAAACAGGGTTCTCATGGCGTGTCGGCTCCCGTCCTGAGGTCGAAGCGCTTGCTGAGCAGGGTGTCCGTGAGGGTGAAGGTCAGGCTGTACTGCAGGCCGGTGTCGTCGACCTGCGAGGACGTCGGGACGACGTCGACCACGCCGGCGGTTCGGGCCAGCGTGTCGGCGTAGTGGGCGACGTCGTCGAAGCTGGCCGCGGTGCCACCGATGACGACGGTGCCGATCGGCGCCCGACCTGACGTGTCGAGGCCCCCGGCGCTCCCGACGCCCGTGGTGACGGTGGCCTGGATGAGGTTCACCGCAAGGGTCTTGATGCTCATGGTCGTCGGGAGGGGGCCGTTCACCGTGGTGAGCAGCCTGCTGACGTCGACGTCAGCAGACATCAGCGAGGCCACCTGGATGCGCGTCAGGGTGAGCTTGGCCTGGGTCTGGGTGAGGTCGCGATACTGCCGCTGCTGGGCCAGCAGTGCTGCGGTGCGCCCCTGCTCGGCGACGGTCTGGTCGTGGGCCGTGGAGTTCTCCCTCATGGCCGCGGTATAGCCTCCCGCGATGACCACGGCCAGCACGGTGAGGGCGATGGTGATCCGGCGGCGCAGCCCACTCAGGCGTCGGGACGCGACGACCTCCGGGGGGGTGAGGTCGGCGGCAATGCCCCACCCGGCAGCCACGACCCACAACGGCCGCTCCGGGGTGGCCACGGCGGTCATGCCGCTGCCCCCATGGCAAGACCGACCGAGACCGCCGTGGCGTTGCGCTCGTCGTCGACGTGAGCGTCGCGCGAGCCCCGCCAGCCGTGGCGCACGTGCTCCAGCGGCGCGACGATCCGCACCGGGACCCCGATCTGCTCGCTCAGGAGGGACCCGAGACCCGGGAGAGCGGCAGCGGCGCCCGTGAGCGCGACGCTCTCCACCTGGCCGCCGTTGCTGACCGAGGCGAAGTACTGGATCGAGCTGCGGATCTCGGCCAGGAGGGGTCGGACCGCCCTCGTGAGGACCCGCACGACCTCGGCGTGCGAGCCGATGAGCCCGTTGTCGATCTTCGCCCACTCGGCGTCGCCGCGGCTCAGCTCCATGGCCTCGACGAGGCTCCTGGTGAGCACCTCACCGCCCTGGGCGATGGTGCGCACGATCCGGGGCACCCCGTGGTGGTGGATGACGAGGGCGCTGAGGTGGGCACCGAGGTCGATGACCGCCTCAGCCGCCATGTCCTGACGGGCGGTCGACCGCAGGCCGGCGAAGTTCGACAGGTCGACCCGGGCGACGTGGAGACCGGCTCGCTCCACGGCCTGCACGGCCCCGAGCACGGGGGCGCGGGGAGCGGCGACGAGGAGCCCGCCCTGGAGCCCGGTGGCCGGGTCGGGATCGCCCAGCGGCATGAAGTCGATGAGGGCCTGCTCGAGCGGGAGGGCGACGATGTCACGGGCCCTGAAGGGCAGCGCCATCGCCATCTGCGCGGGGGGCAGCACCGGCATCTGGAGGTCGCGGACGACCACCTGCTGGTTGTTGACCCCGAGGATGACGTTGTGGCACGTGAACCCGTGGGCACGCCAGAGCTCCTTGAGGGCCGCCGTGACAGCGGCCGAGTCCACGACGGCACCGTTGACCACCGCTCCCACGGGCAGGGCCGCCTGGCCCAGCCCGTGGGAGTCCACCACCGGGTGGCCCTCGTCGCTCACCGTGAGGGTGAGGACGGCGGCCCGGACCGCCGTGGCCCCGATGTCGAGACCGATGATGCGGCCGTCGGTGTTGACGATCCTGAAACGGCCGGCCGTCCGGGCCTTCCTGCTACCGCGCTGATGGTGCCACACGTGACGTCTCCCGTCAGGTCGTTGTCCGGCGATGGAGCGGCCCTGAGCGGGCCCACCTCACCTGGTCATGTCAGTGGTCAGGGCTTCGGAGCGCTTGTGGTCTTGCCCGTCAGGCTGTCGTAGGTGTACTTCTGGGTGCCGGGGTTCCCGGCGACGGTCAGGACGGTGTAGCCCGTCGTCCCCTTGTTGTAGGTCAGGACGTTGTCGGGGCTGACGTTGAGGGTCTGAGTCGAGGACCCGCACGTCAGGGTGACCGCGGCTCCGGCTGCTGGTGCCGCAGCGGGGTTCGCCGGGTAGGCGTTGGAGTTCTCGGCGTAGCAGGCCTCGACGGCCGCGACGGCGTTGCGGGTGTCGGAGGCAGCGGTGCTGTTCTTCGCACCCTTCTGGTAGTTGAGGTAGAGGGGGATGGCGATGGCGATGAGGATGCCGATGATCACGACGACCACAAGCAGCTCGATCAGGGTGAAGCCGTGCTCACCGCGCTCGCGCTCGGCACGCAGGGTCTGGAGCTTCTTGACCAACATGGGAGCCTCCTGGGCTCGAACTGGAGAGGTGGGGGTGCGCGACGGGTCGCGTGGTGGGGGTAAGTCCTATTAAGGTAGCATATATACGGTCAAAGTGTGCGAATTCCGCCACCCGCCGTACCCTTCGTTGAGAATCTTTGTGAGGACCTCAGCAGGGGGTGCCACCGACGTGGGCCCCTGTGCTGCGGCGCTCACCTCCCCCGACCGATCGCAGGAGTCATGTCGAGTGCGCCCCTCCTGCTCCTCTTTGGAGCACTGGGCCTGGTCATCGGGTCGTTCCTCAATGTCGTGATCCACCGGGTGCCCCGCGGCGAGTCGCTGGTGCTGCCGCCCTCTCACTGCCCCTCCTGCGACGCGCCCATCCGCCGGCGGCACAACGTGCCGGTGTGGGGATGGCTCTCCCTGCGGGGGCGCTGCGCCGACTGCGGTGCACGGATCAGTGCGCGCTACCCGCTGGTGGAGGTGGGCACCGCGACCCTGTTCGTGGCGCTGGCCTGGCGGCTGGACCAGCTCGGGCTCGTCAGCGCCCTCCCCGCCTACCTCACCTTCGCCGCCCTGGGCGTCGCTCTGGGCGCCATCGACCTCGACTGCCGGAGGTTGCCCAACGTGCTGGTCCTGCCGTCCTACCCCGTGCTGGGCGCGCTGCTCGCGGTCTCGGCAGGGGTCGACGGGGACTGGTGGCCCCTCGCCCGTGCCGGCCTCGGCGCCGGAGCCATGCTGGCCCTGTATGCAGTGCTCGTCGCGGCCTACCCCGGCGGGATGGGCGCCGGCGACCTGAAGCTGGCGGGGGTGCTCGGTCTCGTGCTCGGCTACCTGTCGGTGGCTGCCCTGCTGGTGGGGGCGGCCGCGGGGTTCGTCTTCGGCGCCGTGGTCGGCGTGCTCCTGATGGCGACGGGCGCCGCCAGCCGCAAGACCGCGATCCCCTTCGGACCCTTCATGATCGGTGGCGCGGTCTTCGCGATCTTCGCGGCAGACACCATCGCTGCGGTCTATCCGCACTGAGCACTCACTCGCCGAGGACGAGCGCCAGCTCGTGGCCGCTCTGGGGCCGGTCGTCCGGGTCCTCGGCGAGCAGCCGGGCGACGAGTGCCGCCAGCTCACGGCTATCCGGTGACGCGGGAGAGGAGGGCGGCGGCGACGGCGACGGCCACGGCGCGGTCGTGGGTCAGGACGTACTCGAAGCGGCGCTCCGCGTCGGGTCCGCTGTCGCCCAGGTCTCGGGCGACCAGCGCTGCCCCGAAGTGGGGACCGAGCACCGCGAGGTCCCACTCGCCGAGGAGAGGGTCGCCGGTGTGGAGAGGACCGCCGCGCACGCCGGGCAGCGGATGAGTGGGCACGTCCTCGCCGAGCACCGCGGCGAACGCGACCTGGTCGGCCAGGCGCTCATACCGCCGGGCCGTCCTCGGGGTGAAGAAGCGCACGTGCTGCAGGGCGGTGACGACGACAGCACTTCGGCCCAGATGCAGGGCCTCGTTCTCGAGGTGCTTGCTGATCTCGGTCAGCAGGAGCTTGCGAGCAGTCCGCGGGTCCGAGTGCGCGGCGGCGACCGTGAACGGCGAGTCCTCGCGGACCAGCCCGGCCCGGTGCTCGACGCGGATCGCACCGGGGGCCGGGGCGGGCAGCGTGGACAGGTCGGGGAGCGGGCCGGGGCGGCCCAGGAGCCAGCCCTGGCCGAGCCGGGCACCGAGAGCACGCGCGTGCTCGAGGTGCTCGGGCGTCTCGATCCCCTCCGCGAGGACGATGGTGCCAGAACGCTCTGCCTCGGCATCGACGGCCGCCACGATCTCCGCGATCTCACGACCGGGCCGCTCCTGGACGACCCGGAGGTCGAGCTTGATGACATCCGGGCGCAGCAGGGGCAGGAGGGCCAACGACGCCCGCTCCGCCCCCACGTCATCCAGGGCGATACCACCGCCCCAGCCGCGGATCCGGTCGACGAAGCGCAGCAGCGACGGGGGGTCGACGCTGAGGTCGCGCTCGGTGATCTCGACCACGATCGGCAGGTCGAGGTCGACGCGGTAGCGCTGTCGATCCACGCCGGCCGCCTCAGCCGCAGCGTCCGTCCGCACCATGGCCCAGTCGAGGGCGGCTGGTTCGACGTTGACGAAGAGGCTCCACGGTGCGCCGAGGCCGGCCGCGACCGCCGACGTGATCGCCGACCACTGACACGCCTCGTCCAGCTCGCCCACGCAGCCGTGCTCCCGCGCCGAGTCGAACATCCGGTCGGGGCGCTCGAGGGGGTGGCCGTGCGGGCCACGCGCCAGCGCCTCGAAGGCGACCGTGGCACCGGTGTCGAGGTCGACGATCGGCTGGTAGACCGACCGGACGCCCCCGGAGCGCACAAGATCCAGCACCGCGGCGGACTTCGGAGCCATCCCCATCACCGCACGACACCTCCTAGTGCACGACGCACTTGGACAAGGGCGATATCCGACGAATCGGCTCTGCGCCCCTTGACCTGAGGAAGTCATCAGGTCGAGGCGTCCGCGACGAGATCGCCGTGCTGCTCGCGCACCCGCGCTCGTTCGAGCTCACGTCTGGGGCGATCGCTGGAGACGAGATGCACTCGCGGTTCACCGGGCCGTCGCCGTGATCTCCGCCCGCCCACGAGGAGGTCGCCCAGCTCGCTACCCAGGTCAGACGACCCCCTCCGCGTGGAGCGCACCTCGATGCGAGGAGCGCTCCGCGCGGAGCCACTCGCGCTCCCGTCTCAGGGGGCGGTGGTCGTAGCCACGAGCAGCAGCGCCTTGCCCTCGTGCGGGGCGAGGTCGACGTGGAGGCTGTGCAGGTCGTCGACCTCTCCGACGACCTCGTCGGTCATCAGGTCGGTCACGACGCTGCCGGGCACGATGGTGGGGGAGAGCACCGTCCCCGAGATCGGCTCGCTGGAGAAGTTGAGCACCGTGACCTGCTGTCCGTGCTCCAGGTCGTGGATCATGACGATCATGGCCTTGTGCGACACGGCCGGCACGTCCAGCTGGCGGGCCGTGGCGATGCCGTGGCGGGCGCGGACGTCGAGGATGCGGCTCAGCCTCGACGCGAACGAGGTCGGGTCCTCGAGCTGAGCCGGTAGGCCGCCGTAGAGCGCCCGCCCCTTGGGCATCTTCGACGTCGACTCGTGCGCGAGCGGTTGGTAGTCCATGAGGTCGTAGGCCGAGCGGTGGATCCACCGGGTGTCGCCCTCACGGATCAGGTCGGCCACCTGGCTGCGCTCGAGCGTGAGGGCACCGACGAGGTCCCACCCGGAGAGGGCGAAGACCCCCGGCTGCCAGGCGTTGTACATCGCGAGCAGCAGGTGGGCCGCCTTGATGCGCTCGATGTCGTCGGGTGTGAGCGCCGCCAGCTCGGTGAAGCCCAGCGACGCGGCGATCACGGTGGCGGTCGTCGACGCGATGCCGTTCTGCGTGAAGGTCGCGTTGTAGGGACCGGCCTCACCGGTGAGCCGGTCCGTGAGCTCCGCGCGGATGAGGATGGCCAGCTCGGCACCGGTGATGGTCGACCGTCGGAAGGTGTACTCGTCGGCCGAGTGCACCGCCGCGAAGTGCACCAGCTCGTAGGTCATCTCGTCGTGGTTCTGCAGGGCGTGGACGAGCGACACCGTGTCGACCCGACTGTCGCGGGCGATGTTCATCGTCAGCCGGAGGAACTCGGTGTCGGCCGTGGCCAGGGCGTGGTGGTAGGCGGGGCGCGTGACGAAGTCGTAGGACAGGTCTGCACCGCGCTCCTGCGTGTCGCGGATGTCGTCGATCGAGAGGTTCAGCTCCTGGAAGGTGAAGCCCCCGACCTTGCGCACCATGCTGGCGATGAGCTGGTTGGCGGCCTCGGACAGCGGATGCCCCTCCGACCAGGCCGGCCCACCCTCGGCGCTCTTCTCGACCCCGAGGAACCCGTTGGCGTCGAGCCGCAGCGCGCCGCTGCCGAGGTCGCTCAGGGAGTGGAGGGCGTCACCGATCACGAGCCGCATCGCCGCGAACGTCGGGTCGAGCCAGTTGAGCGACGGCTGTCCCTCCTTGAAGTAGTGCAGGTAGACCCAGCGGTGCTCCTCGCCGTCCGGGCCCAGCACGGCGGCGGTGGCCGACCAGTTGGTCTCCTTGAGGCCCGGCGCGTAGAAGATCACCCGTTGCAGCTGGCCGACGATGTAGCCCGCCCGCGACAGGCGGTCCTCGGTGGCCTGGTCGAGGTTGGCCGAGTCGGCCCCGCGCGGCACCTTGGGCAACAGGTGCCAGTCGGACCGCGGGATCTCGACCATGTGGTAGATGCCGGGGTAGTCGTCGACCTTCATCTCGGCCAGGCGGAAGTCCGCACCCTTGCCCGTGTGACCCGGGACGATGTCGTCGATGACGGTGCCGGAGTGCTCGGTCGCGACGTCACACATCAGCCGGAACTCGTCCTCGGTGCCGAACTCCTCGTCGAACTGCGTGGAGATGCGGTCGAAGTGCCCGTCCACGCTGGGGGTCAGGTCCCACCCGGAGATGCCGCCGGCCTTCTTGACGGGCCCGGTGTGCACCGCCGAGATCCCCACGCGGGCGAAGGCCGCCCACAGGTCGGGGTCACCGAGCGTCCCCAGGAAGGACGACCCGGTGCGCGTGATCATCGAGATCGGGTAGGCCGTGAACCACACCGGAGCCTTCTCGATCGCCGCCCGCGGGTCCGGGTCGGCATACGGGTTCTGCCACATGCTGCCCTGGCCGGTGAACTGGGTGGCGAAACCCTTGGCGTCAGCGAGCATCGACTCGTGCTGGAGCCACTCGACGTAGGCCGGGTTGGAGCCGTCAGGCGGACCGTCGCCCCGGACGCGGCGCTGCCACGGGAACAGCCGCAACCGCCCACGCGGGCGCAGCCGCGCGGGGCGGGCAGGGTAGAACTGCCCGTCGTAGTTGAGCTCCTCGGGTGTGGGTGCGTCGGCTGCGTCCTCCACCTCCGGGCCCTCCTGGTGCGGGCTGTCGCTCATCGGGCTCTCCTGCTGTCGAACGTGGGTGGGTGGGGGCGCAGTGCTCTGCTTGGTGGGGGCACCTCCCGATCATGTCGCACCCTCGGGCTCCGGTGGACCGCCCACCCCGACCGAGGCGCTCTGCCCGGGCTGCGAGCGCCTGGCCTCGACCGCCATGAGGGGCGAGGCGACGAGGAGCCCGGCTGCGGTGAGCAGGGTGGTCCAGGCCACACCCCGAGTGCCGCGTGGAGCGGAGAGGGCCCTGCCAGACTGCCGCTATGGCAACGAGGTGGGCAACGCTGGCACCCCCCTTCCTGCCCGTCCCGCGGTCGTCGACGACGACGGCGAGCTGACCTACGCCGAGCTCGAGAGGACGACCGACGCCCTGGCCCGGGCACTCACGGATCGGGGTGCCGGACCGGGCGCACCCGTGGGCCTTCTGTGGCGCAACGGGCGGGCCCCCATCCAGGTGAGGTGCGCGGCCGGCAAGATCGGGGCCGACGTCGTCCTGCTCAACACCGGTCTGTCCCTGCCGCTAAAGCCCCCTCACAGCCGGATGATCGTGCTCACCTCGGGCACGACCGGCACCCCCAAGGGGGCCAGGCGACCTCGTGCGCGAGCTCGTCCGCAGCAGGTTGGCCCGCATCGCCGTACGCCGTGACGTGCACTTCGTCGACCAGCTGCCTCGCAACCCCACGGGCAAGGTGTTGCGGACCGGCCCGGCCGGATGGTCTCGCTGACCGGCTCGTCCGCGCGGGGGTGGCCGCCGGCTCAGGGGCCGACACCGTCGGCTACGACCCGGAACCCGGTGTGCCCCAGCGACGAGTCCGGGGTGGTCTGGGTGCGGGCCGAGACCCGGTATCGGTGACAGTAGGACGCGTGGCACAGGTAGGAACCCCCACGGACCACGCGCCCGGTGCCCAGTGACGGGCCCCGCGGGTCGTGCCTGGTCTGCGGTTTGGCGGCCCGGTGCCACCGTGGAGAGAACCAGTCGGCCGTCCACTCCCAGACGTTGCCCGTGGTGTTCCACAGACCCAGGGCGTTGGGCTGGTACGCCGTCACCGGCGCTGTGCCCGCGGTGTCGGCGTCAGGGAACGAGCCCTGCCAGACGTTCATGCGGCGCCCGCCTGGCGGGACGAGGTCGTCCCCCCACGGGTAGGTCGCCTGGTCGAGACCTCCGCGGGCGGCCCGTTCCCACTCCGCCTCGGTGGGCAGGCGCAGCCCCCGCCATCGGCAGTAGGCCGAGGCGTCCTCCCAGGTGACGTGGACGACGGGATGGTCGAGCCGGTCGTCGACCCCGGAGTCCGGGCCGGTGGGGGTGCACCAGGTGGCTCCGCGCACGGCTCGCCACCAGGGAGCGCCGGGCACCGTCCCCGGCACGACGTGCGGCTCGTCCCGGGGCCCGAGCAGCCCGGCGAAGACGAAGGACCAGCCATAGGTCTGTGCCTCGGTGAGGTAGCCGGTGTGGTCGACGAACTCGGCGAACTGCTCGTTGGTCACCGTGGCGGCGGCGATCCGGTAGGCGGCGGTGGTGACGAGCCGGACCGGTCCCTCGCCGTCGGCGGTGATCGCGTGCTCGGCCTCGCTCCCCATCCGGAAGGCCCCTGCGGGCACGTCCACGAGGTCGTCGGGCGGACTGCCCGGCCGCAGCTCACCCGAGGCGAGGAGCCGGGTGATCGCGGCCGGGGTGCGCGGCGCAGGGGGCGCCCCGGGCGCCACCGCAGGACCCGGGCCAGCTGCCGTCTCGGTGCCGAGGCTCTGGTGGCGGTCGGGAGTGCAGCAGCCGGTCACCGGCGGTCGTCCCCGAGGCCCGCGGTGTCGCCGGCAGCACCCGGCGGATGCTCGGCCGACCCCGTGCGCTCGCGTGACATCGGGCGATGCTAGTCCTGATCAGAGCCAGGCGCCCCGGCGCATGACGCTGAGGGGGCGAAGGTCGCCGTCGACCACCACCAGGTCGGCGAAGGTCCCGGGGGCCAGGCGCCCGACGTCATCGAGACCCAGCGTGCGCGACGGGGTGGTGGCGGCGGCCGTGACGGCATCCGCCAGCGAGACCCCGGCCTCCTCGACGCACCAGCGGACGACGTCGAGCAGGGTGGACACCCCACCGGCGAGGGAACCGCCCTCGGCGAGTCGGGCCGTCCCGGCGGAGACGAGGACGTCCTGGCCCCCGAGCGACGAGGGGCCGTCGGCCATCCCGGTGGCCGCCATCGCGTCGGTCACGAGGTCGAGCCCCTGGGCGCCGACGACCTCGAAGAGCATCCGCACCGTGCCGGCGTCGAGGTGCACGCCGTCCCCGACGACCTCGAGCACGGCATCGCCCGCGGCACCCCGCTCGAGGCAGGCAGCGACCGGGCCCGGGTCGCGGTGGTGCAGGGGCGGCATGGCGTTGAAGACGTGGGTCACCAGTGGTCGTCCTCCGCGGGGTGCGACCTCTCGCCCGAGACGCAGTGCGGCCCGGGCGGTGTCGACGTCGCTGTCGGTGTGCCCGACGGCCGGCACGATGCTCTGGTGCGCCAGCAGACGCGGTAGCCCGGCCCCACCGGGGCGCTCGGGGGCGTAGGTCATCTGCACGATCGCTCTCTCGGCGCCGGCCTCTGCGGCGGCCTCGACGAGCGCACCCAGCAGGGCCGGGTCGACGTCGGTGAGCACGTCGCGGTTCTGTGCACCGCGCCGAGCGATCGACAGGAAGGGCCCCTCGAGGTGCACGCCGGCGAGCTGGCCGTCCCGCACGAGGCCGGCGCAGGTGGCGACTCCGGCGAGCAGCCGCGCCGGGGTGTTCGACACCAGGCTGCCGACGACACTGGTGCTTCCTGACCTGTGGTGGTGTTCCACGGCCTTCCGCGCGCCCTCGGCATACGGGCCGAACTCGCCCCCCGCGCCCCCGTGGCAGTGCGTGTCGACCAGGCCGGGCAGGATCGTGCGGCCCGGCACCCAGCCCGCGGGGACCCGCCCTCCGCGCAGTGGCCCGGGCACCTCGGCGGCGACCCCCGCCCACAGCACCCGGTCGCCCTCGACGACCACGACCCCGTGCTCGAGCACGCCGTCGGGGGCCACCACCCGCCCGGTGAGCGCGAGGCGGGCCGCGGGCGGACAGGGTGTGGCGGGGCCGGTCACGTCACCCATCATGCCGATGACGGGGTCGCAGCGGCGCCGCCAGCTCCGTCCCCTCGCGCACGGCACCGTCGCCTCACGCCTACAGTGCGAGGGTGAGCAGCCCCGCGAGTGCCCGTTCCCGCGACCTGCTGGTCTCGGGGCGCAGCCGGCTCTCGGTGGAGGCTCGCGACGCCCGTGACCGCGTGCTCGCCAGCGACCCCGGCCTGACCCGTCTGCGGCAGGGGGTCAGCGCGCTGTTGGCGGTCGCGACCACCGTGGCGGTCGAGGCCGTCTTCGTGCGGCTCGTGGGTGCCTCGTCCCAGACCGGCCTGCTCGGCATCCTGCTCGGAGCCGTCGTCGCGATGCCGTTGTCGACCTCCGTGCGCGAGAGCGACCGACGCACGGCAGTGGTCACCGTGGCCAGTGGCGCGGTCGCCGCAGCGCTCGGGGCGGTCGTGGGGGTGACCACGGCCCAGGTCCACGTGCTGGGGCTGGTGGCCTTCACCGTCGTCACCTTCGTCGCGGTGTGGCTGCGCCGCTTCGGCCCGCGCTGGTTCACCCTCGGGTTCCTCGGCTGGCAGGCCTTCTTCTTCTCCCTCTTCCTCGACCCCCCGGTGGCCGCGCTGCCGTTCATGGTCGCGGCGATCGTGCTTGCCACCGGCTGGGTCGGCGTGCTGCTCGTCACCGTGCTGCGGGTGGACCCCGGTGTGGCGTTGACCCGCACCGTGACAGCCCTGCGGGCGAGGGCTCGAGCGGCGATCTCGACCGCGATCGACGTGCTCGACTCACCCCACGACCTCAAGGCTGTGCGGGCGATGCGCGGGCAGCTGGTGGCGCTCTCGGAGGTGTCGCTGCTGCTCGATGGGCAGCTCTCGCAGGCCGATTCGCTGCCGGCCCATCTGAGCCCAGGGTTCATGCGGCGGTGGGTCGTCGACATCGAGGTGGCTCTCGACGAGGTGTGTGGTGCCGTCCTCGACCTGTCCCAGCTGCCGCACCTGCCCGAGGGGGTGCGCCACGACGTGCGTGCGGTGCTCGGCTCGGTCGGGTGGGCGCCGACGGTCGTCGCGCTGGAGCACGCGCGGGCCCTGCAGTCGCACGGGCACGAGGGCGTCGTGCCGGCCCGCCGCCTCGGTGCCGCCGCCGTGCTGCTCCTCGAGACGGTCGACGAGCTCGACCACCCGGCGCTGCGGCCGGACCGCAGCGACGAGGTGCTGGACGACCCGCAGTTCGAGCCGGTGGTCACCCTCTTCTCTGGCAACCTGCCCGGCTCGGCGCCGCTCGCGGAGCAGACCCATGCCCGCGAGGGCGCCCGCAGGTGGTCACCGTCCCGCTGGCGCCTGAGCACGCGTCAGGCGGTGCAGGCTGCGGTCGCCGCCGGGCTGTCGATCGTCATCGGCGACCTCATCTCACCGCAGCGCTACTACTGGGCCGTCATCGCCTCGTTCATCGCCTTCACTGGCACGTCCACGGCCGGGGAGACGATCCGCAAGAGCCTCGGCCGCATAACGGGCACGGTCGCCGGCCTCGTCGTCGCCGTCGCGCTGGCCAACGTCACCGCGGGCAGCACGGTGATGGTGCTCGCATCCCTCGGGGCCTGCATCTTCTTCGCGTTCTACCTGCAGGCCGTGTCCTACACGGGGATGACCTTCTTCATCACCCTGATGCTCGGGGAGCTCTATGCGCTGCTGCACACCTTCACCGACTCGCTGCTGCTGCTGCGTCTGGAGGAGACGGCGGTGGGCGCCGTCGTCGGTATCGGCGTCTGCGTCGTCGTCCTGCCGTCTGGCACCCGGGCCACCCTGCGGGTCGCGCGGCGGTCCTTCCTCACCGCTCTCGCCGACCTGCTGGCAGCGTGCGCCGACCATCTCGAGGGCGTGTCGGGCGAGCGTGACCTGATCGCCCTGGTCGTACGCTCGGGAGCGGCCGCCCGCCAGGTGGTGCGCACCCACCAGGCCCTCACTCGGGGGCGGGTCTTTGGCGCGGGCCGGGAGGCCCTCCAGCACCGGATCTCGGTGCTGGGGTCGGCTGATGCCGTGGCCCGCACCCTCGCCGCGAGGGTCGAGGCGTCACCTGCCGGGTCCAGCCCCGCGCTCGCGCGGGCCTGCCGCCTCATCGAGGCGGAGGCTCGGCGTCTCGTCGACCTCCCGACGCTGATCACCTCACCGCCGCGGACCACGGGCGAGGGCATCAGCGAGCGGGTGGGCGCTGTCCTCGACGCGATGCCGAGCGACCCCGCCACCGATCGCGTGCGGGTCGTCGTCCGCCGCCTCGCCGACTCCCTGGCCCTGTTGACACCACGCTCGTCCTGACCTGCCGACCCCTAAACTGCGGCCATGCCCTCCGACCTCGCCCTCAAGGCCATGAACGGTGCCCACCGCCTGGCGCTGCGGCTCAGCGGTGGACGGCTCGGTCGTGAGGCGATGGGGATGCCGGTGGTCGAGCTGACCACGACGGGCCGCCGCAGCGGGCAACGGCGGTCGGTCATGCTCACCTCACCCCTGACCGACGACGGCCACCTCGTCGTCGTCGCCTCACGCGGGGGTGACGACCAGCACCCGGCCTGGTTCCTCAACCTGCGCGACGACCCCGACGTCGAGGTGTCGCTGCGTGGTGGTGCCTCGCGGCCCATGACGGCGCACGTGGCGACCGCCGAGGAACGCGCGCGGATCTGGCCGCTGATCACGCAGCGTCACCCGAACTACGCGGGTTACCAGCGACGGACGACCCGCGAGATCCCCCTCGTGGTGCTGCTCGCGCGGGGATGACCCGGAGCGCCCGGCGGGCGGACCTCTCGGCTCAGTGGCGGCGGGGCTGGCGCCAGACCAGTCGGTGCAGCGGGATCATCCGGGGGATCGAGCGCACCCCCGGGGTGAAGGGGACCAGGACGAGGCCGAGGCTCAGCAGCATCATCAGACCCCACACCTGCGCGTCTGCGTTGTCGGAGGTGGAGAACGGGGGGATCTGGTACCAGAAGGTGTAGAGCCACATCCACGGTTGGCCCGGGTAGTTGCCGGTCTCGTTCATCATCCCCCACTGGTCGCCGCCGAGGCTCTGGGCCCTGGCCTGGTCCTCGAGGAAGGCGCCGTCCGACAGCAGGAGCAGCGAGCGGGTCGCATCGCTGCCGTAGAACGTGCCGTTCTGGGTGAGCGAGCCCTCCAGCCCACCCGAGGAGGCGAGCCGCAGGAACGACGAGGTCAGTGTGGGCACCGGGCCGTAGACTCCGGCCGTGACCCTCGCCGGGTCGCCGCCCGGGGCGTCCGCGAGGGCGTCCCCGTAGGCCGTGGCCCATGTCGTTCGCTGGTCGGCGGCCGCGCCGTCCCACGCGCGCAGTGCCGACGTGAGGGCCGCGTCACCGGTGGTGTGTCGCAGCGGGGTCAGCACGAGGTCCTCGGCCGAGTCGACCGGAGTCCGCACCCCGCCCCACTTCTGCAGGGTCAGCGGTCCCAGCTGTTGTCCGTCGGAGGCCATGTTGTAGGGCGCGCCGTATCCCGCGCTCGTCGTCGTCCCCGCGAGCTCGCCGGCGGCTGTGGCCACGACGTCGGCCGGCGCGGCAGTGGCCCAGCGGCTCATCGTGATCGCCGGCTCGTCGGGTGACGAGAACACGGCGGCGAGGCCAATGGTGAGCACGATGACCGCGACAAGGGCGATCACGAGCTCCTTGACGAGGTCATAGGGTCGGGTGCCGGCGGTCACGGAGGTGGCGGCGGAGGCTGGGGCCGGGGTGCGACGGGGGGATGCCGGAAGCGGGACGACAGCGGTCATGACACCCTCCCCGTGGCGTGGTGGGCGGCTTCGTCAGGTGTCGTGTCGGTGGCTCCCGGACGGTCGAGGTCGAGCGGCCCACCGATCGGGGGGACGACACCGTGTCGCCGGACGAGCACGAGGTGCGCGATGACGAGCAGCCCGACGACGATGGGCAGCAGGGTCACGTGGACGAGGAGCATCTGCCCGGGGTCGAGCACGTTGAAGAAGGCCCCGATGCCGACGGAGTTGAGCCCGTCCTTGGCCTCGCCGGCGATCCACTGCGAGTCGAAGTTAGTCTGCGAGAGGTAGCCGGTGAAGGCGGTTCCGATCGAGCCCAGGAAAGCCACGGCGCCGGTGACCCAGGTCAGGCCTCGGTGCCCGCGCCAGGCGGCCATCCAGAACGCCGACCACAGGTGCACGACCATGAAGACGAAGAACAGCTCGACGGACCACAAGTGCATCGAGTTGACGAAGTGTCCGAGCGACGCGACGTGCCACCAGGTGGTGCCTCCGGCGGCGAGCAGGCACCCGGTGACGACGACGACCGCCAGGGCCGCGAGGGTCATCACGCCGAGGACGTAGGCCCACGAGGCCACGTAGGCCGGCTGGCGGTCGGGCAGTGCCTGCCCGGGAGGGACGAGGTGGGTAATCCGGTCACGCAGCCAGGCCGTCCAGCTGCCCTCGGCGAGCTCGCGCCCGTCGCCCTCGGCTGTGACACCAAGGCCGCCAAGGCCGGTGGGCGTGGCGTGCTCGGCTCCCGGCGGGACCAGCGTAGTCATCGCCCGGTCCTTCCTCGTCCACCGTGCCCGCCGGGGAAGGGCAGGACGAGCACGAGCAGGAAGAGCAGCACCATGGCGCCGACGACGGCGAGGTTGGCCCACGAGACGTGGACGAACCCCACGTCGACGTAGTTCGTGGCGAGGGTGATGGACGACGTCAGCGCCGACATGGCGGCCTCCCGGGGAAGAAGCTGGCTGGCGGCCAGACGACCGTCGCTGTGGCCGACGCTAGGTGTGCGCCGGTCACGCGTCACGGGCCGAAGGTCCCGCGTCGTCGAGCCTCAGCCCGTGGCGGCCAGCTCGGACGACAGCCGCGCCGCGACCGCACCCAGCACGGGGACGGCCCGGCCGACCAGCTCGTCGGTCATCCGCCCGGTGGGACCCGACACCGAGATCGCCAGCGGGGTCGGGGCATCGGGCACGACGACGGCGACGCAGCGCACGCCGATCTCCTGCTCGCCCTCGTCGACCGCGTAGCCCTGCTCGCGCACCCGGGCGAGCTCCTTCGTGAAGGCCTCGGGGTCGGTGAGGGTGTGCACCGTGCGCGCCGGCATACCCGCCCGGGAGAGCAGGGCCCTGACCTCGGTGTCGCTGCGGGTGGCGAGGATGGCCTTCCCGACGGCCGTGCAGTGCGGCTGCACGCGGCGACCCACCTCGGTGAACATGCGCATCGAGTGCCGTGACGGCGCCTGCCCGACGTAGACGACCTCGTCACGGTCGAGCATCGCGAGGTTGGCCGACTCGCCGAGCGCGTCGACCAGCTCGACGAGCAGGGGTTGGGACCACGAGCGCAGCATGCGCGAGCTGGCCTCACCGAGCCGGATCAGCCGTGGCCCGAGGGTGTAGCGCCGCGAGGGCTCCTGGCGCACGTAGCCGAGGTCGACGAGCGTGCGCAGCAGGCGGTGGATGGTCGGCAGGGGCAGGGCGGCCTGCGTCGCGAGCTGCGAGACGCTGGCCGTGCCACCGGCATCGGCCATCAGCTCGAGGATCTCGAACGCGCGGCCCAGCGACTGCACCCCCGGCGCCCGCGGTGTCGTCATACGGAAAGTATCCACCACGCGGAAAGTGGCGGCGACAGTCTGCGCAGCGTGGCGGCTCGCTGCGCTGACCTAGGGTGGCAGGCATGGCCGTCACCCCCGATTCGTCCAGCAGCCCCCTCATCCCGGCGAGCGAGGTCGCGCGCATCTGCGCCGACCTGATCCGCATCGACTCGAGCAACTACGGCGACGGGTCGGGGCCGGGCGAGCGCGAGGCCGCAGAGTACGTCGTGGGGCAGCTGACCGAGGTCGGTCTCGACCCGGTGCTGGTCGAGAGCGAGCAGGGCCGGGCCAACGTCATGGTGCGGCTCGAGGGAGCCGACCCCTCGCGGCCCGGTCTGGTCGTGCACGGGCACCTCGACGTCGTGCCGGCCAACGCCGCCGACTGGCAGGTCGACCCCTTCGGCGCCGAGGAGCGCGACGGGTGCATCTGGGGCCGTGGAGCGGTGGACATGAAGGACATGGACGCGATGATCATCGCGGCCGTGCGCGACCTCGCCCGCAGCGGCGCCAAGCCGGCCCGCACGACGACCTTCTGCTTCTTCGCCGACGAGGAGGCGGGAGGCACGAAGGGCTCGCACTGGGCCGTGGAGCAGCACCCCGAGTGGTTCGAGGGGGCGACCGAGGCCGTCAGCGAGGTGGGCGGCTACAGCGTGACCGTGCCGCACCACGCGACCGGTGAGCCGACCCGCGCCTACCTGCTCCAGACGGCCGAGAAGGGCATCGCGTGGCTGGAGCTGCGGGCCCGCGGCCGCGCCGGCCACGGCTCGGTGCCCAACGACGAGAACGCCGTCGTGCGCCTGGCGCAGGCCGTCGCCCGCATCAGCGCCCACGCGTGGCCGGGGGAGTACGTCGCGTCGGTGCGCGAGCTGCTCGACGGCCTCAGCACGATCACCGGCATCCCGTATGCCGATGACGCCGGTCTCGAGCGTCTGCTCGCCTCGATCCCGGGCGCCGCGGGCTTCGTGCGTGGCACCCTGCGCGACACCGCCAACTTCACCATGCTGGCCGCGGGCTACAAGCAGAACGTCATCCCGCAGTCGGCGACGGCCAACCTCGACTGCCGCTTCCTGCCCGGGCACGAGGACGACCTCATGGCCACGGTGCGTGAGCTGGCGGGGGAGTTCGTCGAGGTGGTGGTGCTGCACCGCGACATCGCCCTCGAGACGCCCTTCAGCGGGAGCCTGGTCGAGGCGATGAAGCAGTCGCTGCTGGCGGCGGACCCCGGCGCGGCCGTCCTGCCCTACTGCCTCTCCGGAGGCACCGACAACAAGGCCCTGGCCCTGCTCGGTCTCACCGGTTACGGCTTCGCCCCGCTGCGGCTGCCGGCCGACCTGCCCTTCGCCCCGATGTTCCACGGCATCGACGAGCGGGTGCCGGTCGAGTCGCTGGTCTTCGGGGCCACGGTGCTGCGCGACTTCCTCGACCGCGCCTGACCCGCGTTACGTCCGCGTCGACGGGGGTTTGAGGCCGCCGCCGCACGGACGCAGTGGCGGCTCAGGCCGTGCGCCGGACGCGGATGATCTTGCGGCGCAGCCATGCCTTACGGAGCCCGCCGAGGTAGGTGACCGTGCGCGCCAGCTCCCACTGCCCGTACTCGGCGTGGTCCACCAGCGCACGCCGCACCTCGGCCCGGGTCAGGTCGCGCGAGAAGGTCAGGACGCGGTACTCGTACTCGATCATCAGGAGCCATTCTCACCCATGGGGCGATACGGTCGTCACATGTCCGCCGACCCGCGCGCCGCGCTGTCCCTTCTCGTCGCTGCCTTCGAGCGACACCTCGAGGTATCCACCACCCGTCGCGACCCGGACGACCCCGGAGTGGTGGCGGCCGCGCTCGACCTGGCTGATGCCTTCGACGACTACGACGAGGCCCTCTTCCTGGCGACCGAGGTCATGACTCCGCTGCTGGTCGATGTCGACGACGACGACGACGACGATGTCGACGACGACGACGACGACGACGACGACGACGACGACGACGACGACGACGACGACGACGACGACGAGGACGACGACGACGACGACGACGAGGACGAGGACGACGACGAGGAGGTCGACGTGCCGCGGGGGGCAGCGCCGACCGAGGTCTACGCCGGGTTGGACGACGAGGACATCGACTTCGACGACGACGATGACGATGACGACGACGACGACGACGACGAGGACGACGACGAGGACGAGGTCCCCGCGCAGCACCCGTGACCGGCGCCCCATCGGCGGGGGCGTCGGTGCCGAACACCGTGCATGGGTCCTGGAGTCGCCGTCACGGCGTGGCTGATGCAGCGCTCGGCGCGATACACCGTCGACTACGGCCGGGGCCTCGACTTCACCGCTGAGGCAGGCACGCGCCTGCCGCGCCCGCAGCGCGTCACCGTGCCGACGAGGCACGGGCGGGTCCGCTGCACCGTGCAGCGGCCCCCCGAGGGCGTCGGGACGGGGCCTGCGCCCGTGGTGGTGCACCTGCACGGGGGCGCGTTCATCATGCGCCATCCCGAGATGGACGCGTTCTACACCCGACTCCTCGCCGCCGAGGTCGGGGCCGCCGTGGTCTCGGTCGACTACGACGTCGCGCCCCAGCGGGCCTATCCGGTGGCCCAGCACCAGGCCCACGACGTGGCCGCGTGGTTCGCCGTGCACGGCCACGAGCTGGGGCTCGACGGGTCGCGGCTGGCCCTCAGCGGCTTCAGCGCCGGGGGGAACCTCGCGGCCTCCACCGCCCTCCAGGCCCGTGACCGGGGGACGTTCGACCCGGCCTACGTCGTGCTGGTCGTGCCGGCGCTCGACGTGCACGAGCCCGGCTCGGCCAAGCGAGCGACCATCGCCCACCCGATGGTCGACGCCCGTCTGCTCGATCTCGTGCGCACGACGTACTTCCGTGACGTCTCACGGCGGACCGAACCCTATGCCTCACCCCTGCTGGCCCCCTCGTTGACGGGTCTGTCACCGACCCTGGTGGTCACGGCGGAGTACGACGTGCTGCGCAGCGAGGGCGACGTGTTTGCGGCCCGCCTCGCCGACGACGGGGTCACCGTCACCCACCACGTGGTGCCCCACCGAGACCACTACGTCATGGTCGCCGAGGACCGCACGCAGGCCCGCTGGGTGCTCGACCTCGTCGTCGCCCGCCTGAGCGACGCCCTCGGCACCTCCACCGGGGCCTTCGGCCCCTGACCTGTGGCCCACCCCGGCCTGCGTCCGTCGCCCGGTGGGTCCTTGCCCTCCTCGACGCGGACGCAGGGTCAGTCCGAGACCTCGTCGAGCGCCTCGACGATCTCGGGCGGCAGCTCGAGGTCCTCGCTCGCGAGGGCGGTGCGCAGCTGCGGCAGCGTGCGGGCCCCGAGCACCGGGGCCGTGACGCCGGGCCGGTCACGCACCCAGGCCAGCGCGACCTCGGCGGGGCTGACCTGCAGCCCCCGCGCCGCGGTCACCACGGCCTCCGTGATCGTCATCGACCGCTCGTCGAGGTAGCGCTCGGCGAAGTGGGGGAAGTCGCGCGACCCGGCGCGCGAGTCGCTCGGCACCCCGCTGCGGTACTTCCCGGAGAGCACACCCCGGCCGAGGGGTGACCACGGCAGGAGTCCGAAGCCCAGGGCCAGGGCCGCCGGGACCAGCTCGTCCTCCGGCACCCGGTGGAGCAGGGAGTAGTGGGTCTGGTTGGCCACCAACGACACTCGCTCCTGCTCCAGCAGCGTCAGCGCTCTCGCGGTCTGCCAGCCGGAGTAGTTCGAGACCCCGACGTAGGTGGCCCGGCCGCTGCTGACGGCCTGCGCGAGGGCCGACAGGGTCTCGTCGAGGGGCGTCTCGTCGCTCCAGGCGTGTACCAGCCACAGGTCGACGTGGTCGGTGCCCAGCCGCTCGAGCGACGCGTCGAGCTGACGCACCAGGGCGCGCCGGGAGGTGTCGACGACCCGGTCGTCACCCTGCCTCGAGATCCCGCTCTTGGTGCACAGCACCACGTCGTCGCGGGCGACGACGTCGCCGAGCAGGGTGCCGATGATCTCCTCGGAGGCGCCCCCGGCATACCCGTAGGCCGTGTCGAGCAGGGTGCCGCCGGCCTCGACGAAGAGGGCCAGCTGGTCACGCGCACCCTCGTGGTCGACTCCCGACCCCCAGGTCATCGTGCCGAGGGCGAGACGGGACACCCGCAGGCCCGACCGTCCGAGGTGTCTGTGGCGCATGTCTCCGAAGGCTAGTCCCCACCGCCCTCGTGCCTCGTGTGCCCCGCCGGATAGCCTGCGAGGCATGCGACTGGGAATCAACCTCGGCTACTGGGGTGCCGGCAACGACGCCGACAACATCGTGCTCGCCCAAGAGGCTGACCGCCTCGGCTACAGCGTGGCCTGGGTGGCGGAGGCCTACGGCTCCGACGCCCCGACCGTGCTGTCCTGGGTCGGAGCCAAGACCGAGCAGATCGGCATCGGTGCGGCCGTGATGCAGATCCCGGCTCGGACGCCCGCCATGACGGCCATGACCGCGGCCACCCTCGACACCCTGTCGGGTGGCCGCTTCCGCCTCGGTCTGGGTGTGTCGGGCCCGCAGGTGAGCGAGGGCTGGCACGGCGTGCCCTTCGCCTCACCGCTCGGGCGTACCCGGGAGTACGTCGACATCGTCAAGATGGCGCTGCGTCGCGACAAGGTGGCCTACGACGGCAAGCACTTCACGCTGCCGCTGCCTGATGGCCCCGGCAAGGCCCTGCGCCTGACGGTGCACCCCGTGCGCGAGCAGATCCCGGTCTACCTCGCCTCGGTCGGGCCGAAGAACCTCGAGCTGGCCGGTGAGATCGCCGACGGCTGGCTGGCCATCTTCTTCAGCCCGGAGCACTCGGGTGAGCTCGTGGAGTCGGTGCGCAGCGGTGCCCGCCGCGGGGGCAAGGGTACTGACGGCGGCGACCCGCTCGCCGGCTTCGACATCGCCCCGACCGTGCCCGTCGTCATCGGCGACGACGTCGCCGCGTGCGCCGACCAGGTGCGGGACCATGCCGCGCTCTACGTCGGAGGTATGGGGTCCCGCGACAAGAACTTCTACAACCAGCTGGCCGTCCGCATGGGCTTCGACGAGGCCGCCAAGGAGGTGCAGGACCTCTACCTCGAGCGCAGGCACCGCGACGCCGCGGCGGCCGTGCCCATGGAGTTCCTCGACTCGACCGCCCTGCTGGGGCCGAAGGACCGCATCAAGGACCGCCTGCAGCGGTATGCCGAGGCGGGCGTCACCACGCTGTCGGTCTCGAGCATGGCGCCCACGCTCGACGAACGTCTCGAGATGGTGCGCACGATGGCCGAGCTGATGCCCTGACCGACGGTCCGTGAGGGTCACGGTGGGGGCGGTTGGGCAAACTCTCAGGGTTGCCTGGCCCTGATCGGCCGCCAGGGCAGGTCGTCATACGGGAGGATGGGCCGTCTTCACCACCCTCTGACCGAGAGCGAACCCTTCCTCGTGAGCGACCTGTCCTACGTCTCAGCCCTGATCCTCGGCGTCGTCGAGGGCCTGACGGAGTACCTCCCGGTCTCGTCCACCGGGCACCTCACTATCACCGAGAAGCTGCTCGGCCTGAAGGTCGACGACGCCGCCGTCACCGCCTACACCGCGATCATCCAGCTCGGGGCGATCGCCGCGACCATCCTCTACTTCTTCCGTGACATCGTGCGGCTGCTCGGTGCCTGGTTCCGAGGACTGGTCTCTGCGGAGGCTCGCACCCACCACGACTACTCGCTCGCCTGGGCGGTGATCATCGGCTCGGTGCCGGTCGCCCTCGTCGGCTTCGCGGCGAAGGACGTCATCTCGGGCGGCCTGCGCAGCCTGTGGGTCATCGCTGCCGCCCTCATCCTGTGGAGTGCGGTGATGTGGGTGGCCGAGACCCGCCACTCCGCCCTCGCCCAGGGCACCCAGGTGCGCGGCGAGGGCGAGGTCACCGTGCTCGACGGCCTGGTCATCGGTCTCGTGCAGTGCTTCTCGCTCGTCCCGGGCGTCTCTCGATCGGGCGCCACGATCTCGGCGGGGCTGCTGCGAGGCCTCGACCGGGTGACCGCCACTCGTCTCTCGTTCTTCATGGCGATCCCGGCCCTGACGGCAGCCGGCCTCTACGAAGCCGTCTCCACCGACCTGTCAGGGCTCGGCAAGGGCCAGATGGCGGCCGGAATCGTCGTCGCCTTCGTCGTCGCCCTGGCCTCGATCGCCTGGCTGCTGCGCTTCGTCGCCGGCCACAGCCTCAAGGCCTTCGTCTGGTACCGCGTCGTCCTGGGTCTCGTCCTGGTCGTGGTGCTCGCCACCGGGGCGATGACCGCGACCTGACGCACGGTCAGGCGGCGGCCATCACGTAGATGACCTCGGCGATGCACGCCGGCTTCGGGGCGCCCTCGATGTCGATGACGAAGACGATCGTGGCCTGGGTGCCGATGGCGATGTCGGCGACGTCCTTGAGCGTCGCCGTCGCCCGCAGCCGCGAGCCGACCGGCACCGGGTGCGGGAAGCGGATCTTGTTGGCGCCGTAGTTGACTCCCATGGCCAGCCCCTGCACCTCGTAGCACTCCTTGCCCAGCATCGGGAGCAGCGACAGCGTGAGGTAGCCGTGGGCGATGGGGCCGCCGAAGGGGCCCGCCTTCGCCCGCTCGGGGTCGACGTGGATCCACTGGTGGTCGCCGGTCGCCTCGGCGAAGGTGTCGACCTGGCTCTGTGTGATCTGGTGCCACTCACTGGTGCCGAGCTCCTCGCCGGCGGCGGCGCGGAAGTCGGCGAGCGACGGGAAGACACGGGCAGACATGGAGGCTCCTCGGGATGACGGTCGGTGAGGGCAGGCTACAACCAGCGTGACCGCTTGAACGCGCGGTAGAGCCCGAGGCAGGAGGAGAGCATCACGAGCAGGATGACGAAGTAGCCGTAGTAGACCTCGCGGCCCTCGACCCGCAGCGAGGCCTGGGGCTCGGGGATGTAGTGGAAGTTCATGCCGTAGATGCCGGCGATCATCGTCGGCACGGCCGCGATCGCGACCCAGGCCGAGATGCGGCGCATGTCGTCGTTCTGCTGCACCGAGATCTGGGCCAGGTGCGCACTGAGGATGTCGGTGAGCAAGCGGTCGTACGACTCGACGTGGTCGTTCACGCGCAGCAGGTGATCCTGCACGTCGCGGAAGAACGCGAGGGTCTCGTGGTCGTCGGCCTCGAGGAGGGTCCTGTGCGGCGGCTGGAACAGCCGGGTCATCGCCTCGGCCAGCGGGCCCGTCGCGCGACGGATCTCGAGCACCTCGCGCTTGAGCCGGTAGATGGCCGTCGCGTCGACGTCGCGGGAGCCGCCGAAGACCGAGCGCTCGATCTCCTCGAGGTCGATGAGGATCTCGCCGTCGACCCGGATGTAGTTGTCGACGACGGAGTCCATGACCGCGTGCAGCACCGAGGCCGGCCCGAGGGCGAGGTGCTCCTCAGAGAGCTCGAGCCGGTGGCGCACCTCCTGCAGCGGGTTGGCCTCACCACGCCGCACGGTGACGACGAAGCGGTCGCCGAGGAAGACCATGACCTCGCCGGTCTCGACGTCAGAGGTCGCCTCGACGTATCGCAGGGTCTTGAGGACGATGAGGAGGCTGTCGTCATAGTGCTCGATCTTGGCCCGCTGGTTGCCGCGCACTGCGTCCTCGACCGCGAGCGGGTGCAGCTTGAGCTCGTCGTTGACGACGTCGAACTCGGCATCGGTCGGGTCCTTCAACCCGATCCAGAGGAAGCCGGTGTGGTCGTAGCGCAGCATCGCGAGCGAGTCGCTCAGGTCGCTGCACGGTTGCCGCACACCGTCCCGGTAGATGGCCTGGTCGACGATCACGTGGTCAGTCCACCACCATTGGCCCCTCCGCGGGCGTCGAGGATGTGTCCGACACCCGCCAGGGCGAGCTCGAGCTGGGCCCGCTCGGTGTCGTCGAAGTCCTGGGCGGCGACCGTCGCGCGCAGCCGGCCGACCTGACCGCGCACGACCTCACGCTGGCCGGGTGCGCACCGGTAGGCGATCTCGTCGAGGAGCTGGGCCAGGCGCGACATCACCTGGGGGTCGCCGGCGCCATACCGGCGCAGCTGGGTGAGGGCCTCGTCGACGAGCCTCGCGAAGGACTCCTGCAGGAGCACGGTGCGCAGGATGCCGTCGTCGTCGTGGGCGACGACGGGGTCGAGGTCGAGGCTGGACAGCTCGCACAGCAGCGCCGAGATGTGGCCGAGGGCGTGGACCGCCGTGGTGGGGTCGTTGATCCCGGGGGACAGGGCCTTGGCCGCTACGTCGGTGAGCTGACGCAGGCCGTAGCCGATGTCGTCGACGGCGGTGCGCTCGTAACCGGTCTGCACGCCGTCGGACGCCAGGGCTGTGGCGATCGCCTCCAGGTCGCTGGGCGCCGGAGCGCTCGATGCCCACACCCAGCCGATGGGGGTGCCCTCGACGACCGATCGACCGATGGGTCGCTCGACGAGGCACACGAGGCCGACCTCGGTGCAGCGACGCAGCAGGACCGAGGTGTCGATGCTGGTGATGAAGCCTGACTGCGGGGCGAGGAGCCTGCGCGCTTCGGGGGGTACCTGCGGCAGTCGCTCGACGGGGATCCGGCGAGGGGCCTGCGCACCTGCCTGGCGACTCCGGATGCCCTCCAGCACGGACCGGGCGTCGGAGTGGACGTCTCGCAGCATCGTCTCGGGTCGGATCTGACCCGTCAGGTGGGCCAGGAAGAGCACGAGCATGACCACGCTGGCCACACCGAGGAGGAAGGAGAACGAGACGGAGAGCCGGGGGACGAACTCGGAGGAGGCGCCGTGCGAGGTGCGCACCCGGCGCAGGACCACGAGCGAGTAGGTGAAGGTGGACAGGAAGACCCCCAGCGTGCCCTGGACGAAGAGGTCGCCGGTGAAGGTGCGCAGCAGCCGCGGTGAGAACTGGCTGCTGGCCAGCTGGAGGGTCACCACGGTCAGCGAGAACGTGAGCGAGGTGACGGTGATCAGCGAGCCGGCGACGGCCGACAGGACGGTCCGAGCGGCGTCAGCGTCGCCGCCGAAGATCAGGGACTGGAGCCCGCCCGGGTCACCGGTGCCCGGGCCGTCGAGCCGGGTGTCGACGGCGGGCAGCAGCACCCCCAGGATGAGGGCGAGCGCGATGGCGAGCACGGGCAGGGGCCACAGCCGCGACCTCGCGGCATCGCCGATCGTCGCGAGCCGGTGTGTCATCACGTCCTCGGTGGTGGTCGGTCGGCGGGGCTCAGGACGTGGTGGCGTGCGCGACCACCACGGCATAGGAGCCGACCCCCACGAGCATCGGCCCGGGCACCGACCGGCGCTCGAGCACGATCGACGTGATCGCCCCCGTCGTGGGGTCGATGTCGAGGTCCTTGACCGTGCCGAGGTCGTCGCCGCGGGTGTCGAGCACCCGCTTGCCGAGCACCTCGTGGTCCTTGCCACGCAGCGCGTCGACCTGGTCGTCGGCCTCGACCACCAGCGCGGCCGAGGTGACCGTCGCGGCGTCGGAGCCGAAGCCGGTCAGGTCCGACCACTTCAGGATCGAGCCGTTGTCGGCCTTCTTCAGCAGCAGGGCCACCACGCTGTGGGTGGCCGGGTCGACGACGACGTCCTTGATCTTGCCGACCTGCTCGGCGGTGTCGGTGGAGACGACCTTGTGGCCCTTGGCGACGGAGAACAACATCAGGCCTCGCCCCCTTCGAGCTGGGCTCGGAAGGCGGCGACCGAGGCGCCGAAGCCCGCCAGGTCGCGACCGACGAAGTTGCGGGCACTGTCGGGGACCATGAGGAACTCCTTGGAGGCCGACAGCGTGGCCGGCAGGGGGATGAGCACCTTCGTGCCCTTGGTCTCGAGGGCCTCGGACGCCTCGATCTCGTAGCCGATGACCTCGCACCGGTGCGCCTCGTCGTCGACCTCGACGACGACGTCGACGACCACCCCGAGGTCGGTGCCGGCGTCGGTCAGCACCTTCGACCCGAGCACGTCGCCGCCCGAGCCACCCGAGCTCGCTGACTTGTCGAGCACGCTCTGGAAGGGCTCGAGCACCTCGTCCGACTCGATCATCACGGCGTCCGCCCCGAGGGAGCCGACCGACTCCCAGGCGAGAGCCTCCTTCTTGGGGCCGGAGAACAGCCCGCGACCGGCGAGGGTGAATCCGCCGACCCGACCGCCGTTGGCTGCGAAGACGATGTCCTTGACCTGCGCGACGTCCTCACCGGCGTGGGTCACGACGGGACGTTTCGCGATCTCGGAGGTGCGCATCAGGCGACTCATGCCGGGCCCCCTGCCCCTGCGTCGCCCGGTCCCTGGCCGGCATCGGAGCCGGTCCCGGCGGCCGGGTTGACGATGACCCCGCCGCGGCGCCGTCGCGCCTGCAGTCCGACGAAGAGCCCGACCAGGATGACGATCACCCCGACGACCACGATGAGCCAGCCCCACCACTCCACGAGACACTCCTTCGACCTAGGGCAGCCCGATCGGTCGGACCACTGCACAGGGCTCCATACCCCGGTGACCGTGAGCCTAGACGGTCCCACCTAGAGTTGAGTGGTGCCTATCGTCCTGCTCGTGCGCCACGGGCGCACCGCCGCCAACGCTTCCGGAACCCTTGCCGGCTGGACCCCGGGGATCGGGCTCGACGAGCACGGTCAGGGGCAGGCGCAGCGCGTGGGCGAGCGCATGGCCGCAGGAGGTGTGCCGATCGTGCGCATCGTCGCCTCACCGCTGCAGCGGTGCCAGGAGACGGCCACGTCCATCGTCGCGGCCGCGGCACCGGGCGTCGAGATCGGCACGGACGACCGGCTGGGGGAGTGCCGCTACGGCGCCTGGACCGGACGCAAGCTGGGTGACCTGCTCAAGGAGCCGCTGTGGCGCACCGTGCAGGACCAGCCGTCGGCCGTGCGCTTCCCCGACGGCGACGACTTCCCCGGCGAGACGATGGCCGGGATGCAGTCGCGGGCCCTCGCGGCCATCCGCGAAGTCGACGCCCAGGTGCTCGACGAGCACGGCAAGGACGCCATCTGGGTGGCGGTGTCGCACGGCGACGTCATCAAGGCGATCCTCGCCGACGCGGCCGGCTCGCACCTCGACCAGTTCCAGCGCATCCAGGTCGATCCTGCGTCCGTCTCCATCGTGCGGTACACCTCCAAGCGCCCGTTCCTGTTGCGCAGCAACGACACCGGTGGCGACCTCAGCTCGGTGGTGCCGCCCCCGCCGAAGCCGGGTGAGACGGCTGCAGAGGGCCCGGACGAGCAGGACGACGACGGCGACGCCGCGGTCGGGGGCGGCGCAGGCGCCACCACCGAGCCGGTCCGTTAGGGTCGTCGTATGCCGGTTCACGACTTCGACCCGCCGAGCCGGTTCGTCGTCGGCACCGTCGGCCCCCCCGGTCAGCGCACCTTCTTCCTCCAGGCGTCCGAGGGCCGCCGACTGGTCTCCCTCTCGTGCGAGAAGGAGCAGGTGGCGATCCTCGCCGACAAGGTCGGAGACCTGCTCGACCAGTTCACGACCGTGCCCGCCGACCCGACCGGCCCGGAGGACCTCGAGCCCCTGAGCACGCCGATCGAGGACGAGTTCCGCATCTCGACCATGTCGTTGGCCTGGGACCCGGCCCGCGAGGTCGTGGTCATCGAGGCCTTCGACTCCGACCCCACCGAGAGCCCCGAGGCGCAGGTCAGCGAGGAGGCCGAGGCGGCCCCGCACCGGCTGGCCGTGCGCGTGGTGCTCTCACCGGCGCAGGCGAGGGCGTTCGCCAAGCGGGCCACCGCCCTCGTCACGGCCGGGCGCCCGCCGTGCCCCTTCTGCGGGAGCCCCCTCGACGCGAGTGGTCACGTGTGCCCCCGCGCCAACGGCTACAAGCGCTGAGCTCTCGCTCGTGAACGGACCGCACTCTCCAGCCGAGGTCGAGCCCGTGCTGGCGGCGCTGCGCGCAGGCGAGCTCGAGGTCGTGGGTCGGATCAGCGACTCGTCCAACGTCGCGCTGCTGGTGCAGGTCGGTGACACGAAGGACGTCGAGACGCTGACCGGTGGGCCGGTCTACGGCATCTACAAGCCCGTGCGGGGGGAGCGACCGCTGTGGGACTTCCCCGACGGCACCCTGGCCGGACGCGAGGTGGCGACCTTCGAGATCTCGCACGCCGGCGGCTGGGGCGTCGTGCCCCCGACCGTGCTGCGAGACGGGCCCCTCGGACAGGGGTCGGTGCAGCTGTGGATCGGCGACCCCTTCGGCCTCGAGCCCGACCCCCGACCGGTGGACGTCTGCCCGCCCAAGCGGGTGCCGCAGGGCTGGCTGAGCGTGGTGGACGGCGAGATGGAGGGTGCGCCCGTCAGCATCGTGCACGAGGACAGGGACGACGTGCGTGACGTGGCCGTGCTCGACGCCGTCGTCAACAACGCCGACCGCAAGGGGTCGCACCTGATCCGCGATCCCGGTGGCCGGCTCTGGGGCTACGACCACGGGCTGACCTTCAGCGCTGAGCCCAAGCTGCGCACGGTCCTGTGGGGCTGGGCCGGTGAGCCGCTGCGTGAGGTCGACGTCGAGCGGCTCACCCGGCTCCAGGGTCTGCTCGACGGGGAGTCCGAGCTGATGAGCGTGATGGTGGGGCTGCTGCCCGCCGTCGACGTGACCGCCCTGGTGCGCCGCATTCGCACGATGCTGCGCTCGGGGCGCCACCCCAGCCCCCGCGGAGGGTGGCCGGCCATTCCCTGGCCGGCGCTCTGACCCGCCGTGGGCCGGTGCGGGTCGCGGTGGCGAGGGCCCTGACAGTGCCGCGCCGCCACAGGAACTAGGCTCTGCAGGTGATCGCCTGGCCCTCGCCCTCCATCCCTGCTGTCCCCGGATCGGGTCGTCCGCTGAGGATCCACGACACCGCCTCCGGCGAGGAGCGCGAGGTCACCCCCGCCGACGGGCACGCGCGCATCTACGTCTGTGGCATCACGCCGTACGACGCCACCCACATGGGTCACGCCGCGACCTACGTCACCTTCGACCTGGTCGGTCGCGTCCTGCGCGACGCCGGGCACCGGGTCACCTACGTGCAGAACGTCACCGACGTCGACGACCCGCTCTTCGAGCGCGCGCTGCGCGACGGTGTGAGCTGGGAGTCCCTCGGCCAGCGCGAGACCGCGCTCTTCCGCGAGGACATGACCGCCCTTCAGGTCATCGCCCCCGACCACTACGTCGGCGCCGTCGAGAGCGTCCCCGAGATCGTCACGGCGGTGGAGAAGCTGGTGGCCAGCGGATCGGCATACGGGGTGCCGGTGCCGGTCGGCGAGGGCGGGGAGCCGCGGCTGGACTGGTACTTCGACGCGACGGCGCAGCAGCGCTTCGGCGAGGTGGGCCACCTGAGCCGGGACGCGATGCTCTCGGTCTTCGCCGAGCGCGGCGGGGACCCGGAGCGCGAGGGCAAGCGAGACGCCCTCGACCCGCTGGTGTGGCGCGCCACCCGCGAGGACGAGCCGGCGTGGGACGGTGGCTCGCTCGGTGCCGGCCGGCCCGGCTGGCACATCGAGTGCACCACGATCGCCCTGACCCACCTCGGCATGCCCTTCGACCTGCAAGGCGGCGGTGACGACCTGATCTTCCCGCACCACGAGATGAGCGCGCTGCACGGCGAGGCCCTGCGGGGCGAGACGCCGTTCGCGCGCACCTACGTCCACCAGGCCATGGTGGGCCTCGACGGGGCCAAGATGAGCAAGTCGAAGGGCAACCTCGTGCTCGTGTCGCAGCTGCGTCGCGACGGGGTCGACCCGATGGCCATCCGTCTCGGCCTGCTCGCCCACCACTACCGCACGTCGTGGGACTGGAGCGACGAGGTGCTCACCACCGCGCAGACCCGCCTCGCGCGGTGGCGCGAGGCGCTCTCCACCGACGGCGGTCCGTCGTCCGCGGCGGTCGTCGAGCGGCTGCGTGAGCGGGTCGCCGACGATCTCGACACGGCGGGCGCGCTGGCGGCGGTCGACGACTGGGCCACTGCGGCGCTCGAGCAGGGCGGCAGCGACCACGGGGCCCCGGGCGTGCTCGCCCGTGCCCTCGACGCCCTCCTCGGCATCAGGGTCTGAGGGCGACGACCGCGCGGTCGTCGTCGGTCAGCCGGAGGGGGGGCTGGCGTCTCCCCGCCGGCGCAGGTAGCGCTCGAACTCGCGGGCGATCGCGTCGCCGCTGGCCTCGGGCAGGTCGGCCGTGTCGGTCTGCTCCTCGAGCGACTGGACGTATTCGGCGACCTCGTCGTCCGACTCGGCGAGCTCGTTGACCCCGCGCTCCCAGGCCTTCGACGCCTCGGGCAGGTCACCCAGGGGGATGGACACGTTGAGCACGGTCTCGAGCCGCGTCAGCAGGCCGAGCGTGGCCTTGGGCGACGGGGACCCACCGGCGTAGTGGGGGACGGCGGCCCAGCACGTGAGCGCGGTGAGACCGGCCTGACCGGCGGCGTCGCTCAGCACCCCCACGATGCCCGTGGGGCCCTCGTACTTGCTCGCCTCGGCGTCGAAGCGGGCCCGCACCTGCTCGTCGTCCGCCGTGGCGGTGACCGGGATCGGCCGGGTGTGGGGCACGTCGGCGAGCAGGGCCCCGAGCGTGACGACCGACGTGACGCCGAGCTCCTGCGCGTACTCCAGCAGCTCGACGGTGAAGGACCGCCAGCGGGTGGAGGGCTCGATGCCCTCGACCAGCACGACGTCGCGCCCGAAGGCGGTGTTGCGGGCGAGCATGAGGCGCGTCGTCGGCCACTGGATGCGTCGGCGACCGTCGACGGTCAGCACCCGCGGGCGGTTGACCTGGAAGTCGTAGTACTCCTCCGGGTCGAGGGAGGCGATCGGCTCGGCATCCCAGACCTCGGCCAGGTGCCTGATCGCCGCGGTGGCCGCCTCGCCGGCGTCGTTCCAGCCCTCGAAGGCCGCGATGAGGATCGGGTCGTTCAGTGGGGGGACGTCCTCGAGCTCGAGCACGGGGCCTCCTTCCGGGAGCGAGGGGTGGGGGGTCGGCCCGGTCTCCCGGGAGACCCCACCCTATGACGCGCCGTGGGGTGGGGCTCCGCCCCTCCTTAGACTTGGCCTCGTGACCTCGCCCGCCCCGACCGACAGCGCCCCTCACACCGTCGACGGGCCGGACTCCCGGCCGGGGCAGCCCCGAGCGCTCCCGGCGGCCGTGCTGTGGGACATGGACGGCACGCTGATCGACAGCGAGCCCTACTGGATCGCCGAGGAGCACGCGCTGGTAGAGGCCTACGGCGGCACCTGGTCGGACGAGCAGGCCCATGCCCTGGTGGGCAACCCGCTCGAGGTGTCGGCGCAGTACATCCTCGACCACTCGCCGGTCACCCTGACGGTGGCCGAGGTGGTCGATCGCCTGATGCGGGGGGTCATGGCCCGGGTCGAGCAGGAGGTGCCGTGGCGCCCCGGGGCTCCCGAGCTGCTGGCGGCCTGCCGCGCCGTCGGCGTGTCGACGGCCCTCGTGACGATGTCGTGGAGACCCTTCACCGACCTCCTCCTCCAGGTGCTGCCCGCCGACTCCTTCGACGTCGTCGTGCCCGGTGACGCGGTGGTCAACGGCAAGCCCCACCCCGAGCCCTACCTCACCGCCCTGCGCGAGCTGGGGCTCGAGGCGGCCGACTGCGTCGCGATCGAGGACTCCCCGGCCGGCGTCCGGTCAGCCGCTGCTGCCGGGGTGCCGACGATCGCGGTCCCCCACGTGGTGCCGGTGCCGCGCATCGCGGGCGTGGTGCAGCTGCCGACTCTGGCGGGTCTGACGCCGCACGACCTGCTGCCGCTGCTCGACGCAGCGGTGCGTCAGGGCTGAGCCACGGGGTCACCGGAGCCGAGCCCGTCCCGCTCCGGCAGCGGAGGTGGGGTGCCGCCCCACTCGGGGCAGAGGGCCTTGTAGTCGCACCACGAGCAGGCTCTCGAGCGCGATGGACGCCAGTCGCCCGTCTCGTCGGCCGCCCGGATCGCGTCCCAGACGGCGTGCACCGTGCGCTCGGTCGCGCGCAGGTCGTGCTCGTCGGGGGAGTAGCGCAGGATCGCCTGGTCACCCAGGTAGACCAGCTGGAGCACCGCGGGGATGACCCCGTGGAGCCGCCACAGCACCAGGGCGTAGAAGCGCATCTGGAAGAGGGCCTTCCGCTCGAACTGCTCGCCGGGTGACCGCCCCGTCTTGTAGTCGACGACGCGGATGGCCCCGTCGGGTGCGACGTCGAGCCGGTCGATGATGCCCCGCAGGATCAGTCCGTCGACGGGCACCTCGACGTAGAGCTCGCGGTCGCGCGGCTCGAGCCGCTGCGGGTCCTCTAGGGTGAACCACGTCTGCACCAGCGCTGTCGCCTCGGCGAACCACGATGTCTGCGTGCGCTGCTCGTCGTCCTCGAGCATCGTCGCCAGGGCTGGCTCCTGCTCGACCAGCGCCGCCCACTGGGGCTCGACCAGCCTGGTCGCGGCCTCGGGGGTGCGCTCGTGCGCCGGCAGGTCGAAGAGGCGCTCGAGCACCGCGTGCACCAGGGTGCCCCGGGCGGCCGCGGGCGAGGGCAGCGAAGGCAGCCGGTCGACGACCCTGAAGCGGTAGAGCAGGGGGCACTGCATGAAGTCGGAGGCCCGGCTGGGGGACAGGGCTGCCGACCGCCCGGGCAGCGGCCCGCGCACGGGCGGCGGCAGCTCGGTCGTGGTCACACGAGCGACTGTATGCCGCGACCCCGACACCGCCTCGATCCCCAGGTCGCGTGGCCCCCGACCAGGCGCTGGGGCAGAGGTCGGGCGGGCTCACGCGTCGCCGCCGCCGGGTCACGACAGCGTAGGGCAGCACGAGGGCGACGGGGCGAGGTAGACCCAGGTGGTCCACCGCCGGGTGAGACCCGTCGGCACTGTCGCCCCTCGTGCACGGGGAGGAGCCCGACGACAGCGACGACGGCTCTGCCCGCCAGCCCCGGCCGGTGTGGAGGGCGCGGGTCAGGCGCTGCGGACCGCCTCGCGCTTGCCCCGGTTCCGCACCCGCCGCGGCACGATCCCGGTCCTCGCCGCCTGCTGCAGCGGCCGGCGGGTGACCAGCAGCCACCAGACGCCGCCGACGACGACGAGCGCCACGCCCGGCAGGGCCAGCCACCAATCGTGGCCGAGCACGAGCCCCGCGACGGCGAGCACCACACCCACCGCCACCCAGACGCCCCACACGTAGCGCTGTCGGTCCGTGCGGTCGACGATGCCCTGCGCGACCCTCCGGTCGGCGGCCGACATCGGCGTGCTCGTGCGCAGCGACTCCTTCACGCGCTGCTCCGCGCGCCAGTCCGCCATGGTCGTCCTCCCGGTCGTCGGTCCTCTGACCTCCGAATGTAGCCCCCCGACCTAGTCCTCGGGCTGGTACCCGAGGTTGGGGGACAGCCACTTCTCCGCCTCGGCGAGGGTCCAGCCCTTGCGGGCCGCGTAGTCCTCGACCTGGTCGCGGCCCAGCCGACCCACGACGAAGTACTGCGACTGGGGGTGGCCGAAGTACCAGCCGCTCACCGAGGCGCCCGGCCACATGGCCATGCTCTCGGTCAGCGTGATCCCGGTGCGGGCCTCGGCGTCGAGCAGCGACCAGAGCGTGAGCTTCTCCGTGTGGTCGGGGCACGCGGGGTAGCCCGGCGCCGGCCGGATCCCGGCGTACTGCTCCTTGATGAGCGCGTCACCGTCGAGGTGCTCGTCGGGGGAGTAGCCCCACGTCTCCTTGCGCACCTTCTCGTGCATCCGCTCGGCGAACGCCTCGGCCAGCCGGTCGGCGAGCGACTCCAGCAGGATCGCGTTGTAGTCGTCGAGGTTCGTCCTGAACTCGGCGACCCGGCCCTCGCTGCCCAGGCCGGCCGTCACGGCAAAGCCCCCGACGTAGTCGGCCAGTCCCGTCGCCTTCGGCGCCACGAAGTCGCTCATCGCCCGGTTGGGTATGCCGTCACGGTGCTGCCCCTGCTGGCGCAGCCCGCGCAGCGTCGTGAGCACCTGCGTGCGGGTCTCGTCGGTGTAGACCTCGACGTCGTCACCGACGCCGTTGGCCGGGAAGAGCCCTACGGCGCCCGTGGCGGTCAGCCAGTCCTCGTCGACGATGCGGTCGAGCATGGCGTTCGCGTCCTCGAAGAGCCTGCGCGCCGCCTCGCCGGACGCGGGGTTGTTGAGGATGTCCGGATAGCGGCCCTTCATCTCCCACGCGCTGAAGAACGGTGTCCAGTCGATGTAACGGCGCAGCTCCTCGAGGGAGTACCTCGAGTAGGTGCGCACGAACTGCCGGGCGACGTCGTGACGGTGGTCGCAGCTCGGGCCGTGGCAGACGTCCTTCGCCTGCTGGGCGAGGAAGCGCGGGCGCGGCGGACGGTAGGCGCTCCAGTCGAGCGGGGTCGAGTTGGCGCGAGCCGCAGCCAGCGACAACAGCTTTCGTTCACCGTGCTTGGCCTCGTGACGGGCTCGGACGCCGTCGTAGTCGGCCTTGGTGTCGGCCAGGAGCTGGGGCTTCTGCTCGTCGGACAGCAGAGCGGCGGCGACGGGCACCGAGCGCGACGCGTCCTTCACCCAGATCACGGGACCGTGGTACTTCGGGGTGACCTTGACGGCTGTGTGCGCCTTCGACGTCGTCGCCCCACCGATCATCAGCGGGATGTCGAGACCCTGGCGCTCCATCTCGGACGCGAAGTTGACCATCTCGTCGAGCGAGGGCGTGATCAGACCGGAGAGCCCGATGATGTCGGCCTTCTCGGCCTTCGCGGCGTCGATGATCTTCTGGGCGGGCACCATGACCCCGAGGTCGACGACGTCGTAGTTGTTGCACTGCAACACGACGCCGACGATGTTCTTGCCGATGTCGTGCACGTCGCCCTTGACGGTCGCCATGACGATCTTGCCCTTGGCCCTCTCGACGTCACCCGGCCGCTTCTCGGCCTCGATGAAGGGGATGAGGTAGGCGACGGCCTTCTTCATGACCCGGGCGCTCTTGACCACCTGGGGGAGGAACATCTTGCCCTGTCCGAAGAGGTCGCCGACGACGTTCATGCCGTCCATCAGCGGGCCCTCGATGACCTCGATCGGCCGGCCCCCGCGGGCGGAGATCTCGGCCCGCAGCTCCTCGGTGTCGGTCTCGGCATGCTCGTCGATGCCCTTGACCAGGGCGTAGGTGATCCGCTCGCCCACCGGCAGCGAGCGCCACTCCTGCGCTACGGCCTCCTGCTTGGTGTCGCCGGTGTTGAAGCGGTCGGCGACCTCCAGCAGCCGGTCGGCCGCGTCGTCGCGGCGGTTGAGCACGACGTCCTCGATGCGCTCGCGCAGGTCGGGGTCGACCTGGTCGTAGACCACGAGGGCGCCGGCGTTGACGATGCCCATGTCCATCCCGGCGGAGATCGCGTGGTAGAGGAAGACCGCGTGGATCGCCTCGCGCACGGCGTTGTTGCCCCGGAAGGAGAACGACACGTTGGAGACGCCGCCGGAGACCAGCGCGCCGGGCAGGTTCTCCTTGACCCAGCGCGTGCCCTCGATGAAGTCGACGCCGTAGTTGCGGTGCTCCTCGATGCCGGTGGCGACAGCGAAGACGTTGGGGTCGAAGATGATGTCCTCGGCCGGGAAGCCGACCTCGTCGACCAGCAGGTCGTAGGCCCGACGGCAGATGGTCTTGCGCCGCTCGAGCGTGTCGGCCTGACCCTCCTCGTCGAAGGCCATCACGACGACCGCGGCGCCGTACTTGCGGCAGAGGCGGGCGTGCTCGAGAAAGGGCTCGACGCCCTCCTTCATCGAGATCGAGTTGACGATCGGCTTGCCCTGCACGCACTTCAGGCCGGCCTCGATCACCTCCCACTTGCTGGAGTCGACCATGATCGGCACCCGTGAGATGTCGGGCTCACCGGCAACGAGCTTGACGAAGCGATCCATCGCGGCGACGCCGTCGATCATCCCCTCGTCCATGTTGATGTCGATGACCTGCGCGCCGGCCTCGACCTGCTGGCGGGCGACGTTGAGGGCGGTGGGGTAGTCCTCGTCCTTGATCAGCCGGCGGAAACGCGCCGAGCCGGTGATGTTGGTGCGCTCACCGACGTTGAGGAAGAGCGAGTCGGGCAGCACGGTGAGGGGCTCGAGCCCCGACAGGCGCAGCGCGGTCGGCACGTGGGCCGGCTCGCGCGGCACGCCCACGGCGGCCACCGCGGCGATCGCGGCGATGTGCTCCGGCGAGGTGCCGCAGCACCCCCCGAGGAAGTTGACCAGCCCGTCCGCGGCGAACGCCCCGACCACCTTGGCCATCTGCTCAGGGGTCTCGTCGTACTCGCCGAAGGCGTTGGGCAGGCCGGCGTTGGGGTAGCACGAGACGAAGGTGTCGGCGACGCGTGACAGCTCGGCGACGTAGGGGCGCATCTCCTCGGCGCCGAGGGCGCAGTTGAGCCCGACGGCGAGGGGGCGAGCATGGCGGACGGAGTTCCAGAAGGCCTCGGTCACCTGGCCCGAGAGGGTGCGACCCGACGCGTCGGTGATCGTGCCGGAGATGATGACCGGCCAGCGCCGCGCGTGCTGCTCGAAGAGCGTCTCGACCGCGAAGATCGCAGCCTTCGCGTTGAGGGTGTCGAAGACGGTCTCGATGACCAGCAGGTCGGCGCCGCCGTCGACCAGCCCACGGGCGGACTCGAGATAGGCGTCGACGAGCTGGTCGAACTCGACGTTGCGCTTGCCGGGGTCGTTGACGTCGGGTGAGATCGAGGCGGTGCGGTTGGTCGGGCCGAGCGCGCCGGCGACGTAGCGCGGCCGGTCGGGGGTGCTCATGGCGTCGGCCTCGGCCCGCGCGAGCCGGGCGGCCTCGACGTTGAGCTCGTAGGCCAGTGACTCCATGCCGTAGTCGAGCATCGAGATCTTGTTGGCGTTGAAGGTGTTGGTCTCGAGCACGTCGGCGCCGGCCTCGAGATACTGCCGGTGGATGGTGCGGATGATGTCGGGCTGGGTGAGGGTCAGCAGGTCGTTGTTGCCCTTGACGTCGCTCGGCCAGTCAGCAAAGCGCTCCCCCCGGTAGTCCTCCTCGGACAGCTCGTAGCGCTGGATCATCGTGCCCATCGCCCCGTCGAGGACGAGGATCCGGGTGCGCAGGAGCGCGCTCAGGTCCTCGGTCGCGTCGGGTCGTAGGTCCTGGATGGTCTGGCTGGCAGTCACGATGGGTGTGCGGTCCTGTCTCAGGTGGGCTGGTGCGCGTCGGGATCGACCCGCCCAGTATGACGGGTCAACCGGGACGGCGAGGGGCCTGTTCCCGTCCGCTGCCCGGGCGCACCGTGGCCACTCCCGGGCGAGACCAGGCACAGGGCACCCACAGCGCAGCCACCGCCCTCGCAGGGTCGGTGACGTAGGGTCGAGGACATGAGCGCAGGCCAGTCCGCGTCCCCGTACGGCTGGCGCCTCGCCACCCTGAAGGGGGTCCCGGTCTACCTCGGGCGGTCGTGGCCGATCATCGCGGTCGTGGTCGTCGTGCTCTTCGCCCCGGGCGTGGTCGATCCCTCGACGGGCGAGCGCGGTGGCACCTTCGGGTATGTCGTGGGCGTCGCCTACGCCCTGCTGTTGCTGCTCTCGGTGCTCGCCCACGAGGCGGCCCACGCCGTGGTGGCGGCGCGGCTCGGGCACCGCGTCGACCGCGTCGTGGCCGACCTCTGGGGTGGTCACACCGTCTACGACGGCGGGCTGTCGCGGCCCGGGCGCAGCGCGGCCATCGCCGTGGCGGGTCCGGCGGCCAACCTCGCCCTCGCCGGTGCGGCCTACGCCATGCTGCTGGTCGTGCCCGGTGGCGGCGTGACCAGCCTGCTGCTCGCCGCCGTCACCTACGCCAACGTGCTCGTCGGGGTGTTCAACCTGCTGCCCGGCCTGCCCCTCGACGGAGGGTACGTCGTCGACGCCCTCGTGTGGAAGGTGACCGGCAGCCGGCACACCGGACTCATCGTGGCGGGGTGGCTCGGCCGGATCCTGACCGCCGTCCTCGTGGCGCTGGTCGTGGGTCGACCCCTGCTGCAGGGGCGGACGCCCTCTCTCTACGGGATCGTCTGGACGGGGCTGATCGGGGCCTTCCTGTGGGTCGGGGCCAGCAACGCGATCCGTTCCGGCGCGGGCGGTCGCGCCGTCGAGCGGGTCCCGCTCGCCCAGGTCCTGCGCCCGGTCGCCGGGGTCTCGGGTGACGAGCCCCTGGCGCAGGTCCTGGCCCGGATGTCCGGGTTCGCTGGTCTCGTCGTCGTCTGGGACCGGTCCGGGCGGCCCGTCGGGCTGGTCGACCGGGAGGCGGCTCGCTCGGCTGACCCGCACAGCGTCGCCCGTGGACTGCCGACCAGCGCCGTCACCGCTCTGCAGCCGCAGGGGTGGGTGGTCGCGGGCGACCCGCACGGGGACGTGTCCGCCATCGTCGACGCCGTGGCCGGTGCCTCGGTCGCCGGATCGGCGGTCCCCCCGGTCGTGCTGGTGCTCGACCAGCAGGGACGGCCCCTGGGGTCCGTCACCATGGACGACCTCGACACCGCCCTGCGCACCAGCGGCGCCTGAGCGCACCTGACCGCGACCGGATCGCGACCTGATCGCGACCGGCCGCACGCGACCCGGGTCGTCCACAGCCCCCAGGTCCCGGGGGGTCGTCCACAGGCTCGGGCCGGGCTGCTGGCCTCCGCGAGCGGGTCGGTCGATGCTGGCGGCGGGCCGGCGGTGGGCCCGACGACGAGAAACGACAGGAAGAGGCTCCAGATGCAGACCCGGTCCACAGAGTCGGTCCCCGCGGTCAACGAGGTGCGGTTGGTCGGGCGGGTCTCCGGCGGGCCCGAGGAGCGGGTCATGCCCAGCGGTGACGTGCTGGTCTCCCTGCGGCTGGTCGTGCCGCGAGAGCTGACCAAGCGGGCCGACCCGGACCGTCCCACGGTCGCGGTCGACACCATCGACGTCGCCTGCTGGAGCGCCTCGACGCGGCGGGTGGCGCTGCGCCTGAAGGTGGGCGACAGCGCCGAGGTCGCCGGAGCCCTGCGGCGGCGGTTCTACCGCGCGGGAGCGGTGGCCCTCAGCCGCTACGAGGTCGAGGCCCAGAAGCTGTCGCGGCGATGAGGAGTGTCACGACGACGCGGTCACGACGACGGGAAGAGCAGCCGCTCCAGCTCGTCGAGGGCCGTGCGAGCGTACCCGCGCCACATCAACGAGATCGACGGGTCTGGGCACGACCGTCAGCCTAGGGGCACCGCGCTCAGGTGACGTCGAGTTGCCGGCGGACGACAGAGCCCGCCCGGACCGCCTCGGGCTGGTCGCCGACCAAGGCGTCAGCAGCCGACAGAGCCCGTGACCACAGCCATGACTCAACCTCCGCCCCCCGGAGTGTCGTGACCCACCCCGGTGAGCGAGGACAGCCCCGTGCCGTCATCGCGGTCGCCTGGCCGCGCCGAGCCTAGACTGCTCCATCGTGACCGCTTCGGACCAGACACACGAGACCCCTCTGCGCGTGCTGCGCGGGCCCTTCGCCGTGGGTGACAGGGTCCAGCTCACCGACAGCAAGGGACGGCTCCACACGATCACCCTCGAGGAGGGTCGTGAGTTCCACACCCACCACGGTCGGCTCCTGCACGACGCGGTCATCGGCTGCCCCGACGGGTCGGTGGTCGCCAACACCGCCGGGATCGAGTACCTCTGTCTGCGGCCGCTCCTGGCCGACTACGTGATGTCGATGCCCCGCGGGGCGGCGGTGGTCTACCCCAAGGACCACGGGCAGATCGTGACGATGGCCGACATCTTCCCCGGCGCCACCGTGGTCGAGGCCGGGGTCGGGTCGGGGGCCCTCAGCATGTCGCTCCTGCGGGCCGTGGGGGAGAGCGGTCGACTGATCTCGTTCGAGCGTCGCGAGGACTTCGCCGACATCGCGCGGGGCAACGCACGGGCCTTCTTCGGTGCCGACCACCCGGCCTGGCAGGTCGAGGTGGGAGACCTCGTCGAGTCCCTGCCAGGCGTCGTCGCCAGCGGGAGCGTCGACCGGGTCGTCCTCGACATGCTGGCTCCCTGGGAGTGCCTCGACGTGCTCGGCGACGCGATGGTCGCCGGCGGCGTCCTGATCTGCTACGTGGCGACCGCCACCCAGCTGAGCCGGGTCGCCGAGGCGATCCGCGACCACGGGGGCTACACCGAGCCCTCGGCCTGGGAGACGCTGGTGCGTGGATGGCACCTCGAAGGCCTCGCGGTGCGACCCCAGCACCGCATGCACGGTCACACGGGCTTCCTGATCACGACGCGCCGCCTGGCGCCCGGCGTGACTCCGCCGCGACGCACCCGCCGACCGGCCAAGGGCTACACCCCGGTCGACGGTGAGACGGCCCCGAGTGACGTCGCCGACACGTCGGGCCCTTCGCTCGACGGGGTCGGCACCGACCTGAGGGCCGTCCCTGCGCTGGAGTGGAGCCCTGAGGCGCTGGGGGAGCGTCCGGTGTCGGAGAAGAAGATCCGACGCGTGCGCCGATCTGTGACCGAAACCTCCGACGGGTGAGGGGTCGGTCCGGTTAGGGTCATAAAGGTCCCTGCTCCGCCCCTGTCAGGAGGCGCTGATGTCCGACCTATCCCAGCCCGGCGACGACCGGTCCACCCCGGTCCCAGAGGTGGCCGCGGCCGCCGAGCCGCGCGAGCTCGAGCGGCAGCGCGACCAGCTGAGGGACGAGGTGCGCGACCTGCGCGACACCCTGAGCTCCGGCCCGTCCCGCTCGCGTGACCTGGAGAGCCGCGTCAGCCAGCTCCAGACGTCGCTGTCGACGCTCTCGAGCCAGAACGAGCGTCTCGTGCGCACGCTCAAGGAGGCGCGTGAGCAGATCATCACGCTGAAGTCAGAGGTCGACCGGCTCGCGCAGCCTCCGAGCGCCTACGCCCTGATCCTCGAGTCGTATGACGACGCGACCGTCGACATCCTCTCGTCGGGCCGCAAGATGCGGGTCGCGGTCAGCCCCACCGTCGACCCCGCGACCCTCAACCCCGGGCGCGAGGTGATGCTCAACGAGGCACTCAACGTCGTGGCCACCTGCGGCTTCGAGCGCGTGGGCGAGGTCGTCACCGTCAAGGACGTCCTCGACGACGACCGCATCCTCGTGGTCGCCCACGGTGACGAGGAGCGCATCGTGCGCCGGGCCGAGTCGCTGGAGGTGCAGGGTGAGACGGTGCGCGTCGGCGACGCGCTGATGCTCGACACCCGATCGGGCTTCGTCTACGAGCGCATCCCGAAGGCGGAGGTCCAGGATCTCGTGCTCGAAGAGGTCCCTGACATCGCCTACGAGGACATCGGCGGTCTTGCCGGTCAGATCGAGCAGATCCGTGACGCCGTCGAGCTGCCCTACCTGCACCCCGACCTGTTCAAGGAGCACCAGCTCAAGCCGCCGAAGGGCATCCTGCTCTACGGCCCGCCGGGCTGCGGCAAGACGCTGATCGCCAAGGCGGTCGCGGCGTCGTTGGCCCGCAAGGTCGCCGAGCGCACGGGCCAGGCCTCGGAGAAGAGCTACTTCCTCAACATCAAGGGCCCTGAGCTGCTCAACAAGTACGTCGGCGAGACCGAGCGGCACATCCGCCTGATCTTCCAGCGGGCGCGCGAGAAGGCGAGCGACGGCACCCCGGTCGTCGTCTTCTTCGACGAGATGGACTCGCTCTTCCGCACCCGGGGATCGGGCGTCTCCAGCGACACCGAGACCACGATCGTGCCGCAGCTGCTCTCGGAGATCGACGGTGTCGAGCGACTCGAGAACGTCATCGTGATCGGTGCCTCGAACCGCGAGGACATGATCGACCCGGCCATCCTGCGCCCGGGCCGGCTCGACGTGAAGATCAAGATCGAGCGCCCCGACGCCGAGAGCGCGCGTGACATCTTCACCAAGTACCTCACCGCCGACCTGCCCCTGCACGAGCACGACCTCGCCGAGAACGACGGCAGCCGACAGGGCACGGTGGAGGGCATGATCCAGGCCACCGTCGAGCGGATGTACTCCGAGATCGACGAGAACCGCTTCCTCGAGGTCACCTACGCCGGTGGTGACAAGGAGGTCCTCTACTTCAAGGACTTCAACTCCGGCGCGATGATCCAGAACATCGTCGACCGGGCCAAGAAGATGGCGATCAAGGACTTCCTCACCATCGGCCAGAAGGGCATCCGGGTCGAGCACCTCCTCGCCTCCTGCGTCGACGAGTTCAAGGAGAACGAGGACCTGCCCAACACGACCAACCCCGACGACTGGGCCCGGATCTCCGGCAAGAAGGGTGAGCGCATCGTCTACATCCGCACCCTCATCAACACCAAGGACGGCACCGAGCCCGGACGCTCGATCGCCAACGTCGCCAACACCGGTCAGTACCTCTGATGCTGCGGTCGGTGGAAGAGGTCGCGGGGGACCACGCCCGTTCTGCTGGAACGGGGGGATGAAGAGGCACGACAGCGGAGGGCCCGGGTCCGAGATCCGCAGCGACCCTGACGTCGTCGCCGGCTTCAGCAGCTTCAGCACCTGGTCCGTCGGCACGGGCCGGCTGCCGGGCTGCCCGACGACCGACCGAGACCGGGTCGGGCACGAGGCTGCTGACCGGTCGGCTGGAAACCGGGTGCGGGGCGGGCGCTGCTCAGCGCCGGGGAAGCACTCGCGGGAGCAGCGCCCGCCAGCCCAGGAGGCCCAGCGCGAGGAAGAGCGCGGCGACGACCACGAACGAGAAGGCCGTGCCCGCCCCGGTCACGACGCGCAGGAGTATGCCCCCGACGAGGGTCCCCGCCCAGACCACCAGCCCCGGCCGCACGTCGACCGGCCACCGACCCGAGCGCCAGCGCCAGAGCGCCCATCCCGCCGCAGCGCCGACGAGGAAGGGCCACGCGACGACCAGCACCCCCACCACCGCACTGCCCTCGTCGTGGCTGGCCCGGCCGATGGCGGCGAAGACGAGGACGATCACCGCGTCGAGGGCGGCAGCCGCGACGGGGGTGACGCTGCGGCCGGTGGAGACCATGGACATCAGAAGGGCAACCTCGGCTGGGGTGGGGCGTGGGTGGGGTCGACGCCCTCGAAGAGCGACGAGACCGACTTGCCCAGGTGGATGCGCTGGATGGCCTCGGCGAAGAGCTCGGCCGTGGAGCGGATGCGCAGCTGAGGCCAGCCGGTCGGTGGAGGCACGGTGTCGGTCGTCACGACCTCGGTGATCATCGGGTGGTCTCGCAGTCGCTCCACCGCCTTGCCGGCGAACAGGCCGTGGGTGCAGGCGACCGACGCCTCGGTGCACCCCTCGTCCTTGAGTCGCTCGAGCAGCTCGATGATCGAGCCGCCGGTGGCGATCTCGTCGTCGAGCACGATGGCCCGCTTGCCCGAGACGTCACCGACGATCGCGTCGATCACGACCTTGTCGTCGGCCAGCCGCTGCTTGCTGCCGGCAGCGACCGGGAGCCCCAGCAGGCGAGCGAACTGCGTTGCCGTCTTGGCGTTGCCGAGGTCGGGGGAGACGACGACCGTGTCGCTGAGGTCGGCGCCCCGGTAGTGGTCGGCGAGCACGCCGATGGCCGTGAGGTGGTCGACCGGCACCGAGAAGAAGCCGTGCACCTGAGGTGCGTGCAGCGCCATCGTGAGCACCCGGTCGACGCCAGCGGTCACGAGCAGGTCGGCCACCAGCCGACCGCCGATCGAGATGCGGGGGGCGTCCTTCTTGTCGGATCGAGCGTAGGCGTAGTGCGGCATCACGACGGTGATCTGGGCCGCCGACGCACCGCGGGCGGCGTCGATCATCAGCAGGAGCTCCATGAGGTGCTCCTGCGTGGGCGGCACCAGGGGCTGCACGATGTAGACGTCCTGCTGGCGACAGTTCTCGAGTAGCTGCGCCTGCAGGCAGTCGTTGCTGAAGCGCTTGATGTCGACCGGGGACCGGGTCACCCCCAGGTGCTCGCAGATCCGGTCTGCGAGGGCCGGGTGGGCGTTTCCGGAGAAGACGACGACCTCGTGCACGGTCCACCTTCCGTGGGGCGCGGCAAGTTCCTGCAGGCTATCGCGGTTCGGGGCCCGGTCAGTGCCCGGTGGTCGCCCGGTCTCCCACCAGGAGGCGGGCCCGGAGCTCGGCGGCGAGCTCGGAGCGGGCCTGAGGCCCCACGAGCGTCGCCCCGGGGAAGCTGTGGAACCCGTGCGGCGCCCCGACATAGGTGGTGGCCCGCACCGGGACCCCCGCCGCGGTCAGCGCCGCGGCATACGCGATGCCCTCGTCGCGCAGCGGGTCGAGCTGAGCCGTCTGCACCAGGGCAGGGGGCAGGCCGGTGAGGTCGTCGGCCCACAGGGGTGAGATCAGCGGGTGGTCGAGTGGCAGCTCGCTCGTGGCGGTGTAGGTCGCGAGGAAGGAGTCGACCTGGCGCTTGGTGAGGATGGGGGCCTGGGCGTTCTCCAGCATCGAGGGGAAGCTCTGGGTGCCGTCGACGCCGGGGTAGAGCAGCGCCTGGTGCGAGATGGTGGGGCCGCCCTCGTCACGCACGACCTGGCAGACGATGGCCGCGAGGTTGCCCCCGGCGGAGTCGCCGCTGACGGCGATCCGGCTGGGATCACCGCCGAGGGCGGCGACCCCCGACGCGGTCCAGCGCACGGCGTCGACGCAGTCGTAGGCGGCCTGCGGCGCGACGAACTCCGGCGCCATGCGGTAGTCGACGCTGACGACGAGGGCCTCGACGGAGTCGGCGAGGAAGCCACAGAGGGCGTCGTACCCGCGCACGTTGCCCAGCACCCAGCCGCCTCCGTGGAAGAAGACGATGACGGGCAGCGGACCAGCGCCGTGACCCGGACGATAGACCCGCAGCGGGATGCTCTGCCCGTCTCGGGCGGCCAGCTGGGAGGACGTGACCCGCACCCCCTTGGGCATCGCCCCGGTCACCCAGGTGGCCGGCGGCACCATCGGGGCCACCCGGCCCCGGGCGGCCCGGATCTGGTCGAGGTCCATGCCGTCGACGTCGAGCGCTCCGGTGCGGTCGTAGAGGGCGGCGAAGAGGCGGGTGCGCCAGGGGAGGACGCTGAGGGGGCTGGTCGACGGTGACATGCGCCCATCCTCTCCAACGGGCTGCGCCCACCGCACGTAGGGTGACGCGCATGACGGTGCGTCGAGTGATGGGGATCGAGACGGAGTACGGCATCTCGGTGGCGGGAGACCCGACAGCCAACGCGATGATCGCGTCGGGGCAGGTCGTCAACGCCTACGCCAGCTCGCACGGCGTGCGCTCCGGCCGGGCCGGCTGGGACTACGCCGACGAGGCCCCGCTGCGCGACGCCCGCGGTTTCGAGATGGGGCGCGGGGTGGCCGACCCGAGCCAGCTGACGGACATCGAGGACCCGACGCTCGCCAACGTGGTGCTCACCAACGGCGCACGGCTCTATGTCGACCACGCGCACCCGGAGTACTCCTCGCCCGAGGTCACCACCCCCCGCGGGATCGTCACGTGGGACCGCGCCGGCGAGATGGTCATGCTCGAGTCCGTACGACGCCTCGCGGCGACCCCGGGGCTGGCGGCGGTCAACCTGTACAAGAACAACACCGACGGCAAGGGCGCGTCCTACGGCACCCACGAGAACTACCTCATGCGTCGCGAGACCCCGTTCGCCGAGGTGGTCAAGCACCTGATCCCCTTCTTCGTCGCGCGGCAGGCGGTCTGCGGGTCGGGCCGGGTCGGCATCGGCCAGGACTCCCGCACGGCCGGCTTCCAGCTGAGCCAGCGGGCCGACTTCTTCGAGGTCGAGGTGGGTCTCGAGACGACGCTCAAGCGGCCCATCATCAACACGCGCGACGAGCCCCACGCCGTGGCCGAGCTCTATCGGCGGCTGCACGTGATCATCGGCGACGCCAACCACTGCGACGTCGCCAACGTCCTGAAGACAGGGATGACCTCGCTCGTGCTGGCCATGGTCGAGGACGGCTGCGTCGGGCTCGACCTCACGATGGTCAAGCCGGTCGCGACCCTGCACGCGATCTCCCACGACCCCACCCTGCGCGCGACCGCGACCCTGCGTGACGGCCGCACGCTGACGGCGGTGCAGGTCCTCTGGGAGTACTTCGGGGCGGCCCAGTCCTACCTGCGCGACCGAGGCCACGACCCGCTCGAGGATCCCGACACCGAGGAGGTCATGACGCTGTGGGAGCAGGTCCTGACCAAGCTCGAGACCGACCCGTCGTCCTGCGGGGCAGAGCTCGACTGGGTGGCCAAGCTCAACCTGCTCGAGAGCTACCGGGACCGCGACGGGCTGGCGTGGACGGATCCGCGGCTGCGGGCCATCGACATCCAGTGGAGCGACGTGCGCCCCGAGAAGGGGCTGTTCCACCGGCTCCGGGAGCGGGGGCGGGTGACCACCCTGGTCGACGCGGCTGCCGTGGCCCGAGCGGTGACCGAGCCACCGGAGGACACCCGAGCCTGGTTCCGCGGCAAGTGCCTCGAGAAGTTCGCCCCCCAGATCGCCGCCGCCTCGTGGGACTCCGTCATCTTCGACGTGCCCGGTCGTCATGCCCTGCAACGGGTGCCCATGCTGGAGCCCTTGCGCGGGACCAAGGCCCACGTGGGAGAGATCATGGACCGCTCCCCGGACGTGACCACGTTGTTGCGTGAGTTGGACGCCGCCGCCGGTTAGGGTCGGAGCAGGACGACGACCTCCCGCCGTTCGGCGGGGGGAGCCGAGACGTGACGGAGGACGCCATGCCCAGCCAGGAGCAGAGCCGGCCACAGCGGCGCGAGGACGGGACCGACGACGGCCCGGAGCCCACCGCCGCCTCGCCCGAGGTCTCCGCCCGCAAGGAGGCGCTCGACGACGACATCGACAGCCTGCTCGACGAGATCGACGGGGTGCTGGAGTCCAACGCCGAGGAGTTCGTGAAGGGCTTCGTGCAGAAGGGCGGCCAGTGAGCGACGGACTGACCTCGGGCCGCCTGCACCACGCCTTCACGACGCCGGGGTCGTCGTCCTTCACCGAGTTCGTCGGCCGGATGTCGCCGCAGCTGCTGCCCGGTGGGCGCCCGCTTCCGGTCGGTGCGTCCATCGACGCTCCGCACGGCACGACCATCGTGTCGGTGGAGTTCGCCGGCGGGGTGCTGATGGCCGGTGACCGCCGCGCGACGATGGGCAACCTCATCGCCAACCGCGACATGGAGAAGGTCTTCGCCGCCGACGAGTACTCCGTCGTCGGCATCGCCGGCACGGCCGGGCTCGCCATCGAGCTGGTCAAGCTCTACCAGGTCGAGCTCGAGCACTACGAGAAGATCGAGGGCACCCTGATGTCCGTCGAGGGCAAGGCCAACCGTCTGGCCACGATGATCAGGGGCAACCTCGCGATGGCGATGCAGGGGCTGGCGGTGGTGCCGCTCTTTGCGGGCTACGACGACCGCGACCGGGCGGGCCGCATCTACTCCTACGACGTCACCGGCGGCTGCTACCGCGAGCACGACCACCACAGCGTCGGATCCGGCTCGCTCTTCGCTCGCGGCGCCCTCAAGAAGCTGTGGCGCCCGGGTATGGCCCAGGCCGACGCCGTGCGCATCGCCATCGAGGCGCTCTACGACGCTGCCGACGACGACTCGGCGACCGGAGGCCCCGACCTCGGGCGGCGAATCTGGCCGACCCTGGCCGTGGTCGACGTCGACGGAGCCCGGTTCCTCGACGACGGGACCCTGGGTCAGGTGGCGCAGCAGATCGTGACCGACCGCCGTGACAACCCGGGAGGTGCGCGATGAGCATGCCGTTCTACGTCTCACCCGAGCAGCTGATGAAGGACAAGGCCGACTATGCCCGCAAGGGCATCTCGCGCGGCCGCTCGGTCGTGGTGCTGGCCTACGACAAGGGGATCGCCTTCGTCGCGGAGAACCCTCAGAGCCTGCGCAAGATCTCCGAGATCTACGACCGGATCGCCTTCGCCGCCGTGGGCATGTACTACGAGTTCGAGAACCTCCGGGTGGCCGGCATCCGCTACGCGGACCTGCGCGGCTACTCCTACGACCGCTCGGACGTGAGTGCTCGTGGTCTGGCCAACGCGTACGCCCAGACCCTCGGCACGGTCTTCACCCAGGAGCCGAAGCCCTACGAGATCGAGATCGTCGTCGCCGAGGTGGGCAAGGACGAGGACCACGACCAGATGTACCGCCTCACCTACGACGGGTCGGTCGCCGACCAGCACGGGTTCGTCGTCATGGGTGGCACCATCGCCCAGTCCGAGCAGCTGCTCAAGGACCGCTGGACCAAGGGCCTGACCCTCGGGGGTGCGCTGTCGCTGGCCGTCGACGCGCTGGCGCTCGACCCGGCCGGAGGTCCGGCCCGCACCCTGCCCGCCGACCAGCTCGAGGTGGCCGTGCTCGACCGTGAGCGCCCTCGTCGCACGTTCCGTCGCCTCGGCGGTCAGCTGCTGAACGACCTGCTCAACAGTGACAGCCCGGTGCACGACGCCCCGTCCGTCGACGGCCCTCCCGGGCACCACGGCCTTCTCACCGGGGAGGGCGGTCCGTCACCCGAGACCCCCGGCACAGACCAGCCGTCGAACCCGCAGGGACGCGAGGACGACGGCCGGGTCTGACTCCACCTGGGTGGGGCCGGTCAGCGAGCTGCAGCCGGCTGCCCCAGCTCGTCGGACTGCTCGATCGAGGTGGTCTGATCCATCGAGGTGGTCTGCTCGACCTCGACCGGTGCACCGGTCGAAGCGGGCTCCGGCTGGAGCTCGGGCTCGACCTGCGGCTGGGCCTCGGAGGCTGGGACAGCAGCGGCGACCGGTGCGGCGGGGGCGGCCTGCGAGGCCAGGGCGGCCCCGCCGAGAGTGGCCAGCATCTGGCGCACGTTGGCCAGCTGGCTGTTGATGCTGTCCCGACGGGTGGTGGCTGCCGCGAGCTCCCGCTCCGACTCGGTGCGGACCCGCTCGGCCTGGTCACGGGCAGCCTTGACGAGCTGGGTCGCCTCGGCCCGAGCCGACTCGAGCAGCGAGTCGGCCTGGGTGCGCGCCTGGGAGTGCGCCTGCTCCGACTCCGACGTGAGCGTCTCCACCCGCCCCTTGGCCTCGGTCAGGTGCTGGTCGTGCATCGCGAGCTGCGCCGAGAACTCGGCCGCCGCCTTGTCTCGGCGCTCGGCCAGCGTGGTCTCGAAGTCGGCGGCGGCGGCGGAGACCTTGGCCCGCTGGCTCTCGTAGAGTGCCTCCGCCTCCCCGCGCCGAGTCTGAGCACCCCGCTCGGCATCATCGATGATCTCGTCCGCGCGGCGGTTGGCGTATTCCAGCAGACTGGCCGCATCGGCCTCGGCCTTGCTGCGGACCTCCTCCGTGTAGCGCGTCGTCTCCGCCCGGAGGGACTCGACGGCCGCCATCGCCGAGGCGCGGTGGTTGTCCGCGTCAGCAGCGGCCATCGCCCGCAGGTCAGCGGCTTCGGCGTCAGCGAGCTCGAGGATCTTGCCGATCCGCTCGCCGAGGTTCTGATAGCTGGGCTGGCCGGCGGAGCGCTGTGCCGCCTCGAGCGTCTGGGCGTGCCGACGCAGGCCGTCCAGCTCGGCGTTGAGGTCGGCGTGAGCCGTCTGGGTCTTGCTGAGCTCGACGGTGCGGTCAGCTGCCTCACGTCTGGCCTCCTCCAGCGCCGCGAAGAGCTGGCCCAGGTGAGAGTCGACCTGGGCCGGGTCGTAGCCGCGCATCACGGAGCGGAACGGGGGAGCTTTCTCGGTCATCGGGGTGCCATCGTTTCTGCAGGGTCGAGCCTGCGCATCAGTGGGTCGGGTCGGTGGGCTGGAGGGCTGGGGCGACGGGGGCGTCCTCGTAGGAACCCCAGTAGAACTCGGGCTCGGCAGGCTCGGCCAGCTCGGCACGCGCTGCGGGGTGGGGGTCGACCGCGTCCGGCTCGACCACCTCCGGCTCGATCACGCCGGGCTCGACGGCAGCAAGGTCGACCGCCGCCGCACGCGACGCAGCGAGCTCGGCTTCGAGCCCTTCCATCGTGCCGTCCGGCCGCTCGGTCACCGCGAGTGCCTCGATGACCCCGGAGAGGTGCCCCAGCTGGCTGGCGATGTCGTCGCGCTGTGAGGCCAGCATGGTGGCCTCGTGGCGTGCGTCCTCGAGGATCTTGCGGGCCTGGGCCCGCAGCTCGTCCGCCTCGGTCCGCGCCGACGTGATGGTCGCCACCAGCTCGGCGCGGGTCGCGCGGCGCTGCTCGTGGGAGTCCCGCTGCAGCTTCTCCACCTCGGCCCCGGTGCGCTCCCGGATGAGCCGGGCTCCGTGCTCGGCCTCGGTGAGGCGACGTTCGGCCCGTTCGACGGCCGCCTGGGCGTTGAGCTCGGCGTCGGCGACGGCTCGGGCCGAGTCCTGCTGGGCCCGGTCCGAGGTGCGCTGGGCGTCGGCACGGGCCGACTCCAGCACGGCCTGGGCCTGTGACCGCAGGCGCTCGGCCTCGGCGAGGGCCTCGGCGACGGTGGTCTCGGCCTTGTGAGCCGCCTGGGCGAGCACCTCCTGCACCCTGGTGCGGTGCTCGCGGGTGGTCTGGAGCCGCTCGTGGTGGCTGACGGCGCCCTGACGGGCCACTTCCTCGCGGGTGCCGTCGAGCATCTCCTGCATCGTGGCCCGGGCCCACTCCATGTGGCCGTCCGCCGCGGCCAGGGTCTCGTCGGCCTCAGCCTTGGCGACGGCGGTCAGCTCGGCCACGCGCTGCTGCGCGTCGCTCAGGACCTGGTCGGCCTGTCGTTGGTGGGCGTCGAGGGTGACCCGGGCGTCGTCGCGCCACCCCTGCGCCTCGGACCGGGCCTCCTCGCGCAGGCGTGCCACCTCCGCCTCGGCCTGCTCACGCAGTGTCGAGACGTGGGCCCCGGTCTGCGAGGTCAGCAGCTCGCGCTCGGCGTCAGCCGCCTGGATACGCTCCTCGAGTGCGGCGACCTGCGCCCGTTGGTGCTCGACCAAGGCCGCCCTGGCCGTCTCGTCGTCGGAGCGGGCCGCCTCGACCAGCTGCCGACGCTCGTCGTCGGCGCAGGACAGCAGCTGGGCCGCCTCCTCGCGGGCCTGCGAGATCGCTGCCTCGCTCGTGCGGGCGGCGGCGGCCGTGACCAGCGCCGACTGCTCGGCCGCATCGGCGTGCAGCCGGTCCGCGTCCTCCTGGGCCTCCGCGAGCCGGCTCTTCGCCTGGTCGAGGGCGGCGACGGCGTCGGCGTGCAGCGCGGCTGCCTCCTCGCGCAGCGCGTCGGCCTCGAGCCGCAGCCGGGCGCACTCGGCCGCGGTCGTCTCGGCCTGCGCCTGCATCTGGGCCCGGAGAGTGTCTGCGTGCGTCTGCGCGCTCGTGAGGATGGCAAGAGTCTGAGCGGTCACGTCACCGAAGGACATCCGCGGGCCGAAGGTCGACGGCGGACCGACCGCTTCCGTCACCACGGTGTCAGGGGTAGCGGTGTCAGGGCTGTCGGTCTCGTCGAGCCGTGCGTCAGGCTCCTCCTCACCCCACGGGTCGGAGGTGTCGTCCGTTGCCCCGGCCCACGCGTAGGGGGCCGGCTCGCGGGGGACGAACGGCTCGTACATGGGCGCAATGATCCCATGCCCTCGGTCGCGCTGCGCGGGCAACGGCAACGGCTCGTTAGCGGGGTGCGGCTGCATGATCTTCCAGACGGGCGGTGGCACGGGCCGTCCGGTTGGTCAAACCATCACCACACTGAGCACAGCTCGCATCACGGCAATCCGGCGGAGCGGCGGCGGCCCCGGATCCGGGCCGCCAGATCGAGCTCGTCGTCGCGGTCGAGACCGGCCCTGCGGCCGGTGCGCCCCAGCCCGAGCTCCCGCTCCCAGAGCAGAGTGGCCGCCGTCGTCTCCGCCAGGGGCCGGGTCACGAGTCCGGCGGCGACCGCAGAGTGGTCGTCGTGGGTGGCGAACCCCTGCCACGCCTCGTCCGCCATCCACAGCGCCAGGGACCGGGGCCCCATGAACTCCGTGACTCCGTGGGCCCTCAGGTCCTCGTCCGTCGCCTCGACCCGAGGCCCCGCGAAGCCGGTCAGCCACTCTGCGGCGGCGATCACCTCCTCGAGCGTGCGACGAGGTCCGTAGGCGTCGACCGTGCCGGTTCGTCCGGCCAGCCCCGCGTGCACCAGCCAGGCGGCCAGGTCCTCGACGTCGACCACCTGCGCACCTCGATCGGTGCGCTCGGGCACGAGGAGGGGCCCACCGTCCTCGGCAGCCAGCGCGCAGCGGCCCACCCAGTAGCCGAAGCGGTCGCTCGGGTCGCCGTAGCCGGCGATCAGACCCGACCTGGCGACCAGCGCATCGGCCCCCCGGGCGACCGCCACTGCCTGCTCGCACGCCACCTTCGCCTCGCCGTAGACCTCACCGTCCGCCATCGGGGACGACAGGGCTCCCAGCAGCGGCAGGTCCTGCCCTCCACCGACGACGCTCTGGTCGGCGTAGACCGACCCGGAGGAGACGTAGACCCAGTGCCGCGCGCGGTCCGACAGGGCCGTGAGCGCCCGCACGGCGAAGCCGGGCTGCCAGGTCAGCTCAACGACGAGGTCCCAGTCCTGGTCGGGCAGGGCGGCATACGGGTCGGGGGTGCTGTCGCGCGACCGGTCGGCCGCGACGAGCCGGGCTCCGGGGGGAACCGAGCCGCTCCGGCCACGGGCGAGGCAGGTGACCTCGTGCCCGGCGGCGGCGGCGTGGCGGGCGACGGCTCCGCCGAGCCACGCGGTGCCTCCGAGGACGAGGACGGTCTTCGAGCCGGTCATCGAGCCAATGTCGCACGGGCGGCGAAGGTGGCCCAGGGCTTACGCGCTCGGCGCAGCGGCGAGCCCGGGGGCAACCCGAGCACCGTCGGCCTAGAGTGAGGAGATGGAGCGGCGGATCTTCGGGATCGAGAACGAGTACGGCGTCACGTGCACGTTCGACGGACAGCGCCGGCTGACGCCCGACGAGGTCGCGCGCTACCTCTTCCGCAAGGTCGTCTCGTGGGGGCGGTCGAGCAACGTCTTCCTCGCCAACGGGTCCCGGCTGTATCTCGACGTGGGGTCCCACCCGGAGTACGCCACGCCCGAGTGCGACGACCTGCGCGAGATCGTCATCCACGACAAGGCCGGCGAGCGCATCGTCGAGGGCCTCGTCGAGGACGCCCAGCAGCGGCTGGCCGAAGAGGGCATCGCGGGCGAGATCTACGTCTTCAAGAACAACACCGACTCCGCCGGCAACTCCTACGGCTGCCACGAGAACTACCTCGTGGGCCGGGCGGGCGAGTTCCAGAAGATCTCCGACGTGCTCATCCCCTTCCTGGTCAGCCGCCAGATCACCTGTGGCGCAGGGAAGGTCGTCACCAGCACCTCGGGGGCGCGATTCTGTGTGAGCCAGCGCGCCGACCACATCTGGGAGGGAGTGTCGTCGGCCACGACGCGCAGCCGTCCCATCATCAACACCCGTGACGAGCCCCACGCCGACGCGGAGAAGTACCGCCGTCTGCACGTCATCGTCGGCGACTCCAACATGTCCGAGACCACGACCCTGCTCAAGGTCGGCTCGGCCGACCTCGTGCTGCGGATGATCGAGGCAGGGGTCGTGATGCGCGACATGGCCCTCGAGAACCCCATCCGGGCGATCCGCGAGATCAGCCACGACGTGAGCGGGCGCAAAACCGTCAGGCTGGCCAACGGGCGTGACCTCTCCGCGCTGCAGATCCAGCAGGAGTACTACGAGCGGGCGATGGGGTTCGTCGAGCGGGAGGGCCTGACGGCACCGGTGCAGAAGCAGGTCCTCGACCTGTGGGGCCGCACGTTGACCGCCGTCGAGACCGGTGACCTCTCCCTGGTCGACACCGAGATCGACTGGGTGATCAAGAAGCGGCTCATCGACCGCTACATGGCCAAGCACGACCTCGAGCTGTCGGACCCACGGATCCTGCAGATCGACCTCGCCTACCACGACATCAACCGTCGGCGCGGGCTGTTCTATCTGCTGCAGAAGCGGGGCCTGGCCGCGCGGGTGTGCACCGATCTCGAGACCTTCGAGGCCAAGGGTCGGCCCCCACAGACCACCCGGGCCAAGCTGCGCGGTGACTTCATCCGCGCCGCGCAGGAGCACCGCCGAGACTTCACCGTCGACTGGGTGCACCTCAAGCTCAACGACCAGGCCCAGCGCACCGTCCTGTGCAAGGACCCCTTCGCGTCGACCGACGTGCGGGTGGCCCGCCTCGTCGAGAGCATGTGACGCGGTCGGGGCACCCCTCCACCACCGGCGGTGTCTCGCGGCACAGGCGATCCCGTTACCGTGTCGTGCGGTTACCACTCCCGACCCGAAGGCCTTCTCGCGTGCACGCTCTCCCCGTATCCATCGCAGCCGGTGCTGTGCTCGTCCTCGGCCTGACGGCCTGCGGCGCGTCCACGACCAGCACCGGGGCGACGTCGTCGCCCGGCTCCACCCCGACGGGATCGGCCACCCCCGGGGCCAGCCCCGCTGCTAACGCCAACCACCCACCGCTCAACAAGCCACAGGACGTCGCCACGCTCGACGGCATCACCGTGGCCGGCGACGGCACCGCCAAGACGCCGACGGTCACCATCGCCAAGAAGCCGGTGAGCGTCTCCGCCACCGCGGTGAAGGTCCTCACGCAGGGCACGGGCGAGGTGAGCACGGGGGCGAGCCGCGTCTCGATCATCGAGGCGCTCTTCCAGGGCACGACCGGCAAGCAGCTCGACAGCACCTACGGCAAGCCCGCCCAGTCCTTCGTGCTCAGCAGCGGCAACACCATCCCCGGGCTCAACATCGCCCTCACCGGTGTGAGGGCGGGCTCGCGCATCCTCTTCGCGATCCCCCCGGCCGAGGCCTTCGGCGCCCAGGGCAACACGGCGGCGGGCGTCGGACCCACCGACAACCTCGTCGTCGTGGCGGACATCGTCTCGGTCGGCACGCCCCTGACCGAGGCGAAGGGGGCGCCCGTCGCACCCAAGGCGGGACTCCCCACGGTGGCCTTCGACTCCACCAAGGGCCCGACCATCACCGTGCCCAAGACCGCAGCCTCCACGAGCCTCGTCATCCAGCCCCTCGTGCAGGGCACCGGCGCCACCGTCGCCAAGGGACAGTCGGTGACGGTCCACTACACGGGCGTCACCTACAGCACCGGCGAGGTCTTCGACTCGTCGTGGACCAAGAAGGCGCCCTTCACCTTCACCATCGGTGCCGGCCGGGTCATCCCCGGCTGGGACAAGGGCCTGATCGGCCAGAAGGTCGGCTCGCGCATCCTGCTCGTCATCCCGCCGGCCGACGGTTACGGCGCCAACGCGCAGGGCAGCATCCCCGCGAACTCCACCCTCGTCTTCGCGATCGACATCCTCGACGCCAGCTGACCCCAGCCACCCACACCACCACTCCCAGAAGGAGCCTCCATGGCCATCCCCGCTGACCGCACCAAGCCCGAGCTCGACTTCCCCGGCGACGAAGCCCCCACCGACCTCGTGATCGAGGAGATCATCGAGGGCACCGGCGACGAGGCCGCCGCCGGCCAGACGGTGAGCACCCACTACGTCGGGTGGGCCTTCTCCTCGGGCGAGGAGTTCGACTCGTCGTGGGGCCGCGGCGCCCCCCTCGACTTCCCCGTCGGCGTCGGCCGGGTCATCAAGGGCTGGGACGAGGGCCTGCTCGGGATGAAGGTCGGCGGCCGCCGCAAGCTCACCATCCCGGCCCACCTGGCCTACGGCGACCGCGGTGCCGGTGCCGTCATCAAGCCGGGCGAGACCCTGATCTTCGTCGTCGACCTGGTCGACGTGCGCTGACACCCGGAGACACACCAGCACCACCCCACTCGTTGCTTCGTCGGGTCAGAGCAACGACGCGGCGTGGCGGCCGGCGGCGGCCGCGGCGAGGAAGCTCGCCGGGTCGTCGTCGTAGCCGCGGCCCATGGTGCGCAACGTCACCGGTGACGCCCGCAGCGCCGGCTCGAGGTCGTCGACCTTGACGTCGTGCCGCACCAGGCGGCCGCCGCTCTGCTCCACCAGCGCGTCGGCCTGCGCCGACACCAGCTCACCGATCTGACCGGTCAACCGGGGGACCGGCACGTCGGCCGGCACCAGAGCCACCCGCCCGTAGGCCGTGCGGCTGTGGTGCGACACCCCGCGGTGACGCTCTCGCGGGTCGGCCTGCGAGACACGCAACGACGCCACCGCTCGTCCACCGAGGGTGACTGCGGCATTGACGGCCTCGCCGGCGACGACGCCCGAGAACCCCCAGCGGGTGCCGGTCCCGAGGTTGCCGGGTCCCTGCGCGACGACCACGAGGTCGGCCCCGACCACGAGCCGGGCCGCCAGCAGTGCCGAGTGCACCGTGACCGCCTCGAGGTCGCCCCCATAGGCCTGGCCGACCGTCAGGCAGCACGCGAGGGCGCCCCGCTCGCGGAGCACGGCGACGGTGGTCGAGAAGGCGGCCGGCAGGGCGCCCCCGTCGGTCATGACGTAGGCGACCCTCGTCCCCGGGCGCTCGCGCTCCACACCCACCACGATCGCCGGCAGGGCCGAGTGCAGGTCGGCGACGACCACCGGCATCCCCGCGAGGTCGTCTGCCTCGGCGAGCAGCGCGTGGTGCGGGCTCTCCTGCTCGTCGACACCGAGCACCATGGTCTGCAGGGGGGTGTAGCGGGCCTTGACCACGTGCCCGGGCCGCCCGGAGGGGCCTGCGGGCAGATCGTCGTCGGTGCGGTCGGGGAGCGCGACCACCAGCGCGAGCCCGCCCGTGCCGAGCCCCCGCTCGAGCGCCGTGGTGTTGACCAGCACCGTCTCACCCGTGCGGGGCTCACCGGTGAGCTCGGCATACGCCAGAGCCTGCACGAGCTGCCCGTCGGCCAGGCGCACCCTCAGCTCGAGCGCGCCCGGACGCGCGGCACCGAGCCCTTCGACGACACCCCTGCGCAGCCTGACCACGGTCGCGAGCCTAGCCACCCCCGCCCCGTCGGGTAGCGTCGGTGGGGTGACCGTCAGCACCCACGTCGCCGCGAAGACGGAGCGTCTCCTCAACCTCGTCATCGCGCTCCTGGCGACCCGGATGCCGTTGACGAAGGCGCGCATCCGCGCCGCCGTCCCGCAGTATCAGCAGACCGCGTCGCTCGAGGCCTTCGACCGGATGTTCGAGCGCGACAAGGACGAGCTGCGTGAGCTCGGCATCCCGCTCGAGACCCAGGTCGTCGACGTGCTCTTCGACGACGAGCTCGGCTACCGCATCGACAAGCGCGAGTACGCCCTACCCGAGATCTCCTTCGCGCCCGACGAGGTCGCGGCCCTCGCCCTCGCTGCCCGCGCCTGGCAGCAGGCCAGCCTCGCGGGACCGGCCGCCGCGGCCATGCGCAAGCTGCGGTCGGCCGGGGTCGAGCTCGACGACACCTCGCTCGTGGGTATCGAGCCGATCGTGCGCACGACGGAGGAGGCCTTCGAGCCCCTGCGCCGTGCCGTCGTCGACCGCTGCGCCGTCACCTTCGGCTACCGCAAGGCCGGGGGCACGAGTGCCGTCCGCCGGCTCCAGCCGTGGGGGCTGGCCCAGTGGCACGGGCGGTGGTACGTCAGCGGTCTCGACCTCGACCGCGAGGGCCCGCGGGTCTTCCGCCTCAGCCGGATCGACACCGTGGTCACGCGCAAGGGCCGTCTCCGCGCCTACGACGTGCCGCCCGACCACGACCCCGGTGCCATGGTCGCGTCGACCCAGGAGGCCCGTCCGGCGACAGCGACCGCGCTCCTGCGGGTACGGGCCGGCGCCGGAAACCTGCTGCGACGGCGCGCCCGCACGGCCGTGGACGGCCCGGAGCAGCCGGGCTGGTCGGTGCTCACCGTCGACCACGACGACGTCGACCGGCTCGCCGACGAGGTGGCAGGCTACGGGCCCGACGTCGTCGCCCTCGAGCCGCTCGAGCTGCGTGACGCCGTGGTCCGCCGGCTGACCGGCGCGCGCGACCGGCACGACGACAGGGGGGCCACGCCGTGACCCCGCCCACGAGCCGTCCCTCACCGTCGGGCGAGTCGGCGACGGCCCGACTGTCCCGACTGCTGATGATGGTCCCGTGGCTGCTGGCGAACCAGGGGGTCGACCTCGGCGTCGCCGCGGCCGAGTTCGGCGTCTCGTCGACCCAGCTGGTCGCCGACCTCGAGCTCCTCTTCCTGTGCGGTCTGCCGGGGGGGATGCCCGACGACCTCATCGAGGCCTCGTGGGAGGACGGGAGGGTGGTGCTCGGGAACGCCGACCACCTGGCCCGGCCGCTGCGGCTCACGGTCGACGAGGCGCTCACCCTCATGGTCGGGCTGCGGGCGTTGGCGACGACACCAGGAATCACCGAGCACGAGTCCGTCGCCCGGGCGCTCGCTCGCCTCGAGGAGGCGACGGGGGCCGTGGGGGAGGCGAGCGCTCGCGTCCAGGTCTCCATCGACGACGGGGCCCGCGAGTCGACGCTCGCCGACGCCCGCCGCGCCGTGTCGGCGCACCGGAGGGTGCACGTGCGCTACCTCGTGCCCGGCCGCGACGAGGTGAGCGAGCGCGACGTCGACCCGATGCGCGTCGTCAGCCTCGACGCGAAGTGGTACCTCGAGGGGTGGTGCCACCTCGCCGACGACGTGCGCCTGTTCCGCCTCGACCGCGTCGAGCACCTCACCGTCCTCGACACCGACGGCACCCCACCACCTCAGGCGCAGCCGCGCGACCTCGCGGCGTCCGTCTTCGTCGCCCACCCCGACGACCTCGAGGTCGTCGTCGAGACCGACCGGTCCGCCGCGTGGATCGCCGACTACTACCCCACCGAGTCGGTGCTCGAGCTGGGGGAGGGGCGCCGCCGCATCACGCTGCGGGTGGGCGATCCCGCCTGGGTGCGGCGCCTGGTCTGGCGTACCGGCGGGCACGTCACCGTCCTCTCCCCATCCAGCCTGCGGGCCTCCGTGGCCGACGGCGCCGACGAGGCGCTCACGGCGTATGCCGTGTCGTCACCGCCCGGCCCCGTGCCGGACACCGACGCGGGTTAGGCTCACGACCTCATGCGAACCCTCGTCTGGATCCTTGTCTGGATCGCCCTCGTCGTCGTGGCCGGTCTCTACCTCTGGCGTGCCGTCAGGGTCGCGTGGGGGCAGACCACCGCGCTGGGGTCCGAGCTCGCCACCGCGTCCGACCGGCTCGCGCAGGTGCAGACCCAGGTCGATCGGCTCGGGGAGGCGAACGACCGTCTCGACGAGCTCGCGGTCTTCGGTGACCCCGTCGTCCTGCGGCGGGAACGCGCGCAGGGGCGTGAGACGTTGAGACGTCAGGGCCGCGACAATCGGCGTCGCGCCCTCCCGACGTGGGCCCGGCACGTAGACTCGTGAGCACCCGACCGAAAGGCCAGCAGGACCATGTTGAAAGACCTCGCCCAGCCCAGTCACCTCCTCATCCTGGCGGTCCTCATCGTCGTGCTCTTCGGGTGGAAGAAGCTCCCCGACGCTGCGCGCAGCGTGGGCCGCTCGATGCGTATCTTCAAGTCCGAGATGGGCGAGATGAAGAACGACGGCAAGGACTCGAAGCCGAGCCCGGCTGCCTCCGAGACGGTCTCCGGTCAGGTGACCCCCGCGGCCACGACGCCCCCCGCCGCCCAGGCCCCGCCGGTGGCGACGCCCGTCGCGACCCCGGCCGATGCTCCGGTCGACGCGGGCGTGACGCCTCAGCCGCACGACACGACCGCGCGCTGAGCGCGCTCCAGGGACAGCGCTGACCCATGGCCAAGGACGGCATCCGTAGGCGCCTGCGCCGTGAGCGCGACCCGGAGGGCCGGATGGCCCTCGGTGACCACCTGCGCGAGCTGCGTCGGCGTTTCCTGATCGCTGCCGTGGCGATCCTCGTCGGCGCCTGCATCGGGTGGTGGAAGTACAACCTGCTCTTCACCGCGATCCAGCAGCCGATCACCGACCTGGTCCACAAGCGCGGGCAGGCCATCGCCTCGCTGAACTTCACCGACATGACCGGCTCGTTCTCGCTCCTGATCACCGTCGGCCTGTTCGCCGGCCTGATCATGGCCTCACCGGTCTGGCTCTACCAGATCTGGGCCTTCGTGGTGCCCGGCCTGAAGCGGCGTGAGAAGGTCACCGCCCTCCTGTTCATCGGTGCTGCCGTACCGCTCTTCCTCGGCGGCTGCGTGCTGGGCTTCTTCATCCTGCCTCGTGCCGCCGAAGCACTGCTGTCGTTCACTCCCGACTCGGCGTCCAACATCCTCCCGGCGAACGAGTACCTCGACTTCGTCCTGCGCTTCATCCTCGCCTTCGGGCTGGCCTTCCTGCTGCCGGTCTTCCTCGTCGGTCTCAACGCCGTCGGCATCCTGCCCGCGCGGATCCTGATCAGGGCCTGGCGCCCTGCGGTCTTCCTGATCTTCCTGTTCGCCGCCGTGATGACCCCCACCCCCGACGCGTGGACGATGCTCGCCCTCGCGGCTCCGATGATCGCGCTCTTCTACCTCGCGATCGGCATCTGCTTCCTGCTCGACCGCCGCAGGGCGCGGCGCAGCCCGCAGTCCGAGTGGGTCGACGTGCCCGACGACCAGGCATCGACGCTCTAAGTCACGGGGGCTGACCGGGGTGACCCTCACCGTCGGGCTGCTCGTCAACCCGGTCGCCGGCAGGGGCCGTGGCGCCTCCTACGGTGAGCGGGCCCGGCGGCAGCTGCTGGCCGACGGGCACGTCGTGGTGGAGCTGAGCGCTCCCGACGCGGCCACCGCGCGGGCGCGGACCGTGGCGGCCCTCTCGGCCGGCGAGATCGACGTGCTGGTCGTCGTCGGGGGAGACGGGATGGCCCATCTCGGCGTCGACCTGCTCGCGGGCACCGACGTGCCCCTCGCGATCGTGGCCGCCGGCACGGGTAACGACAACGCGCGCGAGCTCGGGCTGCCGGTGCGAGAACCCGAGGCCGCTGCGGCCCTGGTGGCCACGGGCTGGCGGCGCCAGGTCGACCTGGGTCGGGCGAGGACCACGGCAGGTGATGAGACCCACCACTTCCTCGGGGTGCTCGGCGGAGGGTTCGACTCGGTGGTGACCCAGCGGGCGCAGACGCTGCGGTGGCCGTCCGGACCACGTCGCTACGACCTCGCGGTCCTCCTCGAGCTGCCACGCTTCCGCGCCATCCCCTACGTCGTGACGGTGGACGGGCACCGCATCGAGACCGAGGCGATGCTGGTGGCCGTCGGCAACGGCCCGTCGTTCGGCGGCGGGATGCACATCTGCCCGGACGCCCGCTACGACGACGGGCTGCTCGACGTCTGCCTCGTGCACGCAGTGTCGATCCCGCGCTTCCTGCGCATCTACCCGTCGGTCTTCCGCGGCACGCACACCCACCACCCGGAGGTGGAGGTGCTGCGCGGGCGCTCCATCCGACTCGAGGCGGCCGGGGTCGTCAGCCAGGCCGACGGGGAGGCCTTCCTGCCGCTGCCGATCGACGTGGATGTCGCTCCCTCGGGCCTCACCCTCCTGACCCCGTGACCACAGGTCGACGGACTGACCGACCAACCGTGAAGAATGGCTGAGAACCTCGTGTGCTCTAGCCATACCGGTTCGCATCGGGCGTGATCCCGTCTGACGGGTCTGCCGCCACACACCAGGGTCGGCCCGTCCACGATCGACGTACGCCCGATGCATGCACGGCGGCTCCTGGCCCCGTTCCCTGGCCGTCTCGCTCACGGCCCTGGTCGGAGGTCTGACCCCGGCGCGGTCGAGGCCCGGGCCGCGGTTGCTCACGACGACGCCTGGCCTGCGGATCCCTGCGGGAGCGCAGGCGCAGGTGCACCTCCGGGTCCAGATCTCGCCCTCGCTCCCACGCATGGTCACGACCATCGTCGACGACCGGGTCGTGGTGCGGTCGTCCGATGGTGTCGACAACCGGCAGCCCGCACGGGACGGCGATCGCTCCGGCCCACGGTGTCACGGTGACCCGGTCCAGCGCACCGCCGGGTTCTCCACCCCCTGACCCTTCTACCTCGGACGACGCAGGTCGAAGCGGTTGTCGGCCGTGATGCCGTAGTAGGCGCTCGGTCCGCCTGCGCGCATGACGGGCTCGGCAAGGGCCGTGTCGTAGACGCCGTCGACGAGGAACTGCTCGTCGATGTGCACCCCCACCACCTCGCCCACGGTGAGCCAGGCCCCGGCCGAGGCGCCGTCCGTGCCGGTGAGCTCGATGACCTGCGTCACGCGGCACTCGAAGCTGACGGGCGCGGCCGCCACCCGCGGGGCGGCGATCTCGACGCAGTCAGCGGCCTCGAGGCCCGCCACCTCGAACTCGTCGACGTCGTGCATCGTCGACGTCGCGTTCATCTGCTCCGCCAGCCCGCGCGTGACGAGGTTCCACGAGAACTCTCGCGACTGCTCGAGGTTCGCGACCGTGTGCTTGTGGCCGACGCTCGAGAAGCCCACCAGCGGCGGTGTGTAGTTGAAGGCGTTGAAGAAGCTGTAGGGAGCGAGGTTGCGCACCCCCTGCGGCGAGAGGGTCCCGATCCAGCCGATCGGGCGCGGCCCCACGATCGCGTTGAAGGGGTCGTGGGGCAGTCGGTGGCCCTCGGAGGGCCGGTAGAAGTGCTCGCTCATGGTGCTAGGCAACCAGACGCCGGCGCCCACGTCAGCGCGGGTGCAGGACACGCCGACCGCTGACGTAGATTGACCGCATGTCCGCAGCGGAACGGTATGCCGCCGCCCAGGCCCGAGCGCAGCACGCGGGCAGCGAGCTGGCACGTTTCACGGCCGGGCTCGACTTCCCCCTCGACGACTTCCAGCAGACGGCGGCGCGGTCCCTCGAGGCCGGCCGGGGGGTGCTGGTCGCGGCTCCGACCGGTGCCGGGAAGACGATCGTGGGCGAGTTCGCCGTCCACCTGGCTCTGGCTCAGGGGCTCAAGGCCTTCTACACGACGCCGATCAAGGCGCTGTCGAACCAGAAGTACGCGGACCTCGCCCGCACCTACGGCGCCGACAACGTGGGCCTGCTGACCGGCGACTCGTCGGTCAACGGGGAGGCCCCGATCGTCGTCATGACGACCGAGGTCCTGCGCAACATGATGTACTCCGGCTCGTCGACCCTGCAGGGTCTCGGCTACGTCGTGATGGACGAGGTGCACTATCTCGCCGACCGCTTCCGGGGGGCAGTGTGGGAGGAGGTCATCATCCACCTTCCGCCCGACGTGCTGGTCGTCTCCCTGTCGGCCACCGTCTCCAACGCGGAGGAGTTCGGCGCCTGGCTCAGCGAGGTGCGCGGGGACGTCGACATCGTGGTCTCGGAGCACCGGCCGGTGCCGCTGTGGCAGCACATGATGGTCGGGCGCGAGATGCACGACCTCTTCGTCGACGAGGTCTTCGACCCCGCCAACGCGGAGGGTGGACGGGCGGAGCGCCTACGCGAACAGGCGTCCGTGCGGGTCAGCCCCGACCTGCTCGCCGCGATCGGCGACCAGGCCCGACGAGGCGCCCGCGAGGAGCAGGGCGGATGGCAGCGCAGCGGCCGTCCCGGCAGCGCCGCGCGTGCCGGGCGCGGCGGGTCAGGCAGTCGGGGCGGGCGTGGGGGCCCGGGTGGCGGCACCGACGGTCGTGGCATCGCCCGGTCGACCGGCGGTGGCAACCGCTTCGGGGGAGGTCCGTCACGCGCTGACGTCATCAGCCGGCTGGAGCGTGAGGGTCTGCTGCCGGCGATCACCTTCATCTTCAGCCGGGTCGGGTGCGAGGCGGCCGTGGGCCAGCTCCTGACGCACGGGGTGCGGCTCGTGGACGAGTCCGAGGGCGACCGCATCCGCCGCCTCGTCGAGGACCGGGTCAGCGCCCTGGTCGAGGAGGACCTGACGGTGCTCGGCTACTGGGAGTTCGTCGAGGGCCTGAGCCGGGGCTTCGCGGCCCACCACGCCGGCATGCTGCCGACCTTCCGCGAGATCGTCGAGGAGCTGTTCACCGCGGGTCGCATCAAGGCGGTCTTCGCCACCGAGACCCTGGCTCTCGGGATCAACATGCCGGCGCGCACCGTCGTGCTCGAGCGCCTCGTGAAGTACAACGGCGAGGCCCACGTCGACATCACCCCGGCGGAGTACACCCAGCTGACCGGCCGCGCCGGGCGCCGCGGCATCGACATCGAGGGCCACGCCGTGGTGCTGTGGAACCGGGGGCTCGACCCGGTGGCCGTGGCCGGACTCGCCTCGACCCGCACCTACCCCCTGCGCTCGAGCTTTCGGCCCACCTACAACATGGCCGTCAACCTCGTGGCCCAGTTCGGTCGGGAGCGGGCGGCCACCATCCTCGAGACCTCCTTCGCGCAGTTCCAGGCCGACCGCGCCGTCGTGGGGTTCGTGCGCACGATCCGCACGCACGACGAGGCCCTGGCCGGCTACGCCGAGTCGATGACGTGCCACCTCGGCGACTTCAGCCAGTACGCCGCGCTGCGCCACGAGCTGCGCACCCTCGAGAAGGACGGCTCCCGGGCGCGGGCCACCAGCTCGCGCACCGAGGCCGCCATCAGTCTCGAGCAGCTGAAGGTCGGCGACGTCGTGGCCGTGCCCGCCGGGCGGCGTCCCGGCTGGGCCGTGGTCGTCTCGGCCAACCGCGGCGGCAAGGGCGAGACGGCGAGCCCCGCGGTCGTGACCGAGGACCACCAGCTGCGGAGGCTGACCCTCGTGGACGTGCCCGTGGCGGTCGAGCCCGTGACCAGCATCCCGGTCCCCAAGGGCTTCAACGCGCGCAGCGCGAAGTCGCGCCGCGACCTCGCGACGGCGCTGCGCATCGCGGTGCCGCACGCCCCTCCCTCGCGTCCCGGGCGTCCCGGCACCACCCCGGCCGAGCAGCAGGAGGTCGACGACCTGCGCCGACGGCTGAAGTCCCATCCCTGCCACCAGTGCCCCGAGCGGGAGGAGCACGCTCGGTGGGCCGAGCGCTGGTGGCGCCTCACGAGGGAGACGCAGGGTCTGCGGCGAAAGGTCGACGGCCGCACCAACTCGGTCGCCAAGACCTTCGACCGCATCTGCGACCTGCTCGCCGGTCTCGGCTACCTCGACGAGCACGGCACGGCCGTCACCGAGCAGGGCGCCCGGCTGCGGCGGCTCTACAGCGAGAAGGACCTCGTCGCGGCCGAGTGCCTGCGGCACGGGGTCTGGGACCGCCTCGACCCGGCCGGTCTGGCGGCCGTCGTCTCCACCCTGGTGCACGAGCCGCGCCGGGACGAGGGACAGATCGCCCCGCGCATGCCCAACGACGACGTCTCCGAGGCCTGGCACGAGATGGTCGCGATCTGGAGCCGTCTCGAGGACACCGAGCAGGAGCACGCGCTGCCCTCGACCGGTGCGCCCGACGCCGGCATCGCCTGGATGGTGCACCGCTGGGCGAGCGGGGCCCGGCTCGAGATCGTGCTCCGCGACTCTGGCATCGCGGCCGGCGACTTCGTGCGGCGGTGCAAGCAGATCGTCGACCTGCTCGACCAGGTGGCCGGAGCTGCTCCGTCGAGCCAGCTCGCGACCACGGCCCGCCGCGCGGTCGACGGCGTCATGCGCGGGGTCGTGGCGGCCGACCGGGTCGACTGACCGTCGGCTCGCGGTCGTCCGACCGGCGACCCCTGGGCATCACTCCCGGAAGTCGCCCGCGGCGACCCGCAGGGTCCGCAGCAGGGTGAAGCCCGCCCGCTGGTCCTCGTCCTGCAGACCGGGGACCCCGAAGTCGACCCCGGTCAGGGCATCCGTGGCCCGCCTCACGACGTCCTCCCCCTCGGGCGTGAGCGAGGCGAAGACCCGGCGCCGGTCGCTCTCGTCGGCGGTGCGCGCCACGAGTCCGGCCGCGACGAGGCGGTCGATGGCATTGGTCACCGAGGTGGGGTGCACCTGCAGGCGCTGCCCGATCTTGCTCAGGGGCAGGCGTCCCTGGCGGCTGAACGCGATGAGCACCAGGACCTCGTAGCGGGCGAAGGTGATGCCGTGCGGCTTGAGCGCCCCGTCGAGGGTGGCCAGCAGGATCTGCTGGGCCCGCATGACCGAGGTGACGAAGCGCATGGCGGTGGAGTCACCGAAGTGCTCCTCCCAGAGGTCGCCGGCGCGGGCGATGGGGTCGAAGGGCAGGCCCTGCACGGCTGGCATGAACCGATGCTAGCCACTGAATAGTTGGATGTCCTACTATCGGACGACCAACCACGATCCAGCGAGGACCCCCATGACGCAGGTCGAGCAGCCCCAACCACCTCAGCACCCGGTGCGCTTCGTCACCGCGTCCGCGCTCTTCGACGGGCACGACGCGTCGATCAACATCATGCGACGCATCCTGCAGGGTCAGGGGGCCGAGGTCGTGCACCTGGGCCACAACCGTTCGGTGCGCGAGGTCGTCGACGCCGCGATCGAGGAGGACGTGCAGGGGGTGGCGGTCAGCTCCTACCAGGGCGGCCACGTGGAGTACTTCGAGTACCTCGTCGAGGCGCTCCGCGAGCAGGGCGCCGGCCACGTCAAGGTCTTCGGCGGCGGCGGCGGGGTCATCGTGCCCGAGGAGATCGCCCGCCTGCGCGAGTCGGGCGTCACCATCTACTCGCCGCAGGACGGTCAGCGGATGGGGCTGGTGGGCATGGTGGCCGACATGGTGCGCCAGTGCGACACCGACCTGTGGAGCCAGGCGCCCACCTCGGTCGAGGCCGTGCTCTCCGGTGACCGCACGGCCCTGGCGCGAGCAGTGACCGGGGCCCAGGCCGGGGCGCTCGACGACGCCTTCCTCGGCCACGTCCGTCACGCGTCAGCCGCCGCCACGACCGCCCGGGTGCTCGGCATCACGGGCACCGGTGGCTCGGGCAAGTCGTCCCTCACCGACGAGATCGTGCGCCGCTTCCGCGTCGACCAGCAGGACAAGCTGCGGATCGCCGTGATCGCCATCGACCCCACCCGGCGCAAGGGCGGTGGGGCCCTGCTCGGAGACCGCATCCGGATGAACGCCCTCGACGGCGACCGTGTCTGGTTCCGCTCGCTCGCGACCCGCGAGGGGCGCGAGGTGCCGCCCTGCCTGCCCGACGTCATCGACCTGGCGAAGGCGGCCGGCTACGACCTCGTGGTGGTCGAGACCCCGGGCATCGGCCAGGGCGACGCGGCGATCGTGCCCTTCGTCGACCACTCGATGTACGTCATGACGCCCGAGTTCGGCGCGGCCTCCCAGCTCGAGAAGATCGACATGCTCGACTTCGCCGACGTCGTGGCCATCAACAAGTTCGAGCGCCGCGGTGCCAAGGACGCGATGCGCGACGTCGGTCGCCAGCTCGTGCGCAACCGCGAGGCCTTCGGCCAGCGGCCCGAGGACATGCCCGTCTTCGGCACCTCGGCCGCGACCTTCAACGACGACGGCGTCACCGCGCTCTACCAGCACCTGGTGGCCGTGCTCGGCGCCGAGGGGCTGCCCCTCGGCGAGGGGACGCTGCCCCACGTCGACGTGCGCCACTCCAGCGGCTCGGCGCAGGTGGTGCCGCCCGAGCGCGTCCGCTACCTCGCCGAGATCGCCGAGACCGTGCGGGGCTACCACCGAGAGACCTCACGGCTCGTGGCCGGGGTCACGCGGGCCCAGCACCTGCGCGCGGTCGCCGACGAGCTGGCCACCGACGACGCGACCGGCGCCGACGATGTGGCCCGGCGGGCCGGCGCGTCGTGGGACGACCTGCCCCGTGAGACCCGCTCGCAGCTCGACGAGTGGCCCTCCGTGGTGGCGTCGTACTCCGGTGACGAGCAGGTGGTGACCGTGCGGGACAAGGAGATCCACACGACGCTGCGTCGACAGTCGTTGTCCGGGACGATGGTCCCTCGAGTGAGTCTTCCCCGGTTCACCGACCACGGCCAGCTCGTGTCGTTCCTGCGCCGCGAGGGCCTGCCCGGCGTCTACCCCTTCACCGCCGGCGTGTTCAAGTTCAAGCGCGACGGTGAGGACCCGGCGCGCATGTTCGCCGGCGAGGGAGACCCCTTCCGCACCAACAAGCGCTTCCACCTGCTGTCGCAGGGGCAGCCGGCCACCCGGCTGTCGACGGCCTTCGACTCGGTCACGCTCTACGGCCGCGACCCCGACCCGCGCCCCGACATCTACGGCAAGGTCGGCACCTCCGGGGTCTCCGTCGCGACCCTCGACGACATGAAGGCGCTGTATGCCGGCTTCGACCTCGTCTCGCCGACGACGTCGGTGTCGATGACGATCAACGGGCCCGCGCCGACCGTTCTCGCCTTCTTCCTCAACACCGTCATCGACCAGCAGGTCGACGCCTTCCGCGAGCGCGAGGGCCACGATCCGTCCGAGCAGGAGCACGCCGAGCTGCGGGCCGACGCGCTGCAGCAGGTCCGCGGCACCGTGCAGGCCGACATCCTCAAGGAGGACCAGGGGCAGAACACCTGCCTGTTCTCCACCGAGTTCTCCCTGCGCATGATGGCCGACATCCAGGAGTGGTTCATCGAGCACGAGGTCCGCAACTTCTACTCGGTCTCGATCTCCGGGTACCACATCGCCGAGGCGGGGGCCAACCCGCTCAGCCAGCTGGCCTTCACGCTCGCCAACGGCTTCACCTACGTCGAGGCCTACCTCGCACGGGGCATGGACATCGACGACTTCGCCCCCAACCTGTCGTTCTTTTTCAGCAACGGCATGGACGCGGAGTACTCCGTGCTCGGCCGGGTCGCCCGTCGCATCTGGGCCGTGACGATGAAGGAGAAGTACGGCGCCAACGAGCGGTCGCAGAAGCTGAAGTACCACGTGCAGACGTCGGGTCGGTCCCTGCACGCGCAGGAGATGAGCTTCAACGACATCCGCACGACGCTGCAGGCCCTGATCGCGATCTACGACAACGCCAACAGCCTGCACACCAACGCCTACGACGAGGCGGTGACCACCCCCGGCGAGGAGTCGGTGCGCCGGGCCCTGGCCATCCAGCTGGTGATCAACAAGGAGTGGGGCCTGGCGATGAACGAGAACCCCCTCCAGGGTGCCTTCGTCATCGACGAGCTCACCGACCTCGTCGAGGCCGCGGTGCTGGCCGAGTTCGACTCGATCAACGAGCGCGGGGGAGTGCTCGGGGCCATGGAGACCGGCTACCAGCGGGGCCGCATCCAGGACGAGTCGATGCTCTACGAGCACCGCAAGCACGACGGCAGCCTGCCGATCATCGGGGTCAACACCTTCCGCAACCCGCACCCCGAGCGCGAGCAGCACGTCGTCGAGCTGGCCCGCGCCACGGCCACCGAGAAGGAGTCGCAGCTGAGCCGGGTGCGAGCCTTCCAGGAGGCGCACCGCGACGAGGCCCAGGAGGCTCTGGCCCGACTGAAGCGCGCGGCCACCGGCGACGACAACGCCTTCGCGGCGCTGATGGACGCCGCACGGGTCTGCTCGCTCCAGCAGGTGACCGATGCCTTCTTCGAGGTGGGCGGCCAGTACCGTCGCAACGTGTGAGCCCGACCACCGCCCCCCAGCCTGCCGCCCTCCCGACGACCACCCAGGTCCGCGAGGTCCCCGCCACCTCCTCCTTCGAGGTCACCGACGACCTCATCGACGAGAACGGCCACATGAACATCGGCCACTACTTCCAGCGGGGTGCCCGTGCGATGTGGATGCGGCTGCGGCTGCTCGGCGTGACCGACGACTACCTGCAGGTCCGCCGCCTGTCCTTCTTCACGGCCGAGCACCACCTGCGCTACCTCGGCGAGGTGCGCCTCGGTGACCGCGTCACCGTCCACCCACAGCTGCTGGAGCGCTCCGCCAAGGTGGCGCACGCGATGGTCTACCTGGTCGACGACACCCACGACCGGCTCTCGTGCCTGATGGAGATCAGCTTCGTCCACGTCTCGATGGACGACCGCCGCGCCGTGCCCGTCGCCGCTGACGTCGCCGAGGCCCTCGACGCGGAGATCGCGTCGGTCACCGGGCTGGGGTGGGCGGCGCCGGTGACCGGCGTGATGGGGGTGCGTCGGTCGTGAACCCCGCCCACGACGACCTCGGCACGCCGGTCCCGCTGACCCATCCCGTGCGCCGGGTCGTCTCCCTCGTGCCGTCGCTCACCGAGGCCCTGGCCGCCACCCGCCGCCAGGCGGTGGTCGGGGCCACCGACTGGTGCACCCACCCCGCCGACCTCGACGTGGCCCGGGTGCGAGGCACCAAGAACCCCGACGTCCGCGCCATCGTCGCCCTCGCGCCCGACCTCGTCGTGGCCAACCGCGAGGAGAATCGCGAGCTCGACGTACGCCGGCTGCGCGAGGCCGGGGTGCCCGTGTGGGTGACCGTCATCGAGACGCTCGACGAGGCCTTCGTGTCGATGGGCCGGCTCTTCGACGAGGCCCTCGGCTGGGGCGTGCCGTCGTGGCTCGAGCAGGCCCGGGCCCGCTGGGAGCCCGCGCCGGCTCCCGGTGGTCCTCGCGTCGCCGTGCCGATCTGGCGGGACCCGTGGATGGTCGTGGGCGGCGACACCTTCACGAGCGACCTCATGGCCCGGCTCGGGTGGGTCAACGCCTACGGCGAGCGGGCAGACGGCGGGGAGCGCTACCCGCACGTCGACCTGCGCGACCTCGACGGGCTCGCCCCGGAGCACCTCGACCTCGTCCTGCTACCGGACGAGCCCTACGTCTTCACCGCCGCGGACGGTCCGGAGGCCTTCACCCGGGCGCCGACCGCGCTCGTCTCCGGGAGGCTGCTCACGTGGTACGGCCCGTCGCTGCTCGAGGCCCGGGCCCAGCTCGAGTCGGCGGTCGAGGGTTGGCCGAGACCGCACTCGCGGCAGTAGAGATGCAAAAAATCCGCTGATTCACCGGCATACCGTATGAATCGCTGCTACTGCGGTTAGGCTCTGCTCGTGCCCACCTACCGCGTGCGAGAGTCCGCCGAGCTGCTCGGCGTCTCTGACGACACCGTCCGCCGCTGGGTCGACGCCGGGCGGCTGGCCGTGACGAGCGACGCTGCCGGACGGCAGGTCATCGAGGGCGCCGCCCTCGCGGCCTTCGCACAGGAGCTCGCCGCGACCACCGAGCGTCCCGACCCCGGTCCCGTCCACTCCGAGTCGGCCCGCAACCGCTTCGTCGGCCTCGTGACCCGGGTCGTGCGCGACACCGTCATGGCCCAGGTCGAGATCCAGTCGGGAGGGCACAGGATCGTGTCGCTCATGAGCCGGGAGGCGGCCGACGAGCTGCGGCTCGAGCCGGGGGTTCTCGCCATCGCGGCGGTCAAGTCGACCAACGTGGTGGTCGAGGTGCCCTCGCGCGGCTGACGCCGAGCACCCGCTCGCCATCCCCACCTCGCCCACGCCCCGTCACCCCACCGAAGGAGTCCTCCCGTGATCCGACCCCGTCGACCCCGTTCTGCCCGTGCCCTCGCCGCCGCCACCGGCGTCCTGCTTCTCAGCGCCTGCGGGTCGGGCTCGACGACGGGCGGCACGGCCTCCGGCCCCACCTCCAGCACCCCGGGGGGAGTCACCGGGACGGTCACCGTCTTTGCCGCTGCCTCGCTCAAGGAGTCGTTCACGGCGATCGGGACGGCCTTCGAGGCCGCCCACCCGGAGGTCGAGGTCGTCTTCAACTTCGGGCCGAGCTCCGGCCTGGCGACGTCCATCACGCAGGGCAACCCGGCCGACGTCTTCGCCTCGGCCAGCCCCACCACCATGGACACCGTCGTCAGGGCCGGCGAGGCGGCCGACACCCCGGCCACCTTCGCCCGGAACCAGATGGAGATCGCCGTGCCGACCGCGAACCCCGCCCGGGTCACCGGGGTCGCCGACCTGGCCCGCAGCGGCGTGAAGGTCGCCCTCTGCCAGGCCCAGGTGCCGTGCGGCAAGGTCGCGGCGCAGGTCTTCGCCAACGCCAAGCTCACCGTGACGGCCATCAGCGAGGAGACCGACGTCAAGGCGGTGCTCACCAAGGTCTCGCTCGGCGAGGTCGACGCCGGCGTCGTCTACGTCACCGACGTCAAGGCCGCGTCGGCCGGCGGGAAGGTCACGGGCATCGAGATCCCGGCGACGGTCAACGCCTCGACCAGCTACCCCATCGCGAGCCTGACCACGGCGCCCAACCCGGCGGGCGCAGCCGCCTTCACGGCCTACGTCCTCTCCGACCAGGGTCGCTCCGCCCTCGCGGCGGCCGGGTTCGCCGCCCCCTGACCCGTGACTGACACCCGATCCGACCTCCCCGTCCGGGGGCGCGGGCGCACCGACCGCGAGGTCGCCCGCTCCCGCGCCGCCGGCACGGTGCCGTGGCCCCTCGGCGTGCCGGCGGCGCTCGGCGTCCTCTTCCTCGTCGTGCCACTGGTCGCCCTGCTGGTCCGCGCGCCCTGGTCGGCCCTGCCCCGGGTACTGTCCGACCCCGCCGTCACCGACGCCCTGCGCCTGTCCCTGCTGTGTGCGACCGCCGCCACCGCGGTCTCCTTCGTGCTCGGCGTGCCCCTCGCGTGGTTCCTCGCCCGGTCGCGGTGGCGGCTGGTCGCCTTCCTGCGGGCGCTCGTCACGCTGCCGCTCGTGCTGCCCCCCGTCGTGGGCGGCGTCGCCCTGCTGCTGGCCCTCGGCCGGACGGGCATCGTGGGCGGTCCCGTCTACCGGTGGACCTCGTTCTCGCTGCCCTTCACGACGTGGGCCGTCATCATCGCGGAGACGTTCGTCGCGATGCCGTTCCTGGTCGTGACGGTCGAGGGCGCGTTCCGAGCCGCCGACCAGGGCTACGAGGAGGCGGCGGCCACCCTCGGCGCCAGCCGTCTCACCACCTTCGTCCGCGTGACCCTGCCCCTCGTGGGCCCCTCGCTCGGAGCCGGCGGGGTCCTGTGCTGGGCCCGCGCCCTGGGGGAGTTCGGCGCGACCATCACCTTCGCCGGCAACACGCCCGGTCGCACCCAGACCATGCCGCTGCTGGTCTACCTCGCTCTCGAGGACGACCTCGACGCGGCGGTCGCGCTGTCGCTGGTGCTCCTGCTGGTCTCAGTCGTGGTGCTGGTCGGCCTGCGCGACCGGTGGCTGCGCCCGGTGTCGCTCGCGTGACCCTGCACGCCGACGTGGTGGTGCGCCGGGGCGCGTTCACGCTCGACGTCGCCTTCACCGCGCTCCCGGGCCAGGTGCTCGGGGTGCTCGGCCCCAACGGAGCCGGCAAGTCCACCCTGCTCCGGGTGCTGGCCGGGCTCGAGCCGGTCTCGGCCGGCCGGGTGACCCTCGCCGACACCGTCCTCGACGACGCCGATGCCGACGTCTTCCTCCCGGCCGCCCGCCGCCCCGTCGGCATCGTCTTCCAGGACTACCGGCTCTTCCCGCACCTCAACTCACTCGACAACGTCGCCTTCGGGGTGCGGGCCGCCGGCATCCCCCGCTCGGTCGCGCGCGAGCGGGCCGCAGCGCTCCTCCACCGCCTCGGCCTCGCCGACCTCGCCGACCGCCGACCCGGGCAGCTCTCGGGCGGGCAGGCCCAGCGGGTGGCCCTCGCTCGCGCCCTCGCCGTCGACCCCGGGCTCCTCCTGCTCGACGAGCCCCTGTCGGCACTGGACGCCCGCACCCGCCTCGAGGTGCGGGCGCACCTGCGGGCGCACCTGCGTGACTTCCCCGGACCCGTGCTCGTGGTCACCCACGACCCGCTCGAGGCGATGGTGCTGGCCGACCGCCTCGTCGTCATCGAGGAGGGTCGGGTCGTCCAGACCGGGTCGCCGCTCGAGGTGGCTCGCCGACCGGCCACGCAGTACGTCGCGCGGCTGGTCGGGCTCAACCTGTGGTCGGGTCGGCTGGCGCACGCGGGGCGGGTCGAGCTCGCGGGTGGGACGGTCGTGAGCGGGGTCGCCGATCCCGCGCTGGTCGCGGGCGATGCCGTCCTGGTAGCCCTCCGTCCTACCGCCGTCACGCTGTCGACCGTGCAGCCCGGCCCGGCGAGCGCACGCAACGTGTGGCCGGGTCGGGTCGCCGGGGTCGAGCTCCTCGCCGACCGCGTCCGGGTCGAGGTCGACGGGCCACCGCACGCGTTCGTCGACATCACCCCGGCCGCCGTCACCGAGCTCGACCTCACGCCGGGCCGTCAGGTCTGGCTGGCCGCCAAGGCGACCGAGACCGACATCTACCGGGCGTGACCGCTCGACCGACCTGACCTCAGTCGATCCGCAGGGCGGTCAGCAGCCGGTCGAGCGAGCTCGTGACCCCGTAGGTCGTCGCCACCTCGCTCAGCAGACGGGCGTCGGCGACCCGCGTCGGCAGCGCGATGTCGAGGTCGGGCAGCGGCACGTCACGCGCCACGGCCACCACCTTCGGCGCCACGTCGAGGTAGGCCGACGCCGCCTCCAGACGGGCCCGCTGGGCGCCCTTGAGGGCAGGGTCCCCACCGTCGACCGCCGCCCGCAGCGTCGCGAGGTCGCCGTAGGCCGCCAGCAGCTTGGCGGCCGTCTTCTCACCGATGCCCGGCACCCCGGGCAGGCCGTCGCTGGCGTCGCCCCGGAGGGTGGCGAGGTCGGCGTAGGCCCGGCCGGAGGGGACGTCGTACTTCGTCCGCAGGAAGGCCTGGTCCACCAGGTCGGAGTCCCGCACCCCGCCGCGCGCGGTGTAGACGACCCGGATGCCGTAGGCGTCGTCGACCAGCTGGAAGAGGTCACGGTCGCCGGTGACGATGTCGACCCGACGCACCCCGCTCGACGCGTGCGCGTAGGACCCGATGACGTCGTCGGCCTCGTAGCCCGCCGCCCCGACGCGGGCGATCCCCACCGCCGCGAGGGCGTCGACGATGGCGGGCACCTGCACCTCGAGTGCGGCGTCGACGGCCTCCCGCTCGGGCCCCCCGCCCTCGGCGACCCGGTGCGCCTTGTAGGTGGGGATGGCCTCGACCCGGAACGCCGGGCGCCAGTCGTCGTCCCAGCACGCGACGAGGTGGGTGGGACGGTAGCGCTCCACGAGCGATGCGAGCATGTCGACGAATCCGCGCAGGGCGTTGTTCGGAGGCCCCCCGTCCCGGCCACTCTCGTCAGGGACACCGAAGAAGGCCCGAAAGTACAGGCTGGCGGAGTCGAGCAGCAGCAGTCGCTCGTCAGGATGCGTCCAGGTCACCCCGCCAGCGTAGGCCGAGGTGGCCACCCTGGCGGCACATCAACGTCGACCATTGCACCCGAGCTGCTCTCCTGAGGGCGTTCGCCCCTCAACGGCCTGCAGGCTGGATAGCCTGTGCCCGTGGAACGCCTCGATCGCCGCCTCGTCGACCTCCTCGCTGCCGACGGGCGGATGAGCTTCACCGACCTCGGCAAGGCGACCGGCCTCTCGACCTCGGCGGTGCACCAGCGCGTGCGCCGTCTCGAGGAGCGAGGGGTCGTCCGGGGCTACCGCGCAGTGCTCGACCCCGAGAGCGTGGGGCTCCCGCTGACGGCGCTGATCGCCGTCACCCCCTTCGACCCGTCCTCGCCCGACGACGTGCCCCAGCGACTTGAGCACGTCGCCGAGATCGAGTCGTGCTTCTCCGTGGCCGGCGACGAGAGCTACGTCCTGCTCGTGCGGGTCTCCAAGCCCGCCGACCTGGAAGACCTCCTGGCCCGCATCCGCAGCGCCGCCAACGTGCGCACCCGCACGACCGTGGTCCTGTCGACGCCGTGGGAGGGTCGCCACGCCGCGGGCGTGGACGACGCGGTCCGCTCGATGGACTGAGTCGCGTGAGCCGTCGCCCGCCCCGCCGATCCGAGCCCGGGGACGAGCCGCGCCGCACCGGCCGACGTGACGGGGAGCTGACCGTCGACGAGCTTGCTGCCGAGACCGGCATGACGGTGCGCAACGTGCGCGCCTACAGCAGTCGTGGGCTGCTGCCGTCGCCGCGTCTCGAGGGCCGCACCGGCTACGACGGCCCCGACCACGTGGCTCGCCTCACGCTCGTGCGCGAGATGCTCGACCAGGGCTACACCCTGACCGCGGCCGAGAAGCTCATCAGAGGGGCTGGACCCGGACGACGAGGGTGAGCCCAGGTCAGCCGAGGCGGGCGACACGGCCCAGCCGGCCGGCAGTGCCCCGGTGGCCGTCGCCTCTGCGGGTCAGCCGCCGACGGAGCTCAGACCGGACCACACCGCCGTCATGACCAGGTCGGTGGCCTCGTCGCGGCTGACGTCGTCGCGGTGGGTCCGCCAGACGGCCACGCGCTCACAGGCTCCGACGACGATCTCGGCGTAGCCCTCGAGCTGCATCCGCGAGGAGTGGGCCAGCCCCACCGAGGTGCGCAGGCCGTCGACGAGCACCGCCGACTGCTGCGTGCGGATCCGCTCGATGTCTGCGCCGGTCGACATCGCGGCCGCGCTCTCGTGGTGGATGAGCTGCAACGCGAGGGCGTGCTGGTCGATGAACTCGAAGAAGGTGGCGATCGCCGCCCTCATCACGACCTCGAGGGTCGACCCCTCGGGCAGGGCGCGGAAGGCGACCTCCGTCGCGTCTGCGAGCTCGGCCCGCGCCTTGTCGACGCAGGCGACGAGCAGGCCGTCCTTGCTGCCGAAGTAGTCGTAGATCAGCGGCTTGGTGATGCCCACCCGCTCGGCGATGTCGTCCATCGTCGTGGCCTGGTAGCCGTTCTCGGCGAAGACCTGCTCGGCCACCGTGAGGATCTGCGCCTCCCGCTCGGCGCGCGGCATCCGGCGTCGGCGGACGGGGGTCGCGTCGGCGGTGTCCGTGGGTGTGCCGGTGGCTGCCGCGATGGGTGCGGTCACGCGATCCTCCCGAGCTCTGGTCCTCGTCACGTACTCATGGAGGCTTCAGGGGTACGAGCGCACCGCAGGGGCATTCTCCGTGGCTCGCCGTACCCGATTCGCGGGGTGGCAAACCGTGCAGACACTATCGTCCCGCTGCCAGTCGGCTTCGAACCGAGCCCCAGAAGACCCCCGTGGTGGGCTCGAGGGGTGAGTCCGGCCCGCTGAGTCCGGTCAGGTCAGTTGGGCCTCGGCCAGCTCACGGCTGGCCCGGGCCTGCTCGGTGGCGCGTCGCTGCGACTCCTCGCCAGACCCCGACTGCGCCACCTCGGCGGCCCACCAGGCTCGTCCCGCCTCGGGCAGGGTGTCGATCGGGTCGTAGTAGACGTAGTCGCGCGACAGCGCACTCTCGTCGGCGCCCTCGATCGAGGTGCGATAGTTCTTGCGCCAGTAAGAGACTCCCCGCTCGGTGTCGTAGTCCTCGACCTGGTGCACCCAGCGCTTGCCCACGAAGGGCACGTCGCACACGATGCGGGGGGTCGCGAAGCCGGGCAGGTAGCCCATCATCGCGTGCTGCAGGTGCTGCGCGTGGGCCAGGGAGACCCGCCAGTGCTCGCTGAACGGGATCATGTCGCACATGTAGAAGTAGTACGGCGTGATCGACGCGTCGTCCTGCAGGGCGAAGCACAGGTCGAGCAGCTGCTCGGTCGTGTCGTTCACGCCACGCATCAGGACGCCCTGGTTGCGCACGTCGCGCACCCCCGCGTCGAGCATGGCCCGGGCGGCCTGGGCCACCGCCGGGGTGACCGACTGGGCGCTGTTGACGTGGGTGTGGATCGCCAGGTTGACGCCCCGCTCACGAGCGCGGCGGGCCACCCGTCCGACCCCCTCGACCACGTCGTCGGCCAGCCAGTGCTGCGGGAGCCCCATCAGGGCCTTGGTGGCGAGCCGGATGTCGCGCACGTTGTCGATCTCGAGCAGTCGGTCGAGGAAGGCCTCGAGGTTCTTCCACGGCATGTTGGCCACGTCGCCGCCGCTGACGACGACGTCACGCACCTCGGGGTGCTGGCCGAGATAGCCCAGCATCGCGGCATACCGGTCGACGGGCTTGCCCGCCAGCTTGAGCTTGAGCACCTGGGGGGTGGAGTTGCCGACGAGGTCCATCCGGGTGCAGTGGCCGCAGTACTGCGGGCAGGTCGGCAGCAGCTCGGCGAGCACCTTCGTGGGGTAGCGGTGGGTGAGCCCCTCGGTGACCCACATGTCGTGCTCGTGCAGGGAGTCACGCGTCGCGTGCGGGTGCGAGGGCCACTCGGCGTGGCGGTCGGAGAAGACCGGCAGCATGTAGCGGCGGACCGGGTCCGCGAGGAAGGCCCGGCTGAACTCCGCACCGGCCGAGGGCATGGGCTCGTGGGTGGCCGGCACCATCGTGTTGAGCATCTGGGGCGGCACGAGCATCGACATGGTCGCGCGCTCGGCCTGGTCGCGCTCGAGGTCGGCGTAGACCTCGTCGAGCAGCAGGTCGCCCATCAGCTCGCGCAGCTGGCGCAGGTTCTTCACGCAGTGGGCACGCTGCCACTGCACGTCGGCCCACTGCGCGGCCGTCACCCCGGCGAAGCCCGGAAGTCGGGTCCAGTCGGGCTCCACCAGCTCGCGGTGCCGGTAGACGTAGGGCTGTTCGATGGTGGCCATACATGCGAGGATAGCCATGATTTGTTGCACACGTACCTCATAACCGCAGGATTTACGACCAAAGATCATGTCGAACGGAGGATGTTGTCCCAGTGAACGAGTCATCGCCCGTCGGGCTGCACCGCGTGCTGGAGCCGTCGGGGCACGCCGTCACCCTTCCCCAGGCCGCCCTGCGACTCGACGCCCGCGCCGAGCTGTGGGCCGACGAGGTGCGCATCGACGTCGAGACGCTCAACCTCGATGCCGCGTCCTACCGGCAGCTGGCGACCAAGCACACCGGGGCAGCGGGTCAGGTCGACGGTGGGGCCGTGCGGGACGAGGTGCTGGCCATCGTGCGCGAACGGGGCAAGATGCAGAACCCCGTCACCGGCTCCGGGGGGATGCTGATCGGCACGGTCGCCGAGGTGGGGCCACAGAGCCCGCTCGGGCTGAGCCCGGGTGACCGCGTCGCGACCCTCGTCTCGCTGTCGCTGACCCCGCTGCTGATCACCGACGACCTGGTCGGGTGGGACGGCCTCGGTGAGCAGGTGCCGGCCCGCGGGCACGCCATCCTCTTCGGACGCAGCATCGCCGCCGTGCTCCCGACCGACCTCGCCCACCGCCTGGGTCTGATGGTGATGGACGTCTGCGGCGCACCGGCACTGGTCGCTCGCGTCGTGCGGGAGCACGTCGAGGGCACGCCGACCCGAGCCGGTCACCGCCCGACCGTCTGCGTGCTGGGTGGCGCAGGCAAGTCAGGATCGCTGTCGCTGGCCGCCGCCCGAGACGCGGGAGCAGCGCGAACCATCGCCGTCGTCCCCCACGCCGCGGAGGCGTCCGCGCTCGAGGGCACCGGCCTGGCCGACGCGGTCGTCGTCGCCGACGCCCGGTCGCCCCTCGGTCTGGCGTCCGGTGTGGAGGCCGCCGGCGGGCCGGCCGACGTCACCGTGGTGTGCGTCGACGTGCCCGGCTGCGAGCAGCCCGCGGTGCTGGCGACCGCCCAGGGGGGCACCGTGATCTTCTTCTCGATGGCCACCAGCTTTGCCGCCGCCGCCCTGGGAGCCGAGGGTCTGGCCGCCGACGTGCGGATGCTCGTCGGCAACGGCTACGTGCCGGGGCACGCCGACTACGCCCTCGACCTGCTGCGGCGCACACCTGCCGTGCGCCGCCTCTTCGAGGCCCGGCTGGACTGACCGCGAGGCCTGCTCGGTCGGAGCGACGGGTCAGGGCAGGGTGCGGAGCAGCACCTGGTGGGCGCTGTCGTCGGTGAAGGCGACACTCGTGGCGTCGACCGCACGCACGGACGGTGAGCTGACCGGGGTGCCGGCGGCGTCGAGACCGACGACGGTGGTCTTGCCGGCCGTGAGCTCGCGCCGATAGGCGGTCTGCACCGTCGGCGACGGGCTGACCAGGTTGGTGGTCTTCGAGGTGAAGACGAGCGAGGCGCCGCCGGGGGCGAACTCCATCGCCCGCGTGGGGGTGACGTTCTTGCCGGTGTTACTGCCCGACGGCGGTCGGGACACCCACGTGAGGCTTCCGGTGCCAAGGTTCTTGACATAGATCTGGGGCGTGGTGTTGAGCACGCCGACCACGCCCAGGGTCGTGCCGAAGGAGGTGAAGGCGACGAGCGAGCCGTCGGCCGAGGCGGCGCCATACGCACTGAGCTCATCGGACGGGGTGCCGGTCGCCGATGCCGAGACCACGGCCGTGCCCGAGCCGGTGGCGCTGGTCACGAAGACGTTGCCCTTGGCTCGCGGCACTCCGGCGGCGCAGGCGCCGCCCGAGTCGAAGACCACGCGGCCGGTCGCCAGCACCGCGTCGAGGGTGCCGCGGCACGCGACCCCCGAGGCGTCGCGCGAGACGGCGCTCGTCGAGGCGCCGGCGAGGTCGCGGCGGTAGACCTGGCCGGCCGGGGCACCGGCCACGACCTTGGCGGCCTGGGTGTCGAAGTAGACGTCTGAGCCGTCGGGCGAGACAGCGACCGTGGGCGGTGCCTCCGCCGTCGACGCGATCGGACGGCCCGACGAGGTGACCGAGGCCAGGGTCAGGGCGCCCGAGGCGAGGTCCTTGACCAGCACCTGCCAGCCGGCGCCGTAGGAGGTGTCGCGGGCGGCGAAGGCGAGGCGGTTGCCCGAGCTCGAGAAGCCGGCCGTCGTCACCGACAGACCGGTGTTGGCCACCGGGGTCGAGCTCGCGCCCGAGACGAGCGTGAGCGCTCCCGACCCGAGCGTGCGCACATAGGCCTGGGGGCCGGTCGCGGTGCCGGTGATGCCGCCGCGGGCCACGAAGGCGTAGCGGCCCCCGTCGGGGGAGAACCCGACACCGGTCGCCCCCTGCGCCGTGGCGGTGGTCGAGGCCAGGGTGAGGGCGCCGCTGGTGGCCTTGACGTAGCTCTGACGCACCCCGCTGGTGGCGGCCGGGCTGAGGTTGGTGGCGGTCGAGTCAAAGGCGAGGAGCCCCGGCTGGGCGTCGACCAGCGACGAGGCGCCGTTGCCGACCACCCCGGCGCTGCTGGACGAGACCACGCTGGTGGTGGCCGTGCCGGCGGCCGGGCCACGCGAAGCCGTGCTGCCGTGGCTGAGACCGACCGCGGCTGCCACGCAGCCGAGCGTGCCGAGCGCGACCAGCAGGGCGGGGGAGCGGCGGGACGAGGGGAGGGAGGTCATGGCGTCACCCGATCCGGTAGGTCGCGTAGTCGAGGTCGCCGCCGAGCTCGTCGTCGGGGCTGACGGCGCCGCCGATGGTCTTGCCGCCGATCGAGACGGCGTCGGTGGTGTTGGTGTTGGTGCCGACGACGACGTCCTGGTGGGCCTCCAGCGCCCCGTCCATCCACAGGTCGGCGGCCGTCGCGGTCTTGGTGCAGGTGATGGTGTGCCAGCGGCCGTCGCCGACGAGCGCATGGCTCTGCAGACGGGCACTGCCGGAGGTGCCGATGAAGCGGCACCGCACGATGTATCGCGTCATCTCGATCTTCCAGAAGCCTGACTTGTCGGTCGAGGTGCCCTTCTGGATGAAGTTGGCGCCCTTGGCCCCGTTGGTCACCCGCAGGCGCAGGTCGAGACGGATGTCGCGGTTGCCGGGCTCGAGGCTGGGGTTGCTCGGGGCCTGGAGGATGCCGTCGTCGAAGTGGGCCCACCCGGAGTCGGAGGCGGGCTCGTAGCCACCCCACGTGACGCCGGGGTGACGGGGGTCGGGGGTGGCGGTGTTGCCGGAGCCGGACGAGTCGGGCTCACTGGTCGACGAGGCCGCACCGTCGAACTGCCACGACCCGGCCAGGGTGCCGGTGGGCGGCGGCGGCCCGCCGGCGGACGCAGCAGCGGTGGCGGAGGTGGCGGAGGAGGGCGCGACGGCAGCGGTGACCGGTGCCGTCGCAGCCTGCGACGACGAGGTCATGACCAGCAGGGGAGCGGCGGCCACGGCGAGCGCCCCCACGGCGGCCAGCAGCGGCGTCCCGGCTCTCGGCGTGCGTCGGTGCTTCGTGGTCACAGTCGGTGTCCCCTCTCGTCGTCCCGCCCCCGAGTGAAAGGCCGGGCGACGTCACGTTATACCGCTAGAGGGTGCCGAGAAGGGCGTTCTCGACGACCTCGGTCAGCGCCGGGTGGATCCAGTACTGCCCGCGGGCGACGTCGTCGGCCCGCTGCCCGAAGTGCATCGCCTGCACGAGCGGCTGCACCAGCGTGGCCGCCATCGGCCCCATGATGTGGGCGCCGAGGATCTGCAGGGTCTCGTCGTCCACCAGCACCTTGCACAGGCCCGCGGTGTCCTCGAGGGCCCAGCCGTAGGCGACGTCTCCGAAGGCCTGGGTCTTGGCGCGGTAGGCGGTGCCGGCCGCTGTCAGCTGCTCCTGCGTCGCCCCGACGGAGGCGATCTGCGGGTGCGTGAAGACGGCGCTCGGCACGAACCGGTGGTCGCTCTCACGTGGCTGCGCCTCCAGCCCCATCGCGTGGGCGAGGTTGTGCCGCACCACCTTGGACTCGTGGTTGGCGACGTGCTTGAGCTGGTGGTCGCTGCTGATGTCGCCCAGGGCCCACACCCCGTCGACCGGGGTGCGCTGCTGGCTGTCGACCACCAGACGGCCGTCGGGGTGGGTCGGCAGACCGGCCAGGCCCACCTGCAGCAGGTCGGTGTTGGGCACCCGACCGAGCGCCAGCAGGACGGCCTCCGCCTCGACCACCGTCTCACCGTCGGGCCCGGCGAGCGTCAGCCGCCACACCCCGTCGGCTCGGGTGGCGGCCGTCACCTGCGTCCGCAGGCGCACGTCGAAGCGCCCGACCGCGAGGTCGGTGAAGGCCGCGGAGATCTCGCCGTCGAGGTGGCTCAGCAGCCGCTCGCCCCGGTGCACCCAGGTGACCCGCGAGCCGAGGGACTGCAGGACGTGCCCGAGCTCGGCCGCGATGTAGCCGCCGCCCACGACGACGGTGCGGGGCGGGAGGTCGTCCATGCGCATCACGGTGTCGCTGGTGTGGACACCGGCGCTGGGGTCGGCCTCGCGCAGCCCGTCGACGTCGAGCAGGCGAGGACGCCCGCCCGCCGCGATGACCCAGCGGTCGGCGGTGACCTCGACCCCGGTGCCGGTGTCGAGGACCATCTCGTCGGTGAAGTGGGCCGTGCCCTGGTAGACCGTGATGTGGTCGGCGCGCTTGCGGTAGTCCTCGCCGCCCTGGGAGATGGGGTCGATGCGGCCGAAGACGCGGTCGCGGATCGCTCGCCAGTGCGCCGTGCCGGTGGGGATGTCGACCCCCAGGCGGGCGGTGTCAGCCGCCTCGACGACGCGGTCGGCCGGCAGGACGAACATCTTGGTCGGGATGCAGCCGACGTTGAGGCAGGTTCCACCGAAGGTGCCGCGCTCGACGAGGCCGATGTCGAGGCCGTCGTGCTCGGGCCCGATGACCGAGTTGCCCGAGCCGGTGCCGATGATGACGAGGTCGTGGTGGCGGCGCTGCATGGTGGCAAGGCTAGGGGTCGCTGGCCGCCGACGGAGAGGCGCCTCCCGCCGCGGTCACATCTTGTCGTCGTTGACCGCTTTGGCCGCACGGTTTCCGGCAGACCACGGATAGCGCCGGATGAACGGCGTTCTTCGCTAGGATGCCGCTGTGACCACGACGCCCGCGCGCCTCGAGCTGGATCCTGCTGTCGTCCGACGGGCGCGCACCCTCGCCCGCACCGCCGGCGCACCGGTCGTGCGGATGGCCCGGCGCCACACCACGGTCTCGGTCGAGCGGGCGACGCTGCGCCTGGCTGGCCTCTCCGGCGCCGACCACGAGCGCATCCCCTGGGTCAACCACCTCGTGGACGCCGTCCGGGACCAGGTCGGTCTCGAGCACGGCGTGACGACGCCGGTGTGGGATGCGCTGCGCCGTGGCGAGGCGCAGGACCTGGTCACACTGGCCCAGAAGGCGGCCAGCGGCTCGGTCTCGTTCGCGCTGCCGGAGGGGCGCGAGCTGGCGACGGCGCGACGCACCGCCCGCTCGGCGGTTGCCGTCGGCATCCGGCGCATCGACCGTCAGCGGCTCGCGCGCGAGCGACTGGTGCGCCGCCTCGGTGACCCACCGAGCAAGCCGTGGATCTACCTCATCGTCGCCACCGGAGACATCGACGAGGACATCCCGCAGGCGCAGGCCGCGGCCCGTGAGGGCGCGGACGTCATCGCCGTGATCCGCTCGACCGGCCAGTCGCTGCTCGACTACGTGCCGGAGGGCGCCACCCACGAGGGGTATGCCGGCACCTACGCCACCCAGGAGAACTTCCGGCTGATGCGGGCCGCCCTCGACGAGACCGGCAAGGAGCTCGGGCGCTACATCCGCCTCACCAACTACGCGTCCGGCCTCTGCATGCCCGAGATCGCGGCGCTCGCCGGGCTCGAGCGGCTCGACATGATGCTCAACGACTCGATGTACGGCATCCTCTTCCGCGACATCAACCCGGTGCGCACCTTCGTCGACCAACGGTTCTCGCGCCAGGTGCACGCGCGCGCCGGCATCATCATCAACACCGGCGAGGACAACTACCTGACCACCGCCGACGCGGTCGAGGCCGCCCACACGGTCACCGTGAGCCAGCTGCTGAACGAGTACTTCGCCAAGGAGGCCGGTCTCGCTGACTGGCAGCTCGGCCTGGGCCACGCCTTCGAGATCAACCCCGAGCTGCCCGACTCGTTCCGCCTCGAGCTGGCCCACGCCATGCTCGCCCGCCACCTCTTCCCGCACGCTCCCCTGAAGTGGATGCCGCCGACGAAGCACATGACCGGTGACGTCTTCCGCGGCTACCTGCTCGACGGCTTCTTCAACCTCGTCGGCGCGATGACCGGCCAGGGGATCCTGCTCGTCGGCATGATGACCGAGGCGGTCGTCACCCCCTTCCTCTCCGACCGCGACCTCGCCCTGCAGAACGTGCGCTACGTGATGAACGCCGCCGGTGGGCTGGTCGAGGACTTCCACCCCCCGCGCGACGGCGTCATCCAGACGCGGGCCCGCCACGTGCTGGGGGAGGCGGTCGACGTGCTGGACCGCATCGTCGCCGACCCCGGCTCGGGGACGGCCGCGCACTCGGCGCCCCTGCTGGCAGCGATCGCCGACGGCACCTTCGGTCTGATGAAGCGGCCCCCCGACCGGGGCAAGGGTCTCGACGGGGTCGTCGCGAAGGCGCGGCGTCGCGCCCCCGAGACCCCGGGCTACGACAACCCGGCCACCACCCTGCTCGAGGAAGGGAGCACGCGATGACGAGCCGACCCACCCCAGACATCGTGCGCCCGTACGGCGACACGACCGGTGACGGCATGGTGCAGGTGTCCTTCACCCTGCCCCTGCCCCACGACAAGCGCGCCGAGGGGGCGGCGCTCCAGCTGGCCCGCAAGATGGGCATGGAGCCGGCGATGCTGGTCCACGCGAAGCCCATGGGGCCGGACTTCACTTTCTTCGTCGTCTACGGGTCGGTCATCCACCTCGTCGACGTGAAGGCGGTCGAGGTGATCGAGCGGGAGTATCCCCTGCTCAGCGCCAAGGACGTCAACCTCGCGGTGAAGAAGGGGCTGCGCCGCAAGCTGGTCGTCGTCGGCGCCTGCATCGGCACGGACGCCCACACCGTCGGCATCGACGCGATCCTCAACATCAAGGGGTTCGCGGGCGAGAAGGGCCTGGAGTACTACCGCGAGCTGCGGGTCGTCAACCTCGGCGCCCAGGTGCTGGTGCCCGAGCTGGTGGCACGGGCCCGCGAGGAGAAGGCCGATGCGGTGCTCGTCAGCCAGGTCGTCACGCAGAAGGACGCCCACCTGCACAACACCGGTCAGATGTCGGCCGCCTTCCGCGAGGCCTACCCCGCGGGGCAGGTCCCCGTGCTCGTGGCCGGTGGGCCCCGGTTCGAGGAGAACGCCGCGGCGAGCCTCGGCGTCGACCGGGTCTTCGGGCGGGGCACCACCCCCGGCGAGGTGGCGAGCTACCTCGTCCACGCCCTGGTCACGGCTCCCGGGCAGCAACGGCGCGCCGGCACCGAGCGGAGTAAGGCCTCATGAGCACCGCTCCTGTGGTCGGGACCGTCGTGCTCCACCGCCGCTACGTGCCCTACAGCCACGCGCACTACGCCGGGAACCTCGTCGACGGGGCCTACTCGCTGGCGGCCTTCGGCGACGTCGCGACCGAGATGTGCATCGTGACCGACGGCGACGAAGGGCTGTTCGCCGGCTACTCCGACGTGCGGTTCGTGGCGCCCGTGCGGGCAGGCGACGTCATCGAGATCGAGGCGCGGCTGGTGCGGGTGGGTCGCCGCAGCCGCGAGATGGAGTTCGAGGTGCGGGTGGTGGGCCGGGGCGCGCCCGGACGCGGGGAGTCCGCGGCCGACGTGCTCGACCCTCCCGTGGTCGCGACGACCGCGCGCGGGACGGTGGTCGTGCCGTAGGGCCGCGCGTCCCCACGGTGCCACACTGCGCACCATGGACCTCAGCGCCTGGCCGACCGCGAAGCACCCCTGGCCCGTGATGCGGGAACTCAGCCTCCACGTGGAGCAGCTGGGGTACCACGGGGTGTGGGTGATGGATCACTTCATGGACAACACGCCGCAGGGTGGGGGTGCGGTCCACGAGGGCTTCAGTCTGCTCGCCGCCCTCGCCGCGGTGGTCCCGCGGGTGCGGCTGGGCACCCTGGTGGCCGGCAACACCTACCGACACCCGGCGGTGGTGGCCAACCAGGCGCGCACCATCGACCACGTGAGCGGCGGCCGCTTCGTCCTCGGGCTGGGAGCGGGATGGCAGCGCAACGAGCACGAGCAGTACGGCATCGACCTCCCCACCCCCGGGCCCCTCCTGCGACGCTTCGAGGAGGCCTGCCGGGTGGTGCGGGGTCTGCGCGACGACGAGGTCACCGATTTCGACGGCACCTACTACCGACTGACCCGCGCCCGCATGGAGCTGAAGCCCCTCGGCACCATGCCGCTGATGATCGGCGGAGCGGGGGAGAAGGTCATGGCCGGCATCATCGCCCGCCAGGCCGACGAGTGGAACGTCTGGGGCGACGTCGAGCTCTTCACCCACAAGAACGCCGTCATGACGGCCGCGTGCGAGCGCGAGGGGCGTGACCCGGCCACCCTGCGCCGCAGTGTGCAGGCGCGGATCGTCATCGGCACCGTCGGCGGCACCGACCCCGGCGACGGCCGCACCATCGGCGGGTCGCTCGAGCAGCTGCGCGACACGCTCGGCCGGTATGCCGCCGCAGGAGCAGACGAGTTCGTCGTCCTCGACGGCCACCTCGGTGGCGGACCCACAGGCCTGCACGCCCAGGCCTCTCGTGACCTGTGGGAGACCGTGATGCGGGAGGTGGCGCCCGCGCTGCGGTGACCGACCCACGGTTCTCGGCGTGTCGCCGTCGACACGCCGAATAGTCACGATTCGACCATCATTTCAGTGGCTGACCCACAGCCCCCCTGACCTGCGAGAACGCACGTCTGTGCAGGTCAGGCCCCGGTTGACATGCGGATGTGTATGAGTACGTTGTTCACTGAAAGGTCGTCCGGAAGACCTGGGGTCCGGCGGGGGTGCACACGTGTCCAAGCGGGTGATCGACGCCGTGCGCGCGCAGCCGTCGACAGTGCCACGCTCGCGGTCGACACGTCGACACCAGCCGCTGCCCCGGGTTGGCGACCGACACGCAGGGCCCACACCGCTCAGTAGACAACAGCACGCGTCCGGCATCCCGTCGGAGCCCGCGCTGGACCCAACGGCGATGTGGGCCCTGCGGTCGTCTTCCCCCCGGTCACCCAGCGCCCAGCGGGGCCGGTTACCGTAGCCGCGTGCTGCGTCGTCTCGTCCTCGCCGTCGTCGCCGGCGCGGCGCTCGTGCTGGCCTTCCCCGGGTACGACGTCTGGGTCCTCGCCCCCGTCGCGGTGGCGCTGCTCGCACTGGCCACGACCGGGGCCCGCTGGCGCGGTGGGCTGCTCATCGGCTTCGTCGCCGGGCTGGTCTTCTTCCTCGGCTCCTTGCACTGGTCGGGCATCTACGTCGGAGCGCTCCCGTGGGTGGCCCTGGCGGTCTCCCAGGCGGTCTTCGTCTCGCTGATGGGCGCGGTCTGCGCCGTGCTGCAGTCCCGGCCACTGCCCACCCGGCTGCGGCCGGGACGATCGGCCAGGTCCACCACCGCGCCCGGCCCCCGGGTGCGACCTCTCGTCGTCGCCCTGGCCTGGGTGGGTCAGGAGGCGCTGCGCGACCGCCTGCCCTACGGCGGGTTCCCGTGGGTGCGGCTGGCCTTCAGCCAGGCCGACTCGCCCCTCGGTCGGCTCGCGGCGCTCGGGGGCGCGCCGGGCGTCACCTTCGGCGTCGCCCTCGCGGGTGGCCTGCTCGCCGCCGCGGTGCTGACGGCGTACCGGACGCTGCGGCGGCCGCGCGCCCCGGTCACCGCCGCCCTCGCGGCCCTGGTCGGAGCCGCGGCGGTCACGACCGCAGGTCTGCTGGTGCCCCTGCCGACGCAGGGGCAGCCGGCGCAGGTCATGGCGGTGCAGGGCAACGTGCCGCAGGCAGGTCTCGAGTTCAACGCCCAGCGTCGAGCGGTGCTCGACAACCACGTGCAGGCGACGGTCGACGCGGCCGCCACGGGCCCGACGCCCGACCTCGTGGTCTGGCCGGAGAACGCCTCCGACATCGACCCCCTGCGCAACCCCGACGCCGAGAGCCAGATCAACCGAGCCCTGAGCGCCGTCCGCGCGCCCATCGTCGTCGGCGCCCTCATCGAGGAGCCGCTGCCCAACCTCTCGAACGCCTCGATCCTCTACGTGCCGGGCGTGGGCGCCGTCGCCCGCTACGTCAAGCAGCACCCCGTCCCGTTCGCGGAGTACATCCCTTCGCGGTCCTTCTTCCGACGCTTCAGCGACAAGGTCGACCTGGTCCGGGCCGACTTCGCCGCCGGCACCTCACCCGAGGTGTTCCGGGTGCCCTCGGCCGCAGGGCCCGAGATCGTCGCCGGACCGGTCATCTGCTTCGAGGTCGCCTATGACGACCTCGTCCGTGCCAACGTGCAGCTCGGAGCCAACCTGCTGCTGGTGCAGACCAACAACGCGACCTTCGGCTTCACCGACGAGTCGGTGCAGCAGCTGGCGATCTCGCGCATCCGTGCCATGGAGCACGGCCGCTCGGTCGTGCACGTCTCCACCGTGGGGGTCAGCGCGTTGATCACCCCCGACGGAACCGCCCACCAGGCGAGCTCGTTGTTCACCCGTGACGTGCTCCGCGGCGACCTGCCGCTCCGCTCGGCCCGCACCGTCGCCACGGTGCTGGGGCCCTGGCCGGAGTATGCCGCCTGCGCCTTCCTGGTCCTGCTGCTCCTCGCCGCGCTCGTCGGCTCCGGCCCGAGCGGCCGGGCCGGTCCGGCACGCGACGGTGAGGTCAGGGGCCCCGGTCGGCCCACGCGGTAGGGTCGCGGCTCGGCCCCCTGCCCCCTTCACCCCCACGAGGACGACGTCCGTGACCGACCCCGATCGCGGCCCGCTGGCGCGGGTCTGCGTCCTCGTGCCGACCTACAACGAGCGCGAGAACCTCCGCCGCATCATCGCGCGGCTGCGGGCGGCCGTGCCCGAGGCCGACGTGGTCGTCCTCGACGACAACTCACCGGACGGCACGGGGCAGCTCGCCGACGCGATCGCCGCGACCGACGACCAGGTGCGGGTGATGCACCGCACGCACAAGGAGGGCCTCGGCGCGGCCTACCTCGCGGGTTTCGACTACGCGCTGCAGCACGGCTACGACGCCGCCGTCGAGATCGATGCCGACGGCTCGCACAAGCCCGAGCAGCTGCGGGCCCTCCTCACGGCCGCCGTGGACGCCGACCTCGTGATCGGCTCACGGTGGGTGCGTGGCGGGCGCGTGGTCAACTGGCCGCTGCACCGCAAAGCACTCAGCGTCGGGGCGAACCTCTACACCCGTCTGCTGCTCGGGATGCCGGTCGGTGACGCCACCGCCGGCTACCGGGTCTACCGGTCGGGGGCGCTGCGCCGGCTCGACCTCGGGACCGTGCGCTCCCAGGGCTACTGCTTCCAGGTCGACATGACCTGGCGGGCGGTCCGGGAGGGACTGCGCGTCGTCGAGGTCCCCATCGAGTTCGTCGAGCGCGAGATCGGCACCTCGAAGATGAGCGGCGACATCGTCAGGGAGTCGCTGGTGCGCATCACGGGCTGGGGGGCGTCGTACCGGCTTCAGCAGGTGCGGTCCGGGCTCGCGGCCCTCACCGCACGCCCTCGGCGCGGGGGCTCGTCGTGACGACCCCCGCCGGGGGACGGTCCCGTCGGGTGCGCTGGCCGGCCGCGCTGGTGGTGCTGCTGCTCGTCGTGCCCCTCGTCGAGGTCGCCGTCATCATCGCCGTCGGCCGCACGATCGGCGGCTGGCCCACCTTCGGCCTGCTCCTGCTGGAGTCGGCCTTCGGGGCCTGGCTGGTCCGACGAGAGGGCGCCCGCTCGTGGAGGGCCCTGTCCGAGGCGCTGACGACGGGCCGGATGCCGTCGACCCAGCTCGCCGACGCCGCCCTGGTGCTGGTCGGTGGCACGCTGCTGCTCGCCCCGGGCTTCCTCACCGACATCGGCGGGTTCCTGCTCATCGTGCCCGTGACCCGCCCGCTGGCCCGACGCGTGCTCGAGGGCGTCGTGGCTCGCGGCCTGCTCGCGAGCGTCATGGCCTCACGGTTCACCCGGGACGCGCCCGGGGCCCCCCCGAGCCAGGCCGGGCCCGACGACGTCGTCGACGGTCACATCCTCTGACCGGCACGGAACATGAGAACTGGCCCGCCCCCGAGGGGGACGGGCCAGACGTGGTCTGCGGCTGCGGCTCAGGCACTCCGCTTGCGCGGAGGCTTCTCGCCGCGCGACTGGCGCAGCAGGGTCAGGCGCTCCTCGAGCAGCACCTCGAGCTCGGGGATGGACCGACGCTCGAGCAGCATGTCCCAGTGGGTGCGCACGTGCTTGGTCTCCTTGAACTCGACCTCTGGACCGTCGAGCAGCTTGGCCTCCTGACCGCAACGGCACTCCCACACCGGCGGCACGTCGGCCTCGATGCTGAAGGGGAGCTCGATACGGTGCCCCTGCGGGCAGACATAGGTGGTCATGAGGCGCTCGCTGGGCACGACGTTCGCGTCGGACTCCATGCTCAGCGAACCCAGGTTGGTTCCTCGGAGTGTGCGATCGGCCATGTGGTCCTCCCTCGGTCTGGGGGGCCGGAGGTTTCGTCTCTCGGCCCATGCCCTTCAGTGGTCCCAACGCGACAACCGTCGCGGATGTTCCGTCGGGTCGACGGGCAGACGTCCTCACCCGTTCTGCTGGGAGATTCGGCGTGTTGGCTCCCGTGGATGGTGGAAACCAGGTAACGATCCGATGACGCTTGCTAGACGACGGCGGGCACCTCGTTGCCCGCTGCGACGATCCCCTCGCGCATCCGGACCCGTGACAGCAGCAGCCCCCCGACGACGAAGAAGGCGACGAGCGAGACGATGGCCGGCCGGTACGACCCCGTGAGCTGGTGGACGAGGCCGAAGACCAGCGTTCCCGACCAGCTCGTGCCGCGCTCCATGGCCTGGTAGAGCGAGAAGAACTCTCCCTCGCGCCCGCGGGGGATGAGCTGGCTGTAGAGCGAGCGTGAGAGGGCCTGGCTGCCGCCGAGCACGATGCCGATGAGCAGCGCGAGGGCGAGGAAGACGCCCAGCGACCGGGCGGGCACGACGTAGGCGACGACCACGATGACCACCCACACCCCGAGGCTGCCGAGCACGGTGCGCCAAGCCCCCCGGCGAGCCGCGACCCGCCCCAGCAGGGCCGCCCCGCCGACGGCGACGAACTGCACGAAGAGGAAGACCCCGAGCACGGTGGACTGCGAGAAGCCCAGCTCCTCGCTGCCGTAGAGGCTGGAGCTGCCGATGACGGTCTGGATGCCGTCGTTGAAGAAGAGGTAGGCCAGCAGGAACCTCAGGGTCTGGGGGTAGCGCCGCAGCTCGCCGAAGGTGTCGCGCAGCTGGGCGACGCTGCCCGCGACGACCCCGCGCCGCTGCTCGACCGGCACGGCCAGGGTGCCCTGCACACGGCGCAGACCGAGGACCGGCACCAAGGTGAACAGGCCCCACCACAGGCCCGCCGACAGCAGGCTGACCCGGGTCGACGTGCTGCGGTCGAGCCCGAGTCGCTCGTGGAACAGGTCGAGCAGGAAGTTGAGCGCGAGCAGCAGGCCACCGCCGAGGTATCCGAGGCCCCATCCTCGTGAGGAGACGCGGTCGCGCTCGTCCGGCGCCGCGATCCGCACGAGCAGGGAGTCGTAGACCACCAGCGAGGCGCCGAGGCAGATGTTGGCCACCAGGAGCAGGGCCACCCCCAGCTGCCAGTTCGTCCCGGTCACGGCGAACATGGCGCAGGCAGCTGCCGACCCCGCCCAGGCGAAGCCGGCGAGCAGGTGGGTAGGTCGTGGGCTGCGGTCGGTGACAGCACCGACGACGAGCAGGACGACGGCCGACAGCAGCGTCGACGCGGTGGCGGTGTAGGCGAAGAGCGACCCGGGGTCGACGGGCACGCCGAGCACGTCGAGGGTCTCGCGGCAGGCACCCGCATCGGGGAGGCCGGGGCAGGCGGCCGCACGGGCGACCGCCGTCAGGTACGGGGCCATGAGGACGGTGGCCGTGGTGGTGACGTAGGCCGAGTTGGCCCAGTCGTAGAAGAACCAGGCGCGCTGCTCCGGCGTCGTACGGGTGTTCATGGCCGAAGCGTGGCATAGCCTCGCAGCACGAGTCCCTCACCCGCCCAAGCCGTGGTGCCCGATCGAGAAGGACGTGGCGCATGACCGACGTGACCCGTCAGTCCACACCGGCGAGCAACGGGCACTCCCTCGGCACCGGGATGCCGCGTCGAGACGTCCTCCGGCTCGGCCTGGCCGCCGGCGTGGCCCTGCCCGCGACGTCGGGACTCGTCGCGTGCGCAGCCGGAGGAGGGGGAGCCTCGGACCACCAGACCGTGGCCGCTCGGGCCAGGAGCGCCACCAACCCGTTCGGCATCGACCCCACAGCCCCGGTCGACGTGGTGATCTTCGACGGTGGCTTCGGCGACGCCTACGCGGTCGACGCGGGCAAGACCTTCGACGCCACGTGGAAGGGGAACGGGCTGGCCAAGGTCACCTCGACGACGAAGATCAACACCGAGCTCCAGTCGCGCTTCGTCGCTGGCGACCCACCCGACGTCATCGACAACTCCGGGGCCGACTCGATCGGCTTCGCGGGCATCCAGGACAGGGTCGAGACGCTCGACGACCTGCTCGAGGCACCGGCCATCGGCTTCCCGGGCCAGAGGGTCAAGGACGTCCTGGTCCCCGGCGCGGTCGACCCGGGCACCTTCGACGGCACGCTCCTGCAGCTGAACTACTTCTACACCGTCTACGCCCTCTGGCACAGCGCCAGCCTGTTCTCGCAGAAGGGTTTCGCCGCCCCGACGACCTGGGACGAGGTGATGGCTCTCGGCGCGGCCGCCAAGACCGAGGACCTCTCGCTCTTCGTCGTCGGGGGGCAGAACGCCGCGGGCTACTACCACGAGCTGGCCATCTCGATGGCGGCGCGCCAGGGCGGCAGGGACGTGGTCACCAGGCTCGAGAACCTCGAGCCCGACGGCTACCGCCAGGAGGCCGTGCAGCAGTCGTTCGCCGCGCTCAAGCAGGCGGTCGACGCGCAGTACTTCCTGCCGGGCGGGTCCGGCATGATCCACACCCAGGCCCAGACCCAGTTCGTGCGGGGCCGGGCGCTGCTCTACCCGTCGGGATCCTGGCTCGAGAACGAGATGGTCGACATCACGCCGGAGGGCTTCGCGATGACCGCGCTGCAGGTCCCGACGCTCGGGCCGGGCCCGGCCCTGGCCCACGGGTTCCACGGCGCTGCGGGGGAGCCGTTCGTCGTGCCGAAGGGCAGGAACCCCGCCGGCGGCAAGGAGTACCTGCGACACCTGCTGAGCAAGGAGTCGGCCACCCGCTCCGCCCAGCTGGTCAAGTCGGCCACCGTCGTCACCGGCACCGTGCCCGAGGACGGCTTCGGCTCGACGGCGCTCGCATCGGCGACGAGGATCCAGAACGCCGGGCGGGACGAGGCCTACGGCTGGCGCTACATCGCCCTCTACGGTCTGGGGAAGCAGATCGCGACGATCTGGAACACCTTCCTCTCCGGTCGTATGCCGGTGGCCGAGCTGACCTCCCAGCTGCAGGGCCTGTCCGACACGGTGATGGCCGACCCGGGCGTCAAGAAGTTCCCGGTGCTGTGAGGGGGCGCGACCTCGAGCGGATCTCCTTCTTCGCGGTCTGCCTCGGGCTGCCGCTGGCGCTCTACGGCTTCTTCGTCGTCTCGCCGATCCTCCAGGCCTTCTACTACTCGCTGACCGACTGGTCGGGCTACGACGCGAACCCGGGCTTCATCGGGCTGGGCAACTATGTCGCCCTGCTGCACGACCCCCTCTTCTGGACGGCCCTGCGCAACAACCTCGTGCTCGCCGTCGTGCTGCCGGTCGTGACCATCGCCCTGTCCCTCACGCTCGCGACGCTGGTCACGGTCGGTGGCGCCACGCGGGGGCGGACGACGGGCGTGGCCGGGGCGGGCGTCTACCGGGTCGTGTCGTTCTTCCCCTACGCGATCCCGACGATCGTCACCGGCATCCTGTGGCAGCAGGTCTACTCACCTCAGGGCGGACTGCTCAACGGCGTCCTCGACGCCATCGGCCTGCACCACCTCGCCCACACCCCGTGGCTGGGCGACCCCCACCTGGCCCTCGGGGCGATCGTCGTGGCGATCGTCTGGAGCTTCGTCGGCTTCTACATGGTGCTCTTCGTGGCGGCGATCCAGGGCGTGCCGGCCGAGATCTACGAGGCCGCCCGGCTCGACGGAGCCGGGCGCCTGCGCACGGCCGTGCAGATCACGGTGCCGCTCATCCGCGACAACGTCAACACCGCGATCGTCTACCTGGCCATCCTCGGCCTGGACGCCTTCACCTACACGGCGATCCTCGCGCCCACCGGGGGACCGGACAACCAGGCGCTCGTCGTGACGCAGTACCTCTACTCCAGCTTCGCCACCGCGAAGTACGGCTACGCCATCGCGATGGGCGTCGTGCTCGCCCTCGTCACGCTCGTGGTCTCGGTCGGCGTGCTCGTCCCGGGCCGCCAGCAGGACGTGGAGCGGTGAGCAGGCCGTCCACCCGCAGTGACCGCAGGGTCGCCTTCGCCTCCCACACCGTCCTGACCCTGTGGGCCCTCGCCGTGGTGCTCCCGCTGGGCTGGACCTTCTTCTCCTCGCTGAAGGACAGCCGGTCCATCAACGTCTCGCCCTTCGCCCTGCCGCAGGTGTGGCACTGGGACAACTACGCGCGGGCGTGGAACAGCATCGGGGTCGCACGCTACCTGGCCAACACCGTCCTCGTGGTGGGCACCGCGCTCGTCCTGGTGATGGTGCTCGGGGCGATGACGGCCTACGTGCTGGCACGCTTCAGGTTTCGCGGTAACGCCGCCATCTACTACCTGATCCTGCTGGGCAACACCTTCCCGGTCTTCCTCGCCGTGGTGCCGCTCTTCTTCGTGCTGAAGAACAGCGGTCTGCTCGGCACCTACCAGGGGCTGATCCTGGTCTACGTCGCGTATGCCTACCCGTTCACCGTCTTCTTCCTGCACGCCTTCTTCAAGAGCCTGCCGCAGGAGGTCTTCGAGGCGGCGCAGGTCGACGGGGCCGGTGACTGGCGCACGTTCGTGCAGGTCATGCTGCCCATGGCCCGCCCCGGGCTGGCCTCGGTCGCGATCTTGAACTTCCTGGGGCTGTGGAACCAGTACCTGCTACCGACCGTGCTCAACCCCGACAAGGACCGCTACGTCCTGTCCCAGGGGCTCTACTCGCTGGCTTCGCGAGAGGGCTACGACGTCGACTACGGCGGTCTCTTCGCGGCGGTCGTCATCGCGATCGCCCCGGCCCTGCTCGCCTACGTCGTCTTCTCGCGCCAGCTCCAGAGTGGGGTCGGCGCCAGGACGATCAGGTAGCCCGGTTCACAGGCCGTTCGACACCACGGCGTCGTCGGCCAGCCGGCGGGAGCGCTCGTCACGCAGCCGCAGGGCGTCGAGGAGCAGCCGCGCCGACCCCGCTTGCGCGAGGGGCCCGGAGTGGCCGCAGCCGGAGCGGGTGGGGGAGGGAACGGGGCCGCGCTGACCCTCAGCTCGTCGGTTGCCATCACGAGGTCGTCCGCCCCGCGACTCCCGGCACCAGGGGCTTGACCAGGACCCGGAAGAACAGGTCGTCACGCAGCGCCCCGCCCCCCACGAGCTCGTCGTACGGGAAGGGTCTGATGGCGTCTGTCACGGTATAACCGCGGCGTTCGTACCAGTTGATGAGCTCGTCGCGCTGGGCGATCACCGTCATCTCCATGGTGTGCGCACCCCACCGGTCTGTGGCGAAGTCCTCGGCCCGAGAGAGCATCAGACGCCCGAGCCCGGCGGCCTGCAGGGCAGGGTCGACGGCGAACATCCCGAAGTAGGCCAGACCGGCGCCGCGGTGCACGACCTCGCAGCAGGCGACGACGCGCCCGGACGCGGGGGAGTCGAGCCCCACGAGCACGGCGCCGTCGGGCTCGCTGATCTTCCGCGCCATCCCTGTGGTGTCGATGCGCTCGTCGTCGAGCAGGCCCGACTCCGTGGTCCAGCCGACGTCTCCGCGGTAGGCGGTGCGGACGAGTCGGACGAGGGTGTCGGTGTCGGCGAGTGTGGCCTCGCGTACGGTCAGGGTCTCAGTGCTCACCACAGATGTTCTACCCGATCGCGATGGTCCTAAGGTGACCCCCGTGTACATCCCTCCTTTCAACGCGGTCAGCGCAGAGCCCGAGGTGCGGGCCATGGTGGCCCAGGTCGCGGCGGGCGATCTCGTCACGGTGGGCGCCGACGGATACCCGCTGTCGACGCGGCTGCCGCTCCTGTGGACCGACGAGACGGTGACCGCCCACTTCGCGCGCGCCAACCCGCACTGGCGGGCCATCACCGACGACGCACCGGCGCTGCTGGTCGTCACCGGGCCACAGGCCTACATCTCGCCGTCCTGGTATGCCGCCAAGGCCGAGCACGGGCGGGTCGTGCCGACCTGGAACTACAGCGCGGTCCAGCTGACCGGTCGCGTGCGGGTGCACGACGACGTCGAGTGGGTGCGGGCGATGGTCACGCGCCTCACGCAGGCGCACGAGGCGCACCGGGCGAGCCCCTGGCAGGTCGAGGACGCTCCACCGGCCTACGTCGAGGCGCAGCTGCGCGGGATCGTCGGGGTCGAGCTGGTCGTGGAGCGGGTCGAGGGCAAGGCCAAGTGGAGCCAGAACCGCTCGGAGGCCGACCGGGTCGGCGTCGTGAGCGGGCTGCTGGCCGAGGGGACGGGGGACGCTGCGGCGATGGCGCACAGCGTGAGGTCCCTGCCGTGAAGGGCGGCCGCGAGTGCGGGTGGGCCACAATCACGGGATGAGCGCCACGGCCTTCGTCAACGGGTCCGTCTTCGACGGTCGCCACCACCTCGGCGCGGCGACGGTGGTCGTGCAGGACGGCGTCATCCGGGCCGTCGGGTCGGCGCAGGAGGTGCCCGTCCCTGCGGGGGCGGCGGTGGTCGACGTGGCGGGCGGGCTCGTCGCGCCCGGGTTCGTCGACGCGCACGTGCACGCGGTGCAGGGGGGCCTCGAGCGCACGCGGTGCGACCTCTCCGGGGGCGAGACCCGCGAGGACTACCTCGAGACCGTGCGCCGCTACGCGGACCGCCACCCCGATCGCGGGTGGGTGCTCGGCGGCGGCTGGGCGATGGCCGCGTTCCCCGGGGGCAACCCGGTGGCCGCCGACCTCGACGCCGTCGTGCCCGACCGTCCGGTCTTCCTGCCCAACCGCGACCACCACGGCGCCTGGGTGAACAGCCGGGCCCTGGAGCTGGCGGGCATCCACCGCGACTCGCCCGACCCGGCCCACGGCCGGGTGGAGCGCGACGCCCACGGGCACCCCACCGGCACGCTGCACGAGGGGGCGATGGAGCTGGTCTCGCGGTGCCTGCCCCCGACGTCGGTCGACGAGTATCGTCGCGCCCTGCTCGAGGGCCAGGCGTACCTGCACTCCCTGGGGGTCACGGGGTGGCAGGACGCGATCATCGGCGCGTATGCCGGCATGGACGACCCGGGGCCGACGTACCTCGCGGCCGCGCGCAACGGCGACCTGACCGCTCATGTCGTCGGCGCGCTGTGGTGGGACCGGGACGGCGGCGAGGAGCAGGTCGCAGCCCTCGTGGAGCGGCGGGCGCAGCTGACCCACGGGCGCTTCCGGGCGACCAGCGTCAAGGTGATGCAGGACGGGGTCTGCGAGAACGGGACCGCCGCCCTGGCTGCCCCCTACCTCGACCGCTGCGGGCACGCGACCACCAACAGCGGTCACTCGTTCGTCGACCCGCAGGCGCTGCGGCGGTACGTGAGGCTGCTGGCGCAGGAAGGCTTCCAGGTGCACGTGCACGCCATCGGCGACCGAGGGGTCACCGAGGCCCTCGACGCCTTCGAGGCCGCGGCGCCCTCGTCAGCCGGTCGCGACCTGCGTCACCACCTGGCGCACCTCCAGCTCGTCGGCCCCGACGACGTCGGCCGTTTCGCGGCGCTCGGTGTGGCGGCCAACATGCAGGCGCTGTGGGCCTGCCTCGACGACCAGATGGTCGACCTGACCCTGCCGGTGCTGGGGGAGGAGCGCGCCGCCTGGCAGTACCCCTTCGGCGCGCTGCACCGGGCCGGCACGCGGATGGTCGCGGGCAGCGACTGGCCGGTCAGCAGCCCCGACCCGCTGGCCGCGATCCACGTCGCGGTCAACCGCTGGGCGTACGGCGCCCCGGGGCGGGCAGGCAGTGAGCCCTTCCTGCCCGAGCAGGCCCTCGACCTGCAGACCGCCTTCGCGGCCTACACCAGCGGTTCGGCGTGGGTGAACCACCGCGACGACGCCGGCGCTGTTGCTCCGGGCCGGGTGGCCGACCTCGTGGTGCTGGACCGCGACCCGTTCGTCGGCGACCCCGCCGACATCGGTGCGGCCGAGGTGGTCTCGACCTGGGTCGATGGTGCAGCCGTGTGGAGTCGCGACGCCTGACGGAGGTCAGCGGGAGGGGTTCGGCATGGTGCTGGCGGCGCTGAGGACGAGGACCTCCACGTCGCGGTCGGTGTATCGCGCGGTGACCTCGGGCAGCTCGGGCGAGCGGGTGAAGCGCTCGTGGACCTCCGGCCCCGACAGTGGCCAACCCACGATGGGGTGCCGCCAGTGGGCCAGCACGAGACAGCCGTCGGGGGTCAGCGAGCCGGCGACCCTGCTGATCAGGTCGTCGAGAGCGACCGGGCTGAGGAAGTAGCCAGACTCCGACACCACGATGAGGTCGAAGGTCCCGTCGGGCCAGCCCTGGGGGAGGTCCGCCACCCGCACCTCGACGTGTGGCAGGCCGGAGACCCGCTGCTGCGCCTCGCCGACCGCACGGGGACTGCGGTCCAGGGCGAGCACCGCGTCACACCGCAGGGCCAGCTCGGCGGTCTGGGTGCCGGTGGAGCAGCCGAGGTCGAGCGCACGGCGAAACCGGGGTTGCGGCAGCATCGCCTGAAGGACCTGCCGTTTCCGCTCCTCGTACCACCGGGTCGTGGTTCCCCACGGGTCATCAGACTGGGTGTGCAGCGCGTCGAAGCTGTCGTCGTCGGGACTGCCCTCGATGAAGATCTCGTCCGCTCCACCGAAGTGCTCGAGAAGGGCAGCACCGAGCAGTGTCTCGTCGCCGGGCGCCGCCGAGAGGGGCGCGACCTGGCTGGCGTGGTGGGCGATGGCGAGGGACTTGGCCTGACGCGCAGGCGGGCGGAGGGGGAGTCGCCGCATCCGTGCCCAGGGTGCGGTCGCCGGGTCGCGGTGGTGCCAGAACCACACGGGGAAGTGCAGCAGGTGCGCGCCCGTGCGGTGGGCCACGCGCCGGCCGGCCCGGCCCAAGGCATCGTGGTCGGGATGCCCGTCGTCGTCGTAGGGCGTGACGAGCAGGGTGCGGCGTCCGTCGCCGACGATGTCGACCAGCCTCGTCGTGAGCGACTCCTCGTGTGTGGCGAGCTCACCGTCGGGCAGGTCCCAGATCACCATCGAGGCGGGTTCGCCCCCAAGGGCAGCCCAGGCCTGGCGGGCCTCCTCGTGGCGGATCCGGGCCAACGCTGCCGGCGTCGTCGAGGGTGACCGCGGGTGAGAGCGCTCCCCGGCTGTCGCGACGACGAGGAGGACGGGGATGGCGGGGACGACGGCCCGCAGCGTCGCCACCAGACCTCCGGCGCCGAGGCTCTCGTCGTCGGGGTGCGCTGCCGCCACCACGACCCGGTCCGGCGGAGCCCACTGCGGCAGGGCTTCGGGACCGTGCGGCTGGGTGAGCGGGTCCCACGTCGGGACGTCACCCCATTCGGGCCGCGCAGCCCACACGGTGGCGGGGGTGCCCGGGCTGTCGTGGGTGAAGCGCCTCACCACGGGTCGCTCGACCGGTCGTCGGTGACGGGCAGGAGGCGTGCCCCGAGGGTGGCGTCGTCGCGCTCGGCGTGGTGCTGACGACGGTAGATCTGCAGATCGGCGACCCGCCGGGCGTGCTCTTCCTCCTGCGTGAGGGGTCCCGGTCCGAGGGCGCGATCCACGTGCCGCAGCACGCGGTCGACGGCGTCGGCGACGACCCCCCGCACCCGCAGCGCGAGCAGCTCACCGGCTGGGCCACCGGCGTGACCACCGTCGACAGCGGCCGCTGCCTCCGCGAGGGCGCATCTTGCTCCCGTCAGCGCGACGTCGACGGCTCCGAGGTGCGCCAGATGGAGCTGGTCGGGCGGGCGGCGGACGGCGGGGGAGCGGAGCCTGCGCGCGAGCGCGACCGCTGCGCCGAACCAGACGGCGGCGACCCCGATTCCACCCCAGGCGAACCCGTCCCGTCCCAGGTACCACCCCGGTGAGCCCACGAGGTGAGCCGTTGCGCCGTCGAAGGTGACGGGCGCACTGACGATGTCGGTCAGGCCGCGTGAGACCCAGGCGACGGGCTCGGGGTGCACCTCGGCCGCGCGCAGCGACACGGCAAACAGGCCGCGGGTCTGCTCGCCGTCCAGCCACGCCGTGACCAGGGCGTCGGTGACGTGGCCGGCCAGCGAGCACCACGGCTTGGTGCCAGTGAGGAGCCAGGGGCCGGCGACAGCATCACGTCGGCTGGCCTCGAGACGGGGAGGTGGACCCTCGGCGGCGTAGACACCCCAGGTCCGCTCGGCGTCGTCCGGGCTCACCCCGGGCTGCCCCGGGCGCGGTCCGTCGGGGGTGGGCAGACCGGCTTCGGCGAGGATGGCGAGGGCGTCGGCGTGCGGCTCGAGCGTCCGCGCGATGCTGAGGTCGACCGCACCGACGCTGGCCAGCAGCTCCCAACGCAGCAGGGTCTGACCGTGGCCGGGCAGGGGCAGTCGCGGGCCCCACTGCTGGGCCAGCGACAGCCACTGCGCCGGTCCGGCACCGACGACCGTCGTCGCGTCCGCCACCAGAGCCTGCGACTCAGGGTGGGCGCTCGGGCCGAGACGCACCGGCGCGGACATCATCGGACGGACCCGTCGACGAGGCTGCTCCGGTTGGCCAGCTCGCGATCCAGGTCGCGCAGGTAGCCCGCGAAGCCGCGCCGGACGCGTCCCGTGCGACGCGCCGATGTCGTGATCCGGGTGCCGCCGACCACCGATGCCCCCGTCGCTCGCAGTGCCCGCACGAGCAGGAGGTCCTCCTGCTCGCTGAGGTCGGGGAAGCCGCCCGCCCTCAGGTAGGCGTCGAGCCGCACAGCCAGGTTTGCCCCGTGGAGGGAGCCCCGACCGCGCGGGTGGGCCAGCCACCACGCCTCGAGGGAGGCGGCGTCCATCTCGGCCGGGTCGGGCTCCACCTCACCCAGCACGACGTCGTGATCGGAGACCAAGGTGACCAGATCGGGCAGCCAGCTCGCCGGGACGGTCCCGTCGGCGTCCGTGTTGACGACCAGGACGCGGCCGGGGTCGATGTCAGCCGTGAGGGTCCGGGCCAGCTCCACTCCCGCTCGACGGGCCGCTCCCACCCGGCCGACATCGACGACCAGCAGGTGCGCACCTCGCGCGGCGCTCGAGGTGCGATCCGTGCACCGGTCGAGGACGACGACGAGCTCCACGCTCACCCGGGGCCGTTCGCGTCGCAGGGTCGCCACCGACTGCGCGACCGAGGCCAGGCAGGCCCCGATCCGCCGCTCCTCGTTGTGGGCCGGGATCACGACCACCACGCGACCGATCGTGGGGCGGAGGGAAACTGGTCCCATCGACGCGGGGAGGAGCGGTGCAGGACGGGTCTGCGGGCCAGATGGTGCGGGCACAGCGTTCCTCCGATCTCGTGGGCCCCACCGGGAGACGTCTGGCCGGGGGTGAACATCCCTCCTACCCAGAAGAACGGTGCCGCACCGGACGGGACCAACACGCGGTCGGGCACAGGTCGTCGCCTGTCCGCGCCGAAGAGCTGCGGTGCGCTGGGTGACCGGTGGTCAGGAACGGGACGGGCTGACCCCGGGTCCAAGGCTCGCGACAGCGACGAGAATGAGCGCTGCCCCGAACACTCCGGGGGCGCCCAGTCGTTCGCCGAGGACGACGGCCGCGACGAGGGCGGCGGCGACCGGCTCGAGCAGGGTGGCGACAACAGCCGTCGCGCTGGAGGTCGTGCGCAGCCCGGCATAGAGGAGCCAGTAGGCCAGAGCCATCGTGGCGGCACCGAGATAGAGCAGCGTGGCGACCGCGGTCGGGTCGGCCGTGGTCGCCGCGCCTGCTTCCAGCTGAACGCCGATCAGCGCGGCCGGCACCAGGGCGGCGGCGCCGACGGCGGTCGCGGCGGTGGTGAGGGCCAGCGGTGTGTACCCGCGGGCCAGCGGCTCGCCCAGTACCGTGGCCGCGGCGTAGGCGGCGCCAGAGCCCAAGGCCGCGAGCACCCCGAGGCCGGGGTGCGGGCCTGTGGCACCGGATCCTGATGTTGCGCTCACCAGGACCAACCCAGTCAGCGCCGCAGCCACCGGCAGCAGGGTCGCGCTGCGCGGCCAGGCGCGATCACGGGCGGCGCCCACCGTCGTGAGCAGCACTGGCGCCAGCCCCAGCGCGATCACCGTGGCGACGGTCACGCCCACCGCGACGACCGAGGAAAAGTAGAGCGCCTGATAGGTCGCGGTCGCCAGACCGACGACCGCGACCCGCCGAGGGTGGGCAGTCGCCAGTCGTCGGAGCTCTGCACCCTGGCGCAGCGCGAGCAGCGACCCAAGGAGAACGACCGTTGCGATAGCCGTGCGGTAGGCGCTGATGGTGAGCGGTGAGAGGGGAGCGTGCTCGCGCACGATCTGGACGGCGAGCCCACCAGTGCCCCACAGCACACCAGCAAGGCTGATCTTGACGAGACCCGAACGGGCGTGCGGGTACGACGAGGTCGACAACGTGGGGCTCCAGTAGACGAGGGTGTGCGGGTAGGTCTGGAGCACGCGGGCCGAGGCCTCGCCTCGCCAAGTCAGACGGGCCGTGGTGCACTCCGGTCAATGGATCGGACGCGGGGCGGCGAGCCGAGTCACGCGGTCAAGTTACACCCGGTGCGGGGAGAGGAGGTCCCACGCGAGCTCAAAGTGACATAATGCTGATTATCGGCGTATCGAATCATGTTGGGGGAGACAACGTCCGGTCAGGCCAGGAGTTCGTCACCTTCAGGCAGGTCGGGGTTGTCCCGGTTGTTCTCCACGGGGACGCTGTCGGGCGTGCTGGGAACGGCATCGGCTCCCCCTGCGGATGTCTCAGCCCCGGAGAAGGAGGAGCCGGCCTCGGAGACGGTCAAGCCGTCCTCGCGACCGTCGTCGTCATGGTCGGCAGCTGGCGTCGGAGTCGAAGTCGCGGAACTCATGCGTGCTGACTACCCGCGTCCTGGGCTGGGCAATCATTGGTCCAGCACAGCGGGAGCGGCCAGTCGCTCGTCCCCTAGCGTTGACGAGCCCGGCCGAGCCAGGAAAACCTCGAGTTCCCTCATGCGGGCCACCACGCTGCCGATCACGCCCAGTGGGCTCCCCTGCCAGCACCCGCCCACGTTGGAACACGAGGAGAGACATGTCCAGTTGTATCGGGTGCACCTGCATCCGGCCCGACGCACTCCGCACGGAGGGGTCGCTGCTCCTCGCGACGCGCGTCGGCCACACCCTGACGGCGCTGCACGCGATCGTGCGTGAGCACGGCGCACAGGCCAACGAGCGCACTCCGGGCCTGCTGGAGATCACCACCGAGGACGTCGCGGGGATCCTTCTCGCCGCGCAGCGCAGCCTGTCCGGCGTCGAGGCCGCCGAGGTGCGTGCGGTCCAGCTCGACGGCCAGGCCGGCGACGAGCTGCTGGCCCTGGCCATGGCGGCACCGACGCTGCAGCAGCTGGGGGCCCGAGCGCACTCGGCCGACCTCATCCCGTTGTTCGCCGACGAGCTCAACGCCTTCCGCGCCGTCTACCAGCCCATCGTGTCGTTGCACGACGTCGACCCAGCGGGCAGCGCCACGGTGATCGGTCATGAGGCGTTGCTGCGGGCGACCGGTCCTGAGGGACCGATCATGCCCCTCGAGCTCTTCGGCGCCGCGGAACGAGCCGGCTGGCTCCATGTCCTCGACCGTATCGGCCGCACCACCGCCCTGCGGGGTGCGAAGGGCTGGCTGGGCGACGACCTGCTCTTCGTCAACTTCCTGCCGACCACCATCTACCGCCCCGAGGTGTGCCTGCGCACCACCGAGGTCGCTGCCGAGCGCGCCGGGCTGCGCGTCGAGCAGCTCGTCTTCGAGGTCACCGAGAGCGAGCGGATCACCGACCTCGAGCACCTGGCCGACGTCTTCGCGCACTACAAGGACCGCGGCTGCCAGGTGGCACTGGATGACCTGGGGGCCGGGTACTCCTCGCTCAACATGCTGATCCGTCTGCAGCCGGACATCGTCAAGCTCGACAAGGACATCGTCCAGCGTCTGCCCGACGTCGTCAGCGTCGCCGTCGTCTCTGCCGTCGTCGACATCACCCATGCCTACGGGGGGAAGGTCCTGGCCGAGTGCGTCGAGACCCAGGCCCAGGCCGACTGCGCGCGCGAGCTCGGGGTCGATCTCGGCCAGGGCTGGTTCTTCGGGCGCCCGGTCGAGCGCGAAGACCCCGCGTCTCCCCCGGTGCCGCGGACTGCCGTCCTCCCTGCCGTCGTCACCGACGTAGGGGCCTTCGCCGGCAACGACCCAGCTGTCGCTCTGACCTTCTCCTAGGCCCCCTCCCCCGGCTCCCGGGACTGGACCGCACCGTGGCGACCAGCAGGTCGGGTGGCGGGACAGGGTGGTGCCCGCCACCCGCCGTGGCGAGAGGTCTAGCAGCCGCTGCCGGTCGCGGGCGACGACACCGCTGGGGGTAGGGCGCTCGAGCCGTTCCACGTGTCGCCGGACGAGGCCCAGTAGGCCCGCATCGCGCGGCCGATGGAGACCGTCCCGACCGCGTTCGAGGTGAAGGTGGAGCCGGCCATCGAGCCGGCCTCGATGCCGACCGGCGTGGCGGTCGCCGTGTTGCAGCTGACGACGTCGGAGTAGGTCGAGGTGTCCCGCGAGGGACCGACGAGCCCGATGTCCTCCATCCGGAAGCTGTAGCCGCTCTGTCGGGCACCGACGACGTGGTTGTGGTCCCAGGTGTTGCCCCATCCGCTCTGCTCGTCGCTGATGCCGATGGCGACGGCGCGGATGGTGTTGAAGCTGATGGTGTTGAACGAGGCGTCCACGTCGGTGGTGATCCCCCGGCCCTGGTCCGGGAGGTCGTGCACGGTGTTGTGGATGACGGTGTTGTAGTTGGACGCGGACGACATGCGGATGCCCTCCTGCATGTAGTGCGACGCATCCGAGTGGGCCACCGTCGACACGTCGTTGCCGGCGATCGTCCACGCCGAGCTCAAGTTGGCCAGCCAGATGCCCGGGCCGCTACCGCAGGTGACGTCCTTGACCACGGTGTTGCGGATCACCCCGTAGCGCGCCAGCCGGGCGAAGATGCCTTTGCCGGTCACGACGTCCGAGACGAGCTTGATGGCGTCGGAGGTGGTCAGTGAGCCCGACGTCAGAGCGTCCACGTAAGGCACCTGCAGGCCTACTTGGGACGGGTCGTTCACCGACGAGCCCGGCAGCTTCCGACGATCCTGCCAGTTGTGGCTGGCGACCAGCCCGGCGAGCCAGCCGTTCGAGACGTCGGGGTGCTCGCCGCTGACCAGCACCCCTCCGGCGATGGTGAGGCCGCGCACGGTCCAGTAGGACGCACCGTGGTGGAACTCCAGCGTCCGCTCCTCGTCCGGCCCGGCTGCGGCACAGGCGCGGGTGGGCAGGGACGCCCGCAGGGTGACGGCGGCGCCCGCAGCCGGCTCGACCACGATGGGGTGGGCCGAGGTGCCCGACGCCGTGATCGAGAACGGGCCGCTGTAGGTGCCGGCCGCCAGGACGATCCGGTCCCCGGCCAGCGCGCCCTGGAGTGCCTGGACCAGCCCCGGCGAGGTGGCGACCGGCACGGTGCGCAGCGGGACCGCACCAGACCAGGCGCTGGCGGACGAGGTGTCCGCAGTGGGGTGAGAGGTGCCCGACGCCGAGGCGACGGGAGCGGAGCAGAGGGCCAACAAGGCCGTGACGGCCAGCGCGCCGGCGCGCAGGGGAGAGAGCTGGGGACGCACAGCGTCCTCCTTCGGTGGTGGGGACACCGTGGTGGTGTGGGGAGGCGGGGGTGAACTCGAAGCGGGTCGATCGGTGGGCGTCGGGGGCGCTCGCCCCCACCAGCCGAGCGTCAGTAGCTCGTCGGGAGGCGGAAGTGACAGGTGTCCATCTGCTCGGACGCGCCGCCCACCATCGTCAGGGCCACACGCGTGTTGCGGCCGTCGACGTTCGGCCCGGCGTAGCGCAGCGTGGAGACGAGCTGGTAGCGGCCGGCAGGCAGCGGTGCCCCGTCCGGGGCGACGCAGTGCAGGGACTGCACGCCTGACGCCGAGGTGGGCACGGTGCAGCCGAGGCCGCGCAGGGCGGCGTTGGATCCCGCCATGGACCACGTGGCACCGCCTGGCAGGCTGACGTCGACGGCGGCCACCTGCTCCCCCGGGACGACGGTCATCGACACGGGCAGCGTGGCCAGGCCGCTGAGGGTCGAGTCGGGGTCGGCCTGCAGCGGCGCCGTGCGGATCTCTGCGGTCGAGAAGAAGTGCGAGCCGTCGACGACGGGGAAGGAGTCGAACCCGTAGCGGCCGACGTGCCCGTCGACGTCGAGGGCGTCGACCCAGGTGTGACCGGTCAGGACGGGGCCGGGCAGGGCTCCGGTGTGGGAGACCGGGAGGGTGACCTGGTAGCCGCCGGACGGCAGGTAGGCCGCGTCGCCGCGGGTGGCGGAGGTGTCACCGCACGTGTAGTGCAGGTCGCGGACACCGACGGAGCGGCAGTGGATGCCCAGCTCGCGGATGGCGATGTCGGCCGGTCCGCTCCAGGAGTCGTCGGTCGCCGGCACGTGGATCTCGAAGCCGACGACCTTCCCTCCGCCGACGCGCACCTGCACGGTGACCCACGCACGGCCCCCGTCGACGGTGACCCGGGTGACCAGAGCCGAGGTGCCCGCGTCGGGCGTGTCGGTGGCGGCCTGCGCCGGGACCACAGCGGTGAGGGCGAGACCGGCGGCCGCGGCCGCGCAGGCGAGCGTACGACGGGCGAGACGGGCACGGTGGGGTGACGTGAAGGACAGGGAGGGCATGGGGATCCTTGAGGGCGCGCAGGTGTGGGGAGAGCCCTACCATAACGGACAAATAGGCGGGTGTGTAAGGCCACTTCGGCCCTCTTTCGCGGATGCTCCTGCCGGGTCAGCGTGAGCGACGTCCCAGGCCCGCCGCGTAGTCGTCGAGCGCCTCGAGCACCGCCGGCGCCCGGTAGACCCGGTTGCGGTGGTGCCCCGTCGACTCGACGAGCACGCCATCGGCCACCAGCCGCCGCAGCGCGCCCTGGGCCGTCGGCGGCGACACGTGCAGCTCGCGGACCACGACGCTGGCCGTGACGACCGGCTGGCGCAGCAGCAGGTCAAGAGCCGCCCAGGGTGCCGAACCCGCCCGCGAGCGCACCTGCCCGGCCCACACTGCTCGCACGTCGCGAAGGGCGGCGACCAGTCGGGCCCCGTGCTCGGTGCCCGTGCGTGCGGCCTCGGCGACGCATCGCAGGATGGGCTCGGCATCTCCGGCGCGGTAGGACGTGAGGGCGCGGAAGTAGTCGTCCTTCCGCACCAGTAGTCCGGCCGAGATCGGCACCGTCACACGGCGCACGACGCCGGTGTGGAGCAGCACCGAGTGCAGCAGGGCGCGGCCCGTGCGACCGTTTCCGTCCGTGAACGGGTGGATGGTCTCGAACTGCGCGTGAGCCAGCGCGGCCAGGGCCAGTGGTGGGAGGTCGTCGCGATCCATGAAGGCGACGAGGTCGGCCATGAGGGCGGGCACCTGCGCGGCCAGAGGGGGTACGTGCTCGGCGCCAGCCGGATGCCGCGACGACCCGCCGACCCACACCTGCTGACGGCGCCACTCCCCCGGAGCATGAAGGCGCTGGTGCGCCATCAGCGCCCGGTGCATTCCCAGGATCGCGTCCTGGTCGAGGTGTCCCGCGAGTGCGAGCGCTGCCTGCATGGTGCGGACGTTCGCCAGGATCACCGCGGCGTTGGTGCGCTCGCCCTCGCCGATCTCCGCCTCGGCGAGGGCTCGGGCCGACGAGGTCAGGTTCTCGATCTGCGAGCTGGCAGTGCTCTCCGATCGCAGCAGGACGGCAGCAAACGGCGCGATCTCTCCCGCACCGCCGGAGTCGAAGACACTCAACTGGCGGGTCGCGTCGTCGAGGTCGGCGACGAGGTCTCCGTCGAGAAGGAGCGAGGCGTCGCTGATGGGAGGGACCTCGGCGACGACGATGCTGTGGGGCGTCGCGCGACGAGTCCGTCGGGAGACCTGGTCGGACCCTTCGTGCGGTTGCCACGGCAGCTCGACGCCCGTGGTCGCCGGCCACTCCAGACCTGTCATGCCACCTACCTTGATTAAGGTTGTGGCCTAAACCTTATCAAGGACCGGTCACGAGGTGGCGGCCCCGCGGGTGTTGACCGCCGGGATGACCCGCTCGCCGTAGGACGCGAGCGTGGCGTCCTTGGCGTCGTGCTGCAGGTAGAGCGCGAACTGGTCGACCCCCATGGCCTTCAGCTCCTCGAGCCGGGCGACCTGCTGGTCGACCGGCCCGATCAGGCAGAAGCGGTCGATGACCTCGTCGGGCACGAAGTCGGTGTGCGCACCGCCGGCCTTGCCGTGCTGGTTGTAGTCGTAGCCCTGACGGCCGGCGATGTAGTCGCTCAGGGCCTGCGGGACCGCCGCCCCGTCGGCGCCGTAGCGGGCGACGATGTCGGCGACGTGGTTGCCGACCATTCCCCCGAACCAGCGGCACTGGTCGCGCCCGTGGGCGAGCCCGCCCGGCGTGCCGTCGGTGACGTAGGCCGGCGCCGCGACGCAGATGGTGACGCTCGCCGGGTCACGCCCCACCCGTTCTGCCGCCTCACGCACCGCGGCGATCGACCACTTCACGATCGAGGGGTCCGCGAGCTGCAGGATGAAGCCGTCGGCGACCTCGCCGGTGAGGGCCAGCGCCTTGGGCCCGTAGGCCGCGACCCACACCGGCAGCCGCGACCCGTGGCTCCACGGGAACCGCAGGGTGCTGCCCTTGTGGTCGACGCTCTCGCCGTTGGCCAGGCCGCGGATCACCCCCACCGCCGCCCGCAGGTCGGCCAGCGTGACGGGGGCGCCGTTGATCACGCGGACCGCCGAGTCACCGCGACCGATCCCGCAGACCGTGCGGTTGCCGAACATGTCGTTGAGCGTGGCGAAGAGCGACGCCGTGACGGTCCAGTCGCGGGTCGCGGGGTTGGTGACCATCGGCCCCACCGTCACCCGGTGGGTGGACGAGAGGATCTGGCTGTAGACGACGTAGGGCTCCTGCCACAGCAGGTGCGAGTCGAAGGTCCACACGTGGGTGAAGCCGTAGGTCTCGGCCCGCTGGGCGAGGTCGACCACCCGCCACGCGGGAGGGTCGTTCTGCAGGACGACACCGAAGTCCACGACCTGACCTCAGATCAGGTTCTGCGAGAGGCTGCGGGGCACGAACCGGCCGTGCGTCTTCGACCCGACGTAGCCGGAGCCGTCGACGATCACCTCACCACGCGACATGACGAGGTCGACGTGGCCGTCGACCTCCCAGCCCTCCCACGCCGAGTAGTCCATGCTCATGTGGTGGCTGCGGCCGGGCCCGATACCGATCGAGGTGTGGCCGTGCGGGTCGTAGACCACGATGTCGGCGTCGGCACCCGCGGTGATGACCCCCTTGCGGCCGTAGAGGCCGAACATGCGCGCGGGGGTCGTGCAGCAGACGTCGACCCAGCGCTCGAGGCTGATCCGGCCGTCCTTGACTCCCTGGAAGAGCAGGTCCATCCGGTGCTCGACCGACCCGATCCCGTTGGGGATCCTCGAGAAGTCGCCCACGCCCAGCTCCTTCTGGTCCTTCATGCAGAAGGGGCAGTGGTCGGTCGACACCGACGTCACGTCGCCGGTGCGGATGTACTTCCACAGCTCGTCCTGGTGGCCCTCGGCCCGGGCGCGCAGAGGGGTCGAGCAGACCCACTTGGCGCCCTCGAAGTCACCCCACTGCTCACTGCGGGCCCCGAGCTGCTCCTCCAGCGAGAGGTAGAGGTACTGCGGGCAGGTCTCGCCGAAGACGTTCTGCCCGGCGCCTCGGGCCGCGGCGATCTGGGCCAGGGCCTGCTTGGCCGAGACGTGCACGACGTAGAGGGGGGCGCCGGTCACGTCGGCCAGCATGATCGCCCGATGGGTGGCCTCCTCCTCCATCTGCCAGGGCCTGCTGGTCCCGTGGAAGAACGGCGCGGTGTCGCCCCGCTGGAGGGCCTGCTGCACGAGCACGTCGATGGCCGAGCCGTTCTCGGCGTGCATCATAATCAGGCCGCCGTTCTCGGCGCCCTTCTGCATGGCCTGGAGGATCTGCCCGTCGCTGGACAGGAAGACCCCGGGATAGGCCATGAAGAGCTTGAAGCTGGTGATGCCCTCCCCGATCAGCTCGTCCATCGCCTTGAGCGACTCGTCGTCGACCTCGCCGATGATCTGGTGGAAGGCGTAGTCGACCGCGCAGCTGCCCGAGGCCTTCTCGTGCCAGGCCGCGACCTGGTCCTGCACCCGCTGCCCGTGCGCCTGGACCACGAAGTCGACGATCGTCGTCGTCCCGCCCCAGGCCGCTGCCCGGGTGCCGGTCTCGAAGGTGTCGCTGGCCGAGGTGCCACCGAAGGGCATCTCCATGTGGGTGTGGGCGTCGATCCCGCCGGGGATGACGTACCTGCCGGTGGCGTCGATGGTGCGGTCGGCGGTGACCGGGCCCAGCGCCTGCGACCCGGGGGCGATGACAGCGGCGATGGTCTCGCCGTCGACGAGCACGTCCTGCAGGGCGGAGCCGGTGGAGGAGACGACGGTGCCGCCGGTGATGAGCGTCTTCACGGGCGTGTCGTGCGCTGGTAGCTGTCGGGCCGACGGTCGCGGTAGAACTGCCAGTCGCGGCGCACCGTCGTCACCAGGTCGAGGTCGAGGTCGCGGATGACGATCTCCTCCTGGTCGGTCGAGGCGATGTCTCCGACGAAGTTGCCGCGCGGGTCGACGAAGTAGGACGAGCCGTAGAAGTGCGGGGCATCGGGGCCGAACTCGGCGACCTCCTGGCCGATGCGGTTGTTGGCCGCCACGAAGTACTGGTTGGCCGCGGCCGCAGCCGGCTGCTCCAGCTCCCACAGCCGGTTCGACAGACCGGGCTTGGTCGCCGACGGGTTGAAGACCAGCTGGGCGCCGCCGAGCCCGAGCTCGCGCCAGCCCTCGGGAAAGTGCCGGTCGTAGCAGATGTAGACCCCGACCTTGCCCACCGCCGTGTCGAAGACGGGGTAGCCGAGGTTGCCGGGGCGGAAGTAGAACTTCTCCCAGAACGCGGGCAGGTTGGGCAGGTGGTGCTTGCGGTAGCGGCCGAGCAGCGTGCCGTCGGCGTCGATGACCGCGGCGGTGTTGTAGTACTCCCCCTCGTTGGCGACCTCGTAGATCGGCAGCACGATGACGATGCCGAGCTCCTTGGCCAGGGCCATGAAGCGCTCCGTCGTCGGCCCCGGGATCGACTCGACGTAGTCGTAGTACTTCGGGTCCTGGACGGCGCCGAAGTACGGACCGTAGAACAGCTCCTGATAGCAGATGATCTGCGCCCCGTCAGCCGCCGCTCGGCGCGTCAGGTCCTCGTGCTTGGCGATCATCGAGTCCTTGTCACCGGTCCACTCGACCTGGGTGATGGCTGCTCTGACGACGGACATCGTGCCTCCGGTTGGGTGCGTCGGCGAAGGTGGGTCCCGACCGTGGTGCAGACGGGCGAGTGGTCAACGTAGCCCGTCCGTGTGTCGAACAGAAGACATCCACGGCAGGAAGCTCCGACCGATCCACCTCCGCTCGATCCGGCCCTGCCCGGTCCGGCCCGGTCCGGTCCGGCCCTGCACGGTCCGGCTCTGCCCCGGCGACACCTCCTCCTCCCCTGTCGATGTCCCGCCGGTCGGCCTGCTCGATCCCCGCGTGCTCGGGCAGGACCGGCACCCGGTGCCCCAGCGGGTCTCCGCCGAGCGCTGAGCCCCGGCGCCCGGCCCACTGGACGACGACCGGCCAGGTCCCGTCTCACCAGGGGCTGGGGGCGTAGTCCTTGAGGAAGCAGCCGTGGAGGTCCTCACCGGCTTCCCCCCGCACGATCGGGTCGTAGACCCGGGCCGCCCCGTCGACCAGGTCGAGTGGAGCGTGCCACCCCTCCTGAGCCAGACGCAGCTTCTCGTCGTGGGGGCGCTCGTCGGTGATCCAGCCGGTGTCGACCGCGGTCATGAGGATGCGGTCGGTGCTGAACAGCTCGCCCGCCGAGGTGCGGGTCAGCATGTTGAGGGCGGCCTTGCTCATGTTGGTGTGCGGGTGGCCCGCGCCCTTGTAGCGGCGGGAGAACTGCCCCTCCATCGCGCTGACGTTCACCACGTAGGCCCGTCGGGCGCCGGCCGCGACGGCCGCCCGCATCGACGACCTCAGCCGCGACACCAGCAGGAAGGGAGCAGTCTGGTTGCACAGCTGCACCTCGAGCAGCTCGAGCGGGTCGACCTCGTCGACGTGCTGGGTCCACGAGTTGTTGCGCTGCCGGTCGGGCAGCAGCCCTCCGGCGTCGACCGCCGTGCCCGCGAGGTGCCGCTCGAGCGACGCGTGGCCCGCCGTCAGCGCCAGCGAGGTCAGCTCGGCTGCGGTGCGCGACTCGACGGCGTCGGCGGTGCTCTCACCGTCGTGGTGGGCCACGACGTGATCGCGCAGCGCCCCAGCCAGCGCGGCCGGATGCGCCTCGCTGACCCGGTCGAAGGTCACCATCTCGGGCAGGGCGACGCCGACCGGCAGGGGTGCCGACTCCAGCTCGACCAGCTGCGAGTAGGAGCCGGGGCTGCGGCGCACGGTCTGGCAGGCGTTGTTGATGAGGATGTCGAGCGGCCCGGCGGCCGCGACCTCGTCGGCGAGGGACACCACCTGGGTGGGGTCGCGCAGGTCGATGCCGACGATCTTGAGCCGGTCGAGCCAGTCGGCGCTGTCCTCGAGCGCGGCAAACCGCCGGACGGCATCATGGGGGAAGCGGGTGGTGATCGTCGTGTGCGCGCCGTCGCGCAGCAGCCGCAGCGCGATGTACATCCCGATCTTGGCCCGCCCCCCGGTGAGGAGGGCCCGCTTGCCGGTGAGGTCGGTGCGCTGGTCGCGCCGGGCGTGCGACATGGCCGCGCAGTCGGGGCACAGCCAGTGGTAGAACGCGTCGACCAGGGTGTAGTCGTTCTTGCAGATGTAGCAGCCGCGCGGGTTGATGAGCTCACCGGCAAAAGACCCGGTGGTGTTGGACACCAACGGGATTCCCTTGGTCTCGTCGTCGATGCGCAGCGCGGAGCCGGTGGCGGTGCGCTCGGTGACCTCACGGTCGTGCGCCACCTCCGCGGCCCGCGCCCGGGACTTGCGGTCCTTCTTCACCGACTTGTACATCTGCGCCGTGGCCCGCTTGACCGACTGGATGTCAGGGTGGCCGGCCGGCAGCTCGTGCAGCTGACCGATCACGCGCAGCGCCACGGCGAGCTCGTGGGGGTCGACCCCCGGGGCGCGCGGTGGTGCGGCGGGCGAGAGCGGGTCGGTCACCGCGTGAGCCTACGCTGGGCGCGACATGCACTGTGACTACTACGACGCCGGCCGCTGCCGCTCCTGCACCCTCATGGGTGTCCCGTATGCCGCGCAGCTCGCCGACAAGCAGGCCGGGGTCGCAGCCGCCCTGGCCCAGGTGGCTCCCGGTCTGACCCGGCTCGACCCCTTCGCCAGCAGCGAGTCAGGCTTCCGCAACAAGGCCAAGCTCGTCGTCGGCGGACTCCCCGGCGCGGTGACCCTCGGCATCCTCGACGGTGAGCGTCGCGGGGTGGACCTGCGCCGCTGCGGCCTCTACGAGCCCGCCTTGCGCTCTGTCCTGCCGGCCCTCGCGTCCGTCGTCGACGGGCTGGCCATCGAGCCGTATGACGTGCCCTCCCGCCGCGGCGAGCTGAAGTACCTCCTGCTCACCGCCTCCCCCGACGGCGACCTGATGCTGCGACTCGTGCTGCGCAGCGACCGGCACGTCGAGCAGCTGCGGGCCGCCGTCCCCCACCTGACGAGCGCTGTCCACGGTGTGCGGGTCGTCTCGGTCAACCTCCACCCGGAGCACAAGGCCGTGCTCGAGGGCGACACCGAGCTCGTCCTGACGAGCGAGTCCGACCTCCCGATGCGGGTTGCCGGGCTCACGCTGCACCTGCGCCCCCGCAGCTTCTTCCAGACCAACACCGTCGTGGCGGCGGGGTTGTACGAGCAGTCCCGGGAATGGATCAGCGCAGCGTCACCCGCATCCGTCTGGGACCTCTACTGCGGCGTCGGCGGCTTCGCCCTCGCTGCCGCGACAGCCGCGACTCCCCCGGCACACGTCCTCGGCGTGGAGGTCACGCAGGAAGCGGTCGACAGCGCCCGCACCAGTGCCGCCGACCTCACCCTCGGCTCCGGTATGGAGTTCCTCGCCGCCGACGCCACCCTCCTCACCGACGGCAGGCGCCCCGCACCGGACCTCGTCGTCGTCAACCCTCCCCGCCGCGGTATCGGCCCGCTCGCAGACTGGCTGGAGCAGGCGTCCGTGAGCCACGTCGTCTACTCGAGCTGCAACGTCGACTCCCTCGCCCGCGACCTCGCCTCGATGCCGTCGCTGCGTCCGCGCGAGGCGCGGCTCTTCGACATGTTCCCCCAGACCGGCCACCACGAGGTGATGGTCCGACTGGAGCGCCGCTGACCCGCGGCGCGAAGCCGTGACCCCGACCACGCCGCACGGCCCGCCCGTCGCCTAGCGTGGTCGCATGACGACTGCGACCAACGACGAGCACACCCTCAACGACGGGACCACGTTGCCGGCGGTCGGGTTCGGCACCCACCCCCTCAAGGGTGAGGAGGGCATCGCGGCGATGGTGTCGGCTCTCGAGGTCGGCTACCGCTACCTCGACTCTGCCGTCAACTACGGCAACGAGGCCGAGGTCGGCGAGACCCTGCGCCGCTCCGGCCTGCCGCGTGACCAGGTGCAGGTCGCCACCAAGATCCCGGGACGGTTCCACGCCGAGCACCTGGCACGGACCTCGCTCGAGGACTCCGTCCGCGCCCTCGGGGTCGAGCAGATCGACGTGGCCCTCATCCACTGGCCCAACCCGAGCCAGGGCCTCTACACCGAGGCCTGGCGAGCCCTCGTGGCCGCGCAGCGCGAGGGGCTGGTGCGCACCATCGGCGTCAGCAACTTCACGCCCGAGCACCTCGCGGCGATCATCGACGACACCGGCGTCGTGCCCGCCCTCAACCAGGTCGAGCTGCACCCACGCTTCCCGCAGGCGTCGTTGCGCGAGGTCCATCGACGGCTCGGCATCCTCACCCAGGCGTGGAGCCCCCTCGGCAAGTCGACCGCGCCCTTCGACGAGCCGGCGGTGGCCGGGGCCGCGGTGGCCTACGGCGTCACCCCGGCCCAGGTCGTGCTGAGGTGGCACCGCCAGCTCGGCACGATGCCGGTGCCGAAGTCGGCGTCGCCGCAGCGGCAGCGGGACAACCTCCACCTGCCCGAGTTCACCCTCACCGACGACGAGATGGCCGCGATCAGCGCCCTGGCCAGCGACGACGGGCGCCGTTTTGGTGGCGATCCCGACACCCACGAGGAGATGTAGCCCGTGGACCTGCCCGTGATGCCGCCGGTGAAGCCGATGCTGGCCAAGCCGGCCGCCGAGATCCCCGACGGGCAGCTCTACGAGCCGAAGTGGGACGGCTTCCGCTCGGTCGTCTTCCGCGACGGTGACGAGGTCGAGATCGGCAGCCGCAACGAGCGGCCCCTGACCCGCTACTTCCCCGAGGTCGTCGAGGCCGTGCGCTCGACCCTGCCGCCGCGGTGCGTGGTCGACGGCGAGATCGTCATCGTCGACGACGGCGGCGTGCTCGACTTCGACGCCCTGCAGCTGCGACTTCACCCGGCGGCGAGCCGCGTGCGGCTGCTGGCTGACCAGACGCCGGCGGCCTTCGTGGCCTTCGACCTGCTGGCCCTGGGCGACGAGGACCTCACGGGGCTGCCCTTCGCCGAGCGTCGGGCGCGGCTCGAGAGGCTGCTGCCGGCCACCGCGGACGACGACCTGCCGGGCCGGGTGCACCTGACTCCGTTGACCACAGATCCCGAGATCGCCCGCGACTGGTTCGTGCGTCTCGAGGGGGCCGGGCTCGACGGGGTGGTCGCCAAGCGACCCGACCTCACGTATCAGCCGGACAAGCGGGTGATGACCAAGGTCAAGCACGTGCGCACGCTCGACTGCGTGGTCGCGGGCTACCGCCCCCACACCTCCGGAGCCGACGCCGTCGGCTCCCTCATGCTCGGTCTGTATGCCGAGTCGGGTCGTCTCGACTCGCTCGGCGTCATCGGAGCCCTGCCCATGGCGCGCCGTCGCTCGCTGGTGAGCGAGCTCGCCTCCTACGTGACGGACCTCGACGGTCACCCCTGGGACTGGGGCGGTCACGCCGAGGGGCTCACCGACGCGCAGCGGAAGGCCTTCGGCAGTCGCTGGAACGCCGGCAAGAGCCTGGCCTTCGTGCCGTTGCGGCCGGAGCTCGTGGTGGAGGCGAGGTACGACTACCTCGACGGAGGGCGCTTCCGGCACACCGCGCAGCTCTCCCGGTGGCGGCCGGACCGCGACGCCCGGTCGTGCACGTGGGAGCAGGTCGAGCGACCGGAGCCGGTCGACGTCCGTGGGCTGCTGGTCGGCCCGTCGTAGGCTGCGGCCCATGAGTGACTCCCCCACACCGATGTGGATACCCGACCCGGACGCCGTGGCGTCGGCCCAGATCACCGCCTTCGCTCGGCTGGCGAGCGAGCGCGCGGGACGCGACCTGACGGCCTACGCCGACCTGCAGGCCTGGTCGGCGACCGAGCTCGAGGGCTTCTGGCGCGCCGTGTGGGACTTCTTCGAGGTCCGCGCCGACATCGTCGGTGACGTCGTGCTGGTCGAGCCGCCCACGGGCCCGGCGATGCCGGGCACCCGCTGGTTCCCCGGCACGCGGCTCAACTACACCGCCAACGTCTTCCGCGACCGGCCCGCCGACGGCATCGCGATCCGCGGGCTGCAGGAGGACACGGCGACCGACGAGGTGACCTGGAGCCGGCTCGAGGCCGAGGTCGGGTCGATCGCTGCCACCCTGCGCGAGGCCGGGGTCGAGGTCGGTGACCGGGTCGTCGGCTATGTGCCGAACGCCCCGGAGGCTGTCGCCGCGTTCCTCGCGACGGTCAGCCTGGGGGCGATCTGGTCGGCGTGCGGGATGGACTACGCGGCTGACGCGGCCCTGGCCCGCTTCCGCCAGCTCGACCCCGTCGCGCTCGTCACCGCCAACGGCTTCCGCCTCAGCGGGAAGGTCGTGGAGCGTCACGACGCGGTCGCGGCGATCCGCGCCGGCCTGCCCACGCTGCGCACGACGATCGCCATCAACCGCGACCTGGCTGCCCCCGTGCCCGATGCGCTCGACTACGCGCAGGTCGTCGCCACCCCGAGCGAGCTGGTGCCGGTGCCCGTCGACTTCGAGCACCCGCTGTGGGTGCTCTTCTCCTCCGGCACGACCGGGCTGCCCAAGGGCATCGTCCACGGCCACGGTGGGGTGGTCCTCGAGCACCTCAAGGCGCTCTCGCTCAACAAGGACGTCTCCCCCGACGACGTCTTCTGGTGGTTCACCACCCCCAGCTGGATGATGTGGAACCTGCAGATCGGCGGCCTGCTGGTCGGCGCCACGATCGTCACCTACGACGGCAGCCCGGCCTACCCCTCGACCGACGCCGTCTGGATGCTCACCGCCCGCGAGGGGGTGACCGTGCTCGGCACCAGCCCGGGCTACGTCGCCGCCTGCGCCAAGGCGGGGTGCGCGCCGGGGGTCGACCACGACCTGCACCGCCTGCAGGCGGTCGGGGTGACCGGCTCGACGCTGCCCACGCCGTCGTACCACTGGCTGGCCGACAACCTGCCCACCGGTGTGCAGCTGATGCCCACCTCGGGTGGCACCGACGTCGCCGCCGGGTTCGTCGGTGGCGCGCCCTCGGTGCCCGTCTGGGCCGGCGAGATCAGCACCGCCGCGCTCGGGGTGGCGCTCGACGCCTTCGACGAGCAGGGGGCCAGCGTGCGGGGGCGGGTCGGCGAGCTGGTCGTGACCCGGCCGATGCCCACGATGCCGCTGCACTTCTGGAACGACCCCGACGGCAGCCGCTTGCGCGAGGCCTACTTCGACACCTACCCCGGCGTCTGGCGCCACGGTGACTGGATCACGATCACCGAGCGCGGGTCCGTGACCATCCACGGACGGTCCGACGCCACCCTGAACCGCAACGGCGTGAGGATGGGCAGCGCCGACATCTACGAGGTCGTCGAGCAGCTGCCCGAGGTCACCGAGGCCCTCGTGGTGGGGATCGAGGAGGACGGCGGTGGCTACTGGATGCCGATGTTCGTCCACCTCGCCGACGGCGTCGTGCTCGACGCCGACCTCGACCAGCGGCTGCGTCAGGCCATCCGCCAGCACGCCTCGGCGCGGCACGTGCCCGACGAGATCGTGGCCGTGCGCGGCATCCCGCACACCCGCACGGGCAAGAAGCTCGAGGTGCCGGTCAAGCGGATGCTGCAGGGGTCGGTGGTGGGGGCGGCCTTCGACCCGGGCGGTGTCGACGACCCCACACTGGTCGACGACTTCCTCGCCGTGGGGGCACGTCGGCGGGCTGCCGCGAGCGCATCGTGACGACCCGCACAGCGACTGGTCCGCGGCACCGAGTGCCGCTGGCCGCCGCGATCCGCTAGCGTCACCGTCATGACCCAGCTGACCCTCACCGCCAGCCCCCGCGTCCTCGCTGACGCCGTCCCCGGTGGCGTCGTGCGCGACGCCGTCCTCGTCCTCGGTGGAGCCGGTCTCGTCGGCGCCGCTGCCCAGGTGTCCGTCCCGCTGAGCTTCACCCCGGTGCCGCTGACCCTGCAAACCGTCGCCGTGCTGCTGGTGGGGGCCAGCCTCGGTACGAGGCGCGGCGTCGCGGCCCTGTCGCTCTACCTGCTGGCCGGCGTCGCGGGCCTGCCGTGGTTCGCCCACGCCGGGCACGGTTTCGGTGGCGCCTCCTTCGGCTACATCCTCGGCTTCTGGGTCTCGGCCCTCGTCGTCGGCCGTCTGGCCGAGACCGGCGCCACCCGCAGCGCCTGGAAGAGCGCGGTGACGCTGCTCGCCGGCAACGCCGTCGTCTACGTCGTCGGTGTCCCCTGGCTCATGGCGGTCGCGCACGTCGGCCTGGCCAAGGGCCTCGCTATCGGCGTGGTGCCGTTCCTCGTCGGCGACGCCGTCAAGCTGGCCGTCGCCTCGGGGCTGCTGCCCACCGCGTGGAAGCTCACCGGCCGCCGCTGAGACCCGCCGCGCGTTCGGCCGGAGGGCCCCACACCGTCGCCGGTGTGGGGCCCTGCTCATCGGCGACGGTTCCGGTCTCGCCACGTCTTGGGTCGTCTCGGTTCACCATGCCTCGCCACGAAGTCGCAGATCGTCGACGTAGGGCGACCCAGGCCCGATCGGCGGGAGCGCGGTCCCGGTCGTCCGCCGCAGCTGCCTTGCCCCTTGAGTCAACCTTGCGGAAACATCGCCCACCTAGGATTCCTGCGACCCGCACCGCGGCTCGTCGACACCCCGCCACCTCCCAAGGAGCCTGATGCACCTGACGCCCTCGGACACCGAGAAGCTGCTGCTCAGCGTGGCGGGGATGGTCGCGCGCGACCGGCTCGAGCGCGGGGTGCTGCTCAACTACCCCGAGACCGTCGCGCTGCTCAGCACCTGGGTGATCGAGCGGGCCCGTGAGGGCTCCGGGGTGGCCGAGCTGATGCAGAGCGGGCGCACGGTGCTCACCGCCGACCAGGTGATGCCGGGCATCGGCGAGATGCTGCACGACATCCAGGTCGAGGCGACCTTCCCCGACGGGCGCAAGCTCGTCACGCTGCACCACCCCATCGCGGGCGGGCCATCCACCCCCGAGACCCAGAGCTGGCCGGGCGAGATCCGCCCCGGCGACGGCACGGTCTCGCTCAACGAGCGGCCCGACGGCGAGCGCATCGACCTCGTCCTCGAGAACACCGGCGATCGCCCCATCCAGGTCGGCTCCCACGTGCACCTGCCCGACGCCAACGCGTCACTCGCCTTCGACCGCGCGGCGGCGCACGGCTTCCGGCTCGACATCCCGTCGGGCACCTCGCAGCGCTTCGAGCCCGGCGCCTCGCGCACCGTCTCGGCGGTCTCCCTCCAGGGGGCGCGCCGCGTCCCCGGCATCCAGGTCAAGACCGAAGCTGAGGCGCTGCTCGATGGCTGAGATCTCCCGCGCCGACTACGCGGCGCTCTACGGACCCACCACCGGCGACCAGGTGCGCCTCGGCGACACCGACCTGTGGGTGCAGATCGAGCACGACCACACCGTCGGCGGTGAGGAGGCCGTCTTCGGCGGCGGCAAGTCGATCCGCGAGTCGATGGCCCAGTCCGACCGCACCCGCGCCCAGGGCGTGCTCGACACCGTCATCACCAACGCCATCGTGCTCGACCACTGGGGCGTCGTGCGGGCCGACGTCGGCATCAGGGGCGGCCGCATCGTGGCCCTCGGGCGCTCAGGCAACCCCGACGTCGCCGACGGCGTCCACCCCGACCTGGTCATCGGTCCGTCCACCGACGTCATCAGCGGCGAGGGTCGCCTCCTGACCGCCGGCGGCATCGACAGCCACGTGCACCTGCTGTCGGCCTCACAGGTCGTCGAGGCCCTCGCGACCGGCATCACCACCATCGGTGGCGGCGGCACGGGGCCCTCCGAGGGCACCAAGGCGACCACCGTCACCCCTGGCGCCTGGCACCTCGAGAAGGTGCATCGTGGGCTCGACCCGCTCCCCGTCAACGTGCTCCTGCTCGGCAAGGGCAACACCACCAGCCTGGCCGCCCTGCGCGAGCAGGCCCTCGGCGGCGCCGGTGGCTACAAGGTGCACGAGGACTGGGGCTCGACCCCCGCGGCCATCGACGCCGCGCTGCGCTCCGCCGACGAGATGGGGCTGCAGGTGGCCCTGCACTCCGACAGCCTCAACGAGGCGGGCTTCCTCGAGTCGACGCTGCGGGCCATCGGTGGGCGCTCCATCCACGCCTTCCACGCCGAGGGCGCCGGTGGGGGGCACGCACCCGACATCATGAAGGTCGCCGGGCAGCCGCACATCATCCCCGGCTCGACCAACCCGACCCTGCCCCACACGGTCAACACCGTGGCCGAGCACCTCGACATGCTCATCGTCTGCCACCACCTCAACCCGGCCGTGCCCGAGGACCTCGCCTTCGCCGAGTCACGCATCCGCGAGACGACGATCGCCGCCGAGGACGTGCTGCACGACCTGGGTGCCATGTCGATCACCTCGTCCGATGCGCAGGCCATGGGCCGCATCGGCGAGGTCGTCGCCCGCACCTGGCAGGTCGCGCACGTGATGAAGGCCAGGCGCGGGTCCCTCGGGGAGAGCCTGCCCGCGGACAACGAGCGCGCCCGGCGCTACGTCGCGAAGTACACCATCAACCCCGCGATCGCCCACGGCATCGACCACGAGGTCGGGTCGGTCGAGCCGGGCAAGCTGGCTGACCTCGTGCTGTGGGACCCGCGCTTCTTCGGCCTCCGGCCCGACGTCGTCATCAAGGGCGGCGCCATCGTCTGGGGCGCCCTCGGCGACCCGAACGCCTCGATCCCCACTCCCCAGCCGGTGCTCATGCGCCCGACCCTGTATGACGGCAGCGGCGCCGACCTGTCCGTCAGCTTCGTCGCCCCGGCCGCCCTCGACGACGGACTCGCCGGGCGCCTCGGTCTGCGGCGACGGCTGGTGGGGGTGAGACCGACCCGCGACGTCGGTAAGGCGCAGATGGTCAACAACGACTACTGCCCGGTCATCGACATCGACCCCGAGACCTTCGCCATCACCGTCGACGGCGAGCTCGTGCTGCCGGCGCCGGCCGAGCGGCTGCCGCTGGCCCAGCTCTACACGATGCTCTGAGCGGTCGTCCTCCCGTGCCCGACCTGCTGTCGTCCTCCGCTCCCGCCGTCACGCCCGACCTGGTGCTCATGCTGCTCGCCGATGCCCGCCTTCCGACGTCGGGGCACACCCAGTCGGGCGGGCTCGAGCCCGCGCTGCTCGGCGGTCTCGACCCGTCACAGGTGCGCGACTACTGCCGCACCCGGCTCGAGACCGTGACCCGCACCGAGGCCGCCGTCGCCGTCGTCGCCCGCGCGCGGTCTGCCGCCGGTCACCCCACCGACGACGTCGACGCGGCGTGGGCCGCACGGACACCGAGCCCGGCGCTGCGGCAGGCCTCGCGCGACCTCGGCCGCGCCTACCGTCGCCTCGCGCTCCGGGTCTGGCCGTATGCGGCCGAGCTCATCGAGCTGGCCCAGGTCACCACCCCGAGCCGGCCGCGGGTCGTCGGCCTGCTCGGTGCGGCCCTGCACCTTGCCCCGGCGCAGGTCGCCCGGCTCGTGGCCTACGACGACGTGCAGTCCGTGCTCGCGGCGTCGCTCAAGCTCCTTCCCGGCGACCCGACCGCCTCGACCGCGGCCCTGCTCGAGCTGGCTCCCGACATCGAGGCTGTGGTGCTGGCCGTCGCGCACCTCACCCAGCCCGACGACATCCCGGCGGGGTCGGCCCCGCTGATCGAGGCGTGGGCCGAGGCCCATGCCGCTACGACGAGGAGGCTCTTCCGTGCCTGATGTCCTTGACCCGAATGATGTGTCCCGGTCAACGACCCCGGCCCGAGCCCTGCGGCTCGGGGTGTGTGGCCCGGTCGGCACCGGCAAGACCTCGCTCCTCGCTCTGATCTGCCGCGAGCTCGCGTCGACGCTCTCGATCGCGGTCGTCACCAACGACATCTACACCGACGAGGACGCTCGGATGCTCCGTGCTGCAGGCGTGCTCGCGCCCGAGCGCATCCGCGCGGTCGAGACGGGGGCATGCCCGCACACCGCCATCCGCGACGACGTGACCGCCAACCTGCTGGCCATCGAGGACCTCGAGGCCGACTTCGACCCGGTCGACCTCGTGCTCGTCGAGTCAGGCGGCGACAACCTCACGGCGACCTTCTCCCCCGCTCTCGTCGACACGCAGGTCTTCGTGCTCGACGTCGCGGGCGGCGGTGACGTGGCCCGCAAGGGCGGCCCCGGGATCGCCCGGGCCGACCTGCTCGTGGTCAACAAGACCGACCTCGCGCCCTACGTCGGTGTCGACGTCGGGGTGATGGTCAGCGACGCGTCGGCCACCCGCGACGGCAAGCCCGTGATCGCCCTGTCGCGGACCGACCCGGACTCGGTGGCGGCCCTCGTCGCGTGGGTGCAGGGACAGGTGGAGATCCACCGGGCGGGGACGCTGGTGCCCCAGGACCCGGGTCCCATGGCCCCGCACGCCCACCTGGGGGTCGTGCACACGCACGCGGGTGGGTCCCTCTCGCACGGGCACCCCGACGAGTCGGCAGCGGCCGGCGCGGCCGGTCGCGGGTGAGCACCACCCGTCTGGTCGTCACCGGCGGTGTCGGCGGGTCGCGACCCGACGTGCGCGTCGAGACCGACGGGCCACGTGGGCGCGGCCACCTGGCGGCGCGCCTGCTGCCCGCCAGGGACGGCGTCGCGCGGATAGCCCTGCTGGCCGAGGGTGCGCTGCTGCTGGGGGGCGACGAGATCGAGGTGCACGTGGTGCTCGGTGCCGGTGCCCGGGCGCAGGTCGTCGAGCCGACCGGCACCGTCGCCTACGACATGCGCGGCGACCGGGCCTCGTGGCGCGTGCGGGTCGACGCCGGCGAGGGCAGCCGTCTGACCTGGCACGGGGAGCCCTTCGTCGTCTGTGGCGGCGCCGGGGTCGAGCGCTCCACGCGCATCGACCTCGGGGAGGGCGCCGTCGTCGCGCTCCGCGAGCTGCTCGTGCTCGGCCGCACGGGAGAGGCCGGTGGGCGGCTTCATACGTCGACGAGGGTGTGGGGCGAGGGTCCGCTGCTCGTCGAGGACCTCGCGCTCGACGGATCGGCGCCACGGGTAGCGGTGCTCGGCGACCACCGGGTGCTCGAGACCGTCAGCGTGCTCGGCTGCCGCGCTCGCCCCACCGAGCTCATCGCGCCGGCGCACCGGCTCGATCTCGACGGCGTGGGCACGGTCCTGCGCTGGTGGGGTGCACGCGCTCATGACGCGACCCTCGGTGCCGCCTGGCGGGACGTCGCCCGTGACACGCTGGGCGGAGCCAGCGTCGACGTCGAGACCAAGGAGCCCGATGACCGGACCACTGCCCCTGTGGGCTCAGTCGCTGCAGCTGCGTCCGCATCCTGAGGGTGGGTGGTATGCCGAGACGTGGCGCCATGGCACGCTGCTCGCGCCCGGGCACCTCGTCGACCCGGTGATGGGCGGCTACCCCGGGCCCCGCTCACTGGGCACGGCGATCTACTTCCTGCTGATGCCCGGGGAGGAGTCGGCCTGGCACCGGGTCCGATCGGATGAGCTGTGGTTCGCCCACCGGGGCGCACTCGAGCTGGGTCTGGGCGGAGTGGGAGACGCCCCGGTGCCGGAGTCGGCGCTGCGGCTGGGCGTCGACGTCTCTGGCGGTGACCACCCGCAGGCGCTGGTGCCCGCCGCCACCTGGCAGCGGGCCCTCCCCCTGGGCGAGCAGCCGTGTCTCGTCAGCTGCGTCGTCACCCCGGGCTTCGACTTCGACGACTTCAGGCTCGCCTGAGCGGGGCAGACGTCTGGGCCGAGGTCGGACGGGTGGCCCACGTGACGCTGCGTCGAGTGGACCGGGGTTGGACCGGTCGGCCGGGTCACTCTCGGCGGAAGAGGGCGTCGACCTCGGGGATGCGGGCCCGGTAGCCAGCCAGCAGCTGGCCGGCGACGGCGACGGAGTCGACCAGCGGGTGCAGGGCGAAGGCCTGGAGGGCGAGGCTCCGCGAGCGTGTCGTCGCGGCGGCGATCACCAGCTGCTCGACGGCTTTCACCTGGGCGACGAGACCGAGCTGGTGACCGGTCAGCGGGGCGGTGGCCAGGGGGTGCGGGCCGTCGGCGTCGACCGTGCAGGGCACCTCGACGACAGCGTCGGGTGGGAGACCGGCGAGGGTCGAGCCGTTGCGCACGTTGAGGATCATGGCTGCCCGCTCCCCTCGGGCGATGGCGGCCATGATGTCCAGGGCCACCCCCTCGTATCCACCGCCGGCAACGTCGGCGGCGTCGCGCTCCTCGCCGTCGGCCCGGGCCTCTGCCATGTAGGTCGCGTCGCGCTCGTCGCGCGTGCGGCGCCAGACGGCGTACGCCTCGCGGGGTCGGGCGGCGACCTCGGCGTAGAACGCCTGCTGCTGGCTCAGCAGGAACTCGCCACGCGTCTGCGGCCCACCGGTGATCGACGCGAGGGCCTCCCGCGTCGAGTAGTAGTAGTGGAGGTACTCGTTCGGGATCGCGCCCAGGGTCTGCAGCCAGTCGGGCCCGAAGAGCCGGCCCTCCTCGGTCGTCAGCAGGCGTTCGGGCGAGGCCAGCAGCTGCGGGAGCACGTCGACGCCCTCGTGGGTGAGCGTGCGCAGCCAGCCCAGGTGGTTGAGCCCCGCATAGCCGAACGACGTGCGCGAGGGGTCGAGCCCGAGGGCGCCAGCAGCCCTGCGCCCCAACCCGATCGGCGAGTCGCAGATCCCCACGACCCGCTGGCCGAGCACGGTCTGCATCGCCTCGGTCACCAGGCCCGCGGGGTTGGTGAAGTTGATGACCCAGGCGTCCGGCGCCAGCGCCCGCACCCGCTGCGCGATGTCGAGGGCCACCGGCACCGTGCGCAGCCCGTAGGCCAGTCCCCCTGGGCCCGTGGTCTCCTGCCCGAGGACTCCGAGCTCGAGCGCGACCCGCTCGTCGGCGGTGCGCCCGGCGAGCCCGCCGACGCGGATGGCCGAGAAGACGAAGTCGGCGTCGCGGACCGCCTCGTCGAGGTCGGTCGTCGTCACCACGGCCGGTGGGGGCACCTCGCAAGGCGACGCCCCCGCCATCTGGGCGAGGACGTGCGCGATGGCCTCGAGCCTGCGCGGGTCGGTGTCGTGGAGGCTGACGTGGGTGACGCGGCGCTCGCTGTGGTCGCGCAGGAGGGCGCTGTAGACGAGGGGCACGCGGAAGCCGCCCCCACCCAGGATCGCGAGCCTCATCCGACTGTCTCCCGCCTGCGTCGCACAGGGCGAACGTAACAGCAGCCGACCCCGAGCAGGTGGTCAGGCCACTGGGCTGGAGCCTCGCCGTGGCGTGCCCCCGCTCAGACGACGACCTCGAGCGGGAGGTCGTGCTCGGCCGCCCATCGCGCCCACTGGGCCCCGGTGCGGGTCACGAAGGCGGCCGCCAGGGCCTCGGCCGAGTCCTCCACCGCCAGGGCCTCGAGGAGGCGCCGGTGGAAGTGCGACTCCAGCGCCGCGACGGCGACCCGCCCGTCCGCACTGGGGTAGACCGCGTATCCGGGGAACCCGCCGGCGAGCAGCCCGCCAGGGGTGGTCATGCCCCACCGGAAGGGGCGGGCCATGTCCTTGGCGGCCAGGCTGAGCGCGACCTCCACGAGACGCCCCTCCCCCGTCGCACTGCGGCCAACCAGCGCGGCGACCGCCTCGAGGGCCGCTCGCTCGGCACCGCCGAGGTCGGCGAGCAGCACCCGCGGCAGCGTCGTGCCGTCGATGAGCCCGTTGACCGCCTGGTACGTGAGGTCATGGCCGGGCACGTCGGCCCCGACTCCGGGCTGACCCACGATGGCGACGTGCACGAGGCGTGGGTGAGCTGCGTGCAGCGGCTCCCACCCCAGCCCCAGCCTGGCCAGGGCCGAGCGCCGGTGCGAGCTGAGCAGCACGTCCGCGCCCTCGAGGAGCTGGTGGAGCTGCGCCTGCCCCGACGGCGACTTGAGGTCGATCGTCACGACGTCCTGCCCGACCGACAGCTCGTCGTAGGCCTCACGGGTGTAGAGGGACAGGGGGTCGCCGGACGGTGGCTCGACCTTGACGACGTGGGCGCCGAGCGCCGCGAGCCGGGCGGCGGCGACCGGCCCCGGGAGGTTGACGGCAATGGTGACCACCTCGACCCCCGTCAGAGGTGCGGCGGCGTGGTCGGGGGTGCTGGGCGGCATGCTGTCTCGTCCTCGGGGTTGCAGCTGGGTCCGGTCAGGTCGGCTGGCGTCGGCTCAGGTCAGCTCACGGCGCAGCTGCGGCTTGACCACCTTGCCGCTGGCGTTGCGGGGCAGGTGCGGCACCTGCTCGACGTGCCGGGGGTGCTTGTAGGACGCCAGCCGGTCGTGCAGGAAGGCTCGCAGGTCAGTCGTGCCCAGGTCGTGCGCTCCCTCGCGGAGGACGACGACGGCGACCGGCACCTCACCCCAGCGCTCGTCGGGACGGCCGATGACGGCCACCTCGAGCACGTCGGGGTGAGCCGCGACGGCATTCTCGACCTCGGCACAGTAGATGTTCTCGCCACCCGAGATGAGCATGTCCTTCTTGCGGTCGACGACCCACACGAAGCCGTCAGTGTCCTGGCGCACGAGGTCACCCGAGTGGAACCACCCTCCCTCGAAGGCCTCGGCAGTCGACTCGGGCTGCTGCCAGTAGCCCTGCATCAGCGTGGGCCCGCGATAGACGATCTCGCCGACCTCTCCGCGCGCGACGTCGTGGCCGAGCGCGTCGACGACCCGGGCCTGAACCGTGGGGATGACCTGCCCGACGGAGCCGAGCCGCGTGAGCGCGTCGTCGCCGCGCAGCACGCAGGTGATCGGCGACATCTCGGTCTGCCCGAAGACGGCGACGTTCTGCGCGTGCGGGAAGACCTCGCCCATCCGGCGCAGCAGGGTGTCGGTCGCCGGGGCAGCGCCCCAGCTGATGCAGCGCAGCGCCAGGTCTCGCTCGGCGACGGACGGGTCGGCGCACACGGCCTGCCACTGGGTGGGCACGAGGAAGACCGAGGTCACCCGCTCGCGCTCCCACGCGTCGAGGGTGTCGCTGGCCGAGAACTCCCGCAGGGGGTGGATGACGGTGCGGATGCCGAGCAGCAGGTTGGGGGCGACGGCGCCGATCGCGGCCACGTGGAAGGCGGGCGCCGCCATGAAGCCGACGTCCTCGGGCCGGCTGTCGAAGGCGCGGAGGCAGGTGAGGGCTTGAGCAGCAAGGTTGACGTGGGTCAGCATCGCGCCCTTGGGCCGACCGGTGGTGCCGCTGGTGTAGAGGATCAAGGCGGTGGTGTCCTCGGACACGTCCGGCAGCTCGACCTGGGCGCTCGGCGAACCCTCGTCGACGACCTGCTCGTAGCCGACCTGGCTCCCCTCGGTCGCCGCGCCCATCACCACGGTGAGGGTCAGCGCCGGCACCTGCGCAACGACCGCGGCCGCGAGTGGCGCGAGCACGGGCTCGGTCACCACCGCCGTGGCCCCGCAGTCGAGCGCCAGGGCGACGACCTCGCCAGGGGTGAGTCGGAAGTTGAGGGGGACCGCGATTGCCCCGAGGGCGTTGACGGCGAGCACCGTCTCGAAGAACTCGACCCGGTTGAGGGTCAGGAGCAGCACCCGGTCGCCCTGTTTCACCCCGCGTCCGGAGAGACCCCTGGCCAATCCAGCGACCCTGTGCCGCAGCACTTCCCACGTCGTGTCCTGTCCCAGGAAGCGGAAGGCCACCTCGTCGGGCCGCATGAGGGCATGGGTCTCCACCCAGGTCATCCAGTGGTTGCGGCTCGAGCGCAGCGGCTCGGTGCGCGTCACCGACGGGGTGGTGACATGCGGGGCAGTGACGGACATCGTCGTCCTCTCTGGGTCGGTCGGGGGTCGGGGTCAGGCAGGGGCGGACGAGCGAGCCAGGAGGGCCCGGGCGCGCTCGGCGAAGTCGGCCGAGCGCAGCAGCTCACGCTGTCCCTCACCCTCGCGGGCCAGGGCGTCACCGATCTCAGGGACGGCCGCAGCGACCATCGCCGCCTTGGCGAGGGTGACCGCGCGCCGGGGGGCCGCGACCACCTTGGCCACCGCGCGCTCGACGAGCCCGTCGAGCTCGTCGGTCGTGCCGGCCGCCCCGGCCACCAGCCCGTGAGCAGCGGCCTCGGCGGCAGGGATCCGGCGGCCGAGCAGCACGGCCTCGTTGGCCCTGGCCCGCCCCATCGCCGCGGTCAGCAGCAGGGTGGAGCCGCCGTCGGGCATCAGGCCGATCCCCAGGAAGGACTGCAGCAGGTAGGCGTCGGGTCCGGCGTAGGCGAGGTCGGCCGCCAGGGCCAGGGACATGCCGATCCCCACCGCAGGCCCGTTGACGCGGGCCACGACCGGGACCGGCGTCTCGAGCACCGCGCGCACGAGCATCTCGGCGCCGGCCATGATGGCCGCGGGGTCGGCGTCGTCTCCCCCGATGTCAGTGAGGTCGGCCCCGGAACAGAAGGCGCGCCCGGCACCGGTGAGCACGACCACCCGCACCGACTCGTCGGTGCCTGCACGCTCGAGCCCGGCGACGATCGCTCGCATGCTGTCACCCGTGAGCGCGTTGAGCCGCGACTCGTGGTCGATCGTCAGCCGGACGACGCCGTCGGCCACGACCGTGCGCACGTGACCCGACGGGCCGGCCGAGGCTGCACTACTCACGCCACCTCCTCGTAGGTGCCGCTCTCGGCGGCCCGGCGCACGAGCGCCTCTGACGGCGTGAAGCGCTCGCCATAGAGCTGCGCGAGCTCGTGGGCCCGGGTGACGAAGCCCGCCAGCCCACCGTCGTACTGGTCCATGAAGCGGGCCACCCCGCCGGTCCAGGCGGGGAAGCCGATGCCCAGGATGGAGCCGACGTTGGCGTCCGTGCTCGAGTCGAGCACGCCCTCCTCAAGGCACTTGGCCGTCTCCAGTGCCTCGGCGAAGAGCATCCGCTCCTTCATGTCCTCGAAGGGGATCTGCCTCCAGCCACCCTCGGGGCGGAAGGCCTCCAGCCCCGGCCACAGGCCGGCTCGCTTGCCGTCCACGTAGTCGTAGAAGCCGCGCCCCGAGCTGCGCCCGGGGCGGTCGAAGTCGTCGATCATCGCGTCGACGACGGTATCGGCCGGGTGAGGCGTCCAGGTGCCGCCGGAGGCCTCGGTGGCGGTGCGGCTCTCCTGACGAATGCGGCGCGGCAGCGTGAGGGTCAGCTCGTCCATGAGCGCCAGCATCGCGGCGGGATAGCCGGCCTGGCGGGTGGCCTGCTCGATCGACGCCGGAGCGATCCCCTCGCCAAGCATGGCCAGCCCCTCCTGGGTGAAGGTGCCGATGACGCGACTGGTGAAGAACCCGCGCGAGTCGTTGACCACGATCGGGGTCTTGCCGATCTGCTTGGCGAAGGCCAGGGCCTGGCCCAGCGCTGCGTCGCTGGTCTGCTCGCCACGGATGATCTCGAGCAGCGGCATCTTGTCGACCGGCGAGAAGAAGTGCAGCCCGATGAAGTCGGCCGGTCGGGTGACGTGGGCGGCCAGAGTGGTGATCGGCAGGGTCGAGGTGTTCGACCCGAGCAGCGCACGCGGAGCCAGGTGTGGCTCGATCTCGGCATAGACGGCGGCCTTCACGGCCGGGTCCTCGAAGACCGCCTCCACCATCAGGTCGGCTCCGGCCGCAGCCGCCGGGTCGGCCGTCGCGGTGATGCGGGCCATCAGCGCGGCTCCGTCGTCGGCGCTCATCCGTCCAGCCGAGACGGCCTTGTCGACCAGTTGCTGCGAGTAGCTCTTGCCCCGCTCTGCCGCCGCAGCATCGACGTCCTTGAGGACCACCTCGATCCCTGCCTTGGCGCTGACGTACGCGATCGCCGCGCCCATCATCCCGGCGCCCAGCACCACGACCTTGCGGACCGGCGCCGTGTCGGAGGTCGCGAACTGCTTGGCGCGGCCGGTGGCGGTCTGCATGTCGAAGAACATGGCGCGGATGAGGTTCTTGGCGCTCTGGCTGCCGAGCAGTCCGGCGAAGTAGCGGGTCTCGACCAGGTGAGCGGTCTCGAGGTCGAGCCCCGCTCCCTCGACCGCAGCGGCGAGGATGGCTCGTGGCGCAGGGTAGGGGGCGCCACCGAGCTGCTTGCGCAGCGTCGCCGGCGCGGCGACGATCATCCCCGAGAGCTTGGCCGACCCGGGCAGCCCGCCGGGCAGCCGGTAGCCGGGGCGGTCCCACGGCTGGGCCGCGTCGGGGTTGGCGGCGATCCAGGCCTTCGCCGCGGGCAGGAGGTCGGCCACGCCGGGCACGACCTCGTCGACGAGCCCGAGCCCGAGCGCAGCCGCGGGAGTGAGGCGCTGGCCCTGCAGCAGGCAGCCGGTCAGGGCCTTGAGGACCCCGAGCATCCGCACGCTGCGTACCACGCCGCCCGCCCCGGGGAGCAGGCCGAGGGTCACCTCGGGGAAGCCGATCCGGGTCGACGGCAGGTCGGCGACGACCCGGTGGTGGCAGGCCAGGGCGATCTCGAGACCACCTCCGAGGGCCGCGCCGTTGATCGCCGCCACGACGGGGCGACCGAGTGTCTCGAGGTCGCGCATCGGGGACTTGATGCCAGCGGTGCGGGCCATCGACGCGGCGGCGGCCTCGGGACCGCTGGGCACCCTCAACAGGTCGGCGAGGTTGCCCCCGGCGAAGAAGGTCTTCTTGGCCGACGTGAGGACCACCCCGGTGATCGACTCCTTCTCGGCGTGCAGGCGCGCGACCGCCGCGGCGAAGCTCGCCAGGTGGGCGGCGTTCATCGTGTTGGCCGACGCTCCGGGGTCGTCCATCGTCAGGACGACCACGCCGTCGGCGCCCTGCTCCCAGTGGATGGTGCTCATGTCGCTCATGCCTCCAGCCGCTCGATGATCGTGGCGATGCCCATGCCGCCGCCCACGCACAAGGTGGCAAGGGCATACCGCTGCTCGGTGCGCTCGAGCTCATCGAGCGCCGTGCCGAGGATCATCGCCCCGGTGGCGCCGAGCGGGTGGCCCATCGCGATGGCCCCGCCGTTGACGTTGATCTTGTCGATGCTGATGCCGAGGTCCTTGCTGAGCTTGAGCGGCACCGCCGCGAACGCCTCGTTGACCTCGTAGACGTCGATGTCGTCAGGGGTCAGGCCAGCTCGGCGCAGCACCTTCTCGGTGGCCGGCGTCGGGCCGGTGAGCATGATCGTCGAGTCGGAGCCGGTGACCGCCGTCGCGACGATGCGGCCGCGAGCCCTCATCCCTGCCGCCTCTCCCGCCGCCGCGGTACCGATGAGCATCAGGGTGGCACCGTCGACGATGCCGGAGGAGTTGCCGGCGTGGTGCACGTGCTGGATGCGTTCGACCCAGTGGTACTTCTGCAGGGCGACGGCGTCGAAGCCCGCCTCGGCACCGAGTCTCGCGAAGGACGGCGTCAGCCCTGCGAGGGTCTGGGTCGTGGTGCCCGCTCGCACGTGCTCGTCGCGGTCGAGCACCAGGACGCCGTTGGTGTCGCGCACCGGCACGACCGACAGGTCGAAGAGCCCCTTGTCCCATGCCCGTGCCGCCAGCTCCTGCGAGCGGACGGCGAACTCGTCGACGTCGGCGCGGGTGAAGCCCTCGATCGTGGCGATGAGGTCGGCGCCGATGCCCTGGGGCACGAAGCCGGTGTCGTAGTTGGTCGCGGGGTCCTCGGCCCACGCCCCGCCGTCCGAGCCCATGGCCACCCGCGACATGGACTCGACCCCGCCGGCGAGGACCAGGTCCTCCATACCGCTCATCACCTTGTGGGCGGCGAGGTTGACCGCCTCTAGACCGCTGGCACAGAAGCGGTTGACCTGCAGCCCGGCCACGGTGTCGGGCAGACCGGCCGCGATCGCGGCGACCCGCGGCAGCACCGAGCCCTGCTCGCCGACCGGCGAGACGATGCCCATGACGATGTCGTCGATCAGGGCCGGGTCGAGGCCGGGGTGACGCTCCCGCACGGCGTGGATGAGCCCCACGACGAGGTCGATGGGCTTGGTCCCGTGCAGGGACCCCGACGCCTTGCCGCGCCCACGGGGGGTGCGGACAGCGTCGAAGATGAGGGCGTCTGTGGCGGGCACGCTGGCCTCCAGGGTGTGGGGTCGTCGGTGACTCAATGAGTGAACAGTGATTAACCTAGGAACCTCGTCCACCCGTGTCAAGGGGCCGCTCTTGACGACCTCGTGGTGAAGGTGCGTTAATCCGGGGGTGGCTCAGGCAACTCGCTCCCAGCCGCTGCGTCCGGTGCGCGACCCCGCGACGGCAGCCAGCGGTCGCCGTGCCCAGGTCCTGGAGGCAGCGGCCGTCGCCTTCGGACAGCGGGGGTACGCCGCGGTCGGTCTCGGTGACATCGCCTCTGCGGTCGGCATCTCGGCCCCGGCCCTCTACCGGCACTTCCCGGGCAAGTACGCCCTCTTTGCCGAGGTCGCCCAGGTCGAGATGACGACCCTCGTGGCCGCCGCCGACGCCGTGCCGGACCCCGACGACCTGTCGGCCGTGCTGCGCACGATCGCGGTGACCACACTGGCCCACCGGTCTCACGGCAGCCTCTACCGATGGGAGGCCCGCTTCCTCGGGCCTGACGACCGAGAGCAGCTGCGCGACACTACCCGCCGACTGCGCGCCTCCGTGTCCGCCCCCCTGCGCCGACGGCGACCCGAGCTGGAGGAGCGCGACGCGTCACTGCTGGCCGCTGCCGCCCTGGCGGTCGTCGCCAGCGTGACCGCCCACCGGGTGGTCACGCCTGATCTCACCGACGTCATCACGGGCTTGGCGCTGTCGGCCCTCGAGACCGCACTGCCTGCGGCCACCGAGTCCGCTCTCGAGGACGCACTGGCCCGTCAGCTGCCCTGGCAGGTCGGGCTCGAGGCCACCTCGAAGCGCGAGCGACTCGTCACCGAGGCCGTCAAGGCCTTCGAGCGCCACGGCTACCTCGGGGCCACCCTCGAGGAGATCGGGGGGGCTGTCGGTCTCTCCGCCTCCGCGGTCTACCGTTATGTGCCCACCAAGGCCGCACTGCTGGCGGCAGCCTTCGCCCGCACCCAGGTGCAGCTCTCCGCCGTCACCTCGGCGGCCCTCGCCGACGCGACAAGCGCCGAGGAGGCCGTCGACGCGCTGGCCTCGGCCTACGTCCTGCTGTGGTTCCAGCAGCCAGCCGTGATGAGCGTGTGGGGCTCCGAGGCGGGCCACCTCGGTGCCGACGAGCTCGACGAGCTGCGCGCGGCGCAACGCGACCACGTCGAGGTGTGGGTGCGCGTGGCCGAGGCTCTCGACCCCTCGCTCGACCCGGTCACCGCCCGGTTGCGGGTGCACGCCGCGCTCACCGTGGTCGCCGACACCGGACGTCTGCTGCGCTTCGACCCCAGGCCGCAGGTGCGCTCACGCGTCGTCGCGCTGGTGCGCTCGGTGCTGTGCTCCCCGCCTGACTGACTCATCTCCCTCGCCCTGCCCGCCGACCCCGCTGCCACCACCCACGAACGCTCAGGAGACCGACCGATGTTGCTCGAGCTCACCGAAGACCAGCGCGACTTCGCCGCCGCTGTCACCGACTACTGCCGCAAGGAGGCCGGCACCCGTGAGCAGCGCGACCGGCTCACCGACGGCGGGCGCCTGCACCACAACCCCGAGGTCTCGACCCGGATCGCCGGGCTGGGATGGGCCGGCATCCGCGTGCCGGAGGCGTATGGAGGCCAAGGCGGGAGCCACGTCGACATGTGCCTGCTGCTGGAGGGGACGGCCTACGGCATGCTGCCCATTGCCGGCCTCGGCGTGACGCTCATCGTCGGCAACGCGGTCGCCCGTTTCGGCAGCGAGGCCCAGAAGGACCTGCTACTCGGCAGCATCGCCGCCGGCGAGTCGCACTCGATCTCGATGTCGGAACCGGGGGCGGGCTCCGACGTCGGCGCCCTCACGTGCCGGGCCGAGCGCACCGAGACCGGGTGGCGGGTCAACGGGCAGAAGACCTGGTGCTCCAACGCGCACTACGCCAGCCACCTGCTGCTGGTGGCCCGCACGTCGCGCGAGGGCGGCAAGCACGAGGGCATCACGATGTTCCACGTGCCCCTGCCGTCTCCCGGTCTCGAGATCCGGGGCATCTCGACCCTCGGCGGCACCGAGGTCAACGACCTGTTCTTCACCGACTGCGACCTGCCCGCCGACGCGGTCATCGGCGAGGTCGGCCAGGGCTGGCGCCAGCTGATGTCAGGGCTCAACACCGAGCGGCTCATCCTCGGCGGGATCATGGTCGGCCTGGCCCAGCGCGCCTTCGACGACTGCCTCGAGTTCGTGTCCACGAGGGAGCAGTTCGGCCGCAAGGTCGGGTCGTTCCAGGTGCTGCGTCACCGGCTCGCCGACCTCGCGACCGAGATCGAGGCCACGCGACTGCTCGTCTACGCCGTGGCGCGGGCCGCCGACGCCGAGCCCGACCGGGTGCTCGCCCGTGAGGCGTCGATGGTCAAGCTCAAGGCCACCGAGGTGGCCAAGACGATGGCCATCGAGGGCATGCAGATGATGGGTGGCTACGGCTACGCGACCGAGTTCGACATGGAGAAGCACCTCCGCCAGGCGATCATCTCGACGGTCTACGGCGGCACCAACGAGATCCAGCGCGACATCATCGGCAAGACCTTCGGTCTCTGACCCCTGGAGGACGCCCGCCCGCGGGTTTGGGATGCTTCACCGGTGACCACACCGGATGTCTCGCCCAAGGACCGCTTCGTCACCGTCTACGGCCGCAACCCGGTCATCGAGGTGCTCGACGACTTCTCTGTGACCGTCGACAAGGTCGTCCTCGCCGAGGGGGCGCGGGGGCCGGGGGTCGGCGAGATCCTCGGGCTGGCGCGTGACCGAGGGGTGCCGGTACACCGGGCCAGTGCCGAGCGGGTCAAGAAGCTGGCGGGCAACGGCCGTCAGGACCAGGGCGTCTTCGCCGACGTCGTCGCGCCGCGGATGCGACCGCTGGCCGACGCGCTCGACGACCCGACGCTGCGTCGGGTGCTGCTGCTCGACGGCATCACCACCCCGGCCAACGTCGGCATGATCCTGCGCACGGCCACCGCAGCCGGGATCGACGGCATCGTCGTGCCCCGCAAGGGCGTCGCGTCCCTGGACCCCATGGTGGTGAAGGCGTCGGCCGGTGTCGCCTTCCGCGCCCCGATCCTCAAGTGCCACACCGCCGCCGAGGCGGCCGACCGGCTCTCCGCCGCCGGCTTCCACCTGGTCGGTCTCGACGGCGGCGCGCCCACCACCCTCTTCGACGCCGAGCTGCCCGAGCACGTCTGTCTCGTGCTGGGCAGCGAGACCTCCGGCATCGGCGAGGAGGTCGCCGAGCAGGTCCGCTCGTGGGTCTCCATCCCGATGGTCGAGTCCGTCGACTCGCTCAACGTCTCGGCGGCCGCGGCGGTCGTCTGCTTCGAGCTGGTACGACGCGCGGCCCGCACCTGACCAGAGGCCCCCACTTCTTGCGGCTGATGCACCCTTCCACCCCCTCTTGACCGCACGAACGGCGCATGGGGCGCAAGAAGTGGGGGTTGGGGTGGTGGGGTTGCGGGTCAGGGGGCCCACTTCTCGGCCAGGGTCCGGACGACCTTCACGTCTCGCAGGGTGCTCACTCGGCCGGTGACCTTCTCGACCCTGGCGTTGCTCAGCCGCGCCTCGTGGGAGGACTTCGTCAGCCAGATCACGGCGTGCGACCCGAGGACGAGCGCCCGCTCGCCCTCGACGTCCCACCCGCCCAGCTCGACCGTCGACGCCTCGGTGGGCTCGGCATCGAGGAAGCAGACGTAGGTGCGGGCCTCGGCCCCCAGCGGCGAGGCCAGGGCATCGACCTGCGCCGCCAGCCTGGACAGGTCTGCCGTGGTGCGAGCGAGACACGGGATGTCGAAGCCGAACTCGTCCGAGAGCAGCCGGCCCACCCGCGCCCCCACGGCATCCGCGCTCCGCCCACCCGTGGTGACCCGGACGTTGCCCGAGTTGATGTGGGTCACGACGTCAGCGAACCCGTTGCCGGACAACAGGTCTCGCACACGCTCCATCTTCACCCGCCGCTGCCCGACGTTGACGGCTCGCATGAACACGGCATACGTCGGCATGGGGACATCCTGCCCCAGCGCCGTCGCACGACCCCCACTCAGAGCTCAGTGGTGTGGCGCTCCGACCGTGCGAGGGTGAGGTCATGGGGAGCCTCGAGGTCCGGCCGGTCGCTGACGACGAGTGGGAGGTCGTCGCCTGGCTGTGGCAGTGCTTCCGGCACGACCTGGCCCTGGTGGTGTCTGGCCTGCCCTACGCCGACGGCCGCTACCAGGCCCGGGGGCTCCCGCGAGGCCCCTCGCCGGAGGTCGTGGGATATCTCGCCTGGCGTCCCCACCCGAAGACGGGTGAGGCCGCGCCAATCGGCTTCGCCCTCGTCGACGGGATCACGTCGGAGCGGCGCAGCCTCGCGGCGATGTGGGTGACACCTGTCGTCCGCCGCGAAGGTGTCGGGCGCCAGATGGCCCGGGCGGTGATCGCTCGTCACCCCGGACCCTGGACGGTCGCCTTCCAGCACGACAACCAGGCGGCCGGCCACTTCTGGCGGCACCTGGCCGACGAGGCGTTCGGCCCGGGCGCCTGGACGGAGACGGAACGACCCGTGCCCGGGGTCGAGGGCGCTCCGGACGACCGATCGAGACGACCTGAGCGGCTCGCGGGCGCCGCCTGCCCCAGCAGCCCCAGCAGAAGGGCCGGCTCACGTCGCCAGCCGGACTCATCGGCCCGGCTCAGGGCAGGGTGAAGGTGCCCCGGCCGAGGTCGAGCACCGAGCCGCCCACGGTGACGACACCCGCGGCCGACACCCCGAGGTGCAGCACCGACGGTCGCGAGACGGCCGCCCCCTGATGCACCAGCCGGGTCAGTCCCGCGGGCTCGTGGGCTCCCCGTTCGCGGAGCCAGCCGCCGAGGTTCGCGCAGGCCGAGCCCGTCGCCGGGTCCTCGAAGAAGCCCCCACCCTCGGCGACCAGGAAGCGCGCCTCGACCTCGTCGGGCCCGCTCGCCGCCCACACCAGGGCCTGCACCATGCCGGCCGCGGACCGGGCGTGCCGCTCGAGCAGGTGCGGCACCGGGCAGATCCGGTGCACGGCCTCGACACCGGCCAGCGGCACGACGAGCTGCTCCACCCCCGCGTCGACGAAGAGCGCGTCGTCGCCGAGGTCGGCCTCGGTCAGGCCCAGCATCGCCGCCAGGTCGGCGCGACCGGCCCCGGGCGCACGCACGGTCGGCGTCACCGCCGTCGTGAGGGTCCAGCGATCCGACCCGTCGGTCGCCGTGCGCACCACCGGCACGCGCCCGACCGGCAGGAGCAGCGTGACGTCGTCGACCCCGCGCGCTCCCCCGATCAGGTCGGCGACCACGCTCGCTGCGCCGAGGGTGGGGTGGCCTGCGAACGGCATCTCGTAGGCCGTGGTGAAGATTCGCACGGTGGCCTCCCCCGCAGATCGGTCGAGGTGGGTGAGGAACGTCGTCTCGGAGAGGTTCAGCTGTCGAGCGATCGCGAGCATCGTGTGGTCATCGAGGTGCCCGGCGTCCTCGACGACCGCGAGCGGGTTGCCGGTGAAGGGGTCCGAGCCCGAGGTGAAGACGTTGACGACGCGGTAGCAGAGATCCTCGGTCCCCAGCCTAGGGTTGCCTCATGGCCGAGACGACCCCTGACCCGAGCACTCCCCCGGCGACCGGTGGGACGCTGGTCCTGCTGCGGCACGGCGAGACGGCGTGGTCCCTCACCGGACAGCACACCGGCCTGACCGACGTGCCCCTCACGTCGGCGGGTGAGGCTGCCGCGCGTCGATGCGCAGCCCTGCTGGTGGGCCGCCCGATCGTGCGGGTCGTGGTGTCGCCCTGGAAGCGCGCCCGGCGCACCGCCGAGCTCGCGGGCCTCACCGACCTCGGGGTGCCCGTGACCGATGACGAGCGCCTCCACGAGTGGGACTACGGAGGCTACGAGGGCCTGACCGGTGCGCAGATCCGCGAGCGGGCCGGGGAAGACTGGACCATCTTCGACGACGGCGTCGTCCCCGGAGAGACGCCCGGCGAGACGGTCGAGCAGGTGGCGGCGCGGGCCTCCGCCGTGCTGGCCGACGTGCGGGCAGACCTGGCGCGCGGGGACGTGGTCCTCGTGGCCCACGGGCACCTGCTGCGGGTGCTGGCCACAGTCTACCTCGAGGAAGAACCCCGCGTGGCGGCCAAGCTGCTGCTCGACCCGGCCTCGACCTGCCTGCTCGGCAGCTCGCACGGGGTGCCGGCGATCGTGCGGTGGAACCTGACCGCTCCCTCCTGATCGTTCAGCGCCCGATCGTTCAGCGCCCGCGGGTGCGGGGCGGCTTGACCACCGTGAGGTCCTCACGCCGCGGCGGCCGCAGGGGCACGGGCGCGCCGGGCACGTCGACCGCCGGCACCGGGACGGGGTCGACGACGCCCGATCCGGCCCCCGCCTCACCGAAGACGGCGAGCGAGGTCACCGCCCCGGTGGAGAAGCGCGGCCCGTAGCGGACTCCTTGGTGCCCGGCGGCGGCGAGGGCGAGCGCCCAGGCCTGCGGGACGGCATACGGCACCATCGTCTCGAGCTCGCGGGTGGCGCCGAAGCGGCTGGCCCGCCGGGCCGTGAGGTCGGCCACGTGGTGCGCCCGGGGCAGGTGCAGCCGCGAGATCACGGTCGCCTCGAGCAGGCTCGCCGGCACCTGGTCGGCCCCGCCGAGCACGACGCCGATGCGCTCGCGCAGGGCGACGAGGGGGTCGTCGGCGAGGTAGCAGGTGCCGCGCGGAGCCGGCAGGTCGAAACGCCCCCCGCTGCTGCTGAACCACCACGGGCCGAGGTCGCGGTGGTGCGCCCGGTGCAGGGTGGCCCGCACCGTCGCCGTGTGGACGGGGAAGTCGTCGAGCGGCACGGCCGGCGGGTGCTGGGCCACGCGCTCGCGGTCGACGACCTCGGGCCGGTCGGGGTCACGCTCGTCCGGCCCGTATGGAGAGCTCACCTGGCCCACGATGCGACGTCGGCCGCCGCCGCCGCCACGACCCGCGCCACGCACGCCCGCGAGGCGTGGTGGACCACGAGGTGGTCGACCGCGCTGTCGCCGTCGAAGACCGGCGAGGGGGTCGTGAGCCAGGTGCCCGTCACCCAGCCGTCGACACCGGCTCGGGTCATGGTGCCGACCACGTCGACGATGCCGACCCGCACCTCGCCCGAGCGCGCGAACTGGAAGAGGGGGTAGAGCAGGTGACCGTCCTGGGTGCGGCAGGCGAGCAGCGTGCCGCGGCGCACGCGGTCGGCGAGGGCCTGCCGGCTCACCCCGAGCCACTGGCTGAGGCCGCCGGTGTCGTAGAACGGCCCGATCGCGGTGTCGTAGGGATGCACCGACGGCAGCACGGCGACCATCCGCGCGGCGAGCTCACCGAGGTCACCGAGCGAGCGCAGGCTCCGACCCTGCCGGGCCAGCTCGTCGGCCCGCTCCGCCAGCAGCCGCTCGACCGTGGAGAGCAGCTCGCCCGTGGCGACCGCGTTGCGCTCGGTGATCGGGGTGGCGGCGTCGGTCACCGGAGGTCTCCAACTGGTCAGGATGCACGCACTCGGCGTCAAGGGGGTCAAGGGGTCGGCCCAGCCTAACCCACCCGTCCGACACCCGCGCACTGGAACCGCGCACGGCCGACCACGAAGCCGTCAGGGCAGCTCCCAGGTGTGCACGGGGAGGTTCTCGTGCATCTGGGCGGCATACGACCGCAGCATCTCTCGCAGCGCGGCGGGCCGGTCGAGCCCGCGCGCCTCGAGACGCCGCACCGCCTCGATCTGCCACGACGAGCCGTTCTGGCCGGTCAGGCACCGGCCCTCGATCACCGACAGGTAGCGGTCGCGCACCTCGGGAGCGACCCCCCAGCGCCGCAGCCCCTCGTGGGCCAGCGGGAGCAGGTGGCGCAGGACGAGCTCGGTGGCCGGCACCTCACCCCGGTCGGGCCAGAACATCCGCGACTCGATGCCGTCGCGGGCACCCGCGAAGAAGTTCTCCTCGGCTGCCGTGAAGCTCATCCGGGTCCACGCCGGGCGGTCGTCGGCGGCGAGCATGCGCAGCGCGCCGTAGTAGAAGGCCGAGTTGGCCATGACGTCGATGATGCTCGGGCCGGCGGGGAGGACCCGGTTCTCCACCCGCAGGTGCGGCCGCCCGCCCACGATGTCGTAGATCGGCCGGTTCCACCGGTAGACGGTGCCGTTGTGCAGCTTGAGCTCCTCGAGGTGCGGCACCCCACCGCCGTCCAGCACGGCCACCGGGTCCTCGTCGGTCAGCTCGGGCAGCAGCGCCGGGAAGTAGCGCACGTTCTCCTCGAAGAGGTCGAAGATCGAGGTGATCCACCGCTCCCCGAAGAAGACGCGGGGGCGCACGCCCTGGTTCTTCAGCTCGACCGACCGGGTGTCGGCAGCCTGGGTGAAGAGCTCGATCCGCGTCTCGTGCCACAGCTGCTGGCCGAAGAAGAAGGGGCTGTTGGCCCCGACCGCGAGCTGCGGGCCGGCGAGCACCTGCGCCGCGTTCCAGTGCGCGGCGAAGTGGTGCGGCTCGACCTGCAGGTGCAGCTGCACCGAGGTGCAGGCGCTCTCGGGGGCCAGCGAGTCGGCGTACGTGTCGATGCGCTCGCCGGTGCCTCCCGCGATATCGAGCTTGATGTCCTCACCACGGGCGGCGAGGACGGCGTCGTTGAGCGCCTGGTAGCGGGTGTTGGCGCTCATCCAGTCGGCCTCGAAGTGCGCGGGCATGACCGTGGGCAGGATGCCGATCATGAGGATGTGCGCGCCCACCTCGCGGCTGCGCCGCTCCGCCGCGTTGAGCGAGTCGCGCAGGTGCGCCTCGAGGTCGAGGGCGGCGGTGCCGGGCAACGGCTGCGGCGGGAGGTTGAACTCGATGTTGTAGCGCGCCAGCTCGGTCTGGTACTCCGGGTCCTCGATGGCCGCGAGGACGTCCTCGTTGGCCATCCGGGGGCCGTAGCCGTCGTCGACGAGGTTGAGCTCGATCTCCATGCCCGTGAGCTGCCGGTCGAACTCGAAGCTGCTCTGACTCAGCATCCGCCCGAAGACGTCGAGGTCGGCCCGCACCTTCTCGCGGTACTGCTGACGCTGCTCACGCGTGTAGGTCGCCGAGGCGACGTCCTTTCCCATAGGCAAACCGTAGGGGGTGCGAGGCCCCCAACGCACCGGGAGACCATCGTGGATCGGCACACGCCGACCGACCTCCCGGCCGCTGTCGGTGCCCCGCCCTACCCTTCGAGCGTGCGGTTCCTCCACACCTCCGACTGGCACCTGGGACGGTCCTTCCACCAGGTGGGCCTTCTGCCTGCCCAGGCCCGGGTCCTCGACCACCTCGTCGAGGTCGTGCGGGCCGAGCGGGTCGACGCGGTGCTGGTCGCGGGAGACGTCTACGACCGCGCCCTGCCCTCGCCCGACGCCGTGCACCTGCTGTCGGAGACGGTCGTGCGCGTGGTCGATGCCGGCGCGCAGGTCGTGCTGTCGAGCGGCAACCACGACTCGGCGACCCGTCTCGGCTTCGCGTCCGACCTGCTCGAGCGATCCGGGCTGCACATCCGCTCCACCGTCGCCGACATCGGACGGCCGGTGCTGGTCAAGGGCGTGGCGGTGCACGCGCTGCCCTACCTCGAGCCGTCTGCGGTGGCTGAGACGCTCGGCGCGCAGGAGCGCACGCACGCCGGCGTGCTGCGGGCGGCGATGAGCAGGGTCGCGGCCGACCTCACGGCTCGCCCGGGCCCGTCGGTCGTGATGGCCCACGCCTTCGTCACCGGGGGCGCGACGAGCGACAGCGAGCGCGACATCGCGGTCGGCGGGGTGAGCGCCGTGCACCCCGACGTCTTCGCGGCCGCGTCGTACGCTGCCCTCGGGCACCTGCACGGGCGGCAGGAGATCACCGAGCGGGTCCGCTACAGCGGCTCGCCGGTGGCCATGTCCTTCAGCGAGTGGCGGCACACCAAGGGGTCGTGGCTGGTGGACCTGGCCGACGACGGAGCCGTCTCAGCGCAGTTCGCCGAGGCCCCGGTCGACCGCCCGCTGCGGCTGCTGCGCGGCGACCTCGACGACCTGCTCGTCGACCCGAGCCTGCGCGAGGCCGAGTCGTCCTACGTGCAGGCCACGCTCACCGACCCCACCCGGCCCCGGGCCGCCATGGACCGGCTGCGGGCCCGCTTCCCGCACACCCTCGTGCTCCAGTGGGAGCCGCAGGGGGTGGCCGTCGACCTCAGCTCGTATGCCGCCCGCGTGGGCACCCGCCGCGACGACCTCGACCTGTGCTGCGACTTCCTGACCCACGTGCGGGCCGGGCACCCCGCCAGCCGCGGCGAGCGTGGCCTGCTGCGCGAGGCCCTCGAGGCGTCGCGCGTCGAGCAGGCCCGGCACGCCGACGAGATGGGGGCGATGCTCCCCGGGCTCGAGGACCTCGAGGTGCCCGAGCAGCACGGACGTCGGTCGGGGGCCGCATGAGGCTGCACTCCCTGCGGGTCACGGCGTTCGGACCCTTCGCCGACACCGTCGAGGTCGACTTCGACGAGGTCACGGCAGCCGGCCTCTTCCTCATACAGGGCCCGACCGGTGCGGGCAAGACGAGCCTGCTCGACGCCATCTGCTACGCCCTGTATGCCGGCCTGCCCGGGGCGCGCCGTGGGAGCCGCCGGCTGCGCAGCGACCACGCCCCCGACGCGGCCGTCCCCCGGGTCGTGCTCGACTTCACCACCGGTCGCCGCCGTTTCCTGGTGACCCGCTCACCGGAGTTCGAGCGGCCGAAGAAGCGGGGCACGGGCACGACGAAGGCCCCGGCCTCGGTCCTGCTCCAGGAGCACGTGGGTGGGGCCTGGGTGGTGAGGTCGACCCGCAACGACGAGGTGGCCGAGATCGTCACCGAGGTGCTCGGGATGGGTCTCGAGCAGTTCAGCAAGGTGGTGCTGCTCCCGCAGGGCGAGTTCTCCGCGTTCCTGCGGGCCGACGCCGAGGAGCGACGGGGTCTGCTCGAGCGGCTCTTCGACATCTCGACGTGGACCGGGGTGGAGGAGTGGCTGGTCGAGCAGCGGCGCGGGCTCGCCGAGCAGGTCGAGCAGTCCAGAGCCCACGTCGTCACCGACCTGGCTCGGCTGCGCGACGCCGTCGTGACGCTGCCGGCCGAGGTCGGCGGCGACGACCTCTGGACGCTCGACGAGCTCGGGCAGCTCCCGGACGCCCTGGCCCAGCTGGGTGACCGCTGCGAGGAGCACGTGGGGTCGACCCTCGCCGCCCTCGATGCGGCCGAGGGTCTGGTCAGCCGGGCCGAGAGCGCCCGGGTCGAGGTCGAGGCGCTGGCCGAGCGCCAGCGCCGGGCCGGGGTGGCCGCGACCGAGCTGGCCGAGCTGGCCCGGGCCGGGCCGGCCGTCGCGCTGGCGGCCCGCCGCATCGAGCTCAGCCGGGCGGCCGAGGTGGTCGCGACCGACCTCTCGGCCCACGAGCGGGCGGGCGCCCGGCTGCATACGAGTGCCGCTCAGGTGCAGCGGCTGCGAGGTCGGCTGGGGCTCGGTCCGGAGGTCGACGACCGGCAGGTCGCGCGGTGGTGCAGAGCGCTCGAGCAGCGCACGTCGGGACTCGAGGAGGCTCACCGGGCCGACCTGGGCCGGCTCGAGCAGCATTCGCGGCTCGGGCGGCTCCGGGCGCGGGAGCTCGCCGCCACCACCGAGCTCGAGCAGCTCAGGCAGACCGCGACCCGGCTCGTCGCGGCCCAGGTGTCCGCCCGAGAGGCAGTGGAGACCCATCGCAACCGGGCCCGGCAGCACGCGCTCCTGAGGGCCCGTCACGAGACCCTCGGTGAGCTGGTGTGGATCGCGGCCGCGCTCGGCAAGGCGCGTGATGCCGTCGTGCGGCTCGGTGACGAGCACCGCGAGATGCGTGACGCCGAGCTCAGTGCGCACGAGGCCTACCTCACCGCGCGGCAGTCCCGTCTCGACGGCATGGCCGCCGAGCTGGCCGGGCAGCTCGACGACCACGACGCGTGCCCGGTCTGCGGGGCTCTCGAGCACCCCGCACCGGCCTCGGCATCGGGCGACGCCGTCTCTCCGGAGCAGGTCTCCCGGGCTGAGCAGGCATGGCACGACCGTCGCGGGCGGCGTGACCGGGTGGGCGCCCAGCTGGCGGCCGCCGAGGCCCTCGTGCGCACACGCACCACCGACCTGGCCCGGCAGCTGCGCGTCGGAGCCGGCGACGACTCGCCGGAGACGGCCGGCGCCGACCTCGCACGACCCGAGACCGACGAAACCGAGGAGACCGAGGAGACCGAGGAGACCGAGGTTGCCTCGGCCACCCCGATGGCGTGGCGCGCCGAGCAGGCCCGGGTGCACGACGAGCTGCTCGAGCTCGCCGACCCGGCGGGCACCGCTGCCGCCCTCGACGCGCGGGTCGTCGCCGCCGACGAGGACGTGGCCGCCCACGATCGGCGAGTGGCGGCGATCGTCACGTCGCTGGCCGCCGATCGGGCGCTGGTCGGCGAGGTCGAGGCGTCCGTCGCCGCGCTCACGTCCCGCCGCGACACCGTCCTCGACGACCATGCCGGCTGCCCGTGCACCGGCGTGCCCGACTCGACTCGAGACGCCGAGGCTGACGATCCCGGTGCGGCTTCAGCGAGCCGGGCGCTCACCCGCCACCGACGCTACGACGAGGGCCTGCGCGAGCTCGGAGACCGACTGGGCTCGGAGCGCGAGGCAGCGGCCCAGCGGCTCGAGAGCGAGGCCGGACTGGTCGAGAGCCTGAGGGCTCGCGGCTTCTCCACCGCCGACGAGGCTCGGGCGGCCCTGTGCCCCACCGACGAGGTGTTGCGCCTGGAGGTGGTGGTCCGCGACGCCCACGCCCGTCGGGTCGCGGCCGAGCAGGTGCTCGCCGACGAGCAGGTCCGCCGGGCGCAGGACCGCCCACCCGCCGACGAGGGCCATGCCGCTGCGGTCGTCCAGGACGCACGGGCGGCGCAGCGGGCCGCTCAGCAACGCGACGTCATCGCCCGTCAGGCTCACCAGCAGCTCAGCGGGCTCGTCGGCTCCCTCACCGACTCGTGTGCCCGGCTCGCACCGCTGGTTGCCCGCTCTGAGCAGGTCAGCGACCTCGCCAGCCTCGTCACCGGGACCGGTGCCGACAACACGCTTCGCATGCGACTGTCCTCCTTCGTCCTGGCCGCCCGGCTCGAGAAGGTCGCGGCCCTCGCCAACGAGCGGCTGGCGGTGATGGGCGACGGGCGATACCAGCTCCAGCACAGCGACAGCCTCGACTCGGGTCGCCGCCGCAGCGGGCTCGGGCTGGTCGTGCGCGACCTCTGGACGGGGGCCGTCCGTGAGACCAGCTCGCTCTCGGGTGGTGAGTCCTTCATGGCGTCACTGGCGCTCGCCCTCGGCCTCGCCGATGCAGTGCGCGAGGAGGCCGGGGGGTTCGACCTGCAGACGCTGTTCGTCGACGAGGGCTTCGGCACTCTCGACGACGACAGCCTCGACGAGGTGCTGACGGTCCTCGACGGGCTGCGCGAGGGCGGGCGCGCCGTCGGGGTGGTCAGCCACGTGAGCGACCTGCTCACCCGCATCCCCACGCAGATCTGTGTCGCCAAGACCCAGGCCGGCTCCTCCGTGTCGATCCGCACGGTCTCCGGCCAGACGTCTGCCGCCTGAGCCGGAGCGGCACCGGGGTGGCAGAGTCGACGTCGTGGATGACGAGACCCGGGCCCGACGAGACCGCTGCGACACCTTCCTGCTCGGCGACGGACGGGTGCTCCCGTCGCAGCTGCTGGCCTCCATCGGTGGGTCCGTCGTGCCCGACACCTACGGAGACGGGGGTGTCGTGGCCGAGCTCGAGGCGTTCGTGGCCGACCTGCTCGGCTTCCCGGCGGCGGTCTTCCTCCCCACCGGGACGATGGGGCAGGCCGCAACCCTGCGGGTGCACGCCGACCAGCGTGGTCGGCGCACCGTGCTGTGGCACCCGACCTGCCACCTGCAGACCCACGAGGGAGACGCCTACGCGCGGGTGCACTCCCTGGTCGGTCGGACGGTCGGTGACCGTCACCGGCTGCTCACGCGTCAGGACCTCGACGCGGTGGCCGAGCCCGTGGCGGCCCTGCTGCTGGAGCTGCCCCAGCGCGACCTCGGGGGCCAGCTGCCGGCGTGGGACGACCTGCTCGACCAGGTCGCGTGGGCTCGCGACCACGGTGCGGCCACCCATCTCGACGGGGCCAGGCTGTGGGAGGCCAGTGCGGGATACGGCCGGCCCCCAGCCGAGATCGCCTCGCTGTTCGACACGGCCTACGTCTCCTTCTACAAGGGCATCGGTGCGCTGGCCGGATGCTGTGTGGTCGGACCCGCCGAGGTCGTCGCGTCGGTGGGTGAGTGGCGCCGACGCCTGGGCGGCACCCTGCACGGGATGTGGCCCGCGGCGGCGTCGGCGCTGCACCTGCTGCCCGAGCGGCTGCCGGAGATGCCGGCGCGGCTGACGCACGCCCGGGCCATCGCGGCAGCACTCGGCGGCGTCGACGGCATCCGGGTGATTCCGGACCCTCCGCAGACCCCGATGATGCACCTGCTGCTCGAGGTCTCGCCAGCACGCTTCGTCGACAACGCGCGACGGTTGGCGCAGGAGCAGGGCCTCTGGGTCTGGCCGGAGCCGATGACCACGGACGACCCGGGTGTGGTGCGCTGCGAGCTGAGCGTCGGGCGCGCCACCTGCGGCCTCGACCCGCAGCAGGTCGTCACCGCGCTCCAGGCCCTCCGAGCCTGAACGGCCGCACGCTGGCGTGATCGGCCGGGGGCGCACGCGGTGGCGAGGTCGGTGATCGTCACCGATACCCGGGCGGGGCGAGTGCCGGCACGGCTCATCCCGGCCAGGAGACGTCGATGACGACCGTTGCCAGCACGCACCCGTCGACCCCGAGCGCGGGGTGGCAACAATCGGAAGTCGTGGATACCGCGGAACGACGCCGCTACCTGCCGAAGATCGTCGACGTATGGCGCCCCGAACCCCGGAACCGCCACCACTTCCCGAAGATCTGCGTGAAGTGGTGACGCTGCCGAGGTCGTCAGCCGCTCAGTCCTCGAACGCCTCGGGCGGCGGGCAGGAGCAGACGAGGTTGCGGTCGCCGTAGGCGCCGTCGATGCGCCGCACCGGCGGCCAGTACTTGTCGGCCCCGACGACGCCCACGGGGAAGGCGGCAGCCGCCCGCTCGTAGGGGTGGTCCCACTCCCCCGCGATCGACATCGACGTGTGCGGGGCGTGCCGCAGCATCGAGTCGGCGACGGCCACCTGCCCCTGCTCGACCTGGTCGATCTCCCCCCGGATGGCGATCATCGCGTCGCAGAAGCGGTCGATCTCGCCCTTGTCCTCGCTCTCGGTCGGCTCCACCATGAGGGTGCCGGCCACGGGGAAGCTCATGGTCGGGGCGTGGAAGCCGTAGTCGACCAGGCGCTTGGCCACGTCGTCGACCGTCACGCCGGTGCGCTTGGTCAGGTCGCGCAGGTCGAGGATGCACTCGTGCGCGACGACACCCTCGTGGTTGGAGTAGAGCACGGGGAAGCGGTCGCGCAGGCGCGCAGCGATGTAGTTGGCTCCGAGCACGGCGACCTCGGTGGCGTGGGTCAGGCCCGCCCCACCCATCAGCCGCACGTAGGCCCACGAGATCGGCAGGATGCTCGCCGAGCCGTAGGGGGCGCCCGCCACGGGCCCGACCCCGGTCGACGGACCGGCCTCGGGAGCCAGCGGGTGGTTGGGCAGGAACGGCGCCAGGTGCGACCGGACGGCGACCGGACCGACCCCGGGGCCGCCGCCACCGTGCGGGATGCAGAAGGTCTTGTGCAGGTTGAGGTGCGAGACGTCGGCCCCGAACTTGCCCGGCTGCGCCAGGCCCACGAGCGCGTTGAGGTTCGCCCCGTCGACGTAGACCTGACCGCCGGCGTCGTGCACGAGGGCACACAGCTCGCCGATGGTGTCCTCGTAGACGCCGTGGGTGGAGGGGTAGGTGACCATGATCGCGGCCAGGTCGTCGCGGTGCTGCTCGATCTTGGCCCGCAGGTCGTCGAGGTCGACGTCGCCCCCCTCGGCCGTCCTGACCACGACGACCTTCAGCCCCGCCATGACGGCCGACGCGGCGTTCGTGCCGTGCGCGCTCGCGGGGATCAGGCACACGCGGCGGTGACCCTGCCCGGTGGCCTGGTGGTAGGCGTGGATCGCCAGCAGACCGGCGAACTCACCCTGCGACCCGGCGTTCGGCTGCAGCGACACCGCGTCGTAGCCGGTGATCTCGCACAGCCACGCCGAGAGGTCGGCGACGAGCTCACGGATACCCTCGGTCTGCGCGGTGGGCGCGAAGGGGTGCAGCTCGGCGAACTCCGGCCACGTCACCGCGAGCATCTCGGTGGTGGCGTTGAGCTTCATGGTGCACGAGCCCAGCGGGATCATCCCGCGGTCGAGGGCGAAGTCGCGGTCGGCCAGGCGACGCAGGTAGCGCAGCATCTGCGTCTCGCTGCGGTGGGTGTGGAAGACGGGGTGCGTCAGGTAGTCGCTGGTGCGCGTGACCACCCCGGCCCAGACCGGCCCGGCCGTCGAGGGCTCCGGCTCGACTCCGGGCACGCCGAAGGCGCTCCATACGGCATGGAGGTCGTGGCCCGTCGTCGTCTCGTCGACGCTCATGCTGAGGGTGTCGGCATCGACCAGGTGCAGGTTGACCCCTCGCGCCGCCGCCTCGGCCAGCACCTGCTGCGCGCGGCCGGGCACGCGCACGGTGAGGGTGTCGAAGTACGACGTCGTGAGGACCTCGGCGGAGACGCCGTGCAGGCCCTCGGCGAGGGTGCGGGCGTAGCCGTGCACGCGACGCGCGATCGCGGCGAGCCCGTCGGGTCCGTGCCAGACGGCATACATGCCGGCCATCACGGCGAGCAGGACCTGGGCGGTGCAGATGTTGGAGGTCGCCTTCTCGCGACGGATGTGCTGCTCGCGCGTCTGCAGGGCCAGCCGGTAGGCGGGGTGCCCGTCGCTGTCGACCGACACGCCGACCAGCCGGCCGGGCATCGAGCGCTCGAGGCCCTGGCGCACCGCCATGAAGCCGGCGTGCGGGCCACCGAAGCCCATCGGCACTCCGAAACGCTGGCTCGAGCCCACCGCGATGTCGGCGCCCCACTCGCCCGGGGGCGTGATCAGGGTGAGCGCGAGCAGGTCGGCCGCAGCCGTCACCAGTGCGCCGTGCTCGTGGGCCGCGGCGGCCACCGCGGCACCGTCGCGGATCTGCCCGTCGGCGCCGGGGTACTGCAGGATGACGCCGTAGACGTCACGGTCACCGGCCACGTCGCGCAGGGCCTGCGCCGAGTCGAGCCCGGTGAGGTCGGCGACCACGACCGGGATCTCGAGCGGCTGGGCCCGGGTGCGGATGACCGCGATGGTCTGCGGCAGCACGTAGGCGTCGACGACCAGCACGGCATCGGACGGCGACTTGCTCATCCGCCGCATCAGCGTCATGGCCTCCGCCGCGGCGGTCGACTCGTCGAGCAGCGAGGCCCCGCTGATCGGCAGGCCCGTGAGGTCGCTCACCACCGTCTGGAAGTTGATCAGGGCCTCGAGCCGGCCCTGCGAGATCTCGGGCTGGTACGGCGTGTAGGCGGTGTACCAGGCGGGGTTCTCGAGGACGTTGCGCTGCACGACCGGAGGGGTGATGGTGCCGTGGTATCCGAGGCCGATCATCGGCCGCAGCACCGTGTTGCGGGCCGCCAGGGCGCGCAGCTCGGCGACGACGGCCTGCTCGGACGGGGCGGCCTCGATGCGCAGCTCACGGTCCGCACGAATGCTGCCCGGGATGGCCGCGTCGACGAGGGCCTCGAGCGACGGCTGGCCCACCACCTCGAGCATCGCGGCGACGGCGTCCGCGTCGGGGCCGACGTGCCGAGCCACGAACGGGCTGAGAGCCGCAGCGGCGGCTGGCTCCTGCTCCGGTGAGGAGGGCGGGGCAAGGGTCGTCGTACCGGCGGTCATGGGACTCCTCGGAGGCTGCGGGGGGACGCGGGGCTGGGCGGTGCTTCCCCCTCTGTCGTCGCGCCCCACCGGTCAGTGGTCGGGCTGCTCCAGAGTTGCCTGGCTCACGTGGTCCTTTGCGCCTGAGAGGTTCCGGGGTGTTGCCCCTTCGGCGCCCCGGCTGACGCCCGAGGTGCTCGGTCGTCCCGGGGGCTCTCCCACGTGAGGTAGTGCGGCGACCTCAGTCTACCGCCCGACGAGCCCGGAGGTCTCCCGGAGGAGAAGGGTCAGGAGGTCTTGCGCAGACGACGGGCCGAGAGCTCGTCACCCTCGTGGGTGACCACGCTCTCGTCGCCAGCGCGCTCGCTCGGCAGCGCCGAGAGAGTGCCCTCGATCTCGCGCCACACGCGTCCGACCGCGATGCCGAAGACGCCCTGCCCTCCCTGCACGAGGTCGATGACCTCGTCGGCCGACGTGCACTCGTAGACCGATGCACCGTCGCTCATCAGCGTGATCTGGGCGAGGTCCTCGACCCCCCGCTCGCGCAGGTGGGCGATGGCGACCCGGATCTGCTGGAGGGAGACCCCGGTGTCGAGCAGACGCTTGACCACCTTGAGCACGAGGATGTCGCGGAAGCCGTAGAGACGCTGCGTGCCCGAACCACCGGCCGTCCGCACGGAGGGCTCGACGATGCCGGTGCGGGCCCAGTAGTCGAGCTGGCGATAGGTGATGCCAGCCGCCTTGCACGCGGTCGGCCCGCGGTAGCCGATGTCGTCGCTGAGATCAGGGAGGTCGTCGTCGAAGAGCAGACCCTGGGCGGACATCGGCAGCGCCGGCTTTGGCTCCTGGTGTGCGTCACCTGTGGTGTTCACGCAGGACCTCCTCGTTCGGTAGCGCCCGACGGGTGCCAGGTCTGGTCCGGAAGCCTGCGGTCATCCTGCCCGGCCGCCTGGGGGGCGGCTGGAACTACACGGTCGTGCTTCGGGAGTCCTGACGGTACGGCTCCCCCGACGGGGCCGTCAATCACCGCGGCCTCAGCCGCTCGGCGTGTCGCTGGCTGCTTCCGCGACCTGACCCTCGACTGGAGGGTGAGACTCATGCTCACGCGGGACGGTCGCCGGGGGTCTCGTCAGGGCCGTCGCCGTCAGTCACCTCAGTGCCCTCAGTGGCCCCGGTGACTCCGAAGTCCTCGGCGGAGACCTGGTCGAGGAACTCGCGGAAGCGCTCCACCTCGTCGTCCTCCTCGGGCGCCAGCGCCACCCCTGCCTCGTCGAGCACGGCCTCGGCCACCACGATGGGGGTGCCGGTGCGCAGGGCCAGGGCGATCGCGTCCGACGGGCGGGCGCTGATCTCGTGGGTGCCGTCGATCAGGAGCATCGCGTAGAACACCTTGTCGCGCAGCTCCACGATCCTGATCTCGGTCACCGCGTGACCGAGACCGTCGAGGACGTCCTTGAACAGGTCGTGGGTCAGAGGGCGCGGTGGCACGACCCCCTGCTGGGCGTAGGCGATCGCCGTAGCCTCCGCGGCGCCGATCCAGATGGTGAGGTATCGGTCACCATCTCGCTCGCGCAGCAGCACGATCGGCTGGTTGGTGGGCATCTCCACCCGCACCCCGAGGACGTCGACCGGTTTCACGTTCACCACGTTACCCCGCCGGGGTCAGGTTGCGAGGCCGGCCTTGACCAGCGCCACGTGCAGCGCCAGGCACTGGCGCAGGACGCGGGCGGTCTCGTCGTCGTCACCGGGGCGCACGGCCTGCCGCACGAGCCCGATCTCGCGGTCGGCCGCGGTGCGGAACGGACGCAGGTGCCGGGCCTCGATCCCGACATCGGCCAGGGCACCGGCCGAGCGGGCGATCTCGAGAGCAGCCTCGTCGAAGTGGCCGTGCGGGTCGGCACGCAGCAGACCGTAGGTCACCAGGGAGGCGAACGTCGGCTCGTCGAGCCCGCTGGCCGCCCGGAGCTCCCCCGTGGTCAGGCGCAGCCGGCGGGCGGGGCGCAGGTCGGCCTCGGACGGCAGCTCGTGGTCGTCGCCGACGAGTGGCACGGACGGCAGGTCGGGCTCCCCGACCGGCGTGGGAGCCTCCAGCCCGCGATCGAGGGCGTCCAGCGCCTCCCTGATCACCTTCAACGGCCAGAAGCGGTCTCGCTGCGCGGTGAGGACGTAGCGCAGTCGGGCGACGTCGTCCGGACGGTAGCGACGGTAACCCGAGGTGGCGCGCTGCGGGGTGAGCAGACCCTCCGCCTCGAGGAAGCGGATCTTGCTGATGCTCAGGTCGGGAAACTCCGGCAGGAGCTCGTCCACCACCGCCCCGATGGACCGCCCTCCCTCGGTCACCACCGGGTCCTTCGGGTGGCTGCCGTCACTCGCCGCGCGCGGCGTAGTAGACGAGGCGGAACTTGCCGATCTGCACCTCGTCGCCGATGCGCAGCACGGCGTTCTCCACCAGCTCCTTGTCCACGTAGGTGCCGTTGAGCGACCCGACGTCGTGGACCGAGTAGCCGGAGTCGACCCGACGGAACTCGGCGTGCTTGCGAGAGACCGTCACGTCGTCGAGGAAGATGTCGCTGTCAGGGTGACGACCGGTGGTGACCACCGGGTCGTCGAGCAGGAACCGCGCCCCGCTGTTGGGGCCGCGCAGCACGACCAGCAAGGCCGTGCCTGGGCGCAGGGCGTCGATGGTGGCCTGGTCCTCGGCCGACAGCCAGCGGGTGTCGGTCTCGACCTTCTCCGGCTCGCCGACACCCTGGAACCGCATGGTCGTGGGCTCGGGCGCTCGGCCGTGCTCGTCCGTCATGATCCGGTCCTCCTCAGGCGATGGCCCTGTCAGGTCAAACCCTATGGCACCCAGCCGACGCGGGTGACGGCGACGTCGTCAGGCCAGGCTGGCGCGGTAGGTTGCCGCGTCCATCAGCCCGTCGGGCAGACCGGCAGCGGGCCGCACCTCATACATCCAGCCGTCGCCGTAGGGAGCCGAGTTGACCAGCTCGGGGCTGTGGTCGAGCGCGTCGTTGGTGGCGACGACCTCACCGCTGACCGGGGCGAAGACGTCGCTCACCGACTTCGTCGACTCCACCTCACCACACGTGTCCCCCGCCGTGACCGCGTCACCCACGGCCGGCAGCTGCACGTAGACCACGTCGCCGAGGGCGTCCTGGGCGTAGGAGGTGATCCCGATGCGCAGGGCCCCACCATCGACCTCCTGGACCCACTCGTGGTCGGAGGTGTACTTCAGCGTGTCGGGGTAGTCGAGGTCGCTCATGGTGCTCCTTGTCGGGGTGGGTGGCGCGCGGTGTCCGACGCACGGCGGCTGGCGACGGTGCGCCCGGAAAGGGGAGGCTACCCGGGGGTGGTGGGGGGCGCGGACTCCGGGACGGGCTGAGCGTATCGAGGTGTGGTGGGTGCAGCCAGCGCGTCGACCTGCACGGAGTCGAGCTGGTCGACCCGAGCGGTCGCTCCGAGCCCACGGAGCGTCTCGACGATGCCCCCCGGGATGGTCATCGCCGAGGCCATCGTCTGCGGGTCACCGATCGCCAGGACGACGACCGGCCGCACGAGGACGACGCCGTCAGCCACGAGCGACCCGTCGCGGTCGGTGAACCACGAGCTCGCGACGATGCGCACCGAGCCGACCTGCACGACCTCGGCCCCGGCGTCGCGCAGCTCCTGCAGCACGTCGAGCAGCTGCGCAGCGAGCACGGCTCCGGCCGGGTCGGTGATGGTGATCCGGATGCCCGGGCCCGCCGCCGCCGCCGTGCCCCCGAGCAGGCGCAGCGCGTCGAGCCGTTTCTGCGCCGAGTCGAGCGCCACCTGGCTGCTGCCCGAGCCGGCTGCGAGGCGGTCACGCTGCGCCTGCAGGTCGCGCACCTGCAGGTCGAGACGGGCTGAGCGCTGGCTCACGTCGTCGAGCACCCGCACCAGGTCGTCCTGACGCATCTGGTCGAGACCACCCTCCTGCGTCTGCTGGACCTGCGTGGCGATCGCGAAGCCCAGGGCCAGGGTCAGGACCGCACCCAGCACCTGCGCGCGCGTGCCCCGCGGGGCTCCGGCGCGGGCTAGCCGACGCCAGGCCGCCCTCATCGGCGCGCGGCCCTCGTTCGTCACGAGCCGAAGAGGTGTCGGCGGATGGAGGCGACGTTGGAGAAGATCCGCACACCGAGGACCACCACCACCCCCGTGGAGAGCTGGGTGCCCACCCCGAGCTGGTCACCGAGGAAGACGATGAAGGCAGCCACGACCACGTTGGACAGGAAGGACACGACGAACACGCGGTCGTCGAAGATGCCGTCGAGCACCGCCCTCACCCCGCCGAAGACGGCATCCAGGGCCGCGATCACGGCGATCGGCAGATAGGGCTGCAGGCCCAGAGGGACGGCCGGGTGCAGCAGCAGACCGGCGACGATCCCGACCAGCAGGCCGAGGGCGGGGATCATGGGGTCACTTCCGGGTCGGGGATACGAGCAGCGGTCGAGGGCGTGCCGGGCGCCGAGGGCGGGGTGGGCGGCCCGGCCCGGTCGACCCCGAGGGTGGGGCTGCGAGGCACGACGAGATGAGCGTCGGAGCTGGTGCTCGACGGGATCGCGTAGTTGTCCCGCAGCGCCGTGAGGTAGCTGCCGCCGACCGTTTGGGCGAACTGCACGGGGAGACCCTGCTGGTCGCCGATGGCCGTGATTACGTAGGGCGGGGACAGTGGTCGGTAGTCGACGAGGATCGCCTGCCCGGCGAAGCGGATGGCCGAGCGGGCCGTCAGGCGCTGCCCGTTGACCGCCATCGCCTCGGCCCCCGCCTGCCAGAGCCCGTTGACGACGATCTGCAGGTCGGTGGAGGTGACGCGACCCTCCTGCGCGGTGTCGGCGCCCCGCGGCTGACCCGTCCCAGCCACCGCGTCAGGGGCGTCCTGCAGCGTCACCGTCAGGCCCGGGCCCTGCACCGCCACGTCGCCGGTCGTGACCGAGAGCTCACGCAGGCTCTGGGTGAGGCCGACGGCCGAGGCCCCGATGGCCGCGTCGCGGGAGGCGGTGATCTGGGCCCGCAGCCGCTCGATCGCCGCCACCTGCTCGTCACCGTGCTCCTGACGGACGTGGACCTGGTCGATCAGCTGTTGCTTGTCACGGCTGGCGGTCGTACCCCTGGGGCGCAGGGTGAGTGCCGACGCCGCCAGGAGGAAGCCGATGAGCAGGGCGGTGGTGGCGACGAGCACGGTGCGCGTGCCCCGGCTCGCCGGCCCGCCGGTCGTGGCTCGCCGCTGCGCCGCGGTCGCGTAGCCCGGGTCGAGGGGTCGCTCGAGGATCTCTGACAGCAGGGTCATCGAGGCGTCTGCTCGACGGGGAGGACCCGTCTCGGGTGTCGGAGGAGCGGTGACCATGGTCACACCGCCTGAGCGGCGTGGGCACGTGGACCGCGCAGGAGGCCCGCCGCCTGCACCGCATACAGGGCAGCCGCCAGCCAGTAGAGGCCGAGCCCCCACCAGGTGAAGGCCCAGCCGATCGGGCGGGCCACGTCGCCGAGGGTGCCGGGTGACACCGACAGCAGCAGGATCGGGAAGGCGTAGAGCAGGTTGAACGTCGCGGCCTTGCCGATGAAGCTGACGGGCAGACCCGTCTGGCCGACGCGCTTGAGCGCGAGCACGACCACCAGCATGACCAGGTCACGGGCCAGCAGGGCGACCAGCAACCACACGGGGATGATGTCGCGCCACGCGAAGGCCACGATGGTCGTCAGGGTGTAGAGCCGGTCGGCCGCCGGGTCGAGCAGCTCACCGACCCGGGACTCCAGACCGTAGCGTCGCGCGATCTTGCCGTCGAGGTAGTCGGTGGCGCCTGCGACGACGAGCACCGTGATCGCCCAGGCGTCGTGGCGCTGGAGCAGCAGCCACAGGAACAGCGGCACCCCGAGCAGCCGCAGGGCGGAGAGGGCGTTGGGCACCGTGAGCACCCGGTCGCTGACCGCGGCGCGGCCTGGTCCGGAGGGCGAGGGCCCACCGGTCGGCTGCCCCACCCCCACGTCGTCCACCACGGCCCCGACCCTATCCCGGTGCACCGGTCAGTCGGCCGAGGTGCCTCGGTGGCGCACGGCCCGGTCCAGCCCGAGGCCTCCACCGCCGAGACCGAGCAGGGCCACCCCGGCCCCCGCGAGGAGCAGCTGGAAGTCACCGTCGAAGCCCGGCACGTCCGCGACGAAGATCTGGGAGCCCGACGACCAGTTGACCAGCACCAGTGCGGTGACCGCGCTCGCGGCCACCCCGGCCCCCGCGACCCGCACCGCGAGACCCAGGACGAGCGCGACGGCCATGGCCAGCTGCACCGGCCCGAAGAGCATGCCGAGCACGTCGTAGGCCGGGAGCCGCACCGCCCGCAGCATCTGCGCCGTCTCGTCGCGGTGAGCGATCTTCTGCACACCGCGGGTGCCCACGACGGCCGCGACGACCAGGCGCAGCAGCAGCAGGCCGAGCGCGCCGTCGAACCGGTCGACGACGTGGTGGGTCCGGATGCGGGTCTGGGCGTCGCCGAGGGCCGCGAACGGCTCCCGCTCGTCGGTCTCGAACCCCGCAGGGCTCTCCACCGGGCTCTCGTGGGGGCTGGCTGCGGGTGTCATGCCTCCCATGCTGCCCCAGGCACCCGCGCCACCGGCAGCAGGAAGGCCGCCCCCGCGTGTCGCGGGGACGGCCTGCTGCCTGCTCTGTCGGGATGACAGGATTCGAACCTGCGACCCCTTGACCCCCAGTCAAGTGCGCTACCAAGCTGCGCCACATCCCGTGCCGATCACCCCAGGGCCGGTGAAGCCATCCCGCGGAGCGAACGAAACCTTATCGCACGCGTGACGGGGCACCGAAATCGGTGGCTCCCGGCGGGTGGTCCACGCGTCCGCACCGGGCTGGGCCGAGGCGCGCGAGGGTGGCGTCCCGAGCCCTCGCCCCCCAGTGTGGGAGAGGCACCGGCCTCGCGCCGCAACGCCAGACCCTCTCAGGAACGACGACGAAGGAGGCCCCCGATGGGGCACGACGGCGACAAGACCGAGCAGCCGACGGGCGGTGACGACCGGGGCGCGAGTGAGAACGGTCTCGTCGGCCCGGCCGACGAGACCGTGGACGCCGTCGATGTCGTCGATGTCGACGAGCCCCGCGTGCAGCGCCAGCAGGCGGTCGGTGAGCTGATCGAGGAGGCGATCGTGGCGGTCGCCCGGACCCACGCCGGCACCCACTCGCGCGAGATCGTGCGCGACGCCCTGCGCCGCGAGCTCGAGGCCCGCGGGCGCTGGCCGCAGCCCGAGACCTGGCTCGACGCCGTGGCCACCGAGCTGGAGGCCGGCAGCGTCTACACCATGGGCACCGAAACGCCCGGCGTCAGCGCCGGCGCCGCTTCTCCTTCACCCTGACCGACACCTCGATGGGCGTGCCCTCGAAGCCGAACTGCTCCCGCAGTCGGCGCTCGAGGAACCGGCGGTAGCCCGCCTCGATGAACCCCGAGGCGAAGATGACGAAGCGAGGTGGGCGGGTCGAGGCCTGGGTGGCGAAGAGGATGCGCGGCTGCTTGCCGCCACGCACCGGGTGCGGGTGCCCGGCCACGACCTCGCCGAGGAAGGAGTTGAGGCGTCCCGTCGAGATGCGCAGGTCCCACGACGCCAGCGCCACCTCGAGGGAGGGGACCAGCCGGTCCATGTGGCGCCCGGTGCGAGCGGAGATGTTGACTCTCGGCGCCCACGGGATCTGCACGAGGTCGCGCTCGATCTCGCGCTCGAGGAAGTGGCGGCGCTCGTCGTCGACGTTGTCCCACTTGTTGTAGGCCACGACCAGTGCCCGGCCCGCGTCGATGACCTGCTGGATGACGCGCACGTCCTGCTCCGCGATGCTCTCGCTGGCATCGACGAGGACGACGGCCACCTCCGCCTTCTCCAGCGCGGTCTGGGTGCGCAGGGAGGCATAGAAGTCGGCTCCCCTGGTCTGGTGCACCCGGCGGCGGATGCCGGCGGTGTCGACGAAGCGCCAGGTCTTGCCGCCCAGGTCGATCATCTCGTCGACGGGATCGCGGGTCGTGCCCGCCACCTCGTCGACGACGACGCGGTCGGTGCCGGCGAGCTGGTTGAGCAGGCTGGACTTGCCGACGTTGGGTCGGCCGAGCAGGGCGACCCGCCGCGGGCCGCCTCGCCGGTAGGCGTCCCCCACGGCGGACACGTCGGGGAGCACGGCGAGGACGGCGTCGAGCACGTCACCGCTGCCCCGCCCGTGCAGCGCCGAGACCGGGTAGGGCTCACCGAGCCCGAGGTTCCACAGGGAGGTCGCGTCGGCCTCGAAGCGCTGGTCGTCCACCTTGTTGGCCACGAGGACGACCGGCTTGCCGCTGCGTCGCAGCAGGCGCACGACGCCCTCGTCGGTGTCGGTCGCCCCGACGACCGCGTCGACGACGAACATGACGACGTCGGCGAGCTCGACGGCGATCTCGGCCTGCTCGGCCACGCGCAGGTGGATGCCCGTCGCGTCGACTTCCCAGCCTCCCGTGTCGACCAGGGTGAAGCGGCGGCCGGCCCAGTCGGCGTCGTAGGCGACGCGGTCGCGGGTGACCCCCGGCACGTCCTCGACGACCGCCTCGCGGCGACCGAGGATGCGGTTGACCAGGGTCGACTTGCCGACGTTGGGGCGGCCGACGACAGCGACCACGGGCAGCGGGCCCTGCTGGTCGTCCTCGCCGTCGTCCCCCTCGCCGCGCTCGAGCAGGTGCAGGTCGTCGTCGTCGAGCTCGAAGTCGTCGAGGCCGGCGCGCAGGGCCCGCTCGACCGTGAGGTCGTCGTCGTGCCCCGCCTCGGTCGTGGAGATGACGTCGGAGTCGGTGGAGATGACGTCGGAGTCGGTGGAGTGGGTCGGGTCGGTCACGAGATCGCCTGTCGCTGCTGGAGTTCGGTGCGCAGGTGATGGTGGTGGATGGCACCCGCAGCCACCCATTGTCCCCCAGTGCGGGCCCGGTCTGCGCCACACCGTGCCGAGCAGGGCCCGCGTCGTCCCCGAGCTCAGCCCTGGGGCTCGGCCTGCGACCGGACCCCGTCGCGCAGGCTCGCCGCGGCAACCTGGCCCGCCAGCCGGTCGCGCAGCAGGTCGGTGGCGGCTGCGAGCCGGGCCCGACCGGGCACGGCGCGGTCGCTCTCGAGCTCGAACGGCTCTCCGAAGTCGATCACGACCCGCGACCGCAGCCGCGGCAGCGCGTCGGCGCTCCGGTCGGGCACCCTCGTGCCGAGGACGCACACGGGCACGATGCGGGCTCCGGTCTGCAGGGCGAGCCAGGCGGCCCCCTGGTTGACCTGCTGCACGTCGCCCCGACCCCTGGTGCCCTCGGGAAAGACCCCGACCACACCGCCGTGGGCGAGGACGGCCCGAGCTGCCGCGAGCGCGTGACGGTCGCCCGTGGTGCGGTCGATCGGGATCTGCCCGACGCCTCGCAGCACCGACCCCACGAAGCCGTGGAACAGCTCTTGCTTGACCAGGAAGGTCACCGGTCGCGGGGTGACCGACATGACGAGTGGCCCGTCGAGCAGCCCGCTGTGGTTGGCGACGAGCACCAGCGGCCCGTGGCCGGGCACCCGCTCCACCCCTCGGACCACACAGCGGTAGGCCGCGGGAACGACCACGCGTCCGACCCGCCGCCCGAGGGCTGCGCGCCACGCTGGCGCCGGGAGGATGGGCTCAGCGGCGGGCACCGACGACCGCCTCGACCACATCGAGGACTGCGGCGACCGAGCCTCCGAAGTCGAGCTCGGAGGTGTCGACGGTGACGACACCCTCACCCGCGGTCAGGAACGTCGACACCGTCGAGTCGTCGCGGTCACGGCGGACGACCTGGTCGTGGGTGGCGGCGAGGGCCTCGTCGTCGGCCGCCCCGTGCAGCTGCGTGGCCCGTCGGGCCAGCCGGGCCTCCACGCTGGCGGTGAGCAGGATGCGCACGTCGGCGTCGGGCTGCACGACGGTGGTCACGTCACGCCCCTCGGCGACGCACCCGCCCCTGGCCGCGACCGTGTCGCGGATCAGCTCGCGCTGACGCCGCACGAGGATCTCGCGCACGTCGAGGTTGGTGGCGACGGTGGAGACCGCCTCGGAGACCCGCGACTCGCGGATCGCCGCCGTGACGTCGGTGCCGTCGACGACGACGGTCACCCCCTCGGGGTCGGTCGAGAGCTCGAGTGGCAGCGCGAGCGCCGCAGCGGCGACCGACCGCCGGTCCTCGAGGTCGATGCCGCGGTCGAGGCACCACCACGTGACAGCCCGGTAGGTGGCGCCCGTGTCGACGAACCCCACCCCCAGCTCGCGGGCGACCGCGCGCGAGACGCTCGACTTGCCCGAGCCCGAGGGCCCGTCGATCGCGACGACGAGGGCAGGTCCGGCAGGCTCAGTCACGGGAGCACACCCTACCGAGCCCCCGGCTCTCCGTGCGTCGCCACCCCGCGGGCCGCATGGGGCGTCAGTCGTGGACGCGCCAGCCGCGCGCCGCCAGCGCCGTCTGCAGGTGCTCGACCGCCGTCGGCAGCACGAAGACCTCGGCCAGTCCGAAGGGCAGCCCCAAGCCGTGGTCGAGGCGCAGGTCCTCGAGGTTGACGCCCGCAGCACCGACGTCGGACAGCAGGTCCGCCAGGGCCCCTGGGGTGTCAGGAACGACCACCACGACCGTGGCGTATGCCGTCGGGCCCCCGCCGTGCTTCCCGGGGATCCGGGCATGCCCGGTGTTGCCGTCGCTGATGGCCCTCGACACCGCGGCGAGCGCACCAGGGGCGTCGCCGCCGGCCGAGTCGTGCCCCTGCTCCGGCTGCCCCTGCTCCACCAGGCCGGACAGCGCCGCGATGACGGCGTCGAGGTCGGTGCGCACCTGGTGCAGCACCTCGCGGACGGCCTCGGCGTTGCCGGCAAGGATCTGGGTCCACAGCCCGGGGTCGCTCGCAGCGATGCGGGTGACGTCGCGCAGTCCCTGGCCGGCCAGGGCCACGGCGTCGTCGCTGAGGTCGCGCAGGCGACCGGCCACGAGGCTGGCGACCACCTGGGGCACGTGCGACACGACCGCGACCGCGGCGTCGTGCTCGTCCGCGTCCATCACGGTCACGACCGACCCGACGGCTCTGGCGACCTCACGGGTGAGCTCCACGGCATACGGGCTGCTCTCGGGGGTGGGCACGACGACCCACGCGCGCCCCTCGAAGAGGTCGGCGCGCGCAGCCATCGCGCCGCTGCGCTCGCGCCCCGCCATGGGGTGCGAGCCGACGTAGCGCGAGAGGTCACCCCCCTGCTGCCGCACGGCCCGGACGACCGCCCCCTTGACCGACGACACGTCGGTGACCACGGCGTCGGTCCACCGGCGCAGCGCGTGCGCCACCACCGAGCCGGCCACGTCGGGTGGGGCGGCGACGACGACGAGCTGCGGCGGCTGGCCGGCCTCGTCGGCCAGAACCCCTGCGCCCAGGTCACGAGCCAGGCGCATCGCCGTAGGGGACGGGTCGCTCAGGGTCACCTCGAAACCCTTGCGGGACAGGGCGATCCCGAGACTCGTCCCGATGAGCCCGGTGCCCACCACCCGCACCCTCGGCGTCATCGCCTCACATCCCGGCGGCGCCGTAGAGCTGCCCGACTTCCGCGGGGGTCAGGCGCCGAGTGCGGCCCGACTTCAGGCTGCCGAGGTGGATCGGGCCGACCTGGGTGCGCACGAGCGTGATGACGGGGTGCCCCACAGCCTCGAGCATCCGCCGCACGACGTGCTTGCGACCCTCGTGCAGCACCACCTCGACCATCGCGCGGCCGGGCTGGCTGTCGACGAGGCGGAAGGAGTCGACCGACACCGGCCCGTCGTCGAGCTCGATGCCCTCGCGGAGACGACGACCGAGGTCGCGCGGCACCGGCGCGGGGATCTGTGCGAGATAGGTCTTGAGCACCCCGTAAGCCGGGTGCTGCAGCCGGTGCGCCAGGTCACCGTCGTTGGTCAGCAGCAGCAGGCCCTCGGTGTCGGCGTCGAGGCGCCCGACGTGGAAGAGCCGCTCGGGACGGTCGCCGACGTAGTCGGCCAACGAGATCCGGCCGAGCTCGTCACTCATGGTGGAGACCACCTTGAGCGGCTTGTTGAAGGCGAGGTAGACCCGTGACTCGTCGAGGTTGACCCGTGTGCCGTCCACGTGGACGACCTGTCGGGTCGGGTCGACCCGCACCCCGAGCTCGGTCACGAGGTGGTCGTCGACCGTGACCCGGCCCTGGGTGATGAGGTTCTCGCAGGTGCGGCGCGAGCCCACCCCGGCCCCGGCGAGCAGCTTCTGCAACCGCACGCCGTCGGGGTCGTGCACGTCGACCTTGGGCGCCGTGGGGCGCTGCGGCAGGCGGGTCGGCTGCCCGGGCCGGGTCGACCCCGCGAAGCTCGGACCCTTGCTGCGGCTGCGACCCGTCGGCGCCTCACCCTGGCCTGCTCTGCCGTCGCGGGCATCGCGCCCCTCGCGGCCAGCTGGCTTACCGCGACCAGCAGGCTTGCCGCTCGACCCGGCGCCGCGACCGCCACCGGCGGAGCCGCCCCGGCCGCTGCCGCCCCGGCCACCGGAGCCACCTGAGCCGCCGGAGCCGCCGCGTTGCGCGGGGCTCATGACCGCCCCTGCTCGACGAGCTCGTCGAGGGTGTCGACCTCGGGCAGGAACGGCGCGAGGGCGGGCAGGTCGTCGAGCGACCCGAGACCCATCCGCTGGAGGAAGTACGGGGTCGTGCCGTAGAGGATCGCCCCCGACTCCCCCGCCTCGTCGACCTCGGTGACCAGGCCGCGCGACAGCAGCGTGCGCACCACGCCGTCGACGTTGACCCCCCGCACCGCACTGACCCGGGCCCGGGAGACGGGCTGCCGGTAGGCGATGACCGCGAGGGTCTCGAGGGCGGCCTGGGTCAGCTTGGCCTGCTGCCCGTCGAGGAGGAACTTCTCGACGACGCCGGCGTGGTCCCCGCGGCTGTAGAAGCGCCACCCACCGCCGAGGCTGCGCAGGGTGAAGCCGCGGTCGGCGGCGGCATACTGCTCCTCGAGGGCGATGAGGTGGCCGACGACCTCGTCGACCGGCAGCTCGAGGGCCGACGCGAGGGTGACCTCGCTGATCGGCTCGTCGACGACCATCAGTACCGCCTCGAGGGCTGCGGCGGCGCCGCCGGGCAGGTCGGCGACCGAGAAGCCGCGGCTCTCCGGCTCTGCCGGGTCGCCGGGTGGGTCGCCGGGGAGGACGCCCGCGGGCGCCTCCGTCGTGAGGGTGTCGTGGTCAGCCATCGTGCGCTCCTGGCTCGGGTCCTGCGTCGGTCGGTGCTTCGGGGTCGGGCTGCTGCCCGGGTGGGGGGTCGCTGGTCGCGGCCAGCTCGTCGAACTCGTCGAACTCGTCGACCAGCACCACGTCACCGTCGTCGCGGCCGGTCCACCTCACGGTGAGCTCGCCGAGGGCCTCGGTCTGCTCGAAGACGATCGCCGCGTCCTTGAAGAGCTCGAGGAGCGCGAGGAATCTCGCGACGATGACCAGGGTGCTGTCGGCGTCCGCGACGAGCGAGCGGAAGGTGGCCGTGCGGTCGGCCCTCAGCCGCTCGACGATCAGCGCAGCCTGCTCGCGCACGCTCACCTGCACCGAGTGCAGGTGCTCGAGCCCGACCGTGGGAGCCACCTTGGGCGCGAGGGCGCGGGCCGCGACCATCGCCAGCTGGTCCGGGGTGATGCCCATGATGAGCTCGGGTAGCAGGGCGGCGAAGTGGGGCTCGAGACCGGCCTGGCGGGGCGTGAGCCGGCCCGCCGTCAGCATCTGCGCGGCGAACGCGCCGGCGACGTCCTTGTACGCGCGATACTGCAGGAGACGGGCGAAGAGCAGGTCGCGGGCCTCGATGAGGGCAAGGTCCTCCTCGTCCTCCGGCCCGCTGTGCGGCAGCAGCCGCGAGGCCTTGAGGTCGAGCAGGGTGGCGGCGACGAGGAGGAAATCGGAGGCCTGCCCGAGGTCCCACTCCGTGCCGGACCCCTGCGCCGCCTTGAGGTGGGCGATGAACTCGTCGGTTACCTTCGCGAGGGCGATCTCGGTGATGTCGAGCTTGTGCTTCGAGATCAGCCCGAGCAGCAGGTCGAAGGGACCGGAGAACACGTCGAGGTGCACCTCGAAGGTGGTCGACACCGTCCGACGCGTGAGGATGCCGCCCGGCACGGCAGCCGGGGCTGCCCCGTCGACGTCGAGGTCGACGGGCCCTGCCTGAGCCATGGCCTCAGGCCGCCCCGCCCCGCGCAATGAGCTCGCGGGCCAGCTGGCGGTAGGCCATGGACCCACCGTGCGTCGGGGCGTAGGTCGTGATCGGCTCGGCCGCCAGCGTCGCGTCGGGGAACTTGACGGTGCGGCTGATGACGGTGTGGAAGACCAGCTCGCCGAAGTGGTCGACGACCGAGCGCACCACCTCGCGGCTGTGCAGGGTGCGGCTGTCGTACATCGTGGCGAGGATGCCGTCGGTCTGGAGCCGCGGATTGAGCCGGTCGGTGATCTTCTCGATCGTCTCGACGAGCAGGGCCACACCACGCATCGCGAAGAACTCGCACTCGAGCGGGATGAGCACCCCGTGGGCGGCCGTGAGCGCGTTGACCGTGAGCAGGCCCAGCGAGGGCTGGCAGTCGATCAGGATGAGGTCGTAGTCGTCGAGGACCGGGCGCAGCACCCGGGCCAGGATCTGCTCCCGGGCGACCTCTCCGACGAGCTGCACCTCGGCGGCCGAGAGATCGATGTTGGCCGGGACGAGGTCGAGGTTGGGGGTGGCGGTATGCACGATGATCTCGCGGATGTCGCGGCGGCGGCCCGGCGGCTCGACCAGCAGGTCGTAGATGGTGGTGTCGAGCTCCTGGGCGCGCACGCCGACCCCGACGGACAGCGCCCCCTGCGGGTCGAAGTCGACGAGCAGCACCTTGCGCCCCAGCTCGGCCAGGGCCGCACCCAGGTTGATGGTGGTGGTCGTCTTGCCGACCCCGCCCTTCTGGTTGCACATCGCGATGATGCGCGCCGGACCGTGGGTCGCGAGCACCGCCGGCTCGGGGAAGTGCGGCGTCGGGCGACCGGTCGGGCCGAGCTCGCCGAGACCGACCCGCTCGGTGCCGGGCAGGACCGACCCGTGGTCACCACGGTCGTCGCCCCGCTCACCGAGGCCCTCGTCAGTCAGGGCCTCGTGCGTGGGGTTCACCTCGGCGGTCACGTGCTGGTCAGCTCTCGGTCGTCGGTCGCGCGGTCGGTCAGCATCACGCTGATCACCTCGACACTATCAGCGGCAGGGCCCCCCGCCGGGACGTCACGGCGTGCGCGCCATCGGGTCGACCAGCGGGTCAGCGGGCCCGGGGGTGGGACACGGCATACACCTCGCGCAGTCTCTGGACCGAGACCATCGTGTAGATCTGGGTGGTCGTCACCGACGCGTGCCCCAGCAGCTCCTGCACCACCCGCACGTCGGCCCCGCCGTCGAGCAGGTGCGTGGCGAAGGAGTGGCGCAGCGTGTGGGGAGACAGGTGACCCGCGAGGCCGGCGCGGGCGGCCGCCGACTGGATCACCGCCCAGGCGCTCTGGCGAGACAGCCGGTCACCGCGCTGGTTGACGAAGAGGGCTGGTGTCCCGCGGCCCCGGCGCACGAGCTCGGGTCGGCCTCGGACGCGGTACGCCGCCACGGCCTCCTGCGCGTAGCGGCCGACGGGCACGATGCGCTGCTTGTCGCCCTTGCCGTGCAGGCGGACCGAGCCCGTGCCGGCTGCTGGTGCGGGGTCGTCGAGCTGGTGAAGCTGGTCGAGCGGGTCAAGCTGGTCGAGGTCGTCGAGGTCGAGGCCCACGGCCTCGCTGATCCGGGCCCCCACGCCGTAGAGCACCTCGATCAGCGCCCGGTCGCGCAGCGCGAGCGTGGGCTCTCCCCCGGACGCCCCCTCGAGCAGGCGCTCGACGTCGTGCAGCGGGATGGCCTTCGGCAGGCGCGACGGGGGGCGAGGGGGGCTGACGTCGCCCGCGGGGTCGGTGCTCGTGGTCCCCTCGAGGGCGAGGAAGCGGTGCAGCCCGCGCACCGCGACCAGGGTGCGTCCCGCCGACGCGGTCGACAGCGGAGCCCGGTCGGGCGACCCCTCCCGCAGCGAGGCCAGGAAGTCCGTGACGTCGCGCTCGGTGACCCCTGCGGCCACGACGATGCCGCGCTCGGCGAGGAACGCGGCATACCGGCGCAGGTCGCGGCGGTAGGAGCTGAGGGTGTTGACCGCGGCCCCCCGCTCCACCTCCAGGTGGTCGAGCCAGCCTCGTACCTCACGCTCCAGGGCTGTGGGGACGGAGGCCTCGACGGGCACGGGTCGCGTCGAGGGCACCTCTCGAGGCTAGCGTGACGGCTGCGGCCCCGACCGCTCCCCCACCACACCGAGGAGCCCCGATGACCCCCCTCTCGCAGGAGACCGACGCGGTGCACGAGATCCCGGCGCCGGTGCGTGCCTGGCACGCCGTGGTCGACGCCGTGGACCCGACCACCCGCGACGCCCTGCTCGCTCGGCTGCTCGCCCCCGAGGTCGTCTTCCGGTCGCCGGCGGTGCACGCACCGGCGCAGGGCCGTGACCTCGCCACGGCCTACCTGAGGGCGGCGATGACCGTGCTCGGCCCCACCCTGCACTACGGGCGGCAGCTGCTCGGTCCGCGCAGTGCGTGCCTCGAGTTCCGCGCCGACCTCGACGGCGTGCAGGTGCACGGGGTCGACCTGCTGGCCTGGGACGAGGGCGGTCGACTCGTCGAGTTCACCGTGATGGTGCGCCCGCTGCGCGGTCTGCAGGCGCTCGTCTCCCGGATGCAGACCCAGCTGAGCGCCGGTCCCGACGCCTCCGAGGCCCCCGGGGCCCACGACGCCCGCCGGGAGGGCCCCGCGTGAAGGTCTACTCCGACCTGCCCCGGCGCCGGGCCGCGCAGGTCGCGTCCGATGCGCTCACCCTCGGGTGGGTCGCGGTCTGGGTCGAGGTGGGGCGCACCGTCCACACCAACATCCTGTCGCTGCAGGGCACCGCCGACCAGCTCACTGGCGCCGGGACCTCCTTCGGCGCGAACATGAGCGGTGCGGCCGAGCAGCTGGCCAGGGTGCCCTTGCTCGGCGACGGGGCGCGCAGACCCTTCGACGGGGCCGCCACCAGCGCCGCACAGCTCGCACAGGCGGGACGCGACATGCACACGGCCGTCGACCGGATGGCCGTCGTCCTCGGTCTGACCGTCGCGCTGGTGCCGATCCTGCTGGTCGTCGGCACCTGGCTGGCCCTGCGCGGGCGCTTCGTCTGCCGGGCGAGCGCCGCCCAGCGCCTCATCGACGCCGACGCCGACCTCGACCTCTTCGCCCTGCGGGCGATGGCGCGCCAGCCCATGCACAGGCTGGCGGCCATCAGCGACGACCCCGCAGGAGCGTGGCGCGCTGCCGACCCCGAGGTCGTCAGGCGCCTGGCTCTGCTGGAGCTGCGCTCGGCGGGTCTGCGCCCGCCGGCCCCGGCGCCGGGGCGCGGATGACCTCGGGGCGCAGGTCTGCCGCCGGGCACTGCCACGTGGCGGCCTCGGCGGGTACCTGGGCGCCGGAGCGGATGTCCTTGACGGCGTCGCCGTCGCCGCTCTCGTCGCCCGGGAACCAGACGTAGGGGATGCCGCGACGCTCGGCATACCGGATCTGCTTGCCGAACCGGGCCGCGCTGGGGGCCACCTCGCACGGGATGCCGCGTCGACGCAGCTCGGCCGCGACCGACGCCGAGCGCGGCCGGTCGGCGTCGGTGTTCAGGGCGACGAGGACGGCGGCCGGCGTCTTGCGCGACGAGGTCAACAGCCCCTTGCCGATCAGCAGGCCGAGGATGCGCGAGACCCCGATCGAGATGCCCACCCCCGGGTAGGTGGTGCGGCCGTCGCTCGCCAGGGCGTCGTAGCGCCCGCCCGAGCTGAACGATCCCCACGCCTCGAACCCCACCAGCTGGGTCTCGTAGACGGTGCCCGTGTAGTAGTCGAGACCCCGGGCGATGCGCAGGTCGGCGACGATCCGCCCCGGGGCGTGCTCCATGCCCTGGATGATCACCGCCGACAGGGCGGCGAGGCCGAGGTCGAGGGTGGGGTGAGTCAGGCCCAGGGAGCGCACCCGCTCGACGAAGCCGAGGTCGGGGGTGCGGATCTCGGCCAGTGCCAGGGCGGTCGTGGCCTGCTGCGACGTGGCGCCCGCCTCGATCAGCAGCCGGCGCACCCCCTCGACGCCGATCTTGTCGAGCTTGTCGACGATGCGCAGGGTCTGGGTCACCCCGACCGACTCGTCGAGCCCCACAGCCCGGTAGATCCCCTCAGGGATCATGCGGTTGTTGACCTGGATGACGAAGTCGCCGACCGGGAACCGCGAGAACACGTCGGCGATCACGAGCGGCATCTCGGCCTCGAAGTGCCCGGGCAGCTCGCCGACGTCGACCACGTCGATGTCGGCCTGCCAGAACTCGCGGTAGCGGCCCTCCTGCGGGCGCTCGCCCCGCCACACCTTCTGCACCTGGTAGCGCCGGTAGGGGAAGTCGAGCCGCCCGGCGTTCTCCAGCACGTAGCGGGCGAACGGCACGGTGAGGTCGAAGTGCAGGCCCAGCTCGCTCTCGGCCGCAGCCCGCTCGTCGCCGCGGGACGCGAGCCGGGTGACGCCGTAGATCTCCTTGTCGGCGTCGGTGCCCTTGCCGAGGAGACGCTCGACCGGCTCGACCGCTCTGGTCTCGAGGGACGAGAAGCCGTGCAGCTCGAAGGTCTCGCGGATGACGTCGAGGAAGCGCTGCTCGATGATCCGCTCGGCGGGCAGCAGCTCGGGGAAGCCGCTGAGCGGGAGCACCTTGGTGACCCTCGCCGGCTTGGGCTTCGCGGACCTGGCGGGCTGGTTGGGCTGGTTGCCGGTCATGCCGTCAGTCCTTGCAGGTAGGGGTTGCTGGTGCGCTCTCGCCCGATGGTGGTGGCGCTGCCGTGACCGGGCAGGACGAGCACGTCGTCGCGCAGCGGCAGGACGACGTCCCGCAGCGAGCGCGTCATCGCGCCCGGGTCGCCACCCTCGAGGTCGGTCCGCCCGATCGAGCCGGCGAAGAGCACGTCGCCGCTGAGGCAGGTCGAGGCCACCTCGGCGCCCTCGAGGCCGTCGGGGACGCCGGGCAGGGCGAACATCACCGAGCCCTCGGTGTGCCCCGGTGCGTGGAGGACCTCGACGTCGAGCCCGGCGAGCTGCAGACGCTCGTGGTCGTGCAGGTCGACGACCCGCTCGGGCGACCGCCAGGTGGCCGCCGCGCCGAACTGGCGCTCGAACATCGCGATCAGCGGAGGGGACACCGTCGCCATCAGGTCACCGAGGCGGTAGCGGTCGTCGGCGTGGATGTAGGCCGCCGTCGCACCCCCGCAGACCGGGGTCACGGACCACACGTGGTCGATGTGGCCGTGGGTGAGCAGCACGGCTGCCGGCCGCAGGCGGTGCTGGGCAAGCACCTCGGCGAGCTGCTCCTCGACCCCGATACCGGGGTCGACGATGAGGCACTCCTCTCCGGGGGCCGGCGCGAGCACGTAGCAGTTGGTGTCGAAGGCGGCGGCCGGGAAGGCGACGGTGAGCACGGGCCCGAGGATAGTGACCGTGGCCGACAGGCTGACCTGCACCCTGGGCGCAGGCCGCATCGTCACGCAGTCGTGATGCCCGTCTCGACCCCAGCCGCTGCGCACCACCGAAGGGCCTGCCTAGACTGGCGCCCGTGTCCGGCGCCGTGCGCCGCGCCCGGAACGCGAGGCGGACACGGCAGGGTAGGGCAGGTGGGTGTGGCCCAGGACGGGACACGGTCGCCGAGGCAGGACAGGCGCGGGCACGAGGCCCGCGCAGAGGAGAGGCCAGTTCGTGCGTGACAAGCAGGCGATCTTCGCCGTGATCGGTGTGGTCCTCGTGGTGGCGGTCTTCATCGTCGGTGCCAACGTGCTGACGAACCGCACGTCGCCGGCGGCCACCGCTGACCCGACGACGTCCGCGACGTCGACACCGACCGGGGGGGCGACCTCGGCGACGCCGACACCCACCGCGACCCCCAAGGTCCTCGCCGGGTGCACCGCCGTCCCCCCGGCACTGACCGCTCCCAAGAAGCTCACCGGGACGCCGGACCTCGGTGCCGCCAAGGGCAAGATCTTCACCGCCACGCTGAGCACCACCTGCGGACCGATCACGGCCGAGCTCGACGGCACGAAGGCCCCGATCGCGGTCTCGTCGTTCCTCTTCCTCTCGCAACAGGGCTACTACGCCTCGAGCCCGTGCCACCGCCTGACCGGCAAGGCGCAGGGCATCTACGTACTGCAGTGCGGTGACCCGACGGGCACGGGCAGCGGCACCGGCCCGGGCTACCACTACGGCGTCGAGAACGTCCCGGCCAACGACGTGTACCCCGCGGGCACCCTCGCCATGGCTCGCAAGTCGGGCGACCCCAATAGCAACTCCGACCAGTTCTTCATCGTCTACAAGGCCACGACGCTCCCGAAGTCGGGCGACGGCAGCGGCTACACCGTCTTCGGCAAGGTGACGGCCGGGCTCGACATCGTCACCAAGATCGCTGCCGCGGGGATCAACCCCGGCGACCAGACCTCGCCCCTGGCTCCCATCAGCCTCACCGGCACGTCCGCGAAAGTGAAGGGCTGACCCGTGACCGACGCCATGTCGACCGACGAGACACACGCCGAGCCGGAGGCGGAGACGCCGACGGAGACGCAGCCCGTGACCGAGACGGAGACCGTGCCCGAGCCCGACGTACCGGCGGAGGCGGCGGTCCCGACCCCGGCCGAGCCGGAGGCGGCCGTCGAGCCCGCGCTCGAGCCCGAGCCCGCGGTCGAGCCCACAGTCGAGCCCGAGCCCGTAGTCGAGCCCGAGCCCGTAGTCGAGCCCGAGCCCGAGCCCGAGCCCGTGCCCACAGTCGAGCCCGAGCCGGCCCAGGTCGACGTCCCGGCGGCGGCGGTCCCGACCCCGGGCGAGCTGGTGGCGTCGCACCCCACCCCCTCCGCGGGTCCGGTGCCGAGCCCGAAGATGTTCGCCCGACCGCACGCCGCTGCCGCTCTGCGCCAGTTCGGTCGCGTGGCCGACGACGGCGTGGTCTTCGTCCTCCTGCCCGGCGGCGGCGAGCGGGAGGTGGGCTCCTACCCGGGCGCCAGCCCCACCGACGCCCTGGCCTACTACGGGCGAAAGTACGACGAGATCGTCGCGGCGGCCGACCTGCTGCGCCTGCGCCTGGCGCAGGCCGAGGTCTCGGCGAAGGACGCCGAGGAGAGCTACGCCAAGCTCGTCGAACAGGCCCACGAGCCACGCGCGGTCGGTGACCTGGTGGCCCTGGAGGCCGCGGTCGCCGAGATCGGCGAGTCCATCGCCGGTCGCAAGGAGGTCGAGACCGCCGCCCGTGCGGCGGCCCGCGAGGAGGGCCGCGCCCATCGTGAGGCCCTGGTCACCGAGGCCGAGCAGATCGCCGGCCAGCCTCTCGAGCGCATCCAGTGGAAGAGCAGCGGAGCGCGTATGCGCGAGCTGCTCGACGAGTGGAAGCAGCACCAGCGCAGTGGCCCCCGGCTCGACCGCACCTCGGAGTCGGCGCTGTGGCAGCGCTTCAGTGCGGCCCGCAACGGCTTCGACCGGGCGCGTCGTACGCACTTCGCGCAGCTCGACGGACAGCAGTCCGAGGCGAAGACGGTCAAGACCCAGCTCGTGGCTGATGCCGAGCGACTGGCGTCGAGCAAGGACTGGGCTCCGACTGCCACCGCCTTCAAGCGCCTGATGGACGACTGGCGTCAGGCCGGACGCGCCGGCCGGGCCGACGACGACGCGCTCTGGGAGCGGTTCCGTACGGCCCAGGACGCCTTCTTCGCGGCCAAGGACGCAGTCGTCGCCGCCGAGGAGGAGTCGTTCCGCGGCAACCTCGAGATCAAGGAAGCGCTGCTCGTCGAAGCCGAGCAGATCCTGCCGGTCTCGAACCTCGACCGGGCCAAGGCCTCTCTGCGCAGCATCCAGGACCGCTGGGACAAGGCGGGCAAGGTGCCCCGGGCCGACCTCGAGCGCACCGAGAAGGCGATGCGTCGCATCGAGTCGGCCGTGCGCGAGGTCGAGGACCGCAAGTGGTCGTCGAGCAACCCGGAGGTCGCCGCCCGCGCCCAGTCGCTCGTCGTGCAGCTCGAGGCCGCGGTCTCAGGTCTGCGGGACGACCTCGCGAAGGCAGAGGCCTCGGGCAGTGCCGGCAAGGTCGAGAAGGCCCGGGCGGCCCTGGAGGCCCGTGAGGCCTGGCTCGCGCAGGCGCGCGCCGGTGTGGAGGAGTTCGGCGGCTGATCCCCTCCCGCCGGCCTGGGGAGGGTCTAGGAGGGGACGGTGGCCTTGCCGCCGGTGATGCGGTAGACGTCGAAGACGCCGTCGATCTTGCGCACCGCGCGGATCACGTGGTCGAGATGGCTGGGCTCGCCCATCTCGAAGGTGAAGCGCGACAGCGCCACCCGGTCGCGCGAGGTCTGCACCGAGGCCGACAGGATGTTGACGTGCTGGTCGGACAGCACCCTCGTCACGTCGCTGAGCAGGCGCGCCCGGTCGAGGGCCTCGACCTGGAGCTGCACGAGGAAGATGCTCGAGCTCGACGGAGCCCACTCGACGTCGATGAGCCGGTCGGGCTGAGCGAGCAGGGTCTCGATGTTGGTGCAGTCCCGACGGTGCACGGACACCCCGCTGCCGCGGGTGACGAAGCCGAGGATGGGATCGCCCGGCACGGGGGTGCAGCACTTGGCCAGCTTGACCCACACGTCGGCCGTGCCCACCACCACGACACCCGGGTCTCCGCCGCGCCGCGCCCGCGTCTTGCTGGGCAGGGTGACCTCCGCGAGGTCCTCGCTGGCTCCCTCCTCGCCCCCGAGCGACGTGACGAGGCGCTCCACGACGTGCTGAGCCGAGACGTGGCCCTCGCCGACGGCGGCATACAGGCCGTCGATGTCAGGGTGGCGCAGCTCGGTGGCGATGACGGTGAGGCTGTCGGCGGTCATCAGCCGCTGCAGGGGAAGCCCCTGCTTGCGCATCGCCTTGGCGATGGCCTCCTTGCCGGAGTCGATGGCCTCCTCGCGGCGCTCCTTCGAGAACCACCCGCGGATCTTGTTGCGTGCCCGTGCGCTCTTGACGAAGCCCAGCCAGTCCCGGCTGGGACCGGCGCCATCGGCCTTGCTCGTGAGGACCTCGACGACGTCGCCGTTCTCGAGCGTCGACTCCAGCGGCACCAGCCGGCCGTTGACCCGGCCGCCGATCGTGTGGTGGCCGACCTCGGTGTGGACGGCATACGCGAAGTCGACGGGGGTGGAGCCGGCCGGCAGCGAGACCACCTCGCCCTTCGGGGTGAAGACGTAGACCTCACCGCCGTTCATCTCGAAGCGCAGCGAGTCGAGGAACTCACCCGGGTCCTCGGTCTCCTTCTGCCAGTCCATGAGCTGCTTGAGCCAGGCCATGTCGTTGGAGGGGTCGTCGTCGCGACCGCCCGGCTCGCCGTCTTCCTTGTACTTCCAGTGCGCAGCGACGCCGTACTCCGCCCGGCGGTGCATGGTGTGCGTGCGGATCTGGATCTCGACGGGCTTGCCGCCGGGACCGATGACCGTCGTGTGCAGCGACTGGTACATGTTGAACTTCGGCATCGCGATGTAGTCCTTGAAGCGCCCCGGCACGGGGTTCCACCGCGCGTGCAGGGCCCCCAGGGCCGCGTAGCAGTCGCGCACGGTCTCGACGAGCACGCGGACGGCGACGAGGTCGTAGATGTCCTCGAAGTCGCGGCCTCGCACGATCATCTTCTGGTAGACCGAGTAGTAGTGCTTGGGACGGCCGGTCACCGCGGCCTTGATCCGCGCCCCGCGCAGGTCCTCCGTGACCTGGCTCCGGACACCCGCGAGGTACTCCTCGCGCGCGGGTGCGCGCTCGGCCACCAGCCGCACGATCTCGTCGTAGACCTTGGGGTAGAGCTGCGCGAAGGAGAGGTCCTCGAGCTCCCACTTGATGGTGTTCATGCCGAGCCGGTGCGCCAGCGGAGCGTAGATCTCGAGGGTCTCGTGCGCCTTGCGCTCGGCCGACGCCCGCGAGACGTACCGCCACGTGCGCGCGTTGTGCAACCGGTCGGCCAGCTTGATCACCAGCACCCGGATGTCACGGGCCATCGCGACGATCATCTTGCGCACGGTCTCGGCCTGGGCGGCCTCCCCGTAGGTCAGCTTGTCGAGCTTGGTGACGCCGTCGACGAGCACCGCGATCTCGGTGCCGAAGTCACCCCGCAGCTGCTCGAGGCTGTAGGACGTGTCCTCGACCGTGTCGTGCAGCAGAGCGGCAGCCAGCGTGGTCGGCGTCATGCCCAGCTCAGCGAGGATCGTCGTGACCGCGAGGGGGTGCGTGATGTAGGGGTCGCCGCTCTTGCGCATCTGGCCCCGGTGCGCCAGCTCGGCGACCGTGTAGGCGCGCTCGATCACTGACACGTCGGCCTTGGGGTGGGTGCTGCGCACCGTCTGGAGGATGGGCTCCAGCACGGGGTTGCCCGCGATCCGGGGGCCGCCGAAACGGGCCAGCCTGGCCCGCATGCGCAGTGGCGACGCCCCCGACGTCGTGGACGTCGTGGGCGGCGTGTCGGAGCGGACCTCCTCACTCATGAACGAAGTGTAGTCGGCCTGCTGCTCCGCCCGGACGGGTGCCGTCAGCTGGTGACGAGCGAGTGGACCTCGCGGCCCGGCAGGGCCGCGCGTCCGGGCAGGAATCCGATCTCGAGCACCACGTCGACCGCCACGACGACGGCGCCGGTGCGCTCGACCAGCGCACAGGCTGCGGCAGCAGTGCCACCGGTGGCGAGGACGTCGTCGACGACCAGCACCCGCTGGCCGACGCCGAACGAGCTCGTGGCCACCTCGAGGGTGGCCTCGCCGTACTCCAGGGCGTAGGACACCGCGTGGGTCTCGGGCGGCAGCTTGCCGGCCTTGCGCACGGGGACGAACCCGATGCCGAGACGGTAGGCGACGGCGGCCCCGAGGACGAAGCCACGGGCCTCGATCCCCGCGACCGCGTCGACCCTGCCGTCGTAGCGCCCGGCGATGTCGTCGACCAGGGCCCGCAGGGCGTCGGCGTCGGCCAGCAGGGGCGTGAAGTCCTTGAAGAGGATGCCGGGGGCCGGGAAGTCCGGCACGTCGCGCAACAGCGCCCTCACCCGCCCCGCCAGCTCGTCGTGGGGGTCGGGAGGCGGCGTGGTCACCGCTTGGACTTCGGGGGGCGCTTCGGCTGGTTGCGTGGCCCGGCCTGCGCCCACTTGTGCACCTGGCGACCCGCGCCACCGCCTGCCGGAGCATCCTGCCTGGTACCGCCGCCAGCGACGTCTTGCGGGTGGTCGGCGGGCGCAGTGTCCCCGCTGTCCCCGCTGTCCTCGGTGAGCGCCGGGTCCGGCAGCGTCGCGACGCCAGCCCCGCGTGCCGCCGAGGAGCCGGCAACGGCGCCGGCCGCCACGGTGGTGCGCTGGCCAGTGGTCCGGCCGCTCGTGCGCGCCACGAGCTTGTCCAGCTCGGTGATGTCACGCTCGTGCCGACGCAGATCGACCAGCAGCGGGGTCGCGATGAAGATCGACGAGTAGGCCCCCACCGCGATGCCCACGAAGAGCGCGAGGCTGAGGTCGAGCAGGGTGCCCGGACCCAGGGCCACGAAACCGACGACGAGGATGGCGGCGATCGGGAGCAGCGCCACGACCGTGGTGTTGATCGAGCGCACCAGGGTCTGGTTCACCGCGAGGTTGGCGGCCGCGCGATAGGTCGTCCGCTTCGACGACAGGGCGGCCGTCGTGTTCTCGCGCACCTTGTCGAAGACGACCACGGTGTCGTAGAGCGAGTAGCCGAGGATCGTGAGGAAACCGATCATCGACGATGGTGTGATCTCGAAGCCGAAGAGCGCGTAGATCCCGACCGTGATCACGAGGTCGTGCACCAGCGCGACGAGGCCGGCGACAGCCATCGTCCAGGTGCGGAAGTAGATCGCCATGAAGATGGCGACCAGCACGAGGAAGATCACCAGGCCCTGGATGGCCTTCGCGCTCACCGACGCCCCCCAGGACGGGCCGATGGACGACTTCGAGATGTTCTGTACCGGGACACCGAAGGTGGAGGCCAGCGCGGTCGCGGCGGCGTCGTTCTGCTCCCCGGCCGACTCGGTCTGCACCCGGACGGTGTCGCGACCGATGACGGTAGCGACGATGTTGCCACCCACGCCGGCGGTCGCCATGGCCTGCTGGGCCCGCTGCTCGTAGGCAGCGGTGCTCGAGACCCCGGGCACGCGGAACTCGGAACCACCGCGGAACTCGATCCCGAAGTTCAGCCCACGGGCGAAGACACCGATGAGGGCCAGGGCGATCAGCACCCCCGACACGACATACCAGACCTTCTGGCGACCGATGAAGTCGATGGAGCGCTTACCGGTGTAGAGGTCGTTGCCGACCTCGGCGAAGTTGACCATGGCTCAGGCCTTTCCTTCAGCTGACGCGCCGCGGACGACGGATCCGGTGGCGGGTTCGACCCCACCCGGGCGAGAGGACGCCGGCCGGGCGCCCGGGCCGGAGAACTGGCCCCGCCCGACGTAGCGGACCTTGGAGCCGAGCCGCTCGGGATCGAGCCCCGATAAGCGGTGCCCACCCCCGAAGAACTCGGTGCGGGCGAGGAGGGCCACGACGGGATGGGTGAAGAGGATGACCACGACGAGGTCGATCAGCGTCGTCACCCCGAGGGTGAAGGCGAATCCTCGCACGTTGCTCGCGGCGAGCAGGTAGAGCACGACGGCAGCGAGGAAGTTCACCGCGTCGGCGGCGAGGATGGTGCGCCGGGCACGAGCCCAGCCGGCCTCGACCGCCGCCACCAGCGGCCGACCGTCACGCACCTCGTCGCGCACGCGTTCGAAGTAGACGATGAACGAGTCGGCGGTCACGCCGATGGCCACGATGACGCCGGTGACGCCGGCCATGGTCAGTCGGAAGTCGTAGGACCAGCCGAGCAGCACCAGGGCGAGGTAGGTGATCACCGACGCGACGACGAGGGACGCCACCGTGACCAGACCGAGCAGCCGGTACTGCAGCAGCGAGTAGACGACCACCAGCAGCAGGCCGGCCAGCCCGGCGAGCAGGCCGAGCCGCAGCTGCTCGGAGCCGAGGGTCGGGCTGACGTCGTCCTGGGTCTGGAGCTTGAACGACAGGGGAAGCGCCCCGAACTTCAGCTGCTGGGCCAGGTCACGGGCACTGTCGATGGTGAACGAGCCGGTGATGCTGGCCCGGCCGGTGGTGATCGCGGCCTGGGTGGTCGGCGCGGAGATCACCTGCTTGTCGAGGACGATGGCGAACTGGTTCTGTGCCCCCTTGAGCCCGAGCAGCCGCGTGGTGACGTCGGCGAACTTCTTCGTGCCCTCACCGGTGAAGGTCAGGGCCACCTCGACCACGGTCGTCGGCTGTCCGTTGGGGCCTGCCTGGTAGCCCGAGGTGGCGTCGGAGATGTCGGTGCCGTCGACCTCGACCGGGCCGAGGACGTACTTCGCCTGACGGTTCGCCGAGCAGGCGACCAGCGGCTTGGCCGGGTCGTCGACCGTGGCCGAGGCCGTTTCGGGCTTGGAGCAGTCGAGGGCGCTGAAGGCCTTCGCCAGGTCGGGCGTGATCCAGGCGATGTCGCTGGCACTGGTCGGCTTGGCCGTGGGGGTGTCGGTCGGCTGGTCGAGGACCGGCGCGGACGAGCCCGGGGTCGCCGTGGTCGCGGTGCTGCCACCGGTGCTGGTGGCACCCGTGGCGCCGGTAGTACCTGTGGTTCCCGTGGTGGACGGCGTCGGGTCGGCAGCGCGCAGAGCCTCGGGGACCGCAGCGTTGGCCGACGTCTGCGGGGGGTCCGGTGTGAAGGCCGGAGCGCTCGTCGAGGGCGTAGCCGACGCGCTGGGTCTCGGTGTCGGCGTACCTGATGCCGCGGCAGTCGCACTCGCCGCGGCGGCGGCGGCCTGCGGCGAGCCGGCACCCTCTGCGAGCACGGCCCGGAACCGCAGCTGGGAGGGCTTCTTGATGGCGTTGAGCGTCGCCGGCGACGCGACCCCGGGGATGTCGACGACGATGTTGCGACCGCCCAGGGTCGAGACCTCGGCCTCGCTCACCCCGTAGGCGTTGACCCGGTTCTCGATGATGTCCCGGGCCTTGTCGATCTGACCCTGGCTGACCTGGGAGCCGTTGGCGACAACCGGCTCGAGCACGATCTCGGTGCCACCCTCGAGGTCGAGACCGAGCTTCGGGGTCCACTGGCCGCCACCCCAGGCGGCAGCAGCTGCGCTGCCGCCTACCAGCAGGGCAAGGAGCACGACGAGGGCCGCCAGGACCTGCCGGGGGCGTTTGGTGCGGGGATCGCGGGCCACAGGTGTCCTACTTCTCGTCGGTCGGGGAGGTCGGGGAGGTCGGGAGGGTGGGAAGGGTGGGCACGGCGAGGGCGACTGCCCGACGATCGAACTTCACCACGGTGCCCGGAGCCACCTGCAGGTGCGCCACCGTGTCGTCGAGCGCCGTGATGACGCCGTAGAGGCCGGAGGTCGTGCAGACCTCGGACCCGACCTCGAGCCCCGCCTGCAGCTCGAGGGCTGCCCGCTGGCGCCGTCGCTGGCTCCAGAACATGAAGCCGACGAGCAGCAGGAGCAGCAACGGCAGCAACAGGCCGCTCAGGTCAGTCATCGGTGGGTGGTCCTCGATCGGTGGTCCCCGCACGGGGAGGCGGGTGCGTTGGTGGGCTCAACGAGCCGGGGTGCGCACGAGTGCCGGCGACGGTGCCGGTGTGCCCGCGGAAGTCTAGGTGAGCGTCGGGGGTGGGACCAAAGGCATGTCGTGTGGCGGCTGGCTGCCCGGCGCGCGCCACCCCATGGGTGCCACCCGTGTGGGCCCCCTGCGGACGGCCGCTCAGCCCCGGAAACGCTCCTCGTCGTCGAGCGGAAGCGGCGCCTGGCCGGCGAGCAGCCCGGGTGCCGAGGCCGGCGGGGTGATCTGCAGGTGCCGCCACGCGTCGGGGGCCGCGGCGCGACCGCGGGGGGTGCGCACGATGAACCCCTCCCGCACGAGGAACGGCTCCGCGACCGTCTCGACGGTGTCGGCCTCTTCACCGACCGCGACGGCGAGCGTGCTCAGACCGACCGGACCACCCCCGAAGCGTCGGCACAGGGCCTCGAGGACGGCCCGGTCGAGCCGGTCGAGCCCACGCTCGTCGACGTCGAAGAGGGCGAGCGCCGTGCGGGCGGCCAGGAGATCGGCCACGCCCTGGCCGTGCACCTGCGCCCAGTCACGCACCCGACGCAGGAGCCGGTTCGCGACGCGCGGCGTGCCGCGCGACCGCAGGGCGATCTCGCGCACGGCGTCGTCGTCGGCGTCGATGCCCAGCAGGCGGGCCGAGCGTCGCAGGATGGTCACGAGGTCGTCGGTGGCGTAGAAGTCGAGGTGGCCGGTGAAGCCGAACCGGTCGCGCAGCGGTGCCGGGAGCAGACCCGCGCGAGTCGTCGCCCCCACCACGGTGAAGGGGGGCAGCTCGAGCGGGATGGCGGTGGCTCCCGGCCCCTTGCCGACGATGACGTCGACCCGGAAGTCCTCCATGGCGAGGTAGAGCATCTCCTCGGCCGAGCGCGACATGCGGTGGATCTCGTCGAGGAAGAGCACCTCGCCCTCGGCGAGCGACGACAGGATCGACGCGAGGTCGCCGGCGTGCTGGATGGCCGGGCCCGACGTGATCCGGATCGGCTGCTGGAGCTCGGCAGCGACGATCATCGCCAGGGTCGTCTTGCCCAGGCCGGGTGGGCCGGAGAGCAGCACGTGGTCGGGGGGGCTCCCCCGGCGGCGGGCCGCCTCGAGCACGAGGGCGAGCTGGTTGCGCACCCGCGGCTGCCCGGGGAACTCGTCGAGGCGACGCGGTCGCAACGCCGCCTCCACCTGCCGCTCCCCCTCGTCGCCCACGGGGTCGACGAGGCGCGCGGTCGCGTCCCAGGAGCCGTCGACGGCGGTCGCTGAGGACACGGCATCCGGGTCACCGTCCGGCTGCTCGGGCACCGCGCTCACCGTCCGAGCACCTGCAGCGCGGTGCGCAACAGCGCGGAGACGGACGTGTCCGGGGCCGGCGCGGTGGCCGCGACGGCGACGACGGTGTCGTCGGCCTGCTTGGCCGTCCAGCCCAGCCCGACCAGGGCGTCGCGCACCTGGTCCTGCCACGGCGCCGGCGCAGGTCGCCCACCCGTGCTCGCGGTGGCACCGACCACACTCCCGATGCGGTCGCGCAGCTCGAGGACGAGCCGTTCGGCACCCTTGCGACCGATGCCGGGCACCTTGGTGAGCGTGAGCACGTCGCCGCCGGCGACCGCCCGTCGCAGGGTGTCGGGCGCGTGCACCGCCAGCATGGCCAGCGCGAGCCGAGGCCCCACTCCGGAGACCGTCTGCACCGTCTCGAAGATCGCCCGCTCGTCGTCGTCGGCGAAGCCGTAGAGCGTCAGGGAGTCCTCGCGCACCACGAGGCTGGTCGCGAGCGAGGCCTCGACCCCGGGGCGCAGCGAGGCGGCCGTGGCGGGCGTCGTGTGCAGGAGCATGCCCACCCCGCCGACCTCGACGACCACGCGGTCCAGGCCCGCCCGCACGACGAGCCCACGGACACTGGCGATCATCGGGCCACCGCCCGGCGCGCAGCGAGGACGGCCTGCTGCTTGGCGGCGGCCTCGGCGAGCCTGGTCTGGGTGCTCCCGCGCCAGATCTGGCAGATGGCGAGGGCGAGCGCGTCGGCCGCGTCGGCCGGCTTGGGTGGGGTGTCGAGCAGGAGCAGCCGGGTCACCATGACGGTGACCTGCGCCTTGTCGGCCCGGCCCGACCCGGTGACCGACGCCTTGACCTCGGTCGGCGTGTGCAGCTGCACCGGTATGCCGCGCCGGACCGCAGCCAGCATGGCCACGGCCGAGGCCTGGGCCGTGCCCATCACGCTCGCGACGTTGACGTCGGCGAAGACGCGCTCGATGGCCACCACGTCGGGTCGGTGGCGCTCGACCCACTGCTCGATCTCGACCTCGAGGGCGAGCAGCCGCCGGGGGGTGTCGTCGCTGGCCGGGGTGCGGGCGACGCCGACGGCGACCATCGTGAGCCGGCGACCCGGCTCGCCCTCGACGACCCCGAGCCCGCACCGGGTCAGACCGGGGTCGACGCCGAGGACGCGCGTCACGGCCTACCTCCAGGAGTCGGGCGGCGAGCCGTCACGAGGACGACCCGTCCGAACAGGTGTTCGGGAGGAACGCTACCGCGTCGGGACGAGCGAGCGGTCACGGCGCGCCGACGGCGCGGCGCACGTCGTGGGCTGGGTGCCCGAGCGCCTACTCGTCGTCGTCGTCGAGCTCGGCCAGCACGTCGTCGGGCACGTCACCGTTGGCGTAGACGTTCTGCACGTCGTCGGAGTCCTCGAGGGCCTCGATGACGCGGAACATCTTGCGGGCCCCGTCGGCGTCGAGCGGCACCTGCAGATCGGGCACCCACGAGGCCTCGGCCGAGTCGTAGTCGATGCCGGCGGCCTGCACGGCGGTGCGGATCGCGACGAAGTCGCTGGCGCCAGAGACGATCTCGAAGGAGTCGCCGAGGTCGTTGACCTCCTCGGCGCCGGCGTCGAGCACGACCTCGAGCAGGTCGTCCTCGGTCAACGTGCCCTTGGGCACGACCACGACACCCTTGCGGTGGAAGACGTAGGACACGCTGCCGGGGTCGGCCAGCTGGCCACCGTTGCGGGTGAGCGCGGTGCGCACCTCGGCGGCCGCCCGGTTGCGGTTGTCGGTGAGGCACTCGATGAGCACCGCGACACCGTTGGGCGCGTAGCCCTCGTAGGTGATGGTCTGCCAGTCGGCGCCACCGGCCTCGGCTCCGCTCCCGCGCTTGACCGCGCGGTCGATGTTGTCGTTGGGGACCGACGTCTTCTTGGCCTTCTGCACCGCGTCGTAGAGCGTGGGGTTGCCGACGACGTCACCCCCACCGGTGCGGGCGGCGACCTCGATGTTCTTGATGAGCTTGGCGAAGAGCTTGCCGCGCCTGGCGTCGACGACCGCCTTCTTGTGCTTGGTGGTGGCCCACTTGGAGTGCCCGCTCATGCGCGTCCCTTCGATAGCACTGCACCCCGACAACCAGTGCAGTTCACAGATTCTTCACCATGTCGACGAACAGGGCGTGGACCCTCCGGTCACCGGTCACCTCGGGGTGGAAGGAGGTGGCGAGCAGCGCGCCCTGTCGAACGGCGACGATCCTACCCGCGGCGGGCCCAGTCTCGACACGGGCGAGCGTCTCGACCGCGTCGCCGGCGCTCTCGACCCACGGCGCACGGATGAACAGCGCGTGCACGGGGGTGTCGAACCCACTGAAGGCGAGATCCTCCTCGAACGAGTCGACCTGGCGCCCGAAGGCGTTGCGCCTCACGGTGATGTCGAGCCCGCCGACCGTCTGCTGGTCGGGGCGGCCATCGGTGATGCGGTCGGCGAGCAGGATCATCCCGGCGCAGGAGCCGTAGACCGGCAGGCCCCCGGCGATCCGCTCGCGCAACGGCGCCTGCAGCTCGAAGGCGCGCAGCAGCTTGTCCATCGTCGTCGACTCGCCCCCGGGCAGGACCAGCCCGTCGACGGCTGCCAGCTCGGTGGGGCGTCGGACGGTGACGGCGCGCGCGCCGCAGGCCTCCAGGGCCTGAACGTGCTCGCGCACGTCCCCCTGGACCGCGAGGACGCCGATGGTCGGCCCGGTCGTCGGGGAGTGGACTGGTCGCAGGGTGGTTGTCACGACAAGGACGCTACGGGGTGCCCCGCCGTCGGCCCCGATAGGATCGACATCTCATGCCGACCCACCCCGCCCTCGTCTCCCGGGCGGCGGCGCTCGACGCCGAGCACGCCGCCGCCGACCGGTCCTCCCGCTTCGTCCTGCCCGAGGGGCTGGTCTACCTCGACGGCAACTCGCTCGGAGCCCTGCCCGTGGGGGTGGCCGAACGGGTGTCCGAGGTGGTCACGCGGGAGTGGGGCCAGGGTCTGGTGCGGTCGTGGAACGACGCTGCGTGGTGGCCCGCCGCCGAGCGGGTGGGCGACCGCATCGGCGCCCTCGTCGGAGCCGCCTCCGGGCAGACCGTCGTCACCGACTCGACGACGACCAACATCTTCAAGGTCGTCGCCGCTGCCGCGCGGATGCGTCCGGGCCGCGCCCGGGTGCTCGTCGACACCGACTCCTTCCCCACCGACCTCTACGTCGTCAGCTCGGCCGCCGATCTCGTGGGCCTGACTGTCGAGCGCGTGCACCCCGCCAACGCGGCGACGCGTGTGCGCGAGCTCGGCGACGACGTGGCCCTGACCGTCTACTCGTCGCTCGACTACCGCACCGGCGAGCTGTGGGACCTCGACGAGATCACCCGCGCCGTCCACGGGGTGGGTGGCCTGTCGTGCTGGGACCTCTGCCACAGCGCGGGAGTGCTCGACCTGCACCTCGACGACGCCGGCGCCGACTTCGCCATCGGCTGCGGCTACAAGTACCTCAACGGCGGCCCGGGGGCGCCGTCGTTCGTCTACGTGCGCCGCGAGCACCTCGAGCAGTTCCACAACCCGCTGGCCGGGTGGAACGGCCATGCCCGCCCCTTCGGTATGGAGCCCGACTACGTCCCCTCCCCCACGATCAGCCGGGCGCGCACCGGCACCAGCCCGATGATCAGCCTGCTGGCCCTCGAGGCTGCGCTCGCCGCCTACGACGGGGTGGAGGTCGCTGCGCTGCGCGCCCGCTCCCTGTCGCTGACGGCCTTCTTCGTCGAGTGCCTCGGCGGGCTCGGCGTCGACCTGCCGCTCGCGACGCCGATGGACGGTGACCGCCGCGGGTCGCAGGTGTCACTGCGCCACCCCGCGGCGTATGGAGTGGTGCAGGCCCTCATCGCCCGCGGCGTGATCGGCGACTTCCGCGAGCCCGACATCATCCGGCTGGGCTTCGCGCCGCTCTACGTCAGCCACGCGGACGCCCTGGCCGCCGCCGAGCACCTGGCCGCCGTCCTCGCCGGGGCCGAGCACGAGAGCCCGCAGAACACGCGCCGCGCGCTGGTGACCTGACACCGCCCGCTCAGGTGCCGAGGCCCTCGCGCAGCTGGGTCAGCGCGCCGTCGAGCTGGCTGCGCTTCGTCTCCGGCAGGGACAGGCCCTCGTCCAGCGCCGCGGCGACGCTGGTGCTCGCCTTCGCGAGCTGACGCCGGCCGGACGCGGTGAGGGAGACGGTCGCCGAGCGTCGGTCCTCCGGGTGCGGCTTGCGCTTGACCCATCCGGCCTGCTCCAGCCGGTCGACCGCCTTGCTGGCCCCGCCGACCGAGACGCCGAGCTCGCTCGCCAGATCCTGCACGCGCGTGGCCTCGAGCCGGCCGATGGCCAGCAGCGGGAGGTACGACGAGACCTCGGGCCCGCCGTCGGCCCTCAACCGGCGCTCGACGAGGTCAACCAGTCTCAGCTGGACGAAGACGAGGTCGGAGAAGAAGCCAGTCACGTCGCTCACCTGTCGATCATAGGTCCCAGGAAGTCGTCACCCGGATGACCGGTTCCCACGACACGACCTCCCATGGACGCCTGCACCGGTTAGCCTTCGCTGACCCGGGGCGGCAGCCCCACTCCACAGGAGGCTCAGCCATGGTGTTCTGGATCGCGATCGGTTCCCTGCTCGTGCTCACCCTCGCCGGGGCGTGGGTGCTCGACCGTCGCCACGGAGGCGGACGGCTCAGCCCCCACGCGGTGGACGACCACACCGCAGCCGTGGCCACGGTGGAGGTCAACCGCCTGCACCAGAACGGCGGCTGGGCCGGCTGACCCCCCCTCCCCTCCCCCCACCCAACCCACCCAACGCCTGCGTTCCAAACTAGGGAAACCCTTGGTTCTGACGTCTGGAGGGCGCCGAACCAAGGGTTTCCCTAGTTTGGAACGCGCGGGGGGTGGGGCGACGGTGGGGGGTGGGGGGTGGGGGGTTACCAGCCGCGCTCGGCGAGCCGGTGGGGCTCGGGGATCTCCTCGACGTTGATGCCGACCATGGCCTCGCCGAGGCCGCGCGAGACCTTGGCCACCATGTCGGGGTCGTCAAAGAAGGTCGTGGCCTTCACGATGGCCTCGGCGCGCTGTGACGGGTTGCCGGACTTGAAGATGCCCGAGCCGACGAACACGCCCTCGGCTCCCAGCTGCATCATCATCGCGGCGTCGGCGGGGGTGGCGATGCCACCGGCGGTGAAGAGCACGACCGGCAGCTTGCCCGTGCGGGCGATCTCCTTGACCAGGTCGACCGGGGCCTGCAGCTCCTTGGCGGCGACGTAGAGCTCCTCGTCGCGCATCGTCGTCAGGCGCCGGATCTCACCACCGATCTTGCGCATGTGGGTCGTCGCGTTGGAGACGTCACCGGTGCCGGCCTCGCCCTTGGAGCGGATCATGGCCGCACCCTCGGAGATGCGGCGGAGCGCCTCACCGAGGTTGGTGGCCCCGCAGACGAAGGGGGCCTGGAACAGCCACTTGTCGATGTGGTGGGCGTAGTCGGCCGGGGTGAGCACCTCGGACTCGTCGATGTAGTCGACCCCGAGGCTCTGCAGCACCTGGGCCTCGACGAAGTGGCCGATGCGGGCCTTGGCCATCACGGGGATCGACACCGCGGCGATGATGCTGTCGATCATGTCGGGATCGCTCATCCGCGAGACGCCGCCCTGGGCCCGGATGTCGGCGGGCACGCGCTCGAGAGCCATCACCGCGACGGCTCCGGCGTCCTCGGCGATCTTGGCCTGGTCGGCCGTCACGACGTCCATGATGACGCCGCCCTTGAGCATCTCGGCCATGTTGCGCTTGACGGGCGTCGTGCCGGTCAGGGGACCTGGGTCGGGGGTCTGCTGCTCCACTGCGGTTCCTTGCTCTGGGTGGTGGCGGGCCCCGGGGTAACGAGGGCCGATGAGCCCATCGTAGTTCGGACCGGCCCCACCCCTCCCGCGTGGTCGGGCGGTCTCTGGGGTCGCGTCAGTCACGCAGCGGCGAGGGCAGGGCGTCGTCGAAGTCGATGCTGTCGGGCAGCTCGGCGCGCCCGGCCAGACGGAAGACCCGCACGACGCCCTTGCGGCGCACCCGGCGCACGTCACTGACGGCGTCGTTGTGGAACCGGCGGGCCAGCTGCACCCGCGTGCCGGCGGCGCCGATGCGGTCGAGACCGTCGTGAGGCACCCCGTCGACGGCCCGCAGCTCGTCGACGACCTCGGGCGTCAGCACCGCAGCCAGCGCCTCGGTGACGTCGGACTCGACGGCTGCCCGCTCCCGCTCGTCGCTGTCGTCGGCATGGGCCAGGGAGTCGGCCGCGGCCGCCGCGAGCACCAGCCCGGAGGCCGGGTCGAGCAGGCCCGAGGTCGCGAGCTCGAGGGTGGCCTCGGCGCGACGCACGAGCTGGGCGTCGAGGGCGGCATACGTGGCCTCGACGCGGCCGTGCAGCCGGTCGAGGCGGGCCGCGCTGTAGGACAGGAACCACGCCAACGCGATGAGGACGACCGCGGCGAACGCGATGACGTCGAGGGTGGTCACGACCTGCTCCGGCCGCGCAGCAGGCGGGCCCAGCGCGGCGAGGAGCCGCCGGAGGAGTGGACGATCGAGGCTCCTGCGGTGACGGTCTCGTAGACCGCCATGATGTCGGCGGCGACCACCGACCAGTCGAAGGTGTCGGCCCGGCGGCGTCCCCGCGCGGCGACGGCCGCCCGGGCGACCGGGTCGTGCACCATAGCGAGCAGGGCCCGGGCCAGGTCGTCGGGGTCCTCGTTGCGGAAGGTCATGCCGGCCTGACCGTCGTCGAGCACGCGCACGAACGCCGGGAGGTCGCTGGCGAGGACCGCCGCCCCGGCGCTCATGGCCTCGATGAGGATGATGCCGAAGCTCTCACCCCCGGTGTTGGGCGCGACGTAGGCGTCGACCGAGCGCAGGAGCCGGGCCTTGTCCTCGTCGGTGACGGCGCCGAGGAACTCGCAGGCCGCGGCGATCTCGGGGGGCAGGTCGGCCCGCACCTCGTCGGCGTCCCCCGGCCCCGCGACGAGCACCCGCAGCCCCGGCACCGCCGCGAGCACGGTGGGCAGGGCCCGGGCGAGCACGGGCAGCCCCTTGCGTGGCTCCAGCATGCGCCCCAGGAAGGCGATCGTCGGGCGCTCGGAGGTGCCCTGCCACTCGGGCCTCGGCTCGGCCAGGTCGAAGCGGTCGACGAAGACGCCGTTGGGGATGACGACGGCGTCACCGCCGACGTGGGTCGTGACCGTGCGGCGGGCATCCTCCGACACGGCGATCCGCCCGGTGATCTTCTCCAGGCTCGGCCGCACGATGGGGTAGGCCGCCTGCATCACCCGTGAGCGCAGGTTCGAGGTGTGGAAGGTGGCGACGATCGGGCCCTCGGCCGCCCACATCGCCAGCATCGAGATGCTCGGGGTGATCGGCTCGTGCAGGTGCAGCACGTCGAAGTCGCCGTCGTCGAGCCAGCGCGAGACCCGCGCGGCGCTCACCGGGCCCATGTTCAGCCGGGCCACCGACCCGTTGTAGCGGATGGGGACCGCCCGTCCGGCGCTCACGACGTAGGGCGGCAGGACCGTGTCCTCGTCGGAGGGCGCCAGCACGCTGACGTCGTGACCCTGCGCGAGGAAGACCTCGGCCAGGTCGCGCACGTGGAACTGCACGCCCCCGGGCACGTCGAAGGAGTAGGGGCAGACCAGCCCGATGCGCATCAGGGCCCCGCCGGTGCGGCGACGGGCGGCTCCGCCTCGGTGAAGACCCGCTGGAGCATGTGCCAGTCGCTCGTGCGCGAGCGGATCCCCTCGCCCAGGTGGTCGGCGCAGGCCTGCGTCATGGCCGCGACCTTCTGCGTGGTCGTGCCGGAGGTCGGCACCTCGATGAGCGCGGAGAACTCGCAGACCACGCCCCAGCCGCTGCCCGGCACGACGGAGTTGCGCTCGTAGTGGATCGACACCGCATACAGCGGGGCGCCGGTCACCAGGGCGAGGGCCGCCGGCCCCTTGGCCATCTTGACGGGGTGGCCGCACAGCTGCACCGGCACGCCGCTGCCGCTCAGGTCGCGGTCGGCCAGCAGGCAGATGAACTGCCCCTGCGTGGCGGCGCGACGCAGCCCGGCGAAGGTCTCGGCGCCGCCGTCGAGGGGCAGGATGCTCATCCCCAGCGAGGTGCGGAAGTCGAGGAACTCGTCGAAGACCTCGGTCGGCCGCAGCCGCTCCGCCACCGTCGTCACCGGCGCCAGCTGGCTGGTCGACCAGGCCCCCGCGAGGTCCCAGTTGCCCAGGTGCCCGAGGAAGGCGACCACCGATCCGCCGGCGTCGAGCACCTCGCGGCAGTGCTCGTCGCCGGTCAGCCGCACCGAGCGGGCGAGCACCTCGGGCGCCAGGTCAGGCAGCCGGAAGGAGTCGCAGTAGTAGCGCAGGTAGGAGCGCATGCCCTCGCGCACGAGGGCGTCGAGCCCTGCGCCGTCGAGCTCGGGCCGCACCAGCGCGTAGTTGGCGCGCAGGCGTTGCACGCCCCTGCCCGCACGCGCGACGGTGCGGTCGGCGATGACGTCGAAGATCCGGTATGCGGCCCTCGCCGGCAGGGCGCGCACCGCGCCCCACCCGAGCCGGTAGCCCAGCACGACCGCCCGGTCGACGACCCGGGCGCGCAGCCGCGTCAGGTGGCCGTCGCGGGCGCGGTCGGTCACGGAGCCGGGCGCTCGAGAGCCGCGAAGGCCTGCTGGCGCACCGTGAGCATCCGCTGCACCACGGTCACCAGGCTGGCGACGGCGAGCAGCCCGAGCACGAACCCGAGCACGGCGACCGGCAGCCCGAGACCGACCAGCCCGGTGGCCAGCAGCACGGCGAACAGCCGGTCGGCCCGCTCGGCGATGCCGACGTTGGCCGTCATGCCGAGCCCCTCGGCGCGGGCCTTGGCGTAGCTCACCACCATGCCGAAGGTGAGGCAGGCGAGGGCGAGGGCGGCATACAGGAGGTTGTTCTGGGGGCCGCTGCGGGCGAAGCCGATGACCAGGCCACCGAAGATGGCCGCGTCGGCGACCCGGTCGAGGGTCGAGTCGAGGAAAGCACCCCACGGGCCCTGGCGGCCCTGGAGCCGCGCCATCACGCCGTCGACGTTGTCGCTGAAGATGAAGAGCACCACGACGAGGGTGCCCCAGAAGAAGTGCCCGAAGGGGTAGAAGACCAGGGCTCCTGCGCACACACCGAGCGTGCCGACGACGGTGACGACGTCGGGGCTGATCCCCATCGCGAGGAACAGCTTGGCGGGCGGGGTCATGACCTTGGTCCAGGACTCGCGCAGGGCTCGGTTCAGCATGTCCAGCCCAGCCTAGTGGCCGTGGGCCACCTCGCTGAGCCCCCACGCTGCGGCGAGACGGGAGCGGGCGTCCTCCAGCAGCATCGGCAGGGCCCTGGTCTGGGCCACGACGGGGAGGAAGTTGGCGTCACCACCCCAGCGGGGGACGACGTGCTGGTGCAGGTGCGCGGCCACGCCCGCCCCGGCGACGGCCCCCTGGTTCATGCCCAGGTTGAACCCGTGCGGAGCCGACACCCGCTCGAGCGCGCGCAGGGCCTGCTTGGTCAGGCGGGTGAACTCGTACGTCTCGTCGTCGGTCAGGTCGACGTAGAGCGAGACGTGGCGGTAGGGGCAGACCAGCACGTGGCCGGCGTTGTAGGGGAAGAGGTTCATCACCACGAAGCAGTGGTCGCCGCGGTGGACGATCAGACCCTGCTCGTCGGTGCGGGTCGGCGCGAGGCAGAAGGGGCACCCGTCACCCGCCTCGTCGCTCGGCCGGTCGCCGCCGATGTAGACCATGCGGTGCGGGGTCCACAGCCGCTGGAAGCCGTCGGGATCGCCGGCGAAGTCGCGCTCGTGCTCGGTCGCGGGACCAGCCCCGGGCTGCGGCCGTGGCCCAGGCCCGTCGGGTGCGTGGTCGCTCACGGCGCCGCCAGCCCGCTGCGGTCACCGGCCCGCACCAGCTTGCCGTTGGCCCAGGCCACCACCTCGGCGACGACCGACAGGCCCATCTCCCCTGCCGTGCGCCCTCCGGTGTCGAGCCCCACGGGCACGTGGAGGTGCTCGAGGGCCGGGTCGGTCTGCCCCTCGGCCCGCAGCGCCTCGAAGACGCCGCGCGCGCGCGAGCGGCTGCCCATCATCCCGACGTAGCCCGCACCGGACGCCAGCGCGGCGCGGATCACCTCGGCGGTCCCGGGCGCGTCGTGGTCGGTCAGGACCACGGCGTGACGCGGCCCGGGCGCCAGGGCGGCGAGGGCCTCGGCGACCGGGCCGTCGTGGTCGTCGAGCACCTGGGTGGTCAGACCCACCGTGGCGGCGAGGGCGACGACGGCGTCGGCGATCACGGTGCGGGTGACCACGACGAGGGTCACGTCGGGGCCGGTGGCCCCCTCGAGGACGGACTCGGGGACGCTGCTCAGGCCGCTGCTCATGCCGTGGACGCTACCCGGACGTGCCTCGCAGTGGTGAGAGGGCCACCGCCAGCTCGGCGATGTCGGCCGGTCCGACCCGGCAGCACCCGCCCACGAACCCTGCCCCCGCTGCCACCCAGGCCCGAGCGAGCTCGGTCGGCGAGCTGCCGTCCCCGAGCCAGGTGCGGGTGGCGGCGTCCCAGGTCTCGCCCCGGTTGGGGTAGGCGACGGCGGGCCGCCCGGTGGCGGCGACAGCCGTGGTGACGGCGTCCAGCACGTCGGCGGGAGCGGAGCAGTTGACGCCGGCGGCGACCACGGCGGTGCTGCCGGCCAGCACGTCGTACGCCTCCTGCAGGCTCTGCCCCGCGCGGGTCCGTCCGCCGTCGACGGAGTAGGACACCCACGCAGGCAGGCCGAGCTCGTCGAGCAGCGGCACGAGGGCCTCGGCCTCGCGCACGTCGGGGATGGTCTCGACGGCGATGAGGTCGGGGCCGGCTGAGGCGAGGAGCTCGAGGCGGGGGCCGTGGAAGTCGCGCAGGGCCGCAGCGCTGAGGCCGTAGTCCCCGCGGTACTCGGACCCGTCGGCCAGCACCGCGCCGTAGGGGCCGACGGAGGCTGCGACGAAGAGGCGGCGACCGTCCTGGGCGGCCTCGTCGCGGGCCTGCCGGGCCAGGCTCACGCTGGCCCGGATCAGCGCCTGCGCCTCCTGCTCGTCGAAGCCGGCGGCCACGAGGCTCGGCACGCTCGCCTGGTAGCTGGCGGTCGTGGCGACGTCGGCCCCGGCCGAGAAGTAGTCACGGTGGACGGCCACGACCTCCTGCGGGTCGTCGCGCAGGAGCCGCGCGGTCCACAGCGCCGACGACAGGTCGGCGCCGCGGTCCTCGAGCGCGTTGGACAGGCCCCCGTCGAGGACCAGCAGGGACGGCAGGGTCACCCGCGACACCACGGGGTCAGGCGTCGACACCCACACCGCCCAGACGCAGCCAGGTGTCGACGACGGTGTCGGGGTTGAGCGACATGGACTCGATGCCCTGGTCGAGCAGCCACTGGGCGAGGTCAGGGTGGTCGGACGGGCCCTGGCCGCAGATGCCGACGTACTTGTCGAGCTTCTTGCAGGCCGTGATGGCCAGGCTCAGCATGTGCAGCACAGCGGGGTCGCGCTCGTCGAAGCCATCGGCCACGAGGGCCGAGTCGCGGTCGAGCCCGAGGGTCAGCTGGGTCATGTCGTTGGAGCCGATCGAGAAGCCGTCGAAGTGCTCGAGGAACTGCTCGGCGATCACCGCGTTGGACGGCACCTCGCACATCATGACGACCTTGAGGCCGTTCTCGCCGCGCACCAGGCCGTTCCTGCCGAGCAGCTCGATGACGCCCTTGGCCTCCTTGATCGTGCGGACGAAGGGGATCATGACCTGCACGTTGGTCAGGCCCATCTCGTCACGCACGAAGCGCATCGCCTCGCACTCCATCGCGAAGCACTCGGCGAAGTCCGGCGAGAGGTACCGCGAGGCGCCGCGGTAGCCGATCATCGGGTTCTCCTCGTCGGGCTCGTAGCGCTCACCGCCGACGAGGTTGGCGTACTCGTTGGACTTGAAGTCCGACAGCCGCACGATGACGGGGTGGGGGGCGAAGGCCGCCCCGATCATGGCGATGCCCTCGGCGACCCGCTGGACGAAGAACTCGCGCGGCCCGGCGTACGCCGCCGTGATCTGCGCGATCTCGTCGCGCAGGGCGTCGGGCAGCGAGTGCGGGTCGGCCGCGAGGTCGAGCAGCGCCTTGGGGTGGATGCCGATCTGGCGGTTGATGACGAACTCGAGCCGGGCCAGCCCCACACCGGCGTTGGGCAGGGCGGCGAAGGCGAAGGCCTGCTCGGGGGTGCCGACGTTCATCATGATCTTGACCGGCAGCTCGGGCATCGAGTCGAGCTCGGTGCGCTCGATGTCGAAGGGCAGGATGCCCTCGTAGACCAGGCCGGTGTCGCCCTCGGCGCAGGTGACGGTGACCTCGCGGCCGTCGGCGAGGTCCTTGGTGCCGCTGCCCGTGCCGACCACCGCGGGGATGCCCAGCTCACGGGCGATGATCGCGGCGTGGCACGTGCGGCCGCCCCGGTTGGTGACGATGGCCGAGGCCCGTTTCATGATCGGCTCCCAGTCGGGGTCGGTCATGTCGGCGACGAGCACCTCACCCTCCTGGAAGTCGTGCATCTCGTCGATGGAGCGCATGACCCGCACGGCGCCGGCGCCGATCTTCTGACCGATGGCGCGGCCCTCGACGAGCACCGACGCCGCCTTGGTCACCCGGGGGTCCATCCGGAAGCGCTCGAGGGCCCCCGTCCGACGTGACTGCACCGTCTCGGGGCGCGCCTGCAGCACGTAGAGCCGGCCGTCGATGCCGTCCTTGCCCCACTCGATGTCCATGGGTCGGCCGTAGTGGTCCTCGATGACGAGGGCGTGGCGGGCCAGCTCCTCGACCTCGGAGTCGGTGAGGCTGAAGCGCGCGCTGTCGGCCGGGTCGACCTCGACGAACTCGGTGGTGCGCCCGACGGTGGTGTCCTGCGTGTAGACCATCTTGGTCGCCTTGCCGCCGATGCCGCGCTTGAGCACGGCCGGGCGCTCCGCGCGCAGGGCGGGCTTGTAGACGTAGAACTCGTCGGGGTTGACCGCGCCCTGCACGACGCCCTCGCCGAGCCCGAAGGCCGAGGTGACGAAGACGGCGTCGGCGAAGCCCGACTCGGTGTCCATGGTGAACATCACACCGGACGAGCCGATGTCGGAGCGCACCATGCGCTGCACCCCGGCCGACAGGCCCACGTCGCCGTGCGCGAAGCCATGATGCACGCGGTAGGCGATGGCGCGGTCGTTGTAGAGCGACGCGTAGACCTCGCGGATCGACTGCAGCACGGCGTCGATGCCCCGCACGTTGAGGAAGGTCTCCTGCTGGCCGGCGAAGGACGCGTCGGGCAGGTCCTCGGCCGTGGCGGACGAGCGCACGGCGAAGGACGGCTCCTCGGAGCCGTCGCCGCCGGACGAGGCCTCGGCCACGAGCTGCTCGAAGGCCGTGCGGATGTCGGCCTCGAGGTCTGCGGGGAAGGACTGGGCCACGACGGCCTCGCGGATCTCGCGCCCGACGACGGCCAGTCGTCGCACGTCGTCGGTGTCGAGGTCGTCGACCAGGGCCGAGATGCGCTGCGCCAGACCGGTGTCACCGATGAACCGGTGGTAGGCGTCGGCGGTCGTCGCGAAGCCGTTGGGGACCCGCACCCCGAGGTCGGTCAGGTTGGCGACCATCTCACCGAGGGAGGCGTTCTTGCCCCCGACCTGGTCGAGGTCGCCCATGCCCACGTCGGCGAACCACCGCACATTCGGGTGGGTCGGGCTCGACGCCGAGGTCGGGCTCTCCGTGGTGGGGGCGTGGGTCATGACGTGCCTCTCTGGTACGGGGTGCGGCGGCTACCGGTGCTGCCGGGTGACTTCTTGAGCGACTGGATGACCAGGGTCGAGATCTCCTCGACCGAGCGGGCCGACGAGTCGATGACGGGCACGTGGTGGGCGGCGAAGATCTCGCCGGCCCGACGCAGCTCCCAGCGGCACTGGGCCGGGCTGGCGTACGTCGACCCGGGTCGCCGCTCGTTGCGCACGCGGCTGAGCCGGTCGACGGTCGTCGTGATGCCGAAGCACCGGTCGGCGTAGTCGCGCACCGGTCGCGGCAGGTCGTGCTCGGCGAGGTCCTCGTCGACGAGCGGGTAGTTGGCGACGAAGAGCCCGTGCTGGAGCGCCAGGTACATGCTCGTCGGGGTCTTGCCGCAGCGTGAGGGCGCCAGCAGGATGACGTCGGCCTTGTCGAGCGCACGCAGGCTCTGCCCGTCGTCGTGCTCGATGGTGAACTCCACCGCCGCCATGCGGTTGTTGTAGCGCTTGATGTCACCGACGCCGTGCAGCCGCGACGGCTCGCGCACGCCCCGGCGACCGAGGACCGCCTCCACCGGCTGCATGTGCTGCTCGAAGAAGTCGATCACGGGCGCCGAGGTGCGGCGCAGCTCGACGCGCACCGACTCCTTGGCCGCGGTGCAGAACACGAGCGGGACCACCGGCCCCCGCATCACGTCGTCGAGCATCGCGACGACCTCCCGGGCCTGCTCCACCGTCGTGATGAAGGGGATGACGGTGCGCTCGAAGATGACGTCGGGGAACTGGATCAGCAGGGCGTTGCCCATCGTCTCGGCGCTGATGCCCGTGCTGTCACTGAGGAAGAAGACAGGGACCACCCCGTCGTCGTCGCTGCCCTGCCTGGTCTCCTGCATGGTCCTCCTCGCCCCCTTGGCAGGCTAGTGGGTCAGGAGGCGGTTGAAGGCCGCCCTGCGTCAGCGGTCACATCCGCCGCCCCTCCCCCGCCCGGCACCCAGGGCAGGTCAGCGCACCTCAGCGAAGCGCAGGTCGGCTGCGCGGATGCTCCGCGGGTCGGACAGGTCGACCCCGGCCGCGCGGGCGGCCGCCTTGGCCTGCGGTGTCGTGAGGTCGGGCAGGACGAACGGCTGGGGGGTCACCGTGGCGTCGCGCGCGGCATACCGGGCCGACTGGGCGGTGAGCTCCGGAGCCATCGCCTCGGCCGCGCGCACGACGGCGGTATCGGCCGCGACCGGCGTCCCCAAGATGGTGGACACCACCGGCGTGTAGCCGGAGGCGTGGCCCAACCGGTTGGGGTGATAGCTGTCGGTCACGGGGTTGGACAGCCCGTTGAGCCACTCCGGGCTGCCACAGACGGCGTGGCCGACGAAGGCAGAGGTCGGTGAGGAGTAGCGCACCCCCGTGGCCGCTGCCGCGGCGGCGATGACGCCGTCGAGCTGGTCGGCGGTCTGGTTGAGCCGCGTCTCCTCGGCGGGGGAGAAGAAGGTGAGGGCGTTGCAGTCCTGCCCGTTGAAGACGCGCGGGTAGCCCGACACCACGACGACCGCGTTGGGTGCCTTGGTGCGGATGCTGGAGTAGAGCGCCGACAGCCGGGCCGGCAGGGTCCCGGCGATGAACGCCTGCGCGGTGTCGACGGCCTTGGTGCAGTTGGTCAGCCAGCTCGGTGCGGCGCAGGTCGTGAGGACGGAGGCGAAGCCCGCGTCGTTGCCGCCGACCGTGAGCGTCACGACCCGGGTCGAGGTCGTCAGCGCGTCGAGCTGGGTGCGGGAGACGTCGCTGCTCGTCGCCCCCGAGCACGCGCGGAAGGTCAGGCTGTAGCCGCGGGCGGCCGCGATCAGCGACGGGTAGGCGTAGACCGAGCGCTGGCAGCTCGTGCCGTCGGAGAGGTAGGCCCGGGTGCCCACTCCCGAGGAGTACGAGTCGCCGAGCGCCACGTACGCGAGCCCGGCAGCCTGCGCCGGCACCCCGTATGCCGCGCCCGCGGCCAGCGCGGTCACGCCTCCTGCCAGGGCGGTCAGGCCCCTCCTGCTCGGGCTGGCGGACATCGCGTGCCTCTCCCGGCCGACCGACCCGGCTGGCCGTCACGTCTCCCGCGCACGGCGGGGGCCCTGGACCGTCCTGGGCCGTGCCCGGATCGTCCCACTCCGGGGGCGGTTCGGCACGCCGAGATCAGGGCCGTTCCCAGTGCACGTCGTAGGGCGGCGTGGGGAAGAGCCGCCTGACCGAGACCTGGCCGCTCGACCGTCGGCTCGGCACGTAGAGCAGACCGTCGGCGTCGGCGCCCTTCCACCCCTGGCGCTGCTGGAACGCGCGCACGGCATCACGGGTCAGGTCGAGGTAGGCGCCGGTCACCGGCAGGTGCGCCCCGAGGGCGTTGAGCCGTCGCTGGAGGGCGCGCACGCTGTCGGAGTCGCGCGTGCCGTAGGTCAGGCGCTGCCACCACACGGCGGTGGTGCCTGCGGCGGGCTGGCCGGGCTGGCCGGGCTGGCCGGGGCGGGCCGGGCTCAGCAGGGAGGTGGCGACGTCGAACTCGGGCCGGCGGTGGTTCATGTAGGCGAAGGGCGACACCCGCTCCTCGTAGTGCAGGTGCGGCCCGAACGCGTTGCCGGTCGCTCCCGACAGGCCCAGGCGCTGGCCCGCGGCCACGGCCTGCCCGCGCCGGACCTGGGCGCTCGACAGGTGCGCGTAGAGGTGGTGGACTCCCCCGCTGTCGACGGTGACCGAGGTGCCGTAGGAGCGGTCGGAGCCGACCGCGACGACCGTCCCGGCCCGGGTGGCCCTGACCGGTGTCCCGACGGCCGCCGCGTAGTCGCGTCCGGTGTGGTAGCCGGCCGACCAGTGGTGGCCGGGAACGTGGAAGTCGCAGGTGACGACGGGGTGGGTGACAGGGGCAGACATCGGTGGGCTCCTCACGGGTGGACGACACCCGTGAGGAGGCGGCAGGGGCCGCCGCTGATACCGAGGTGGGCGCCTACGTGGTCGGCCCACCGACGACGGGCGAGGTGGAGACCTGGGCCCGCGCGGCGATGGCGGCGACGATCTCGTCGACGGCCTCGTCGATCGGCACACCGTTGCGCTGGGAGCCGTCGCGGTAGCGGAACGACACCGCGCCGGCCGCCCGGTCGTCCTCGCCGGCGATGAGCACGAAAGGCACCTTGCCCTTGCTCGCGTTGCGGATCTTCTTGGGGAACCGGTCGTCCGAGTCGTCGAGCTCGACGCGAACTGCCTTGCGCTTCAACGTCTCGAGCACCGACTGGAGGTAGTCGGCGTACTCGTCGGCGACGGGGACGCCCAGGACCTGCACCGGCGACAGCCAGACCGGGAAGGCCCCGGCGTAGTGCTCGGTGAGCACACCGAAGAAGCGCTCGATCGAGCCGAACTTCGCCGAGTGGATCATCACCGGCTCCTGCCGGGTGCCGTCGGCGGCCTGGTACTCCAGACCGAAGCCCGCGGGCTGGTTGAAGTCGTACTGGATGGTCGACATCTGCCAGGTGCGCCCGATGGCGTCGCGCGCCTGCACCGAGATCTTCGGGCCGTAGAAGGCGGCCCCGCCGGGGTCGGCGACGAGCTCGAGCCCGGAGGCGGTGGCGACGTCGGCGAGCACCCGGGTCGCGACCTCCCACTGCTCGTCGGAGCCGAGGAACTTGTCCTTCTTGTCGCCCTCGGTCGCCCGGGTCGACAGCTCGAGGTAGAAGTCGTCGAGCCCGAAGTCGCGCAGGAGCGACAGCACGAAGTCGAGCAGGTGCTGGATCTCACCGGGGGCCTGCTCGGCGGTGACGTAGGAGTGCGAGTCGTCCTGCGTCATGCCCCGCACGCGAGTCAGGCCGTGCACGACGCCCGACTTCTCGTAGCGGTAGACGGAGCCGAACTCGAAGAGCCTCAGGGGGAGCTCGCGGTACGACCGCCCGCGCGAGCGGAAGATCAGGTTGTGCATCGGGCAGTTCATGGCCTTGAGGTAGTAGCTCGCGCCCTCGAGCTCCATGGGCGGGAACATCGTGTCCTTGTAGTACGGCAGGTGCCCGGAGGTGTGGAAGAGCCCCTCCTTGGAGATGTGCGGTGTGCCGACGTAGGAGAAGCCCTCCTCGATGTGCCGACGACGGACGTAGTCCTCCATCTCACGCTTGATGATGCCGCCCTTGGGGTGGAAGACCGGCAGGCCCGAGCCCAGCTCGTCGGGGAAGGAGAAGAGGTCGAGCTCGGCGCCGAGCTTGCGGTGGTCGCGGCGCTCGGCCTCGGCGAGCCGGTCGAGGTATGCCTTCAGCTCGTCCTTGCTCGGCCAGGCCGTGCCGTAGACCCGCTGGAGCTGCGGGTTCTTCTCTGACCCGCGCCAGTAGGCGGCGGCCGAGCGGGTCACCTTGAAGGCGTTGCCGATGAGCTTGGTGTCGGGCAGGTGCGGCCCACGGCACAGGTCGCGCCAGGCCAGCTCGCCGTCCTTGCGGTGGTTGTCGTAGATCGTCAGCTCGGCCCCGCCGACCTCGGCGTCGGCGCCCTCCCCGAGCTCCTGGGCCTCGGCGACCTCTCCGCCGCCGCCCTTGAGCCCGATCAGCTCGAGCTTGTAGGGCTCGCCGGCGAGCTCTTCGCGGGCGGCGTCGTCAGTGGTGACGCGCCGGCTGAAGGTCTGGCCCTCGTTGATGATCTTCTGCATCGCCCGCTCGAGGGCCTTGAGGTCGTCGGGGGTGAAGGGGGTCTCGACGTCGAAGTCGTAGTAGAACCCGTCACGGATCGGCGGGCCGATGCCCAGCTTGGCGTCGGGATGCACCTGCTGCACGGCCTGGGCGAGCACGTGAGCGGCACTGTGCCGCAGCACGTCGAGGCCGTCGGGCGAGTCGATGGCGACGGGCTCGACGGCGTCACCCTCGTGCAGCACGTGGGTCAGGTCGACGAGGTCGCCGTTGACGCGCGCGACGACGATGCGGCGCTCGCCCGCGAAGAGCGCACCGGCCGTCGTGCCCTGCTCCACCGATCGCTCGTCTCCGACGACGTGGACGGTGAGGGTGGCAGGCACGGGGTGGCTCCTTGAGGCGGGGGTCGGCCGCGGGATGCGGCCCCGGCAAGGCTATCCGTCGAGGCGCCACGCCCGCGACGCCATTGCGGGTGCGGCGGGGTGCGCCCCCGGACATGCGCCAGTGCCCCGTACAGCGTGAGTGGGCGGGTCGTGATCCACGGCGCATGTCGGGCGGCGCGGCTACTCACTCCGAGACGGCGGCCCCGTGTCATCACTCGTGTTGAAGGCGAGCCACCAGTGCTCGCTGGGCGGCAAGCCGGTCAAGGCGCGGGTGTGCGGCACGATGCGCGTCGCCCCCTGTGCTCCAAACCAGGGAAACCCTTGGTTCTGGGCTCGTTCGGAGCCCGGAACCAAGGGTTTCCCTAGTTTGGAACGGGGGTCAGGCGGCAGTGGTGCGCACGACGAGGTGCTCGCCGGGCTTCTTCGCCGGACGGACCAGCGCGGTATGCCCGTCGGCCGACACCTTCGGCAGCACCGTGCTCGGCAGCGTCACCGGTGCATTGAACCACACGTGCGACTCGCCCGCCGCCGGCACCTTCGGCCCGAGCGCGGCGACCACCTTGGCGTAGGTGAACATGCCGTGTGCGATCGCGGTGGGGAACCCCAGGGCTCGTGCGCTGAGGGCATGCAGGTGGATCGGGTTGACGTCGCCGGAGACTTCGGCCTACCGACGGCCGGTGTCCTCGGGCAGCCGCCAGGTGGCCCCGCCGGCGAGCCCCGCGAGGTCGCTCGTGTCGGACGCCTCCGCCGTCGGCGCCGAGTTGTCTCCCCTGCCACGGGCGAGGTAGGTGCTCACCGCGGTCCAGACCGGCTCGCCGTCGACCGTGACCTCGTTGACGAGGTCGATGAGCCGGCCCTGGCGGTGCGAGCGCATCGACATGGCCGAGACCCGCAGGTCGAGCACGTCCGCGGGGCCGATCGGCCTGGTCCACGTGAGGGTGTTCTGCACGTGCACCAGGCCGACCAGGGCCACCGGGAAGTCACGTCGCGACATGAGCGCCACCTGCAGCGGGAACGCGAGCACGTGCACGTAGGTCAGGGGCAGGCTGCTGCCGACGGTGAAGCCGCACACGCAGGCGTAGTCGACGACGTGGCCGAGGTCGACCACCACCCCGCGGCGCTCGGCCACCGTTTCGGGCAGCATCTTCGCGGTGCACCGACCGTTGAGGAGGGCCTTGACGAAGATCGGCCGCAGGTCGGGTGACTGCTCGAAGCTGAGCACCTGCGCCATCTCAGGCACCCAGCATGCTCTGACCACAGACCCGGAGGACCTGGCCGGTGACCCCGGCGTTGGCGTCCTGCGAGAACCACGCGATGGTCTCGGCCACGTCGACGGGCAGCCCACCCTGAGCGAGGGAGTTGATGCGGCGGCCCATCTCGCGGGTGGCGAAGGGGATCTTGCTGGTCATCTCGGTCTCGATGAACCCCGGGGCCACGGCGTTGACGGTGATGCCGCGCTCGCGCAGGTCGGTGTCGCGCCCCAGCGCCTCGACCATGCCGATGAGCCCGGCCTTCGACGCGGCGTAGTTGCTCTGTCCACGGTTGCCCGCGATGCCCGACATCGACGAGAGGACGACGACGTGTCCGCCGTCGTCGAGGGCACCGGGCGCCAGGAGGGCCTCGTCCATGCGCAGCACCGACAGGAGGTTGACGTCGAGCACCGAGTGCCAGCGCGCGGCGTCGGTGTTGGCGAGCAGCCTGTCGCGGGTGATGCCCGCGTTGTGCACGACGATGTCGAGGCCGCCGTGGCGGGTGCGGGCGTGCTCGACGATGCGCGCCCCGGCGTCGGGCGAGGTGACGTCGAGCTGGAGGGCCGAGCCGCCGTTGCGGTTGGCGACGGTCGCGAGGGCCTCGCCCGCCTGGGGCAGGTCGACGCAGACCACCGTCGCGCCGTCGCGCGTGAGCACGTCGGCGATCGACGCCCCGATGCCGCGGGCGGCACCGGTGACGACGGCCACCTTGCCCTGCAGCGGGCGGGCCTGGTCCGCGGGCGCGGGAGCCACTCCCGTGGTGAGCGGCCCGACCGACACGATCTGGGCGTCGACGTAGGCGGAGCGGCCGGAGAGGAAGAAGCGCACGGCCGCATCGACATTGACCTCGCCACCGTCCTGCACGAGCACGAGGTTGGCGGTCGCGCCTCCACGCAGCTCCTTGCCGATGGAGCGCACGATGCCGGCCAGCGAGCGCCGCACCGCGCCGAGCGCGGGGTCGGTGCCGGCCTCGTCCGACGAGGCCCCGATCACGAGGACCCTCCCCGACGGAGCCAGCACCTTCAGGGCCGGCGCGATGATCGCGCGCAGGGTCTCGAGGTGCTCGGGCGACGTCGCCGCGCTGAGGTCCGCGACGACCGCGGCCACCCGGCCGGAGCCGGGCGTCTCGCTGAGGGTGCTGAGGCCCTCGGCGTCGAGCATCGCGGTGATCCGCTTGGCCACGGGGGCGTCGCCGTAGCCCGCGACGACGACGGGGCCGTCGACCAGCGGGCCGCCGGGGGTGTATCGCCGCAGCGACACCGGGCGGGGGATGCCGAGGCGGCTGGCTACCTGCTTGCCCACGGGGCTGTTGACGAACTGCGTGTAGGTGTCACTCATGACGGATTTCCTTGTCTGAAAACGAGATCGGTATGGAGCGCTGGCGCGACAGGGTCGGTCAGGCGCCCTCGAGGATGGCCATGACGCCCTGGCCGCCCGCGGCGCAGATGGAGATCAGTCCACGCGAGCCGGTGCCCTTCTCGTGGAGCATCTTGGCCAAGGAGGCGACGATGCGCCCACCGGTGGCGGCGAAGGGGTGACCGGCAGCGAGTGAGCTGCCGTTGACGTTGAGCTCGCTGCGGTCGATCGACCCGAGCGGCGCGTCGAGGCCGAGCTTCCCCGTGCAGAAGTCGGGATCCTCCCACGCCTTCAGGGTGCTGAGGACCGTCGGGGCGAAGGCCTCGTGGATCTCGTAGTAGTCGAAGGCCTGCAGGGTCATGCCGACGCGCTCGAGCAGCATCGGCAGGGCGTAGGCCGGGGCCATCAGCAGGCCCTCGGCGCCGTGGACGTAGTCGACCGCTGCCGTCCGACCGTCGACGACGTAGGCCAGCGGCGCGAGCTGGTGGGCGGCCGCCCACTCGTCCGTACCGAGCAGCACCGTCGAGGCGCCGTCGGTCAGCGGTGTCGAGTTGCCAGCGGTCATGGTCGCGCCCTCGCCCTTGCCGATGGCCGGCGACAGCGTGGCCAGCTTCTCCACCGAGGAACCGGGCGCAGGTTGTTGTCGCGGGTGAGGCCGACGTAGGGCGTCATCAGGTCGTCGAAGAACCCCCGGTCGTAGGCCGCGGCCAGGTGCTGGTGGCTCAGGGCGGCCAGCTCGTCCTGCGCCTCGCGGGTGACGCTCCACTCCTTGGCCGTGATCGCCATGTGCTCGCCCATCGACAGACCGGTGCGGGGCTCGACGTTGCGCGGGATCTCGGGGGCGAGATGGGTCGGTCGCACCCCCGCGAGCGCCTTGATCTTCGCGCCGGTGGTCTTGACGTTGTTGGCTTTGATCAGGGTCTGGCGCAGGTCCTCGTTGAGGGCGATCGGGGCGTCGCTGGCCGTGTCGCTGCCGCCGGCCAGGGCCGAGTCGACCTGCCCGAGGGCGATCTTGTTGGCGACGAGGATGACCGTCTCCAACCCGGTGCCACAGGCCTGCTGCACGTCGTAGGCGGGCGTGGTGGGGTCGAGCGCCGACCCGAGGACCGCCTCGCGGGTGAGGTTGACGTCGCGACTGTGCTTCAGGACCGCGCCGGCGGCGACCTCGCCGATGCGCTCCCCGGCCAGGCCGTAGCGCGCCACGAGCCCGTCGATCGTCGCGGTGAGCATGTCCTGGTTGCTGGCCCTGCCGTAGGCCCCGTTGCTCCGGGCGAAGGGAAGGCGGTTGCCTCCGAGGACGGCGGCGCGGCGCGGGCTGCTGGGCGTCTGGGCAGAGGCACTGCGGGCCACGGGGGGTCTCCTTCAGGAGGGTGGGTGACGCCACGAACGGCTCGGATACTTATCAGTACCGAAGGTAGCGGATATTCCTGGTACCTGCTACCTTCTCGAGCGTGACGAGCGACGGACGCAGCACCCGGTGGGCCCAGCACCGCCTGGAGCGACGCACGGAGCTGGTCGAGGCCACCCTGCGCGCGATCCGCGCCCACGGCGCCCGGGTCGGGATGGACGAGATCGCCCTCGCCGCTGGCACCAGCAAGACCGTCTTCTATCGCCACTTCACCGACCGCAACGGGCTCTACCAGGCGGTCACCGAGCGGGTCGACGCACTGATCCTGCGCGACCTCGGCCGGGCGCTCGGCGAGGCGGGCACCCCCCTGGTCGCCCTCCACGCCGCGCCGGCCGAGATCGTGTCGGCGGCCATCGACTCGTACCTCGCGCTGGTCGAGAAGGATCCTGAGGTCTACCGCTTCGTCGTGGCCGCGCCCATCCTCGATCGCGGCGACCGGCACGCGGTCGGTGACCCAAGCTCGAGCGTCACCGGGCACGTCGCCGCCCAGCTCGAGATCGTGCTCCACGAGGCGCTCCGAACCTCGGGCTACGACGTCGCACCGGCGCCGGTGTGGGCCCGTGGGGTGGTCGGCATGGTGCGAGCCGCCGCCGACGCCTGGCTCGCCGAGGAGGCCGGGCTCGCCGGCATGCCGCGGGCCGAGCTGACCCGCCACCTCACGGTGCTCGCGTGGACCGGCCTCGCGACAGCCTGGCCCGGGGGCGCTCAGGAGGCCGGGCTGCCGACCGTCACCTCGTCGCCGACGGACAGCGTGCCGGGCACCGGCACGTCGGCGTAGACGCCCGGACAGCCGCGGGCCGGTCCGGTGACCTCGAGCTCGACCTCGCCGATGCGCAGCCGACAGCCCACCAGGGCCTCGAGCCCGACCGTGTCGATGTCGATCACGAGGTTGGCCCGAGGGTGCGACAGCACGTAGTCGGACGCGGTCACGAGGTGCACCGGTGACCCCTTGCGACGGTCGCCGTCGAGACCCTCGACCCCGACCGCCACGCTGTCGAGCGACTGACCCGGCTCCTCGGCCACGGGGTTGATGAGGATGCTCGAGACGGTCGCCATGCCGGGGAGCCTAGGCCTGTCCGGTCCGGCCGGCCGACTCCTCGGCCTGGGTGTGGCGGTGCTCGCGCACCCGCCACACGACGAGGGCGACGACGACCACGACACCCACGGCGATCGCTGCATACCGGCCGAAGGTGCCCTCGACCTTGGCGTACGAGGCCCCCGCGACGTAGCCGATGCTGACGACCACAGCGCCCCACAGGATGCCGCCGGCGGCATTGAAGGCGAGGAAGCGCGGATAGCGCATCTGCGAGGTGCCCGCGAGGGCGGGCATCACGGCCCGGAAGAAGGCGGTCCACCGGCCCAGGAAGACGGCCCAGCCGCCGCGCTCCTTGAGGAAGTCCTGCGCCTTGCCCAGGCCCTCGCGACGCTTGTCGAAGAGCTTCGAGCCGAGGATGCGCGGGCCGAAGTGCTTGCCGACCTCGTAGCCCACCGAGTCGCCCACGATGGCGGCCGCGATGACGACTACGAGCACCGCCCACAGCGGCACGTGTCCCGTGTTGGCCGCGACCCCACCGAGGACGGCGGCGGTCTCGCCAGGCAGCACGAAGCCGACGAAGAGCGCGTCCTCGGCGAAGACGATCGCCCCGACGACGAGCAGGACCACCCAGGCGGGGGCGTTCAACAGGGGATCAAGGAGGCTCGACACCACCGAATCGTATGCGTTGCTCGCCGGGAGGGTGGACGTGAAGGGACTCGAAGACGGGGTTGGGTGATTTCCGATCTCGGGTAACGTGTTCACCCCCACCGAATCCCGTTGCCCTGTAACCTTTTTGGACGACCTGGTTGGGTGACACGAGGTGACAGGTGGAGACACGGCATGACCCTCATCTGACACGAATCTGACACGACTGACGAGGCTCGTCGACCGCCCGAGCATCGGGACGAAGGAGACCACCGATGGCCAAACGCAGCTTCGGGTCGATCTCGCGCCTGGCCAGCAAGCGCTACCGGGCACGCTCTACCGGCCCCGATGCCCGGTGGCACAACGCCCCGAGCACCTTCACGACCCGTCTCGACGCCGAGGCCTGGGTCGTGGACGAGCGACGCCTCCTCGACGCCGGCACCTGGACCTCCCCCACCGCCCGGCGCGAGAGCCAGCGACTGGCCGAGGGCCCATCGGGTCGGCAACACCTTCGGAGCCTTTGCCCGCACCTGGCGCGCCGCCCGCCACGACCTGCGCCCCACCACGCGCGCCAGCTACGCCACCGCCATCACCCCTCACCTCGAGCCCCTCTTCGGCGCGACCCCCCTGACCGAGATCACGACCCTGGCCGTGCGGAAGTGGTTCGCCACCTACGGCGACCTCGACCTCGACCTCGACGCGGGCGCCCTGCGTGTGCGCCAGGGCGCGATCCGCATCAAGGGCGCCCTGGTCGCCGGACCACCCAAGACGGCCGCTGCCGTCCGCGACGTCGCCATGCCCGCCCTGGTCGTCATCGCCATCTGAGACCACCTCGCCACGACCGCCCGCACCACCGTCGCCCGAGACGACCTCGTCTTCTCCGGCCGCGACAGCCAGCTGATGGCCGCCACGACCTTGTACGGCGGCGTCGCCCGCACCGAACGACGCGGCGGCAACACCTACCAGAAGGGCGCCTACGGGTTCTTCGCCGCCCGCGAAGCCATCGGCCGACCCCAACTGCACTGGCACGACCTGCGCCGCACCGCCGCCACTCTCGGACCCCAGTCCGGCGCCAGCGTCCGCGAGATGCCACACCGACTCGGCCACACCACACCCGCCATGGCCCTGCACTACCAAGCAGCCACCGCCGACCCCGATCGCATCATCGCCGACCGCCTCCAGGACGCCGTCGACCGGCTGACGGCGGGACCGTCGATGGCCGTCTGAGTTCCGTACGCCACGTGCAGGGTGAGCTGCAGCCGTCCTTGCTCGGCGCTGGAGACCTCGTCGATGTTGTCCGCCAACTGCGCGAGCCGGTCGGTCTGCTCGGCCAGGACCGCGCGGGACTCCGGCCCGAGGGTCGCCACACAGTGGTGCAGCCCTTCGTGGAAGGCGCTGAGGGTCGCGATGGGCGTAAGGAGCTCGTGGGCCAGGTCGGAGAGAAGCCGCCGCCTCGTGTCCTCGACTCCCTCGAGGCGGATGGTGCGTGGGCCGAGTCGGCCGTCCCCGGAGGTAACGGTCGGCGATGCGTGGCCGGAGAGTTCGCGTGCTGACCCCGTACGGTCTGCGGCTGCAGCGGTCGACTGGTAGGACGGGACTACTTGACGGTCACGGTGATCTTCTTCATGACGACCATTCCGCCGGACATGGCGGGCAGGTCGGCTCCGGTGACCTTGGGGAACTCGTAGGTGCCGATGGTGTGGTCGTCGACGTGCAGCATGGGCCAGTAGTCACCGGTGGTGATGCCTCCGGGGGTCGGGATGACGACCTTGGTGGAGGGGCCGGCGGGGACGGCGGCGTAGTACTTCACCGGACCGGGCTTGCCTCCGGCGTCGGCGTGCAGGGCGATCCAGCCTCCCTTTCCGGCGGCGTCGAGGGTGACGGTGGCCACGACGACGGATTTGCCGTCGCTGGTCTGGTTGGCGGCGTCGAGTGAGCCCGAGGCTGCGGCGGCCGGGCTCGTGGATGGTGCGGGCGAGGTCGAGGCATCGGCGGACGCGGTGCTCGAGACCGGGGCGGCCGCCGGTGGTGCGGTGGTTCCGCTGGAGCCGCAGGCGCTGACGGTGACGAGGGCCACGGCGACTGATGCGACCGTGAGGGTGGCGCGGAGGGGGTTCATCGGGGATCTCCTGGAGGTGAGGGGTGTAAAGGGTGCGGGAGCGGCTTCAGTGGACGGTCAAGGTGCCGTGCATCGAGGGGTGCACGGTGCAGTGCACCGGGTAGACGCCCGGTGTGGTGGGGACGGTCAGGGTCCCTGGGGTGGTGGTGTCGAAGTCCCGGAGTCGAAGGAACCGTCGTCGGCGGTCACGGTGTGTGGCTCGCTGTCCTCGTCGCGAAGGGTGATCGTCTGCCCGGGGGAGGCGGTGAAGGCGGGGAAGGCGTAGGTCTTGATGGTGGAGGGGGCCACTGACACCGGGCCGGCCGCCGCACTCGAGACCTGGGGTGACGCCCCGGGTTCAGCGGCCGATGTCGAATCAGGGGCATGGGCGCCTGAGCTGCAACTCGACACCGCCAGCACGACAGCGGCCAGCACGGGAAGAACGCGGATGACGCGAAGCGCGCGGATCACGCTACGCGGCGACGTCATACCCGGGGATACGCACCCCGCCCGCGATCGGTTCACCCGGGCGCGAGGTCACCCGTCGGAGCCGTCCCGCCAGCGCCCTCTCGCGAGGACGCCGGGGTTGTTCCGCACGGGCCGGACCCGGCTGGTGGTCCCGGCCGCCAAGAGGTCACTGCCCGGGACGGATCTGCACGGTGGTGATGTCGTAGACGCCGAGGAACTTCACGAAGGCCAGGACCTGCGGTGCTGCCCCTTGTGCGTCGGCGGTGAAGGACATCAGGGGGACCCGGTCGTCGCCTCGTCTCGCGTATGCGGTGTAGGTGGCGTTGGGGGTCAGGCCGCTGCCCTGGAGCTGGACCATGTCGAGACCCTTGACCCCCCGCACGGTGACCAGGACGTGGCCCGGGCCGGCGGTGACGGTGGCCGCGGCGTTGCGGACCGGCTGGCCCAGGCCCTGGCGGACCAGGTTCTGGGTGCCCGGGCCGGTGGGGACGGCGCCGGCGACGTAGACCAGGGCCTGGCCCTCCTGCCCGACACGCAACGTGGTCGTGCGCGTGCGGGTGGCCGTGTCGATGATGTCGACGCTGTCCGAGTGCTCGTTGACGACATAGACGGTGGAGTTGTCCGGGCTGGGCCAGATGCCGTGCGGCTCGACCCCGCTGGAGGGGACGCGACCGACCAGCACGGGGGGGTGGCCGGGGCGGCGTCGGTAGATCTTCGTGGTGTTCTCGCCCCCGATCGTCAGGTAGACGTAGCCGGCGCCTCGGGTGGTGACGAACGCGGGGTGGTTCGTGTCCGCCCCGGTCGTCAGGACGCTGGTGACCGTCCCGGAGCGCAGGTCGACGACGCTGACCTTCCCGACCTTCTTGTGCGCTGCCCACAGCTCACCGCCATCGGGTGAGAGGGCCATGTCGGAGCAGAACACGTCGGCCAGGCCGGTGATGCGCTGGACGACCTTGCGTGACGACACCTGGATGACGTCGATGGTGGCCGAACGAAGGTGGTTGACGTAGGCGTAGCGCCCGTCGGGGCTGAACAGCACCTTGGAGGGTCCGTCGTCGGTCGCCACGTGCCCCACGACCCCGCCGTGGAGGGCGTCGACGATGTCCAGCTGGGCCAGGGCGCGGTCGGCAACCCACACGGTGGCTCCGTCGGGGGAGAAGAAGCCCTCGTGCGAGGCCCGCCCGACGGACGTCTGGGACACCACGGAGTTGTCGACCGTCCGCAGCACCGTGACGGTGTTGGTGGTCACCGAGATCACATCGAGGTAGCGCCCGTCCCGGGAGAAGCCGAGGCCGTGGACGTCGACGTCGCGCAGGTACTGCGGCCCGAGGTCACCGCCCAGACGCTGGTCCCCCAAGGCGATCGTCCCCAGCACCGTGCGGGTGCGGGGGTTGATCACGGTGACCGTGTTCGAGGTCTGGTCGGCGGTGTACACGCGGTCGGCCCGCCCGATCGGCGGCGCACCGGGCAGGGCCGGAGCCTGGATCGGGTCCGCCGCCCGAGGCTGGTGGGCCGGCTGAGCCTGCGTGGGTCCGGCTCCGACGCCCAGCGACAGCGCACAACCCACACCCACCGCGGTGACGAGTGCCCCAGCCGCGGTGACCCGCCGGGACAGGGATCGATGGACAAGGCGCATGACGTCTCCTTCAGAGGGAACAGCGGGCAGGGGTCCTGCCCGCTCGGATGCCACCGGGGCCGTACTCGTCCCGACATGGGTGACACCGTCTCGGTGTGACACGGTGGACGAGCCCGGATGGTTCACGCCTCGATTCCACCCGGTAAGCCGACGGGCTCGAGCGAGGTGGTGAACCGCTTGACGACCCTCGTCGTGTACCCAGGCATGCGGGACGCCAAGCAGACGGTAAGGAGCCCGCAGGCACCGTCGGACGAGCAGCTGATGACCGCACTGCACGACGCCCACGCCGGCGCGCTGTTCGCGTTCGCCCTGCGCTACGTCGACGACCGCGACCAGGCGCGGGACGTCGTGCAGGAGACCTTGCTGCGGGCTTGGCGCAACCTGGACAAGATCGACCCCGCACACACCAACCCCCGGGCCTACCTGTTCACCGTCGCACGGAACCTGCTGACCGACCAGTGGCGGGCCGCCCAACACCGACCCCGACTCGTCAACGACGATGCCCGGCTCGAGGCCCACCAGGCACCTGAGGAGCTCGACGGTGCCATCGAGGGATGGCTGGTCGTGGCCGCGTTGCAGCGGCTGACACCCCAGCACCGTGAGGTGATCGAGGCCTTGTACTACCAGGGCGACAGTGTCGCCTCGGCCGCCGCCAAACTCGGACTTCCCCCGGGCACGGTGAAGTCGCGGACCTACTACGCCCTGCGGGCACTGCGCGTGATCGTCGACGAGATGGGAGTGACCCGATGAGTGAGAACCACCAGGACGTGCGCCTGCTGCTGGGCGCGTACGTGCTCGGGGCCCTGGACCGGCCCGACGTCCTGCAGGTGGAGGAGCACCTGTCGGGGTGTCCGGCCTGCCAAGACGAGGTCGCCGACCTCGCCACCTTGCCCGAGGTGCTGCGCCGCCGACCCCCGACGGACGCCGCGCCCCCCCGGCCGCCCACCCCCACCGAGCTCCTGCCCGCCCTGCTGCACCAGATCGCTGACCAGCGACGCCGCCAGCGGAACCGGTGGGCCCTGGGGGCGGCGGTGGCGGCGTCCGTGGCGGCGCTCGCCGTCGGCGGCGGGGTGGCCCTGCTGACCCGGGAGCCCAGCCCCACCGGTCAGCAGATCGCCCTCAGCGCCACTGCTGGATCCGCCGTCGGGCACGTGCAGCTGACGGTCAAGCCCTGGGGAAGCGCCCTCACCGTCGACCTGTCGGGCCTGCCCGTACGGGGCCCGTTCGTCCTGCAGACCACCGCCCGCGACGGCCACCACGAGCAGGCCGCCACCTGGGCCGCCACCGGCACCGGCACCGTGACAGTCGTCGGCGCCACCTCGGTGACCCCGGCCGACGTGACCCGGATCACCGTCCTCGGCCCCGACGGACAGGAGCTGGCCCACACCACCACCCTGCCCGGATGAACCAAACCCGCACCGCTTCCGTACACACCTCCGTACACGCCTACGTATTCGGCGTCACCAGTCACCAGCCACCTCGAGCCAGGAGCACCCCGTGAAGATCACCTCGCCCCGCCGCCACACCCTCATCCTGTCCGTCGCCGCCCTCGTCGGCGTCGCCGCCCTCGCGCCGGTCCTGCCCTCAGCCTTCGCCGGCACCACCACCGGCACCACCACCGGCACGGCGGCCTCCGGCAACGGCGACTCCCACTCCCAGCCCGTCCACATCGACGTCCAGGCCCCCAGCTCGGGCGACAACGCCGGCACGGAAGGCAAGGGCTGGTTCGTCGACCTCGACATCGACTACCCCGCCACCGGCCCCGACGGCCTGACCGCCTCCGGCTTCACCGGGTTGCAGCTGACCGGCCCGGCCGCCCACAACAACATCGCCCCGTTCCCCGGCACCTTCTCCACCGGCCAGGACGACCGGCTGCCCGGGCTCGTGGTCCTGACCTCGACCACGAACCGCACCGTTCCCGGCTTCTCCGGCCCCGGCACCAACCTGGCCAACCTGTTCAACCTCACCGGCATCACCAACCGGAGCGCCGAAGAGACCGAGATCTGGGACACCTGGATCGTCGGCGCCGCCATCGCCGGACAGAACATCAACACCACCGTCACCGTCGCCGTCGTCGCCGACCTCAACCACAACGGCATCTACGACGACGCCCCCGCCGTCGTCACCGACATGAACGGCGACGGACTCGTCAACGCCAAGGACCTCGCTGCCCTCGGTGTGGCCAGCAACATCAAGACCGTGACCTTCCACCTCAACGGCGCCAAGTAGGCAGCCAGTACGGCGCTCGGCCGGAGTAGCACCGCGTTGACAACCGTGAGGTGGCCTAGCTCGGGTTAACCAGCCCATTGGCTCCGGCGGCGACACCGTCCTCCTGCGCTGCATCCGTCGCATGACCCACGCCCAGCAGTCCCGCAGGGCAAGAGGTCTGCAGCGAGGCGGGGTCGCTGGCGCGGGTGCCAGATCGCGTGCAAGGTGCGGGGCATGCTGAGGTCGCGGACCGTGATGCGGGCGAGTCGACCGGTCGCCAGATCTCCTTCGATGGCGAGGAACGACTGGATGGTGGGAATGCC